>NZ_JAAQWQ010000001.1:0-1030439 GCF_012985565.1 Pseudomonas sp. WS 5010 | reverse complement strand
CCGGGTCCATGCCCCGGGCCTGGGCCAGGCCTGCAGCCATCACATAGAAACTCTGGATTGCCAGGATCGGGTCCAGTGCCGGGTGCTCGGCGCGGCTGAGGGTCAGGTCGCGTTCGGCAATATCGTCGGGCGCGGCCAGCAGCACCCGGGCCCCGCGTTGGCGCATTTCCGTGGCCAGGGTCAGCAGGCCCGGCTGTTCGGCGCCGCGCGGGGCAAACACCAGCAGCGGGTAGTTGTGGTCGATCAACGCCATCGGCCCGTGGCGCACTTCGGCGCTGCTGAAGGCTTCGGCCTGGATCGCCGAGGTTTCCTTGAGCTTAAGCGCGGCTTCCTGGGCGATGGCAAACCCGGCGCCACGGCCGATGACCATCAGGCGCTGGCAATCGCGCAGGGCGTCGATGGCCAGGCTCCAGTCCTGGGTCGCCGCTTCGCGCAGGCCGGCAGGCAGGGCGTGGCAGGCTTCGAGCAGGCCGTCTTCCTGGTTCCAGTGGCCGACCAACTGGGCGCTGGCGCTCAGGGTGGCGATAAAACTCTTGGTCGCGGCCACGCTGCGTTCGGGGCCGGCGCACAGCGGCACATGGAATTCGCAGGCGGCTTCCAGGGGCGAATCTTCGGCATTGACCATCGACACACTCAAGGCCCCGCGCTTGCGCAGCAGGCGCAGGCTGTTGACCAGGTCCGGGCTCTGCCCCGACTGAGAGAAGCCGAAGGCCGCCTGGCCGCTGACTTTCAGCGGCGCCTGCGCCAGGGTCACCACCGACATCGGCAGCGACGCCACGGGCACGCCCACGTGCTGCATGGTCAGGTAGGCGAAGTAGCTGGCGGCATGGTCCGAACTGCCACGGGCGACGGTCATCGCCACTTGCGGCGGCTGGCGGCGCAGGCGGCCGGCGACCTCGGCCAGCAGCGGGTCGAGGCATTGCAGCTGGGCCGCGACGGCCTCACAGGAGGACAGGGCCTCTTCAAGCATTTTTGAAGTCAATGGTTTCTCCTTCGACCATTACGTCGGTGAGGTGCAGGGAGCGGTCCAGGCGCACGCCGCCCAGGCATTTGGTCACGGTGTGGCTGCCCAGCTTGTATTCGCCGTCGGGCATGCCGGCGGTGCCGGGAGCGAAGCCCACCAGCTTGGCGGACTCATTTGAGGCATTGATTGCCTGGATGTGCTGCGGGGCACGCACCACGGAGGACGCTGTTAAAGTTTTTTTGTGAACATTAACTTTTCGCTGTTCCTCACCATTACTGTAATCACCCATGACCATTAGTTTCAGTGGCAATTCCACTTTCTTCTGAGCACTACCGGTGTGCAGGTCTAGCGTTATATTGACCCGCGTCTTTGGTACTTCATTTTGGAAACTATTTGAAGTCATACCCCTCCCCTCCAGGCTTTTTTGCAGCAGCAAGTGCTGAAGCGAAACCAATACTGAAACCAGTGCATATAGCCGGCGCGTCAACTAGCACACCCGCCACAACACATTAAATTCCATTCTTAAAGAGGGCATAAAGCGCTTACACGCTGCTCGCTTTTTCCCGCCCAACACCATGGTGAATAATTTCAAATGATGATTACTAGCCTACACAGCGCGCCAGGGATCATTCAGAACAAAAATCAGGAATTATCCTACAAATAAACCTATTAAAGTTCGGGAACCCGCTCCGCACTTGTAGGAGGGGTATGACTCACCCACATGGGTTACAAATCAGTTCACGCACATAGGTAACAGTTACTAACTGGCAGGCAATTACTGATCGTCGGATACCTTCAACTACCTACAAGACACCGACCAAAGCTGAAAGGAGCAAATTTGAACAAGAAGCCGCATCGTTATTTGGTGCCTTTGATTTTTTGGAGCGCTGCTCTCTGCGTCCTTGTTTGTTACATGGCATAGCCATATTTACTCCCAAGCCTTCTTCAAGCCAGATCTACAACAAAGCTGCCTTACCGCCTCATCAGCACTAGCATTCATAACTTCGCTGGGCATGTTATTCTTTAAAGCAAACATCACACCAGGTAACACGTTCAAAAATATAAAAATCATTAGCTGCATTCCAATAGCCTCACTTATAGTATGCATACTTATATTAAGCATTCCATTTTCACTTTCGATCTACCTTTCCATTGGAACTCAAAGCAGCTACACGACTGCCTGTAAAAACTTCAGGCGGCAGAAGAAGCTGTAGTGGGATTGAATTCTTCGAGCCAGAACTAAATAAATAAATCAAAACATGCCGATCAAACGTTATCGACAATACTGGACAGGTAAGAGTTTACAAAACCAGTACTAATAACGGCATAGTCATAATAGGCACAAAAATTTAATGGTGTTCTTAGGCAGAGGGTTAATATTTTAGGGAGCTGTAAACTATCCCCACCCCTATCCGACAGGGTGAACACCTGGCCCTAGGCCCAGTCAGTCATGCCTCGGTAGATCGCCGAGATGTCACGCAGCAGCGACCAGGTATCAGCCTTGCTTTGCAGGTTCAGGTTGCAGATGAAACGCAGCTCCAAAGGCCGAGACTTTGACCGGCCTGCCATCACCCGCAATGACAGGAAAACTTCACGAAAAACCGAGCATGAGTACAACAATCAGTTTGCGCAAAACTCCACCTGTCGACCCAATACTCTTCACCCTCCTCCTCCCGGAGCCCCAACACCCTGCAAGCTCGTGAACTCCAGAGCGACGGTAAAACGCTGCTGCTCAAGAATCACATCAATCTGCCAGCCCAATTTTGCACATAACTGCCGCATCAACTGCAGCCCCAGGCCGTAGCCGTAATCGCTGGATTCCTCCCTCGGCTTGGCCTCCCTGATGTGGTTGGCAATTACCAGGCGCGGGTAGTTGAAGCTGATTTCTACCTGGCCCTCTTCCGCGTATTGCAGGGCGTTGCGCAGGAAGTTACCGATCACGATGCGGCACGCGGTGGGGGGTAGTCGGCAGGGTTCGCTGTGGATGTCGACAAGCAGCTCGATATCACGATTGCCGATCAGGTAGCGATGCTTGTTAATCAGCTCGCCGACCAACGCGCTCAGGTCGATGTCTTCTTCGGGCAGCGGTTCGGGACGTTCGCGGCTCATCCACAGCAAGGTCTCGGCGATAAGTTGCATGTTCAACACCGAGCGTTCGATACGCTGCAGGGAGGATGGCAGGACACCGCCGGCCTGCAGGGCCAGCAGTTCTATATTGGCCTTGAGCACCGCCAGCGGGGTTCGCAGTTCATGGCTGGTGTAGCGCAACAGGCGGCCTTCACGCTGGCTGGCGGCCTGCACTTGCTCGACACTCTGGGCCAGGGCGTCGGCCAGGGTATTGAACTCCTTGAAGCTGAAATCCGGGCGCGCGCTGGCCATTGCGTCAGGGTTTTTCAGGGTGCTGGACCATTGCACCAGGCGCCCCAGCGGCCGCACCAGCCACCAGACCAACAGGGCGATGATGATCAGCGCCGGCACGAACACCGCCAGGCTGACGAACACCACGCCTTGCAGCACCTGGTCAAAGTAGGCATCGGACAGCGGCGTCTCGACCTCGCCGCCCTCTTCGTGGTCATGGTCGATGTCATACATATAGAGGGTCTTGCCGTCGCCCAGGTCTTGGGAGAGAACCGCCCGGACCTCGGCGTCGTCGTCATCGGAGTCGGTATCACCGAACACCTGCACGGCACCGAAAGACATGCTCGGCGGCGCCTTGAGCAACTCACGCACGCTCGCCGGCAAGGCTTCCTTGCCAATGACGCCCTCGAAGAAGTAGTTGTGCGGAGGGGGCGTGGTCGGGTCCTTTTTATAATGCCTGACGAAGTACTGCGCCTCTTCTTCCATCATCGCACTGGCGGTGTAGAGCAGGCCGCGCACGGTGTATACCGGCAATAGTTGACTGTAGATCAATAACACCACGGCAATCAGCAGCAGGAAGCTGCCGCTGATCACCCACTTCAAGCTCAAGCCGTTACGCATGGGGTTTTACCTGGATACCGACCCCAGGCAGGGTGTGGATCAACGGCCGGCCGAAGGGTTTGTCTACCGCCTTGCGCAGTCGATGCATGTGCACTTTGAGGGTATTGCTGTCCGGCGGTTCGTCGCCCCAGACTGAAGTTTCCAGGCGTTCCCGGGGCACGGGTTCAGGGCTGGCGCGCATCAGGTATTCCAGCAAGGTCCAGCAGATGGGTGACAAATGCAGCGCCTGCCCGGCGCGACTGACTTTGCGGGTGGTGAGGTCCATCACCAGATCGTCTACCTGCAGGCGGCTGGTCTGGCTGCTGCGGCGCATGCTCAGGGCGCGAATCCTGGCCACCAGCTCGGCCAGCTCGAATGGCTTGACCAGATAGTCGTCAGCGCCCGCTGCAAAGCTGGCGAGCTTGTCCGAGAGCGCGTCCAGTGAAGTGAGCATGAGAATGGGCGTCTGGCTGCCTTGCTGGCGCAACCGCTCGCACACCTGCTGGCCGTCGAGGCGCGGCAACATGATATCCAGGAGAATGACGTCGTAATGCTGGGCGAGTGCCAGGTTAAGGCCAGCCTGGCCATTAGTGACGTGGTCGCAGACCATGCCGCTGATCTCCAGGTACTCGATGACGGTGGTGGCCAGATCCAGGTTGTCCTCGACCAGCAGCAGGTGAATATGCACTAAAAAGTCCCCTCGGACGGGTGTTGCGCAGAGGAGTGAAGGATAACGGAAGTCGAGCGATTTCCAGCGGATGTTTACCTCGCGTTAACCCGGCACTCTCTAAGCTGGGGCTCTTCAAATCCTGAGGTCAGCACCGTCATGAACCTTTATGCGATCGTCAAAAGAGTCCTGTTGGCCCTGATTTTATTCGCCCTGATGGCCAGCGTCCTGCCTTCGCGGGGGCAGCTGGTCAACCTGGGGGGCGGTAGCGGGTTCCTGGTGGGCCAGAGCATCGAGCAGGCAGCTGCATGCTGTGTCGCCAGTGCATTGCGATAAGGCGGGGGCCAGCTACACCTGGCAGTTGGTGCTATGCCTGGGGCTGATTGTGGGCGTGTCGCTTGCCATGGGGGCCTACATCGTCCAGTTGAATGCGCGCGTTGATAAGCAACGAGAACTGTCGCCGGTATACCTGCACCAATGTGGCAGCGGGCGCGGCGGTTTTATTGTGTACCGCGACGGCAGGCGCAGCAGTGATGACTGCTACCCCATCGATGAAGCTCAATCGCCGGGCATCGAACAGATGCGCGACCAGCCAGGCCCGCACCGCGCGCAGTGGTTCAAATACATCCTGCCTGCCGTCGAAAGCCTGCGCCGGCTGGACACCAATCCCAGGCGCGCTAAAGTTGCCCGGACAGTCTGATCGGCACCTCCACGCCCCAGCCGAAACCTCGGTACAGCAGCGTGCAAGCTGCATCTGATACGCTTTTTTCTTTAACACCTGCATCTGTACCGAACAGACCACAACCGCGACAATGGCTCATCGGCAGGAACTCTCCAGCCGCCCTTCTTCCTTTTGGAGGCCCCATGGCTAAGATGGCATTTTTTCTTCTCGGGTTTCTGGCACTGACCGTTGGAATCGGCCTGCTGGCTACGATCTCGCCGGTCTGAAACCCGGGTCAAGGTGCGCGTGATACACCGCTGTACCCAGCGCACGATTTGGCGTGTTTAACCGCTAGTTGATCAACTCGGGATGGACGTTCATCAGGCTGTCTGGCTTGTCCTTGAGGCCATTGCAACAGACGTAGCCATTATGCAGATAGAGCCCCGGGTATCTTTTAAAGCTCACGGGGTCGAGGGTCACGTATCTCGCATTACTCCAGCCCGAATAGGCGTAGAGGTAGCTGCGGTCGGTAAACGAAAGATACTCTGCGGTATCGACCGTCATAATGTACCAATTCCCGTCGCCATAACTGATAACCAGGAATTTCGAGGCCTGGTTAATATCCTTGGTGGTCATGACGTATCCGCTGGACATCATCAAGTACCTGGCTGGGTTAACCGAGTTGTCTTTGAGATAGGCCAACTGAGAGGGCGGGGCTTTGAACCCCTCTGCAGAACCTCCGGCTTCGGGATGGGGTTGCAACGCGTCTGCGCCCGGCGGGCTGATGAGTTCCTTAGACATTGGGTGACACTCCATTGACTCAAGATTGATGGTTTAACGACGCCCCAAAAACAACATTCGTTGAAAGGCTCGAAAACCGTGGACAGCAATTGATAGTGGGCAAGCCACTGACTGTCCGATACTGTCAATTCTCACAGTTCATTAGAGTCATTCACGATAGCCCCAAGGCTTGATATCCCGAACCTGTCACCCGAGGAAAAACATCGGGTACAACGACAACACCAACAACCCCGCCATCGACCAGTTGAATAGCTTCAACCAGCGCGGCTCACGCAAGACATTGCGCAAACCGGTGCCACACCCGGCCCACACGCACACACTCGGCAAGTTGACCACAGCAAACACCACGGCAATGATCAGCACGTTAGTGAAGTAACCTTCCGCCGGCGTATAGGTGGTGATCGCCCCCAACGCCATGACCCAGGCCTTGGGGTTGACCCACTGAAACACCGCAGCGGCGAGAAAGGTCATGGGCTTGCGCTTGCCGTCCGTGTCATCCGACATCGCGCTTGAAGTCGCGATCTTCCACGCCAGGTACAACAAATACGCCGCGCCGATGTAACGCAATGCGGTGTAGGCCCAAGGCCACGCCTTGAACACTTCCCCCAGGCCCAGGCCGACCGAAATCACCAACACCATAAAACCCACGCTGATCCCCAGGGCATGGGGAATCGAGCGGCGAAAACCGAAGTTCACTCCCGACGCCAGCAACATGGTGTTATTGGGCCCAGGGGTAATCGAAGACACGAAGGCAAACAGCGCAAAGGCCGACAGCAGGCTGGTGGACATGAACATGGGGCGTTATCCAGGCGATTTATTGTTGCACTGACAGTAGAGGGTTCTGTGGCGCCTCGCCCCGTACAGCTGGGGGCAGATCGAGAGATACAATTCCCGATCAACGATGCTCCATCCTCGTGCCCTGCCCCCGCACAAATGGCACGATCGCTATTTAGCGCTGGCGTAGAATCAAGCCAACGTCACGATCATATTCAGGGGACTGCGGACAATGCTCAGTGCTGATAATCGCGGCCGATGGCTATAGCGCAGGTGCTGATTAGAAAGTAATTGATTGAGCTGGATAGAAGAGCATATTGAGCACAAACAGAATCATCCAGAAGCCGATCTCCAGGGTTTCAGTAATAGGCTGGATACGTTTCAAAGCCCCGTACACATGCACCACAAACATCAATGAGAAAACTACGAACAGCATATCGAACGCATAACTAAAGCTGGTGCCCGTAGTTGCCGAGCGCAACATCGCCACTTCCACCACCAGGATAAACGCCCCCAGGCAGCGCCCAAAATAAATGGCCAGATGCTGATGCTCGGGAATCGTCCAGCGCATCGCCCGGGCCCAGGCAATCGGCGCGATAAAGATCGGCAAGGCAAAAAACAGGGTGGTGAAGAGCATCAGCGTGGTGATGTAATACTGGCTGTAGTGCGCATAGTAACCGAGCATCAGGCGATTCCTTATCCTTGAGAATAACCCCTTTGGGGTAGAGCCCAAGAATTACAGCCAGCAATACCAGTGTCCAATGTAAGCAGGTCGCGCAACACCAAAGAGAATGGACTTGGGTAAAGGGGATTACTACCTAAGATGCACTGTGTAATCCCCTACGCTGCCAGGGCGCCCCGGACGACAACAACGTGTATAGCCTGCATTGCGGCGATATATGAGCCAGCTTGCGGGCAATAGCGATCTGAAGATCGTCATGGTCTGCAAGCCGACTACAAGGCGGGGGTTACCAGAAGCGCTGTTGGGTCAGGCGGCTCCACCAGGTCAGCAGTACCCGGTCTACCGAGCCGCTGGCCGCCAGGCCCACCCGCTCTTGCAGGCTTTTGCGCTCGGCATAGTGCAGGTGGAACAGTTCGGCGGTCTTGGCCCTGGTGGCCAGGTATTCGTCACTGGTCTGCAAGGCGTCCACCAGTTGCTTGTCCAGCGCCGCGATGCCCAGCCAGACTTCGCCGGTAGCCACTTCGTCAATGGCCAGTTGCGGGCGGTAGCGCGACACGAAGTTCTTGAACAGTTGATGGGTGATGTCCAGGTCTTCCTGGAACTTCTCCCGGCCCTTCTCGGTGTTTTCGCCAAACACCGTCAGGGTGCGCTTGTACTCGCCAGCAGTGAGTACTTCAAAGTCGATATCGTGCTTTTTCAGCAGGCGGTTGACGTTGGGCAACTGGGCCACCACGCCAATCGAGCCGAGGATGGCAAACGGCGCGCTGATGATCTTCTCGCCGATGCACGCCATCATGTAGCCGCCGCTGGCCGCGACCTTGTCGATGCACACCGTCAAGGGCACGCCCGCCTCGCGGATCCGCGCCAATTGCGAGGACGCCAGGCCATAGCTGTGGACCATGCCACCGCCGCTTTCCAGGCGCAGCACCACTTCGTCCTTGGGTGTGGCCAGGCTCAGCAACGCGGTGATTTCATGGCGCAGGCTCTCGGTGGCTGAGGCCTTGATGTCCCCGTCAAAATCCAGGACAAACACCCGTGGTTTGGCCTCGGGGGTTTTCTTCTGTTTTTTCTCGGCCTTGCCCTGGGACTTGCGCAGGGCCTTGAGCTGATCCTTGTCGAGCAAGGTCTGCTCCAGGCGCTCGCGCAGGCCTTTGTAGAAATCATTGAGTTTGCTGACCTGCAACTGCCCGGCATTCTTGCGCCGGCCCTTGCTGCGCAACGCCGCAAAACTGATCAGCACCACCAGAATGGCGACGACCAACGTAACGGTTTTAGCCAGAAAACTTGCATACTCAGCCAAAAACTCCATGGGACTCCTTACAGAAACGGTGCGCCAGGCGCGGATTGCCCCAGCATACCGATGGGACTGCCGGTGAGCCAGAGCTGAAACCCCTTGAAGCGGGCCTCTAACGAGCTTTTAAAACAAGCGTATGTTTTTTCATTGACAGCTTCCCGGCATCCTCATAACCTCGCCAGACTTTCAACGTACCGGGTGAACGGACGTGGGCAGCATCTATTTGATTCGACATGGCCAGGCCTCCTTCGGTGCAGACGACTATGACGTCCTGTCGCCCGTCGGTGTGCAGCAGGCCCAGGTACTGGGCAGCCACCTGGCGGACCTGGGCCTGACGTTCGACCGCTGCGTATCGGGCGACCTGCGCCGCCAGCAGCACACGGCCAACGCCGCGTTCGAAGCCATCGGCGCCCAAGGCTTGCCGGTGCCGCCCCTGGAAATCGACAGCGCCTTCAACGAATTCGACGCCGACGCGATCATCCGCGCCCTGCTCCCAGACCTGCTCGACAGCGAGCCCGAAGCCCTGGAAATCCTGCGCAACGCCCCACACAACCGTGGCGAGTTCCAGCGCATCTTCGCCCTGATCATCGAGCGCTGGCTGAGCGGTACCTATGACACGCCCGGCCTGGAAAGCTGGCTGGGCTTTGTCGAGCGCGTCCAGGGTGGCCTGCAGCGCCTGCTCGAGACTGCCGACAATTCCCACAAGATTGCGGTATTTACCTCTGGCGGCACCATCACCGCCCTGCTCCACCTGATTACCCGCATACCTGCCACCCAGGCTTTCGAGCTGAACTGGCAGATTGTCAACACTTCGCTCAACCACTTGAAGTTCCGTGGTCGCGAAGTGGCACTGGCTTCCTTCAACAGCCATACCCACTTGCAACTGTTGAAGGCGCCGCAGCTCATCACTTTCCGATGACTGCGGCCAACCGTGACCCCAAGGTCACTGGCACCACCCATAAAAGGATCGAACCATGACTGACGTAGCTAAAGCCGTAGAAGCAATGAAAGCCAAATTCAACCCAAGCGCTGCTGCCGGCCTGGACCTGGTGTTCGGTTTCCGTATCGACGACACCCAGAACTTCTCGCTGATCGTCAAGGACAGCACTTGCGAATTGCAAGAAGGCGAGAACCCTGACGCCCAGGTGACTCTGGTGATGGATGCTGAAACCATGAAAGGTATCGTCAGCGGCGAAACCGATGGCATGCAGGCCTTCATGGGCGGCAAGCTGCGCGCCGAAGGCGACATGATGCTGGCAATGAAGCTGAGCGAATTGTTCCCAGGCTGATCCAGGGCAACCTGGGTTGACCAATCCCGCCTACCCAGGCGGGATTTTTGTTTATGCCTGTGGCGCTCATTCATTTGCAGAATGAAGTCCAGAGGAATCTTCGTTTGCACCCAAGGGCACCGCCCAACAAAATCTGGCTCACGGCCCATACCACCGTTATCGCAGCCAGGAATTTTTCTATGCCTACCCCGCGCCATATCAGCCCCGACGACATCCGCAAAGACTTCTCCAGGGCCATGTCCGACATGTACCGCGAGGAAGTACCGCTGTATGGCGCGCTGCTGGAGTTGGTGGCCCAAACCAATGCCCGGGTACTGGCCAGCGATACCGACCTGGCGCAGCAACTGCAGCGCACCGGTGAAATCCAACGCCTGGACATGGAGCGCCACGGCGCCATCCGCCTGGGCAGCGCCTATGAGCTGGCAACCATCCGCCGCCTGTTTGCGGTGATGGGCATGCAACCGGTGGGCTACTACGACCTCACCCCGGCCGGCGTGCCGGTGCATTCCACCGCCTTTCGCGCGGTGCATGAAAGCGCCTTGCAGGCAAGCCCGTTCCGGGTCTTTACCTCGCTGCTGCGCCTGGAACTGATCGAAAACCTTGAACTGCGAGCCTTTGCCGAAGCCGCCCTGGCCAAGCGCTCGATCTTCACCCCACGAGCCCTGGCGCTGATAGAGCAAGCTGAAACCGACGGCGGCCTGAATGCCAGCGATGCCCAGGCCTTTGTCCAACAAGCCCTGGAAACCTTTCGCTGGCACCACACCGCCACGGTCAGCGCAGCCCAGTACCAGCAACTCAGCGACCAGCACCGGCTGATTGCCGATGTGGTGGCCTTCAAGGGCCCGCACATCAATCACCTGACCCCACGAACCCTGGACATCGACCGCGTACAAGCCGACATGCCCGGCAAAGGCATCACCCCCAAAGCCGTGATCGAAGGCCCGCCCCGCCGCCAATGCCCGATCCTGCTACGCCAGACCAGCTTCAAGGCCCTCGACGAAGCCATCGCCTTTACCGATGCCAAGGGCAGCCACAGCGCCAGGTTTGGTGAAATCGAACAGCGTGGCGTGGCCCTGACACCCAAAGGCCGGGCACTCTACGACCAGTTGCTCAACGCCGCGCGGGATGAACTGGGCGCCTTCCCCAACGAAGCCAACGCCCAGCGCTACACCGAACTGATGGCGCAGCATTTCCAGGCCTTCCCGGATAATCACCGGGCCATGCGCGAACAAGGGTTGGCGTTCTTTCGCTACTTCGTGACCGACACGGGCCGCGCAGCCGACAAGAGCCCGCAACCCAATCTGGACGCACTGCTTGCGGCCGGCTGCGTGGCAATCGAACCATTGGTGTACGAGGATTTTCTGCCGGTCAGCGCGGCGGGGATTTTCCAGTCGAACCTGGGCGATGCGGCGCAGAGTCACTACACGGCCAACGCCAACCAGGCCGAATTTGAACAGGCCCTGGGCCGCCGGACCCTTGATGAATTGCAACTGTATGCAGACACCCAGCAGCGCTCGATCGACGCTTGCCTACAGGCGCTACGCACCTAGAAAAGAGAGTTCGCCCGACACCACAACGCATTCCATGCGCAGTCAACGTGCCCCAGGGTCGGGCGAACGGTTGGGATAATAGGCAGTGGAGGGGCTGCTGTCCTTCGGTCAATTCTGAACAAATATGGACACCCCCGCTCCCAACGTTGGCTAGTGCCCCTTGGTCTGTTCCAGTTGTTCGACGATTTTATCTTTGATCAACAGGCGTTTCTTTTTCAGGTTCTCTACATCATCGTCATTGGCACTTGCGGATTCTGCTTCCAGCACCTCCTTGTCGGCGACGTCATACTGGGTGAGCAATACATCTAACCGATGGTGGCTTGCCCGACGCTGCTGAACGTCTTCCTTGCTCAACCCCAAATCCTGATAAAGATCATGTTTCACTGGCATGAAGTACCTCCGCAAGTTAATCAATGACTGGTACACCTTGAAGCTAGCCCATCCATGGGCCTCTTGTCATGCCCAAGGTCAATTCCCCTGGCCCAGTTCCCGTGCGAGGAACGGGGCGGTGCGGCTGGTTTTGTTCTGGGCGAGGTGTTGGGGCGTGCCGCTGGCGACGACTTTACCGCCACGGTCGCCGGCGCCTGGGCCGATGTCGATGACCCAGTCGCTCTGGGCCACCACGCGCATTTCGTGTTCGACCACGATCACCGTGTGACCGGCGTCCACCAGGTGGTTGAGTTGCAGTAGCAGGCGGTCGACGTCACGAGGGTGCAGGCCGGTGGTCGGCTCGTCGAGCACATACAAGGTCGCGCCCCGCGCGGTGCGTTGCAGTTCGGTGGCCAGCTTGATCCGCTGGGCCTCGCCGCCGGACAGTTCGGTGGCCGGCTGGCCCAGGCGCAGGTAACCCAGGCCGATGTCGCGCAGGACTAGCAACGCACGCAGTACGCCCGGTTGTTCGGCGAAGACGTCCACCGCCTGCTCGACGGTCAAGCCCAGCACCTGGGCGATGTTCAGGCCCTGCCAGGTAATCGCCAGGGTCTGGGGGTTGTAGCGCGCGCCGTGGCAGATGGGGCATGGTGCGTAGACGCTGGGCATAAACAGCAATTCGACGCTGACAAAACCCTCGCCCTCGCAGTTCGGGCAGCGGCCCTTGGCGACGTTGAAGGAGAACTGCCCGGCATCGTAGTGGTGTTTTTTCGCCGCCGGGGTGGCGGCGAACAGCTTGCGCACGTTATCGAACAGGCCGGTATAGGTCGCAAGGTTGGAGCGCGGGGTGCGGCCGATGGGCTTCTGGTCCACCTGCACCAGGCGGCGGATCTGCTCCAGGCCCGCGCGGATGCGCCCGCCGCTGGTTTGCGGTGCGTCTTCCAGATCGGGCTCGTCGTCGCTGACCACCACCCGCCCCAGGCCCTCCCCCACCAGGTCCAACAGGGCCTGGCTGACCAGGCTGGATTTACCCGAGCCGGAAATCCCCGTCACCGCGGTAAAACAGCCCAGGGGGAAGTCCACGCTCACCCCGTCGAGATTATTGCGGCTGACCCCTTCCAGGCTGAGCCAGCCACTCGGCGCACGGTGCGAGGTGTTCAACGGGCGCGGCTCGGCAAACAGGTACTCGCGGGTCTGTGACGCTTCAATCTGTGCCAGGCCCGCCGGTGGGCCGCTGTACAGCACCTGGCCGCCTTGCTCGCCGGCTGCCGGGCCGACATCGATCAGCCAGTCGGCGCGGCGCATGGTTTCCAGGTCGTGCTCCACCACAAACAGCGAGTTGCCGGCGGCTTTCAGGCGTTCCAAGGCAGTGAACAAGGCTTCGCCATCGGCCGGGTGCAAGCCCGCCGACGGTTCATCCAGCACGTAGATCACGCCGAACAACTGCGAGCCCAATTGCGTCGCCAGGCGCAGGCGCTGCAACTCGCCAGAGGACAGGGTCGGCGTGCTGCGCTCCAGCGACAGATAGCCCAGGCCCAGGTCGGTCAGGGTGCTGACCCGCTCCAGCAAATCCTGGGCGATGCGTTGGGCGGCCAGGCGTTTTTCCACCGAGAGTTTTACCCGCCCCTTGCCCTCGGCCACCGGCCGTAAAAGCTGTGCCAGTTGCAACAACGACAGCTGCGACAACTCGCCAATATCCACTCCGGCGAATGTCACCGACAGCGCAGCCTTGGTCAGGCGCTTGCCCTCGCACAAGGGGCACGGGCTGCCTTGCATGAACTGCGCGACACGCTTTTTCATCAGCGCACTCTGGGTGTGGGTGAAGGTGTGCAGGATGTAGCGCCGGGCGCCGCTGAAGGTGCCCTGGTAACTGGGTTCGAGTTTGCGCTTGAGGGCGTCGCGGGTTTGCGCCGGGGTCAAGCCGGCATACACCGGCACCGTGGGCGTGTCCTCGGTGAAGAGGATCCAGTCACGCTGTTTTTTCGGCAGCTCGCGCCAGGGGACATCGACGTCATAGCCCAGGGTCACGAGGATGTCCCGCAGGTTTTGTCCTTGCCAGGCCAGCGGCCAGGAGGCGACGGCGCGTTGGCGAATGGTCAGCGAGGGATCGGGCACCATCAGCGCCTCGGTCACCTCATACACGCGGCCCAGGCCGTGGCACTGCGGGCAGGCGCCCTGGGGCAGGTTGGGCGAGAAGTCTTCGGCGTACAGCATCGGCTGCCCCGGCGGGTAGCTGCCAGCGCGGGAATAGAGCATGCGGATCAGGCTGGACAAGGTGGTCACGCTGCCCACCGATGAGCGCGTGCTCGGCGTGCCCCGCTGCTGTTGCAAGGCCACGGCGGGCGGCAGGCCTTCGATCGAGTCCACATCCGGCACGCCCACCTGGTCGATCAGGCGCCGGGCATAGGGCGCCACCGACTCGAAGTAACGCCGCTGCGCCTCGGCGTACAACGTGGAAAACGCCAGGGACGACTTGCCCGACCCCGACACCCCGGTGAACACCACCAGGGCATCCCGTGGGATGTCCACATCGACATTGCGCAGGTTGTGTTCCCGGGCGCCCCGCACCCGGACAAAACCGGGGCGCGCGGCAGGCAGATCGGTGGCAGGCGGCAAGTGGCGCTGTGAAGTCATGGTCAACCTTATAGGAGGCGGCAAGTCCAGTGGTGGATCCGGCACCTTGGCAAACGTTCAATCGCAGTGGTTTATCCGCGCGGTCAGCACCGAGCGTACCTGTTGCGTCAGCTCTTCGGGGCTGTAGGGTTTGCCCAGCAGATGTATTTCGCTGCCCAGCAGGTGGTCGCTGGAAAGAATGTCACGGGTATGCCCGGAGGTGAACAGTACCGCAACCGGCGGCTGTTGCGCCTTGGCCCACTCGGCCAGGTCGGTGCTTTTGATTCGCCCCGGCATCACCACATCGGTGAAGATCAGGTCCGGCCGCAAGCCGGTGCGCAGCATCAGCATCGCATCATCGCCATCCTCGGCGGTGAGCACTGTGTAGCCGGACTGTTGCAGCAACTCCACGGCCGCGCCGCGTACACCTTCGTTGTCCTCCACCACCAGGATGGTTTCCCTGCCGCCTTCTTGCAGTGCCACGGCGGCAGGTGCTTCCTGGCTTTCCGGCTCAAGGCTGTGGGGAAAGTACATCTGCACCACGGTGCCCTGCCCTGGCTCGCTGCTGATCTGCACGTGCCCGCCGCTTTGCTTGACGAAACCAAACACCATGCTCAAGCCCAGGCCAGTGCCGTGACCGTCCGGCTTGGTGGTAAAGAATGGCTCGAAGACCCGCCGTAGCACCGCCGGCGGCATGCCCGCCCCGGTGTCACTGACCGACAGGCGCACATATTCACCGGGGGCAATCCCGTTGCGGCTGCCATCCTCGGGTGACAGGGTGATGTTTTCACCGGTGATGCGGATCACCCCCTCGCCCTTCATGGCATCCCGGGCATTGATCGCAAGGTTGAGCACGGCGTTTTCCAACTGATTGCGATCGACATGGATGCACCATGGATCTTGCGGTAATTGCACATCGATCTGGATCGTTTCCCCCAAGGCCCGCTGCAGCAATTCACCCAGGCCTTCATAAATGCGCCGGGGGTTGAACACCGCCGGTGACAGGGGCTGGCGCCGGGCAAAGGCCAACAGTTGCGAGGACAGCTTGGCGCCGCGCTCGACAGCCGCCAGGGCGGCACCGACGCGCCGTTGTACCTGGGGATTGTCCCGTTCATGGCGGGCCAGCAAGTGCAGGTTGCCGGCAATCACCTGCAGCAGATTATTGAAGTCATGGGCCACGCCCCCGGTCAGCCCGCCAATGGCCTCGAGCTTTTGCGACTGGCGCAACTGGTCCTCGGCGGCCGAGCGCGCCTGGACTTCGGCAGCGACGCGCTGCTCCAGGTTATGGGTGAGTTTGAGCAGGGATTCTTCGGCAATCTTGCGCACATGGATATCAATGATCACCCCCGGAAAACGCAGCGGCCGCCCGCCCGCATCCAACTCGCAACGCCCACTGGCCAGTACCCACAGATAGCTGGCGTCAGGGCGCCGCACGCGAAACTCGACGTTATACGACCCACCGGTTTCCAGGGTGCGGGCAATCAGGCGGTTGACCCGCGCCAGGTCATCGGGGTGGATGATCTGGGTGGCAACGGCAATGGACAGGCCCTGCTCCACGTCATCCATAGACAGGCCCAGGGTGCGGGCAAAACGCTCGTCGCCCGACAGCCGATCCGGCAGCACATCCCAGACAAAGGAGCCCAGCAGCGCCCCGGCATTGAGCGCCAGTTGCAAGCGCTCGTCCGCCACGCGGTAAGCGCCCTCGGCTTCCTGGCGCAAACGCTCGGACAGCACATGCGCGGTGGTTTCCACGACAATCGCCAGCACCCCGGCCGGCTGCTGGTCGTCACCGGCCACCGGGCTGTAATAGAGGTCGAGCCACAAGTCTTCGGGGCTGCCATTGCGCAGCAGCATCAAGGCCTTGTTGCGATAGGACAAGGTGCCGCCAGCCAGGCAGGTGTCCATGACATGCCGGTTGAAGTCGGCCACTTCCGGCCAGCCTTGCTCCACCGGCACGCCCAGCAGAAACGGGTGGCGCCCGCCGGCGAACACTGAGTAACTGTCGTTGTAGATCATGTGCCCGGCGCGCCCCCAGAGCATCACCATCGGCACCGGCGAAGCCAGGAGCATCTGCACGGCGCAGGTCAGGCTGGTGGACCAACTGTCAATCGAGCCCAGGTCCGTGGTCGACCAGTCAAAGGCACGAATCCTTTGGGCCATTTCACCGCCCCAGCCGTCACAACCATGGGTATTGGATAAAAATTGCATGGATCAACTCGGTGCAGAGAGAGGACAGTCGCCAATGTTGGAGCATAGCCGGACGCGATGGTTTCACTGCATCTGCGAACCATTGCAGGAGCAAGCTTGCCGGCGATGGTCGTTAACCATGGCGTGGGCCCTAGGTGTTCTTGCTGGCAAGCCTGCACCCACAGAGGATAGCGCTCCGCGCGCAGGCTCTGCCCGTTACACCACGATGGCCGCAGGAAGGTTGCCCCCCTCAGCGGAAATCCCGGCTACGCACGCTGATCCCCGCCAACAGCGGCGTCAGGTCGCTCAAGCGGCCAGCGATCAAATGGCGCACTTCGCCTACCGCTTCCCAGCGCCCATCCACCTTGAGCAGCCGTGAGCCCACCAGCACCTGGCGCTGACGCTCGGCCAGGTCGCGCCAGACCACCACGTTGATGTTGCCAAACTCATCTTCCAGGGTCACGAAGGTCACGCCGCTGGCGGTGCCCGGTCGCTGGCGCCCGGTGACCAGGCCGGCAACGCTGACATTGCGCCCATGCTCCACCGCCTGTAGCTCCTGGGAACTGCGACAGCGCCGTGCGCGCAGTTGATCACGCAGCAGCGCCAAGGGATGGGGCCCCAGGGTGGTGCCCACGCTGGCATAGTCGGCGTACAGGTCTTCGCCGACGCTGGGGGCCGGCAGTTGCACCGCCTCTTCCTGCGGGCTCGACACCCCGGCAAACAAGCCCAGCTGTTTTTCCACCCCGGCCACGTCCCAGCGCGCCCGATGCCGGTGCCCGGCCAACTGGCGCAAGGCCCCGGCATCTGCCAGTAGTTCCTGGGCCCGGCTGTCCAGTTGGGCGCGTTCACCCAGGTCGGCGATAGTCGCAAACCTGGCGCCCTGGCGAGCTTTTTCGATACGCCGGCCCTCTTCTTCGCGAAAGCCGCTGATCATGCGCAACCCCATGCGAATCGCCGGTTGCTGGCCGTCGATGGGTTCCAGGCTGCAATCCCAGTCACTGGCGGTCACGTCCACCGGGCGAATCTGCAAGTGATGGCGGCGTGCGTCCTGCAGGATCTGGTCCGGGCTATAGAAACCCATGGGCCAGCTGTTGATCAGGGCACAGGCGAATGCCGCCGGTTCATGGCATTTGAGCCAGCAACTGGCATAGGTCAGCAAGGCGAAACTGGCCGCGTGGGACTCCGGAAAACCGTAGCTGCCAAAGCCCTTGATCTGCTCGAACACCTGGGCGGCGAAGGCCTCGCTGTAGCCGTTTTTGAGCATGCCGGTGCGCAGCCGCTGGCGATGGGGCTCCAGGCCGCCATGGCGCTTCCAGGCCGCCATCGAGCGGCGCAACTGGTCTGCTTCGCCAGGGGTGTAGTGCGCCGCGACAATGGCGATCTGCATCACTTGTTCCTGGAACAGCGGGATACCCAGGGTGCGTTTGAGTACCGCCTCCAGCTCGGGCGACGGATAGGTCGTAGGCTCTTCCTTGTTCCGCCGCCGCAGATATGGATGCACCATGCCGCCCTGGATCGGCCCGGGGCGTACGATGGCCACCTCGATCACCAGGTCATAGAACGTCTTGGGCCTGAGCCGGGGCAGCATGGACATCTGCGCCCGCGATTCGATCTGGAACACGCCTATCGTGTCGGCGCGGCTGATCATTGCGTAGGTTGCCGCATCGTCCGGGGGCACTGTCGCCAGCGTCAGGTCGCGATGGCGATGGCGGCGCAGCAGGTCGAAGCAGCGGCGGATCGCGCTGAGCATACCGAGGGCGAGGATATCCACCTTGAGTAGGCCCACCGCGTCCAGGTCGTCCTTGTCCCACTGGATGATGGTGCGCTCGGCCATGGCGGCGTTTTCCACCGGCACCAGGGTGTCCAGCGGCTGCTCGGAAATCACGAAGCCGCCGGGGTGCTGGGACAGATGGCGCGGAAAGCCGATCAGTTGTTGGGTCAGGCCCAACACCCGCCGCAACACCGGGCTGTCCGGGTCGAAGCCACCCTCGCGCAAGCGTTCCAGGGGCGGCGCCTCATCGCTCCAGCGCCCACAGCAATCGGCCAGCGCGTTGACCTGATCCGGTGGCAGGCCCAGGGCCTTGGCCACATCCCGCACTGCGCCGGCACCGTGGTAGCTGCTGACCACCGCGGTCAAGGCCGCACGACGCCGGCCATAGCGCTGGAACACGTATTGCAGCACCTCTTCGCGGCGTTCGTGCTCGAAGTCCACGTCGATGTCCGGTGGCTCGTTGCGTTCGCGGGACAGGAAGCGTTCGAACAGCATGTTCATCCGCCCCGGGTCGATCTCGGTGATGCCTAGGGCAAAGCACACTGCCGAGTTGGCCGCCGAGCCACGGCCCTGGCAGAGGATCGAACGGCTGCGGGCGAAGCGCACGATGTCGTGCACCGTCAAAAAGTAGCTTTCGTAGCCCAGTTCGCTGATCAACTGCAGTTCATTATCGATCTGCTCCAGGGTCTTGGCTGGCGCGCCCTCGGGCCAGCGATGGGCGATGCCCTCTTCGGTCAAGGCACGCAGCCAGGATTGTGGGCTCTGCCCTTGCGGCACCAACTCCCTGGGGTATTGATAGCGCAACTGGCTCAGGTCGAAAGTGCAACGGCTAGCAATGTGCAGCGACTCCGCGAGCAAGTGCGCCGGGTACAGCGCGCGCAGGGCCTCCAGGCTGCGCAGGTGTCGCTCGCCATTGGGGTGCAGGCGCTGGCCGGCCTGCGCCACCGGCAGGTGGTGGCGGATGGCGGTCATGGTGTCTTGCAAGGCGCGCCGGCTGCGCACATGCATATGCACATCGCCACAGGCCACGGCCGGCAGGTGCAGGCTGGCGGCCAGTTGCAGGCGCTGCGCCAGGCGGCGGGCATCGTCCTGGGCGCAATGCAGCTCTACCGCCAGCCATAGCCGCCCGCTGAAGGCCTCGCACAGCCACTGGCCGTCGGCAGGCGTATCGCCCTCCTCGGCCAGCCACAGCACCAGCAACCCCGGCAGCGGGTCGGCAAAGTCTTCGCGCAACAGGCGGTACTGGCCTTTTTCGGCACGGCGCCGGGCCAGGGTGATCAACCGGCACAGGTGCTGATAGCCCTGCAGGTTCTCCACCAGCAGCACCAGTTTCGGGCCGTTTTCCAGGCGCACCTCACTGCCGACGATCAACCCCAGCCCGACCTCCTTGGCCGCCTGCCAGGCGCGCACGATGCCGGCCAGGGTGCATTCATCGGTGATTGCCAGGGCCTGATACCCCTGCTGTTTGGCGCGCTCGAACAACTCGCGGGCACTGGACGCGCCACGCTGGAAGCTGAAGTTCGACAGGCAATGCAGTTCGGCGTAGCCCTCCATCATGCAAACCAGCCTTGCAGCCACAACCCGGCGCTGTCGCCCACGGTGCGATAGGCCCAGCCTTGCTGCCCGGCGCGGGTGCGCACCAGGTAGTAATCGCGGCGGATATCGGCGCCATCCCACCAACCGGATTCGATACGCTCCGGGCCCAGCAGGATCTGGATGCCCTGCTCGGCCAGCAAGGTCGGTTCGTTGAGCAGCCAGCCAGGGCGTTGCACCGGGCTCAAGGCTGGGCAGGCGCGGCTGTCGGCGCCCGGCAGCCAGGCGCACTCGGGGCGATGGTCAGCATTAAAGCGCAGGCCCTGCACCGCCTCATCCCCCAGGCGCGCCCGCAGACGTTCGCGCAATTGCACCCACGGTAGGGTTTGCTGCGGGCGCTCGTCGAACAGGTCCTGGCGCTGTGGCACAAACACCGGCAGGTCCTCGGCCAGCAGGCGCAGGCCACGCACCGGTGCGGCCACTTGCACCTGCTCCAGGCGGCCACGGGCCAGTTCAAACAGCATCGAGGGTTCGCGCTCGGCACTCAGCAGGCCCACCGTGATCACGCTGTCTGGCGCCTCGGCATGCTCCAGGTGCAGGGCAAAACGCTGCACGCCACTGTCGCGGCCACAGAGGAACGCGGCGAGGTCGCCAGTCAGGCGCCGCAAGGGAAACAGCAACGCCTGGTGGGACTGCACATCGAAATTCAATTCGATGCGCAGGTCAAACCGATCCGGCGGCTGATAAAAATCCAGGCCCAGCGGCCGCAGCCCGGTCAAGGCATCCAGGTGCTTGAGCAACCCGGCGTCGAAGCGCCTGGCCAAGGTATGCCGGGGCAACGCCTGGACCTGGGCCAGGGTCCGCAGGCCCATGCGCGACAAGGCCGTGGCGGCTTGCGGGTCGATGCCGACGCGATCGATCGGCATCGGCCCAAGGGCTTGCTGGAGCGCCTCGGCATCGGCCACCGCCAGGCCATCGTAGGCATTGGCCAACACCCGCGCGGCGGCCGGGTTGGGGGCGGCGACGATACGGTGGCGAAAGCCCAGGTCGCTCAGTTCCTCGCGCAAGCGTGCTTCCAGCAGCGGCCACGGCCCGAACAGGCCCAGGCTCGATTCGATTTCAAACAGCAAGGCCCGTGGATAGAACACGCTGACCTGGGAACTGAAACGGTAGGCCCAGGCCGCGAGCAGTTGTTGGCAGCGCTCGATATCCACCGGGTCGTATTCGACGCAGGCAAAGGCCTTGGTCAGGGCATGGGCCGCCGTCAGGGATAGGCCGGGGCGCAGGCCCAAGGCACGCGCGGCGCCATTGACGGTTTGCAGCACCCGGCGTTGCGGCGGGCCGGCCAACAACGCCAAGGGTTGCTCGGGCTCGGGACGTCGACGCAAGACCCCGTCCAACGCCAATTGCGGGAAGACAATACACACCCAGCGCATATCAACCTCAGTGCCCGCTGGCCAGGGCAATGGGTGCGGGATGGGCCAGGCCACCGCGGCACTTGAGCACCCGCACCTGGCTCGGCTCGACGGCCAGACGCAGGGCGGCCGGTGACGGGTTGATCGCCTCGCCCATGGCCCGCCAGGCAAACGCCAGGGTCTGGCCGGTCTCGGCGGCCACCTGCAAGCGGCGCAAGGCCCGGTCATCGGCCTTGCGTGGCCAGCACAGCACCGCGCCGCAACTGCCGGAGCGCAGGCACTGCTCGGCCGCCCACAAGGCATCGCGCTCATCGGCCTGGATCACCGAGAGCTGGCGCAGGTCCACCCCGGCGTTCTGCCAGGCGTGGGGGTATGGGGTATACGGCGGCGCCACCAGCACAATGCGCTCGCCGGCCGCCGACAGCCGCGCCAGGGTCGGCCAGACCAGTTGCAACTCGCCCACGCCCTGCTGGGCCACGAGGATTTCACTCAAGGCCGCCGCCGGCCAGCCACCGCTGGGCAACACCGCATCCAGGGCCGCCAGCCCGGTGGGATACACACTGGCCGGCGGCGCGGCCGGCCGCCCCTTCCACACCCGCCCGCCATTGAACAGCGAGTCCAGTGCAACCACGGCGCCCATCACCCTTGCCTCACCAGGCCACAGAACACGCCTTCGATGGCCAGGTCCTGGTCGGCACGGACCACGATAGGTTGATAGGCCGGGTTGCGCGGCAACAGGCGCACGCTGTGGCCCATCCGCTCGAAGCGCTTGATGGTGACCTCGCCGTCCAGGCGCGCGACCACGATCTGCCCGTTCAGCGCCTCGGCACTGCGGCGCACGCCCACCAGGTCGCCATCGAGGATGCCGTCTTCGATCATCGAGTCACCCTGGACCCGCAGCAGATAATCCGGGACCCGGGCAAAGGTCGCCGGGTCCAGCATCAGCCGCGCATGCACTTCGGCGTCGGCGCCGATGGGCAGGCCGGCGGCCACGCGGCCCAGCACCGGGACCTCCAGCCATTGCGGGCGCGCCGGTTGATTGAGCAGGCGAATACCCCGGGCCTGGTTCGGGTTGACCTCGATAAACCCGGCCTCGGTCAGCGCCAGCACGTGTTTGCGCGCCACACTGCGCGAAGCAAAACCGAAGGCCTCGGCGATCTCGGCGAGGCTGGGGGACTGACCTTGCTGCGCGATACGTTCGCGGATGAAGTTCAGGATGGCGGAGCGGCGGGGAGTGAGAGTCGTCATGGAGTACATTTGTACTCCTGTGGGAAATTTCTGACAATAGCCGCCAGTCAGACAAACACCTTGGCGGCTCCGACAAGGGTAGGCGGGGTCAGGGCTTGCGCTGCAACACCCGATCCATGATGCGGTCGGTCTTCAAGGCCTCGATCGCCAGTGCCGGGTGTACGCTCTCGCCACGGATATGCGCGTTCATGCCCAGCACGTGATGCCACTGGATATGGGGGTGATGGGCAATATGCAGGGTCTGGCTGACCTCGGCCTCAAGGTGCAACGGCTGCTCGTCGAACACTGCAAAGCTGATCCGCCCTTTGCTACCGATCAACTCGACCCGGTCTTCACGCCGGTCCGCCACAAAGTTCCAGCAGCCCATCCCCAGCGCGCCCGAGCTGAAGCTCCAGCAGGCGGTGACCGCATCTTCCGCCGCATAGCGCCCGGCCTGGCGCGCGGTATACCCCGTGACCTCGACGATATCCCCCGCCAGGTACTGGAACAGGTCGAAACCATGGCTGGCGAGGTCGGCAAAATAACCACCGCCGGCAATCGCCGGGTCGGTGCGCCAGTTGCTGGCGTTGGTGTCCGTGGGCGATGGCGGCTTGCACAACGTCCAGCTCAGGTGCCGCAACTCACCGATGCGCCCTTCTTGCAGCCAGGCACGGACCTGCTGGAAGCGCGGCAGGGAACGGCGGTAATAGGAAACAAACAGATGCAGCCCGGCCCGCTCGAAGGTGCGCTGCATCAACGCGCTCTGCTCGGCATTCAGCGACATCGGTTTTTCTACACAGCAATGCTTGCCCGCCGCTGCCACCAACAGGCTGTACTCCAGGTGGCTGTCGGGTGGCGTGGCGATGTACACCGCATCCACTTCGGGGTCATCGATCAGCGCCTGGGCATCCGTGTAAAAGCGGGCAATCCCGTGGCGTGCCGCATAATCGCGCACCGCTTCCTCGCGACGCCCCATCACGGCCACCAGGGCCGAGCCTGGCGCTTTGTAGAAAGCGGGTCCACTCTTGAGTTCAGTAACACTGCCACAACCGATCATGCCCCAGCGGATGGTGCTCATCAGACTTTCCTTCAGCGGTATTTTTTCAGTCGGGCAGTATCGGCGTTTTCCTGCGTGGTCTCCAGCCTCCCCCTATAAAGACCTAGCATGACAATTGCATTACACTTTTATGACAATCATCCAGCTGCGGGGGCACAGACGATGAAAATACGCGCAACGGTGATTTGCGAACACGAGGGGCACATTCTGTTCGTGCGCAAGGCCAGGTCGAAATGGGCATTGCCCGGGGGCAAGGTCGAGCGCGATGAGCGCCCGGTCGGCGCGGCCGAGCGGGAGTTGCAGGAGGAAACCGGGCTGAACGTGGATGGGTTGCTGTATCTACAGGAATTGAAAGCCAGTGACACGCTGCATCACGTGTTTGAAGCCTCGGTGGTGAACATCGACCAGGCCCGGCCCTGCAATGAAATCATCGATTGCCAGTGGCATGCCTACAGTGCGTTGGAGCAACTGGACGCCACCGACGCCACCAAGCGCATTGTGCGCTCGTTTCTGCGCCGGCTCTGACGCCTAGCCGAATGCCGCAAACCCACGGCGCCCGGCCTTGAGCTCGGTGCGCAGCTCGCCGATCAGGTTGGAGATGGCACGGATGCTATCCAGGCCCTGGGGCGACACGCCGGTCAACAGCAGGTCGACGCGACCGGACTCCGGTTCAAAGACACGGATGGTCAAGAAACCCTGGGGGTTGACGCTACAGTCGCACGCCAGCGGGACGAAACCGGACGCCATGATGCGGCTCAACTCAACGATCGGAATCATCCTGGGCACCCTTGCTCGCACATGACGCGATGGACGTGATCCATGCAGGGTAGATCAGGTTGTGCAACGCGTGTAGGCAATCCTACGAAAGTGTTAGCTACCCCACACTTTTCCCCGAAAGCGCCGGCGCAATGACGCCAGAAAAACCACGAACACTTATCTGCCAAGCAGGTATGAAGGTCAAATCCCGGGCAAAAAAAATCCCAAGTAGCTGATGGAAACTTGGGATTTAAAAATGCATAAACCGTGGGAGGTGAACGCCCGGTCATAATAACCACCGAGACAACCTGTAACAAGTTTATTATTAGCCTTTCGTCGGATTGAAACAGCGCTAAGTCATTCAATAACCACACATTTTTCATGGTTCGCGATATCTTTAGTGCCACTTTTTGGTGCAACTTCCAAACTTGCCGGGTTAAAACCCTAATAACTATCAGGTTAATAAACCAGTCTGCAGCGTGTCTATCTACGCGCCAGTTTGTAGCGCACGCACTCTTCATAAAAACTCGAACGCACCGCCGTCGGCTTGAGCCGCGAGGGGCTGTCATAAGTCTGCTCGGTGATGCCCATGGCCATCATGCGCATCCACGACTTGTCGAACTTGTACCGCTGAATCTTCTGCCGCGCCGCATACAACGAAACGCCAGCCAACTTCAGCTCCTGGGCCCTGGCCGCCGTACCCGCCCCCCAACTGCACATGTACCGATCCCCTTCACGCAGCGCCTTGCCCTGGGCTGCCGCCGCCCCGCTCGCCAGGGCCAAGGCAATCAGCGTGATTTTTACGTTGCGCATTGGCATCCACCTAACCAACTGAAAATAAAAGTGATTTTGGCGAAACATGCAGCAGATGGGGGCCAGCAAAATGCCTTCTTGGCGATCTCCCCTTCCCGCGCGGGTTGCCGCCCTACCAGCGGCTGACCATAATCGCGCCCCCCTACCCCCCTCACGCAAGGAAATGCCGTGAAGAAGTTTCTTATGTTGGCCCCACTGGTCTTACTGCTGCTGCAAGGTTGCGGCGTGACCATGACGCAATACGAGCCCAATTTCGACAACGTCCAGCGCCTCAAGCAGACGCCAGCGCTGCAACCCATCAGCCAGGCCAAGGTTACTGCCGCCTCGGGCCAGGGTTCGTTGATGGTCCGGGCCAATCCGATCAGCTCGCCCACCGGCAGTATCCCGGCCCATGTGCAGGCGGCGCTTACCCAGGAACTGTCCCTGGCCGGCCTGCTGAATCAAAGCGCGCCGCGGCGCCTTGACGTACTGCTGGTGAAGAACGAGCTGACAGCTGGCGTGGGTTCCGGCCACGGCACACTGGCCGCGCGCTTTACCTTGCTCAAGGATGACGCCGTGGTGTACGACGCCACCAAGGAAGTGACCAGCGTATGGTCCAGTTCATTCTTCGGCCCCATTGCGATTCCGAATGCGGCGAATGCCTATAACCCGCTGGTGCGTGACTTGCTCAAGGCCTTGTACAGCGACCCGCTGTTCATTCAGGCACTCAAGTAAAAACCCGGGTAAAAAAAAGGGAGCCGGTCAGCCGGCTCCCTTTTTTTGCGGCCAAAATCAGGCCCGCGGCACACCGGCATCCAGTGCCGAGTACTTCAGGTTATTGCTCTCGACCATCTGTTTGAGCAGCGCATTGACCTGGCGCGTGAAGGTATCGGTCACCGCTTCTTTTGGCGTGTAGGCCATCATCGGGATAAACCAGATACCCAACCAGGTGTTGATCGCATCGTGGTTGCTGCCTTTGCTCAGCGCCTGGCCCTGTGGGTCCAGGGCCTCCAGGCTCATGGTGTACTGGTCGGTACCCAGCGCCGGGATAATGGTGAAGGTGAAGCCGCTGATAAACGCCAATGCCATCTGACCGCCACCTGGCGGATGGTTGTAGACCTTCAGGCGCAGGCTGTAGTCGCCCGGCTGCTTCTGGAACTCATCCAGGGTCACGCGGCCGAACAGGCCGGAATCGGTGAGGATCTTTTGCAGTTGCGGACGCAGCATGTCCCGCGCCTGGGGGACTTCGGCAGCGGCAGCGTTGGTCGGTTCGCCCTGATAGAAATCAAAGTCGACATAGACGTTCGGCTTGTTGGCGAAGCTCGCCTTCGATGGCAGGGTGACTGGCGCGACTTCGTCCTTGGTGAAGCTGGCGCAGCCACTCACTGCCAACATCATCAGGGCCAACCCCAGCATTTTTCCAATGTGCATTACGACTTCCTTAGTTGATGGAGCGTCTCCATGGCCGGAGGTGCTGGGGGCGGATAATAGAGAGTCAACGGCCCGGGTAAAAGGCCGCCGTAGGAAAAATCCTCACTCGTTATCGGCATTTACCACTGATACGTCGCACTGGCCTGCACCGTGCGTTGCGAGCCGTACCAGCACCACGAGTACGAATAGCAGGACGCCACGTACTCTTTGTCCGCCAGGTTGGTGGCGTTCAGCGCCAGGCGCAGGTTGTCGCCCAGGGTGTTGATGTGCGGGATGTCGTAGTGCACCGACGCATCGAACAAGGTGTAGCCGGGAACCTTCAAGGTGTTGGCCGTATCGCCCCAGGACGAGCCGACATAACGCGCACCCGCGCCGACGCCGAAGCCCTTGAGGTTGCCGTCATGCAGGGTGTAGTCGGCCCACACCGAAGCGGTGTGGCGCGGCACAGCGTAGGTGGTGGTGCCCTGGGTCGACACGGCCGGGCCTACGCCGATGTCGGTGATCGGCGCGTAGCGCACGGTGCTGTTGGATTTGCTGATGCGGTTATCGAGGTAGGCATAGGCCGCCGTGATATCCAGGTTGTCGTTGAGGCTGGCCTTGCCTTCGAGTTCAAAGCCACGGGAGCGCACTTCACCGTCCTGGACCTGGCAGCGACCGTTGCCACACAGGTGGGTGGGATCCGGATCCATGGTCGGCACGTTGTTCTGGCGCAGGTCAAAGATGGCGGCGGTGATAAAGCTGTTGCTGCCTGGCGGCTGGTACTTGATGCCGATTTCGTACTGCTTGCCTTCGGTGGGCTTGAACACCGAACCGCCGTAGCCGGTACCGGTTTGCGGCGAGAAGGATTCGGAATAGCTGGCGTAAGGCGCCAGGCCGTTATCAAAGAGGTAAACCACGCCCAGGCGGCCGGTGAAGGCTTTGCTGTCCAGGGAGGATTTGGTTTTCTTGCCGTCGGTCAAGCTCAACGAGCTGTTATCCGTGCTGGCCCAGTCATAACGACCGCCCATCAACAGTACCCATTTATCCCACTTCGCCTGCTCCTGCAGGTACACACCGGTCTGCTCGCTACGCTGGGTCGCGTCGCTGGAAAATGCCGGGGTGGTCACCGGCGCACCGTACACCGGGTCGAAAATATCCAGGTCCGGTCCCTTGCCGTAACCGGCCTTGGTATCGACGCTGGTGTTCTGGTAATCAAGCCCCATCAACAGCGTGTGCTGCACCGGGCCGGTGTCGAACTTGCCCTGCAACTGGTTATCCAGGTTGTAGGCGTCCATGTCGACATCGGTGGCGATGGTCGAGCGGTTCAAGGTGCGGTAATCGGCCTGCAGGTTGCTGCTGTAGATACTGCGGTAGATCCCTTCGCTGCGCATATAGCGGGCGTTCTGGCGCACGGTCCAGACGTCGTCGAGGTGATGCTCGAAGGCATAGCCGATGGAGTAATGCTCGCGGTCACTCTTCTCGAAGTTTTTCTCGCCATCGTAGAAGTCGACATCGATCTTGCGCCCCAGCGGGCTGTGCAACACCGAGCCCCAGGCCGGCATCGAGCCGTAGGAAGCACCCTTGGGATCCTTCTGAAAATGCCCCAGCAGGGTCAGCGAGGTGTCCTCGTTCGGGCGCCAGGTGAAGGCCGAGGACAGCGATTGACGGCGGGTCTCGGTGTGCTCCACCTGCCCGTCGGCATCGTCGAACAATCCGGCGACGCGGTAGGAATACACCCCTTGCTCATCCAGCGGGCCGCTGAGATCGAAGGTGGTGCGCTTTTTGTCGAAGGTGCCGTACTCCACGCCGACTTCATGGAACGGCGTATCCAACGGGCGCTTGGTGACCATATTGATCACGCCACTGGGGCTGCCCTGGCCGTACAACACCGAGGCTGGGCCGCGCAGGACCTCCACGCGCTCCAGGTCGAAGGCATCCTTTTGCGGCGAGGCATCGCGGCTCGATGCCACGCGCAGGCCGTCGAGGTAAGTCACCGGCGAGAAGCCGCGAATGGTCAACTGGTCCAGGCGCGAGGCGGTGGCGCCACGGGTTTCCGGAACAACCGCGGCGCTGTAGCGCAGGATCTGGTTGAGGCTCTCGGCATTCTGCGCACGCATCTGGTCTTTGGTGACCACCGAGATCGATTGCGGGGTCTCGATCAGCGCGGTGTCGGTCTTGGTGCCCGACAGGCTGCGCGTGGCCACATAACCGGACACCGGGCCGACGGGGCTTTCACTTTGAGCAGCGCCGCTGATGGTGGTGGCCTGCAATTCCACCGAGCCATCCGCCTGGGGAATCGGCTCGATGCGATAGCGCTGGGCAGACAGCGCCTGGGCACGCAAACCGCTGCCCGCCAGCAACTGGGCGAGTGCCGCGTCGCTGCTCAAATGCCCGTTCAAACCGTTGCTGCGCTTGCCACGGGTCAAGACCGGATCAAAGGCCAGGACCAGCCCGGCCTGTTCGGCAAAGCCGTTGAGGGCCTGGCTCAGGTCACCGGCAGGGATCGAGAAATGGCTGCTTTCATCAGCCCATGCGGTGTGAATGGTCAGGGGCACAGCGGCAAAAGCCATCGCCACTGACAGCGCCAGCGGGTGCAACGGACGAGCAAAGCGTGACATGAGAGGTCCTGGAAAAGAGGGTTCTATATTCCATGACGGCCATGTCGGGAAATCGGGTATGAATGAGACCGGTTTTTATTTGAACGGGTGTCTTCAGGCAGATCAGAGGGGCTTGATCACCACCAGCAGGTCGGTGAAATACTCCACCTTGATCGGCAGGTTATCCGCCAGGGTCGCCAGCGCCGCGTCGCTGTCATCGAGCTTGAACACCCCCGACACACGCATCCCGTGCAACGCCTGGGCATCAAACCGCATCACCCCATGGCGATAGCTGGCCAGGGTTTGCAGGACTTCGCTCAACGGCCGGTCATCCACCGTGAGCAAGCCCCGGGTCCAGGCTGCCGGGTCGCTGCTGCCGACCGCTTGCACTGGCTGGGCGTGCCCCTGCCTGAGAATCGCGCGCTGGCCTGCCGTCACCTTCACGGCCTCGCTGTCAGTGCCTTTGGCGGCCACCGCTGACTCGATCACCGTGACCACGGTCGAGCCATCCACCGCACGCTGCACCAGGAAACGCGTGCCCAACGCGGTCGCCGTGCCCTGATCGGTGCGCACCACGAACGGCCGTTGCGCATCCTTGGCCACCTCGACCCACATCTCGCCCTTGAGCAATTCGATCACACGCTGTTGGCCGTCGAACTTCACGTCCAACGCCGAGTTGCTGTTGAGCTGCACCTGGCTGCCATCGGCCAAGACCACCTGACTGCGCTCGCCGACGCCGGTGCGTTGGTCGGCCATCCACAGCGGCAGTTGCTCGACGCTCGCCCAGCCGGCCACCAACACGCCCAACAACGCCAGGGCTTGCCCGCCGCGCACGGCGTACCCGGCTTTGCGTGGGATGAAGGCTTGATTCAACGCCAGGCGTGCAGGTGCAGCAGGCAGTTCATCGAGGCTGCCCCACAACGCCCCCATGCGCTCGAAGGCCACCCGATGGCGTGGATCGGCCGCACACCAGGCTTCAAATGCCTGGCGGTCGGCGGCGCTGACGTCCTCGTCATTGAGCAACGCCAGCCAGCGCGCCGCTTCACTGACAATCTGTTCGGCGGGCATCAGAGCGGGTCCGCGCCATAAAGGGTCTGGTAGCAATGCACCAGCGCGCTGGAGATGTAGTTTTTCACCGTGCTGGACGAGACCTGGAGCTGGGCAGCGATTTCACTGTAGGTCAGCCCATCCAGGCGACTGAGCAGGAACGCCTCGCGGGCCTTGTCCGGCAGGCCGGCGAGCATCAGCGCAATGCGTTCCAGGGCCTGCAACGCCACGTGAATGGTCGCAGGGTCAGGCATGCCGGCGTCTTCGTACTGGATGGCCAGGGCTTGCATATAGGCTTTCTCGATCTTGCGCCGCCGCGCACCGTCAATCAGCAAGCGCCCGGCAGTGGTCGCGAGAAATGCCCGAGGCTCCTGAATGTTGTGGGGCTCGGCCAGCAGCAACACCCGCACGAATGCATCCTGGGCCAGGTCCGCCGCATGCTGCGAACAGCCGAGCTTCTTGCGCAGCCATCCCTGGAGCCAGGAATGGTGGTCGCTGTAGAGCGCGGTGAGTGTCTGCTGGCGGCGGGCTGTATCACAATCGGCCACGGGAAAGTCATGCATGCGCAAAAATTTCTCAAACAAGAAAGATTACCAATCGCGCAAACGATGACAGTAAAACGATGGCAGAGCAAGGGCCCAACGATGGCGCCTGGGTATCGGCGTAGGCGCCAGCTTGCCGGCGCCTGCAAGGGTTTAGCGCAAGCTCCAGGAAACGCCGGCGTACACGCCCATGCCGTCACCCGGCGTCGAGCGCGCCATATCATTGCCATGGTCGTCATAACCCGGGGTCACGGTATTGGCGTAGCGCTGGTTGGTCAGGTTGCGCAGGTCGACCCAGGCTTGCCAGTCCTGTTTCGGTGCGTCGTAGCCGAGGGTGGCGCCCAACAAGCCATAGGCCGACGCGTAGTAGGAGTTGGCATAGTCCACCGCCACCCGCGAGGAATACTCGCCATTGAGGCTGCTGAAAAAGCCGCTGGGATGGCTGTAGCGCAACCGCGCCTGGTAATAGTGCTTGGGGATACCGGGCAATGTGTTGTCGCCAAAGCGCGGGTCGTCGCGGTAGTGGAAGTTACTGAAGGTATAGGCTTGGCGCAGGGCCAGGCGACCGGTATTGCCACCGTCCCACAGCGCGCTGGTGAGGCTCAGTTCCAGACCTTGGTGGAGGGTCGGGCTGGCGTTGGATTCGGCGACCACCTGCGACAAGTTAGGCGTAGCCGCCTGGGTTTCGACGCTCAGCAGTTCATGGCGCACCAGCGAGTGGTACAGCGCCAGGTCCCATTGGCCGAACCACGCTTCGCCGCGCCCGCCCACTTCCAGGGTGGTGGCCGTCTGGTTTTGCAGCTTCACGCCTTCGCGGGCCAAGCCGGAAGCAGGATTATTGGCATCTTTGGCAAAGAACTTGTTGGAACCCCAGATCATCGACCAGGCATGCGGCGGCTCCACCGAGCGGCTCAGGTTGCCATACACCTGCAACTGCGGGTTGAAGTCATAGCGCAGGCCCACGCGCGGGGCATAGTCCCAGTCATGAGTGCTCAAGGGGGCATGGGTGTCGGGATAGGTGACTTCGGTTTCGCGACGGGTATAGATCGCCGCCAGGCCGGTGGTCAGCCACAGGTCGGGCAGCAGCTCCAGGTCGTTGCTCACGTGCAGCACGGTATCCGACCCCAGGTAACTGTAGTCACGGGTCTTGGTCCCCGGGGCGAAACCGGCGGTGGCACCGGCAGGCACCCGCACGTACTCCGACACACCGTTATTGGGCAGGCCCTGGGTGGTGCGCAGGCCGACTGTGGTCTTGCTGTCGCGACCCAGCAGCGTGTCCTGGCGGATGTAGTTCAAGGTGCCGCTGATATCGGTATACGCCACCTTGAGCCGGTTGGTGCCTTCGCGCAGGTCCATGGGGTAGTCGTGATACACCAGCCCCGCTTCGACGCGGGAGTTATCGTCCAATTGCAGCGTGGTCTTGTTGGCGATCCAGGTAGAGCCCGGCTGCAAGCGCTTGGAGTCGCGTGCCAGGTTGAGGGCGTTGGCTGCGCGCGGGCTATGCTCGATCTGCTGGCGCGTGAGTTTGCCAGGGCTGTCGTTGGCGGTTTCGCGGTAACGGAAATAGAAGCGGGTTTCCAGGTCCGGGTTGAACCGGTAGCCGAAGTTGGCCGCCACGCCTTTGCCGCTGCCGGCGCTTTGTTGCTGGAAGCCATCGTAGTCAGTGTCGGTCAGGCTGATGTAATAGTCGGCATCGCCCAGCACTTGCCCGGAGCTGATTTCCCGCTGGGCGTACCCATGGCTGCCGGCCTCGTAGCGCACGCGCAACTTGGGCGCATCGTAGCCGGTGTGGGTGACATAGTTGACCGCCCCGCCCAGGGCCAGTGCGCCGCGATCAAACCCGTTGGCGCCGCGCAGCACTTCGACGCGGCTGAGCCACAGCGGGTCTTTGAGCTCGTAAGGCGTTCCGCCGGGGCCGGTCAGTGGCAGCCCGTCGATGGTTTCATACAGGCCGGATGCATGGCTGCCGGGGCCACGGTTGATGCCCGAGCCACGAATGGAGATTTTCACCCCTTCGTTATTCGCCGCCTTGGCGTAGATGCCAGCCTGGTACTTGAACACATCTTCATTGCTGCTGACCCGCCCCTGCTCGACACTGGCCATGTCGACGTAATTGGTAGCGCCGGGCACCTGCCGGAGTTGCGCCTGGGCCGCTTCGCCTTCGCTCAGTTCGGTGCTGGTGACTTGCAGCGGCGCCAACTGCAGCGCCTCCTGGGCCTGGGCCAGTTGGGTGAATGTCAGGGCAACGCCAAAACCGAGCCAACGAGGAGGGAGAAACAGCAAAGGTTGTGGCAGGCGCATGGGGCCGAATCCTGGGAAAGTTCAAGCGTTGGAAGAACATCGGATACGGCAGGTCACGTCTGTTTTTAAGTCCAAAATAGAATTAATAAATGCAAACTCAGTATTTAAGGAAATAAGCTGCGCGCAGTAATGTGGAGCAACCGAGTCACCACCGTCACCCGAGACTGCGCCATGTCGATATCCGCCAACGTCATTGATTTCACCCTCCACCGCAAACGCCGCCAGGCTCGTGCAGCGGCCCAGTTGATGTGGGCAATGTACGCCGCGCGCGCCGGGTTGTCGGTATTCACGTTGCAGGCCAGTAACGCGCCCAGCGACACACGCCGGGCGTAACGCCGATGAGTTTTCTCCAGGCCCTTCCCGACGTGCTGCCCCCCATTGCTCAACCCAAGGATTGCACCAGCCGCGACGACGATGCCATCGGCCAGTGCGTCGCGCACAACCTGCATCGCCTGCGCAGCAAACGCTACCTGTCCCTGGATGCCCTGGCCCGAGCCTGTGGCGTCAGCCGGGCGATGCTCGCGCAGATCGAGTCCGGGCGCAGCGTACCGTCGATCAAGGTGTTGTGCAAAATTGCCAAGGGCCTGAAAGTGTCGGTGGCGGCGTTCCTGGAAAACCGCTCGTTCGAAGGGGTCGAATTACTGCCCGCCCACCAAAGCAAACGCCTGGTGAGCGCCGACGGCACATTCGTCAGCCGGGCATTGTTCCCCGACGACATGTCGCGCCAGTCCGAATTCTATGAGGTACGCCTGAGCGCACGCGGTGAAGAGGTGTGCGAAGGCCGCCGGCCTGGGATCCAGGCAAACCTGGTGGTGGCCCAGGGCGTGCTGGAGATCAGCGTCAACGAGGAACGATACTTGCTGTCCACCGGCGACTCGATCCTGTTCTATGCCGACCAGCCCCACCGCTATCGCAACCCGGCAGACAGCGATGCGCTGGCGTTCCTGGTCATCCTCCACCCCGAACGCCTGGACTGAACGCAAAAAGCCCCGCCTGATTGCTCAGGCGGGGCTTTTTCATGCGCACGAAACGTCGGTTCAGCAGGTGCAGCACATCATCGGCATGCCGTTGCAGCTGATCATCATCGGCATGGCGCAATCGTTCATCATTTTCTTCATCAGCATGCAGCAGTTGTCCATCATCGCCATGCTCATACCAGGCATCGGCATCATCTTGCAGGTCATGCCATCGGCTTGCAGGGTGCATTCCATGACGCACTTCATCATCGGCATGGTCATCGCTGGCATGTTGTTGAGCATTGCCATGGTGTCCTGCGACATGCACATCATCGACAGGTTGGCGCACTGCATCATCATCGGCATGCCGCAGTTCATCATCATCGCCATCATTTCGGCGTTGTTCTTGAACATCGCCATGTCCATACCGGCGGCCGGCTTCATGGTGCACACCATGGCATCGCCGGTCATCTCGCACTGCATGGTGGCCATCATCATCGGCATGCCCATCATCGGCATCATGGGCATCGTGTTGTTCATTGGCATCTGCATGGCATTCATCATGTTCGAAACTCCGTAATCGACAGGAAAGGTCTAAATTCTGGGGCCGATTCTAGAGATGACGCGCCGCGCTGCAAGACGCTGGCCGAGCAGCAGGAATCGACGCCAGACCGTCCACTTCTGATTAAAAGCAGACTGCAAAAACGTTACAGCAGACGGGCGTTTGTTATTGCATCCAGCGCCTTTGCTGCGACCAGTAAATGGACGCAATGGATATTCACTAAAATGCTATGCACCTTCGATAAGGAAATAAACGATCTAACCCTGATGAAAATAAGCGTCTGATGCAGGCTGGGGCGCAATACTGCGCTACTGTGCCGGGCCTGATCGTCGATCCGCGACCGCCATTTTTGAGGCCGACTCTTTTTATGCGTCTTATGAATTTCGCCGGCGTATGCCTGCTTTCTTCGGTGCTGCTGGGCTGCCTACAGCACCCACCCGCCAACGATCAACTGGATGCGGTGCTGTGGACCCAGACCTCTATCGAACACGAGATGATCTATCGCCAAGTGTTCGCCGACGCCACCCGCCAGCTCGATGTGGCCCTGGCCACCAAGGACTGGGACGCCCTGCCCTTTGCCCCGCGAAACCTCAGCGGCCTGCCGCCGGCAGTGATCGTCGATATCGATGAAACCCTGCTGGACAACGTGCCCCTCAACGCGCGGGACATCGTCAACAACCAGGTCTACTCCTATGACCGCTGGAACACCTGGGTCGACCAGGCCAAGGCCCAGGCCCTGCCCGGCGCCGTGGCGTTTTTGCAGGCGGCGCAGCAACGGGGGATCAAGGTGTATTACCTGACCAACCGCGAGCACAGCCAAGTCCAGGCCACCGTCGCCAACCTGCGCCTGCGCGGCTTCCCGGTGCAGAGCAACGAACACGTACTGGCGGCCGCCACCCCCACCGGCCATTGCGCACCGGCGGGCTACGGCAAGAACTGCCGCCGCCAGTGGGTCGCCAGCCAGGCACGGGTGTTGTTGATGGTCGGGGATTCCCTGGGGGATTTCGTCCAGGCCGAACACAACACCCTGGCCGCCCAACGCCGGGCGGTCGAACCTTATGTCGGCTGGTTCGGCCAACGCTGGTTCCTGCTGCCGAACCCAACCTACGGCAACTGGTACAGCGCGCCCTATGGCGACCGCGAAGAGATTCCATTTGAGCAGAAGCGCTTTTTCAAGCGTGAGGCCCTTCAGTTGCAGCAATGAGGATCAGATGGGGCAGCTGAACTGCAATCCTCCAAACCCAGAGGATCGAGGTGGGAGCTGTCGAGCCTTGGCGAGGCTGCGATGGCGGCGGCATTGCTGGGGTTGATGTTGGCTGACCCACCGCTATCGCTGGCAAGCCAGCTCCTACATTGGATCATCGTACATTGAGTACCGTGTGCATCCTGCGGTGGCAGTGAAATGCAATCCTCCAAACCCTGAGGATCAATGTAGGAGCTGTCGAGCCCCGGCGAGGCTGCGATGGCGGCGGCATTGCTGGGATTGATGCTGGCTGACCCGCCGCTATCGCTGGCAAGCCAGCTCCTACATTGGATCGTCGTACATTGAGTACCGTATGCATCCTGCGGTGGCAGTGAAATGCAATCCTCCAGCCCCTGAAGATCAATGTAGGAGCTGTCGAGCCTTGGCGAGGCGGCGATGGCGGCGGCATTGCTGGAGTGGATGTTGGCTGACCCGCCGCTATCGCTGGCAAGCCAGCTCCTACATTGGATCTTCAGTACATTGAGTACCGTGTGCATCCTGCGGTGGCAGTGAAATGCAATCTTCCAGACCCTGAAGATCGAGGTGGGAGCTGTCGAGCCTTGGCGAGGCTGCGATGGCGGCGGCATTGCTGGGATTGATGCTGGCTGACCCGCCGCTATCGCTGGCAAGCCAGCTCCTACATTGGATCGTCGTACATTGAGTACCGTATGCATCCTGCGGTGGCAGTGAAATGCAATCTTCCAACCCCTGAAGATCAATGTAGGAGCTGTCGAGCCTTGGCGAGGCGGCGATGGCGGCGGCATTGCTGGAGTGGATGTTGGCTGACCCACCGCTATCGCTGGCAAGCCAGCTCCTACATTGGATCGTCGTACATTGAGTACCGTGTGCATCCTGCGGTGGCAGTGAAATGCAATCTTCCAGACCCTGAAGATCGAGGTGGGAGCTGTCGAGCCTTGGCGAGGCTGCGATGGCGGCGGCCTTGCTGAAGTTGATGTTGGCTGACCCGACGCTATCGCTGGCAAGCCAGCTCCTACATTGGATCTTCAGTACATTGAGTACCGTATGCATCCTGCACTGGCAGCTGAAATGCAATCCTCCAATCCCTGAGGATCAATGTAGGAGCTGTCGAGCCTTGGCGAGGCTGCGATGGCGGCGGCATTGCTGGGATTGATGTTGGCTGACCCGCTGCTATCGCTGGCAAGCCAGCTCCTACATTGGATCGTCGTACATTGAGTACCGTGTGCATCCTGCGGTGGCAGTGAAATGCAATCCTCCAAACCCTGAGGATCAATGTAGGAGCTGTCGAGCCTTGGCGAGGCTGCGATGGCGGCGGCATTGCTGGAGTTGATGTTGGCTGACCCGCCGCTATCGCTGGCAAGCCAGCTCCTACAGGGACGTGCGCCCACTCATTAGCGGGTGGCCTGGCGATACTGGCGTGGCGTAAAGCCGGTCAACGCCTTGAACTGGCGGGTGAATGCACTGTGGTCGGTGTAGCCGCATTGCAAGGCCACTTCGGTGATCGGCAACTCGGTATGCAACAGGCGATGGGCATGTTCCAGGCGTACTTTCTGGATCATTTGCCGGGGAGTCAGGTGGAACACGCGCTTGCAGTAGCGCTCCAGCTGAGCCACCGACGTGCCGGCGATGCGCGTCAGTTCACCCAAGGTCACGCGCCGGTTGAAATGGGCCCGGATGTGCTCGTCCACCGCCGCCAATCGCTGATAGGCCGGGTGGGTCTCGCTGGCGGATTGCAGGTCGACCGAGATCCCCGCCAAGCCAATGATCGCGCCCTCGCGGTTGTATAACGGCCACTTGTGGGTCAGGCACCAACCGGGTTCGCGGCTGCCGTACAGGTGCAACTCCAGTTGATCCTCCAGCACCAGGCCCTGTTCGAGCACGCGCCGGTCCTGCTCGGTGTAGCCCGGCCCCAACTGCGCGGGGAACACCTCGGCGCTGGTCTTGCCCAGTAGCGGGCGCCGGTCTTTCAAGCCACAACGCTGTACCAGGGTGTGGTTGGCCATGACATAGCGCGCCTGCACATCCTTGATAAACATCGTCGCATTGGGAATCACGTCGAGCATCGGCAACAGCATGGCCACGCCCGCCAGCAGCTGTTCGAGGCTGTGTGGCCGCTGCTCGCCACCTTGGCACAGGGTTGCAAACGCGTTGTGCATCATGCCGCTCACCGCCTCGTTTATCGCCTCGCCGGGCCAGCAGATTGCCCGATGGCCATGGCCCTGTCGAGCACCGCTGCGCATCCGGCAATTGTGCTGAATTCGTCATTGATGGCCGCGCAAAACATCAATCGCCAGCGGGCTGATGGGTTCACTGTAGCGCCACTGCATGCCTATCCAATAACCCACAAGAAGGCGCCGCTATGTCAGCCCAAGGCAAGTTCAAGAAACAGCTGTCTCTGATTGACCTCACTTTTATCGGACTGGGAGCCATCTTCGGTTCCGGTTGGTTGTTTGCCGCCAGTCACGTGTCGTCCATCGCAGGCCCGGCAGGGATTTTTTCCTGGTTGCTCGGCGGTTTTGCGGTGCTGTTGCTGGGCATTGTGTATTGCGAATTGGGCGCGGCCCTGCCCCGTGCCGGGGGCGTGGTGCGCTACCCGGTGTATTCCCACGGCCCGTTGCTGGGCTACCTGATGGGCTTTATCACACTGATCGCGTTTTCCAGCCTGGTGGCGATTGAAGTGGTCGCCTCAAGGCAATACGCCGCCGCCTGGTTTCCCGAGTTGACCAAGGCCGGCTCCAGCGACCCCACCACCCTGGGCTGGCTGGTGCAGTTCGGCCTGCTCTGCCTGTTTTTCGTGCTCAACTACCGCAGCGTCAAGACCTTCGCCATCGCCAATAACCTGGTCAGCATTTTCAAGTTCATCGTGCCGCTGCTGGTGATCGGCGTGCTGTTCACCTTCTTCAAGCCGGCCAACTTCCACTCCCAGGGGTTCGCCCCGTTCGGCCTGTCGGGGATTGAAATGGCAGTGTCCGCCGGCGGGGTGATTTTTGCCTATCTGGGGCTGACACCGATCATCTCGGTGGCCAGCGAAGTGAAAAACCCGCAACGTACCATTCCCATTGCCCTGATCCTTTCGGTGCTGCTGTCCACGGCAATTTATGTGCTGCTGCAAGTGGCCTTCCTCGGCGGCGTGCCCACCGAAATGCTCACCAATGGCTGGGCCGGCATCAGCAAGGAACTGGCCCTGCCCTATCGCGATATCGCCCTGGCCCTGGGGGTGGGCTGGCTGGCCTACCTGGTGGTGGCCGACGCGGTGATCTCCCCCAGCGGCTGCGGCAACATCTACATGAACGCCACGCCACGGGTGATCTATGGCTGGGCGCAGACAGGCACCTTCTTCAAGATTTTCACGCGCATCGATGAGAAATCCGGCATCCCGCGCCCGGCGCTGTGGCTGACCTTTGGCTTGTCGGTGTTCTGGACCCTGCCGTTCCCGTCCTGGGAGGCGCTGATCAATGTGGTGTCCGCCGCCCTGGTGTTGAGCTACGCCGTGGCCCCGGTGTGCGTCGCGGCGCTGCGACGCAATGCGCCGGACATGCCGCGCCCGTTCCGGGTCAAGTGGATGAGTGTGCTGGGCCCGCTGTCATTCATCATCGCCGCGCTGATCGTCTACTGGTCGGGCTGGAGCACCGTGTCCTGGCTGCTGGGCCTGCAAATCGTGATGTTTGTGGTGTACCTGCTGTGCCGTCGCCTGGTGCCGACCCAGCACCTGAACATCGCCCAGCAAGTGCGTTCCAGCGCGTGGCTGATCGGCTTCTACGCCGTAACCATAGTGCTATCAAAACTCGGCAGTTTTGGTGGCCTGGGCGTGCTCAGCCATCCCTTCGACACCCTGGTCGTCGCCGCCTGCGCCCTGGGCATCTACTACTGGGGCGCCGCCACCGGCGTGCCGGCGCACCTGGTGGAACTGGAACACGAAGACGACGAAAGCGAAGCCGTGCTGCCCGCGAGCGGCATGCACCCGGCGAACGCATAACTGGCCAATCACCAAGGAATAGCTGGATGAAACGACTGCATGTGATTGACTCCCACACCGGCGGCGAACCGACGCGCCTGATCATCAATGGCTTCCCGCAGCTGGCCGGCCAGACCATCGCCGAGCAGCTCGACAGCCTGCGCACCACACACGACCAATGGCGCCGCGCCTGCCTGCTGGAGCCCCGTGGCAACGATGTATTGGTCGGCGCGCTGTACTGCGAGCCGGTCACGCCGGGGGCCACCTGCGGGGTAATTTTCTTCAACAATGCCGGCTACCTCGGCATGTGTGGCCACGGCACCATCGGCCTGGTCGCCTCGTTGCACTACCTGGGCCGCATCGCGCCAGGGGTGCACAGCATCGACACGCCGGTGGGCCAGGTCAGCGCCACCCTGCATGAGGACGGCGCGGTCACCCTGCGCAACGTGCCCGCCTATCGCTATCGCCAGCAGGTGCCCGTGGAGGTGCCGGGGCATGGCCGGATCTACGGCGATATCGCCTGGGGTGGCAACTGGTTTTTCCTGGTGTCCGAGCACGGCCAGGGTGTGCACATGGCCAATGTCGAGGCCCTCACCGACTTCACCTGGGCCATGCTCAAGGCCCTCGAAGCCCAAGGCATCCATGGCGCAGACGGCGCGTTGATCGACCACATCGAACTATTCGCCGATGACGAGCAGGCCGACAGCCGCAACTTCGTCATGTGCCCCGGCAAAGCCTACGACCGCTCGCCCTGCGGCACCGGCACCAGCGCCAAGCTGGCGTGCCTGGCCGCCGACGGAAAACTTCAGGCCGGTGAGCCCTGGGTGCAAGCCAGCATCACCGCCAGCCAATTCGAAGGCCGTTTTGAATGGGAGGGCGAACACATCCGCCCCTTCATCACCGGCCGCGCCTATATGACCGCCGACAGCACCTTGCTGATCGACGAACAGGACCCTTTCGCCTGGGGCATTTGAGCACCCGGCAGCTTTTAAACAGACCCTTCCAAGGAGCTAGAACCATGAGCGATAACATCTTCACTGGCTGCATTCCTGCCCTGATGACCCCGTGCACCGCCGAGCGCCAGCCGGACTTCGACGCCCTGGTCGCCAAGGGCCGCGAGCTGATCGATATCGGCATGAGCGCCGTGGTGTACTGCGGCTCCATGGGCGACTGGCCGTTGCTCACCGAAGCCCAGCGCCAGGAAGGCGTGGCGCGCCTGGTCGCGGCGGGCATCCCGACCATCGTCGGCACCGGCGCGGTCAACAGCCGTGAGGCGGTCTCCCATGCGGCCCACGCGGCCAAGGTCGGCGCCCATGGCTTGATGGTCATCCCACGGGTGCTGTCCCGTGGCGCTTCAGCCAGCGCGCAAAAAGCCCACTTCGCGGCGATCCTCAGCGCCGCGCCGAACCTGCCGTCAGTGATCTACAACAGCCCCTACTACGGCTTTGCCACCCGCGCCGAGCTGTTCTTTGAACTGCGCCGCGAGTACCCGAACCTGATCGGCTTCAAGGAGTTCGGCGGCGGCGCCGACCTGCGCTACGCCGCCGAACACATCACCTCCAAGGACGATGCCGTGACCCTGATGGTCGGTGTCGATACCCAGGTGGTGCACGGTTTCGTCAACTGCAACGCCACCGGCGCGATCACCGGCATCGGCAACGCCCTGCCACGGGAAGTCCTGCAACTGGTGGCCCTGAGCAAGCAGGCCGCCAAGGGCGATGCCAAGGCCCGGCGCCAGGCCCGCGAGCTGGAGGCGGCGCTGGCGGTGCTGTCGTCCTTCGATGAAGGCTGCGACCTGGTGCTCTATTACAAGCACCTGATGGTGCTCAATGGCGACCTGGAATACAGCCTGCACTTCAACCAAAGCGATGTACTGAGCGATGCCCAACGCCGGTATGCCGAGCATCAGTACGCGCTGTTCCGCCAGTGGTACGCCAACTGGTCGGCAGAACAGAACGTCGACTGACTGCTCGTACGCCGCTGTTGCACAGCGGCGTTCCTTCTTATTTCAGGAACAGACCATGACTCTGACAGGCACTATGCTGATCGGTCAGCACTCCATTCCCGGCACCCGCGCAGCCATCCGCGCGATCAACCCGGCCACCGATGCTGCGCTGGAGCCGGCCTATCCCGGCGGCTCCAGCGAGCAGGTGGCCCAGGCCTGCGCGCTGGCGTGGTCAGCCTTCGACAGCTACCGCGAGACATCCCTGGCGGCGCGTGCTGAATTCCTCGAAACCATCGCCAGCGAAATCGAAGCCCTGGGCGATGAACTGCTCGAGCGTGCCGTGGCCGAAACCGGCTTGCCCCTCGCGCGGATCCAGGGCGAACGGGGCCGCACCTGCCAGCAACTGCGCACCTTCGCCCGCACCGTACGCGCCGGCGAATGGCTGGACGTGCGGGTCGATAGCGCCCAACCAGGCCGCCAGCCCCTGCCCCGTGCCGACCTGCGCCAACGCCAGGTGCCGCTGGGCCCGGTGGGCGTATTCGGCGCCAGCAACTTCCCGCTGGCGTTCTCGGTGGCCGGCGGTGATACCGCTTCAGCCCTCGCCGCCGGTTGCCCGGTGATCGTCAAGGCCCACGGCGCCCACCCCGGCACCAGCGAACTGGTGGGCCGTGCGCTGGCCCGTGCCGTGAAGCAGTGTGGCCTGCCCGAAGGTGTGTTCTCGCTGCTGTACGGCGCTGGCCGCGAAGTGGGGATTGCCCTGGTCAGCGACCCACGGATCAAGGCGGTGGGCTTTACCGGCTCGCAAAGTGGCGGCATCGCTTTGTGCCAGGCGGCCCAGGCGCGGCCGGAGCCGATCCCGGTGTATGCGGAAATGAGTTCGATCAACCCGGTGTACCTGTTCCCGGCCGCCCTCAAGGCGCGCGGCGAAGCGCTGGCGCAAGGGTTTGTCGCCTCGTTGACCCAGGGCGCCGGGCAGTTTTGCACCAATCCCGGGCTGGTGATTGCGGTTCAAGGTCCGCAACTGCAGCAGTTTGTCAGCCTCGCCAGCGACTTGCTGCAACGTAGCCCGGCGCAGACCATGCTCACCCCGGGCATCTTCCAGGCCTATGAAGCGGGCGTCGGCGCACTGGCCGAGCATGCCCATTGCGTAGCCAGCGGGTTGCCGGCGCAAGGGCCGAACCAATGCCAGGCGCAGCTGTTTACCACCCACGCGCAAGACTTCCTTGCCAACCCGCATTTGCAGGCCGAAGTCTTCGGCGCCGCCTCGCTCCTGGTGCAGTGCGCCGACAACGCGCAAATGCGCCAAGTGACCGAGCACCTCGAAGGCCAGTTGACCGCCACCTTGCACCTGGATCAGGACGATCTTGAGCAGGCACGGGCATTGCTGCCGGCCCTTGAGCGCAAGGCTGGCCGGCTGTTGGTCAATGGCTGGCCGACCGGGGTCGAGGTGTGTGATGCCATGGTGCATGGCGGGCCCTTCCCCGCGACCTCGGATTCGCGCTCGACCTCGGTCGGCACCGCCGCGATCCGGCGTTTCCTGCGGCCGGTGTGCTACCAGGATTTCCCCGACAGCCTGCTGCCCGCAGCCCTGAAACAAGACAACCCGCTGCGGCTGCGACGCTTGCTCGACGGCCAGAGAGAAGCCTGAACATGCAAGACAACCGTCAACCCGAGATCGACATCGCGGTGGTCGGCGCCGGCATCATCGGCGTCGCCTGCGCGCTGCAACTGGCGCGCCAGGGCCGGCGCGTGGTGGTCATCGACCAGCAGGAACCGGGGATGGGCGCCTCGTTCGGCAATGCCGGGCATTTGGCCACCGAACAGGTGTTCCCCATCGCCGACCTGTCGATCCTGATGCGCCTGCCCGCGATGCTCATGGACCCCATGGGCCCGCTGCGCCTGGACTGGAAATACCTGCCCCGTGCGCTGCCCTGGTTTGCTCGCCTCTTGTTAAACCTGCGCCCGGCCGCTTACCAGCGCACGGTCGCCGGTATCCGTGCCCTCAACGAAAGCAGCCTGGGCGCCTGGCAGCGCTTGTTGGCGAACATCGACCGGCCCCAGTTGATGCGCGAGGACGGCTCGCTGCTGGTGTTCGAGCGTGCCGAGTCGCGACAAGCGATTGAAGGTTTGCAAGCACGCATGACCCAGCAAAACGTGCCGGTGGATTGCTGGTCGGCCAGCGCCGTGCAACAGGCGGCACCGCAGTTAAGCGAGCGGATCCAGGGGGGCTTGTTCTTTCCCCGCACCGGGCATTTCCTCGATCCGTATCGCGTGGTGTGCGAACTGGTCGAGGCCGCCAAGGCCAGCGGCGTGACCTTTCTCAAGCGTCAGGTCCAGGATGGCCAGCTTCAGGCCCAGGGCGTTGCACTGATCACCGACCAGGGCCGCTTGGCCGCACGCCAGGTGGTGATCGCCTGCGGCGCCCACTCGGCCAGGCTCACCCAGGCGCTGACGGGCAAAAAGGTGCCCCTGGACACCGAGCGCGGTTATCACCTGATGCTGCCCCACGAGCAAGACCGCTTGCCCTTCGCCGTCACCTCGCTGGAGCGCAAGTTCATCATGACGCCCATGAGCGGTGGGCTACGGCTGGCCGGCACCGTGGAATTCGCCGGCCTCGACCGCCCGCCGAACATGCGGCGCGCCTGGCAGTTGCACCGGCTCAGCCGCGGCCTGTTGCGTGACGAACTGAGCGCTGAGGACGCCACGCCGTGGATGGGCTTTCGGCCCTCGTTGCCGGACTCGCTGCCGATCATCGACCGGGTGTGCGACGGCAAGGTGTTGCTCGCTTTCGGGCATCAACATTTGGGGCTGACGCAAGCGGCCGTCACTGCCGAGCTGGTCGCCCAGTTGGTATCGCCGATCTCCCTGCCCCTGCCCCTGGGATTGCCGGCATTGGCGGCCTATCGGTTGGATCGGTTCTGACGCAGGCCTTGCAGGAGCAATCACTGGTAAATAATCGTAAACGTCGCCGAGGCATTCGCCGGGCCGGGGGTTACCTTGCTCGCCGTCTGCAGGTAACGGGCGCGCAAGGGGATCGTATAACTCCCCTCGTTGGGGCGCAGGGTGAGGCCGCTGCTTTGGTTGGCCCCAAGGATGACCGAGTTGCCGTTGCGGTTCTGCACCTGCACGCCAACCCCTGTGGCGGCGGGCGCACTGCCCGTGGCGCCAGGGTCGAGGCTCAGTACACCGTTATTCGTGTTGATCGCCGTACGCGCGGGGTCGATGCGGTACTGCAGGGTGTTACGCACCAGAGAGCCACTATCGACGTTCGTACCAAGAGGCGACGTGCCACTTTGCGATGACCAGGCCGGCCCCGTTGTCGTATAGATCCCGTTGAACGCCGGGCAGTCATTCAAAGCGATGGAAAAATCCGTCCAGCCCGTGCTGCTGTTGAGCCCGGTGAACTTGGAGGTCAGATGAGAGCCCATGGGCACCGAGACATCCGGTGTACGACAGGTACTCGAGACAATCTGGATATTGCCGGAGATCCCCATACTGAAGCCGCGCATTCTCGCATCGCCGAAGTTGCCGAACAGACTGACGACCGGCAACGTACTGCCCACCAATACACCAGGCGTTACATCGCCCAGTTTGATCAAGATCAGCTCAAAGTTCGAAGGCCCGTCAAATGGGACCAAACACCTGTAGCCAGATGTGCATGTGGTCCATGCCTTGCCAGATTGCCTTGGCAGCAGGCCGCCCGAGCTGTTGAAGGCAACCCCCAGCCCCGGAATGCTGGTTCTATAGACTTTGTTGGCGTAGGTCCCGCTGGACACATTGGCCATGGCATAACTGGAGTCGACTGTCATCTCAGTCCACTGCTGATACGGGGCATAGAGGCATTCAAGCTTGGGCGCCTGGCCCGCAGCCATGCTGAAGCGCTGACGATATACCTCGGTACCCACCGGCAGATCGCGCCCGATAGTGATCGCCGAAATCTGCAATGGCATGGAGCCCACCGCCGGCTGGATACCCTCCATGTAGGTGCAGGTGACCGCCATGGCCGTCCCCGCCGCCGCCCACAATGCCGCGACGGCCAGGCCCGCCTTGATCAAAGCGCCAATATTCATAACTGTACCTTTTGAAGAGTGTTGGGCTGCACGCTGCCAGCCACTTGCTTACCGGCCGCACAAACCGCGTCTACCTGTTGCAATTGCTGCCCTTCGCCGGGGCCCGCCGGGATGACCAGTGCGCACTGTTGATGGGTCTTGCTTCCCCAGTTGATCAGTAACTGACGGGTTTGCGGCTTGATCCGTGCGTAGAGCTGGCCACCCTGCCCGACCACGCCGACCGAGGTGCCGTCGATATCTGTCACGCCAGCACCAAAGGGCAGGCTGCTGCCATCGTCGAGGCGTACGTTGAGCAACACTGCGCGGCCCTGGTTGGTGGTGTACTTGAGGTGCACCACCGCACCGGCACGCGGGGCCACCTGTTGGCTGGTTTCGCTGAGCTCGACGTCCAGCGAGCTACCAATAGGGTCGATTGCCACTTCGTTCAACTCATATGGCCGTAGGTACGGCACCACGGCATTGCCGCGGCTGTCGAGCTTGAGGCCAGGGTAGCCGGACACCTTGGCCCCCTGCGCACCCGGGGCACTGACCACCGCCATGGTTTCACCGCGATAAGGAGTCATGGTCACCCCATCGGCATGCGCCACCACGCTGCCGCTCGCGCCCACCGAGGCGCTGGTGTAGCCATCACCGCGTCCCAGGGCAGCGCTGAGCATGGCGCGCGCGCCGGTGTATTGGCCATTGAGGGCCGCGCTCTTGCTGTTACTGGCACCGTCATGGCCGACTGTCGCGCCGTAGCCATATTGACGGTCCTCGCCAGCGGTGCCGCTGATGCCAGCCTGCTCGCTGTAGTTGCCTTGGGAGTCACGTCCTACCTGTGCGGTCATTTGCGGGCTGAAGCCTGGACCGCCAAATTCCAGAGGCATGCTCATGGTCAGCAAAAAGCTGTTTTCCATGTCCCCCAGGCCCATGCGGCTGCGGTTGGCGTTCACACTGAAGCTGATGCGATTGAACTGCTTGCTGTAGCTGAACTGGTACTGCAAATCACTGCCCGGCAGGTTCCAGTAGTTCTGCGCATAGCCACTGATTGCCACTTGCCCCCACTCCCCCAGGCTCTGGTCGGCGGTGACCGAAAAGCGACTGCGCGGACGCCCGAACATGCTGGTGTCCCACCCCGTTTTCTCGGCATCGAGCAGTTGCATGGCGTTACTGAAGTCCAGGTATTCGCTGGTAGAAAAACGATAAGCCGCAACGGTGAAGTTACTGCCCGTGCTGAGTACATTTTTGCTGTAGGACACCCGCATGCTCTGCCCTTTGGCGGCACCGGTGGCCAGGTCGGTCTGGGCGTGAGTCAAGTCGATGGCCATGGCACCGATCGGCGTGCCAAACGCCAGGCCGGTGAGCACGGCGGTGTAGTCATCGCTGGACTGCATCCCGGCAAATCCGGTGAACGTATTGTTCAGGCCATATTGCACAGTGCCTTGTAGCAGGCGCGATTGCTTGTCGACGTAGTTGTTGCGGGTCTCGCCTGCGGTCAGGCTGAAACGCGAGGTACCGGGGCGCAGCAACTGGCTGACCGAGGCATAGGGCACGATGAAGTTCTGCTCGGTGCCGTCGGCTTCCGCCACGCTGACACTGAGGTCGCCGCCATAGCCGGTTGAATACAGGTCATCAATCACAAATGCCCCGGGCGCCACGGTGGTTTCCAGCAGGATATTGCCGGCCTGGCGAATGGTCACACGGGCGTTGGTGCGGGCAATCCCACGGATCACCGGGGCATAGCCGCGCATGGAGTCGGGCAGCATGCGGTCGTCACTGGCCAGTTGCACACCACGGTAGGCCAGGGTGTCGAAGATCTCGCCGGTGGTGTTGGACTCGCCCACCGTCAGTTGGCTTTTCAACACGGTGATGTCGCGTTGCGCATAGGAGTCCAGGGCTTGGTAATTATTGCCCTGACGTGACTGCCAGCTCATCGACGCGTTGTGGCGCAGGCGCCAGTCACCCAGGTTGAGGCCGGTGTGCAGGCCCAGGAATGCCGAGTCAGAGTTGCCACTGCGGGTACGGTTACGGCTGCCATTGAAGCTGTAGCTGAGCATGCCTGCGGTCACGCCGCGATCCCACAGTTCCGGGCTGACGTATCCCCGGACATTGCGCCGCAGCGCCGCCTGGGGAATGCTCAGGTCGAGGGCCTGGTTTTCCGGGGAAAAATTCGCGGTTGCACCCGGGATCAGACTGCCCACGGCGGCACAGCCCTGGCTGTCCAGCGCCAAAGTGCTTTCAGGCGACAGCTTGCTCATCTCCACGCCCTGACGCTCAAGCAAGCTACGCGTCATGCAGACCACCGGCTTGCTGCCGTCGGCCTGGGCGTCGATGCGAATGTCCTGGCGGCTGTTCAACTGGCCGTTAAGCACTACGTCTGCACGGTATTGCCCGGGCATCACCGGGTTGCCGGTCTGGTAGGCGCCCAAGTCGAGATTGCGCGAGTCTTCAGGCAGGAACGCATCGTTGAACTGCACCTCTTGCGCCAGCGCACCCTGTATACCCCATGCACCAGGGGCGATAGCCAATACCCTTAGGATCAAGGCAGAGAGCGGATTCAAGGCGAAGCAAGGCCGCGCCCGCAGAGAAAGCCTGCAGCTGGAAGAGGTCGACATAAATGACTCGCGACTAAAAAACTTGAGGTTTAATCAGGGCTTGAGTGCTTTACGGGTCGGGATCAGTGCGCCGTAATCGTTGATGGCGCTGAACTCCACCTGAGCACCCGCAGCCGGTCGGACCTTGAGCGTTGGGAGCACAAATTGGCGGGTTTCACCCGGAGCGATCATGCCGTCTTCACTGCGCTCACGCTGGGCGCCAGCCACCAGTTCCAACTCGATCAGCGAAACATGGAACGCCGACGGATTGAAGGCCTGCAAGGCCAAGCCTTGCCCATCGCGTGCGGGCACCAATTGCCACTGCACCTGCTCGATCGCCTCGCTGGCAGTGCCTGGCAAGCCGGTCGGGCGATAAAACAATTTGATCCGCGAACGGAATGCCATTTGCAGCGTATTGATATCTGCACCCGCCTCGGGCTTGGGTGGAATTTCCAATACGTTGAGCCAGAACACCGACTCTTTGTCCTGGGCCATTGGAGCCCCGGTAAACAACACCCGCAGGCTTTGGCCCTTGGTCGGATCGATGCGCGCCACCGGCGGTGAAAGCAGGAACGGCGCCTTGGAGCTGGTCGGAGTCGACTCGACGCTGCCGGTGTCGATCCACGACTGGATCAGCGCTGGCTGCGTGCCATTGTTGTTGAGTTTTACCGTGATTTCTTTCTGGTCCGCCGGGTAGAGCAGGCGGGTTCCGGTAATCACTACACCCCCGATAGCCTGGGAACACGTCAGTGTCACAAGGCTTGCCAGGAGCAATTGTCTGAGGGCAGATGTGCAAGGCATTACGTAATCCCGTTGCTGCCTGGAAGCACGCCCTTTTGTTGCTGAACAGGGCGTGTATCCATGAGCGGCGACTTACTGATAATTGATGGAGTAAGTCACGGAGCCAACTACGGTACCCGGAGTGGTCGGGGCTTGAGCGTAGTACTGGACAGCGTATGGCAGGATGGCGGCCTTGGAGGTTGCATTGATGGCAATACGGCTGGTGGAAGTGACCTGCGCAGTGTTGCCGGCCTTGATCGCGTTGCCATTGGTTGCGTCAACCAATTGCAGCTGAACCTGGGTGGCAGTACCGCTCACGTTCTTCAGGTTGCCGCTGGTTGCATCAACGCTGCCGCTCGACTCAAAGAATGCAGCAGCTGTTTTCAGCGCGGCAGAGCAATCGCTCAGCTCGATATTGAAACCGGTCTGGCCTGCCACTTGGCCTTTTGCTCCCAGGGCAGCGGTAGAGATGGTTGGCAGCGTGACAGTCGACGGGCTCGCACCAGCCGCGCCGTTAACCGCAACCTTGCAGGTTTCGGCTTTCAGTTCGCCGTTGAAATCGATTTTGCCGTCTGAAGCCAGAGCAACGGTAGAGGCGGTGGCAGCGACCAGTACAGCGAGGGCGCGGGCTTTGTAATTCATGAGTAACTCCGAGAGAGCGATGTTCTACAGTAAGTTGTAAAGCCTCCGTTTATCGGAGAGCTTCTGTGCTGTTGCGGGGCTAAGTTTAGGGAGCCCACATCGAACTCAATATAGGAGTGCTCTGAAAAACAATTGAGCACGGTAAATCCCCAACAATTAAAACCACTATAAAACTTACTGTTGCACTGCACTGCTTAATGAAAAAAGCATTAATAGCCCGTCTATAGGAGCACTCCTAAAAACAGGCGCTGCAATGTTTATCAATAGAGAAGCTGCGAACAACCCGTGGCCGCCATCGAGCTTTATCGAGGCGGTGAGGCATATGTTGCGGCAGGGCATGCAATTCGCGGCGATTGCATCATTCCCAGAGCAACCTGTCCTGCTGTGAAGCCCCTACTCTACCTAGGCTCCGCAGGGAAGCCCGGCCCTGTGCTCAAGCAGGCTACGGGCATGACCCGCAACCGCTTCTGCTGGCCAGTTCACTTCGTCCTGCAACAGCACTTCGATACGCTGCGCCGTGGCCGCGAAGTCCTCCCAACCGACGTCCAACGCGGCAGTGCGCAGCCTGTGTAGCGCCTCCAGCGCCATGCCGCGATCGCGCAGGGCAAGTAGTTCTATGAGGCTGTTAAGTTCCTGGCGCACGGCCTCCGGCGACCCTGGAGTTTCCGGGTACTCTGCAACTTGCGGCGCCGGGGTTACTTCGCACCAGAGTTCAATCATCTGCTGCAACATGACCTGTTGGAGCGGTTTGCTCAGTACACCATCCATACCGGCATCGAAACAACGTTGCAGGTATTCATTCCCGCTAAATTGCGAGAGCGCGATGATCGGGCAATATGAGCGTTCCTGTTGGAGCTGCGACTCACGAAACGCGCTGACCATGCGCTCGGCGTCGCCCTCTGGCGAGTCACAGTCGATCAGCACCATATCGACCCGGTGCGCACTGAACAACGCCACCGCCTGGTCGGCATCAGCCGCCGGCAGCACCGCGCAACCAAGGCTGTCGAGTTGTGCCTGCAACACTTGCCGACTGGGTAGCGAGTCGTCCACCACCAACACCTGCAAACCGTTAGCCGATTCCGCGCTCGGCGCAGGCTCAGGTGCCGGCAGTTGCGGGGAAACAGCCCGTTCAACTGGCAACCGTACCTCGACCTGGGTACCGACCCCCTGCAAGCTGCTGAGCACCAACCTGCCACGCATCAACCTGACCAGGCGCCGGCAGATCACCAGGCCCAGGCCGGTACCGCCAGTGCGTCGATAGGATTGCTTGGCCTGGGCATACGGCCGGAACAGCGAGGCTTGCGCCTGCTTGGACAAGCCTATGCCCGTATCGATGACCCGGATCACCAGTTGTCGCACCTCGACCGCAGGCTTTTCCAGCTGTAGCAACTGCACCTCTACCCGACCCACATCGGTGAACTTGACGGCGTTGCAGATCAGGTTGCGCAGCACCTGCGCCAGACGCAGTTCGTCCAGCAACAATGGGTCGCCGGGACGCTCGCCGGTGACGAGCAGCTCAATGCCCTTTTCCTGCGCTTGCGTTCGATGCTCGTCGACTACCCGCAAGACCAGCGCCCATGGGTCCACCGGTTCAAGATTGAGGGCCAGTTGCCCGGCTTCCATCTTGGAGATATCCAACACATCATCCACCAGCCGCAGCAAGGTATTGGCGCCGCTATTGGCCAAGCCGGTGAAATGTCGCTGCTGCTCATCGAGCGGGGTGTGCTCCAGCAGTTCCACGGAGGCCAGCACTGCGTTCATCGGCGAACGCACTTCATGGCTGATGACCGCCAGGAACATCGCCTTCTCCCGTTCGCTGTTCATGGCCTGGCGCCGTTGCAGGCGACTTTGCACGACCAGTCCGACGAGCACTGCCACCACGGCCAGCAGCAACCACAGCTCACTTTGGTAGTGCTCGGCAATGGCCTTGACGGTAGGAATGTCCAGGTCCATATCCGCAAACCAGGCGTCATAGATCGCCTTGCGCTCTTCGCCGCTGATGGAAGCCAGCACCTTGTCCAAAATAGACAGCAGGAGCACATCGCTGTCACGTACTGCCATGCTCACACCGGTATGCAGCAACGGCAGCACCCCAGAAATCTGCAGTACCCCATGATATTGGCGGGACAGGTAGGGAATCAGCAGCCATTCCGAAGCAATCGCCGCGTCCGTGCGGCCGTCCTTGACCATCGCCATCATGTCCAGCGCATTCAGGGCAGAAACAATGGTTATCCCCGGGGCCTTACGCTTCAAAAAAGCGACGTAATCCTCCTCGCGCCCCAGCATCACCACCCGCTTGCCGGCGAGTTGCTCCAAGTCGGCAAACGGTTGATCGCCAAAACGGCTGACGATAACGGTCGAGCTGGTGTTGTAGGGCGTGGTGTAACGCAGCCCGAGATCCTTTGCCGGGTCATCGTCCCGGCGCCGGGTGGACAAGATATCGACTTCGCCGCTGATCAGCATGTCCTTGCGGGCGCTGCGCGTAGTGGTGGTGACGGGTTCGAAATACAGGCCCGTGCGCGATGCAATCAACCCCAGGTATTTGGCTGACAACCCTCTGAGTTGGCCATTGCTGATGTATTCAAAAGGCAGCAAGTTATCGAATACGCCAACACGCAGCACCGGATGGGCAGCAATCCAATCACGCTCCTGCTGGGTCAGCTCCAGCGGCGTCGGGCCGGCCTGCACCCCGACGCCCAGGTTTCCCAGCACGAACGCTATCAGCAGCAGGCGTAGCAATTTGGCGTTCATCGCTGGGTCACCCGCGTGGCACGCGCGGGCGGCAGCACTTCCAGGGGAGCATCCCCGCCCAAGGCCCGCCAATGCTCAACCAACGCCCGCAGGGCCTGGGCGTAGGCCGGGCTATCCCAGCCCTCCTGCGCACGCAGCAGGCGCTCCAGATACTCGGCACTCTGCCCCAGGGCCAGCCACTCCATAATCAGCGCAGCACCGTGCAGACGATGGGCAACGTGGACGGCGCTGGGGCGGTCACAGAGCGCTATGGCCTTGATCAGGCTCCCCAGGTCACTGGCCATCTCCCGATTGATCGCCGCCTGATCCAGCTGTGGGGCCATCAGGCTCGCACGGGGTGCAGCCAGGGTGACGTCGCACCAACGCTCGATCACTTCGCGCAGTTGCCCAAGGCGTATCGGCTTGCTCAATGCGGCGTCCATCCCAGCATCCATGCAACGTTTGAGGTGCTGTTCACCGGTCAGGGCAGAAATGGCAATGATTGGGCAGCGTGGACGCCCCAAGCCGCGCTCGAACTCACGCAGTTCGCGAACCAGGCTGTAACCGTCCTGGTCCGGCAGGTCACAGTCCATCAGGATCAATTGGTAGGCCTGCTGCGCGAACAAGCTGTGGGCCTGGGCGGCATCGGCGGCGATCACCGCCTCGCAGCCAAAGCCGCCGATCTGCGCCCGCAGCACTTCCTGGTTGGCCAGAGTGTCTTCCACGACCAGGATTTGCAGGCCGCCCGTCTCGGCCTCTGGCGCGGACTGCTGAATCTGCGGTGGTTCAGCAGTCTGGGGGGCAACCGTTACCGGCACGCAGAGGATGAAGGTCGTGCCAACCCCCGGCTCACTGCTGAGTGTGAACGACCCCTGCATCAAGTTCGCCAGTTGCTGGCAGATCACCAGGCCCAGCCCGGTACCACCGGAGCGCTTGTAGGATTGACTGGCCTGGGCATATGGCCGGAACAACGATGCCTGTACCGCTTCGCTGATACCGATCCCGGTATCGCGCACCTTGACTTGCAACTGTTGACCACCGGCCGGTAGGTCCAACAGGCACAGCTTGATGTCGACACCGCCGGCATCGGTGAACTTGATGGCATTGGAAAGCAGGTTATGAAGAATCTGCGTCAGGCGGGAGCTGTCGAGTAACAGCAAGGGCAGCGCGGTGTGGATGCTCACATTCAGGCTCAGGTGCTTTTCCCGTGCGCGCAGGCGGTGCAAGCCCACTACGCCCTGCACCAGCGCCGTCACATCGGTCGGTTCAATGCTCAGGCGCAACGCCCGCGCACCCGAGCCTGGCGTGTCCAGCACGTTATCCAGCAAACGCACCAACGCATTGGCGCCGCCATTGGCAAGGTGCACAAAGTGGCGCTGCTGCTCATTGAGCCGGGTGTGCCCCAATAACTCCATGGCCGCCAGCACGGCATTCATCGGCGAACGAATTTCATGGCCCATGACCGCCAGGAACATGGTTTTTTCCTGCTCGTTGCGCACAGCCTGACGCCGCCTGCGATGGCCGCGATAGACCAGCACACACAGGCTGGCCAGCACCAACGCCCCCATGATCAGGACATGCCAGTAGTGGCTGGAGATGGCAAGCAGGGTTGGAACATCCAGATCCAGCTCGTGATACCAGTGGTCGTACATGTCATTGCGTTGCTCGGCAGTGATCGAGCCCAGGACTTTTTCGAGGATCGAATGCAGCAGTGCCTGGTCCGAGCGAACCGCCATGCTGACATCCAGCATCTGGCTGCCGACCACACCTGAAGCCTCCAGGATGCCCTGGAACTGGCGGTACAGATAAGGCATCAGGAAGGTTTCCGTGGCAACGGCCGCGTCAGCACTGCCGTCCTGGACGCGGGTCAGCATCTCCAGGGCCGATTTGCTTTTGATCAGCGTGACCTCGATTCCTGATGCTCCGACGATCTCTTCGTAATGATCCACGTCAGGAACCATCACGGTTTTGCCATGCAGTTGGTCGAGGTCGAAAATATCCGGGCCTTCGAAACGCGTCACGATGATCGGCGAGGTGGTCTGGTAGGTCAGCAAGGCAAGGCCCTTGGTGGCCGGCTCAGACCTGAAACGCAAGTAAGAGGACAGCAGATCCACCTGGCCATCGAGGAGCATTTGCTCGCGTATCTCAATGGTCTTTCCCGGAACATAGGTGAATTCAAGGCCGGTGGCATCGGTCACCAATTGCAGGTAATGCACTGAGCGTCCCTGCAGGGTGCCATCACGCATGTACTCAAAAGGTATCAGGTCTTCGACCACGCCCACCCGCAACACCGGATGCTGCTGTATCCAGCGCTGCTCCTGCTCGCTCAGTTGAACCGGGCCAGCAGCGAAGACGGCCCCTCCCAGCGACCACAACAACAAGCCCCCCAACCACCACCGCCTCATGGCGAGCCAATGATTTTGTTGAGCTTGAACAGTTCGTTGTTCGACGTAACCCCCAGCTTGCGAAACGCCGAGGTTTTCTGGGTGCTGATGGTCTTGATGCTGCGATTGAACTTCTCGGCAATTTCAGTGATGGTCATGCCCGCCAGGTAACAACGAATGACCTCCTGCTCGCGACTGGTCAACTCCGCCAGGATCAGGGCGTCCGGCACTTCGTCAGAGCCTTTGCGGGTATCACTGGTGACGGTTTCGGCCAGGCGATAGGTCATGTCGGGACTCAGGTACACCGCCCCCGATGCCACTTTGCGGATGGCCTTGACCAGCTGGTCCATGTCCTCACCCTTGCCGACAAACCCGCGGGCTCCGACACGCATGGCCAGGCCCACGGTCGCCGGGTCGTGATGGGTGGACAACACAAGGATGTGGCTAGCGGGAAACTTGACTCGCAAGGCACGGATCAATGAGACGCCGTCCAACTCCTCGGGACTCAGGGAGAAATCCAGTAGCAGCAAGTCTGCAGGCGCCGTGGCGAGACCGGCGATCAGGTCGCGGCTGCGCTCATAAATGCCTACTACTTCAAAGTTCGCCTCGGCCGCCAGGGTATTGGCCAGCCCATGTCGAACAACCGCGTGATCATCCAACAAAGCAATACGTATAGATTTCATTATGATCGAGCCCACTCAACCCAGCGCAAGCCGCGCTGCCGAAAACAGGGATACCCAACGATAGAACAGTATATGCAACAAGCGGCAAATGACACGGCGCCAACCCGCCAGGTTCAGATACCTTCAATGAGGTGCTTGATCTTGAATAGCTCGTTGTTCGATATCACACCCAACTTGCGAAAAGCCGAAGCCTTTTGGGAGCTGATGGTCTTGATGCTACGGCTGAATTTCTCAGCAATTTCGGTGATGGTCATGCCCGTCAGATAACAGCGAATCACTTCTTGCTCACGGGCAGACAGACTGACAAAGCGCAACGCATCCTCGCGATTGCGCGCCTCGCCGTCATAGTTGACCGCAGTGGCTTCGGCAACCCTGTAGGCCATGTCCGGGCTCAGGTAAACCGCCCCCGACGCCACCAACCGGACGGCGTCGACCAACTGACCCATGTCTTCACCCTTGCCGAGAAATCCCCGGGCACCGGCACGCAAGGCCAGGATCACGGTGGCGGCGTCATGGTGCGTAGAGAACACCAGGATGCGGCATTGTGGAAACTTCACCCGTAACGCTCGAATCAGTAACACGCCATCCAACTCGCTGGGCCCCAGGACATAGTCCAGTAACAGCACCTGCGCCGGGTCCTTGGCCAGCCCTGCCAATAGTTCACGCGTACGGGCGTAGACACCGACCACTTCAAAATCAGGTTCCTGCAGCAATCGATTGACCAGGCCATGTCGCACGATTGCATGATCATCCAGCAAAGCAATTTGTAAGCGTTTCATAGATCACAGGACACTCTGTATAACGAGCAAAAAGATGAAAAATAACGCTATCTCATCATTGGTAAGTTGCCGCCAGGGAAGACGGACCTACAACATCAATTCCATCCGTGCAACTGAGCCATCGCACATTAAAAACAAACAGGCGAACTTTCGATCAGGCAATACAACACCCACCGGCAAACTTTAAGTTGCCAGGCAAGTAGTCGACTTTTTGAGATTCAAGACATCCAGCAGTGGTTATCGAATGGGCAGAGCAGTTAACTCCAGCGGCATACAATTTAAAAAAATCGATGATGGAAATTTAAAGCCATGGCGAAACAATTGAAATAAGAGCACTCCTAAAAACCGCCTCCTCCCAGAGCCACACAGACAGAAGTATGTTTACGGGTGTTTCCCCCGCTCAATCAGGAAGCTCAAAAAGGCCTCGATTTCCATCGGCCGCGCCAGCGCATAACCCTGCCCGACGCGGCAGCCCAGGCGATGCAGCAGAGGGATCGTGGACTCATCCTCAATGCCCTCGGCCACCAGGTTCAGATTCAGCAGGCCGGCCCAACTGACGATACCCGCAATCACCTTGCGTGATGACGAGTGCTGCTCTACGGCACGCACGAATGAGCCGTCGATTTTCATTTCATCGAACGACAGGTTCGCCAACAGGTTCAACGTGGCCGCGCCGGTACCAAAATCATCCAGGGACACCTGGAAACCCTTGGCGCGGATTGCCGTCAGCGATGCGGAAAGATGCAGTTCGTCCGGTTCGGGTACGTCCTCGGTAAGCTCGATTTTCAGCAAGTGGTTTGGCAATTCGGCCTGCTGCATCCGTGTGGCGAGGCGGTCGGCAAAATATGGGGTGCAAATGGTTTTTGCCGAGGCATTCACCGCGATGGGGATCAGAATGTTTTCACGCTTGAGGGCCAGCATCGCCCGGATGCTCCACATTTCCACCAGGCTGAACAGCAACAGGTCCAGGCCCAGTCGGTTAACCAACGGCATCAGCACCGACGGCGGGATTTCACCAAAGCGCGGGTGCTTCCAGCGCACCAATGCCTCGGCTCCCACTACACGCCGGCTCAACAGCTCGAATTGTGGCTGGAACACAAAGCGTAAGCCCTCCCCCGTGGTCAGCGCATTGATCACTTCATCCTCGGCCAAGGCGTCGAATGTGGTCATGTGCAACTGCGGGTCCGGTTTCGCGCGGGTCAGCATCACGGCTCGCAAGGCATCGCCCAGTTCCAGGGTTGCGCCTTCGCGCAGGATCTCCACCAGAATCCCGGCGGCGCGGGCCAATCGGGCATGGGACTCCAACGCACTGATGGCGACCCCGCCCATGTGCTTGATCCAGCGCTGCGGGGTGCCGCCATGCAGGGAAGCCACGCCGCCCTCTTCCACAGCACGCACCTGCGCATTCAAGGTGGCTTCACCGGTCCAGAAGATGCTCGGCAACTGCGCCACGGCGCCGGCTTCGTGCAGCCCCTTGAGCAGGCTTGGCAGCATCAGCCCATCATCAGACCCCGGACGAATTTCGCAGCAGATGACGTCCACCGGCTGGTCGACCAGCCAGGCCTCTACGTCGCTCAAGGATTTAGCGTTGGCCAGCGCTGTAACGCCCATACTGCTCAACGCGCCGGACAGCCAATTGGCACAGGTGGCGTCGGTTGCCAACGTGATAACGCGTAGGGCGTTGAACTCGTTGGGTACGGCGGCATTTACGATCATGACAAGAATTTCCCGATACTTTTCCAGGAAAAAAGCTTATCAGTGGCAAAAAAGAAGCAAATAGGATTGGGACTAAAAGCACCCTTGTCTGCGGGGTGGGCGACCATAACGGAGCGCTGTGCGGTGGGTATCAGGGCAGTTGTGCTGCGTCAGCGTTGACGAATATCGCCGGCAAGCCGGCTCCTACAGGAAAAAAAACATTAAGCGGTGAATTATTTCGTGTCCTCATGTATCTGACCGAGTAGACCATGCCATTAAAACAATGGCATCGACACCGTTCAGTGACAGAGTGACCTGTATGAAATCACGCAAGAAAAGTGTCAGCCCAATCGGGTTGAAAGACATCACCATTGTCGACGACGCCAAGATGCGCAAGGCGATCACCGCCGCAGCACTGGGCAATGCCATGGAGTGGTTCGACTTCGGGGTGTATGGCTTCGTGGCCTATGTGCTGGGCAAGGTGTTCTTCCCCGGCGCCGACCCTGGCGTGCAGATGATCGCGGCGCTGGCGACCTTTTCCGTGCCGTTCCTGATCCGCCCACTGGGTGGCCTGTTCTTTGGTGCGCTGGGGGATAAGTACGGGCGGCAGAAAGTCCTCGCGGCCACCATCGTGATCATGTCCATCAGCACCTTTGCCATCGGCCTGATTCCGTCCTATGCCTCGATTGGCATCTGGGCCCCGATCCTGTTGCTGTTGGCCAAGATGGCCCAGGGCTTCTCGGTGGGTGGTGAATACACCGGGGCCTCGATCTTCGTCGCCGAATACGCCCCCGACCGCAAGCGCGGCTTCCTCGGCAGTTGGCTGGACTTCGGCTCCATCGCAGGCTTTGTGCTCGGTGCGGGCGTAGTGGTGGCGATCTCCAGCGTGCTAGGTGAAGAACAGTTCCAGGAGTGGGGCTGGCGCCTGCCGTTCTTCCTCGCCCTGCCCCTGGGCATGATCGGCTTGTACCTGCGCCACGCCCTGGAAGAAACCCCAGCCTTCCAACAGCATGTCGAAAAGCTTGAACAGGGCGACCGCGAAGGCCTGGCACGTGGCCCGCGCGTATCGTTCAAGGAGGTCGCCACTCAGCATTGGCGCAGCCTGCTGACCTGTGTCGGCGTGGTGGCCGTGACCAACGTCACCTATTACATGCTGCTCACCTACATGCCCAGCTACCTGACGCACAACTTGCACTACAGCGAAAACCACGGGGTGCTGATCATCATCGCGATCATGGTCGGCATGCTGTTCGTGCAACCCATGATCGGCTTTATCAGCGACAAGGTCGGGCGCCGGCCCTTTATCATCGCCGGCAGTATCGGCCTGCTGGCCCTGGCTATTCCGGCCTTTATGCTGATCAACAGCGGCAAGCTCGGGCTGATCTTCGCAGGCTTGCTGATGCTGGCGGTGGTGCTGAACTTTTTTATCGGCGTGATGGCGTCCACCCTGCCCGCGATGTTCCCCACCCACATCCGCTACAGCGCCCTGGCCAGTGCGTTCAACATCTCGGTACTGATCGCCGGCCTGACCCCGACCGCCGTGGCCTGGCTGGTGGAAAGTACCAACGACCTGTACATGCCTGCGTACTACCTGATGGTCATTGCCGTGGTGGGCCTGGTCACCGGCCTGACCATGAAGGAAACCGCCAACAAACCCCTGCGCGGCGCGGCCCCGGCAGCGTCGGACATGGAAGAGGCACGGGAGCTGTTGCAGGAGCATCACGACAATATCGAACAGAAGATCGAAGACCTCGACGAACAGATCGCCGAGCTGGAAGCCAAGCGCCAGAACCTGGCGCAACAGCATCCGCGGATTGACTGATTGCGCTACACAACAAATGTAGGAGCTGGCTTGCCGGCGATAGCGGTGGATCAGCCGCCGACAATGGTGACTGAACCACCGCCCTCTCGAGCAAGCCCGCTCCTACAGGGGATGACGGCAGACCAGTCGACAGTATCGCCGACTCGCCGGGGCTCATCTGATTTCGGAACCTGTGGCTTAGAAAGCGTATTGCAGGCGCATCACCACCCCATCACCGGTGTCATCACCCAGGGTGTTGCTGACGTTGTCCGTGCGGGCCTTGACGTAGTTGGCGCTGACCTTGACCGCCTCATTGGCGTACCAGTTGACGCCCAGGGTGTGCGCCTTGCCCTGGCTGTCACCTACCTGGCGCACATTGGTGCTGACCACGACATTATCGTCTTCGACGGTAAACGCGTCGTAGCGGTAGAACACCTCCCAGGCGCCGATTTGTTTGTTTTGCGGTTTGATGGAGTCGAACTTGGCGCCATCGAGTTTGTAGATGCGAGGCTCGCCGGTCAGGGTATAGGCCAGTTGTGCGTAGTAGCCGCTGGCCTTGATGTCACTCTGTGCTGCATCGGCCTTGAGGGTCCGTCGCAGGTACTCACCCTGCACCGAGAACGCATCCAGCGCCCAAGCACCTTCCAGGCCCCACACCGAGTCGTCCTGCCATAAGCCTTGCTGGGCCGCACTCCCGCCAAATACCGAGCGGGTGCCATTGGTGCCGGCACTGTTGCCACCGTTGGTCTCGACGCCACGCATGCCCATGCGTGAGCGGATGCGCGTGTCGATGGCGGCGTCCTTGAGGTCTCGGTAGGCGTATTGCAGCCCTACGTGCAACACATTGCCGGATTCGTGCAGTGGCGCAAACACGCCGCGCAGGTTGTAGCGCTTGACGCTGTCGCCGTCAGTGTCGTTGTTGTTTTCGCTGAACACACTGCCGGACAAATAGGCCATCTGTCCCACCACGCCGTTGGCCTGTACGCCCATGCCGACGTTGTCGTTGACCCACTCGGCCACATCGTAGGAAAGGTTACGCTCCAGGGCCGTGACCCATTTGGAACTGGTGGCTTTCTCCAAGCCAAAATCGGTGTAGAAACGCCCTACTTTTACATTCAACGGATTGAACCCGGTGTAGGTCACGCTGCCTTCGTCGAAGTAGCCTGCGCTGTCATTGCCCACGTTACGGGACAGGTCGTAGTTGATCTGGTATTTCCAGTCCTTGTAGACCGTACCGCCAAACTCCAGATAGGCACGCCGAAAATACGCGGCGTCCGCCGTGTTGCCGTTACGGGTGTAGTAATCATCAAACCGGGCGTAATCGGCCTGGATACGCCCGCCCAGCTTGAAGCTGAACTCTTTGTCGGCAGTGGCCACTTCCAGGCCGCCCTTGGTTTTGAGCACAATATCGGCGCCATCGGTGGTTACCGTGCCTGCCTGCGCCGAAATGGCCAATACGCTGCCCGCCACCGCCAGGCTGAATTGAGTTAACCGAACGCACTTTGAATAACTAATCGACATCAACTTCCCCTCACTATCGTTAAGTATTACTTGGCGACGGGGAGTTTCCAAAGACCAAATGACATTTTGGATTTATTCACAAGACAGTTTTGTGACCATGGATATTTCTTGCCCTTTAACCGCGACAAGGACCTTATAAACAAGGGAATTACAAGTTACACAGGCATTCACATCGAATATTTCAGAATGGTTAAAACCAATACCAACTTAGATGACTCTTTCAAACCAGTCACGCCGTTCTTCGAACACTTTGTGAATCAACGCCACCAGCGCTTGCACATGGGGTTGCTCAGCGGTCAAGGGCGCCGTGGACAGCCATGCCAGCCGTTCCATAGGCTCACCAAACAAGGGGGTCAGGGCCAGCAGGTTTTTATCCAAATGGCCGATGTAGTCCGGTAACAAACCGACACAGGCACTGTGCCTGACCCACTCCTGCACCCACGCCTGGGAATGCACCTGGGCCACTGCGCGCTGGCGCTGTTTGACCAGGCGGTTCCAGGGTGCAAACGCCGCAACCGGCGCATTCGTACGGCCTTGCACCAGCATAAAGTCGGACAAGTGCGCAATTTGCGTCGGCAAACGGTTGCCGCGACAGTAACGCTTGGCCATATGCGGGCTGAAGTCAATGCGCGCCAGACGTTGCGGCGTGGTCATGGCAAACCCCGGCGCTGGACGAGGACGGTCAGCATCCGCCAACCACACCATGACATCCGCCTGGCGTGTTGGCTCGCCCGTCAGCGGGATGACTTCCAACTGCATTGCCGGGTGCTTGCGCATAAAATCCAGCACCTCACGCGCCAGCAGGTCGTGCATGAGGGAGTCTTCCACGGCCAGACGCAACAGCGGTTGAGGCACGGCGCCCACTTGTGGTTGAACATCGCCAAACCGCGCTATCAGCAGCGCTTGCAGGCGCTGCCCCTTGAGGGTCAGGCGTAGGGCATTTTCTCGTAATACAAACAGCGGGCTACCCAGCCGCCCCTCCAACTGGGCCAGTTGCTTGCGCAGTTCTGCAGTACGGATATTCAGGCTACGGGCAGCCTGGCGAAAGCTGGCACAGCGTGCGCATGTCAGAAAACGCTGCGCCAGCTCGCGGTCAATCAACGGTGCCTGCGCAGTCATAGGGCAACCTTTCAGCGGCCATTATTACGGCACTGCCCCATGACTTGATATTCGATAGTGTTGAGCTTGCCGCTCGAGTCCTCGTAAGTCATGCGCGACGGGACGATGTCGCAGGAGCTGATCTTAGGGGTCACGTTGACCACCTTGGCGATGTCCAGTTTCATGCCATAGCGATAGTCCTGGACCTGGGGTTGTTCCTTACCTTGTTTTAGCGCATAAGCAGCCATGGCTTGCTGGTTATCGCTCATCAACTTCTCATACCCACGATCACCGCCGTTTGTGGCGAACGCGACCGTGGATAATGACAACGCCAATGCAGCAATACTTAGTTTCAACAGGTTCATCAGATTTATCTCTCAAGTCATTTTTCCAGACTTGAGATTAACTAACCGACCCTTTCACCAAGGTAGCTTAAAGATTACCTTTCTGTTATGTGCAACTAAGCCTGACGATAATCACCGCCCAGTGCCGCCGCCGCCAGGTGCGCCACCCCGAGGGTGATTCCCGGCTCTTCACCGTCTTCGAGCATCCAGGTCGACGACAAACCTGCCCAGGCGAGCACCCATTGCAGGAGCCTACGCCGCTCGATTCCAGAGGCTTTGGCGACCACTTCGATCCGCCGCGCAAAGCACTCGGGAGCCAGGGCGCTTTGATCGGGGTTGCAGAAGAGGTTGGCGTAATCAAAGCCGCGCTCGCCGTAGAGGCCCTTGGGGTCGATAGCCAGCCAGCCGGCCGCGGCAAAATCCAGGACATTGCCATGGTGGATGTCGCCATGCAGTACCGCGACATCCTGGGGCGCCGCCAGCAGATCGCGGGCGGTGCTGGCGCACTGCGCAAGGATCCCGCCGTGCCTCGCCGCCCCCGGCCATAGCGCTTCGAACCACCGCGCCAGGGGAACCAGCGCGGGAATCGGCTTGGCCCGTGGCGCATGCAGGCGCGCGGCCACGCCACAAAGGATGCGCGTGGCCTCTTCATCGCGACCGCCGTTGGCCATCTGTACAAGCGAAGCCGAGCCCAGCGCACGCACCATCAGCAAGGCCTCCCCGTCATAGGCCAGCACCGGCGCTGCACCGTCACCGTCCCACCAGGCCATCAGCACGCTGCCGGCTTGCTCCTCGGCCACTTGGGAGACCTTGAGCATGGCCGGCACACCGTCCTGGCGAACAGGCAATAGATTGCCGTTGCGCGAGGCGAATGCATCGCCATCGACGGTCAGGTCCCATCGCTCCAGGTATTGATCAAATAGACACATCATGGCTGAGGCGGGAACTTCACAAAGCCCATGGCAAACAGCCAACCGCTGAGCATGGACAGGTAGAGGGAGGTATATGAAGCAACGGTGTAGTCCAATAAGAAGTTGAGCGCGGTGAACGCAATGGCAGCGCACAGGAACTGCGTGCGGGTAAACCGCCTCACAAAGCGTTCCATTGCGGCATTCAAGGTGCGCAGGTACTTCATTGGTTTTCCCCTGGAAATGGTGACGGCATCTACACAGTTGCGCCCGTCGGCCCTGAAAAGCGCAAGAATAGTGCTGCATGGAGTTGACGAGAATCAACCACCGAGATGCCCTGGTTGCCCGTACAGCAAAACTGGCCGAGGCGGCGACAGCGCACGCGTTGCCCGCCCTAGGCCAGGGTATTCCACACCTGCGCCAACCCCACCAGGTGCACCAGCCCGTACACCACGCAAATCCCCGAGCTGATCATGATAAAGCGCGTACTACGGCCCGTGCCGGCCAACACGAACGGGCCCAGCAGACCACGCAACAGATACACCAGTGTGATTACGCACAACGCAGGGCGCAGCAGGGGCAAGGGGTCGATCACTCCGGCGCCGGACAGCGCATAGGCCGACCACGCGGCGAGCACCAGGGCAATCCCCGACGTCACCACCGCCGGGAAGCGGCGACCGGCCTTGGCTGCACGTACAAAGCGCTCGCCCGCGCCAAACAGGTGATACCAGGACGGCCCTTTGACGATGACCCCGATATGCATCAGCGCCACCAGCAGGTTAAGCCCGGCAGCGACCAGCAGTGCCGTGTTGTATTCCATTCCATCACTCCCTGATGCCAATTAGCCACATTGCGCGCAAAGGTATCATGCCCCCTCTCCCACGGCGATCAGCGCATTAAAATCGGCCCCGCAAGCCTGATCACTATCGACTGCCGCGAGACTGGACCGACCGGCGGCAACCCTTTCGGCCAGTTGATGCCGCACTATATCCGGCATGCCTCTACGCCCGACTCTCCCCGCCCCACCCTTTGAATACCCTGCCCACCTTCGCGCCCAGGCCGAGGCGGCACCGCGTGCGCCCGGCGTGTATTTTTTCTACGCGCAAGGTGAATCGATGCCGCTGTACATCGGTAAAAGTGTCGATATCCGCAGCCGCCTGCTGGCGCACCTGCGTACCCCCGAAGAAGCGCGCATGTTGCGCCAGGCACAGCGGATCGAATATCAGCAAACCGCGGGAGAAATCGGTGCGCTGTTGCTGGAGTCGCGCCTGATCAAAGAGATGCAGCCTTTGAAGAACAAGCGCCTGCGCCGGCAGCGCCGCCTGTGCTCGCTACGCCTGCACGGGGGCAAACTGCAGATCATCGACACCACCGCGCTGGCCGAGGGGCCGCAGTTGTACGGGCTGTTTCGCAGCCGACGCATGGCAATCGAAGCGTTGATCCTGCTCGCCGACGAGCACCGCCTCTGCCATAGCCTGCTGGGTATAGAACCACCCAGCGCGAAGGGCTGTTTCCGTGCGCAGATCCGTAAATGCGCCGGGGCATGCCGGGGCGATGAAACCCATGCAGCCCACACCGAGCGTTTGCTGCAGGCGTTGGCCCACTGGGCCGTCCATCGCTGGCCATACCCCGCCGCCATTGCACTGCACGAACGCCATGGCCAGTTGGAGCAATACCACGTCGTGGATAACTGGCGGTACATCGGGACTTACGCCTGCGAGGCCGAGGCCCGATTGGCGCCGGCCTTGCCATCGCAGTCGTTCGATGCTGACAGCTACAAAATCCTTGTACGGCCCGTGCTGTTCGAGAGTGCTCGTGTGGTGCTGCTGTCGTAAGAGGCGCCTTGCAGAGCCAGCCCGCCAGGAACCTTTTGCACAATCGGGAATCAGTGCTGCATGTTTTCACACCAACAACTCAGCGAATTCCCAATGATTTTCAGAAGATCCCTGCTCTGTATCGCCTTGGTGGCCATCGGCTTTATTGCCGGGTACGCCGCAAAACCCAATGATGTGCTTCAACTGACCGCTGGCCAACTCATAGAGTGTGGCGAGGTGACCATTCCTACGCTGGGCATGTGAGCCCGAAATCCGGCCGCTTTCGGTAGAGGTTACTCAGGCTTGGATTCCGGAACCCGCAGGTGCGCGCCGCAACCATAGCTGCCTGAACTACTTTGATAAAACGTCTCCCCCGTATGATGGGCGGCATTTTGTTTCAGGAAATCAACGCTGTTAAGATCGCGAGATACTGGTTCATGGACTCGTGGCGAGCGATCTGCGGGAGGAAACTTAATGCACAAGATGCCTATAATTCTGGCACCGAGGATAGAGAGCAGCAAAATTGAAAAAGAACTCGTACCTTTATTTGGTGCCTATGATTTTTGGAACGATGCTGACTATTTCATTGCTTTTCGCATGGCGTAGCCATATTTATTCAGTGATTTTTTTCAAGCCGAACTTTCAAAAAATCTATATCACCAGCTCATTAATCTTGGCAGCTATAAGCTCGTTAGGCTTTATCATCTTTAAAAAAGACATATTGTCTGGAAACCTCATAAACACCCTAAAAAAGATTACAGCACTTCCACTGGCATTATTTTTAGTGTGCCTGCTAACACTACAAATTCCGCTCTCACTTTTAATTTATTTATCCGACGGAACTCAAAGCACTTACACAACGGCATATACACAATCCCCTGGCGGTAGAAATAGCTGCCGCGGCATTGAGATTTTTGAGCCAGAGCTAAATAAGGCAATAAAAATATGTCACTCCAGTGGCGACAGCAATAAGGGTTTAGTCAAGATTTATAAAACCAGCAATACGAAAGGCATCGTCATAACAGGCGCCGCATTTTATTGACGGTTTTTCCAGGTTTGAGATGACTGGCTGGAACAGCTGGCCCCCCCTAACCTGCCTTCAAGCTGCGATGCGTAGTAAGCACGCCTTTGTCGTCAAACAGGAAAATCATCTGGTTCCCCCCATTATCCTGGCAAACCACACCTTCAGTTTCCCCGTCAACGATCCCTTGGCAAGCCATGTTCCAGACATAAGGACGGATCTGGCACTTCAGCGTCTTACCGTCTTCAATCACCAGATGATGGGTGGCGGAGATGCTTTCTGGAGCGGGTTTTGGGCAGGCTCCCTCCCCCCAATTGATACCTTGGTGATTAGGTTGGGAAACACAACCAGCCAGCAGGAGCATGGGCAACAGGCATTTGTAATTCATGATCACCATCCTTAGTTGTTGCTCTGTAACAGGGTGCGGGATGCTCGACCCCGTAAAGATGTAGCAGATACTCTAGAACCCCGGCGGAATGTAACCAGGGACGTAAGGAATATTTTTACACTTATTACTGACTATACGGCCATTATCAATCTTGAAATCCACAATCTTGCCAAACGGGTTGACGGTGGCCTCAATCGTACAATCAGAACTGTGCCCTACAGTTTCATAATACTCCGTGTACACCATGCCGTTACCGGTATGATTCATCGAGGTTCCTGCAGCTTCGGTATTGGTCCAGCTTGAAGACTTCTCCCATGTCAGGACAATAAGTTCCTCTCCATTCGCGCCCTTCACCTTCTTGACTGCTGCTGGTTTACCAAATAGGTTCAAGGCTTCCTGATCTGACCTTCCCACCCATCGCTCCTGAGCAATCACCCGGCAACCATTAACAAGCAAGATAACCGGAATTATTGTGGCAACCAGCAACACCTTCGAGATGCGATTAAACATAAAACCTCTTTCACAATAAAAACAAAGTAAAAAAGTTAGCATTGATGCCCTTACTGGGGAATTAGCACAGATGTGCTAATGGCTCATTGCCCCGTTGTAAAATAAGTAGTGATTGCGCCGATTGTTTAGCTGATACCCTTGCGGTTCAACGTGCTACCTACTCAACTGTTTTGCCCCCCTCCCGGCGTCCTGCCGACAGAACACAAGCTCCCGAATAGCACACGAGTCCTGAGACTTGTCGTATGTCCGCGCTCAAAAAAGTGTAGGCCGAGTATCGTCAGCCGTCCTGCAGAGCGGCTCCTGCCAGCCACATAAGGAACGCACTCACAGGCACCTGCCGCTCCCGTCCTGGCACGCACACCGCAACGTAACGCGGACCAAGCAGGCTTACTTCTGGTCTATAGGCCACTAATTCTCCATGCCTGAGGCTGTCGGCTACCAGTACATTGCTTGCCAGCACCAGCCCATGACCAGCAATCGCAGCGCTCAAGGCAAAATACTCATCGTCGAACTCACGCATCTGCGCCGTTTCAAGCCAGGTCTGGCATTCTGCGGCCGCGCACCAGCTTTCCCAGTTGATTGAGAATGCTCCCGGAATTTTCCAGTGTAAGTTGATCAGTTCGATCTGATTTACATTCAACGAGGCCACCAGGCCTGGGGCGCCGTAAACAGAGAATTGCTCTTTCATTAGCTCCTGACAGAACAACTTCGGGTCGTCGCGGCTGACTGAACGAATAGCGACATCGATACTGGAATCACGCAGTAGATCGACTAGTTCGTTACCTGTATCGACCCGCACCTTGACTTGTGGAAAGCTTCGATAGAAACCACCCAGTCGTGGAATTAGCCAGGCAGCGGCCAAGCCCGGCGTAGTGGAAATGGTTAGGGTTTGGGGAACGGTGTCCGGATAAAAAGCCTCCAGGCTGCGGCGAATGTCTAACAAGGCGCGGTGAGTCTGGCGATATAGCAACTCGCCCTCTTCGGTCAATGCGACGCCTTGTCCAGCTCGCTTGAACAGCATCGCTCCGAGGCGGGCTTCCAACATCCTGACCTGGTGGGAAATGGCCGCGGGGGTGACTGAGAGTTCCTCAGCTGCCGCTTTAAAGCTACCCAGTCGCGCAGCCGCCTCGAAGGTGCGCAGCGCGTTCAGCGGAAGAGTCGAAAACACGCATCGTTCCCTAGATGAATTGAATTGATGAATATTTAATTTATCTCATTTTTCTTGGTGTGTACGCAGCGATACCGTCGCAGGTATTCGATCTCGCCACCCTTGGGAAAAAACCATGCAAGGACCTTCGCGAAAAATTCTTCAAGCCATCCTCTATGAATCAATCGCTGTTGCGGTGCTATCGCCTAGCATCTCGTTGATATACGACGAAGGTTTGGCCCATGCGGGTGCGCTGTCGGTGATGTTATCTGTATGCGCGCTGCTGTGGAACGTGCTGTTTAACTACGCTTTTGAACTCTGGGAAGCGCGTCAGCCACAGCGTGCTCGCACGTTGGGCAGACGCTTGCTGCACTCACTGGGCTTTGAGGGTGGGCTAGTTCTAATGTTGGTACCACTGGTGGCATGGTGGCTGGAGATTTCTTGGTGGGCTGCACTGGTCACCGATCTGGGGCTGTTCGTTTTCTTCTTCTTTTACGCGCTGGCGTTTCAGTGGGTCTTCGATAGGATGTTCGATGTACCAAATTCCGCGAAGGGGGAAGTTTCGGTTAACCCATAATTCACGCGGAATCCAGATTCGCCAATCTGTAGCAGCATTAGGATTTGTCCATGAAAAATGCCACCAGAGCGATTGAGAGCTACATCTTCGGTAAGGACGGAAATCGGCCTGACTTATTGCAACATGCTTTCAGTCTAGACGCAGCTCTTAACGTGCTAGTGCAGAGAGGCAACGTCCTTTTTCCTCCCAACGTCCAGGGGCGCGAAGATATTGCTGAAGTACTAGTACGCAGCTTTAGCCTGCAATATGAGAACGTTTATACATTCTGCCTCGGTGACGCTCCAAAGCCCGACGCCAATGTTCATAAGTGCAAATGGCTGGTTGGCATGTCAACAAAAGCGACTGGGGAGTTACGTGTAGGCTGCGGGGAATATCATTGGATCTTTTCACCGCAAAGCGGCTTGGCCACTCAGCTGTCCATTACCATCGAACACATGTTGGAGTGTCCTTCCCAGCATATGCGAAAAATAATGGACTGGCTTCAAGGTCGTAGCTATCCATGGTGTGAACCTACCGACATGCTTGATTCGGCACCGCCGCTCACTTGCCTCCAGCCGGTTCTTGTCTACGTTGCTACATGACCCCTACTGATATAAACGTACGCGTTTGGCCGATTGCGGACCTCATGATAGGCAGCAAACGGCCAAAAGCAGCCTCTCAACGCGTCGCACATTGACCTCTGCGAAGAAAATCTTTAAGCGTCGCCTGATAGAGCGTCAATGGCTGATTGCCCGTATTGAGAAGTGCAAACGGAATCATCGTCAGATGTGAAAACGACGTGGAGTTTATCGAGTAGGTTTTCTGCCTGCAAAAGCGCTGGTCCTTATTCAATATAAAATCAAACTTGAAAAGGTTTGTCCGCGTACACCAACTGGGGATCAAACCCAGACTCAGCCCCGTCAAGTAATCTTGTCCGCAAGCGCCGCCAGATGAGAACTCCGAGATCTTTATTTCTAATGCTGGCAGGCTCGGGGCGGCAAGGCTGGAGTTCTTATCCTGTGCACCGGGAATAACGTTGAGTGTCGCTGCGTATGCGTCCTTGCCGAAGCGACTGTCTTTCCATGGAGAATTTATTGCGTAACTGAAGCTGGAGATAATTTCTTGTGTTTCGGGTTCAACGGGTTCGTTGATTGTCGGCTGGGACGAATAAGATGTGCAGCTGCAACAGAGTATAGCAATGCTGACAAACACAAACCCGTTGGCTATTAAACGACGCATACTCAGTTTTCCCTAATTATCAATCAGCCAACATACCTGTCACTTACTGCCGTATAGCATCTTATCTACACGCCGGACGGCTGAATCAGCATAACAGGACAGACTGTACACGCGCACTTCGGGAGAGAGAAAAGGCCGCCGCTATGCTCTCTTTGCCCCAACCCAGTGCGAACCCGCGAACGTTGAAGGCAAACGCTGAACGACAACACCTGCCCAAGCTGTCCAGCGGCTCCTATTGGCCGCAAGCTGACGTTGATCATACCGTGCAAAAGCAGGAAAAAGTGGACGTTAGGCACGAGCCTGTTGAAACTGACGTCGAATTGACCCAGAGGCCTATGCCACTGCCCCATCCCGTCAGTAAATATCTAGCGCTGGTAATAGTTCACAGGGTAGGATCCTGGATCAGTAAAGTTTCTGTAACAGGGCCAATCCAGCACTGGCGATAATAATCTCAGGCGATATACACGTTTTACCAGAGGTGAAGTAATGCCGTTAGATAAAGATTGGCAGCCAAGTTTTGGGACTATCTTCACGTGGTTCGCCATGGATCGACATGGGCGTATAGCTGTAATGGTGAATAACTGTTTCGGCCCTATCCCTTCGAGCTTGTTGGCTATTCCAGAGCTAGAGGAAAAACTCGACAGTATAAATGAGTTTATGTGGGAAGAGTCGCGTGAGTTTCAAAGTTATCCAAAAAACAAGGAAGGTCGAACTCTTTTAGATATATATAGGTTTCGCAGGCACCTCAAACCCTCGTCGCGCGACGAAATGGAACGCATAGTCTTAGAGAGTTCGAACTTTTATCAAGAGCTCACGGAGTATTCACTTCCATCAATAAAAGGCTTCTATGTTTATCACGCGCTAGAAGATTACGTGTCCAGCGAAGACAATCCGATTGGTTATGAGGGAGACGCGGAAATTGGAGACTACTTTCGATATTTGATTCCAACGGTATGCGCTAGCATCGAAGACTTCCCTGAAGAATTAAGGTCACTAATCGCCGTATCCGACACATTAGATTTCACAGTTGACCGAGCCATATTTAGTATGTCAATCAATCAGAGTTTTAAGCGATCTTTTAATCAACGGAAGTGAAAGATTAGCAGTTTTTAAAAAGTAGTCGTTTCATCGGCTACGCAGTGAAGCGCTCCTGGATTTGTAGACAAACGGAGTGTCAGCTATTGGCCGTTTTCAGTCGGTTGTCACCGGCAGAAATCGGCCAAAAGCGGTCATCGAGAGTCTCCAAAAACAGGAGCGATTCTGGCAGCTGAAATGCAGGGCCGAGATTTGATATCTCAAATTACTGAGCTAGGATCTTGGCTAAATGCCATCACTCGAAAAGGAAATCACCTTGGCCTTACCTGATACCCTCCGCCTCGCTGTGCTCGGTGTTTCAGCGGACACTCCATTTGAAAGTGCATAGAGCAATGTCAATACGAGGGCATTGGATATAAACCCTTTCATTACTCAGAACCATTTAATGATTGAAAATTAAAGTCCGTGAGCCATGGTAAGCGATTACTGGAAAGGGCGTCGAACCGCCTAAAACGGAGTGTCGGTGAGAGGCTGCCATTGATCGAAAGGAGAAACCCCTAAAGCAGGCGTACCAAACACCAACTGCTACGCTGTTCACTCCAAGGAGGAACACCGATGCCGAGCTCAGACCTGCCCCCCTCCCCGCGGTCCAAAATCAACGAAAACCAACTCACCCTTGAAGCAGCCATCATGGAGCTTACAAACTGGGTTGAGCAGTGGGGCCGATATCCAGGCTGGCACAGACCTCGGTAACCGGCTGACCCTCATCAAGCACCATGCTGGCAGCCTTGAGTTTGAACTCACTCGAAGACGATTGACGCATATCCAGACACCTCAGATTTGGGCGCTATCATAGCGCCCGATTGAAGTGTCCAAGATCATTAGGTCACCAGCAAACTCGCCGAACTCCAAGCGATGGCCGACGCCAGGAAGAACACCGTCGGCAAGCTCGTCGAGTACCTGCGCAAAAACATGGAGGCCACCGATATAAAAACGATCAGGCGGCCCTTGTTCACGATCACTTTGGCTCTAGCGCCCGAAAAGATCATCGTCGATAAAGAGGACGATATCCCGGACGACTTCATCGACACTAAAACCGTGTTCTCTCCCGACAAGCGCACCATCACGGCCAACCTCAAGGAAATCCGAGAGCACAACGTAGCCGTACGAAAACGCATGGCCGCCGGTGAAGATGCAGAACACGAACTACTCGAAGAGCCGATCTGGGCACACCTCGAGCGCGGTGACAGTTCCATACGGATCAAGTAAGACAACAGGGTTTTGTAGCAAAAGTGGCGTTATGACGGCGATCATACGCTTCGGGCCAGTTCGGCCTGCACTCATAAGCACTTCACTTAAGGATGAGTAACATGAACGATGATTTGAAGCAGTCAGGCTCTACTACCACCTCGCAAACCACCACCTCGTTAGAGCAGGTCAAAACCGGCAGGGTCTTGGATTTCACCTGGGCGCCAAACGCCAACACAACGACCACCACCGTCTCGGCGGACTTTGTCGACTACAAGGTCGACACCTCCCAGGGCAGCCCTACTGGAGACAGCCACTCCATTGCGCGGTTTACCTATGTCCAAGGTAAGGGCGGTGGCCAGATCAGTCAGCTGTTCCTTGAAGAGATGCGTGCCGGCGTACGTGCCAACACCCAGATCGGGCTGATGGTAGGACGCAAATGGGTTCTGGATCCCAACGCTGAAGTATCAGGCAGCATCGGCACCTACGTGGTCGAGCAATTCGATGACATGCGCGCCAGTGTCAATTATGTCGGCGCCTTCGCCCGCGTCTTCGCAGACCCACGAATGGTCAGCTACCACGCCGGGGGCCACGTACACACCAACGTCTCCATCACCGGCAGCAGACCACTGACCATGGTGGACTCAGGTAAGTCGGTTCTGGTTATCAGCGATACAGACGTCACGCTCACCATTGGTGATGACGTGACTGAAGGGTTCAGGGTGAATCTGATCCAGGCGGCCGCCGGCAAGGTCAACATCGCCGTATCGAGCAGCCATGTGATCTACAGCAATGCTGGGAGTCGCACACACACGCTCAACCCACTGGATGAGCTGGAAGTCAGTACCTTCCCATTCGGCCCGGTGTTCCTGGCCTTCCGGGTCAGACCTACTGCCTAACGATCCATTGCGCGCTGGCAGAGGTGGGTCTTACTGCCAGCGCCGTAATCACCGACAGTCCTGGCTCGCACTGCCGGCCAGCGGAATAGAAGAGGCAGGCTAGTTCGGGAAATTTCAGAGAGGAATGCCGCCCACCCTTCCAAGTATCTGCTGATCAACAAGCAGGGAAAAAGGATGACGAAGGGGATGCTGCGCTTGCGCTGGGACAAGGCGCGAGAGATGGCTTGCGAGAAAGCTATCGAACAAGGAGATCCGACGCTCGCCGCGAAGATCGGCGGGTTTCAGTTGCGAGATATTCGACCCAAGGCGGCGTCGGAAATCGTGGATATCGGCGACGCAAGCCTGCTGCTGGGCACAGCAATCAGGAAGTCACAAAGCGCGTTGACAGAAGGCTCGGCGCCACTACGAAGCCGTCAAAATAGAAAAGTTATGGAACGGTTCCATAAAAATACAAGCCAGCCACAGCCGCCCCCCAGAAACACAAAAGCCCCGCATAAGCGGGGCTTTTATCTGCATCTTGGCGGGAAACCAGGGACTCGAACCCTGGGAACGCTATTAACGTTCGCCGACTTTCAAGGCTGGCGATTTTTTCTTTAAATTCAGCAAGTTAACCTTTTTAGCGCTTTCGTATCCCTCCATATTTCGATACGCTAAAAGCTCCATAACTCAAGGGGTGCACATCAGGTTGCGGAAATGATTTACTCCCCGCCCCGACGTCCTGCCGACCAGCACACAAACTACCAAATTGCCCACGATTCGTGGCGTTTGTCCTATGGCCCCCCAGCGGCATTTGTAAAAGGCAAAGGGGTAAATACGTCTGAAAGGTAGGATTGATCGGTGAGTCAGCAGAATGAGGGTAAAAATCGCCTCATGAAACGCCCAAGGAGTTATCGCCTGGCCCTCCCGCACCACCTCTGTGCATTTATTTTGTGAATAACGCTGCATTCCCCACGTTTTACGTAAAAAATCCTACAACTGATGTAGCAGACAGTTTAATGATGGCTCAACTGTGCAAGATCCCTGAGTTTACCGTTTGGCTAGGGGTATGGATTGTGTGTATTTCTACGTTAAGGATGTCGAGTGCCGAATCAGCCCTCAACCCAACGCCTGTGTTGTATCCAGAGCCTGGGCGTCGCCCTGCTCTGCCTGTGCGCGCTGCCGGCCGCCGCCGATGGGCGGCAAGCGGGCCAGGAAGCGCTGCGCTTGCAGCAGCAACAGCAGCGCGACTTGCAGCAATTACACCTGGAGCAGCGCCAACGGCAGCTGCAACGCGGTAGTTTCAGTACGCAAGCGGCCACGCCGGCCTTGCCAACAGACATAGCCAAGGATGAACGCTGCTGGCCGCTAAGTGGCACGCGCCTGGCCGGGGTCACGCTGTTCAGCAAGGCTGAGCTGAACCAACGCATCGAACCCTACGTGGCGCCGTGCATGGGCGTCACCCAGATCAACCGCCTGCTGGCCGAGATCACCCAGCTGTATGTGCAAGCCGGCTATATCGCCAGCCGCCCGTACCTGATCAGCCCGCCAGCGGCCGGGCAGTCGCTGGATATTCACGTCGAAGAGGGCTACCTCGAAGCCATCGAACTGGCCGACCAGAGCCTGCCGGTGTCGTTAGGCGGCGCGTTCCCCGGGATGCTCGGCAAGCCGCTGAACCTGCGCGATTTGGAACAAGGCCTGGACCAGCTCAACCGCCTGCGTTCGGTGGACCTCACCGCCGACATCGCCCCTGGCAGTGAAGCTGGCGCCTCGCGCATCATCCTGCGCTCGCGCAGCACGGCGTCACGCTGGGGGCTGGGGCTTGGAGTGGATAACCTCGGCAGCGCCGGCACGGGGCGTGATCGCAATGCCATCAACCTGAGCCTGGACAGCCCGCTCACGCTCAACGATTCGCTCAACCTGAGCTTCAGCGACACGCTCAATCACGGGCCGCGCTACAGCCGCAGCAACAGCCTGTTTTATTCCATCCCTTACGGGTACTGGACCTACAGCCTGTTCGCCAGCCACAACGAATACCGCTCGCCGTACAAGCTCAGCCGCGCCACGTTTTACAACAGCGGCCGTACCGACCAGGTCAGTTTGCGCACCGACCGCGTGCTGTGGCGCGACCAGGGCCATCAACTCAGCGCCAACCTGCAACTGGCCTACAAAGACGTCGACAGCTACCTGCAAAAGGTTCGCTTAGGCATCCAGAGCCCGACGCTGACAGTGGCCGAGGCTGGCCTGAATCTGTTCTGGCTCAACAGCGCAGTGTGGAACCTCGACGTCAATTACGCCCAAGGCCTGACATGGTTCGGCGCCGACCGTGATGCTGACCACACGCAAAAAAACCTGCCCCAGGCGCAATTCCATAAGTACCGCGCCAACCTCACCCAATGGCGCAACGGCCAATGGCTGGGGCAACCGTGGCAGTGGCAGAGCCAGCTGTCGGCGCAATACAGCCCGGATGCGTTGCCTGCCATCGAACAACTGCTGGGCACCGACGATTCGGCGGTGCGTGGCTACCGCGAAAACATCGCGTCCGGGGCCATCGGCGCGGTATGGCGCAACACCTTGCGCCTGCCGCTCACCAGCGACCTGCCGGTAACAATCACCCCGCGCCTGGGCCTGGACAACGGCTGGATCAAGCGCGAACACGGCGCTCAAAGCCAGCGCCTGAGCGGTGCCAGTGCAGGGCTCAACCTGAGCTGGAAAAACGTGCAACTGGACCTCGATTACCAACGCAACCTCAACACGCCCACAGGGTTTGGCCAGGAGCGGGAGGTCTGGCTGACGCGCCTTAGCGTGCAGATTTGAGCAACACCTGTTTAGCCTGAGTTTACCGCCGTACCTGACCACCACAGCAGCGTTGCAACGAACAACGCACGTCGCGGATCAGCCAACACAGAGCGAATTTATTTATGCCGACTGACACCCATACGTTTCACCTTTCACCCCAGGGCAAACTGCGCTGGGCCATCGCCAGCCTGTTCCTGCTACCGCAGCTGGTACTGGCCGGTGGCTTAACCGTCGTCGAAGGGCCTGGCGGTACGCCGCAGCTGCAAAACCAGGGCGGCGTGCCCATCGTCAACATCGTCGCGCCGAATGCCGGCGGCCTGTCCCATAACCAGTTCCTGGACTACAACGTTGACCGCCAGGGAGTGGTGTTGAACAACGCCTTGCAGGCTGGTCAATCGCAACTCGCCGGGCAGCTGGCGGCCAACCCGCAGTTCCAGGGCCAGGCGGCGAGCGTAATCCTCAACGAAGTGGTGAGCCGCAACGCCTCGGCCATCAACGGCGCTCAGGAGATTTTTGGCCGGGCTGCCGATTATGTGCTGGCCAACCCCAATGGCATTTCCGTCAACGGCGGCAGTTTCATCAACACCCCAAATGCCAACCTGGTAGTGGGCCGCCCTGAACTCAACGACGGCAAGCTGCAAGGCTTGAACACTCGCGATGCAAGCGGCCAACTGACGGTGCAAGGCCAGGGCCTGCAAAACGGTGCGGGTTCGATCAACCTGATCGCGCCGCGTATCGACAGCGATGGGCGCCTCAGTGCGCGTGACCAATTGAACCTCACGGTCGGCCGCAATCAGGTCGACTACGCCAGCGGCCAGGTGCGCCAGGTCGACCCGGCGAGCAAAGCCCAGGACCAGCGTATCGACGCCCGCCTGTTCGGGGCAATGCAGGCCGGCCGTATCAACATCATCAGCACCGCCGAAGGTGCCGGGGTGCGCGTGGGTGCGGTGCAAGTCGCGGGCCGTGATGGGGTGAAGGTCAGCTCGGCCGGCAACCTCGATATCAGCGGCCAGGTCTACGCCAACAGCCTCGACGCCACCCGCGCCGGTGTGCAGAGCCGCCAGGGCGATGTCGACTTGCACAGTGCCAAAGACTTGAACCTCGCCGCCACCGACGTCGGCGGGCGCAACGTCAAGCTCGACGCCGGCCGCAACCTCACCCTCAGCAGCCTGGAAAGCAAAAAACTTCAGGAAAAACGTGAGCAGTGGAACAACAGCAACTTCCTGTTCACCTACGAAACCTATGACCGCACCACCACCGACAAGGACTCGCGTCAGCACGGCAACAACGTCGTCGCACAACAACAGGCCACGCTGTTGTCCGGCGCCAACACCCAGATCAAGGCCAGCAAGGTCGAAGCAGGCGACGCATTGCGCATCAACAGCGGCGCCGACCTGCAACTGAGCGCCGCCACCGAAACCCACGAAACCCGCGACCAGGGCAACCACCGCAAGCACCTGTGGAAAGCCAACTGGGACAATTCCAGCAGCGAACAGCGCAGCGTCACCAGCAGCCTCAAGGCCGGCAAAGCCCTGGAGCTGACCAGCCAGCAAAAACTGCAACTGCAAGGCGCCGAACTGAAATCTGCGGGCGACATTCAATTGGCCGCTCGGCAAGTCGACATCACCAGCGCCAGCCGTACCCAGCGCAGCAGTGACAACGCTTACTCCGGCGACCTGACTGGCGGCAGTTTCTTCGGCAAGAACGGCGATGGCGATAAGGGCAAGACCCTGAACACCGGCAGCAAGGTCAACGCCGATGGCAAGCTGATCGTCAAGGCGGACGACGTGCGCATCAACGGCAGCCAGGCGCGTGGTGGCCGACAGGCCAGCGTCATCAGCGACAAAGGCTCGCTGGTGATCGACGGCGTGCAAAACACCTCCCACGACAATAGCTACAGCAACGACAGCAAGTTCTTCGGTATCACCAAGGATGAAAGCCGCAAGAACCTCAAGGACAGCACCGTCGTCGCCAGCAACCTGCGCTCGGACAGCAACCTCAAACTGCAAAGCGCCAAAGACATCAGCGTCAGCGGCTCCAAGGTCTCTGCGGCAGGCGAACTGCAAGCGAATGCCAAGGGTGACATCAAAGTCGCGTCGGCTGAAAACACCTCTCACACCACTACCAGCACTCACACGCGGGGTTTCGATGGCTACGCCAAGGAGACCGCCGACGGCACGCGTCAGTACCGCGCGGGTGTGAACTATGCAGACCAGCAGCACGCCAGCAAGACCGACACCACCCAGCAGCAAGCTTCCAGCCTCAGCGGCGGCAGCCTGGCCGTCACGGCCGGTGGCGACGTTAGCATCAAGGGTTCCGAGCTGAAGGCGACCCAGGGCGATGCGACCGTGAGCGGCAAAAACGTCGAGCTATTGGCGACCGATGACAGCACCCGGAGCCAAACCGACACCACCACCACCGCTGGCGGCGTGTATTACACCGGCGGCCTGGACCGAGCCGGCAATGGTGCGCAGTTCAGCCACCAGAGCAGCAATGACACCAGCCACAAAACCACCGCGCAAACCAGCAGCGTGGCGTCGGCCGGCACGCTGACGATCAACGCCGGCAACACCCTGACCAGCCAGGGCGCGCAGGTGAAGGCCGGTTCTGAGTTGCAGGTCAACGCGGCGCAGGTCGATAACCAGGCGGCGCATAACACCGAGACCGGCACCCACAAAGAGAACGGTTGGACCGCCGACGTCGGCGCCAATGTTGAATACAAAGGCATCACCCGGCCGATCGAAAAAGCCGTCAACGGCGTGGCCCAGGCCAAATTCCATCAGCCCGGCCTGCTGGATGCCTTCGAGCAACCGAATGTCGGGCTCGATGTGGAAGTCGGCCATACCAACAAGACCCGCACACAGCAGGACAGTACCGCCGTGGTCAGCCAGTTCAGCGGTGGCACGGTGCAGGTCAATGTCGCCAACACCGTGAAAGATGAAGGCACCCAGTACCGCGCCAGTGAGGGCGGGCTGAAGATCAATGCCGGCGAGCACCTCGCCACGGCGGCCGCCAACACCCACACCAGCAGCGAGCAAAGCGTTGACGCCAAAGTGGGCGTGCGCGTCTACACCACCACCGGTGAAGACTTGAACGTGCGCGGCAATGGCGCAGGCGGCAGCAGCGATGTGCGCGAATCCAGCAGCACGGCGGTGGTCGGCAGCTACGCCGGGACCCAGGGTGTGAACATCGAGACCCAAGGCGACGCGCGTTATGAAGGCAGCCAGTTCAACGGCGGCCAGGCCGGCGTCAACCTCAAAGCCGGTGGCGAATTGGCGCTGAACCAGGCCAGCGATACCCAGAGCAGCACCAATAACAGCCTGCGTGGCAGCGGTTCATTGACCGTGGGCACGGCGCCGGGCAGCAACGGTACGAACGTCAACCTCGGTGCCGGTGTGCAACTGGACGACAAGCGCCTTAACACCCAGGACAGCCAGGCGCGTGTCGCGACGCTGCAGGGCAACGGCCCGATCCAGCTCAGCAGCGGTGGCGACATGACCCTGCAAGGCACCAAGGTCGGCAGCAGCACCGCGAAGACCGGTGACATCAGCCTCAACGCTGGCGGCAAGCTGAACCTGCAAGCAGCCACCGATACTCATGTGAGCAGCGGCAGCAACCTGGGCGGCGGCCTGACGGTCGGTGCCGGCAAGACCAGCAGCGCTGAAAGCAGCGGCACCACCGGCAGCCTGAGCGCCAACTTCAACATCGGCAAAGTCGCCGAAAACGACCAAGGCGTTAGCGTCGGGCAGTTGCACAGCAACGGCAAGGTGAGCCTCACCAGCGGCGCCAACGCGGCGGATGCGATCCACCTGCAGGGGACTCAGGTGATGGCTGACAGCGTGAATCTGAATGCGCAAAACGGCGGCATCCTGCAAGAGTCGGCGCAATCGACCCAGGCGCATAACAGCTGGGGCGTGACCCTGGGCGCAGGCGGCAGCGGCGGCAAAACCACCCTGGCCGACGCCGGTGGACACGACACCCCCAAGACCCAGCACGGCATCAATGCGCGGGCCAAGGTCGACGTGGATCACCTGCAAGGCACCACCCAGCACGACAGCCTGATCAAGGCGAATAAGGTGGTGATCAACAGTGCCGGTGACACCCATCTGGCCGGCGCGCGGATTGAAGCCGAGCAGGTCAGTGGCAATGTCGGCGGCGACCTCGTCATTGAGAGCCGCAAGGATCAAGTCAGCAGCACCCAAGTCAACGTCGACGCCAAGCTTGATGTCGAGAAAAACCAGCCCGGCGTGGTCAACAAACTGGCCAAGGCCAGCGGCCCGCTCAAGGACAAGGTGCAAGCCAAGGCCGAGGGCGCGTTTGACAAGCATCGCGAAAAGCTCGAGAACGCCGTGGACAAGGGCACCGAGCACCTGGCCTCGGCCAAGGACAGCGTGGTCAACAGCGTTGGTAACGCCAAGGAACGCCTGGGCGAAAAACTCACCCGCAGCGGTAGCTACGACGTGAACCCCGAGCCCCGCGGCGCCTTCGGTACGAGCGTGGACAAGGCCAAGGCTTACCTGGCGGACAAGAAGGATGCCGTGGGTACTCGCCTGTCCGACCTCAAGGAAAAGGCCTGGCCAAAAACCACTGACAGCTACGCCGTCAGCGGCAAAAACACCACCGGCAGTTCGGTGGCCAATACCACCGCAAACGTGCTGTTCGGCGACAAGAGCGGCAACACGTCCTACACCCCGACGTTGAACCTGGACGTCAGCCATGTGGTGAAAGACAGCGTCACTCAAGCGTCGGGCATCCGCACGCAAGGCGTCAACCTGCAGGTGAGTGGCGAAACCCACCTGACTGGCGCCCGGATCAGCGCGGACCAGGGCAAGGTCGACCTGGGTGGTTCCAAGGTGACGGCAACGACGTTGGCCGGCAGCGATTACCGAGCGGATGTCGGGCTGAACCTGTCGAAGTCACCGGTCAACCTGGTGCTGGGCGCCAAGGACGAATTGACCCAGAAACAGGACGACGCCATACGTAAGGATCAAGCCTTCAACCTTGGACCGCTGAGAGTCGGCGGGCACAGTGATCGCCAGGCGTTACAGGCCGGGATTGATCAGCAAACCAATTAACTAGCAATCCACTCGTGGAAGCAGGAGGCTATCCTGCTTCCACTACTGATCGCGTAAACACCAAAATCCGTATGCGTGAATTAGAGTTTTTCTATGTTAACCAACCCTCGCTGAAATCCATCGACCTCCACGAAAAGCACATCTGCGCCATCATCAGCCTACGCTGTTCACTCAAAGGAGGAACACCGATGCCGAACGCTGACTTACTCCCTTCCCTGCTGTCCAAAATCATCGAAAACTAACTCGCCCTTGAAGCAGCCATCATGGAGCTTAAGAACTGGGTTGAGCAGCAAGGCGGCACCGAAATGGCCGACAACGTGCGTGGTGCACTGGATACCATCGACCGCAACGAAGAGTTCATCAAGCTGACCCTGGCGGTCCTTATGACGCCTGACTAATCAACAGAGACCGTTAGCTCTTAACGCCCCCACTCCCCGGTCAGAAAGGTGGGACTCTTTCGAGCGCAGCGCTGCGAGAAGCTCATTATCATCAGGAGGGTTGCTGACCTTCCGGGTCAGACCTACTGCCTAACGATCCATTGCGCGCTGGCAGAGGTGGATCTTACTGCCAGCGCCGTAATCACCGACAGTCCTGGCTCGCACTGCCGGCCAGCGGAATAGAAGAGGCAGGCTAGTTCGGGAAATTTCAGAGAGGAATGCCGCCCACCCTTCCAAGGATCTGCTGATCAAAAAGTATGGAAAAAGGATGACGAAGGGGATGTTGCGCTTGCGCTGGGACAAGGCACGAGAGATGGCTTGCGAGAAAACTATCGAACAAGGATATCCGACGCTCGCCGCGAAGATCGGCGGGTTTCAGTTGCAAGATATTCGACCCAAGGCGGCGTCGGAAATCGTGGATATCGGCAACGCAAGCCTGCTGCTGGGGCAGAGCAATCAGGAAATCACAAAGTGCGTTGACAGAAGGCTCGGCGCCACTACGAAGCCGTCAAAATAGAAAAGTTATGGAACGGTTCCATAATAGTTATGGAACACCGAGCAAATACAAGCCAGCCACAGCCGAACCCCAGAAACACAAAAGCCCCGCATAAGCGGGGCTTTTGTATGAATCTTGGCGGGAAACCAGGGATTCGAACCCTGGGAACGCTATTAACGTTCGCCGGTTTTCAAGACCGGTGCATTCAACCACTCTGCCAATTTCCCTTGTGCAACACAGGATTATAGTAGCCCATCCTGTCTCAGCGGGCGCCATAATACCCGAATGAAACACACTGTCAAACTCTCTGCATAGCTTGTTACAGAGCGTCTGTTATGATCTTTGCGACTGAACGTTTCAAAACTGAAGGAGTGTCGCCATGCGCGAACAGGATTACGCAGTTAATAGCAACGTGCAGGCTGAGCAGCTAGAGGTTAGCCGCGTCCTGCGCAATACATACGGCCTGCTCGCCCTCACCCTCGCATTTAGCGGCGTGATGGCGTATGTGGCGCAACAGATGCGTGTCGGCTACCCGAATATCTTCGTGGTACTGATCGGTTTCTACGGCCTGTTTTTCCTCACCAACAAGCTGCGCGACTCGGCCTGGGGCCTGGTGTCGGCGTTTGCCCTGACCGGTTTCATGGGGTTCCTGCTCGGCCCGATCCTTAACCGTTACCTGGGCATGCAGGGCGGCGCGGAAGTGGTCAGCTCGGCATTTGCCATGACGGCCTTGGTGTTTGGTGGCCTGTCGGCGTATGTGCTGATTACCCGTAAGGACATGAGCTTCCTCGGCGGCTTCATCACTGCAGGTTTCTTCGTGTTGCTGGCGGCTGTGCTGGCGAGCATGTTCTTCCAGATCAGCGGCCTGCAATTGGCAATCAGCGCAGGTTTCGTGCTGTTTTCCTCGGTCTGCATTCTGTTCCAGACCAGCGCTATCATCCATGGCGGCGAGCGTAACTACATCATGGCGACCATCAGCCTGTATGTATCGATCTACAACCTGTTTGTCAGCCTGTTGCAGATCTTCGGCATCATGAGCCGCGACGACTGATCCCAGCCTTACCAAAAAGCCCGCTTCGGCGGGCTTTTTGTTGCCTGCGGCTTTATCATTGGCAAAGGTTTGCCAACAGAGTGTTCCATGAAGTTCGCGATTGCGCTTTTTTCCGCCGCCCATGCGCCCTCCTCGCGCCGCGCCCTGCAGTTTGCCCAGGCGGTGCTGGCCGGTGGGCATGAGATTGTGCGGCTGTTTTTCTATCAGGATGGCGTCTACAGCGCCGCCAATTCGGTGGTCGCGCCCCAGGATGAGCAGGATATCGCCCAACAATGGAGCGCCTTCGTCAGCAAGCATCAGCTTGATGGCGTGGTCTGTATCGCTGCGGCGCTGCGCCGTGGGGTGTTGAATGCTGAAGAAGCTGCGCGCTACCAGCGCAGTGCGGTGAATCTGGATGCGCCGTGGGCGCTGTCAGGCCTTGGGCAGTTGCATGATGCCATCCAGGATGCCGACCGCCTGATCTGCTTTGGAGGGCCATGAAATGTCCAGATCCTTGTTGGTAATCAGCCGTCAGGCGCCGTGGTCCGGACCCAGTGCGCGAGAAGCGCTGGATGTGGTGCTGGCCGGCGGCGCATTCGACTTGCCGATTGGCCTGCTGTTTCTTGATGATGGGGTGTTTCAACTGGCAACCGCCCAAGATGCCAAGGCCGTGCAACAAAAGGATGTGACGGCCAACCTGCAGGCACTCTCGCTGTTTGGCATCGACGACGTGTTCGCCTGCAGCCACAGCCTGGCAGAGCGTGGATTGACCGCCCCTGATAGCGCGCAGCCACTTAGCAGCGAACAGATTTCCCAGATGATTGACCGTTACGACCAGGTGATGACCCTCTGATGTCGACCTTGCATGTGTTGTCCCACTCCCCTTTTTCCGACACCCGCCTGGACAGTTGCCTACGCCTGTGTGGCGCGCAAGATGTGATCTTGCTGTGCGGCGATGCAACCTATGCCCTGCAAGCCGGCAGCGCGCCCTTCCAGGCCCTGCAAGCCAAGGCCCTGGGCATCTTTGTACTGGCCGAAGATGCCCAGGCCCGCGGCCTGGTGTTGCCGCAGTGGGCCAAGAGTGTCGACTACCCGGGGTTTGTGCAGCTGTCGATCGAGCATGACAAGGTCAACACCTGGCTATGAACACCTTGACCGTAGGCACACACACCCTTGAGCTGGACAAGGATGGTTACCTGGTTGACCTGGATGCCTGGTCGACCGAGGTGGCCAACGCCCTGGCGAGCGCCGAAGCGCTGGAGCTGACTGACGAACACTGGGAAATCCTTGAGCTGCTCAGGGGTTTTTACCAGGAGTTCCAGTTGTCCCCGGCCACCCGCCCACTGATCAAGTACACCGCCCTGAAGCTGGGCCCGGAAAAGGGCAACAGCCTGCACCTCAACCGACTGTTCAAAGGCACTCCCGCCAAACTTGCCACCAAGCTGGCGGGCCTGCCCAGGCCGACGAATTGCTTATGACCGACTTTGCTCCGTTGATCACCGAAACTCCCGCCGAACACCCCTTTGCGCCGTTTGTGCGGATCCTCGGCAAAGGCAAGCGCGGCGCCCGCAGCCTGACGCGCGAAGAAGCCCGGGAAGCCATGGGCATGCTGCTCGACGAGAAAGTCGAGGACTCCCAGCTCGGTGCGTTCCTGATGCTGCTGCGCCACAAGGAGGAAAGCCCGGAGGAACTCGCAGGCTTCACCGAGGCCCTGCGCGAGCGCCTCAACCCGCCATCTCTGAGAGTGGATGTCGATTGGCCCACCTACGCCGGGAAAAAGCGCCACCTGCCGTGGTACCTGCTGGCCGCCAAGTGCCTGGCGCAGAGCGGCGTGCGGATTTTCATGCACGGCGGCGGCGCACACACGGCCGGCCGGCTGTACACCGAACAGTTGCTGGGTGAACTGCAGATTCCACTGTGCCGCAATTGGCAACAGGTCGAGACCGCCCTGGAGCAAGGCAGCCTGGCGTTTATGCCGCTGGGCGACTGGGCCCCACAGCTGCAACGCATGATTGACCTGCGCAATATCCTCGGCCTGCGCTCGCCCATCCACTCCCTGGCCCGCATCCTCAACCCGCTGGGCGCACACTGCGGCCTGCAAAGCATCTTCCATCCCGGTTACCAGGGCGTACACCGCGATGCCAGTGGTTTGCTGGGTGACAACACCATTGTGATCAAGGGCGATGGCGGCGAGATCGAGATCAATCCCGACACCACCAGCCACTTGTACGGCACCACCGGCGGCGCAAGCTGGGATGAGGAGTGGCCAGCCCTCTCCGCCCAGCGCCACGTCAAGCCGGCCAGCCTCGACCCCGAGCATTTGAAGGCGATGTGGCGCGGCGAGGTGCAGGACAGCTACCCGCAATTGGCGCTGATTGCCACTATGGCCCTGGCCTTGCGCGGTCTTGGGCAACCACGGGAACAGGCCTTCGCACTGGCACAACAGTACTGGGACGCGCGGGACAGATCGATTTAATCGATCATTAACCCCGACCCTTTGCGCTATTTGTTCGAACCCAGACGATTAGACTGCACTCCAACGCTTACTAGCCAAGGAGTCAGTCATGGGTTTGCTAATAGAAGGACGCTGGCACGACCAGTGGTACGAAAGTAGCGCAGATGGCGCCTTCCAACGGGAACAGGCGCAACGCCGCAACTGGGTCACCGTCGACGGCCAACCTGGCCCGAGCGGTGATGGTGGCTTCAAGGCCGAAGCCGGCCGCTACCATCTCTATGTTTCACTAGCCTGCCCGTGGGCGCACCGCACCCTGATCCTGCGCAAGCTCAAAGGCCTGGAAAGCCTGATCGACGTGTCGGTGGTCAGTTGGTTGATGCTGGAAAATGGCTGGACCTTCGACAAGGCCCATGGCTCTACCGGCGACAAGCTCGACGACTTTGCCTTCATGCACCAGCGCTATACCGCCGATACCGCCGATACCGCCGACTACACCGGGCGTGTCACGGTGCCGGTGCTGTGGGACAAGAAGCTCAAGCGCATCGTCAGCAATGAATCGGCGGAGATCATCCGCATGCTCAATAGCGCGTTCAACGGGCTAACTGGCAATAACCTGGACTTCTACCCCGAACCGCTGCGCCCCACCATCGACGCGCTGAACGAGCGGATCTATCCCGCCGTGAACAATGGCGTGTATCGCGCAGGCTTTGCCACGTCGCAGCAGGCGTATGAAAGCGCATTTGATGAGGTGTTTGCCGACCTGGATCACCTGGAACAACACCTGGGCAAGCATCGTTACCTGGCCGGTGAATACCTGACCGAGGCCGATGTACGACTGTTTACCACGCTGATTCGTTTTGATGCGGTGTATTACAGCCACTTCAAATGCAACCTACGGCGGATTGCGGATTATCCGAATCTGTCGAATTGGCTGCGGGAGCTGTATCAATGGCCGGGGGTGGCCGAGACCGTGGATTTTGCGCATATCAAGGGGCATTACTATGCCAGCCACCGGACGATCAATCCGACAGGGATTGTGCCGAAGGGGCCGTTGCAGGTGTTTGATAGCAAACATGATCGAGAAGGATTGAGCGGTAAAGAGATCTGGCGCTGATGCGCCAGCCTCATCGCGGGCAAGCCCGGCTCCCACAGTGGGTCTGTGTGCAGCCGGGCGAACAGGTTATACCTGGGACTGGGCGCCTTCAAACCACTTCAGCTTCTCACGCAACACCACCACTTCGCCTACGATCACCAGCGTCGGCGCATGCACTTCATGCTCCGCCACCAGGCGCGGCAAGTCGGCCAGGGTGCCGGTAAACACACGCTGGTTGGACGTGGTGCCTTGCTGGATCAGCGCAGCCGGGGTGTCCGCCGAGCGGCCATGGCGGATCAGTTGCTCGCAGATGATCGGCAAACCGATCAGGCCCATGTAGAACACCAGGGTCTGCGACGGTCCCACCAGGTCATTCCAGGGCAAATCCGAGGTGCCATCTTTCAGGTGGCCGGTGATGAAGCGTACCGATTGCGCATAGTCGCGATGGGTCAAAGGGATGCCAGCGTAAGCCGCGCAACCACTGGCCGCGGTAATCCCCGGCACCACCTGGAACGGGATGCCATTGGCTGCCAGCTCCTCGATCTCTTCACCGCCACGCCCAAAAATAAACGGATCGCCGCCCTTGAGGCGCAGTACACGCTTGCCCTGCTTGGCCAGTTTCACCAGTTGCTGGTTGATCTGGTCCTGCGGCACCGCGTGATCGGCGCGGCGCTTGCCGACATACACGCGCTCGGCGTCGCGCCGGCACAGTTCAAGAATCGCTGGCGCCACCAGGCGGTCATACAGCACCACATCGGCTTGCTGCATCAAACGCAGCGCGCGAAAGGTCAGGAGGTCCGGGTCACCAGGGCCTGCGCCCACCAGATACACCTCACCCGGGGCATGGGGCGGCTTGCCGTTGACTTTTTCTACCAGCAAACGCTCGGCTTCATCGCCTTGCCCAGCCAGTTGCCGATCAGCAATCGGGCCCTGGAAAACCTCTTCCCAGAAAGCCCGGCGTTGCTGCACATCAGGATACAAACCCTTGACCTGGGCGCGAAAGCGCGCGGCCAGCCCGGCCAATTGGCCGTAGGTGGACGGAATCCATGTTTCCAGCTTGGCGCGAATCAAGCGCGCCAGCACCGGCGCATCGCCGCCGCTGGACACTGCAATCACCAAGGGCGAACGGTCGACAATCGCCGGGAAGATCACGCTGCACAGTGCCGGCGCATCGACGACATTGACCGGTACGCACCGGCGCCGGGCATCGCTGGACACTTGCGCGTTCAGCGGCTCGTCGTCGGTTGCCGCGATGATCAGGGTGCAGCCATCAAGATCCGCCTCCTGGTAACCACGCACAATCAGCTCACCGCCACTGCCCTGCACCAGTTCACGCAACTGGTCTTCGATCAGGGGAGCAACCACCCGCAACAACGCGCCGGCATCGGCCAGCAGCCGGGATTTGCGCAAGGCAATCTCCCCGCCACCGACGACCAACACACGACTGCCGCGCAGGTTATGAAACAGTGGCAGAAATTCCATTTAGCCGATGACCTCAACGCCCGCCATGTACGGCTTGAGCACTTCAGGTACGCGGATCGAACCGTCGGCCTGCTGGTAGTTTTCCAGCACCGCGACCAGGGTCCGCCCTACCGCCAGGCCCGAGCCGTTGAGGGTGTGGACCAGCTCCGGCTTGCCGGTTTCCGGGTTGCGGAAACGCGCCTGCATACGTCGGGCCTGGAAATCACCGCAGTTGGAGCACGAGGAAATCTCGCGGTATTTGTCCTGGCTCGGCACCCAGACTTCGAGGTCGTAGGTCTTCACCGCGCTGAAACCCATGTCGCCGGTGCACAGCGCCAATACGCGGTACGGCAGCTCCAGCAGTTGCAGGACGCGCTCGGCGTTGGCGGTCAGGCCTTCCAGGGCTTCCATGGAGGTCGATGGCTCGACGACCTGCACCATCTCGACCTTGTCGAACTGGTGCTGGCGGATCATGCCGCGAGTGTCACGCCCCGAGGCACCGGCTTCGCTGCGAAAGCACGGGCTGTGGGCGACGAACTTGATCGGCAATTGCTTGGCGTCGAGGATCTCGCCGGCCACGATGTTGGTCAGCGACACTTCGGCGGTCGGAATCAGGTACAGATCGGCTTCGCCGTCGCGGCTGATCTTGAACAGGTCTTCTTCGAATTTCGGCAGTTGACTGGTGCCCATCAGCGCCGGCGCCTGCACCAGGTACGGGGTGTAGGCCTCTTCGTAACCATGCTCGCCGGTGTGCAGGTTGAGCATGAACTGCGCCAGGGCACGGTGCATGCGCGCGATCGGGCCGCGCAGCAAGGCAAAGCGCGCGCCGGACATTTTGGCCGCGGTTTCAAAATCCAGGCCGCCGGTCAATTCGCCCAGGGCGACGTGGTCCTTGATCTCGAAATCAAAGGTTTTTGGCGTGCCCCAGCGGCGTACTTCGACGTTGCCGTCTTCATCTTCGCCAACCGGTACCGACTCGTGCGGCAGGTTGGGAATACCCAGCAGGATCGAATCCAACTCGGACTGAATCTTGTCCAGCTCGACTTTACCGTCGGACAGCTCGCTGCCCATGCGCTCGACGTCCGCCATCAACGGCGCGATGTCTTCACCACGCTGCTTGGCCTGACCGATGGATTTGGAACGTGCATTGCGCTCAGCCTGCAGTGCTTCGGTGCGGGTCTGGACGGTCTTGCGCTGTTCTTCCAGCGCTTCGATGCGCGCAACATCCAAGGCAAAGCCACGGGATGCAAGGCGGTCCGCTACGTCCTGAAGGTTGCTACGTAACAGTTTGGAATCGAGCATGTCGGTCTCTCGTTTATCAAAGTTTGGTCAAGGACAGGCCAGCCCAGGTGGCAAGCAGCCCGCCGAATACACTGATGGCCACATAGCTTAAAGCCAGCGGCACTTGCCCGCTTTCCAGCAGGCGCACGGTATCCAGTGAAAAGGATGAAAAAGTCGTCAGGCCGCCAAGGAAGCCCACCATCAACCCGGCGCGCACTTCAACAGGCACTTCCGGGCGTAACAGGAACAGGCCGTATAACACCCCGATCAGCAGGCAGCCCACGATATTAACGGCCAGCGTCGCGGTATAGAAGTGTTTCGGCCAATTGGCGTTGATCCAATTGCCGGTGGCAAAGCGCAATAGGGTGCCGGCCACACCGCCTACGGAAACAGCAATCACCAAGGGAATCATGGTTTTCTCCGCTGTTTGGGACTCAAGCGGTCAAGTTGCGCCAGGTGGTTGAGCTTTTCCCCGATCTTCAACTCCAGGCCACGAGGCACCGGCTGGTAGAACGGTTGCGGCTCAAGGTCGTCGGGAAAGTAGTCTTCACCGGCGGCATAGGCATCTGGTTCATCGTGGGCGTAACGGTATTCGTCGCCGTAACCCAGTTGTTTCATCAGCTTGGTCGGCGCGTTGCGCAGGTGCAGCGGCACTTCCAGCGAGCCATGCTCGGCCGCCGCACGCAGCGCCGACTTGAAGCCCATGTAAACTGCATTACTTTTCGGCGCGCAGGCCAGGTAGGTGATGGCCTGCGCCACCGCCAACTCGCCTTCCGGGCTGCCCAGACGCTCCTGGACCTCCCACGCCGCCAGGCACAGGCTCAGGGCCCGCGGGTCGGCGTTGCCAATGTCTTCGCTGGCCATGCGCACCACACGCCGGGCCAGGTACAACGGATCGCAGCCACCGTCGATCATGCGCGCAAACCAGTACAGCGCGCCGTCCGGGTTGGAACCGCGCACGGATTTGTGCAGCGCGGAAATCTGGTCGTAGAAGGCCTCACCACCCTTGTCGAAACGCCGCCGGGTATCGCCCAGCAGGCTTTGCAGCAGGTCGACGCCAATCTCGCTATTGTCTTCAGCCAGGTCAGAGGCGTTTTCCAGCAGGTTGAGGAAACGTCGGCCATCGCCGTCAGCCGCCGCCAGCAGGATCTTGAAACCCTCGTCACCTAGGCTCAGGTGGCGCTTACCCAACCCCTTGTCCTCGCCCAGCGCCCGCTGCAGCAACCTCTGCATCGCGGCTTCGTCGAGGCTCTTGAGCACATACACCCGTGCCCGCGAGAGCAAGGCGTTGTTCAGTTCAAACGAGGGGTTTTCCGTGGTGGCGCCGATAAAAATCAGCGTGCCATCTTCCACGTAAGGCAGGAATGCATCCTGCTGCGACTTGTTGAAGCGATGCACTTCGTCGACGAACAGGATAGTGCGCCGGCCATACTGCCCCGCCTGCTGCTTGGCGACTTCCACCGCCTGGCGGATCTCCTTGACCCCGGCCAATACCGCCGAGACCGTTTCAAAGTGCGCATCCGAGACTTTCGCCAGCAGCCGCGCCAGGGTGGTCTTGCCCACGCCCGGCGGCCCCCAGAAGATCATCGAGTGCAGGGCACCCTGCTCCAGGGCCTCACGCAGGGGCTTGCCGCGGGCCAGCAAGTGCTCTTGCCCGACATACTCATCCAGGTTGGTCGAGCGCAAGCGCGCGGCCAGGGGCTGGGCAATCGGGTCACTGCGAAACAGGTCCATGGGCAGCGATTTACTCCTGGATCACATCGGCACCCTTGGGGATGTCGAACTTGAACGTGGAGGCCGGGACCGGCTCATTGGCCTTGACCCCGGTGAACAAGATATTGGTGCGTTGGCCGACGCTGTCGACCAGTTGCATATCGTTGATCACGCCATTGCGAAACGACAGGCGCAGGCTGTCGAACAGCGTGTCCTTGGACTTGGGCTTGAGGGTGAAGTCGATCACGTTGCTTTGTTGCTTGGAGGTAATCTCGAAACTCTCGCTGATCTGCGACACATCACCCGACAGCAGCAAGGCCGGGGTCTGGCTCAGGCGTGGGTCGAGGGTCTTGATGGTCGCCTGCTCCAGGTCCGGGTCCCACAGCGTGACTTTCTTGCCATCGGAGACGATGGTCTGCTCGTTGGGCGCGTCGGTCTTCCAGAAGAACAGGCCTGGGCGTTGCACGGCCATTTCACCGGCTGTTTCCTGCAACTGAGTGCCACCACCGTCCAGGGTCAACTGGGAGAAGCGCGCAGTCAGGGTCTTGGATTTGTCCAGCAGGTTGGTCAGGCTCGCGACGGATGCCTGGTCTGCGTGGGCCGAAAACGCGGTCAGGGCCAATGCCGGCAACAACAGCATGCGGATAAGACGCATGGGAGTCCTCATAGAATAATGTGAAAGGCGCGCCGCATGCTGCCACGCGGCACGAGGTCAGTCGCGCATCGGCCCTGGCGCGATCACTTCGCGCGAGCCGTTGGTGTTCATGGCCGTGACGACGCCGGCCATTTCCATGGATTCGATCATACGCGCGGCGCGGTTGTAGCCGATCTTCAGTTTACGTTGCACCGCCGAGATCGAGGCGCGACGGCTTTCCAGCACGAACGCCACCGCTTCGTCGTACAGCGCGTCGGTCTCGGCATCATCGTCGCCGCCGCTGCCACCGTCGAAGCCGCTACCGGCCTCCTCGACACCGGCCAGGATATCGTCGTTGTATTCCGGCGCGCCGCGCAGTTTCCAAGCCTCGACCACACGATGCACTTCGTCATCGGAAACGAAGGCGCCGTGAACACGGATCGGTAGGCTGGTGCCGGGCGGCATGTAGAGCATGTCACCATGGCCCAGCAGCTGCTCGGCGCCGCCCTGGTCGATGATGGTCCGTGAGTCGATCTTGCTCGATACCTGGAACGCCATACGGGTCGGGATGTTGGCCTTGATCAGGCCGGTAATCACATCCACCGACGGCCGCTGGGTCGCGAGGATCAAGTGGATCCCGGCCGCACGGGCCTTCTGCGCGATACGCGCGATCAATTCTTCGACCTTCTTGCCGACGATCATCATCATGTCGGCAAATTCGTCGACCACCACGACAATGGTCGGCAGCTTGGTCAGTAGCGGCGCTTCATCGTGAATGCTTTCGCGCTTGTACAGCGGGTCGGTCAGCGGTGTGCCGGCGTCCTGGGCTTCCTTGACCTTGGCGTTGAAGCCAGACAGGTTACGCACGCCCATCTTCGCCATCAGCTTGTAGCGCCGCTCCATCTCGGCCACGCTCCAGCGCAGGGCGTTGGCGGCGTCCTTCATGTCGGTCACCACCGGGCACAGCAGGTGCGGGATGCCTTCGTAGATCGACAGTTCAAGCATCTTCGGGTCGATCATGATCAGCTTGGCGTCTTCCGGGCCGGACTTGAACAGGATCGACAGGATCATTGCGTTCACACCCACCGATTTACCGGAACCGGTGGTACCGGCAACCAGCAGGTGAGGCATTTTCGCCAGGTCCGTGATCACCGGCTTACCGCCAATGTCATGCCCGAGAGCCAGGGTGACCGGCGATTTGAAGTTGTCGTATTCCGGGGTCGACAGCACTTCGGAGAAGCGCACGATCTGCCGGTCTTCGTTGGGAATCTCGATACCCACGGTGGTTTTGCCGGGAATTACTTCCACCACGCGCACGCTGGTCACGGCCAGGGAGCGCGCCAGGTCTTTGGCCAGGTTTGCAATACGGCTGACCTTGACCCCAGCGGCCGGCTGGATTTCGTAACGGGTGATCACAGGGCCCGGGTGAATCGAGTCCACCGACACCTCGACGCCAAACTCCTTGAGTTTGATTTCCAGCAGATGGCCGACCGCCGCCAGGGATTCCGGGGAATAGTTGAGCTGTTTCTTTTCTGCCGGATCGAGGATCGAGATCGGCGGCAAGGTGCCTTCGACGGCGCTGTCGATAAATAGCGGCGCCTGCTTTTCTTTCTGCACCCGATGGCTTGGCTCGGGCGCCTTGACGGGCGCCGGGGCGATAACCGGCGGCACTTGCTTCTCGCGGTCGGACATGTGCTTGGTCAGGGCCTGCTCGCGTTCGATCAGGCGCTCCTTGACCTTGGCCTGCTCACGGCGGTCCGGCGTGCTCGGGGCCACTACTTCGTTGACCCGGGTATCGACTTCACGCAATTGCGCAACCATGCGCTTGCGGTCCACACGGGCGGCCCACCAGCGGTTGGCGGCGCCCTGGAACAGCTCGAACAGGTCGAGGGTGATCTTGCCGGTCACATCCATGACCTTGAACCACGACAAGTCGGTAAATACCGTCAGGCCGAACAAGAACAGGGCGATGAACATCAGTGTGCTGCCCTGGATATTCAAGGTTTTGCGGGCCAGGTCACCCAGGCTTTCGCCCAGGGCACCACCCGCACCCGCCGGCAGGCCAGTCGGCGCATGGAAATGAATATGTGCCAGCGCTGCGCCCGACAACACCAGGAACACTAGGCCGATCAGGCGCCAGGAGAACAGCCAGCCGCTCCACTGCCACGGTTCATGGCGCTGGCGGAAGATCTGCCAGGTCTTGATCGCCAGCAGCAGCGGGAAGATATAAGCGAAATAGCCGAGGATCATGAACAGGATATCGGCGCTGTAGGAGCCCACGGGCCCGCCGAAGTTCTGCACATCGTCGATCTTGCTGTTATGGCTCCAGCCTGGATCATCCTTGCCATAGGTCAGCAAGGCCATCATCAGGAACAGGCATAAAGCACCGATGGCAATCAGCGCGCCTTCCTTGAGCCGATAGTGCAGGTGCTGGCGCCAGGCCGGTACCACTGCTGTTTTGGGTGCTGCGGCGGATTTCTTCAAAACGGGTCTTTTCCTGCGCCTTAAGCGCGTCCAACAGTTGAATGACTATAAAAATACTGCCCAATCCGGGCAGATGAAAAGTGAACGAGCGTCGTCAAACGTCCTTTAACACTCCGTGACTCATTCATGAACGGGCGTTAATGCCGGCCCACAAGGACATAGTGCCGCCATTGTACGGGTTTGTGTGCCCGTTGCCACGCTGCCGGCCTCGCTCATGGAGCATAGACAAGCGCATTGCTCATACGCTTCAATTTGAGCATGCATTGTCTTTACTGACAAAGGCTTATGAGCTGTTTTTATCAGACTGGACAAGCTTTACCCAGCATTCCCGCCCAACGGATGGCGACATGACGCGATTACGACCGCACCACCGCTATAGAGTTGCAGAAACACGCGCTCATGCATCAAGGCATTGATTACATGATCGGGCTGGCCGAGTGGCGCCGGGTCGACAATAATCACTGCTTACACGACGGGCCCTGGCCTGTCACCGCCCTCCCCTTCCGTAAGCCCGACTACCCATGCTCACCTGGCTGCAACGCAACACCCTGACGTTTCCACCGCTGGCCAAAGCCATGCGTGAACCCAACGGCCTGCTGGCTGCCGGTGGCGACCTGTCTGCCGACCGCCTGGTCCAGGCCTATCGCCATGGCTGCTTCCCCTGGTTCTCCGAAGGCCAGCCCATCCTGTGGTGGTCGCCAGACCCGCGCACGGTACTGTTCCCCACAGAGCTGCACGTGTCCCGCAGCCTCGCCAAGCTGCTGCGCCAGCAACGCTACGAGGTGACCTTTGACCAGGACTTCGCCGCCGTCATCCAGGCCTGTGCTGCGCCTCGCAGCTATGCAGACGGCACCTGGATCACCGAGGCCATGCAGAATGCCTACCTGCAACTTCACCAACGGGGCTATGCCCATTCCGTCGAGGTATGGGACCAGGGCGAACTGGTCGGCGGCCTGTATGGCCTGGCCATGGGCCGGCTGTTTTTTGGCGAATCGATGTTCAGTCGCGCAGACAACGCCTCGAAATACGGCTTTGCCACGCTCGTCAGGCAATTGCAGGCCTGGGGCTTTGTGCTGATCGACTGCCAGATGCCCACCGATCACCTGCACAGCCTCGGTGCCCGCGCCATTCCCCGCAGCGACTTTGCCGGTTACCTGCGCGACCATCTTGATCAGGCCAGCAGTGGGCCATGGGTTTCTTAGGCGACTTGCGCGCACCTGGCTTACACTTATTTCAAAGCTTATCCGAGGGTTGATCATGACCGAGTTGGCGCGCTTGAAGTTTTATGCCACTCAACCCCACTCTTGCAGCTACCTGCCCGAAGAACAGGCCACCACGCTGTTCCTCGACCCCAGCCAGCCGATGGACGTGCATGTGTATGCCGATCTGTCAGAGATGGGGTTTCGGCGCAGCGGCGACCACCTGTACCGGCCGCACTGCCAGAACTGCAACGCTTGTGTGCCGGCGCGCATCCCCGTAGCGCAATTTTTGCCGGATCGTAATCAAAAACGCATCCTCAAGCGCAATGCCGACCTGATCGTGACCCCCGCCAAGCCCGGCTTCAGCGAAGAGTACTTCGATCTTTACCAGCGCTATATCGAACAACGCCACGCCGACGGCGATATGTTCCCACCCAGTCGCGACCAGTTTTCCACGTTCCTGGTGCGCGACCTGCCGTTCTCGCGCTTCTACGAGTTCCGCCTTGAGGGAAGGCTGCTGGCGGTCGCGGTCACCGACCTGCTGCCCAATGGATTGTCGGCGGTCTATACCTTTTATGAACCCGCCGAGGAGCGTCGCAGCCTGGGGCGTTTTGCCATTTTGTGGCAGATCGGTGAAGCATCCAGGCAAAATCTGGAAGCGGTGTACCTGGGATACTGGATCAAAAACTGCAAAAAGATGAACTACAAGACCCAATATCGGCCCATTGAGCTACTAATTAATCAAAGATGGGTCACGCTTAACTAGAACCCCTTGGCTTAAACACCCTTTTTCGGGCACAATGCACGCCGCTTTTGCCTGGCGCAGTTGCACCGGGCCATTCACTGGATACCGAGGGCTTTACTGCATGTCGAAAGAAGACAGCTTCGAAATGGAAGGCACTGTCGTCGACACCCTGCCCAACACCATGTTTCGTGTGGAGTTGGAAAATGGGCACGTCGTAACCGCGCATATCTCCGGCAAGATGCGCAAGAACTACATTCGTATTCTTACCGGTGACAAAGTGCGCGTCGAGCTGACGCCCTATGACTTGAGCAAAGGGCGCATCACTTACCGCGCCCGCTAAACAAGTCAATACAAGACGCCCGGTTATGCCGGGCGTTTTTGTGTGTGTGGGATTTAACCAGCACCGCAGAATGAGTGTGGGAGCAGGCTTGCCTGCTCCCACATTTGATCTTCATTGACTGGGATTTGGCGGGCAGCAAAAAGGCGCCTTTCGGCGCCTTTTCTACTGCTGTGAAGCATCAGGCCATTTCAGCAGTGGTCTCGAACTCGAAGGTCAGCTCGCCGTCCTTCAAATCGATATGCACCACGCCGCCATGGTCGGAGAGCTCGCCAAACAGGATCTCTTCGGCCAACGGCCGCTTGATCTTGTCCTGGATCAGACGCGCCATTGGACGAGCGCCCATTGCCGCGTCGTAACCACCCTCGGCGATCCAACTGCGTGCCGCTTCCGTCACCTCCAGCTGTACGCGCTTGTCTTCCAACTGCGCCTGAAGCTCGGTAAGGAACTTGTCCACCACGCTCTTGATAACCTCATGACTGAGGCGACCAAACTGGATAATGGTGTCCAGGCGGTTGCGGAACTCCGGCGTGAAGCTCTTCTTGATCACTTCCATGGCGTCGGAAGAGTGATCCTGATGAGTAAAGCCAATGGAAGCCCGCGCGGCCGTCTCGGCACCGGCGTTAGTGGTCATGATCACGATCACGTTGCGGAAATCCGCCTTGCGCCCGTTGTTGTCGGTCAGGGTCCCGTGGTCCATTACCTGCAGCAGCAGGTTGAAGACTTCCGGGTGAGCCTTTTCGATTTCATCGAGCAGCAGTACGCAATGCGGCTGCTTGGTGATCGCCTCGGTCAACAGGCCGCCCTGGTCGAAGCCGACATAGCCTGGAGGCGCACCGATCAGGCGCGACACAGTGTGGCGCTCCATGTATTCGGACATGTCGAACCGCACCAGCTCAATGCCCATGGCCTTGGCCAACTGCCGCGCGGCTTCGGTCTTGCCGACGCCGGTAGGGCCGGCGAACAGGAACGAACCCACCGGCTTGTCCGGCGACTTGAGGCCGGCCCGGGACAGCTTGATCGCCGTCGACAGCGAATCAATCGCCGCATCCTGGCCAAACACCGTCAGCTTGAGATCGCGCTCCAGGTTACGCAGCAGCTCCTTGTCGGAACTGGTGACGTGCTTTGGCGGAATACGCGCGATTTTCGCCACGATATCCTCGACCTGGGCCACTTCGATACGCTTCACGCGCTTCTCTACCGGCTGCAGGCGCTGGTAGGCACCCGCTTCGTCAATCACATCGATGGCTTTGTCCGGCATGTGCCGGTCATTGATGTAGCGCGAAGCCAGCTCGGCGGCTGCACGCAGCGCCTCATCACTGTATTCGATGCCGTGGTGTGCTTCGAAGCGTCCTTTCAGGCCGCGCAGGATGCCAATAGTGTCTTCAACCGAAGGCTCGGACACGTCGACTTTCTGGAAGCGCCGTGCCAGGGCACGGTCTTTTTCGAAGATCCCGCGAAACTCCTGGAACGTGGTCGAGCCGATGCAGCGGATATCACCCGAAGACAACAGCGGCTTGAGCAGGTTGGACGCATCCATCACCCCACCGGAAGCCGCACCGGCGCCAATGATGGTGTGGATCTCATCAATGAACAGGATCGCCTGCGGACGCTTTTTCAGCTCGCCAAGCAAAGCCTTGAAACGCTTTTCAAAGTCGCCACGGTACTTGGTCCCGGCGAGCAGCGCCCCCAGGTCCAGGGAGTAGACAACGCTGTTGGCCAGCAGGTCAGGCACCTGGTTATCAACAATGCGCTTGGCCAGGCCTTCGGCAATCGCGGTCTTGCCCACGCCCGCCTCGCCCACCAGCAAAGGGTTGTTCTTGCGACGACGCGCGAGGATCTGCGCAACACGCTCAACTTCCATCTCGCGCCCCACCAGCGGATCGATCCGCCCCTGGCGCGCCAGTTCGTTGAGATTGCTGGCGTAGGCATCCAGCGGGTTGCTTGAAGAAGAAGACTCACCGCCCTCGTCGTCCTGCATATCCTGCTCACCCTCGGAGTGATCGCCATGCCCTGGCACTTTCGAGATGCCATGGGCGATGTAGTTGACGACATCGATACGCGCCACGCTCTGCTGCTTGAGCAGGAATACCGCCTGGCTTTCCTGCTCACTGAAGATGGCAACCAATACATTGGCGCCCGTCACTTCGCGCTTGCCGGAGCTCTGCACGTGGAAGACAGCACGCTGCAACACCCGCTGGAAGCCCAGGGTTGGCTGGGTCTCGCGGTCCTCGTCATGCACGGGGATCAGTGGCGTGGTGGAGTCGATAAACTCCTGCAGATCATGCTTGAGCTTGTCGAGGTTGGCGCCGCACGCACGCAGGACCGTGGCGGCAGCTTCGTTATCCAAAAGTGCCAGCAGCAGGTGTTCGACGGTCATGAATTCATGACGCTTCGAACGGGCCTCCTTGAAGGCAAGATTGAGGGTGACTTCGAGCTCGCGGTTTAACATAGCTTCACCTCATACCCAAGTGGTCGGAGTTAACCGTCCTTCTCGATTTCACAGAGTAGCGGATGCTGGCTTTCCCTGGCGTACTGGTTGACCTGCATGGCCTTGGTCTCGGCGATGTCGCGGGTAAACACTCCACATACTGCCCGTCCTTCTGTGTGAACGGCCAGCATTACCTTGGTCGCCAACTCGCGGTTCAGATTAAAAAACACCTCGAGCACTTCGACGACGAAATCCATCGGCGTGTAGTCATCATTGAACAAAACCACCTTGTACATCGGCGGCGCCTGTAAAGCAGGCTTGGCCTCCTGAACAGCGATGCCTGCAGAACCGTCATCGTCTTCTAGATGATCCGGGCGATCCTGATTGAATGTTAGTCGAATCTGGCTGAATGCATGCATGGAAAGAAAGGTTCGTCTGTTGTGCATTTACAGTGATGGGGGCGACCTGTCAGAAATTCAACTCCGACCGACTGGTCACCTTGACTATCGGCAAAACGGTGTTACAACCAATAGAACCCACAGTGGGTAAAAAAGGTCCGCGCAGTCAACCTTATTTATTCGGGTTAGGACGGATAAACTGGATGATACTCCAGTGATGGAGTCTGGTGCAGAGGGATATGGGTATGTCTGGCGTCAAGATCAGTGGCAAGGTCAAATGGTTCAACAATGCCAAGGGGTACGGCTTCATTAATGAAGACGGCAAGGAAGAAGACCTTTTTGCGCATTATTCGGCAATTGCCATGGAGGGCTATAAAACGCTGAAAGCAGGTCAATTGGTGTCCTTTGAAATCATCCAGGGGCCCAAGGGCCTGCATGCTGTAGCTATCAGTGCAGCAGGCGCGACCGCACCCGGGAAACAGCACGAAGACAAGCACAACAATAAAGGTAAACCCGCTCATTCCAAAGAGCAGCAAACGGCCTGATCAGCCACTGCGCATTAAAAAACGGCCACCCTGAGCTATCAGGATGGCCGTTTTTTATAGCCTTCGACTTACATATGTGAAATCAGCGCATCACCGAAACCCGACGACGACACCAACTTGGCGCCGTCCATCAGACGCTCGAAGTCATAGGTCACGGTCTTGGCCGAAATCGCCCCGTTGGTGCCCTTGATGATCAGGTCGGCCGCCTCGGTCCAGCCCATGTGGCGCAGCATCATTTCCGCCGACAGAATCAGCGAACCCGGGTTGACCTGGTCCTTGCCGGCGTATTTTGGCGCAGTACCGTGGGTGGCTTCGAACATTGCCACGGTGTCGGACAGGTTGGCGCCCGGCGCAATACCGATGCCGCCCACTTCTGCCGCCAGGGCGTCGGAGAGATAGTCACCGTTGAGGTTGAGGGTGGCGATCACGTCGTATTCGGCCGGGCGCAGCAGGATCTGCTGGAGCATGGCGTCGGCAATCGCATCCTTGACCACTACATTGCGGCCAGTGCGCGGGTTCTTGAACTGCATCCACGGCCCGCCATCAAGCAGGGTTGCGCCGAACTCTTCGGCCGCCACTTCGTAGGCCCATTCCTTGAAGGCACCTTCGGTGAACTTCATAATGTTGCCTTTGTGCACGATGGTCAGCGACTCACGGTCGTTATCCACTACATATTGCAGGGCCTTGCGCGCCAGGCGCTTGGTGCCCTCTTTGGAAACCGGCTTGATGCCAATCCCGCAATCCTGGTCGAAACGAATCTTGGTAACACCCATCTCCTCCTTGAGGAACTTGATGACCTTGATAGCTTCAGGCGAACCGGCCTTCCACTCGATGCCGGCGTAAATATCCTCGGAGTTCTCACGGAAGATGGTCATGTCCACATCGCCAGGCTTCTTGACCGGGCTTGGCACACCTTCGAACCAACGCACCGGACGCAGGCATACATACAGGTCCAGTTGCTGGCGCAGGGCCACGTTCAGCGAGCGGATACCACCACCGACCGGCGTGGTCAGCGGGCCCTTGATGGAAACTACGTAGTCCTTGACCGCGTCCAGGGTTTCCTGGGGCAGCCAGGTGTCCTGGTCGTAAACTTGAGTCGCCTTCTCGCCGGCATACACCTCCATCCAGGAGATTTTGCGCTTGCCGCCGTAAGCCTTGTTAACAGCTGCATCGACCACCTTGATCATCACCGGGCTGATGTCGACGCCAATACCGTCACCTTCGATGAAGGGAATGATCGGGTTGTCAGGAACATTGAGAGAATGGTCTGCGTTGACGGTGATTTTGTCGCCGACTGCCGGAACCTGAATCTTCTTGTATCCCATGCTGAACTCCGTTTGTGGATTGAACATCTGGCTGTGCCCGAGCCTACTCCAGTTGTATGTGGACTGGAACCTTGCACCCGGCACATTTGCTGCGAAAACCGTAGATTTAGTCGCCTACAACCTTGAAACAAAAGGGAAAAACGCCAAACTTGAGCACCGTGTGCGACTTTAGGCGCAATCCGGTCCCTGCGACCTTTAGACCAATGGACGACCCACCTTTTGTATGAAGGCTCGGCGTAAGCATAGCGACCTATGTATAATGCCGCCGCTGACCAAAGAGTCACGACGGCCGACCGCTCTATATCGAGCACCTGCGCCTGAAAAAGCCGGGCTGCCACCGTAGCCCACCCGCTTGACGCTCGACTGATGCAACCCAACATCACCGCGAAGAAACATCGACATTCGGCTCATGGATGACTTTGAACGAACGCGCTTTACCCGGCGCATCTCGAGTTTCCGCGCACGCTTTTAGCAAAGAAGAGAGTTAATCCGAATATGCCCACCCGCTCGAAGATCATCTATACCTTCACCGACGAAGCCCCAGCCCTCGCCACCTATTCACTGCTGCCTATCGTAGAGGCCTTCACCGCTTCCGCTGATATTGAAGTGGAAACCCGCGACATCTCCCTCGCAGGGCGCATCCTCGCAAGCTTCCCCGAGCAACTGGGCACCAAGGCCGTTGCGGACCACCTCGCCGAACTGGGCGCCCTGGCCGTTACCCCCGAAGCCAATATCATCAAGCTGCCTAACATCAGCGCCTCGACCCCGCAGCTGCAAGCCGCGATCAAGGAACTGCAGGCCCAGGGCTACGCCCTGCCGGACTACCCGGAAACCGTAACCACCGACGCGGAAAAAGAAACCCGTGCACGTTACGACAAGGTCAAGGGCAGCGCCGTGAACCCGGTCCTGCGCGAAGGCAACTCCGATCGCCGCGCGCCACTGTCGGTCAAGAACTACGCACGCAAGCACCCGCACAAAATGGGCGCCTGGGCCGCTGACTCCAAGTCCCACGTGGCTCACATGAGCAACGGCGACTTCTACGGCAGCGAAAAAGCCGTACAGATCGAAGCCGCCGATGCTGTCAAAATCGAGCTGGTCGGCAAGGATGGCAGCACCACCATCCTGAAAGAAAAAACCTCCGCACTGGCCGGCGAGATCCTCGACAGCGCCGTGCTGAGCAAGAACGCCCTGCGCGCGTTCATTGCCGCCGAAATCGAAGACGCCAAGAAACAAGGCGTGCTGCTGTCGGTCCACCTCAAAGCCACCATGATGAAGGTCTCCGACCCGATCATGTTCGGCCAGATCGTTGCCGAGTTCTATAAAGACGCCCTGGCCAAGCACGCTACCGTGCTGGAGCAGATCGGCTTCAACCTGAACAACGGCATCGGCGACCTGTACGCCCGCATCAAGGCCCTGCCGGCCGACCAGCAAGCGCAGATCGAAGCTGACATCCAGGCGGTCTACGCCGCTCGCCCTTCCCTGGCGATGGTCAACTCCGACAAAGGCATCACCAACCTGCACGTGCCGAGCGACGTAATCGTCGACGCCTCGATGCCGGCCATGATCCGTGACTCCGGCAAGATGTGGGGCACTGACGGTCAGTTGCACGACACCAAGGCCGTGATCCCGGATCGCTGCTACGCCACCATCTACCAGGCGGTCATCGAAGACTGCAAGGCCAATGGCGCCTTCGATCCAACCACCATGGGCAGCGTGCCAAACGTTGGCCTGATGGCGAAGAAAGCCGAAGAGTACGGCTCCCACGACAAGACCTTCCAGATCAAGGCCGACGGCGTAGTCCGCGTCACCGACAGCCAGGGCAAGCTGCTGATGGAACAGTCGGTTGAAGCCGGCGACATCTTCCGCATGTGCCAGACCAAAGACGCGCCGATCCAGGACTGGGTCAAACTGGCCGTCAACCGCGCCCGCGCCAGCAACACCCCGGCCATTTTCTGGCTGGACCCGCTGCGCGCCCACGACGGCGTAGTGGTCGAGAAAGTCCAGGCCTACCTGAAAGACCACAACACTGAAGGCCTGGACATCCGCATCATGTCGCCGGTCGACGCGATGAAGTTCACCCTGGAACGCACCCGCAAGGGCCTGGACACCATCTCGGTGACCGGCAACGTACTGCGCGACTACCTGACTGACCTGTTCCCGATCATGGAACTGGGCACCAGCGCCAAGATGCTGTCGATCGTGCCGCTGATGAACGGTGGCGGCCTGTTCGAAACCGGCGCTGGCGGTTCGGCGCCAAAACACGTGCAGCAACTGCTGGAAGAAAACTTCCTGCGTTGGGACTCCCTGGGCGAATTCCTGGCCCTGGCAGCCTCCCTTGAGCATTTGGGTGTGAACTACAACAACCCGAAAGCCCTGGTACTGTCCAAGACCCTGGACCAGGCTACCGGCCAGTTCCTCGACAACAACAAGTCGCCATCGCGCAAAGTCGGCAACATCGACAACCGCGGCAGCCACTTCTACCTGGCGCTGTACTGGGCACAAGCCCTGGCCGCCCAGACTGAAGATACCGCGCTGCAGGCGCAGTTCGCTCAACTGGCAAAAACCCTGGCCGAGAACGAGGCAACCATCGTTGCCGAACTCAACGCCGTACAGGGCAAGCCAGTGGACATCGGCGGCTACTACGCGCCGAATCCTGAGCTGACCAGCAAGGCCATGCGTCGAAGCAACACCCTCAATGCGGCGATTGCTGCACTGGTGTGATGCGCTGATGTGACGATGCTTGATTGATCGTCACACCACAGGAAAATCCGGAACCCGAAGGGGTTCCGGATTTTTTTTGCGCTTTTTTCCGCAAGTGGGCGCAGGACTTGCTTTGTGTTTTTGCTCAAGCCATTTCAGAAAACAACAAATAAGGAAGTCTTTATGCAAAGAGCTCACTTCCAGGCGCTGGCCTGGGCCTCGGCAATCGCCCTGCTGACCGCCTGCGCGAGCCACTCGCCACCCTACCCGCATGCACAGGAGCCGATTGGCGACGTGCAGACCATGTACGATGGCAAACTCAGCCCCGACGCCGCCGTCAGCACCTTTCGCAATATCGACCGCTTGTTTCCGGTGCGCACCATCAAGGCCGGCGGCCACCCTTTCCCGTTGCCGCACAGCAGCCGGGCGCTGGGACCGGTTGCGTTCGATTACGAAGGCAAACGCTATAGCCTTGATGACTACGTCACCCTCAACCGGGTAACAGGCCTGCTGGTGATCAAGGACGGCCAAGTCGTTACTGAACGCTACGAAAAAGGTAATACCGCCGAAACCCGCTGGATGTCGATGTCGGTGGCCAAGTCGATTACATCCACCCTCGTCGGCGCGGCCTTGCAGGACGGTTCGATCAAGAGCCTGGATGACAAAGTGACCCAGTATTTGCCTGCACTGGCCGGCAGCGGCTACGACCAGGCCACCGTACGCCAGGTGCTGGCGATGCGTTCGGGGGTCAAATGGAGTGAGAAATACGCCGACCCGACGTCGGATCGACGCATGATGCTCAAGCTGCAGACCGAACAAGTGCCCGGCTCCGCCCTCAAGTTCATGGCGAGCCTGCCCAGCGCCGCGCCGCCTGGCACCCGCACCAACTACAGCACTGGCGAGACACAAGTGCTCGGCCAACTGGTCAGCGCCGCCGTGGGCAAGCCCCTGGCGAACTACCTCAGCGAGAAAATCTGGGCGCCGTATGGCATGCAGACCGATGCGAACTGGTGGCTCGACGGTCCGAACGGCAACGAAGTGGGCGGCAGCGGCATCAGCGCAACACTGGAAGATTACGGGCGCTTCGGACAGTTCGTACTCAGTGGCGGAAAAGCCGGCGACAAGCAAGTACTGCCCAAAGGCTGGATGAGCTTTGCCAGCGCCACTACCGGCACCGATGCCGCCTACGGTGACTTTGCCTCCATGTGGTGGCCGGCCTGGACTGCCGCGTCAAAAGCCGACAAAGCCTTCACAGCTGCCGGCATTTTCGGCCAGTTCATCTACATAAACCCTACGCAAAACGTGGTGATCGTCGTGTGGCAAGCGCAGACCAAAGCCACCGGCGGTGAAGTCATTGACGACATGGTCGCCTTCGACGCCATCACCAAGGCCGCCCGGTAACCAAGCGCAACACCCGGCGGGCGCGCCTGTATGATGGGCGCCTGCCCCACTGATCGCTTGAGAGCCCTCCATGACCTGGCAACCCCACATCACCGTCGCCACCATCGTCGAAGACAATGGCCGCTTCCTCATGGTCGAAGAGCTCAAGGGCGGCCGCGCCGTGCTCAACCAGCCTGCCGGCCATCTCGACCCGCACGAAACCCTGACCGAAGCCGCCGTGCGCGAAACCCTCGAAGAAACCGGCTGGGACGTCGAAGCCACCGGCATCGTCGGCATCTACCTGTACACCGCCCCCAGCAATGGCGTGACCTACCAACGGGTGTGCTTCATCGCCAAGGCCCTGCGACACCACCCGGACTATCAACTGGACGAAGGTATCGTGCGCGCCCGCTGGCTGAGCCGTGACGAGCTGATAGCCTTGCGCGACGACTGGCGCAGCGAGTTGATCATTCGCTGTATCGACGACTATTTGGCCGGTCAGCGCCATAGTCTCGAGCTGATCCGCCCTTCTCTTTAGCCTTGCGGGCTCGGGCCTGCTAGAATCGCGTCCTTTTTCAAGACACCCGTTGAAATCCTATGCGTGATCCAGCCCCTTCTGACACACAAAAGAAGCGCGTCATCGTCGGCATGTCCGGCGGCGTGGATTCTTCCGTTTCCGCCGTTCTGCTCATGGAGCAGGGTTATGAGGTGGAAGGCCTGTTCATGAAGAACTGGGAAGAAGACGATGGAACGGAATACTGCACCGCCATGGACGACCTGGCGGACGCCCAGGCCGTGTGCGACAAGATTGGCATCAAGCTGCACACCGCCAACTTTGCCGCCGAGTACTGGGACAACGTGTTCGAACATTTCCTGGCCGAATACAAGGCCGGTCGTACGCCGAACCCGGACATCCTGTGCAACCGCGAAATCAAGTTCAAGGCGTTCCTCGATTACGCCATGATCCTCGGCGCCGACCTGATTGCCACTGGCCACTACGTGCGCCGTCGCGATATCGATGGCCGCACCGAATTGCTCAAGGGCCTGGACCCGAACAAGGACCAGAGTTACTTCCTGCACGCCGTGGGCGGTGAACAGATCGCCAAGACCCTGTTCCCGGTGGGCGAACTGGAAAAGCCCGAAGTGCGCAAGATCGCCGAGAAACATGGCCTGGCCACCGCCAAGAAAAAGGATTCCACCGGGATCTGCTTTATCGGCGAGCGCCGCTTCAGCGACTTCCTCAAGCAATACCTGCCAGCCCAGCCGGGCGAGATCAAGACCACTGAAGGCGAAGTCATCGGCCGTCACCACGGCCTGATGTACCACACCATCGGCCAGCGCCAGGGCCTGGGTATCGGCGGCTTGAAGGACGCCGGTGAAGAGCCGTGGTACGTGCTGGTCAAGGATCTGGAGCACAACGTGCTGATCGTCGGCCAGGGCAACGAGCATCCCCTGCTGTTCTCCGGCGCGCTGCTGGCTTCAGAGATTTATTGGGTCAACCCGATCGACCTGAGCAGCCCACGCCGCTTGACCGCCAAGGTGCGCTATCGCCAGAGCGACCAGCCCTGCACCCTGGAAAAAACCGCCAATGGCTACCGTGCCACGTTCGATGACCCGCAACGCGCGGTCACGCCCGGCCAGTCCGTGGTGTTCTACGACGGTGAGATCTGCCTGGGGGGCGGCGTGATTGAAGTCGCCGAACCCTGGAGCACCCCGGCATGAGCCCGACCCAGGAGCAATTGACAGCACTGGGCGGGGTGTTTCTCGCCGCCGTGCTGGTGGACAAGATCGCAAAGACCGGCCAGGTGACCGAGGCAGGCCTGACCTGCATGCTCGGCAGCCTGCTGGTGGTCGACCCGAAGGACACCCTGGATGTGTACGGTGGCGATGACCTGAGCCTGCGCGAAGGTTATCGCGCGCTGATCGGCGCCCTCGAGCGCGACCCCAGCACCCTGCAGCGCGAGCCGCTGCGCTATGCGTTGTCGATGCTCGGCCTTGAGCGGCAACTGGCCAAGCGCGACGACCTGCTGGAAACCATCGGCAAGCGCCTGCCGCAGATCCAGTCCCAGGTAGAGCACTTCGGCCCGGCCCACGAGAACGTGATCGCGGCCTGTGGCGCCTTGTACCAGGACACCTTGAGCACCTTGCGCCAGCGGATCCAGGTCCACGGCGACATGCGCAACCTGCAACAACCCAACAACGCCTCGAAAATCCGCGCCCTGCTCTTGGCCGGTATCCGTTCTGCGCGGTTGTGGCGGCAGTTGGGCGGTCATCGTTGGCAGTTGGTCATCAGCCGACGCAAATTGCTCAAAGAGCTTTACCCGTTGATGCGCAACGAATAAGTCGCAGCCGCGGGCTATTTTCAAGCCGTTACGCGTAATACGCCGGTCAGTTGGCAACGGACCGGCGGATTTTTTCATGTATGATACGCGCCCCATTTCGTTGCCCGACTGTCCGAGAACACCCCATGCAGCTCTCTTCGCTCACTGCGGTTTCCCCTGTTGACGGCCGCTACGCCGGCAAGACCCAGGCCCTGCGCCCTATTTTCAGCGAATACGGCCTGATCCGTGCTCGCGTACTGGTTGAAGTGCGCTGGCTCCAGCGCCTGGCCGCTCACCCTGCCATCAGCGAAGTGCCGGCGTTCTCCGCCGAGGCTAACGCTGTACTGAACACCCTGGCGGAAAACTTCTCCCTGGAGCACGCCGAGCGTGTGAAAGAGATCGAGCGCACCACCAACCACGATGTCAAAGCCATCGAGTACCTGCTCAAAGAGCAAGCGGCCAAGCTGCCGGAACTGGCCCAGGTCAGCGAGTTCATCCACTTTGCCTGCACCAGCGAGGACATCAACAACCTGTCCCACGCCCTGATGCTGCGCGAAGGCCGTGATGACGTGATGCTGCCACTGATGCGCCAGACCGCCAACGCCATCCGTGAACTGGCTATCCGCTTCGCCGACGTGCCGATGCTGTCGCGCACCCACGGCCAGCCGGCCTCGCCGACCACCCTGGGCAAAGAACTGGCCAACGTGGTGTACCGCCTGGAGCGCCAGATCGCGCAAGTGGCTGCCGTGCCACTGCTGGGCAAGATCAACGGCGCCGTGGGCAACTACAACGCGCACCTGTCGGCCTACCCTGAGATCGACTGGGAAGCCAACGCCCGCGCCTTCATCGAAGACGAGCTGGGCCTGGGCTTCAACCCGTACACCACGCAGATCGAACCCCACGACTACATCGCCGAGCTGTTCGACGCCATTGCGCGCTTCAACACCATCCTGATCGACTTCGATCGCGATATCTGGGGCTACATCTCCCTGGGCTACTTCAAGCAGCGCACCATCGCTGGCGAAATCGGCTCCTCGACCATGCCGCACAAGGTCAACCCGATCGACTTCGAAAACTCCGAAGGCAACCTGGGCATCGCCAACGCCTTGTTCCAGCACCTGGCCAGCAAGTTGCCGATCTCCCGCTGGCAGCGCGACCTGACCGACTCCACCGTACTGCGCAACCTCGGCGTGGGCTTTGCCCATAGCGTGATCGCCTACGAAGCCAGCCTCAAAGGCATCAGCAAACTGGAACTCAACGCGCAGAAAATCGCCGCTGACCTGGACGCTTGCTGGGAAGTCCTGGCCGAGCCGATCCAGACCGTAATGCGCCGCTACAACATCGAAAACCCCTACGAAAAGCTGAAAGAGTTGACACGCGGCAAGGGCATCAGCCCCGAGGCGCTGCAAACTTTCATCGACGGCCTGGACATGCCAGCCGCGGCCAAGGCCGAGCTGAAACTGCTGACTCCGGCCAACTACATCGGCAACGCTGTAGACCAAGCCAAACGCATCTGATTGCGGCTTGATCCCTTGAGACGCCCGGCAGCGCCGGGCGTTTTTATTCCCGTCTGAAAAGTGCTTTTTTTCAATAGGTTACACATGAATCCTGATATTCCTCTTCAACTTCTGGGCGGCATCACGGCACGGGAATTCCTGCGCGACTACTGGCAGAAAAAACCGCTGCTGATCCGCCAGGCCATCCCTGATTTCGAAAGCCCGATCGACGCCGACGAACTGGCCGGCCTGGCGCTGGAAGAAGAAGTCGAGTCACGCCTGGTGATCGAGCACGGCGAGCGCCCATGGGAGCTGCGCCGCGGCCCGTTTGCCGAAGACGCCTTCAGCACCCTGCCAGAGCGCGAGTGGACCCTGCTGGTGCAGGCGGTCGACCAGTTCGTACCGGAAGTGGCCGAGTTGCTGGAGCAGTTCCGCTTCCTGCCAAGCTGGCGCATCGACGACGTGATGATCAGCTTTGCCGCCCCCGGTGGCAGCGTAGGCCCACACTTCGATAACTACGATGTGTTCCTGCTGCAAGCCCAGGGCAAGCGCAACTGGAAGATCGGCCAGATGTGCAGCTCGGAAAGCCCGCTGCTGCAACACGCCGACCTGCGCATCCTCGCCGAATTCGAAGAGAGCGCCGAATGGGTGCTGGAGCCGGGCGACATGCTCTACCTGCCGCCGCGCCTGGCGCACTTTGGCATCGCTGAAGATGACTGCATGACCTACTCGGTAGGCTTCCGCGCACCGAGCGCCGCTGAAGTGCTGACCCATTTCACCGACTTCCTCAGCCAGTACCTGACAGATGAGGAGCGCTACACCGACGCCGACGCCCAGCCTGTCAGCGACCCGCACCAAATCCAGAGCGACGCCCTCGACCGCCTGAAAAGCCTGCTGGCCGAGCACATGAGCGACGAACGCATGCTGCTGACCTGGTTCGGCCAATTCATGACCGAGCCACGCTACCCGGAACTGGTCGCCGGCCCTGAAGAGCTGGCGCAGGATGAAGTCATCAGCAGCCTGGAAGACGGTGCAGTCCTGATCCGCAATCCGAGCGCACGTCTGGCCTGGTCGGAAGTGGACGACGATGTACTGCTGTTCGCCAGCGGCCAGAGCCGTTACCTGCCGGGCAAACTGCGCGAGCTGCTGAAGCTGATCTGCGCGGCCGACGCCCTGCACGTCGACAACCTGGGCCCGTGGCTGGCCGATGAAGATGGCCGCGACCTGCTGTGCGAACTGGTCAAGCAAGGAAGCCTGGGGTTTGCCGATGAATAAAATTCACGTAAGTGTCGCAGACTGGCAAAAGGATATCGCCGAGATCCGGCGCATTCGTGAAGCGGTATTTATCGCTGAGCAATCGGTTCCACCTGAGCTGGAATGGGACGCAGACGACGCCGGGGCCATGCATTTCCTCGCATTCGAAGGCGACTTTCCGATTGGCACTGCGCGCCTGCTACCCAGCGGCGAGATCGGTCGCGTGTCGGTCCTCAAGGACTGGCGCGGGCTGAAAGTCGGCGACAAGCTGATGGAAGCAGTGATCGGCCAGGCCGAAAAACGCGGCCAGACCCGGCAGTTCCTCAGCGCACAGGTGTATGCCGCGCCGTTCTATGAGCGGCTGGGGTTCAAGATCGTCAGCGGGGAATTCCTGGAAGTCGGGATTCCCCATGTTGATATGGAGCGCGAAGGCTGACTTTAGACCCAGTCGCGCCCTTCGCGAGCAAGCCCGCTCCCACACCTGATCGAGCTCGACCTCTGAAATGTGGTCAAAAGTGGGAGCGGGCTTGCTCGCGAAGGCGTCATTAGCAGCCCCCCAAAAAGGCCCTGCCATCCCCCGATGCCAGGGCCTTTTGCCGTCTACGATTCAACTTGCGCCCCTCCGGGCCGATAAACTGGCACCATCAAGCCCAAATGACTTGCAGAGATAACGGACATGTCCCTACGCACCCTAGTCGCCAGCCTGCTCATGGCCGCCAGCTTTTCAGCAATGGCAGCCACTGAAGTCGTACCCCTGAACAACCGCACCAGCGCCGACCTGTTACCCGTGGCGCAGAATTTCATTGGCAAGGACGGCACGGTCAGCGCCTACGGCAATCAACTGATCGTGAATGCCGAACCCGACAAGATCCAGGGCCTGCGCGCCCTGCTCACACAGCTGGACACCCCGTCCAAGCGCCTGTTGATCACCGTCGACACTAATGAGAACAATCAGCAGGCCAACCGCCAGGTCATTACCTACAGCACCGAAAGCCGAGAGGGCGGGGTCCAGCAGATCCAGGCCAGCGAAGGTGTGCCCGCGCTGATCCAGGTCGGCCAGAGCGTCCCCCTGACCACCACCCAGCCCGACGCCTACGGCCGCCCGCAAAACCAGACCCAGTACCGCAACGTCACCCAGGGCTTCTACGTGACCGCCAGCGTCACCGGCGAGACCGTGCACCTGAGCATCAGCACCAATCGTGACCGCATGAGCCAGGAACGTCCCGATGTAGTGAACGTGCAAAGTACCGACACAACCGTCAGCGGGCGCCTGGGCGAGTGGATCACCCTGGCCGGCATCAATCGCCAGACCCAGGCCGACAAACAGGGCACAACCCGCACCTACTCGACCCAGGGCCGGGATGACCTGACAGTGCGGGTCAAAGTCGAGGCCTTGAACTGAAGCACCAAAAACTGACTGATTAGTCGTATTAGACCAAAGATGTAGTGCCATAAAAAAAGCACTACAAAACATTTGACGATCCAAAAAAGCATGGGCATGATGGCCTCGCTCCCGCTAATCAGGGGCCCTGGCAAGGGCCTTCGGATCGTCGCTCCAAGTTACCCACCTGAGCCGATTCGTGTCTGTACCGCCCACAAGGCGTGTTTGACGAGGTTGCGACTGGAACGAAGTTGTCCCGAGGGACGGAAGCTAACCAGGTAACTCGGCAACACACTGATGGATCGTACCAAGGCCCACGACGCCCGAAGACTGTTCTCGGTTCGCCTCTACCTGCTCACTTTCTCCCTTGAGCCTATCGTTCATCCCGTCGCCTTCCCCGCCAAGCCCAACTTGACCGCCTAAGCTTCTGGTCAGCGAGCAGCCATAACCACGCACTGAATACGTGGCTGGCAAACGGAATTTTCAACCCAGTAGTTTTTCCACAAAGACGCGACGAGGTTTTTCCCCATGGCACTGACACGCGAACAGCAAATTGCAGCCCTTGAAAAAGACTGGGCTGAAAACCCACGCTGGAAAGGCGTGACTCGCGCTTACTCCGCTGCTGACGTCGTCCGCCTGCGCGGCTCGGTTCAACCTGAGCACACCTTTGCAAAACTGGGCGCCGAGAAGCTGTGGAAGCTGGTTACCCAGGGCGCCAAGCCGTCCTTCCGCCCCGAGAAAGATTTCGTCAACTGCATGGGTGCCCTGACCGGCGGCCAGGCTGTGCAACAAGTCAAGGCCGGCATCCAGGCGATCTACCTGTCCGGCTGGCAAGTGGCTGCGGACAACAACTCCGCCGAGTCCATGTACCCTGACCAATCGCTGTACCCGGTGGACTCCGTGCCAACCGTGGTCAAGCGCATCAACAACTCGTTCCGCCGCGCCGACCAGATCCAGTGGAAAGCCGGTAAAGGTCCGGGCGACGAAGGCTACATCGACTACTTCGCGCCAATCGTGGCGGACGCCGAAGCCGGTTTCGGTGGCGTACTGAACGCCTACGAGCTGATGAAAAGCATGATCGAGGCAGGCGCCGCCGGCGTGCACTTCGAAGACCAACTGGCTTCCGTGAAAAAATGCGGCCACATGGGCGGCAAGGTCCTGGTTCCAACCCAGGAAGCCGTACAGAAGCTGACCGCTGCCCGCCTGGCAGCTGACGTAGCCGGCACGCCGACCATCATCCTGGCCCGTACCGACGCCAACGCCGCTGACCTGCTGACTTCGGACTGCGACCCGTACGACCAGCCGTTCGTGACTGGCGAGCGCACCCAGGAAGGTTTCTACAAGGTGCGTGCAGGCCTGGATCAAGCCATTGCCCGTGGCCTGGCCTACGCGCCGTACGCCGACCTGATCTGGTGCGAAACCGCCAAGCCAGACCTGGACGAAGCCCGTCGCTTCGCCGAGGCGATCAAGAAGGAATACCCGGACCAACTGCTGTCCTACAACTGCTCGCCTTCCTTCAACTGGAAGAAGAACCTGGACGACGCGACCATCGCCAAGTTCCAGCGCGAACTGTCCGCCATGGGCTACAAGCACCAGTTCATCACCCTGGCCGGCATTCACAACATGTGGCACAGCATGTTCAACCTGGCGCACGACTACGCCCGCAACGACATGACTGCCTACGTGAAGCTGCAGGAGCAGGAGTTCGCTGACGCCGCCAAAGGCTACACCTTCGTGGCGCACCAGCAGGAAGTGGGCACTGGCTACTTCGACGACATGACCACCGTGATCCAGGGCGGCACCTCGTCCGTGACCGCGCTGACCGGTTCGACCGAAGAAGAACAGTTCCACTGAGTAAACTGAGTACACGGCCATTGCGGGCCCGATAGAAAGCTAACCGCAGTGCCGCACGATCTGACGCCCCGACTGGTTCGGGGCGTTTTTTTGCCTGAAAAATCGCTCCGGACCCAGTGAAGATCAAAATGTGGGAGCGGGCTTGCTCGCGATAGCGATATGTCAGTCAAGAAAGTGCTGGCTGACACACCGCTATCGCGAGCAAGCCCGCTCCCACAATGAAAATGCGCTCAGCCTGGTGTTTTTTGCGCAAAACCTTGATCCAGAGCGGTATTCGCCCAGAAAAAATCAGTTAAAAGTTGCGCGCTGGCAACTTGCGCCAAACGGGCAAGTAACAACAACTTTCCCTGCGCCCCGCTCATTATCCGCTTAAAACTCTTGCAAACAATATTCATTATCATTTAGAGCAATAAAACTTCGTTACACCCTAAACAAAACACAATTGATTAAAATCAAGCTAATGCCCGCAGCGTCTGGGCTACAGCCCCATAAAGGTGCACTATGTCCTTATTTCAGCGAATAATTTAGCTACAGGAATTTTACTTGCTAGGTGTTTAGCCATAAAATCACCGCGATTGATTGCGCTGCGACATATCGTCACTGCGTCGTTACTTTTTCGAGCTCAGAGACCTTTGCTCTCTGTTAAGGATTTCCAGCATGACCGAAGCGACAGGACTCATGGCCCACAACTGGGGCTTTGCCATTTTCCTCCTCGGTGTTGTCGGCCTCTGCGCCTTCATGCTCGGTGTCTCCAGCCTTCTCGGGTCAAAAGCCTGGGGCCGCAGCAAAAACGAACCGTTCGAGTCCGGCATGCTACCTACAGGTGGCGCCCGCTTGCGGCTCTCAGCCAAATTCTATCTGGTCGCGATGTTGTTCGTGATCTTCGATATCGAAGCCCTCTTTCTCTTTGCCTGGTCTGTGTCCGTCCGCGAAAGCGGCTGGACCGGATTCGTCGAAGCCCTCGTTTTCATAGCAATTCTGTTGGCAGGCCTTGTCTACCTATTTCGAGTGGGCGCCCTTGACTGGGCTCCGGAAGCTCGTCGCAAGCGGCAAGCGAAGCTGAAACAATGAGGCTTTGGCGATGCAATACAATCTCACCAGGATCGACCCGGATGCTCCTAACGATCAGTACCCCATCGGCGAACGGGAAACCGTCTCCGATCCGTTAGAAGACCAAGTCCACAAAAACATCTACATGGGCAAGCTGGAAGACGTGCTGAGTGGCGCGGTCAACTGGGGGCGCAAGAATTCCCTGTGGCCGTACAACTTCGGCCTTTCGTGCTGCTACGTGGAAATGACCACTGCCTTCACGGCGCCCCACGACATCGCGCGCTTTGGCGCCGAAGTTATCCGGGCATCACCGCGCCAGGCGGATTTCATGGTTATCGCCGGCACCTGCTTTATCAAGATGGCGCCGATCATCCAGCGTCTCTACGAGCAAATGCTCGAGCCGAAGTGGGTTATCTCCATGGGTTCGTGCGCCAACTCCGGTGGCATGTACGACATCTATTCCGTAGTTCAGGGGGTGGACAAGTTCCTGCCTGTGGACGTTTACGTGCCTGGCTGCCCGCCCCGCCCTGAAGCTTTCCTGCAAGGCCTGATGCTGTTGCAGGAATCGATTGGCAAGGAGCGTCGCCCACTGTCCTGGGTCGTCGGTGATCAAGGCGTGTACCGCGCCGAGATGCCTTCGCAAAAGGAACAGCGCCGCGAACAGCGAATCGCAGTCACCAACCTGCGCAGCCCCGACGAAGTCTGATCCAGCCCGCTTCTTTTATAGAACGAAAACCTGGCCTCATTCTTTACGTTGACCGAAAGCGATAAAAAACCATGACTACAGGCAGTGCTCTGTATATCCCGCCTTATAAGGCAGACGACCAGGATGTGGTCGTCGAACTCAATAACCGTTTTGGCCCTGACGCCTTCACCGCCCAGGCCACACGCACCGGTATGCCGGTGCTGTGGGTGGCGCGCGCCAAGCTCGTCGAAGTCCTGACCTTCCTGCGCAACTTGCCCAAGCCGTACGTCATGCTCTATGACCTGCATGGCGTGGACGAGCGTCTGCGCACCAAGCGCCAGGGGCTGCCGAGCGGCGCCGACTTCACCGTGTTCTATCACCTGATGTCGCTGGAACGTAACAGCGACGTGATGATCAAGGTCGCCCTCTCGGAAAGCGACCTGAGCATCCCGACCGTGACCGGTATCTGGCCGAACGCCAGCTGGTACGAGCGTGAAGTCTGGGACATGTTCGGGATCGACTTCCCGGGCCACCCGCACCTGACGCGCATCATGATGCCGCCGACCTGGGAAGGTCACCCGCTGCGCAAGGACTTCCCTGCCCGCGCCACCGAATTCGATCCGTTCAGCCTCAACCTGGCCAAGCAGCAGCTTGAAGAAGAAGCCGCGCGCTTCCGTCCGGAAGACTGGGGCATGAAGCGTTCCGGCACCAACGAGGACTACATGTTCCTCAACCTGGGCCCGAACCACCCTTCGGCCCACGGTGCCTTCCGTATCATCCTGCAACTGGACGGCGAAGAAATCGTCGACTGCGTGCCGGACATCGGCTACCACCACCGTGGTGCCGAGAAGATGGCCGAGCGCCAGTCCTGGCACAGCTTCATCCCGTACACCGACCGTATCGACTACCTCGGCGGCGTGATGAACAACCTGCCGTACGTGCTCTCGGTCGAGAAGCTGGCGGGCATCAAGGTGCCAGACCGCGTCGACACCATCCGCATCATGATGGCCGAGTTCTTCCGGATCACCAGCCACCTGCTGTTCCTGGGTACCTATATCCAGGACGTCGGCGCCATGACCCCGGTGTTCTTCACCTTCACCGACCGTCAGCGTGCGTACAAGGTCATCGAAGCCATCACGGGCTTTCGCCTGCACCCGGCCTGGTACCGCATCGGCGGCGTGGCCCACGACCTGCCGAACGGCTGGGAGCGCCTGGTCAAGGAATTCATCGACTGGATGCCCAAGCGTCTGGACGAGTACCAAAAGGCTGCGCTGGACAACAGTATTCTCAAGGGCCGGACCATCGGCGTCGCTGCCTACAACACCAAAGAGGCCCTGGAATGGGGCGTCACCGGTGCTGGCCTGCGATCCACCGGTTGCGACTTCGACCTGCGCAAGGCGCGCCCGTACTCCGGCTATGAGAACTTCGAGTTCGAAGTTCCGCTGGCAGCCAATGGCGATGCCTACGACCGTTGCATCGTGCGCGTCGAAGAAATGCGCCAGAGCCTGAAAATCATCGAGCAATGCATGCGCAACATGCCGGCAGGCCCGTACAAAGCGGATCACCCGCTGACCACGCCGCCGCCAAAAGAGCGCACCCTGCAGCACATCGAGACCCTGATCACGCACTTCCTGCAAGTCTCGTGGGGCCCGGTGATGCCGGCCAACGAGTCCTTCCAGATGATCGAAGCGACCAAGGGTATCAACAGTTATTACCTGACGAGCGATGGCGGCACCATGAGCTACCGCACCCGGATTCGTACCCCAAGCTTCGCCCACTTGCAGCAGATCCCTTCGGTGATCAAAGGCGAGATGGTCGCGGACTTGATTGCGTACCTGGGTAGTATCGATTTCGTTATGGCCGACGTGGACCGCTAAGCATGAACAGCACGCTTATCCAGACAGACCGTTTCACCTTGAGTGAAACCGAGCGCTCGGCCATCGAGCACGAGCTGCATCACTACGAAGACCCGCGCGCGGCGTCGATCGAAGCCTTGAAGATCGTCCAGAAGGAACGTGGCTGGGTGCCCGACGGCGCCCTCTACGCCATCGGCGAGATCCTCGGCATCCCGGCCAGCGATGTGGAAGGCGTGGCGACGTTCTACAGCCAGATCTTCCGCCAGCCGGTCGGCCGCCACATCATTCGCGTGTGCGACAGCATGGTCTGCTACATCGGTGGCCACGAGTCAGTGGTCGACGCGATCCAGAGCAAGCTGGGCATCGGCCTGGGCCAGACCACTGCAGACGGGCGCTTCACGCTGCTGCCGGTATGCTGCCTGGGCAACTGCGACAAAGCGCCGGCGTTGATGATCGACGACGACACATTCGGCGACGTGCAGGCCTCTGGCGTCACCCAATTGCTCGAGGGCTACCCATGACCCTGACTTCCTTTGGCCCGGCCAACCTGATCAAGCGTTCGGCCGAAACCCACCCGCTGACCTGGCGCCTGCGTGACGACGGCGAGCCTGTATGGCTTGACGAGTACCAGGCCAAGAACGGTTACGCCGCTGCGCGCAAAGCCTTTGCCGACATGGCTCAGGACGATATCGTCCAGACCGTGAAGGACGCTGGTCTCAAAGGTCGCGGCGGCGCAGGCTTCCCCACGGGTGTGAAGTGGGGACTGATGCCAAAAGATGAATCCATCAACATCCGTTACCTGTTGTGTAACGCCGATGAAATGGAGCCCAACACCTGGAAAGACCGCATGCTGATGGAGCAACTGCCCCATCTGCTGATCGAAGGCATGCTGATCAGCGCCCGTGCGCTGAAAACCTACCGGGGCTACATCTTCCTGCGGGGCGAATACACCACCGCCGCCAAACACCTGAACCGTGCCGTGGCCGAAGCCAAGGCCGCAGGCCTGTTGGGCAAGAACATCCTCGGTTCGGGTTTTGACTTCGAGTTGTTCGTGCACACCGGCGCCGGGCGTTACATCTGCGGTGAAGAAACCGCACTGATCAACTCCCTCGAAGGCCGCCGCGCCAACCCGCGCTCCAAGCCGCCCTTCCCCGCCGCCGTTGGCGTGTGGGGCAAGCCTACGTGCGTGAACAACGTCGAGACCCTGTGCAACGTGCCGGCGATCATCGCCGACGGCGTGGACTGGTACAAATCCCTGGCCCGCGAAGGCAGCGAAGACATGGGCACCAAGCTCATGGGCTTCTCCGGTAAGGTCAAGAACCCTGGCCTGTGGGAACTGCCATTCGGCGTGACCGCCCGCGAGCTGTTCGAGGACTACGCTGGCGGCATGCGCGACGGCTACACCCTCAAGGCCTGGCAGCCAGGCGGTGCCGGCACCGGTTTCCTGTTGCCCGAGCACCTCGACGCACAGATGTATGCCGGCGGCATCGGCAAGGTGGGCACCCGGATGGGTACCGGCCTGGCGATGGCGGTGGACAACACCGTGAACATGGTCTCGCTGCTGCGCAACATGGAGCAGTTCTTCGCTCGCGAATCCTGTGGTTTCTGCACCCCGTGCCGCGATGGCTTGCCATGGAGCGTCAAGCTCCTGATGGCGATCGAGAAAGGCGAAGGCCAGCCGGGGGATATCGAAACCCTGCTGGGCCTGGTCGGTTTCCTCGGCCCTGGCAAGACCTTCTGTGCTCACGCACCGGGCGCCGTGGAGCCACTGGGCAGCGCAATCAAGTACTTCCGCTCGGAGTTCGAAGCCGGCATCGCGCCCAAAAGCGCCGCCGTCCCGCCTCTGGCAAAGCCGATCGTAGTCGGCGCGTAACGCTTCAATAGGCGAAGGGTCCGTGCCCTTCGCCTTGTCATGTGCTGACGCCGTGAAGGCTGTGTTGATGCACATGAATAACAAGATTCCATTAGCCACGCCCGCTGACAACGGGCCAACGAAGAACTTTGAACCATGGCCACTATCCACGTAGACGGCAAAGCGCTCGAAGTCGATGGGGCGGACAACCTGTTACAGGCGTGTCTGTCACTAGGCCTCGACATCCCTTATTTCTGCTGGCACCCGGCGCTTGGTAGCGTCGGTGCCTGTCGCCAGTGTGCGGTCAAGCAGTACACCGATGAAAACGACACCCGTGGTCGTATCGTCATGTCCTGCATGACGCCGGCCACCGACAACACCTGGATTTCCATCGACGATGATGAGTCCAAGGCGTTTCGCGCCAGCGTTGTCGAATGGCTGATGACCAACCACCCCCACGACTGCCCGGTCTGTGAGGAAGGCGGTCACTGCCACCTGCAAGACATGACGGTGATGACCGGCCACAACGAGCGCCGTTATCGCTTCACCAAGCGTACCCACCAGAACCAGGACCTCGGCCCGTTCATTTCCCACGAAATGAACCGCTGCATCGCCTGCTACCGCTGCGTACGCTTCTATAAAGACTACGCCGGCGGCACCGACCTGGGCGTATTCGGCGCCCATGACAACGTGTACTTCGGGCGCGTTGAAGATGGCGTCCTGGAAAGCGAGTTCTCCGGCAACCTCACCGAGGTCTGCCCGACCGGTGTGTTCACCGACAAGACTCACTCCGAGCGCTACAACCGCAAGTGGGACATGCAGTTCTCGCCGAGCATCTGCCATGGCTGCTCCAGCGGTTGCAACATCTCCCCGGGCGAGCGCTACGGCGAACTGCGGCGCATCGAAAACCGCTTCAACGGTTCGGTCAACCAGTACTTCCTGTGCGACCGTGGCCGCTTCGGCTATGGCTACGTCAACCGCGAAGACCGTCCTCGCCAGCCATTGCTGGCCGATGGCGCCAAGCTAAGCCTGGACGAGGCGCTGGACAAAGCCGCCGACCTGCTGCGCGGGCGCAACATCGTCGGTATCGGTTCGCCACGCGCCAGCCTCGAAAGCAACTACGCGCTGCGTGAACTGGTGGGTGCCGAGCACTTCTACAGCGGTATCGAAGCCGGCGAGCTGGAGCGTATCCGCCTGGTCCTGCAGGTGCTCAATGACAGCCCGCTGCCAGTGCCGAACATGCGCGACATCGAAGACCACGACGCAATCTTCGTGCTCGGTGAAGACCTGACCCAGACCGCCGCGCGTATCGCGCTGTCCCTGCGCCAGTCGGTCAAAGGCAAGGCCGAAGAAATGGCCGACGCCATGCGCGTACAGCCTTGGCTCGACGCAGCGGTGAAAAACATCGGCCAGCACGCGCTGAACCCGCTGTTTATCGCAAGCCTTGCCGAAACCAAGCTCGACGATATCGCTGAAGAATGCGTGCACGCAGCACCTGACGACCTGGCCCGTATCGGTTTCGCCGTGGCCCACGCCCTCGACGCCAGCGCCCCTGCCGTCGAAGGCCTGGACGCAGAAGCCGTGGCCCTGGCCCAGCGTATTGCCGACGCCCTGCTCGCGGCCAAGCGTCCTTTGATCATTGCCGGTACCTCGTTGGGTTCCAAGGCGCTGATCGAAGCCGCCGCCAACATCGCCAAGGCCCTCAAGCTGCGCGAGAAGAACGGCTCCATCAGCCTGGTCGTGCCGGAAGCCAACAGCCTTGGCCTGGCCATGCTCGGTGGCGAGTCCCTGGACAGCGCCCTGCAAGCCGTGATCGACGGCAGTGCCGACGCCATCGTGGTGCTGGAAAACGACCTGTACACCCGCACCGATGCGGGCAAGGTCGATGCCGCGCTGAGTGCTGCCAAAGTACTGATCGTCGCCGATCACCAAAAGACCGCGACCAGCGACCGTGCCCATCTGGTCTTGCCAGCCGCGAGCTTCGCCGAAGGCGACGGGACCCTGGTCAGCCAGGAAGGCCGCGCCCAGCGCTTCTTCCAGGTGTTCGATCCGAAGTACATGGACGCCAGCATCCTGGTTCACGAAGGCTGGCGCTGGCTGCATGCCCTGCGTGCGACCCTGCTGAACCAGCCAATCGACTGGACCCAGCTCGACCACGTCACCGCAGCCGTCGCCGCGAGCGCACCGCAACTGGCGCGTATCGTCGACGCCGCACCGTCCGCCGCGTTCCGTATCAAGGGCATGAAGCTGGCCCGTGAACCGCTGCGTTATTCCGGGCGTACCGCCATGCGTGCTGATATCAGCGTGCACGAACCGCGTACCCCACAAGACAACGACACCGCGTTCGCCTTCTCCATGGAAGGTTACTCGGGTTCGGTCGAGCCCCGTCAGCAGGTGCCGTTTGCCTGGTCGCCGGGCTGGAACTCGCCGCAGGCCTGGAACAAGTTCCAGGACGAAGTCGGTGGTCATATCCGCGCTGGCGACCCGGGCACCCGCCTGATCGAAAGCACTGGTGATTCGCTGAACTGGTTCGCTGCAGTACCGCGTCCGTTCAACCCGGCCCAGGGCACCTGGCAGGTTGTGCCGTTCTTCCACCTGTTCGGCAGCGAAGAGACCTCTTCCAAGGCCGCGCCGGTGCAAGAGCGCATTCCCGCCGCCTACGTATCCGTGGCCAAGTCCGAAGCCGATCGCCTGGGCGTCAACGACGGTGCCCTGCTCAGCTTGAACGTAGCCGGCCAGACCCTGCGTCTGCCGCTGCGCATCAACGACGAGCTGGGTGCTGGCCTGGTTGCACTGCCAAAAGGCCTCGCCGGGATTCCTCCTGCGATCTTTGGCCAAACCGTTGACGGTCTGCAGGAGGCAGCGCAATGACCTGGTTCACCCCTGAAGTGATCGACGTGATCATCTCGGTCGTCAAGGCCATCGTGATCCTGTTGGCCGTGGTCGTCGCGGGCGCCCTGCTCAGCTTCGTCGAACGTCGCCTGCTGGGCTGGTGGCAGGACCGTTACGGTCCGAACCGCGTTGGCCCATTTGGTATGTTCCAGATCGCCGCCGACATGCTGAAAATGTTCTTCAAGGAAGACTGGACCCCGCCGTTTGCCGACAAGGTGATCTTCACCCTGGCACCGGTCGTGGCCATGAGCGCCTTGCTGATCGCCTTCGCGATCATCCCGATCACCCCGACCTGGGGCGTGGCGGACCTGAACATCGGCTTGCTGTTCTTCTTCGCCATGGCCGGTTTGTCGGTCTATGCGGTGCTGTTCGCCGGCTGGGCCAGTAACAACAAGTTCGCCCTGCTGGGCAGCTTGCGGGCCTCGGCCCAGACTGTGTCCTACGAAGTGTTCATGGGCCTGGCGCTGATGGGCATCGTGGTGCAGGTGGGCTCGTTCAACATGCGCGACATCGTCGAGTACCAGGCTCAGAACCTGTGGTTCATCATTCCGCAGTTCTTCGGCTTCTGTACCTTCTTCATCGCTGGCGTGGCCGTGACTCACCGTCACCCCTTCGACCAGCCGGAAGCGGAACAGGAACTGGCCGACGGCTACCACATCGAATACGCCGGCATGAAATGGGGCATGTTCTTCGTCGGTGAGTACATCGGCATCATCTTGATCTCGGCCCTGCTGGTCACGCTGTTCTTCGGCGGCTGGCACGGTCCGTTCGGCATCCTGCCGCAGTTGGCGTTCTTCTGGTTCTTCCTCAAGACCGCGTTCTTCATCATGTTGTTTATCCTGCTGCGCGCTTCCATTCCGCGCCCACGATACGACCAGGTGATGGATTTCAGCTGGCGCTTCTGCCTGCCGCTGACCCTGATCAATTTGCTGGTGACTGCTGCCGTTGTGTTGTTGAACACGCCAGCGGGCGCGGTTCAGTGAGGATTTGACCCATGTTCAAATATATTGGCGACATCGTTAAGGGTACCGGTACCCAGTTGCGAAGCCTGGTGATGGTGTTCGGTCACGGCTTTCGCAAACGCGACACCCTGCAATACCCGGAAGAAGCGGTGTACCTGCCGCCGCGCTATCGCGGCCGGATCGTACTGACCCGCGACCCCGATGGCGAAGAGCGTTGCGTAGCCTGCAACCTGTGCGCCGTGGCGTGCCCGGTTGGCTGTATCTCCCTGCAGAAAGCTGAAACCGAAGACGGTCGCTGGTACCCGGACTTCTTCCGCATCAACTTCTCGCGCTGCATTTTCTGCGGCCTCTGCGAGGAAGCTTGCCCGACCACCGCGATCCAGCTGACACCGGATTTCGAGATGGCCGAGTTCAAACGTCAGGACCTGGTGTACGAGAAAGAAGATCTGCTGATCTCTGGTCCCGGTAAAAACCCTGATTACAACTTCTATCGTGTTGCAGGTATGGCCGTTGCCGGTAAGCCCAAGGGCGCCGCACAAAACGAAGCCGAGCCGATCAACGTGAAGAGCTTGCTGCCTTAAGGAAGAAAGATGGAATTCGCTTTCTATTTCGCATCGGGTATTGCAGTGGTGTCCACGCTTCGCGTGATCACCAACACCAACCCCGTGCACGCCCTGCTCTACCTGATCATTTCGCTGATCGCCGTGGCCATGACCTTTTTCAGCCTCGGCGCACCGTTCGCCGGTGTGCTGGAAGTGATCGCCTACGCTGGCGCCATCATGGTGCTGTTCGTGTTTGTGGTGATGATGCTCAACCTGGGGCCGGCTTCGGTCGCCCAGGAGCGCGTCTGGCTCAAGCCCGGCATCTGGCTTGGCCCGGTGATCCTGGCAGCGCTGCTGCTGGCTGAACTGCTGTATGTGCTGTTCGCTCACCAGAGCGGCCAGGCCATCGGCCACACCACCGTAGACGCCAAGGCCGTGGGCATCAGCCTGTTTGGCCCGTACCTGCTGGTGGTCGAACTGGCTTCGATGCTGCTGCTCGCTGCAGCCATCACCGCCTTCCACTTGGGCCGCAACGAAGCCAAGGAGCAATGACGATGCCTGCTATCCCTTTGGAGCATGGTCTGGCGGTCGCCGGCATCCTGTTCTGCCTTGGCCTGGTCGGCCTGATGGTTCGCCGCAACATTCTGTTCGTGTTGATGAGCCTGGAAATCATGATGAACGCTGCCGCACTGGCCTTCATCGTTGCGGGCAGCCGTTGGGGCCAGCCGGATGGGCAAGTGATGTTCATCCTGGTGATCAGCCTGGCAGCCGCCGAGGCCAGTATTGGCCTGGCGATCCTGCTGCAACTGTATCGTCGCTTCCACACGCTTGATATCGACGCTGCCAGTGAGATGCGCGGATGAACATGATCTTTCTGACTTTCGTATTTCCCCTGATCGGTTTCCTGCTGCTGTCGTTCTCCCGTGGACGCTGGTCGGAAAACCTCTCGGCCCTGGTCGGCGTGGGTTCCATTGGCCTGTCGGCGATTGTCGCCGCCTACGTCATCTGGCAGTTCAACGTGGCGCCGCCCGAAGCCGGTCACTACACCCTGGTGCTGTGGCAATGGATGGCGGTCGAGGGGTTCAAGCCTGACTTCGCCCTCTACGTCGACGGCCTGTCGATCACCATGCTCGGCGTGGTGGTGGGCGTGGGCTTCCTGATCCACCTGTTCGCGTCCTGGTACATGCGCGGTGAGGCCGGTTACTCGCGCTTCTTCGCCTACACCAACCTGTTTATCGCCAGCATGCTGTTCCTGGTGCTGGGCGATAACCTGTTGTTCCTGTACTTCGGCTGGGAAGGCGTGGGCCTGTGCTCGTACCTGTTGATCGGTTTCTACTACAGCAACCGCAACAACGGGAACGCGGCCCTCAAGGCCTTTGTCGTGACCCGGATCGGCGACGTGTTCATGGCCATCGGCCTGTTCATCCTGTTCCAACAGGTGGGCACGCTGAACATCCAGGAACTGCTGGTGCTGGCACCGCAGAAATTCCAGGTCGGCGACTTCTGGATCACCCTGGCGACCCTGATGCTGCTGGGCGGCGCTGTCGGTAAATCGGCGCAACTGCCACTGCAAACCTGGCTGGCAGACGCCATGGCCGGTCCTACCCCGGTGTCGGCACTGATCCACGCCGCCACCATGGTGACCGCCGGTGTCTACCTGATCGCCCGTACCCACGGCCTGTTCACCCTGGCGCCGGAAATCCTGCACCTGGTGGGCCTGGTGGGCGGCGTGACCCTGGTGCTGGCCGGCTTCGCCGCGCTGGTGCAGACCGACATCAAGCGGATCCTCGCCTACTCGACCATGAGCCAGATCGGCTACATGTTCCTGGCCCTGGGCGTCGGCGCCTGGGACGGCGCGATCTTCCACCTGATGACCCACGCCTTCTTCAAGGCCCTGCTGTTCCTTGCGTCCGGTGCGGTGATCGTTGCCTGCCACCACGAGCAGAACATCTTCAAGATGGGCGGCCTGTGGAAGAAACTGCCGTTGGCCTACGCCAGCTTCATCGTCGGTGGTGCCGCGCTGGCAGCCCTGCCACTGGTGACCGCAGGTTTCTACTCCAAAGACGAAATCCTCTGGGAAGCCTTTGCCAGCGGTAACCAGGGCCTGCTGTACGCCGGTCTGGTTGGCGCGTTCATGACCTCGCTGTACACCTTCCGCCTGATCTTCATCACATTCCATGGTGAAGCCAAGACCGAAGCCCACGCAGGCCACGGCATTTCCCACTGGCTGCCGCTGTCGGTGCTGATCATCCTGTCGACCTTCGTCGGCGCCATGATCACTCCGCCACTGGCTGGCGTACTGCCACAAAGCGTCGGGCATGCCGGCGGCGACGCCAAGCACAGCCTGGAAATCGCCTCGGGCGCCATCGCCATCGCCGGTATCCTGCTGGCGGCCATGTTGTTCCTCGGCAAGCGTCGCTTCGTGACCGCCGTGGCCAACAGTGGCATTGGCCGATTCCTTTCGGCCTGGTGGTTCGCCGCCTGGGGCTTCGACTGGATCTACGACAAACTGTTCGTCAAGCCTTACCTTGCGATCAGCCATGTACTGCGCAAAGACCCGCTCGACCAGACCATCGGTTTGATCCCGCGTGCCGCCAAGGCCGGCCACACCGCCCTGAGCCGCACCGAGACCGGCCAATTGCGTTGGTATGCAGCTTCCATGGCGGCCGGTGCCGTGTTGGTGATCGGCGCCATCGTAGTGGTAGCGGTCTGATATGAACTTTGCGAACTTGCGAAAGGAAACGAGCCCGTCATGATTCTGCCCTGGCTAATCCTGATCCCCTTTATCGGCGGCCTGCTCTGCTGGATGGGCGAGCGCTTCGGCGCTACCCTGCCCCGCTGGATTGCGTTGCTGACCATGTCCCTGGAACTCGCACTCGGCCTCTGGCTGTGGGCCCATGGCGACTATTCATTTGCTCCGGCACCGGGTGTCGATCCAACCTTCGCGCTTGAATTCAAGCACGTCTGGATCGAACGCTTCGGCATCAACGTGCACCTGGCCCTCGACGGCCTGTCGCTGTTGATGATCCTGCTGACCGGCCTGCTGGGTATCCTCTCGGTACTCTGCTCCTGGAAAGAAATCGAGCGTCACGTGGGCTTCTTCCACCTGAACCTGATGTGGATCCTGGGCGGCGTTGTCGGCGTGTTCCTTGCGCTGGACCTGTTCATGTTCTTCTTCTTCTGGGAAATGATGCTGGTGCCGATGTACTTCCTCATCGCGCTCTGGGGTCACAGTTCTTCGGACGGCAAGAAAACCCGGATCTACGCGGCGACCAAGTTCTTCATCTTCACCCAGGCTTCCGGCCTGATCATGTTGGTGGCGATCCTGGGCCTGGTCCTGGTCAACTTCAACAACACCGGCGTGATTACCTTCAACTACGCCGACCTGTTGAAAACCAAGATGTCGATGACCACCGAGTACATCCTCATGCTCGGTTTCTTCATCGCCTTCGCGGTGAAACTGCCGGTGGTGCCGTTCCACTCCTGGTTGCCTGACGCTCACGCCCAGGCGCCCACCGCAGGTTCCGTGGACCTGGCCGGTATCCTGTTGAAGACGGCGGCCTACGGCCTGCTGCGTTTCGCCCTGCCGCTGTTCCCGAACGCTTCGGCCGAGTTCGCGCCGATTGCCATGACCCTGGGCCTGATCGGGATCTTCTACGGTGCGTTCCTCGCCTTCGCCCAAACCGACATCAAGCGCCTGATTGCCTTCTCGTCCGTTTCCCACATGGGTTTCGTACTGATCGGCATCTACTCCGGCAGCCAACTGGCGTTGCAAGGCGCGGTGATCCAGATGCTGGCTCACGGTGTTTCGGCAGCCGCACTGTTTATTCTCAGTGGCCAACTGTACGAGCGCCTGCACACCCGTGACATGCGTGAAATGGGCGGCATCTGGTCGCGTATCGCCTACTTGCCGGCGATCAGCCTGTTCTTTGCAGCCGCCTCCCTGGGCTTGCCGGGCACCGGTAACTTCGTCGGTGAGTTCCTGATCCTGATGGGCAGCTTCGTCAGTGCGCCATGGATCACCGCGATCGCCACCTCCGGCCTGGTGTTCGGTTCGGTGTACTCGCTGATCATGATCCACCGTGCCTACTTCGGCCCGACCAAGTCGGACGCCGTCCTCAAAGGGATGGATGCTCGCGAACTGATCATGGTGCTCGGCCTTGCGGTATTGCTGGTGTATATCGGCGTGTATCCGCAACCGTTCCTCGACACCTCTGCCGCCACGATGCATGGCGTGCAGCAGTGGTTGAGCACCGCCTTCACTCAACTCGCTTCGGCCCGGTAAGAGCGCTATGGAATTCACGATCCAACACTTTATCGCGCTTGCGCCGCTGCTGATTACCAGCCTCACCATTGTGGTGGTGATGCTGGCAATCGCCTGGCGCCGCAATCACTCACAGACGTTCCTGCTGTCCACCGCAGGCCTGAACCTGGCCTTGCTGTCGATTATCCCGGCACTCAAGGTAGCCCCGCTGGCGGTGACCCCGCTGGTCATGATCGATGACTTCGCGCTGCTGTACACCGCGTTGATCCTGGTTGCGACACTGGCCTGCGTCACCCTCGCCCACGCCTACCTCGGCGAAGGCGGCACCGGCTACCCGGGCAACCGCGAAGAGCTGTACCTGCTGATCCTGCTGGCTGCGGCCGGCGGTATCGTGCTGGTCAGCGCGCAGCACCTGGCCGGCTTGTTCATCGGCCTGGAACTGCTGTCGATCCCGACCTACGGCCTGGTGGCCTACGCCTTCTTCAACAAGCGCTCCCTGGAAGCCGGCATCAAGTACATGGTGCTGTCGGCCGCAGGTTCCGCGTTCCTGTTGTTCGGTATGGCCTTGCTCTACGCCGAAGCCGGCAGCCTGAGCTTCAGCGGTATCGGTCACGCCCTGGCCACCACCAGCATGCCTGCGCCAATCGCCCAACTGGGCCTGGCCATGATGCTGATCGGCCTGGCGTTCAAGCTGTCGCTGGTACCCTTCCACCTGTGGACCCCGGACGTGTACGAAGGCGCCCCGGCGCCGGTAGCCGCGTTCCTGGCTACCGCGTCGAAGGTTGCAGTGTTTGCGGTGATGGTGCGTCTGTTCCAGATCTCCCCCGCCGCCAACACCGGTGTGCTGAGCGACGTACTGACCGTGATCGCCATTGCGTCGATCCTGTTCGGTAACCTGCTGGCCCTGACCCAGAACAACCTCAAGCGTCTGCTGGGTTACTCGTCCATCGCGCACTTCGGCTACCTGCTGATCGCTCTGGTGGCGAGCAAGGGCCTGGCGGTGGAAGCCATCGGCGTGTACCTGGTCACCTACGTGATCACCAGCCTCGGCGCGTTCGGCGTGATCACCCTGATGTCCTCGCCTTACAAAGGCCGTGACGCCGACGCCCTGTACGAATACCGCGGCCTGTTCTGGCGCCGTCCGTACCTGACCGCCGTACTGACCGTGATGATGCTGTCCCTGGCTGGTATCCCGCTGACCGCAGGCTTTATCGGCAAGTTCTACATCGTCGCGACCGGTGTCGAAGCCCACGAATGGTGGCTGGTGGCATCCCTGGTACTGGGCAGCGCCATCGGCGTGTTCTACTACCTGCGCGTGATGGTCACCCTGTACCTGATCGAGCCAAACCTGCGCCGTGTGGACGCCGAGCTGCACTGGGAACAGAAAGCCGGTGGCGTGATGCTGCTGGCCATTGCCCTGCTGGCGTTTTTCCTGGGTGTCTACCCACAACCGTTGCTCACCCTGGTGCAGCATGCGGTGATGGCGGGTTGATCGCTTAGGCTCAAGCAGTAAACAGAACGGCACCCTTGGGTGCCGTTTTGCGTTCCTGGGGGCAGATGTGCGGTGCCACTGGCGTCGCCATCGCGGGCAAGCCCGCTCCCACATTGATCCGGTTTCATCATGAGAACAGGGTCAAGTGTGGGAGCGGGCTTGCCCGCGATGGCGGCAGCAAAGACACTACAAAAAACGGCACCTCACGGTGCCGCTGTGCTATCTGCCCTACCTCACTTACGTGCCGCCTCCCAGGACTTGAGCAAGTCGGCATAGTTCACGGTTTCACCCTTGGGCTTTTCGTTCGCCAGTTTCGGCTTGGGCGCGCCCGGCTGATCGAACCAGTACTGGGCATCACGCTCGGGGTTCATCTTCGGCCCACAGATCGGCTGCACCTTGGAGCGTTCCAGGCGCGTCATGATGGCGTCCTGGTCCTTGGCCAGGCCATCCAGCGCCTGTTGCGGGGTTTTCTCGCCGCTGGCGGCTTCCGAGATGTGGCTCCACCACAGTTGGGCCAAGCGTGGATAGTCCGGCACGTTGGTGCCGGTCGGCGTCCATTGCACCCGCGCCGGGCTGCGATAGAACTCCACCAGGCCGCCGAGTTTCGGGGCCAGGTCGGTCATGGCCTGGGAGTTGATGTCCGATTCGCGGATTGGCGTCAGGCCGACGATGGTTTTCTTCAAGGACACGGTTTTCGACGTAACGAACTGCGCATACAGCCAGGCCGCCAGTTTTTGCTTCTCAGGCGTTGACTTGAGGAAGGTCCAGGAGCCCACGTCCTGATACCCCAGCTTCATGCCCTCCTCCCAATACGGACCCCGGGGCGACGGTGCCATGCGCCACTTCGGCGTGCCATCGGCGTTCATCACTGGCAGGCCGGGTTTGGTCATGTCGGCGGTAAAGGCTGTGTACCAGAAGATCTGCTGGGCGATGTTGCCTTGGGACGGCACCGGCCCGGACTCGGAGAAGGTCATGCCCGCCGCTTCCGGTGGCGCATAGGCGCGCATCCAGTCGACATACTTCTGCGTGGCAAACACCGCAGCCGGGCCGTTGGTATCGCCGCCACGGGTCACGCTGGAACCCACCGGGTGGCAGTCCTCGACCCGAATCCCCCACTCGTCCACCGGCAAGCCATTGGGCAAGCCCTTGTCGCCGCCTCCGGCCATGGAGAACCAGGCATCGGTAAAGCGCCAGCCCAGGGACGGGTCCTTCTTGCCGTAGTCCATATGGCCGTACACGCGCTTGCCATCGATTTCCTTGACGTCTTCGCTGAAGAACTTGGCGATATCTTCATAGGCCGACCAGTTCACCGGCACGCCCAGCTCATAGCCGTATTTCTCCTTGAACTTGGCCTTGAGGTCGGCCCGCTCGAACCAGTCGGCGCGAAACCAGTACAGGTTGGCGAACTGCTGGTCGGGCAACTGGTAGATCTTGCCGTCCGGCGCAGTGGTAAACGAAATGCCGATAAAGTCCTTGAGGTCCAGGGTCGGCGAGGTGAAGTCCTTGCCTTCATTGGCCATCAGGTCGGTGATGGATTCGGTCTTGCCATAGCGAAAGTGCGTACCAATCAGGTCGGAATCGTTGACCCAGCCGTCATAGATGTTCTTGTCCGACTGCATCTGGGTCTGCAGTTTTTCCACCACGTCCCCCTCCTGCAGCAGGTCGTGGGTCAGCTTGATCCCGGTGATTTCACTGAAGGCCTTGGCCAGTACCTTGGATTCGTACTCGTGAGTGGTGAGGGTTTCCGACACCACATTGATCTTCATCCCACGAAACGGCTCGGCGGCCTTGATAAACCACTTCAACTCTTCAAGTTGCTGGGCTTCGCTGAGGGTGGACGGTTTGAACTCGCTGCCGATCCACTTTTTCGCGGCATCTTCATAGGCATCGGCCCAGGCTGCAGCACTCAGGCCGCTGAGTGCCAAGACTGCGGCCAATGAAATGCTATGTCGCAGCTTATTGTTTTTATCGAACATAGAGACCTCCTGGTTGGGATCAAAAGGGATGCCTGTGGCTATCCCCAACGCATCACAGACAACAGCCACACCACAGACAGCGCGGACGCCACCCAGATGCTCCAGCCGGTTACGCCAATCACCAGCAGATGCAGGTAGGCGCTCCCGAGAAGACCGATAAACAGGCGATCACCACGGGTGGTGCTGATCGGTAACAAACCGCGCCGAGGGATGCTCGGCGAGCGCAATTCCCACGTGGTCATGCCCGCCAGCAACAGGGCAATCGCCGCAAAAAACAGCGCAGTCGGGGTGGTCCAGGCCATCCATTCCATCATCGTTTCCTCAGACCCGGCCGAGGGCAAAGCCCTTGGCCACATGGTTGCGCACAAACCAGATCACCAGCATGCCCGGCAGGATGGTCAGCACCCCGGCGGCCGCCAGCACGCCCCAGTCAATCCCCGAAGCGGACACGGTGCGGGTCATCACGGCGGCAATCGGCTTGGCATTCACGGACGTCAGGGTGCGCGCCAGCAGCAGTTCGACCCAGGAAAACATAAAGCAGAAAAACGCCGTGACACCGATCCCCGAGCCAATCAGCGGGATAAAGATCTTCACGAAAAACTTCGGAAAGCTATAGCCATCGATGTAAGCCGTTTCGTCGATCTCCTTGGGCACCCCGGACATAAAGCCTTCCAGGATCCACACCGCCAGCGGCACGTTGAACAGGCAGTGGGCCAGGGCCACGGCGATATGGGTATCGAACAGGCCGATGGACGAATACAGCTGGAAAAACGGCAGTAGGAACACCGCCGGCGGCGCCATGCGGTTGGTCAGCAACCAGAAGAACAGGTGCTTGTCGCCCAGGAAGCGGTAACGCGAAAACGCGTAGGCCGCCGGCAGCGCCACTGTCAGGGAAATTACGGTGTTCAGGCTCACGTAGTACAGCGAGTTCAGATACCCGGTGTACCAACTGGGGTCGGTGAAAATCACCTTGTAGTTGGCCAGGGTGAAGTCCTGCGGAAACAGCGTCAGGCCGCCGAGGATTTCGGTGTTGCTCTTGAAGGACATGTTCAGCAGCCAGTAGATCGGCACCAGCAGGAACAGGATGTAGATCAGCAGCGGAATGACTTTGCGCTTGCTCATGTTGGCGGCCTCAGCGGTTGGCGTCGGAGTGGGTCATGGCGGTGTAGAACAGCCAGGACACCAACAGGATGATCAGGAAATACACCAGGGAAAACGCGGCTGCAGGCCCCAGGTCGAATTGCCCTACCGCCATCTGGGTCAAGGTCTGACTGAGGAAGGTCGTTGCGTTACCCGGCCCGCCTCCCGTCAGGACAAACGGCTCGGTATAGATCATGAAACTGTCCATGAAGCGCAGCATCACCGCGATCAACAGCACGCTCTTCATCTTCGGCAACTGGATATGTCGGAAAACCGCCCAGGCCGATGCCCGATCAATCCGCGCAGCCTGGTAGTACACATCCGGTATGGCCCGCAGCCCCGAGTAGCACAGCAGCGCCACCAAAGAGGTCCAGTGCCATACATCCATCACCAGCACCGTGACCCAGGCGTCCATGGTGTTGGCGGCATAGTTGTAGTTGATGCCCATGGCATTCAGGCTCGACCCCAGCAGGCCGATATCGGCACGGCCAAAAATCTGCCAGATGGTGCCGACCACGTTCCACGGGATCAGCAGCGGGATGGCCATCACAATCAGTACCAGGGAGGACCAGCGGCCCTTGGTGGGCATGGTCAGGGCGATGGCGATGCCCAGCGGGATCTCGATCAGCAGCACACACGCGGAATAGATGAACTGGCGCAACAGCGAGTCATGCAGGCGCGGGTCCAGCAATACCTGCTTGTACCAATCGGCCCCGACGAAATAGCGGCTGGACTGGTCGAAAATGTCCTGCACCGAATAGTTGACCACAGTCATCATCGGGATCACCGCACTGAACGCCACCAGCAGGAACACCGGCAACACCAGCCACCAGGCCTTGTTGTTCTGCACCTTGTTCATGGGCGCGCCTCCAGCAGGTAATCATCGGCATACACCATCAACCACTGCGCCGGGAAGCTGATCGACGCCCGCCCTTCGGGCACCGGTTTGTCTTCGGCCAGGCGCACCTTCAAGGGCGCGCCGTCGAGGTTGAGGGTCAGGATCTTGTAGGTGCCCAGGTCTTCGACATGCATGACCTCGGCCTGCAACGCGTCGGGATTGGGCTCATCCCACACATGAATGAACTCGGGACGTATGCCGACCTGGAGTTTCTTGTAGGCCTTTTCCGCGATCTGCCGTTGCTGCACTTCGGACAACGCCAGATGTGTCCCGGCAAACCGCACCCCACCGGCATCGGCCTGCACCTCAATCAGATTCATCCCAGGGCTGCCGATGAAATAGCCGACAAAGGTATGGCTGGGACGCTCGAACAACTCCCGTGGCGTGCCGAACTGCACAATCTGCCCGCCGTACATCACCGCGATCTTGTCGGCAAAGGTCGAGGCCTCCAACTGATCGTGGGTAACGTAGACCATGGTGATATTGAACTGCTCATGGATCTGCTTGAGCTTGCGCCGCAGTTTCCACTTCAGGTGCGGGTCGATCACCGTCAGCGGTTCGTCGAACAGGATCGCCGACACGTCATCGCGCACCAGGCCACGGCCCATTGAGACCTTTTGCTTTTCATCGGCACTGAGGTTGCGGGCTTTTTTACCCAGCAGGTTCTGCAGGTCGAGCACCTCGGCAATTTCCTGCACCTTGCTGTGCACTTTCGCCTCGGCCATGCCCTGGTTGCGCAGGGGGAATGCCAGGTTATCGAACACCGTCATGGTGTCGTAGACCACCGGGAACTGGAACACCTGGGCGATATTGCGCTTTTCCGGGGTCAGGTCATTCACCACCTTGCTGTCGAACAGCACCTGGCCTTCCGAAGGGCTGAGCAGGCCGGAGATGATGTTGAGCAGGGTTGATTTGCCACACCCCGAAGGACCGAGCAATGCGTAGGCACCGCCCTGCTCCCAGACGTGGTTCATTTCGCGAATGGCGTAGTCTTCAGGCCCTGTGGGTGTAGGGCTGTAGCTATGCGCCAGGTTCTGCAAATGGATCTCGGCCATCAGGCAACCCTCGCGACACGGCGCCCGGGAGCCTGGACCAAACGACCCTGGCCATCGAACACAAACAGTTTATGGGTCGGTATGTAGATGCGGATCGGCGCATCCACGTCGTACTCGTGTACCCCCGGTAGGTGCAACACCAGCAAAAAATGCTCGCTGCGCACATGCAGGAAGGTTTCCGAGCCGCTGATCTCTGCAACTTCCACGGTGACCGCCAGTTCCAGGTCATCGTCGTTGCTGGGCACCAGGCTGATATGGCTGGGACGCACGCCAAAACGGAACTCGCCCTCGCCAACCGGCCGCAGGTCAACGTTCAATGGGAAGTGCACATCGTTGGCGAAACTCACTTCGTTGCCGCTGATGCGCCCCGGCATCAGGTTGATCGGCGGCTCGGAAAACAGTTCGGCGGCCAGCACGGTCTGCGGTTGGTGATAGACCTCGGCGGCCTTGCCGCTCTGGATCACCCGGCCTTCGTGGAGGATGGTGGTGGTACCACCCAGCGCCAGTGCCTCGTTGGGTTCGGTGGTGGCATAGATGGCAATGGTGTTGCGGGCCTTGAACAACTCGCGCATTTCCTGACGCAGCTCTTCGCGCAGTTTGTAGTCCAGGTTCACCAGGGGCTCGTCGAACAAAATCAGTTCGGCATCCTTGACCAGCGCCCGAGCCATGGCCGTGCGCTGCTGCTGGCCACCGGACAGCTCCAGGGGATGACGTTGCAGGAACTTGTCGATGCGCAGCATCTTCGCGGTTTCCAGCACTTTGCTGTGGATCAGCTCGCTGCTCACCCCGGCCTGGCGCAGAGGCGAGGCGATGTTCTCGAACACGGTCATGGTGGGGTAGTTGATGAACTGCTGGTACACCATCGACACATTGCGCAAGCGCACCGGTTTATGGGTGACGTCGACGCCGTTCATCAGGATGCGCCCTGCATCAGGCTTGTCCAGGCCAGCCATCAGGCGCATCAGGCTGGTCTTGCCGGACAGCGTACGGCCCAGCAACACATTGAAAGAGCCAGCTTCAAAGCGCAGGTTGGCGTCATCGATCCAGGTCTGGCCTTCGACGACACGGGTCACATGTTCCAGGGTCAATGACATGACACGCCCTTTTTCTTATTGGAATTGTTCTTCCAGGGGCAGAGCCAGTTTCGTGCCAATAATAAAAAGTGTTGATTTACCAGCGACTTGAGCAAAACCAGTGCTCGGTGCTGAACAGAAATGAACATTCACAACTGAACAATTGAACAACCAGCGGGTTGACAATGAACAGTTCTGAACAACACTGAGTAAGCCCAGTAAAACCGTTCAACCTGTGGGAGCTGGCTTGCCTGCGATAGCGATCTCACGGACGCCATCGCAGGCAAGCCAGCTCCCACAAGGTGAGCGGTGCACGGTTCATAACAACAATAAAAAGAAGGTCACCACCATGGCCGCACCTGCCCCGCTTTTGCCCCACGACACCATCATCCAGGACTCCTGGCGCCGCTGCCGCGCCTTTGGCCTGGATCACCAGAGCACCCCCAGCTTCGACCAGTTGCCCGCCGAGGGCATCAGCCAGTTGCTGGAGAGCCAGCACGCGCTAGTCCAGACCACCCACCAGGAAGTGCTGCCCTATTACGAGAACATCCTCAGCAATTCCAACTGCCTGATCATGCTCGCCGACAATCAGGGCCAGGTCCTGACTTCCTGGGGCACCCAGCGTTTTATCGAACCCAAGCTCGCCCGTGGCTTCAGCGCCGGGGCCAGTTGGATGGAGCGCGCCACCGGCACCAACGCCATCGGCACCGCGCTGGCCTGCGCCCAGGCAGTGCATATCGAGCATGACGAGCATTTCCTCAAGGCCAACCGGTTCATGACCGGTTCGGCCGCGCCGATCTTTGATGCCAACCGCGAAATCATTGCGGTACTGGATGTGTCCAGCGACAGCTACCTGCCGCCCTCCCACACCCTGGGCATGGTCAAGATGATGAGCCAGACCGTGGAAAACCGCCTGATCCTCAACCTGTTTGGCGGCGAACACTTCCAACTGACGTTCAATACCGGCCTGAACAACCTCGACAGCCAGTGGGCCGGCCTGCTGATTTTCGATGAAAGTGGCCAGGTGCTGTCGGCCAACCGCCGCGCCGACAACCTACTGGGCATCAGCCTGTCACGGGTGATGATCGACAGCCTGTTCCAAGTCTCGCTGCTGGAGCTGCTCAACCAGCCCGAAGGCCTACCCTTTGCCCTGCAAGCCGCCGGGCGCAACCGTTTCCAATGCCTGCTCAAACGCCCCAGGCAGGCGCCGGTGCAGGCCAGGGTCTTTAGTGAACCAGCCCCCGCGCCCATCGGCCTCAAGACCCTGCACTTTGGCGACAGCCGCGTGGAAAAAGCCGTGCGCCAGGCCGAGCGCCTACTGGAAAAAGACATCCCGCTGCTGATCCACGGCGAAACCGGCGTAGGCAAGGAAGTCTTCGTCAAAGCCCTGCACCAGGCCAGTTCCCGCAGCCAGCAGGCGTTTATCGCGGTCAACTGTGCGGCAATTCCGGCGGAGCTGGTGGAATCGGAACTGTTTGGCTACGAAAAAGGCGCGTTCACCGGCGCCAATCAAAAAGGCAGCATCGGCCTGATCCGCAAGGCGGACAAAGGCACACTGTTTCTCGATGAGATAGGCGACATGCCCCTGCCCACCCAGGCCCGGCTGCTGCGGGTGTTGCAGGAGCGTTGCGTACAGCCGGTGGGCAGCAGCGAATTGTTCCCGGTGGACCTGCGCATTATCTCGGCCACCAACCGCTCGCTGCGCGAACAGGTGCAGCTCGGACGGTTTCGCGAGGATTTGTACTACCGCATCGGCGGCCTGACCCTGGAGCTGCCGCCCCTGCGCGAGCGCAGTGACAAGCAGGCGCTGTTCAAGCAACTGTGGCAACAGCACCGCGAACCCACGCAGTGGGCCGGGCTCAGCGCCGAAGTGCTGGAATTGTTCGAGCAACATCCCTGGCCGGGCAACCTGCGCCAGGTCAGCAGCGTGATGCAGGTGGCACTGGCCATGGCCGAAGACCAACCGATCCGCCTGGAGCATCTACCGGATGATTTTTTTGTCGACCTGGGGCACGCCTCACCCAGCAAGCCGGTGGTGATGGGCGATCTGGACGATAGGCAAAACCTTCAGCAAAGACTGGCAGCGGTCGGCGGCAATATCTCCCATCTGGCGCGGGAGCTGGGGGTTAGCCGCAATACGCTATACAAGCGGTTGCGCGCCGTAACATAGCGAGCAACTTTTGTGGGAGCTTGCCTGCGATGGCGGTGTGTCAGCCAGCCTAGTAGTGACTGAACCATTGTTATCGCGAGCAAGCCCGCTCCCACAGGGGATCTTCAGCGGGGCGGGAATTTGGGCTTTGCCACACATCAAATGTGGGAGTTGTCGAGCCCCAGCGAGGCGGCGATGGCGGTGCGTCAAACAACATAAGTATTGGCAGTACCGCCGCCATTGCTGGCAAACCAGCACACACAAAAACGCCCCGAACCAGTCGGGGCGTTTTTGTTCAGCGTATAGCCGTCAGTCAGCCAGACGCCATGTCGTCCCGCCCTTGCCGTCTTCCAACACCACGCCCATGGCGGTGAGTTGGTCGCGGATGCGGTCGGATTCTGCCCAGTCCTTGTTGGCACGGGCATTCAGGCGGGCCTGGATCAGTGCGTCGACTTCGGCTGCATCCACACGCCCTTCGGCGCCGGCTTGCAGAAAGTCGTCGGCTTCCATTTGCAGCACGCCCAGCACGCTCGCCAGTTCCTTGAGACGGGCCGCCAGGCCGGCCGCAGCGGTGAGATCGCTCTCACGCAGGCGGTTGATCTCGCGGACCATCTCGAACAGCACGGCGCAGGCTTCGGGGGTGCCGAAGTCATCGTTCATCACCGTGGTGAAGCGCTCGACAAACGCCTCGCCACCGGCCGGCGCCACAACCGGCAGGCCTTTCAATGCGTGGTAGAACCGCTCCAGGGCGCCCTTGGCGTCCTTGAGGTTGTCTTCCGAGTAGTTGATGGCGCTGCGGTAATGGCTTGATACCAGCAGGTAACGCACAACCTCTGGGTGGTACTTTTCCAGCACGTCGCGGATGGTGAAGAAGTTGTTCAAGGACTTGGACATCTTCTCGCCATTGATGCGAATCATGCCGCAATGCATCCACGCGTTGGCGTAGGTCTTGCCGGTGGCCGCTTCGCTTTGGGCGATTTCGTTTTCGTGGTGCGGGAACTCAAGATCGCTGCCGCCGCCATGAATGTCGAAAGTTTCGCCCAGGCAGCAGGTGGACATCACCGAGCATTCGATGTGCCAGCCCGGACGCCCGGCGCCCCATGGCGACTCCCAGCTCGGCTCGCCAGGCTTGGTGCCTTTCCACAGCACGAAGTCCAGCGGGTCTTGCTTGGCTTCGTCGACTTCGATGCGGGCGCCGATGCGCAGGTCTTCGATTTTCTTGCGCGACAGCTTGCCGTAGCCCATGAACTTGGCGACGCGGTAGTACACGTCGCCATTACCCGGGGCGTAGGCATAGCCCTTGTCGATCAAGGTCTGGATCATCGCGTGCATGCCCGGGATGTGGTCCGTGGCGCGCGGTTCCATGTCCGGCTTGAGGATGTTGAGGCGCGCCTCGTCCTCGTGCATCGCGGCGATCATGCGCTCGGTCAGCGCGTCGAACGACTCGCCGTTTTCATTGGCGCGATTGATGATCTTGTCGTCGATATCGGTGATGTTGCGCACATAGGTCAAGTCGTAGCCGCTGAAACGCAACCAGCGGGTCACCAGGTCGAAGGCAACCATGCTGCGGCCGTGGCCGATGTGGCAGTAGTCGTACACGGTCATGCCGCACACGTACATGCGCACCTTGTTGCCATCCAGCGGCTTGAAGACTTCTTTGGTTTTGCTCAGCGTGTTGTAGATCGTTAGCACGATGCTTCCTTTTCTCTCTATGCAAGCCGCTCACGGCTGCATCACTGGCCCCACGAATCACGCAAGGTCACGGTACGGTTGAATACCGGATGACCAGGTTTGGAGTCCTTGATATCCGCGCAGAAGTAGCCTTCGCGCTCGAACTGGAAACGGTCTTCCGGCTGTGCGTCGCCAAGCGATGGCTCGGCACGACAACCCGTAAGTACTTGCAGGGAGTCAGGGTTGATGTTGTCGAGGAAACTCGCGCTGTCTTCGGCCTTTTCAGGGTTCGGCGAGCGGAACAGGCGATCGTACAGGCGCACTTCGCACTCGACGCTGGCAGCCGCCGGCACCCAGTGCACCACGCCCTTGACCTTGCGGCCTTCAGGGTTCTTGCCCAGGGTTTCAGGATCGTAGGAGCAACGCAGTTCGACGATGTTGCCCTCGGCGTCCTTGATCGCTTCATCGGCACGGATCACGTAGCTGCCGCGCAGACGCACTTCACCGTTCGGCTCCAGGCGCTTGTAGCCCTTGGGCGGCTCTTCCATGAAGTCGTCACGGTCGATGTAGATTTCACGGGCAAACGGCAGCTTGCGCACGCCCAGTTCTTCTTTTTGCGGGTGACGCGGCAGTTCGAGGTTCTCGACCTGGTCTTGCGGGTAGTTGGTGATCACCACTTTCAACGGACGCAGCACGCACATGGCGCGCGGGGCGTTCGCGTCGAGGTCCTGGCGGATGCTGAACTCAAGCATGCCGTAGTCAACCACGCCGTCGGAGCGGTTGGTGCCGACCATCTCGCAGAAGTTGCGGATCGATGCCGGGGTGTAGCCGCGACGACGGAAACCCGACAGCGTCGACATGCGTGGGTCGTCCCAGCCGAACACGTGTTTTTCATCGACCAGTTGCTTGAGCTTGCGCTTGCTGGTGATGGTGTAGTTCAGGTTCAGGCGGCTGAATTCGTACTGACGCGGGTGCGCCGGTACCGGCAGGCTGTCGAGGAACCATTCGTACAGCGGGCGATGGCTTTCGAACTCCAGGGTGCAGATGGAGTGGGTGATGCCTTCGATGGCGTCCGACTGACCGTGGGTGAAGTCGTAGTTGGGGTAGATGCACCACTTGTCACCGGTCTGGTGGTGATGGGCATGACGGATGCGGTACATGATCGGGTCGCGCAGGTTCATGTTCGGCGAGGCCATGTCGATCTTGGCCCGCAGTACACGGGCGCCGTCCGGGAACTCGCCGTCGCGCATGCGGGTGAACCAGTCCAGGTTCTCTTCTACCGAACGATCGCGAAACGGGCTGTTCTTGCCAGGCTCGGTCAGGCTGCCACGGTATTCCTTGGCCTGCTCCGGGGTCAGGTCGTCGACGTAGGCCTTGCCGGCCTTGATCAGCTCCACGGCCCAGTCGAACAACTGGTCGAAATACTTGGAGGCGTAGCGCACTTCACCGGACCATTCAAAGCCCAGCCACTTGATGTCGCTTTCGATGGCGTCGATGTATTCCTGGTCTTCCTTGGCCGGGTTGGTGTCGTCGAAACGCAGGTGCGTGACGCCACCGAACTCCTGGGCCAGGCCGAAGTTCACACAGATCGACTTGGCGTGGCCGATGTGCAGGTAACCGTTGGGCTCAGGCGGGAAACGGGTGACGATCTGCGTGTGCTTGCCCGAATCCAGGTCCGCCTGGATGATCGGGCGCAGGAAATTGACCGGGACGGCAGGTCCGGCCTTGGAATTCGAGGTAGGGTCGACAGTGGGCTTGCTCATAGGATCCTTGAACAGACAGGTACGTGGCCGGGTCGGGCCAGACAAACAAAGGGCTTATCATAGCCGATGCTGTCAAGCACCTGACAGGGCATGGCCAAAAACTGCTGCATTTATTGCATGGGCGGTGAAAAACCACCTCGAAATTCCTGCAGGGCACGCTAAACTGCGCGCCTTGGCCGCAATTTAGCCAACCCGGTAAGGTGCCCAGGCGGCCGAACCCACGAATTCCCTGAAAAGAGTAATGAACATGACTCAAGTCAAACTGACCACCAACCACGGTGACATCGTCATCGAGCTGAACGCCGAGAAAGCGCCGACCACCGTCGCCAACTTCATCGAATACGTTAAAGCCGGCCACTACGAAAACACTGTTTTCCACCGTGTCATCGGCAACTTCATGATCCAGGGCGGCGGTTTCGAGCCAGGCATGAAAGAAAAGAAAGACAAGCGTCCAAGCATCCAGAACGAAGCGGACAACGGTCTCTCCAACGACAAGTACACCGTCGCCATGGCCCGCACCATGGAGCCGCATTCGGCCTCCGCGCAATTCTTCATCAACGTGGCCGACAACAGCTTCCTGAACCACAGCGCCAAGACCGTACAGGGCTGGGGTTACGCGGTATTCGGTAAAGTCACCGAAGGCACCGACGTCGTGGACAAGATCAAGGGTGTTTCCACCACCATGAAGTCCGGCCACCAGGACGTACCAGCAGAAGACGTGATCATCGAGAAAGCCGAGATCATTGCGTGATATTGCTGATTTCAGATTTGCATCTGGAAGAGGAGCGCCCGGACATTACCCGGGCGTTTCTGGATTTACTCCACGGCCGCGCCCGTGGCGCGCAAGCGTTGTACATCCTGGGGGACTTTTTCGAAGCCTGGATTGGCGACGATGGCATGACCCCGTTCCAGCGTTCGATATGCGCGGCTCTACGTGAGCTGAGCGACAGCGGCACCCAAATATTCCTGATGCACGGCAACCGCGATTTCCTGATCGGCAAGGCGTTCTGCAAAGCAGCAGGCGCGACCTTGCTCAAGGACCCCAGCGTCGTGCAGATGTATGGCGAGCCCGTGCTGTTGATGCACGGCGACAGCCTGTGTACCCGCGACCTCGGCTATATGAAGCTGCGGCGCATCCTGCGTAACCCCCTTGTGCTGTTTATCCTGCGCCACCTGCCCTTGCGCACCCGCCATAAGCTGGCGCGCAAGCTGCGCAGTGAAAGCCGCGCGCAGACGCGCATGAAGGCCAACGATATTGTCGATGTAACGCCCGAGGAAGTGCCACGGGTAATGCAGGCCCATGGCGTGCGCACCCTGGTCCACGGCCACACCCACCGCCCGGCCATTCACAAATTGCAGATTGGCGAGCAGGCGGCCAAACGCATTGTGCTGGGGGATTGGGACAAGCAGGGTTGGGCGTTGCAGGTGGATGAGCAAGGTTTCCAGCTGGCGGCATTCGACTTCGTCAATCCGCAGTTGGCGTTGCCTGGCGCATAACCCAGACACAACACCTATCAATATGTAGGAGCTGGCTTGCCTGCGATGCAGGCACCTCGGTACATCAGTCACACCGAGGTGATGCCATCGCAGGCAAGCCAGCTCCTACAGTTGACTGCATTGCAATTCAAGATCAGTGACCCGACGCCGCCGGCCCCGCCTTTGCGGTAAACGGCGGCTTGGCCAGCCACACCAGCAGGATCAAGCCCATGAACATCCACCCCAGCAAGGTGAAGTAGTCCACGGTAGACATCATGTATGCCTGGCTGGTGAGGACCTGGTCCAGTTGCGCATAGGCCTTGTGGCCCGCACCGCCCAGGGTGTTCAGGGCATCGCGGGTGGCCGAGTCGTACACACTCATGCTCTCGCTCATGTAGGCATGATGCTGGTCAGCCCGGCGAATCCAGATCCAGGTGGTCAACGATGCCGCAAAGCTGCCACCCAGGGTCCGCAGGAAGGTCGCCAGGCCTGCGCCGTCGGCGATCTGGTGCGGCGGCAGGTCGGACATCAGGATGCTCAAGGTCGGCATGAAGAACAGCGCCACGCCGATGCCCATGAACAGTTGCACCAGGGCGATGTGCTGGAAGTCCACTTCATTGGTGAAGCCGGCGCGCATAAAGCAGCTCAGGCCAATCGCCAGGAACGCCAGGCCGGCCAGCAGCCGCAAGTCGAACTTGTGTGCGTACTTGCCGACAAAGGGCGACATCAGCACCGGCAGGATACCGATCGGCGCCACGGCCAGCCCGGCCCAGGTGGCGGTGTAGCCCATCTGCGTCTGTAGCCATTGCGGCAGGATCAGGTTGATACCAAAGAACCCGGCGTAGCCCAGCACCAGCACGATGGTGCCGATGCGGAAGTTGCGGTGGGCAAACAGGCGCAGGTTGACCACCGGGTGTTTGTCGGTCATTTCCCAGATCACGAACACCGCCAGGGCGATCACCGAGATGGCCGCGCCGATGATGATGAAATTGGACTCGAACCAGTCCAGGTCATTGCCCTTGTCGAGGATGATCTGCAAGGCACCGACCCCGACGATCAGGCTCAACAGGCCAACATAATCCATCGGCTGATGGCTGGTGACCACCGGCCGCTTCTTGAGCTGCGCACGCACCACCATCACCGCAAAAATCCCGATGGGCACGTTGATAAAGAAGATCCACGGCCAGCTGTAGCTGTCGGTGATCCAACCGCCAAGAATCGGCCCGGCAATCGGCGCGACCACCGTGACCATCGCCAGCAATGCCAGGGCCATGCCCCGCCTGGCAGGCGGATAGACCGCGATCAACAGGGTCTGGGTCATCGGGTACAACGGCCCCGCGACCAAGCCCTGCAGGACCCGGAAGCCGATCAGCTCGGGCATCGAGGTGGAGATACCACACAGGAACGAGGCCAGCACAAACAAAATGGTGGCCCACAAAAACAGCTTCACCTCGCCAAAGCGCCGGCTCAACCAGCCGGTCAACGGCAGCGCAATAGCATTGCTCACGGCAAATGAGGTGATGACCCAGGTGCCCTGCTCCGAACTCACCCCCAGGTTGCCGGAGATGGTCGGCAGCGCCACGTTGGCGATGGTGGTGTCGAGCACCTGCATAAAGGTCGCCAGGGACAGGCCAATGGTGGCCATCAGCAAGCTGGGCGGCGTGAAGGAGGCGTTATTGCTCATCAGCGTTGCGCAGCCTTCGGCGCGGCCACACTGTTGTCATGGATCAACTGGGTGATCATCGCGTCGGCCTCGGCCAACTGGCGGTCATACACAGTGGTGCTGAACGAAGCTTTTTGCGGCGGTTGTTGCGCCAGCACCGGGCCGCTCTGGTCATGCAGGTTGACTTGCACCTGAGTCGACAGCCCCACCCGCAATGGGTGCTCGGCCAACTCCTGGGCATTGATGTGAATGCGCACCGGCACCCGCTGCACGATCTTGATCCAGTTGCCGGTGGCGTTCTGCGCCGGCAGCAAGGCAAAGGCGCTGCCGGTACCGGCGCCAAGGCTGTCGACGGTGCCGCTGTACTTCACGTCGCTGCCGTAGAGATCGGCCTCGATGTCCACCGGCTGGCCAATGCGCATCTGGCGCAGTTGGGTTTCCTTGAAGTTGGCGTCGATCCACAGTTGGTCCAGGGGAATCACCGCCATCAACGCGGTACCCGGCTCGACCCGCTGCCCCAGTTGCACGGTGCGCTTGGCGACGTAGCCGGTAACCGGTGCGATCAGGGTGCTGCGCGCATTGGCCAGGTAGGCCTGGCGCAGTTGCGCGGCAGCGGCCTGTACATCCGGATGGGAGGAAATCACCGTGTCATCCACCAACGCGGTGGAGGTATTGAGTTGCTGTTGCAGGTTGGCCAATGAGTTGCTCGCCGCGCTCAGGGCGTCGCGGGCATGGGACAGTTCTTCCAGGGAAATCGCGCCACCCTGTGCGAGGATTCGGCGGCGGTTGAAGTTGTCCTGGGCGGTCTGCACTTGGGCTTTTTGCGCCTGTACCTGGGCTTTCATGCCATCCACATTGCTGTACAGGCCGCGCACCTGGCGTACCGTGCGCGCCAGGTTGGCCTGGGCACTTTGCAGGCCGACGGCTGCGTCGTTGGGGTCGAAGTTGATCAGCACCTGGCCTTCGTGGACCAGGTCGCCATCGTCGGCGCCAATGCTGACCACAGTGCCGGTGACCAACGGGGTGATTTCCACCACGTTGCCGTTGACGTAGGCATCGTCGGTGCTTTCGCTCCAGCGGCCATACAGTTCGTACCAGCCCCAGACGCCCACGACGCAGAGCACGACGATCAGCGCCAGGCCCAGCAACATGATTTTGCGTTTGCGCGGGTTGCTGTCGTCGGGTTGGGTTTGAGCGGTGTTGTTTGCTTGGGCAGTAGCCATGACAAGTACCTTGCGTTATTCAGCGCGCGTGACTGGCGTGTTCATTGAGTCCCGACCCGCTGCAGCGTGATGGGGTCACCGGCGGCGATCAGGATTTTCTTCAGGATGTATTCCAGGGTCTGCAACTCCCCCGGCTCCAGCACCCCAGCCAGCTGGTTGAGGGCCTGGGCGCCGATCTGCGGCAACATGTCCGCCAGGCGCTGGCCTTCTGCGGTCAGCACCAGTTGCACCTGGCGCCGGTCCTGTTCGGAACGCTTGCGCGCCAGCAGGTCTTTTTGCTCCAGGCGGTCGAGCATGCGGGTCATCGAGCCGCTATCCAGGGACAGGTTGCGGCATAGCTCCGCCGGGGTATCGACGCCGAACTGGGCCATGATGATCAACACCTTGAACTGCGCGGCAGTGATGCCGTGGGGTTCCATATGGGTGTCGATGATGCGGTCTTTGAGAATCGCGGCGCGCCCCAGCAACAGGCCGAGATGGCAGTTGTGGAAGTTTTCCGGGGTGAAGTGTTTCATCGAAAGTCACCTTATTACTGCCTAGGCAGTGAATATGTGACCAAATATTACTGCCTAGGCAGCGAATGTCAAACAAATAGTTAGGTTGCTTGGTATACCCCACGACACAACTGTAGGAGCTGGCTTGCCAGCGATAGCGGTAGTTCAGTCACTATTTCCAGTGCCTGACAGACCGATATCGCTGGCAATCCAGCTCCTACAGGTTGGTGTGGGCTAAACGTCAGAAATCCCGTTTGTAGAAGATATCCAACGAGCTGGCTACGCCGCTGGCCACTTCCAGGTACACCCGCTTGCTCAGCAGGTAACGCAAGGCGATGGTACTGGCCGGTTCGAATACCCCGACCCCGTAACGCAGGCTGAGTTTCTCGGTGATCTTGCCGCTGGCCACCACGGCGGTGTTGTTGCCACTGCCCTGGGTGTCCAGTTCAAAGTCCTGGATCCCCAGGTTCTTGGCAATGTCCGAGGTCACCCCGGCACTGCCCATCAACCCCAGGCCCAGCGCCGCTTGCGCCAGCATGTTGTTATCTTCGCCAGTAGTGCTCAACGGGCGGCCCAGCACCAGGTAAGACAGCGCCTGCTCCTGGCTCATGGCCGGTTCCGAAAAGATTTGCGTGGTCGGTTGCTCGGCACTGCCGCTCAGGCGGATACCGGCGATTACGTCGTCTGTCTTGCGGATGGCTTCGATATCCAGGTACGGCTGGTCGAGCGGCCCGGCGAACAGCAGGCGCGCACGCCGTACATCCAGCCTCTGGCCGTAGGCGCGGTAACGGCCGTCGTTGAGCCAGAGTTCGCCACGGGTGTCCAGGTTGTCGCCGATGTGCACCCGGCCCTGGACCTTGGCGGTCAGGCCGAAGCCGGCAAAGTTGAGCTGGTCCTCGCCCACCACCACGTTGATATCCATGGCCATGGCCATCGGCGGCTTGCCCTCTTCGGTCTGGCTGCCAACGATCACTGTGTCATCCGAAACCTTGACCGTGGACGGCGGCAGTTCGCGCACGGTGATATCGCCGCGCGGGATGTGCACATTGCCGGCAATTGCCAACTTGTCGTCCTTGAGGGTGATCTTCAGGTCGGGCGCCACTTCCAGCTTGGCGTAGGGTTCGACGGTCACCGGCAACTGGGAACCTTGCAGGCTGAGGTCAACGACCAGCGCCCGCCCCCAGTCGATCTGCCCCTTGAGGCTGCCCTGCCCGGCCTTGCCACTGCGCCAGCCGCCGTTGAGCTGCACGCTTTCGCCGGCGATCAACGCCTGCACGTTCAGGCCTTCGAGGCTGATGGGCAGTTCGGGCCCGGAAATCTCGCCGGCGATCAGGTTGATGCTGCCGTTGACCTGCGGCGCCAACAACCCGCCGGAGATACGCCCGCTGCCATTGAGCTTGCCATTGAGTTTTTCCACCATCGGCACAAACGGCCGCGCGACCGCCAGGTCCAGGCCGGTGAGGCTGAAGTTGCCGGAGATCGGCTTGTTTTTCGCCACCGGGTTGATCTGCGCCTGCAACAGCAACTCACCCAGCTTGCCACCGCGAAAATTCAGCTGGGTATCGATGCGCGTGGGGTTGAGCGTGGTTTCCAGCTTGAGGGTGTCGTAGGGGAAATCCAGCCATTGATCCTTGTCCTTGACCCGCAGCGTGCCGCCACTGGCATCCACCGCGATCAGGCCTTTGGGGCCGCTGGCCGGCAGGTCGAGTTGGATATCGGCGTTGAGCTTGCCCTGCCAGGCAAAATCCTTGGGCAGCCATTGCGCCAGGCTGTCGATGGGGAACTGCTTGAGGTGGTAACGCAACTTGGGATCAGGCATCAGCCGCTGGTCTTCGCCACACAGGCTGGCGGGCCCGGAGACCCAGCAGTGGGCGGCGAACGTCAGCTTGCCGTCGGCCATGCGCTCGATTTTTGCCGGGGCCTGCAGTTTCCAGTCCTGGCCACCGGCCTGCACATCGCCACTGGCCAGGCGCCCGCGCCAGTTGCCCTTGTCAAGATTGCCGTCCAGGGCCAGGGCCAGCTTGACCAGGGGGCCCATCAGCTCCAGTTGGACTTTCTGGCTTTTGATATCGCCCTGGGCACTGGCGGTCAGGGTACCGAGCTGGGAGTCCCCGGCCTGGATGCCGCTGCCCTTGAGGTCGATCTTCGCCCGCTGTGCGCTATCGAGCGTCGCGTCCAGGCTGAGGGCTTGCAGGCGGTTTTCTTCAAATACCAGTTGCTGGCCCTTGAGGTCGAGCTTGCCCTGGGGCGCGTTCAACGTACCGGCCACATCGAGCCGACCGTTGACCTGCCCACGCAACTGCGGCCACAGCTGGGCCAGGCGTGCGAGCTTGATGTCGATCTGCCCGGCCAGGCGCTGTTGCAGGCTGCCACTGCCATTGATGCGGTTGTCACCCAGGCGGATATCCAGGTTGGCCAGGGTCCATTGCTCGCCCGCGCCTTCGGCCTTGGCCGCCAGCACCGCAGGCTGGCCGCGCAGGCGGCCCTTGAGGTCGAGGTCGGCGTTGAGCTTGAGTTGTTCGTTCTTGAACTCACCTTTGCTGCGCAGCGGCCCAGCCAGGGTGCCCGGCAGCTCTGCGACCCAGTACGCCGGGTTCAGGGCCGACAGGTCCAGCGCCGTGTCCCAGGCGATGCCCTCGGCAAATTGCAGGTTCAGGTGGCCTTCGGCCTTGCCCTGGCCAGCGGTCAATTTCAGCTCGGGCAGGAACACTTGCTTGAGGTCGCCGCTGAACGGCGTGACCAGGCTGAACTTGCCGGCCGGGCCGTCGAGGTCGGCCTTGAGATTGCCCAGGTAGTTGCCGTCCTTGTAGGAGACTTCGCCGTTGAAGGTGCGCAACACCACTTGCGGCTCGTCAATCAGCGGATACAGGCGATGCCAGGGGAAGTCCAGCCAGTCGATTTTTGCGTCTGCGCTCAAACCCTGCTGCCAATCCAATTGGGCACTGAGCTTGAGGTTTTGTTTGTCCCCGGCGTTCAGGTCCAGGCCGGCGATCTGCGCGCCCTTGGCATCGACCCGGCCTTGCAGCAACAGGTCAACCGGGCCTTTTTCTGCGGGTAATACAGCCTTGCCCAGCAGTTGATAGCCCTTGCCCAGGTCGCCCTTGGCAGTCAGGTCCAGTTGGTTGAGTTGCAAGGTGTCCGGCAGGTCGGCGGCGGGTTTGAAGCCATCGGCGGTGATGCGCAACTGCGCGGGCAGGTTCTCGACCAGGGGTTGCAGTTCGCCGCTGAGTTTGGCGGGCAGGTAGCCCGTGCTGTCGGCGTCGAGCTTGAGGGTCTTGAGCAAATCACCGGTGACGTTCAGCGCCACCGCCCACGGCGCGCCGCCCGGGGCGTAGGGCAGGCTCAGGTTACCGCTCGCCGTCAGCGGCCAGTCACCGGTGGGTTGCAGCACGCCGTTGAGGTCCAGCACCAGGCCGTCGCGTTGCAGGTGCACCGCGTCGATCTGCATCCCCGCGGCCGTCCAGTGCGCGGCCAGTTGCAGGCCCTGGAGTTCTTCGCTGCCGTTGAACAGCAGACTGCCGACGCGCACGTCGCCCAGTTCGATGGCCACGGGCAGGTTCAAGTCCGGCAGGGTAATCGGGCCGCTGCTGTCTTCGGTGCTGGGTGGCAATTGCAGGCTGACCTGCTCCACATCCAGTTGCCGGATGCACAAGGTCATTCGCAACAGGCACGCCGGTGACCAATCGAACTTCGGCGCGTTGAGCTCCACGCGGCTGCTGTCTTGTTGCCACAGCACCTGGTCGGCGCTCCATTGCCCGCCCAGGCGGCCCTGGAAGTTATCCACGGTCAACCCCGGGACTTGGCCGAGGGCCCAGCGACTGCCGACTTGCGTACCCAGTACGCTCCAGACAGCCAGCGGCACCAGGGCTGCAACCGCCACCACACTCAGACCCGCTATTTTCAAACCACGCTTCACAGCTCAGGCCCCATGGAAAAGTGCAAACGAATGCCGCCCGGATCTTCCAGGGCATGGGCCAGGTCAAGGCGAATCGGGCCGACCGGCGACACCCAGCGCACGCCGACCCCGACCCCGGTTTTCAGGCTCGGCAATTCCAGGCTGTTAAAGGAGTTGCCCTGGTCGACAAAGGTCGCGATCCGCCATTTTTCGGCGATGGAATATTGATACTCGGCGCTCAAGGCCACCATGTAGCGGCCACCGATGCGGTCGCCCTTGTTGTTTTCCGGGGACAGGGTCTGGTACTCGTAGCCGCGCACGCTCTGGTCGCCACCTGCAAAAAAGCGCAGGGACGGCGGCACCGACTTGTAGCCATTGGTGGCGCTGCCGCCAAACTGCGCACGGCCGAGGAAGCGGTGCTTGTCCCACACGGTGGTCAAGCCCTTGATCATCGCCGTGCCGTACAGCAGGTTGGTGTCCGAACCCAGCCCTTCCTTGGCCACCTTGGTATCGAACTGCAGGCGATAGCCGTTATGGGGGTCGATGCGGTTGTCGCTGCGCAGGTAGGAATAGCTGATTCCGGGCATCAGCAGATTGCTCAAGCCGGAGTCGTCCCCCAGGCGATATTCTTCGCGCTGCCATTTGAGCGAGATCACCCGTGTCCAACCGCTGGGCAACTTGCTGTGCCATTCCGGGCCGAGGGTGAGCAACTTGCTGAGGGTGTCGGTGTTGGCCATTTCTTCGTTCTGGTAGCCGCCGGCAAAACGCAGCTTGTCAGTCAGCGGCGGATCGAGGGGAATGTCGTACCACAGGCCGACGTTCTGCCGAGGCGCCGACAACTCGGCCTCCCAGCCATAGCTGTGCCCTTGGGGGTTGACCCAGTGCCGCGTCCAATTGGCCTTGCCACGCGGGCCGACGTCGGTGGAAAAACCCAGGCCCAGGCCCATGGTTCGCGGTTTGCGGGTTTCCAGCTGGACCGCCACCGGGATCACATCATTGGCCGCCGCGGCCGGGGCGGCATCCACCCGCACACCCTCGAAATAGCCACTCGATTGCAGGGCCTGGTTCAGTTCGGCAATCAATTCGGAATCGTAGGGGGTGCCACTTTGGAACGGCACCATGCGCTGCAACAGTTCTTCATCAAACGGGGTATCGCCAGCAAAGTTGACCTTGCCGAGGGTGTAACGCGGGCCGCTGTCGTAGACCAGTTCGATATCGGCCACGCCCGCCTGGGGGTCGACGGACAGGGTCTGACGCGTGAAGCGGCCACTGAAATAGCCGAAGCGCGAGGCCTGGTTCTGGATCAGGCGCTTGGCGTCTTCGTAATGGCCATGGTTGAGCACGGCGCCGGACTTGAGGTCTTGGCTGTCAGGTACGCGAAAGGATTTGAGCTCGGCCGCCGGGCCGTCCACCCGAATCGTGACATTACGCAAATGCACGGGCTCGCCGGGGTCGATACTGAGGATCAGGCGCGGGTTCTTGCCGGGCTTCACCTCGCTGGCAATCTGCGGCTGATAATAGCCCAGTGCCTGGGCGGCCTTGCGCGCCTGCTCCTCGGCACCGCGGCTAAAGCGCAGCAAGGCCTCCTCGTCACGCTCGCCAACCCCGCCGATATAGCCTTCGATATTGGCCTTCAGCGCATCGTTTGAAGGTTTGACCCGCACGTCCAACTCGCTTTGCGCCAGGGCGCCGCAGCTTGTGAACAGCAGAATCAAGCCGCTGGTAAATCTATTTGAAAACTTCATAGGCGCGGATGCTACACGAGCTGGGGAGCACCTTAGAACCGGGAATTGTCTGAATAATTCTGTGTTAAGGCGTTGCAGGTTGTAACACCTGGGGATTCGGGTGAAAAAACACATGCTCCAGGATGGGTCCTACAGCCACCTCTCCGACTTCGTCATAGCCCTGGCGCTTGTAGAACTCCAGGTAAAGCGGATTGCCAGTGTCCAGCACCACCCCTTGTGAATGCGGGTCCTGCGCGCACCAGTTATGCACGGCTTCCAGCAGTTGCTCACCGTAGTGCTTACCCTGGAATTGCGGGTGGATCCCCAGCAGCGGCAACACATGCACCGACTCGGACGGCAGGCAAGCCAACACCGCCTGATGATATTCGAGGTAACGCCGGGTGCAGCGCACACCGGTGCTCAGCCACATGCGCAATTGCCAGGCCCAGCTTTCCGTGATGCCCAGGCGCCGTTGTGGCGGGGCAATCAGGGCGATGCCGATCAGCCGGTCGTTGACCAGCAGGCCGATCGCCGGCAGTTCCTGGAGAAAATGCTGCTTGACCAGCTCGCGCACGGTGGCCCTGACCCGCTGCTCATAACCGGAGCGTTCGGCTTCGAACAGATAGGCGAAGGTCGGCTCATGGCGATAGGCGTGGTACAGCAGCGAACGCGCTTCGCGCGAATAGCCGCGGTCGAGCATATGAACCTGGGCAATGGCGGTCGAGGTATCAGGCATCCGGTGTATCTCCCCTGGGCGCAACTCAAAAGGCCGCGCTCTTATTGTTACGAGCCCGGGGCAACTGAGTCGTTCCCTGCCATCGGCTCCTTGAGAGACATTAGCAGTGCATCTGTCCTACCGCCACGCTGGCCCCCGTCCGACTTGTCGGCTAGCATCGCCCTTTTGCCAGACTGGACTGCCGACCATGAAAATCGTCTCCTTCAATATCAACGGGCTGCGCGCCCGGCCTCATCAGCTGGCGGCCCTGATCGACAAACATCAACCGGACGTGATCGGCCTGCAGGAAACCAAGGTCCACGACGACCAGTTCCCGCTGGCCGAAGTCCAGGCCCTGGGTTACCACGTGTACTACCACGGGCAGAAAGGCCACTACGGTGTCGCCCTGCTCTCGCGCCAGGAACCACTGGCCCTGCACAAGGGTTTTGCCAGCGACGAAGAAGATGCCCAGCGCCGCTTTATCTGGGGCACCTTTGCTGATGAACACGGCAACCCGATCACCATCATGAACGGCTATTTCCCACAGGGTGAAAGCCGCGACCACCCAACCAAGTTCCCGGCCAAGCAGCGCTTCTACGAAGACCTGCAAAACCTGCTGCAAACCCAGTTCAGCAATGACCAGGCGCTGGTGGTGATGGGCGACGTGAACATCTCCCCCGAGGATTGCGACATCGGCATCGGTGCCGACAACGCCAAGCGCTGGCTGAAGACCGGCAAATGCAGCTTCCTGCCGGAAGAGCGCGAGTGGATGGCGCGCCTGAAGAACTGGGGCCTGACGGACAGCTTCCGGCACCTGAACCCGGATGTGGCCGATCGCTTCAGTTGGTTCGATTACCGCAGCCGCGGTTTTGAAGATGAACCCAAGCGGGGCCTGCGCATCGACCTGATCATGGCCTCCAATGGCCTGCTGCCACGGGTCAAGGACGCGGGTGTGGACTACGAGCTGCGCGGCCTGGAAAAACCATCGGACCATGCGCCGATCTGGCTGGAACTGAGCTGATCTTTGCGCCAACACCATAAAATGTGGGAGCTGGCTTGCCAGCTCCCACATTTGGATAGGCTGGGTCTCAGTCATATTTTGGCAACCTTACTGACTTAATCTGCCCGCACTTCCTTTGGCTTGAGAAGGTGGCGGCATGATGCTGCGCGTTCTGTACCTGCTGGCCCTCTGCGGCGCTTTTCCTCTTGCGGCGCTTGCAACGCCCCTACCCTTTCCCGAACATGGCCCGGCCTTGCGCATCCAGGGTTCCAATACCATTGGCGCGGCGCTGGGCCCGGCGTTGGTCAAGGGCCTGATGGAGCAACAGGGCCTGAAGGCCGTGCACCGTGAACCGGCCAGCCGCCCCAACGAACAGCGCCTCGTCGGCACCAGCCCCCAGGGCAAGCGAGTGCAGGTAGAAATCGCCGCCCACGGCACCAGCACCGGCTTCGCCGCGCTGAAAAATGCCGAGGCCGACCTGGCCGCCGCGTCGCGCCCGATCAAGGACCGCGAGCTGGTCGAGCTTGAACCCCTGGGCGACCTGAAAAGCCCCGGCGCCGAACAGGTGATTGCCATCGATGGCCTGGCGATCATCCTGCATCCAAGCAACCCACTGCAGATGCTGACCACCGACCAACTGGCGAGGATTTTCAGCGGCGAAATCAGCACCTGGGAAGCCTTGGGCGCCAGCGGCGGGAAGATCCGACTGTATGCCCGCGATGATCAATCCGGCACCTTCGACACCTTCAAGGAACTGGTGCTCAGCCGTCGCGGCAAAACCCTCGACAGTACCGCCAAGCGCTTTGAGTCCAGCGAACAATTGTCCGATGCGGTCAGCCACGACCCGCAAGGCATCGGCTTTATCGGCCTGCCCTACGTGCGCCAGGCCAAGGCCGCAGCCATCATTGACGGTGACTCCCAAGCCATGTTGCCGCAGAGCAGCCTGATCGCCACCGAGGACTATCCGCTGTCGCGCCGCTTGTTTTTCTACCTGCCGCCCAATAACAGCAACCCCTGGGCCGAGGCCCTGGTGGACTTTGCCCAAAGCGCCCAGGGCCAGGCCATCGTGGCCGCCAATGGCTTTATCGCCCAACAGGTCCAGGCCATCACCGTGCAGCCTCGGGCACCGATGCCCGAGGCCTACCAGGCCATCGCCCGCGAGGCGCAGCGCCTGAGCGTGAACTTTCGCTTCGAAGAAGGCAGTGCCAGCCTGGACAACAAGGCACGCCAGGATCTGGCGCGGGTGGTGGCTTATATAGGCAGCCACGACAAACGGGACAAGCGGGTCACGCTGGTGGGGTTTGGTGATGCCAAGGATGACCCGCAGCGCGCCGACCTGCTGTCCAAGCTGCGGGCGATGGCAGTGCGCCGGGAGTTGGTCAAGAGTGGCGTGGTGTTGCGCGATATTCGCGGCTTTGGCGCCGAGATGCCGGTAGCGGCCAACACCGTGGATGAGGGGCGGATCAAGAATCGCCGGGTGGAGGTCTGGGTGTATTGAAACCTGAAGACGGGTGTTGATTGGCCCACCGCAATCGCGGGCAAGCCCGCTCCCACAGAGGTCAGTGTGGGAGCGGGCTTGCCCGCGATGCAGGCGACGCGGTCCTACTGGCCGCTGCGCATCAGCTCTTTAGGCACATACTTGCCAATCTCGAACTTGCCAATGGCCGCCCGGTGCACTTCATCCGGGCCGTCGGCCAGGCGCAGGGTGCGCTGCATGGCGTACATATAGGCCAGCGGGAAGTCATTGGAGACCCCGGCACCGCCGTGGATCTGGATCGCCCGGTCAATCACCTTCAAGGCCACATTCGGCGCCACCACCTTGATCTGGGCGATTTCACTTTTCGCCACTTTGTTGCCGACCGTATCCATCATGTAGGCCGCCTTCAACGTCAGCAGGCGCGCCATGTCGATTTCCATCCGCGAGTCGGCGATTTTGTCGATATTGCCACCCAGGCGTGCCAACGGCTTGCCAAAGGCGGTGCGGCTGACCGAGCGTTTGCACATCAATTCCAGGGCGCGTTCAGCCATGCCGATGGAGCGCATGCAGTGGTGGATACGGCCCGGGCCAAGGCGCCCCTGGGCAATTTCAAAGCCGCGACCCTCACCCAACAGGACGTTTTCGTACGGCACACGCACGTTGTCGAACAGCACTTCGGCATGGCCGTGGGGCGCGTCGTCGTAGCCGAACACCGGCAGCGGCCGGACGATTTTCACCCCCGGTGCATCCACCGGCACCAGGATCATCGAGTGCTGCTGGTGGCGTGGCGCATCCGGGTTGCTCAGGCCCATGAAGATCAAGATCTTGCAACGCGGGTCGCACGCGCCGGAGGTCCACCACTTCTTCCCGTTGATCACCCACTCGTCACCCTGGCGCTCGGCGCGGGCGGCCATGTTGGTGGCGTCGGAAGACGCCACATCCGGTTCGGTCATGGCGAATGCCGAGCGGATCTCGCCGCGCAGCAGCGGCTCCAGCCAACGTTGCTTCTGCTCTTCGTTGGCATAGCGCACCAGCACTTCCATGTTGCCGGTGTCGGGCGCCGAGCAGTTGAACGGCTCCGGCCCCAGCAGGGAGCGGCCCATGATTTCGGCGAGCGGCGCGTATTCCAGGTTGGTCAGGCCGGCGCCCAGTTCGGACTCCGGCAGGAACAGGTTCCACAGGCCTTCGGCCTTGGCCTTGGCCTTGAGCTCTTCCATGATGGCGGTGGGCTGCCAGCGATCACCTTCGCTGACCTGGCGCTCGAACACCGGCTCGGCGGGGTACACGTAAGCATCCATAAACGCGGTAACGCGTTCACGCAGTTCCTGAACCTTGGGCGAATAGGCAAAATCCATGAGCAGCTCCCTTCTTGGAGAGGTTGTTTAGGTCATGCAATCGATGCTAGAACAGCGTTGATAATTTACCTAGCCTATTCTCGGCGTGTATTAACATTCATCACCGATATATGATCGGCGCATGAAAACCTAACAAGAAGAGCGCAACGAAATGAATCTGAGCAAGGTCGACCTCAATCTTTTCATCGTGTTTGACGCGATCTACACCGAAGCCAACCTGACCCGCGCCGGGCAGATCGTCGGCATCACCCAGCCGGCGGTTTCCAACGCCCTGGCACGCCTGCGCGAGACCTTCAACGACCCGTTGTTCGTGCGCACCGCCCAGGGCATGGTGCCGACTCCGATGGCCCAGAACATCATTGGCCCGGTGCGCAACGCCTTGTCGTTGCTGCGGGTGTCGGTGCAGGAAAGCCGGATCTTCAACCCGTTACAGGCGGCCAAGACCTACCGCATCAGCATGACCGACCTCACTGAAGCGGTGATCCTGCCGCCGCTGTTCCAGCGCCTGCGCCGCCTGGCGCCCACGGTGATCATCGAGAGCTTTTTGTCCAAACGTCGGGAAACCACCAAGGAACTGGCCGCCGGCCGCCTGGATTTTGCGGTGGACGCGCCGCTCAACACCGACCCGCAAGTGCGCCACGTCAAGCTGATGGAGGACCGCTACGTGTGTGCCATGCGCAAGGGCCACCCGATGGCGGGCAAGGAAAAATTCAGCCTCGATGACTACCTGGCGCTGACCCATATCCATATTTCCAGCCGGCGCAATGGCCTGGGCCACGTCGACCTGGCCCTGGGCAAAATGGGGATCCAGCGCAAGATCGCCCTGCGCTCCCAGCATTACCTGATGGCCTCCCAGGTCCTGCAGCAGACCGATATGGTGATGACCGTGCCCGAGCGCTTTGCACGGCGTAACGATCTGCACTCATTCAACCTGCCGGTCAATGATGTGCCGCCAGTGGAAACCCACCTGTACTGGCATGAAAGCACCGACCAGGACCCGGCCAACCGCTGGATGCGCGAGCAGATGATCGAGTTGTGCCAGCAGGTCACGGCGCGCGAGAAGAAGTTGGATAACGCGTAGGTGGTGATTTGCTTGACGTTTACGTCAAGCAGCCATTAGCGTAGCGCCAAGACCCTCCTTGAGCGCGACCATGAGCACGACCTACAGCATCTCCGACCTGGCCCGCGAGTTGGACATCACCACCCGGGCCATTCGTTTCTATGAAGAACAAGGCCTCTTGAGCCCTGAACGCCGAGGCCAGGAGCGTATCTATTCGCCCCGGGACAAAGTCAGCCTCAAGCTGATCCTGCGTGGCAAGCGCATCGGTTTTTCCCTGGCCGAATGCCGCGAACTGATCGAGCTCTACGACCCCAGCAGCGGCAATCAAAAGCAATTGCACAGCATGCTGGCGAAGATCAGCGAACGCCGTGAGCAGTTGGAACAACAGTTGCTGGACATCGAACAGATGAAGCTGGAACTGGACACCGCCGAAGAACGTTGCACCCAGGCCCTGGAACAGACGATCCAGAGCCAGGTCGGCCAACCCCAATAAAAAGGTAGATCCCATGTCTCTCCCCTCTCATGTGCGCCTGGTCGAAGTCGGCCCGCGCGACGGCCTGCAAAACGAAGCACAGCCGATCAGCGTGGCCGACAAGGTGCAACTGGTCGATGCCCTCAGTGCGGCAGGCCTGGGTTACATCGAAGTCGGCAGTTTTGTCTCGCCCAAGTGGGTGCCGCAAATGGCCGGCTCCGCCGAAGTGTTTGCACAGATCCAGCGCAAGCCCGGCGTGATCTACGGCGCGCTGGCGCCGAACCTGCGTGGGTTCGAGGACGCGCTGGCGGCCGGGGTCAAGGAAGTCGCGGTTTTTGCGGCGGCGTCCGAGGCGTTTTCCCAGCGCAATATCAACTGCTCCATCAGCGAGAGCCTGGAGCGCTTTGCGCCGATCATGGCCGCGGCGCAGCAGCATGGTGTGAGTGTGCGCGGCTATGTGTCCTGTGTGCTGGGTTGCCCTTACGAAGGCCGGGTTGCGCCGGAGCAAGTGGCCGCCGTGGCCCGTGAGCTGTATGCCATGGGCTGTTACGAGGTGTCGTTGGGCGACACCATCGGCACCGGCACCGCAGGGGCTACGCGGCGCATGTTCGAGGTGGTGGGCAAGGACGTGCCACGGGCAAAGCTCGCCGGGCATTTCCATGACACCTACGGCCAGGCCATCGCCAATGTCTATGCCAGCCTGCTGGAAGGTATACAGGTGTTCGACAGCTCTATCGCCGGCCTTGGCGGCTGCCCCTATGCCAAGGGCGCCAGCGGTAACGTGGCCACCGAGGACGTGCTGTACCTGCTCGATGGCCTGGGCATCGAGACCGGTATCGACATGGACCAGTTGATTGTGGCGGGCCAGCAGATCTGTACGGTCCTGGGCCGCCCTACCGGCTCACGCGTGGCCAGGGCCCGCAATGCCCATTGAGTAGCGCTTGTGTTACCTCGCGGCTACACATCGGGTAACACGGGAACATATCTTGTCGCATTTTCTGAAGTAAATTTCCCCCATAAAAATCAAGCCATTGATTTTAAAGGACTTTTAAAAGTTGGCACGGCTTCTGCTATCTCTATGGCATAACAAGAATAAAAAGCACCAAACCTAATAAAAATAAGACGTAACGACTCTGACATAACAAAAACAACACGGCAGAGACGCAGCTAACAGATTTTTTTGGAGAAGATGTGCTTCGCAGGGTACGGCGCAAGCCGCCACTCGCAACCGGGCAGAGAACAATAAAACTACCTCAAGGTAGCTACCCACTGGTTGGATCGCGTGCGAAGAAGCAGATCAGCGCTCAAAAAAATACGTTTGCTCTTGACCCCGGATGGGGGTCGCCAAAAACAGCGGTAAAGGGCCACGGTTGCCAAAAACAACAACAGACCGCCCCTCAATAATAAAAAAAGAGCACGTAACAACAAATTAAAGGGGAGCTTCGGCTCCCCTTTGTGCTGTCTGGATGAAAACAATACCGACTGACACGCCACCGTTAATGTGGGAGCCGGCTTGCCTGCGATAGCGGTGTGTCAGCTACTTAATTGTTGACTGATAAACCGCAATCGCAGGCAAGCCAGCTCCCACCCTTTAGATCGGGGCGATCAGGGTTTCAGCGTTCGCAGTTGCTCGATCGTGATCTCACGCATGCGGAACTTCTGGATCTTCCCCGTCACCGTCATCGGAAACTCTTCGACAAACCGGAAATGCTTCGGCGTCTTGAAGTGTGCAATGCGCCCCTTGCACCAGGTTTGCAGTTCCAGCTCGTTGGCCACCTGCCCCGGGTGGAACTTGATCCAGGCCACGATCTCTTCGCCGTAACGCTCGTCGGGAATGCCGATGATCTGCACATCCGCCACCGCCGGGTGGGTGAAGAAGAACTCCTCCAGCTCCCGTGGGTACACGTTTTCGCCACCGCGAATGATCATGTCTTTGTTACGCCCGGCGATGCACACGTAACCCTGCTCATCCATGGTCGCCAGGTCGCCGGTGTGCATCCAGCCGGCGTCGTCGATGGCTTCGCGGGTGCCCTCGGGGTTGTTCCAGTAGCCGAGCATCACGCTGTAGCCTCGGGTGCACAACTCGCCGATCTGCCCACGCGGCACGGTGTTGCCGGCTTCGTCGATGATCTTGCTTTCCAACTGGGGCTGGGTGCGCCCGACCGTCGTCACGCGCCGCTCCAGGTCGTCATCCGCACCGGTCTGCAACGACACCGGGCTGGTCTCGGTCATGCCGTAGGCAATCTGCACTTCGCTCATGTGCAGGTCGCTGATCACCCGGCGCATCACCTCGATCGGGCAGGTGGAGCCGGCCATGATCCCGGTGCGCAGGGTCGACAGGTCGAACGTGCTGCGTTGCGGATGATCGAGCACCGCGATAAACATCGTCGGTACGCCGTACAGGCCGGTAGCGCGTTCTTCGGCCACGGCGGCCAGGGTCAGTAGCGGGTCGAAGCCATCATTGGGATAGATCATGGTGGTGCCATGGGTGATGCAGCCCAGGTTGCCCATGACCATGCCAAAGCAATGGTAGAGCGGCACCGGGATCACCAGGCGATCCTGCGCGGTCAGGCCCAGGCTTTCGCCGACCATGTAGCCGTTGTTGAGGATGTTGTGATGACTGAGGGTGGCGCCCTTGGGGAAGCCCGTGGTACCGGAGGTGTACTGGATGTTGACGGCTTGATCGAAGTGCAGGCAGGCCTCGCGGTGGTGCAATTGTTCCGGGGGTGTACCCGTCCCCAGAGCCGACAATTGCGACCAGGGCAGGAACCCCGAGGGCGGTCGCGCCTCCAGGCTGATCACCCCGCGCAGTTGCGGCAACAGATCACAGCGCAACTGGCCGATGCCCTGCTCCGCCAGTTCCGGCACCAGCGCCTGCAGCATCCCGTGGTAGTCGGAGGACTTGAACGCGCCGGCACAGATCAACCACTGGCAACCCGACTGCTTGAGCACGTATTCCAGTTCACTGCTGCGGTAGGCCGGGTTGATGTTGACCAGGATCACCCCGAGCTTGGCGCTGGCCACCTGGCTGATGCACCACTCGGCGCAGTTCGGCGCCCAGATGCCCAGGCGATCCCCGGCCTGTAACCCCAGGGCCAGCAGCCCGCGTGCATGCAGGTCCACGGCTTCGGCCAGTTGCCGCCAGGTGTAGCGCAGTTGCTGATGGCGCACCACCAGGGCCTCGCCCTCCGGGTGCTGCGCCACGGTGCGGTCAAATGCCTGGCCGATGGTCATGGCCAACAGGGCCCTGTCCTGTGGGCCACGGCTGTAGCTCTGATTCGGTTGATCCATGACGACCCCTATTGTCTTTTTTGTAGGTGGACGGTGCGCCGGTCAGGCGCGAGCTTGACGTTAACGTAAGCTACGATTGACAGTCATGCAACGCAAGTTTACGTTAACGTAAAGGTGATCGCCCAATGGCGTCGCCAGCCCCACAACAATAATGTTTATAGGTGCCCTCCCATGAGTTACCCGACCCTGAACTTCGCCCTCGGTGAAACCATCGACATGCTGCGCGACCAGGTGCAGGCCTTCGTGGCCAAGGAGCTGGCGCCACGGGCAGCGCAGATTGATATCGACAACCTGTTCCCCGTGGATATGTGGCGCAAGTTCGGTGATATGGGCCTATTGGGCATCACCGTGCCGGAAGAATACGGCGGTGCCGGCCTGGGTTACCTGGCCCACGTGGTGGCCATGGAAGAAATCAGCCGTGGCTCGGCCTCGGTGGCGCTGTCCTACGGCGCGCACTCCAACCTGTGCGTCAACCAGATCAACCGCAACGGCAACCACGAGCAAAAACTCAAGTACTTGCCCAAGCTGATCAGCGGCGAGCACATTGGCGCCCTGGCCATGAGCGAGCCGAATGCCGGTTCCGATGTGGTGTCGATGAAGCTGCGCGCCGACAAGCGTGGCAGCATATATGTGCTCAACGGCAGCAAGACCTGGATCACCAACGGCCCCGATGCCCACACCTATGTGATCTACGCCAAGACCGACCTGGAAAAAGGCGCCCACGGCATTACCGCGTTTATCGTCGAGCGCGACGCCAAGGGTTTTGGCCGCAGCAACAAGTTCGACAAGCTGGGCATGCGCGGCTCCAACACCTGCGAGCTGTTTTTCGATGACGTCGAAGTGCCCGAAGAAAACATCCTCGGCGCGCTCAATGGCGGGGTCAAAGTGCTGATGAGCGGCCTGGACTACGAACGCGTGGTGCTCTCCGGTGGCCCTACCGGGATCATGCAGGCCTGCATGGACCTGATCGTCCCCTACATCCACGACCGCAAGCAGTTCGGCCAGAGCATCGGTGAGTTCCAGTTGATCCAGGGCAAGGTCGCCGACATGTACACCCAGCTCAACGCCAGCCGCGCCTACCTCTATGCCGTGGCGCAGGCCTGCGAGCGTGGCGAAACCACGCGCAAGGACGCCGCCGGGGTGATCCTGTACAGCGCCGAACGCGCAACACAGATGGCCCTTGATGCAATCCAGATTCTCGGCGGCAATGGCTACATCAATGAATTCCCCGCAGGCCGCCTGCTGCGCGATGCCAAGCTGTATGAAATCGGCGCGGGCACCAGTGAGATCCGGCGCATGCTGATTGGTCGCGAACTGTTCAACGAAACCCGCTGAGGGAGTGCACCATGGCCACCCTGCACACCCAACTCAACCCGCGCTCGGCGGAATTCGCCAGCAACAGCGCGGCGATGCTCAAACAGGTCGATGCCTTGCACACCCTGCTCGCCCAGGTCCAGCAAGGCGGCGGCAGCAAGGCCCAGGAGCGTCATACCTCCCGTGGCAAGCTGCTGCCGCGCGAGCGCATCAACCGCCTGCTCGACCCGGGCTCGGCGTTCCTTGAGCTCAGCCAACTGGCGGCGTATCAGGTCTACGGTGAAGACGTACCGGCTGCTGGCGTGATCGCCGGGATCGGCCGCGTTGAAGGCGTGGAATGCATGATCGTCGCCAACGATGCCACGGTAAAAGGCGGCTCCTACTACCCGCTGACTGTAAAAAAACACCTGCGCGCACAGACCATCGCCGAACAGAACCGCCTGCCGTGCATCTACCTGGTGGATTCCGGCGGCGCCAACCTGCCGCGCCAGGATGAGGTGTTTCCCGACCGCGAGCACTTTGGGCGGATCTTCTTCAACCAGGCCAACATGAGCGCGCAAGGCATCCCGCAGATCGCCGTGGTCATGGGTTCCTGCACCGCTGGCGGCGCCTATGTGCCGGCGATGGCCGATGAAGCGATCATGGTGCGCCAGCAGGCGACTATCTTCCTCGCCGGCCCGCCACTGGTGAAGGCCGCCACCGGCGAAGTGGTCAGCGCCGAAGACCTTGGCGGGGCCGACGTGCACTGCAAGATCTCCGGGGTGGCCGACCACTACGCCGACAGCGACGAACACGCCCTGGCCCTGGCCCGGCGCAGCGTTGCCAACCTCAACTGGCGCAAGCAGGGGCAGTTGCAACAGAGCACGCCGGTCGCGCCGCTGTACGCCAGCGACGAGTTGTACGGGGTGATCCCGGCCGACGCCAAGCAACCTTTTGATGTGCGCGAAGTGATTGCGCGACTGGTGGACGGCTCGGTCTTCGATGAGTTCAAGGCGCTGTTCGGCACCACGCTGGTCTGCGGCTTTGCCCATTTGCATGGCTACCCCATCGCGATCCTCGCCAACAACGGGATCCTCTTCGCTGAAGCGGCGCAAAAAGGCGCGCACTTTATCGAACTGGCCTGCCAGCGCGGGATTCCCCTGTTGTTCTTGCAGAACATCACCGGCTTTATGGTCGGGCAGAAGTACGAAGCCGGTGGCATCGCCAAGCACGGCGCCAAGCTGGTCACGGCGGTGGCCTGCGCCAAGGTGCCGAAATTCACGGTGATCATCGGCGGCAGCTTTGGTGCCGGTAACTACGGGATGTGCGGGCGCGCCTACGACCCGCGCTTTTTGTGGATGTGGCCCAACGCCCGCATTGGCGTGATGGGCGCCGAACAGGCCGCCGGCGTGCTGGTGCAGGTCAAGCGCGAACAGGCCGAGCGCAGTGGCCAGGCGTTCAGCGCCGAGGACGAAGCGCAGATCAAGCAGCCGATCCTCGACCAGTACGAAACCCAGGGCCACCCCTACTACTCCAGCGCCCGCCTGTGGGATGACGGCGTCATCGACCCCTTGCAGACCCGTGACGTGCTGGCCCTGGCCTTGTCCGCCGCGCTGAATGCCCCCATCGAGCCGAGCCGCTTCGGCGTGTTCCGCATGTAATTGGAGCTGCACCCATGAGCGATTTCAACACCGTTGAACTGGTCAACGACCCCCGTGGCTTTGCCACGCTGTGGTTGAGCCGGGAACAGAAGAACAACGCGTTCAACGCCGAAATGATCCGTGAGCTGATCATTGCCCTGGACCAGGTGCAGGCCGATGCCTCCCTGCGCTTTTTACTGGTACGCGGGCGCGGCAAGCATTTCAGCGCCGGCGCGGACCTGGCCTGGATGCAGCAGTCGGCCGAGCTGGACTACCACACCAACCTCGACGACGCCCGCGAGCTGGCGGAGTTGATGTACAACCTGGCCAAGCTGAAGATCCCGACACTGGCGGTGGTCCAGGGCGCGGCCTATGGCGGCGCGCTGGGCCTGATCAGTTGCTGCGACATGGCCATTGGCGCCGATGATGCGCAGTTCTGCCTGTCAGAAGTACGCATCGGCCTCGCACCGGCAGTCATCAGCCCGTTTGTGGTGCAGGCGATTGGCGAGCGTGCGGCACGCCGCTATGCCTTGACCGCAGAACGCTTCGACGGCCAGCAGGCGCAAGCCATCGGGCTGTTGGCGCAAAGCTACCCGCTTGAGGCGCTGAATCAGCAAGTCGAACTATGGACCGCCAACCTGTTGCTCAACAGCCCGGCCGCCATGCGCGCCAGCAAGGATCTACTGCGCGAAGTGGGTAACGGCGCACTCACCCCGGCGTTGCGCCGTTACTGCGAAAATGCCATCTCACGCATCCGCGTCAGCGCCGAAGGCCAGGAAGGCCTGCGCGCGTTTTTGCACAAGCGTGCGCCCAGTTGGCAGTCCCAGGAGCCGCGCTCATGAGTGCACCGTTGATTACCTGCGTACTGGTGGCCAACCGTGGCGAAATCGCCTGCCGGGTCATGCGCACGGCCAAGGCGTTGGGCATGACCACCGTTGCCGTACACAGCGCTACGGACCGCGATGCGCGCCACAGCCGCGAAGCCGATATCCGGGTGGACCTGGGCGGCAGCAAGGCTGCCGACAGTTACCTGCAGATCGACAAACTGATCGCCGCGGCCAAGGCCAGCGGCGCCCAGGCGATTCATCCCGGCTATGGCTTTCTTTCCGAAAACCCGGGTTTTGCGCGGGCAATTGAAGAGGCTGGGCTGATTTTCCTCGGCCCACCTGCCTCGGCCATTGATGCCATGGGCAGCAAGTCGGCGGCCAAGGCATTGATGGAAACCGCTGGCGTGCCGCTGGTGCCGGGATACCACGGGGCCGGCCAGGACCTGGAAACCTTCCGCCAGGCCGCCGCGCGCATTGGCTACCCGGTGCTGCTCAAGGCCACGGCCGGCGGCGGCGGCAAGGGCATGAAAGTGGTCGAGGACGAAAGCCAACTGGCCGAAGCCCTGGCCTCGGCCCAGCGCGAGGCGCTGTCGTCGTTTGGCAACGCGCAGATGCTGGTGGAGAAATACCTGATCAAGCCGCGCCACGTGGAGATCCAGGTATTCGCCGACCAGCACGGCCATTGCCTGTACCTCAATGAACGCGACTGCTCGATCCAGCGTCGCCATCAAAAGGTCGTCGAAGAAGCACCGGCACCCGGCCTCAGCCCTGCCCTGCGCCAGGCCATGGGCGAGGCAGCGGTGCGTGCCGCCCAGGCGATTGGCTATGTGGGCGCCGGCACCGTGGAGTTTCTGCTGGATGCGCGCGGTGAATTCTTCTTCATGGAGATGAACACCCGCTTGCAGGTGGAACACCCCGTGACCGAGGCCATCACCGGCCTGGACCTGGTGGCCTGGCAGATTCGCGTGGCGCAAGGCGAGCCGCTGCCAATCACCCAGGAGCAGGTGCCGTTGCGCGGCCATGCCATTGAAGTGCGGCTGTATGCCGAAGACCCGGCCAATGACTTTTTGCCGGCCACCGGGCATCTGGCGCTGTACCGTGAATCGGCGCCAGGCCCGGGACGCCGGGTGGACAGTGGCGTCGAGCAGGGCGACGACGTTTCGCCCTTCTACGACCCGATGCTCGGCAAGCTGATTGCCTGGGGCGAGGACCGCGAACAGGCGCGCCTGCGCCTGTTGAGCATGCTCGACGAGTTTGCGGTCGGCGGTTTGAAGACCAACCTGGGCTTTTTGCGGCGCATCATCGGCCACCCGGCATTCGCTGCGGCGCAGTTGGATACCGGCTTCATCCCGCGCTATCAGGAGCAATTGCTGCCAGGCGCCAGCGCCTTGAGCGATGAGTTCTGGCACGCGGCTGGGCACGCGTTTATGCAAAGCCAACTGCCTCGGCTGCGGGACGACGACCCCGCCTCGCCGTGGGCTGCGACGCAGGGCTTTCGTGCGGGCCTGCCCGCCGAGACTTCACTGCACCTGAGCTGCGACGGCCAGGACCGCTTGGTAACGCTGCAAACGCACGCTGTGCCGCAACTGCGCGACGAACACTTGGTGATCGCGGATGCCGGAATCCGCCGCTCGCACCTGGCCGTGCGCCATGGGCAGACGCTGTTCCTGCGCTGGCAGGGTGAGATGCGCGGCGTGACGCTGTTTGATCCGATCGCCGCCGTCGATGCCGGACAGGCCCATCAGGGCGGCCTCACTGCGCCGATGAACGGCAGCATCGTGCGGGTGCTGGTGGAAGTCGGGCAGACGGTCGAGGCTGGCACACAACTGGTGGTGCTCGAGGCCATGAAGATGGAGCACAGCATCCGCGCGCCCCATGGGGGGGTGGTCAAGGCGCTGTATTGCCAGGAAGGCGAAATGGTCGGCGAAGGCAGCGCCTTGGTGGAGCTGGAGGCCCTGGCCTAGAACTTCACCGTGGCCTGTACCACGACGCCGATGATCTGACAGTCATCGGTGAGCAGGGCCTTGGGGTAGGTCGGGTTGAGCGGCATCAGGTAACGCTGGCCGCTTTCCTCGATCAACTTGCGAAAGGTCGCCTGGCTGCTGCCGGCCCATTGGGCTACCACCAATTTGCCGGGCTCGGCGGCGAGAGCCGGGTCCACCAGGATCATCATCCCTTCGGCGATGCTCGGCCCGCTCGGAGCCGTCATCGCATCACCGCTCACCTGCAGCCAGAACGCCTCGCCATCGGCGTCGTAGTCACTCGCCTCAAAACGCGCAGGGCCATAGGCCGGCCGCGATTCATGGACCCGGCCGGGCTGCTTCCAGTCCCTCACGGGGTAGCGAAAATACGGGTTGTATTGAACGGCCGGCGCGGCTTCGTCGGCCGGGGCCTCGCCCTTCTCGCGGATTACCAGTGCCGCTTCCAGGTAACCCAGGCCCAGTTCCTCGAGCACCCGGTTCATGTCGTCGAGGCTCGGTACCCGGCGCTTGCCCAGCCAATGGGCAACACCGCCCTGGGACATGCCCAGGCGCGTGGCCAGTTGGTTTTGCGTGACCTGGCGGGCCTTCATGTTGGCTTTGACCAACGCTATCCATTTATCCATGGGGCATGACAATACCGGGTGTATTCGCGGCGACAATAAACAGTTTGTAGTAATCAATCAAATGACATAAATACAGATCGTATTATTATCAGCTCCACCTGTTCACCTTCCCACCCAGAGCACCGACCTCATGACCACAACCCCGGATCACCTGCCTGGTACACCTGATGACGATGAAATTAAGTGCTTGCAGGGCAGCGACGCAGCCCGGCGCGCCTTGGACTACTACTTCAAAGAAGACGCCGAGCCCACATCGGACGATGTGGCCTGGTTCGAGGCCAGCCCCACTGTCAGCCATGAAGAAGCCCTGGTCCATGCTTCGGACCTGCTACGCAGCGCCGCCGCCATCGCGTATGAGCTGGCGAACAACAAGCTGGGGGGCACCCGGGACCTGGCGTTTTCGGTGGTGTATCTGATTGATATGGCCAAGGCCATGCTGGAGCGTCCACTGCAACTGGTCGGCGGGAAAACCCCTTGACCCGGTAGGCGTGCAGGAACAGAAGGAAAAATATTTCTATCTGGCAGATAAAAACATTTGACTTGCAAATGATAATGATTATTATTGCATGCAGCTGGTCGCGAGATCAGTCGATAGACCAAGGGACCTTAGGTCGGACTCTTGGAATATCTCCTCATCAGGCTAATCACGGTTTTTGACCCGGCTCTTTGGCCGGGTCTTTTTTTTGCCAGTTATTCTGGCGTGGCTTCAGGCTAATGAAGACTGTGTGTTGCTTGATGGCGCGCATGGTAGCAAAAGACCATCGCCGAAAGAAAGCCGATAAAGCGCTCTAGCCCGGATCTTTCCAAATTAGCACTTGAGAATCAATCTCATAGACTCTAAGCTGCTGCAGCGTCAAGGATGACGCCCCCTTCTTTTTCGCATTAATTTGCGTCCAGATTTTACCCCGCGCCTGTGTAAACTGCCCGCCACACCATTTAAATTCAGGCAAGCAGACTATGACCGTGGCCTTGACCTCCATCAAAATCAGCAGCGACTTCGACAGCGGCAATATCCAGGTGCTCGACACCAGCGATGCCCATCAGTTGCTGCTGGCAATCAAGCCGGATACCCGCAGCCAGCACTTCCAATGGTTCCACTTCAAGGCCGAAGGGATGCACATTGGTCATACCCATACCTTCCGCCTGAGCAACGCTGGCCAGTCTTCCTACAAACATGCCTGGAGCGGCTACAACGCCGTGGCGTCCTATGACCATATCAACTGGTTCCGGGTGCCGACGCGCTTTGATGGCGAAACCTTGCACATCGAATTGCAAACCGAGCAAAAACACGCCTGGCTCGCCTACTTCGAGCCCTACAGCCGCGCGCGCCACGCCTGGTTGATCGACCAGGCGCTGAACCGCGCCGGAACGCAACTGCTGGCCACCGGCAAGAGTGTCGAAGGCCGTGATATCCCCCTGCTCCGCCGTGGCAAGGGGGACGCGGGGCAGCGCAAAGTGTGGATCATTGCCCAGCAGCACCCCGGCGAGCACATGGCCGAGTGGTTTATGGAAGGCATCATCGAACGCCTGCAACAGGACGGTGATGATGAGCTGAAAAAACTCCTGGCCGCCGCCGACCTGTACCTGGTGCCGAACATGAACCCGGATGGCGCGTTCCATGGCCATCTGCGCACCAACGCCATGGGCCAGGACCTCAACCGCGCCTGGCAGAGCGCAAGCCAGGAACTGAGCCCGGAAGTGCTGTTCGTCCAGCAGCAGATGGAGAAGTACGGCGTAGACCTGTTCCTGGATATCCATGGCGACGAGGAAATCCCCTACGTGTTCGCCGCAGCGTGCGAAGGCAACCCCGGCTACACCCCGCGTATCGAAGGCCTGGAAAAACACTTTCGCAGCCACTTGAGCGAGCTGACCCGCGACTTCCAGACCACCCATGGCTACACCCGCGACCTGCCTGGCCAGGCCAATATGACCCTGGCGTGCAACAGCGTGGGCGAGAAATTCGACTGCCTGTCCCTGACCCTGGAAATGCCCTTCAAGGACAACGACGATGCGCCCGATCCGCGTACCGGCTGGTCTGGCAAACGCTCCCGGCAACTGGGCAAGGACGTGTTGAGCACCGTGGCGGACATGGTCAACGTACTGCGCTGACCCTGCCCCAATAAGTTAACCCTAAGCCTCGGACTGCGCCGCCACCCGCAGGCAGTCCTGCGGTCCGAGCACCCGGCCATCCGCCGCATGCACCTGCAAAGCCTGCAGCGGCTGACCGTGCTCACGGTCCAACAGCACCGAATGGGCCTCGCCTTCGGCGTAGAAAAACCCCTCGCCCCATTGCCGCAACCCAATGATCACCGCAAACAGCCCCCTGCCCTTTTCCGTCAACACGTACTCCTGATAAGCGCTGCCATCCGAGGCCGGGACAATCTCGAAAATTCCGTGGCCGACCAGGCTGCGCAAGCGCGTGGCCAGTATGTTCTTGGCCATGCCCAGGCTGCGCTGGAACTCGCCAAAGCGGCGGATGCCATCGAATGCATCCCGAATGATCAGCAGCGCCCAACCATCGCCAATCGCCTCCAGTGAGCGCGCCACCGGGCATTCGGCAGTTTCAAAGCGGGTGAGTTTGACCATGGGTAACGCCTGCCTGACAAAAAATGTAGTTGCAATATAAAACCGCAATACCTACCGTACAACCAGTTTTATTTAGCAACCACATTGAGAATTGAGCATGCCCCCATCATCGTTAAGCGCCGCCGTGGTGCTGCTGTTTGCCATTGCCTGTGGCCTGTCGGTGGCGAATGTCTATTACGCCCAACCCCTGCTCGATGCCATGGCCATGACGTTCGCCATGGACCCCGCCACCGTCGGCATCGTGATCAGCCTGACCCAGGTTGGCTATGGCGTTGGCCTGTTACTGCTGGTGCCGCTGGGCGATCTGCTCAATCGCCGGCATTTGATCGTCGGGCAGTTACTGCTGTCCACCGGTGCGGTGTTGCTGGTCGGCCTCTCCAACAGCCTCGTCGGGTTTCTGGCCGGCCTGCTGCTGACGGGCCTGCTCGCCGTGGTGGCCCAGGTGTTGGTGGCCTACGCCGCCAACCTGGCGCGGCCCGAGCAACGGGGGCATGTGGTGGGGCTGGTGACCAGTGGCATCGTGGTTGGCCTGCTGCTGGCGCGCACGGTGTCCGGGATCATGGCGGACCTGGCCGGCTGGCGTTCGGTGTATCTGCTGTCGGCGGGCTTGACCCTGTTGATGGCACTGCTGCTCTGGCGTGTCTTGCCCACCACCGAGCAGCCTCGGGCGTCAGGCTCCTATCGCCAGTTGCTGGTTTCAGTGTTCAGCCTGTTGCGTGAGGAAAAAGTGCTACGCGACCGCGCAGTGCTGGCGTTTCTGATTTTTGCCGCGGGTACCGTGCTCTGGACCCCGCTGGTGCTGCCCTTGAGCGCCCCACCCCTGTCGTTGTCCCACACCCAGATCGGCCTGTTCGGCCTCGCCGGTGCCGCCGGCGCATTGGGCGCGGCCCATGCCGGGCGCCTGGCAGACCGCGGCCTCGCCCAGTGGACCAGCGGCGCGGCCCTGGTGCTGATGCTGCTGTCATGGCTGGCCATCGCCTTGACCCAGTCTTCGTTGTGGGCGCTGCTGCTTGGGGTAATTACCTTCGACCTCGGCCTGCAAGCCGTGCATGTCACCAGCCAAAGCCTGATCTACAGCGTACGCCCCGAAGCCCAAAGCCGCCTGGCAGCCGGCTACATGCTGTTCTACTCGGCGGGCAGCGCCCTGGGCTCGCTCGGCGCGACCCTGATGTACGCCTGGGCCGGCTGGCTCGGCGTGTGTGCCTTGGGCGCCGCCATCAACCTGCTGGCGCTGGTGTACTGGCGGGCGACCCTGGGGCCTCAGTCCTTGCCGAGCATGCTTTGCAGCACGCCATCCCGGCGAACCCAGCCATGGAACAACGCCGCCGCCAAATGCAGCAGCACCGTGAGGAACAGCAAATAAGCGAGATACCCATGGGCCGTGCGCAGCACCGCGAACAACTGCGCGTTGGCCGGCACCCACGAAGGCAACTGCAGCGCGCTGGACAGCATCACCGGGTCACCCGCCGCCGAAATCATCGCCCAGCCCAATAGCGGCAGCACCAGCATCAAGCCGTACAGCAGCAGATGCGACGCCTTGGCCGCCAACACCTGCCACGCCGGTAAATCGGCAGGCAACGCTGGCTGACGGGTAGAAAAACGCACCGCCAGGCGCACGATCACCAACAGCAGAATCGCAATACCCAACGGCTTGTGCAGGTGCAACAACCATTCATGGCGCTGGGACACCGAAGCCACCATGCCAGCACCGATAAACAGCATGGCGATGACCATCAGCGCCATCAGCCAGTGCAGCAGGCGCGCCAGCGGGGCGAAAAACCGCGGTTGGGCATTCATGGCCGGGACTCCTGAGGGGGGTTGGGCAACTGGCTGACTTCACCGGTACGGCGCAGGTATGAACTGGCATAGGCAGCGGAACGTGCCGCCAGCAGCGGGTCATTGGAGGCTTCGATACCGCTGGGCAGGATCAGCGGGTCAAAGTTGATATCGCGGCAATCGCCGTCCAGCTGTGGCTGGCTGCGTTCGAGCACCAGGGTGCCGGCGTTCAGCACCGTGTGCGCGCCGGCCCAGGCCTTACTGGCGTCATCCACCGGGTCCGCGGGGTTGGCCAGGGTGATCTGCAATTGCCAGCGCAAGGGTCCGGCCGCCAACCGCTGCTCCAGGTCGGCCTGGAGAAAATCCGCCCCTCCTGGCGCAACGGCGCCACTGGCGTCCTGGCTCATCGGCACCACGCCCCAGCGCACGGCCTGGCGTTGCCCGTTGGCGCTGATCAGGTAAAACGCATTGATGCCGTTGTAAGTTTCGCTGGCATAGCTGGCCGAAGGCCTGGCGGTCTTGACCCAGGCCAGGAACGGCGCGGTCTCGGGATGACTGGCAAAAAACGCCGGCAGACTGGCCGGGTTGGGCTTGCCGGTCGCAGGGTCCGCAGCCCCCGCCTTGAGCATCTGGTAGAAGGCCTCGGGGGTGCCCACCGGGAACACCGGCATGCTGTTCATCCCGCTGCGCCATTGCTGGCCGTTGGCCTGGTTGAACTGCACCGCCAGGCTGCGGATCGGCACGCTGCTGTCCGGAGCATAGGGGTTGCCGCTGGGTAGGGCGAAACGCCCGATCACCGGGGTGCGCGCTTCACTGAATACCTGCGCGCTGGAATAGGCACGCGCCGCAGGGCTGCTTTCGAAATAACCCGCCACGCATACGCCCTTGGCATGGTTGCGCCGGTAGCCAGGGTGCAGGCCGTTGTTGGTTTCCAGGGCATTGACCAGGGTCTTGGGGCGCAACCGCTGTGGGTCGAGGGTACCGTTGACGTAGGCAAAGGCCCCGGCAACGACGCCGACGACCACGCCGATAGCGGCCAGGCGCAGCACCAGGCTGGCGCGCCCCAACGGCGTGCGGGGTGGCGATGGATGATCTGGCATGAAGTGCTCCGAGGCCAACGGCCACAGGTGGAAGGTGCAATGAGACGCCGCTCACGCAGGCTTATTCCACCAAGGCCGTAGGCTTTTTCGCAGCGGGTGATTCAGGAGTCCCAGATCGCGCCATAGGCCGGGATCCCCCGCGCCTCCATTTGCGCCACCACCCGGCGCGTCAACGCCTGGTTGGCGATACAGATCACCGCTTCGGCACCAAAATCCTGCACCGCCGCGTACGCCAACTGCACCAGGTCAGGCTTGCCGCGCACGTCGGTGTCCCAAATCACTGCGTGCGGTTGCGCCCGCAGGATTTCGGCGACCAGCTCTTCACCATAGGTCTTTGCCGGGCTGCGGGTGGACCACACCAACTGGATCGGCACCTGCCCGGCCAGCAAGTGCGGCATCACCGGGCCAATCCCGCTGCCGGTGGCGATATACACCACCGACTTGAACAACGTCTCGATATTCGCCACGCCCGCCGTGGTAATGCCCTTGACCCAGACATGGGCTGGCATGTGCTCGATAAAACGCCCCGTCCAGTCCCCGGCCCTGGAAATAATCAGGCGAAAGCCCGGCTGGCCCGGGGTCGGGATATTGGCAAACGAGTGCCACTCCAGCAGCGGCTGCAGGCTGATCGCCGTCGACGAGCCGGCAAAGGGCGTGGTGTGGCGCAATGTGGTGATCACCGCATGAGCGCAAGGCCGCTGATGACTGACTGCCACTTTGCGCAAGCGCAACCAAGGCAGGGCAATGCTCAAGGTCAGCACCAGCAGCATCCCGAATGCAACCGGATGAGCCTCGGCCAGCAGTGCCTGCACCCAGAACAACAGCAAGGCCGCCCACCCCGCAAAGCGGTGCACGCGCTCAAAGCCATTATGAAAACGCCTGCGAATCCCCGGCTGCGCCATGACCACCATCAACAGCAACACCCCCAACAGTGCCGCACTGACCAACAACCACGGCGCAGAAACACTCTGCGGCTGTTGCAGGTAACGCCAGCCCTGGCTGGCGACCAGCAGCGCGAACCACAGCGTCGCCGCCAGCGCACCGCCGCTGTGCAGCCCGCCCAGGTGATAGACCTTGGCAGCATGGCGACGCAGGTACAGCGGCCAGCTCAGCGGGATGCGCGTGGCCAGCCAAAACAGCCCGTTGATCACGTACTGCTGGCGCACCAGGATCGCCATGGACAGGTTGATCATCACCAGCATCGACAGCTGCTGCGCGTCGATCACGGGTAGCTTCAAGCCAGACAGTGCAAACCACCCGTTGCCCAGCAGCACCAACGCCACCAGCCGGTTGTAATGGGAAAAAATCGGCAAGCCACGCCACCGCCGCCACCCGCCAGGCAAGGCGGGCACTACCGTCGCCATCCACCGCTCAATCATGCTCGGCCCCCTGCTTTGAGGGCGAGTTGGCGACCCTCCTCGCTGTCACAGACCCATTGCCGCAGCAGGGTCTTGTCGATCTTGCCGCGTGCCGTCAGGGGCAAGTGCTCCAGGGCAAAAATCACCGCCGGCACACAGTAGTAGGCCAGCCGCTGCGCGCAGAACTGCCTGGCTGCCGCAATGTCCGCCGTGGCCGGTGTGACGAATGCCACCAGGTGCTGACTGTCGAACTTCAACGCCACCGCCCGGCTACAGGAGCCACTGGCCTCCAGCGTGCTGGCCAGCGCGTCCAATTCCACGCGAAAACCACGCACCTTGACCTGATCGTCGACCCGCCCCAGATGCTCTAGGGCCCCATCGTGCGTCCAGCGCCCCAGGTCGCGGGTACGGAACATCATCCGCCCCGCCCCCAGGAACGGATCAGGCCGATAACGCTGCGCAGTCAACAACGGGTCATGCAGATAGCCCGCCGTCACCCCGTCGCCCCCGGCCCACATCTCGCCCACTTCCCCCGGCGCGCAGGCCTGGCCGTGTTCATCCAGCACATACACGGTGTTGTTGGGCGTCGGTTGGCCGATGGACAACGGCGCCCCCGGTACGTGCCGGTGCAAGGTGTTGACGATGGTGGTTTCCGTGGGTCCGCAACCGTTATAGAACGTGCAATGGGCCGCCCAGCGATCCGCCAGGGCCTGCGGGCATGGCTCGCCCGCCACTGCGACCACCTCAAGCGTGGCGCACTGTCGCGGATCCAGGGTGGCGAGAATCGACGGGGTGGCGATCAGCACTTGGCAATGGCGGGCCGTTTCGCCGATATCTTGCTGACGGATATACAACGTCGCCCCGTGGGCCAGGCAGCCGAGAATTTCCCAGGCGGCCATGTCAAACGCGATATTGAGGATTTGCCCAACCCTCATGCCCGGCTTGATGCCCAGGTTGCCCGGTGCCGTCAGCAGGATGTTGCACACATTGCGGTGCGTCACCCGCACCCCATTGGGCCGCCCTGTGGTGCCGGAGGTGAACAGCACAAAACACAGGCTGGCGGGGTCTGGCGCGGCGACGTTCAGCTCGCAGGCCTGCGCCACCCACGGCTGTTGCGCCAGGAACTCGTCCAGGCACACGCACAAATGGCCCGCTGCCAGCGGCAATTGCTCCTTGAACCCCGACAAGGTCAGCACCACTGCACTCGACAGCGCCTCAAGGATCATCGCCAACTGCGCCGGTGGAGTGATCCTGGCATCCTGCGGCACATAGGCCGCGCCGATCTTCAACACCGCGAGCATCCCCACCAGCATGGGGATCGACCGCTCGACAAACAGCGCCACCGTATCGCCCGCCATCACCCCCTGCGCGAGCAGGTGCCGGGCCAGCCGATCGGCCTGGCGGTTCAACTGCTCATAGCTGATGCTCTGGCCCGAGCAGAGCGCGGCGATCCCATGGGGGGTTGCCGCGGCGTGCGCCTCGAATGCCTGGTGGATACACGCGTACGGCAGCGCCCGCGCCGGCCCGCAGCCCCAGGTTTGAAGGGTATGACGTTGGATGATGGGCAAATGGCCCAGTGCCTTGGTGCAAGCAAAACCGCTATCCGCTGCTGTCGTCGATATCATGGGTCAACTCCTCATCTGGCCCCTGCCTCACACTGTTCGGGCAGGCAGGGGCCTTGACTGAGGACCATTCACGGCATTACAGGGCTGCGAGAGCCCACAAAAGACAGAGACCAAGGCTATCTACAGCGCTTATTTTTCCCACAGATGGAATAACCTTTGCCCCTAGGCGTCTTCCTCAACACCGCCCACGACACGCAGGCCCTCCATGCACGAACTCGACGACCAGTTGCGTGAACTCCTCCCCAGGCTGCGGCGCTTTGCCCTGTCCCTGACGCGCAACCCCAGCAGCGCCGACGACCTGGTGCAGGCCAGCCTGGAGCGCGCCATCGTCAGCTGGCGCCACAAGCGCGTCGACGGGGATTTGCGCGCCTGGCTGTTTTCGATCCTCTACCGGCAGTTCCTCGACGCGCACCGGCGTTCGCGGCGCTATGCGCGGATGCTGGAGTTCTTTACCGGCCGCGATGACGCGCAACCGTCAGTCGAACGCACGGTGATCGCGCAATCGACCCTGCAGGCCTTCGACCAGTTGAGCAGCGAGCAACGCGCCCTGCTGCTATGGGTCTCGGTGGAAGGCTTGAGCTACAAGGAAGTCGCCCATATCCTCGACGTGCCCATTGGCACCGTGATGTCACGCCTGTCCCGCGCCCGCCAGGCCTTGCGCCAGCTCAGCGACGGCGATATCACCCGCCCTACCCTGCGGATACTCAAATGATCAGCCTGCCCCCCAATGAACGCGACCTGCACGCGTACGTCGATCACCAGCTCAGCGAGCCGGATCGCCGCCAATTGCAGATCTGGCTCGCCGCCCACCCCGAGGTCGCGGCCCAGGTCCACGCCTGGCAACAGGATGCCCAGCACCTGCGCGCGGCCATCGGTGCGCCGCCAGCGGTCAACCCCGAGCTGGATCCGGCGCTGCTTCGCCAGCGCCTCAAGCGCCAGTCGCGCCGCCACCTGGCCACTGCCGCCATGTTGCTGGTCGCCATCGGCCTGGGCGGCCTGGGTGGCTGGCAAGCGCGGCAGGCCACCCTGCTCGCCAGCAGCCTGCCGATGACCGACGCCATGCAGGCCTATCGCCTGTTTGCCCAGAACCCGATCATGCCCGCCGACTACCAGGTGCAGGGCAATGGCGATATGCAAGCCTGGCTCGACCGCTACTTCGCCCAGGCCCATCGCCTGCCAGACCTCAGCCAGGCCGGCTTCAGCCCAGTCAGCGCGCGCCTGCTCAGCACCGACCAGGGCGCGGCGGCGATGGTGCTCTACGAGAACCCACAAGGCCGGCGCATCAGTTTCTACATTCGCCCGCCGGGCCCGCAGAACACCCTGCTGCCAAGGGGCAGCCGCAGCGCCGAGGGGCTCCAGGCCGAGTACTGGTCCAGCCCCGGCTACAACTATGCGATGGTCAGCCAAGAGGACGAGCCGACCACCCCATTGCTCAAGCAGACCACTCGGTTCTAGGACGCCACCGCCATGCCTTTTCGAGAGAGCCGCCCGCGTCGCCTGCCCTTGCTCAGACGCCTGTTCGGCAAAACAACCGCCAGTGACAGCGCGCCAGCCATTCAGCGGTTCTTCGCGGACAAGGCCCGGCAACAGGGCTACACCCTCAGCCCCAGCCAATTACAGGTGATCGACGCCATGGCCCGGCAGACCGCGTACCTGCTGGACCGGCGCCCGACCCGCAGCCTGTACCTGCACGGCGCCGTCGGCCGGGGCAAAAGCTGGCTGCTGGACGGGTTTTTCCAGGCCCTGCCATTGCCTGACAAGCAGCGGGTGCATTTCCACGACTTTTTCGCCCGCCTGCACCGTGGCATGTTTGCCCACCGCCAACAGGCCGATGCCCTGGGCGCCACCCTGGACCAGTTGCTCGACGGCTGCCGGGTGCTGTGTTTCGACGAATTCCATGTGCATGACATTGGCGATGCGATGTTGATCACTCGTCTGTTCAAGGCCCTGTTCCAACGGGGCATCCTGGTGCTGGTCACCTCCAATTACCCGCCCCAGGGCTTGCTGCCCAACCCGCTGTATCACCAGCGTTTCAAGCCGGTGATCGACTTGATCGGCGCGCACATGGACGTCATGCAAGTCAGCGCGCCCCAGGACTACCGGGGCCTGGCGCAGAACCACCAGCAGCAGCGTTTCACCCACGGCCAATACGTGTGGCCCGGCACCCCGGCCCAGCGCCGCGAACTGGCGCTGCCCCCCACCGCTGGCCCGCCCCTGGCGCTGGCGGTCGGCTCGCGGCAACTGCAAGTGCGCTGGCACCAGGCGCGCAGCCTGGCCTTGACCTTCAACGACCTGTGCGAACAGCCCACCGCTGTGATGGACTACCTGTTGCTGTGCGAGGATTTCGACCACTGGATCATCGACGATCTGCCGCTGCTCGGCGAATGCCCGATTGCCGTGCAACAGCGCTTTATCAACCTGATCGACGTGCTGTACGACCAGGACAAGCACCTGACCCTGCTGGGCCAACAACCCCTGGATACTGCCCTGCAAGGCCAGGCAATTGACCTGGCGCGTACCCGCAGCCGCCTGGGGCAGTTGCAACAAGTCAGCCCGCTGGCGCTCAAGTCGCTATCATGAGCGCCTTTGACCTTGTCGAGTGACCTAAGCTGTTCATGGATACCCTTGCCCAACTCAAGGCCGGCCAACTGGCTGGCATCAAGCGCCTGGACCTGTCCTGCGGCCTGACGCAGTTCCCCCGGGAAATCTTCGACCTGGCCGACTCCCTGGAAATCCTCAACCTGAGCGGCAATGCCCTGCGCAGCCTGCCGGACGACCTGCACCGCCTGCCCCACCTGCGCGTACTGTTTTGCTCGGATAACGCCTTTACCGAGCTGCCCTCGTGCCTGGGCCTGTGCCCGCAGTTGAGCATGGTCGGCTTCAAGGCCAACCAGATCGAGCAGGTGCCCGCCGCCGCGCTGCCACCGCAGTTACGCTGGCTGATCCTCACCGATAACCGCATCCGCCAGTTGCCGGACGCCCTCGGTGAGCGGCCACTGCTGCAAAAACTCATGCTGGCCGGCAACCGCCTGGAGCAACTGCCCGCGAGCCTGGCCCAGTGCCATAACCTCGAACTGCTGCGCATCGCTTCCAACCGCCTGACTCAGTTACCCCACTGGCTGCTGACACTGCCGCGCCTGACCTGGCTGGCCTATGCCGGCAACCCGGTGGAAAGCGCGGTGGACGTGGCAACTGATGACGCGACGCCGAACATTCCCTGGGCCGAACTGGAACTGGGCCAGGTGCTGGGCGAAGGCGCCTCGGGGGTGATTCGCAAGGCCCTGCGCAAACCGTCGAACGAGCCAGTCGCGGTCAAACTCTACAAGGGCACCATCACCAGCGACGGCTCGCCGCTGCACGAAATGCAGGCCTGCATTGCCGCCGGGTTGCATCCCAACCTGATCAAAGTGCAAGGCCGCGTGGTCGGCCACCCCGATGACCAGGCCGCGCTGGTGATGGACTTGATCGACCCGAGCTACCGCAACCTCGCCGGCCTACCCAGCCTGGCGTCCTGCACCCGGGACATCTACGACCCCGCCACCCGCTTCAGCGTGGAGGTAGCGTTGCGCATGGCGCGCGGCATCGCCTCCGTGGCCGCGCACCTGCACCGGCACGGCATCACCCATGGCGACCTGTATGGCCACAATATTTTGTGCAATGCCCAGGGTGATTGTTTGCTTGGGGACTTTGGCGCCGCGTCGTTCCATGCCACGGCCGACACCCTGGAGACCAGGGCATTGCAGCGCATTGAAGTGCGGGCGTTCGGGGTGTTGCTGGGGGAGTTGCTGGAGCGGATTGACGCGGGTTTGAGTGATGCAATGCGCCAGACGCTGGAGACACTGGGTGACAGTTGCTGCCAGCCGCAGGTGCTGGCGCGTCCGGCGTTCGAAGAGATCGAGGCACTGCTGTCCTCACTCTGAAACGCCCTGTAAATGTGGGAGCGGGCTTGCCCGCGATAGCAGTGGGTCAGCCAGCTGATGTGCCATCTGATACACCGCTATCGCGGGCAAGCCCGCTCCCACACAAGTCTGCGCCCATAATTCCTGGCCGGGTTTAGCCCGCCAGGCCGACGAACATATCCTGCACGTCGTCATGGTTGTCCAGGCCTTCGAGGAAGGCTTCGACTTCAGCCATCTGCTCATCGCTCAAGCCGCTGACCGGGTTTTTCGCAAGGTAGCCCAACTTGGCCGACAACACGGTAAAACCCTGCTCCGGCAAAGCCTTCTGCACCGCGTCCAGGTCGGTGGTCTCGGTGATGAACAGGGTCGTGCCCTCTTCTTCACCTTCTTCAAAGTCCTGGGCGCCGGCTTCGATGGCGGCCATTTCCGGGTCGGCGTCCGGGGTATCCGGCGAGGCTTCGATCAGCCCCACGTGGTTGAAGTCCCAGGCCACGGAGCCCGAAGCCCCCAGTTGCCCCTTGCGGAACGCCACGCGGATTTCCGCTACGGTACGGTTGATGTTGTCGGTCACGCACTCAACGATCAACGGCACCTGGTGCGGGGCAAACCCTTCGTAGGTCACGCGATGGTACTGCACGGTCTCGCCCAGCAGGCCCGCGCCTTTCTTGATCGCGCGCTCCAGGGTTTCCTTGGGCATCGAGGCCTTCTTGGCCTGCTCGACCACCAGACGCAGGTGGGCGTTGGTCGCGGTGTCCGCACCGTTACGGGCGGCAATGGTGATTTCCTTCACCAGCTTGCCGAAAATCTTGCCCTTGGCATTGGATGCCGCTTCTTTATGTTTAACCTTCCACTGTGCGCCCATGACTCACTCTCTTGATATCCGTGGCGCCGAGACGTCTACTGGCCGGCGCTTTGGCCGCAGAGTTTATAGGGCAAGAACCCATCGTTCCACCAAAAAACCGGCCAGCGTTGCAGGGGCCTCAGGTGCGCAGGGGTTTGATCGCGACGGAACGATCCGGCACAAAGTCGCCCACTTGCGCCAGAACCGCAGGCCGCGCGTTCCAATAGGGCATCAGCACCAGCGCCGAAAACAACGCGGCGCCGGCGAACACGATAAACACCGTCACCGTGTCGAAGTAGCCCGGCAGCAGGCCACCGAGGATCGCCCCCACCGAACCGCAGCCGTTGACGAAGCCCGCTGCCGTGGCGCCTGCCTTGGCCGTACCGAAGTCAATCGCCGCCGTGCTGCTGATCATCGAGTCCGGCCCGTACAGGGTCAGGCCCATCACAAACAGCAAGGCCATCACCAACAGCACGCTACCGGTATGCAAGGCCCCCATGAACAGCGCCAGCGACACCGTCAGCGCAAGCAGGCTGAGGACACAAGCCGGCATGCGCCGGGCGCCGAACAGTTTGTCGGACGCCAGGCCAATCATGATCGGCCCCAACAACCCCGCCAGCTCGAACGCCGTCGGCACAATCGCTGCGCCGACCTTGCCCACCGAGGGCATCTGCTCATAGACAATCACCGGGCCCCACAACAGGATCGCGTAGCGCGCCGGTTTCAACAGGAAGTACGCCAGGCCCAGGGTCAGCACCGTGCGGTTGCGCAAGATCTCGCGCAACGGCTCAAGGATGCTGATTTTTTTCGCCGCTGCCTGCTCTTCAGCGCTCATTGCCGGCTCAGGTTCCACTTGCGGCAGGCCAACGTCCTGTGGCGTGTTGCGCTGGAAGATAAAGAACAGCACCGCCACCACCGCCACCACCGCGGCACTGGAGATAAATGCCGCGTGCCAGCTGCCAATCAGGGTGTAGGCCCACCAGCCGGCAAATGGCGATGCCACCAGCCCGCCAAACGCGTAACACGAGCTCCACAACCCCAACACCCGCCCGCGCTGCTGCGCCGGGAAGAAACTGCCAAGGTTCTTGCACAGCCCCGACCAGCCGGTGGACTGCGCCAGCCCCTGGATCAACATGCAGGTGACAAAGATCGGCAAAGTGGCAAACGTACCCATGATCAGGGCGGCGGCCGCCGAAATCACCAGCCCGCCCAACACCACCACCCGTGGGCCGAAACGGTCGGCAAGCATGCCCCAGGTGAACTGGCCAACGGCATAGGCCGCCAGGTACAGGCCATCCAGGTTGGCCATCATCATCTTGTCCAGCGGGAAACTGGGGTCGTCGACGAGCCCCAACTTGGCCACGGAAAACGCTTTGCGGGTGAAATAGAAGGCGGCATATGCCAGCCAGGTGATGGCGAAAATCTGCATGCGCCAACGCTTGATGCTACCCATAGGGATATTCATGGTGGTTCTGACCTCAGGTGTGAGTGTGCCGGCAGAATCGAGAAGCAATTGCCTGTGTTTTTATTGTTTTGCACTGCAGTACCGGGGCGCAGGGCGCTGGGTACTGGTCAGATGAGTCCTGCAAGGGTGCACGCAAGGGCCCATGATCGCCGAAGTTGTAGGACTCAACCTACGGCGACTGAGCGCTATCAAAGCAATGGCTGACTAATAGGTAAAATCGATTTATCGTATTTCAAATATAAGCTCAGCTTGTAAGAGGTCGTGCCATGTCGGTTTCCCATGCCCAACTCAAAGCCTTCCATGCGGTGGCCGTCCACGGCAGCTTTACCGCAGCGGCGCAGCGGCTGTTCCTCACCCAGCCGGCCATTTCCGATCAGGTGCGCAAGCTTGAAGAGCGTTTTGGCGTGCTGCTGTTCCATCGCAACAAGCGTTCGGTACGCCTGACCGACCTGGGGGAGCGCCTGCTGAGTATCACCCAGCGCCTGTTCGTGATTGCCGCCGAAGCCGAGGAACTGCTGCAAGACTCCAAGGCCCTGCAGACCGGCAGCCTGACCCTGGCCGTGGACGCGCCGGTGCATGTGCTGCCGCAGATCGCGCGGTTTTGCGAACGCTATCCGGGGATCACCGTAAGGATCGAGACCGGCAACACCGATGATGCGCTGTATCGCCTGCACAACTATCAAGCTGACCTGGCGCTGGTGGGGCGCGATGTCGACGATGAGCGCCTGCTCTCGATCCCCCTGCGCGATGACCCGATGCTGGCGTTTGTCGCACGTAACCACCCATGGGCCGGGCGCGAGTCCATCGACCTGGCGGACCTGGACGACACGCCCCTGGTGCTGCGGGAAATCGGCTCGGTGACCCGTCAGACCCTGGAGCGCGAGATGCACCAGGCCGGGCTGCGCATCCGCCCGGCGATCCAGGTGGAAGGCCGCGAAGCCGCGCGTGAGGCGGTGGTGGTGGGGATTGGCGTGGGGGTGGTCTCGGCGTCGGAGTTCGGCGCGGATTCACGGGTATATGCCATGCCCATCCGCGACTGCACCCAGCGCATGAAGGAAACGCTGGTGTGCCTCAAGGAGCAGAGTTCGCGGCGGGTAGTGGCGACTTTCCTGGAGATTGTCCGGGAAAGCCTGCGCGACGATTAGCTGAGTAATTGCATTGAGTTGACCCGTGCACAGGCTGTCGATGGCTGGCCAGACTCGACCCAACCTCGTTCCTGAGCCTGCACGCCATCATGAGCGTGACTAATACTCTTTTGAAATCAATTCGTTTTTGTTCATGTAGCCTCCTTGCTTAAAATACGTGCAGCTCTTCACGCTGGCCGATCTACAAGCCGTCGAGTGAAGAAACAGCATGTTGATCAAATCTGAAAGAGGCCAGGCGCCATTTCAGGTTTGTCCAAAATACGGGTGCAGGTCACGATGAACAACGAATTCACATTTGCTATCAAGAGCATTTGTTTTGATGAGAATTACTTTCCTTCAGACACTACGCGTATCACGACCAACTTTGCCAATCTGGCGAGGGGGGAGAGTCGTCAGGAGAATCTGCGCAACACGTTGAAGATGATTGATAATCGCTTTAATGCGTTGGCGCACTGGGACAATCCTACGGGTGATCGTTACACGGTCGAGTTGGATATTATTTCCGCTGAAATGAAAATTGATACTGAAGGTCGCGGCCACGCTATTCCTTTGATTGAGATTTTGAAGACCACGATTGTTGATCGAGAAACCAATCAACGCATCAGTGGCATAGTGGGAAATAACTTCTCATCCTACGTACGAGACTATGACTTCAGTGTGCGGCTGCTGGAGCACAACAAGAACCAGTCACAATTCAGCACCCCACACGACTTTGGCGATTTGCACGGCAAACTATTCAAGTGCTTCGTCAACTCCAGCGCTTACAAAGAGCACTTCGACAAGCCACCGGTCATCTGCCTGAGCGTATCCAGTACCCGGACATACCTGCGAACCGAGAACCAGCACCCTGTGTTGGGCTTTGAGTACCAGCAAGATGCCTACTCTTTGACAGATGAGTACTTCAGGAAAATGGGCTTGAAGGTTCGTTATTTCATGCCGCCGAACAGTGCCGCGCCACTGGCTTTCTACTTCTCGGGGAATTTGCTCGGTGATTACACCGATCTTGAGTTGATTGGCACCATTAGCACCATGGATACGTTCCAGAAAATCTACCGCCCTGAGATTTACAATGCAAACTCCGTAGCTGGAAAGTCCTACCAGCCTAGTTTGAAGCATCAGGACTATTCATTGACTCGAATTATTTATGATCGAGAAGAGCGAAGCCGACTGGCTACTGAACAGGGCAAGTTTGCCGAAGAGCAATTCATCAAGCCCTACAAGGTCATTCTTGATCAATGGTCTATTAGCTGCGCGCTTTAATTAATTTCAAATCAAGGTCTTCTTTAATGAAAAAGCTGTTGCCTACTTCGACCGCTGGGAGCTTGCCTAAACCTTCCTGGCTTGCACAACCTGAAACGCTTTGGTCGCCCTGGAAATTGCAGGATGAAGAACTGGTTGAAGGTAAACAGGACGCTTTGCGCCTCGCCTTGCAGGAGCAGCAGTTGGCCGGCATTGATATCGTCAGTGATGGCGAACAGACCCGTCAGCATTTTGTGACGACCTTCATCGAGCATCTCGAAGGGGTCGATTTCGAGAATCGTGAAACCGTCCGGATTCGTGATCGCTACGATGCCAGCGTGCCGACGGTTGTGGGTGCCGTTTCTCGGAAAAAGCCGGTGTTCGTGGAAGACGCCAAATTCTTGCGCCAGCAGACGAAGCAGCCAATTAAATGGGCCCTGCCCGGCCCCATGACGATGATTGACACCCTCTACGATGCTCACTACAAAAGCCGTGAAAAACTGGCCTGGGAATTCGCGAAGATTCTCAATCAGGAGGCCAGAGAGCTGGAGGCTGCCGGGGTAGATATCATCCAGTTCGATGAGCCTGCATTCAACGTGTTTTTTGACGAGGTAAATGACTGGGGTGTGGCCACCTTGGAGCGAGCAATCGAAGGGCTCAAATGCGAAACCGCCGTGCATATTTGCTATGGCTATGGCATCAAGGCCAACACCGACTGGAAAAAAACGCTGGGTTCGGAGTGGCGCCAGTATGAAGAAGCGTTCCCCAAGTTGCAGAAATCCAGCATCGATATCGTCTCGCTCGAATGTCACAACTCTCACGTCCCGATGGATCTGATCGAACTCATCCGGGGTAAAAAAGTGATGGTGGGCGCCATTGATGTGGCAAACCATGCCATCGAGACGCCCGAGGAAGTCGCCAATACCCTACGCAAGGCACTTCAGTTCGTAGATGCCGACAAGCTCTATCCTTGCACCAACTGCGGCATGGCTCCGTTGCCTCGCCAGGTGGCAAGGGGCAAGTTGAATGCGTTGAGCGCAGGCGCAGAGATCATTCGAAAAGAGCTGTCGAACTAGGAACCGCGATGTCACTCACTGCCACTACCACTGCTACTTCCATCGAGCCCCTGAGCTTTCGTCAGGCGCTCGGGCACTACGCTTGCGGTATCACGGTGATTACTTCGCACACCGGTGATGAGCCGATTGGCTTTACTTGCCAGTCGTTTTATAGCGTATCGATGAACCCGCCACTGGTCTCGTTCAGCGTCATGTGCAGCTCGGCCAGCTATCCGAAGATTCGTGAGGCAGGTCGATTCGCAGTCAATATTCTGTCCGGTGAACAGGTTGGGATTTCCAACCAGTTCGCTCGTCGAGGCACGGATAAGTGGCATGGAATCGAATGGCAGGAATCACCGCTAGGTAATCCCGTCATTGCCGACAGCCTGCACTGGCTCGACTGTGAAATCCACGCCGAGCACGTCGCAGGCGATCACGTGATAGTGATTGGTGAGGTGAAAGCCATGGATCTGCAAAAGGCCGACACCGCACAGCCATTGCTGTATTTCAAAGGGCAGTATCGCAACCTGGCGGCGCATGGCGCAGTTTGAGCGACGAGGGTTTTCCTGCGCAAAAACCACTCCGTTATGTTGCGTTAACGCACACTAGACACCTACAGCCCTGCGAGAGGGGTACGGGGCCAACTCGAAGTCGAATGCAAACGACTGCTCAACTGGGGGGGGGGGCAACGTCCCAATCAGCTTGCGGCCAACTCGAAAAACGCCTGAATCAAGCGCAACTCGCGGCGTCGTTCCATGCAGCCGAGCATGTGCTGGTTCAGCAGCCCATCGCCACGGATCGCAATCGCATGCACCCGCGGGTCCCGGCTGACTTCCATGGAGGACACCACCCCCACCCCCAATTCGGCGGCCACCGCTTCCGCCACCGCTTCGCGGCTATCGAGTTCCAGCAACACCTTGGGCTGCACGCCGGCCTTGGCACACGCCTCGTCGAAAGTGCGGCGGGTGATGGAACTGGGCTCGCGCAGCACCATGATCACCTGGTCCAACTGCTCCAGGCGAATACCCGCCGGGTCCGCCAGCCACGGGTGGCCAGCCGGTACCAACGCGCAGATACGTGACTCGTTCAACGGCTGCAGGTGCACGCCCTTGCGCGGCTCGACTTCGGTCAACACCGCCACATCCGCATGCTCGGACAGCAGCGCCGCCAGGGTTTCCTGGGCATTGCCCAGGCGCAGGTTGACGGTAATCCCCGGGTAACGGGCACGCAGCTTTGCCAACATCGGCATGACCATATGCGGGCCATCCGCCGCCACCTCCAGGCGTCCGGTGAGCAATTGGCGGTTGGCTTCGAGCAGGGTCTGCGCTTCATCCACCAGGCCGAAGATGCTGCGGGTGATGGCCGCCAGCTTGATGCCCTGCTCCGTCAACTCCACGCGCCGCGCGGTACGCCGCAGCAGGGTGATCTGGTAGTGCTCTTCCAGCGCCTTGATATGCCCGGTCACGGCTGGCTGGCTGATAAACAGGCGCGCGGCGGCACGGGTAAAACTGCCGTCCCGGGCCACGGCGTCAAATGCACGGAGTTGGAAAAGATTCATAGCTATCGGCCTCACTGATGGCTGGCATAACAACAAACAATTTGATTGATGACAAGCCAAACTGCAATTTATGTCCCGTAGCGTCATCCCACTGCTTTGCGAGGACATGAGAATGAGTACTGCCGCGCCGATCCTGCTCACACCTGGGCCCCTGACCACCTCCGCCCGCACCCGCCAGGCGATGATGGTTGACTGGGGTTCGTGGGATGACCGCTTCAACCAACTGACCGCCAGCCTCTGCGAGCAACTGCTGGTGATCATTAACGGTGGCGACAGCCATCACTGCGTGCCCTTGCAGGGCAGCGGCACGTTCGCCGTCGAAGCCGCCATCGGCACCCTGGTGCCCCGCGATGGCAAAGTGCTGGTGCTGATCAACGGCGCCTACGGCAAGCGCCTGGCGAAGATCTGCGAAGTGCTGGGCCGCCCGTTCAGCACCTTCGAGACCGCTGAGGACCAGCCCACCACCGCCGCCGATGTCGACCGTCTGTTGCAGGCTGACAGCAGCATCACCCATATCGCGCTGATCCACTGCGAAACCAGCACTGGCATCCTCAACCCGCTGCCGGAGATCGCCCAGGTCATCCAGCGCCATGGCAAGCGCCTGATCATCGACGCCATGAGCTCCTTTGGCGCGCTGCCCATCGACGCCGCCCAAGTGCCGTTTGACGCCCTGATCGCTGCCTCCGGTAAATGCCTCGAAGGCGTGCCCGGCATGGGTTTTGTCTTTGCGAAAAAAGAGGCACTGGCCGCCGCCCAGGGCAACAGCCATTCCCTGGCCATGGATTTGTTCGACCAGCACGCCTACATGGCCAAGACCGGGCAATGGCGCTTTACCCCGCCGACCCACGTGGTAGCCGCCCTGCATGAAGCGCTGCTGCAATACAACGAAGAAGGCGGCCTGCCAGCCCGTCACCAGCGCTATGCCGCCAACTGCCAGACGCTGCTGGACGGCATGGCCGACCTGGGTCTGCGCAGCTTCCTGCCGGCCGCGATCCAGGCGCCGATCATCGTCACCTTCCACGCGCCAAACGATCCGCGCTACCAGTTCAAGGACTTCTACGAGCGGGTCAAGGCCAAGGGCTTCATTCTGTATCCGGGCAAATTGACCCAGGTAGAAACCTTCCGCGTGGGCTGCATCGGTCACGTCAACCAGGCCGAGATGCAAGCGGCGGTGGCGGCGATTGCCCAGGCGCTGCAAGAGATGGAAGTGCTCGAAATCTGACTCCCTTCGGCGATGGGGCCTTCAGGGCCGCTATCGCCGGCAAGCCGGTTCCTACACATTATTTACAGGATTTGAACCATGAACTATCAGAACCCCAACACCCTGCAGGCCGCCATCCTTGATTGGGCCGGTACCGTGGTCGACTTTGGCTCGTTTGCCCCCACGCAGATTTTTGTCGAGGCGTTTGCCGAGTTCGACGTGCAGGTTTCCATCGAAGAAGCCCGTGGCCCGATGGGCATGGGCAAGTGGGACCACATCCGCACCCTGTGTGATCAGCCGCAAGTGGCCGAGCGCTATCGCAAGGCCTTCGGCCGCACGCCGACCGATGATGACGTGACCGCCATCTACGAGCGCTTCATGCCGTTGCAGATCGAGAAGATCGCCGAACACTCGGCGCTGATTCCCGGCGCCCTGGAGACCATCGCCGCGCTGCGTGCGCAAGGGATCAAGATCGGCTCCTGCTCCGGCTACCCCAAGCAAGTGATGGACAAGGTGGTCGAACTGGCGGCTACCAACGGCTACATCGCCGACCATGTCGTCGCCACCGACGAAGTGCCCAATGGCCGCCCATGGCCGGCCCAGGCCCTGGCCAACGTGATCGCCCTGGGCATCGATGACGTGGCGGCCTGCGTGAAGATCGACGACACCGTGCCGGGCATCCTCGAAGGCCGCCGCGCCGGGATGTGGACCGTGGCGCTGACCTGCTCGGGCAACGCCCTGGGCCTGACCTACGAGCAGTTCCGCGCCCTGGACCCGGCGACCCTGGCCAGCGAACGCAAGCGTATCGAAACGATGTTCGCCGGCTCGCGCCCGCACTACCTGATCGACACGATCACCGACCTGCCCGGCGTGATCGCCGACATCAATCAGCGCCTGGCACGTGGTGAAATGCCGCAAAGCGCCTGATCGAGATCAATACATCGCCCCTCACTCGGGCAAACCTTGCATAACAGGTTTAGGCTTTAGGGACTCCGTCGCCAAAGAACGGAGGTTTGCCCCTGATGAGTGAGGAAAGACGCGATGCCGTGGAAAAACAGCGAGTCCCGTTACAGTACGATGTCCATCGCCTTGCACTGGCTGATGCTAGTGCTGCTGGTGGCGGTCTACGTCACCATTGAATTTCGCGGGATTTTCCCCAAAGGCAGTGGCGGACGCACGTTAATCAAGGAACTGCACTTCATGTTCGGCCTGACCGTATTCGTACTGGTCTGGCTGCGCCTGTTTGCCCGCAGCCTTGGCGTGGCGCCGAAGATTTTGCCCGCGCCGCCGCAATGGCAAGCGCTACTGGCGACCTTGATGCACGTGGCGTTGTATGTGTTCATGATCGGCATGCCGATCTTTGGCTGGCTGATTGTCAGTGCCGAAGGGCATTCGGTGTGGTTCTACGGGATCGAGTTGCCACCGCTGATCGGTGAAAACAAGGACCTGGCCAAGCAGATCGAAGGCTGGCATGTATTGGGCGGCACCATCGGCTACTGGCTGATCGGCCTGCATGCGGCGGCGGGTCTGTACCACCACTACTTCATGCGGGATAACACCGTGTTGCGCATGTTGCCCAAGCGTTAATCCACAAAACCCCGGCGGCCCTGCAAGCCGCCGGTGTGCACAAAAACCAGGCGAGTGCCGGGGGCAAAGCGCCCGGCCTCGATCTGCTGCTTGAGCGCCAGCAGCGCCTTGCCGGTATAGAGCGGCTCCAGGGGCAAGCCACTGGCCTGCTGCGTGGCGTCGATGAAGGCCAGCAATGGCGGATCGACTTTCGCAAAACCGCCACGACTGGCGTCCAACAGTTCATACCCGCCCTGCACGATGGCCCGCACGTTCTGCACGACACCGTGGTCATCCGGCACCGCCATGGCCCCGTACACAGGATGCGCGCCCGCCTCCGCCAGCACCAAACCCGCCAGGGTGGTACCGGTGCCGGCTGCCAGCCACCAGGCGTCGTAGTTGGCCCACCCCAGGGCGGGCAACTGCCTGCGCACCTGCTCGACCAACACGCCACAGCCCAACGCCCCGGTCATGGCGCCGCCGCCCTCGGGTACGGGATGCAGGTGCGGATACCGCTCGCGCCAGGGCAACCAGAAGTCCGGCGCATGACGCGCACGGTAACCGCCGTAGCCCAGCCAGTGCAGTTGCATGCCGAAGGCTTGCAGGTCGAGGACCGTCGGGGTGTCTTGCGGGTGCCCGCGCAACAGGCCGACGGTGGCAAAACCGAAGCGTTTGCCGGCCGCCGCCAGGGCATGTAGATGATTGGAGTAGGCGCCGCCCAGGCTGATGATGCCGCTGGCACCCGCCTGTCGCGCCTGGGCCAGGTGCCCGGTGAGCTTGAACCACTTGTTGCCGCTGATCAGCGGGTCGATGCGGTCCAGGCGCAGCACGGCCACCTCGACCCCGTTCAGCCAATCCAACTGCAAGGGTTCAAGGGGCGCGTGGGGAAGCCAATCGAAAGGACCCATCAGGGCACGTCTGCATGAAAAAAGGGGCGGTAGTCTAACACCGCCCCTGCGCGGCCCTTACAACTCGGCGGCCAGGCGCGAGCCCTGGTTGATGGCGCGCTTGGCATCCAGCTCGGCGGCCACGTCGGCACCGCCGATCAGGTGCACGTTCTGGCCAGCGGCGACCAGGCCGTCCTGCAGTTCGCGCAGCGGGTCCTGGCCGGCGCAGATCACAATGTTGTCCACCGCCAGCACCTGCGGCTCGCCCTCGGCACCAATACGGATATGCAGGCCCTCATCGTCGATCTTCAGGTATTCAACGCTATTGAGCATCTGCACCTGCTTGTTCTTCAGGCCGGTACGGTGGATCCAGCCGGTGGTCTTGCCCAGGCCGTCACCAACCTTGGAAGCCTTGCGCTGCAACAGGTAAACCTCGCGCGCCGGGGCGTGGGGCTGGGGTTTGATCCCGGCCACGCCGCCGCGGGCCTGCAACAGGGTGTCGATGCCCCACTCCTTCCAGAACGCTTCGCGGTCCAGGCTGGTGGACACGCCCTGGTGCACGAGGAACTCCGACACGTCAAAGCCGATACCACCGGCACCGATCACGGCAACGCGCTTGCCCACCGGCTTGCGCTGCAGGAGCACGTCCAGGTAGCTGAGCACCTTGGGGTTTTCCACGCCAGGAATCGCCGGGGTACGCGGCGCAATACCGGTGGCGAGGATGATCTCGTCATAGCCGCCGGCCACCAGTTGCGCTACATCGACCCGGGTGTTGAGGCACAGCTCGACATGGGTGGTCTGCAGCTTGCGCTTGAAGTACCGCAGGGTTTCAAAAAACTCTTCCTTGCCCGGCACGCGCTTGGCCACATTGAACTGGCCGCCGATCTCGCTGGCCGAATCGAACAGGGTCACCTGGTGCCCGCGCTCCGCCGCCACGGTGGCAGCGGCCAGTCCGGCTGGGCCGGCGCCGACTACGGCGATTTTCTTGATCTGCTGGACCGGCAGGTAATTGAGCTCGGTCTCGTAGCAGGCGCGCGGGTTGACCAGGCAGGTGGTCAACTTGCCGCCGAAGGTGTGGTCCAGGCAGGCCTGGTTGCAGCCGATGCAGGTATTGATCTCATCGGCGCGCCCAGCGGCGGCCTTGTTGACGAACTCCGGGTCGGCGAGGAACGGCCGGGCCATGGACACCATGTCGGCATCGCCCTCGGCGAGGATCTGCTCGGCCACTTCCGGGGTGTTGATACGGTTGGTGGTGATCAACGGGATCTGCACCGCGCCACGCAGCTTGGCCGTGACTTTACTGAACGCACCGCGCGGCACCTTGGTGGCGATGGTCGGGATGCGCGCTTCGTGCCAGCCGATACCGGTATTGATAATCGTCGCGCCCGCCTGTTCGATGGCCTTGGCCAACTGGACGATTTCTTCCCAGGTGCTGCCGCCCTCCACCAGGTCGAGCATCGACAGGCGGAAGATGATGATGAAATTCGGCCCCACGGCTTCGCGCACCCGGCGCACGATTTCCACCGGCAGGCGCATGCGGTTCTCGTAGGCGCCGCCCCAGCGGTCGGTGCGGTGGTTGGTGTGGGCGGCGAGGAACTGGTTAATGAAATAACCTTCGGACCCCATGATTTCGACGCCGTCGTACTCGGCGACCTGGGCCAATACCGAGCAGGTGACAAAGTCGCTGATCTGCTTCTCGATGCCTTCCTCGTCCAGCTCCTTGGGCTTGAACGGATTGATCGGCGCCTGGATCGCGCTGGGGGCGACCTGCTTGGGGCTGTAGGCATAACGCCCCGCGTGGAGGATCTGCATGCAGATCTTGCCACCGGCCTCATGCACGGCCTGGGTGACGATCTTGTGCTTGAGCGCCTCGGCTTCGGTGGTCAGCTTGGCGGCCCCGGAGTACACCCCGCCTTCATCGTTCGGGCCAATACCGCCGGTGACCATCAGGCCCACGCCGCCACGGGCGCGCTCGGCAAAATACGCCGCCATGCGCTCGAAGCCGCCAGGTTTTTCTTCAAGGCCGGTGTGCATCGAACCCATCAGGGTGCGATTGCGCAAGGTGGTAAAACCCAGGTCCAACGGGGCCAGCAGGTGCGGGTAGGCAGCAGCGGTCATGGTACAGCTCCACAACGGATCATCACGGGACGTGACAGGCTCGAATGGCCGGCCATCGGTTTATGTTCCACAGACTAAGAGCCACGCCGTTAGCGCTCAATGACTGAAACTGACAACTTATTGATCCAAATGCGCAACGCCCCTTGGCAAGCGTGGCGACGCGCCCTACCCTAGGGGCGAACCCTGCACACGGCCTGCTGTCTGTTCCCCCATGCGTAAATTACTTGCTTTGACCCTCACCATGGCCCTGGTCGCCGCCGTTTCCGCCTATCTGGTCTGGACCCAGGAGCGCCCCGTGGGGCATTACCTGTCGGACCTGCGGATCAACCTGGCTGTAAACGAGGGCACTCCCGCCGATCACGGCAACCTGCTGGGCATCCAGCCGGAGCTGTTCCCCGCTGACTACCAGAGCCTGGAACGCTTGCACCTCAAGCTCTCGGCCTACCTGCGCAATGCCCAGGAACTGGGCCTGCTCAATGATAAAACCATCGTGGTCCTGCCCGAACATGTCGGCACCTGGCTGATGGTCAGTGGCGAAAAAAACGAGCTGTATCAGGCGACTAACTTCAAGGAGGCGATGAACTGGCTGTCGGCGAGCAACCCTTTGCTGTTCCTGCGCGCATTGATCAGCGCCCAGGGCGATAACCGCCTGGACGATGCCTACCTGCGCATGAAGGCGCCGGCCATGGCCCGCGATTACCAGGTGCTGTTTGGTGGCCTGGCCAAGGAGTTCGGGGTGACCCTGGTTGCCGGCTCCATCGCCCTGCCCAACCCCAGTATCAGCCAGGGTCAACTGCAGGTCGGCCATGGCGCGCTGTACAACACCAGCCTGGTGTTCGACCGCGATGGCCTGCCGCTGGGCCAACCCCAGCGCCAGCTCTACCCGATCTTCGATGAGCGCGGTTTTATCGCCCCGGGCGACGAAAACGCGGTCAGCGTGATCGACACCCCGGCCGGGCGCCTGGGCATCCTGATCGGCAGCGACAGTTGGTACCCCGACAACTACCGCAAGCTCAACGAACAAGGCGCGCAACTGGTGGCCGTGCCGGCACTGGTGATTGGCCGAGACACCTGGGACAAGCCATGGCGCGGCTTCAAAAGTGTGTCCACGCCCCCGGAAGTCAGCCTCAAGCCCGAAGAGCTCAGTGAAGGCGAAGCCTGGCATCGCCTGAGCCTGATCAGCCAGGCCCCCATCAGCCTGGCCGGTGCCGGCATGAGCGTATTCATGCGCGGGCAGTTCTGGGACCAGGGCACCAGCGGCCAGAGCTTTCTCAGTGCCAACGGCCAAGTCTTCGCCGACGGCAACGCACGTGGTGCGCGCCTGCTGAACGTGTGGCTATAAACCCATGAAGCCGGCACCGATGCGCCTCGGGGACTTATCGGTGGGCATCGTGCACACCCTGGCCGACGCCATCCTCAGCCATGGCCTGGACCCGCAGCCGTTGCTGTTGCAATACGGCCTGGACCCGGCGCGCTTGAGTGAACCCGGCGCGCGCCTGTCGATCCCGCGCTATATGCGCCTGGGCCATGCGGCCATCCAACTGACCGGCGACCCCGGCCTGGGCCTGCGCATGGGCCAGTTGAGCCGTATGAATCAACTTGGCCTGGCCGGCGTCACCGCCGCCCAGGCGCCCAACGTGCGCGAAGCGGCACGCACCCTGACGCGCTTCGAAGCCTTGTACGGCGCCAACTACCGTGGCCAGTCGAGCTTTCATGAAGACGCCCAGGGCGCTTGGCTGCGCTTCTATTCCATCAGCCCGTACAACGCTTATAACCGCTTCGTGGTGGACTCGATTCTGGCCGGCTGGCTGCATCAGATGGCGAACTTGTGCCAGCAGCCGGTGCTGGCCGAGCGCATCGAAATCGAATTCGCCGCACCGGACTACAGCGCCAGCTACAGCGTGCTGGGCGAGTGCCCGGTGCAGTTCGGCGCCGAGCTCAACCAACTGCGGCTGAGCCAGTACAGCCTGGGCCTGCGCAACCCGCAGCACTGCCCAAGTACCTGGCACTTGCTGGTGCAATTGTGTGAACGGGAGTTGGAGCAACTGACCCGCACCCGCAGCCTGCGCGAGCGCATCATTCGTTTGCTGGGGCCGATGCTCAATGGCGGCCGGGAACCCGACCTGGAAGAAGTGGCGGCGCGCCTGAAGCTGCCAACCTGGACCTTGCGCCGCAAACTGGCCGAGGAAGGCACGCAGTTTCGCGCGATTCTCAACGACACCCGCCGCGACCTGGCCATGACCTACATTCGCGACACGGAACTGGCGTTTGGGGAAATTGCCTACTTGCTCGGTTTTGCCTCAGCGGAGGCCTTTCAACGGGCCTTCAAGCGCTGGAACAGCCAGACCCCAGGGGAATTTCGCCGCAGTCAGCGGCATTCCGCCTGACGCCTGCCTACAACTCGGTGGCGTCGTCGGCCGGGTGCGAAGGGTCCAGTTCAAAGGCCTGGTATTCCAGCAGCTCTTCTTGATAATCGTCCATCGTCGACTCCTTGTGTCATCAAAGCAGGTTGTTCAAGTGACCTGCATCACCAGCCTAAAGTGCCGTGGTGACGAAAAAAAGACAGGGTCATGACATTCCTGCGCTCCAGGATTAAACGTAGCGACGGGCAACGGATTTAATACATCAAACTTGACCCTCTCGGCCCGCGCGTAATTACTCGCCGGTGGCCGGCAGCGGTGGAATCACCTCTGTCGGTGCCGGCAGCACAGGTGTAGTCGGCACTTCTGCTGGAGTTTGCGGGGTAATGGGCATGGCCTCTACCGGCGGTGCAAGCGGTTCCGAGACCGCTGGCGCGACAGGTACCGGCGGCACTTCTTTCGGCGCTTCTACCTTGTCCACCGCCGGCGCGGGCTTGGGCTCCGGTACGCCGAGATCGGCCTTTGGCGCTTCGGGAATGTGCTCGGCGGCTTTCACTTCCTGGGGCAGGAACACATCCACCAAGGAAAAGTAGCGGTCATAGAACTTGGGCGAGGTGACCGTCTCGCTGGCCACCTTGACCATCGAGTCGTCGGTGGAGCCGATCGGCATCGACACCGAACCGAGTACGCCCACCCCCAGGCTGGCGGAGTTGTTGACCTTTTTCAGCGCGTAGCGATCCTGCAGGGCGTTGGCAAACATGGTGGCATGATGCTCGCCGCTGCCATCTTCGGCACACACCACGTTGAAACTGATCTGTAGATGGGTCTCACCGGTCTGCTGGAAACTTTTGTTACCGCTCACCAGCTTCGGGTCGCTGCTGGTGATGATGTAGCCCTGGCTGAGCAACGCCCGGCGTGCCGCTTCGCAGGCCGCGATATCGCTGACCGGGTAATTGCGCGAAAACGTACCGGAGTCGTCGAAGTTCTCATGTTCGTAAATAGCGGTCTTGGGCGACGAGCAGCCCGTGGCGCCTGCCAGCACCAGCGCGAGCGCGAGGCCACGCAAGTGAAATGAAGTTGACATTGATCATCCTGAGGAAAACGGTCAGGGCGGTATTGTGCAACAGATCACCGGCTGCGCGCGCGGATTCCTGTCGGTAAAACGTCACCAGCCGGCTCGACGCGCGGTGCAGGAAAAAGCCTGGCGCTCATATGATCGATAAACACCCGCAGTTTGGCCGAGGCATGTCGGCTCGACGGCCAGAGCATCCAGAAGCTGCCACTGTGCTCCAGGTAATCGTCCAGCACCCGCTGCAGGCGGCCCTGCTCGACGGATTCGCGGACCATGAAGTCCGGCAGGCAGGCGATCCCAAGGCCTTCGTGCACGACGTGCTTTAGCGACTCGATGGTCGTGCTGACCAACGGTGCACGCAGCACCGGTTCGGGTTCGCCCGGTAAATGGCGCAGGGGCCAGCTCTCCAGCTTGCCGGTGGCGCAAAACTTGTGACGTAGGCAGGCATGATGGTTGAGGTCCGTAGGACAGGCCGGTACGCCGTGTAAGGCGAAGTACTGCGGCGCTCCCACCAGCACCAACCGATAGTGCCCCAGCAGCCGCGCCGACAGCCGCGAGTCCTCGGGCTTGCCGGTGCGCACCACAGCGTCGAAGCCTTCCTCGATCACATCCACCATGCGGTCGGAAAAATCCACGTCCAGCTCAATCTCTGGATAGGACCGCATAAACTCGGTCAGCACCGGCATCAACAGGCCCCTGACCTGGGGCAAACTGATGCGTAATTTGCCACGGGGGGTGGTCGCTGCTTCAGTCAACTCCTGCTCGGCCGCTTCAACCTCGGCCAGGATCCGCCGTGAACGCTCGAGAAACAGCGCGCCCTCGGCCGTCAGCGTGATACTGCGGGTACTGCGATGGAACAGCCGCACCCCCAGACGCTGCTCCATGCGCGCAATGCTTTTGCCCACAGCCGAGGACGACACCCCCAGCAGCCGACCGGCCTGGGTAAAGCTGCGGGTCTCCGCGACCTGCACAAACACCGACATACTGCCCAGACTGTCCATTGTCACTTCCTGCGAATTGCGGACATAAACGTCCGATAAGTTCGGAACCTTAGCCCATTTTTCCAAGCGGTTCAGCCCCCTACTCTGCCCCGATGTCCTGATGCCTTGAATACGGAGCCGAGCCACATGAATGACTGCAGTACACCGCAATGCCTGCCCAGCCAGCGCGAACGCCTGCCCATGGCGGGCTTGCTGGCGCTGGCCACCGCCGGCTTCATCACCATCCTCACCGAGGCGATGCCCGCAGGTCTGCTGCCCCAGATGAGCGCCGGCCTCGGGGTGAGCGAGGCGCTGGTCGGCCAGCTCGTCACGCTGTATGCCCTCGGCTCGTTGCTGGCCGCCATCCCCCTGACCATCGCCACCCGTGGCTGGCGCCGCCGCCCCTTGCTGATGCTAGCCATTGGTGGCTTCGCGCTAGTCAACAGTGTCACGGCACTATCAAGCGTGTATTGGCTGACCCTGGTCGCACGGCTGTTGGCCGGGGTGTTCGCGGGTTTGCTCTGGGCACTGCTGGCAGGATATGCCAGCCGCATGGTGGCCCCGCACCTACAGGGCCGGGCGATTGCCGTGGCAATGCTGGGCGCGCCCCTGGCGTTATCCCTTGGAGTGCCTGCCGGAACGTTTCTGGGCACTGCAGTGGGTTGGCGCTTGAGCTTTGCGATCATGACCGGGCTGACAGTGCTGCTACTGGCGTGGGTACGCTGGCAGGTGCCGGACTTTGCCGGGCAACGTGCGCAACAGCGCCTGGGCTTGCGCCAGGTCCTGCGTTTGCCAGGGGTGCGACCGGTGCTGTGGGTGACCTTTACCTACGTGCTGGCGCATAACATTCTGTACACCTATATCGCGCCGTTCCTGGCGCCCGCCGGGCTTACCGCCGACATCGACCGGGTGTTGCTGGTATTTGGCCTGGCCGCGCTGATGGGGATCTGGATCGTCGGCCTGTTGATTGACCGCCTGCTGCAGGTCCTACTGGTGAGCAGCTGCACCCTGTTTGCCGCTGCAGCATTGGCCCTGGGGCTGTGGATCGCCTCTACCGAGGTCGTCTACCTGTCAGTCGCCATCTGGGGCCTGGCGTTTGGCGGCTTGCCTGCCTTGCTGCAAACCGCGCTGGCCAAATCGGCCGGTGACTCGGCGGATGCAGCCCAGTCGATGCTGGTGACGGTGTGGAACCTGGGGATTGCCGGCGGTGGGCTGCTGGGCGGCATACTGCTTCAGGGATGGGGCGTCATGTGGTTTCCCTGGGTCGTTGCCGCCTTGGCTACGCTGGCATTGATCACCACCCTGCAGCCTCGCCGCACCTGACAAACAGGCAAAAAAAGACCCCGGTTTCAGGCCGGGGTGTTTTTTTGAAACGGTATTACTACATCAGAACCGCTTGATGTCAGCCTTGGTTTCCAGCTCCTTGCGGAACGCGGCGAAGTCCTGCTGACCGACCCGCGAAGCGAGGAAGCGACGATATTGCTCCTTCTCTTCATCGGTTGGCGCAGCGCCTTCGTTGACGTTGTTCAGGCGCAGGATCATCAAGCTGCCATCTGGCAGGGTCACGTCGGTGAAGGTCGGTTTGTCCTTCGCCGCCGGCTTGGCCATGCGGAACAGCGCTTGCAGCACGGCAGGCTCGACGCCTTCCTGGCCACGGGTAGCAGCTTCGGTGACTTTCCAGGCCTGGCCATCAACCGCCTGGTCCAATGCCAGCTTGCCGTCGCGCAGGTTAGCGATCAGCTCGTCAGCATGGGTCTTCGCCGCAGCGCTTGCACGCTCCTTGGTCAACTGGGCACGGATGGCGGTCGCCACGCTTTCCAGCGGCAGTTGCTCCGGCTTGCGGTGCTCCTTGGCGCGCAGGACCACGATGGTTTCCGGATCCAGCTCGATGGCGGTGCTGTTGGCACCCTCATCCAGCACTTCAGGGCTGAAAGCCGCCTGGATCACAGCACGGTTGGCCGCGATGCCTTCGCCACCTTCACGGCCAAACGGCGCCGAAGTGTGTACGGTCAGCTTCAAGTCCGAAGCTGGCTGGGCCAGGTCGGAGGCTTCGAATGCCGCATCTTCCAGTTGCTTGGTTGCCTCGACGAAGCGCTGCTCCACTTGCTGGGTCTTCAGCTCGCGGGTCAGCTTGTCTTTCAGGCTGGCGAACGAAGGCACTTCTGGCGCTTCAACACCCAGCAGCTTGATCAGGTGCCAGCCGAAGCTGGAACGTACCGGTGCCGAGACCTGGTCCTTGTTCAAGGCGTACAGGGCGCTTTCGAACTCAGGATCGTAGACGCCAGGGCCTGCAAAACCCAGGTCGCCGCCATTGTTGGCCGAACCCGGATCCTGGGAGAACTCCTTGGCCAGGGCCTCGAAGCTTTCGCCCTTGGCCAGGCGCGCCTGGACTTCCTCGATCTTGGCCTTGGCCTGGGCCTCGGTGACCTTGTCGTTGACTTCGATCAGAATGTGCGCGGCACGACGCTGTTCAGCGAGGTTGGCGGTTTCTTTCTCGTACAGGGCCTGCAGCTCATCGTCCTTGACCGCTACCTGGTCAAAGAACGAAGACTTCTTCAGCTCCAGGTAGTCGATGACGACCTGGTCCGGAGTCATGAACTCTTTGGCGTGTTGGTCGTAGTAAGCCTTGACCTCGTCGTCGGTGAGTTTCACGGCTGCCGGGTCGGCCTTGATGCTGACGGTGGCGAAATCACGGGTCTGTTTTTCCAGACGCGCAAAGTTCAGCACTTCCTGGTCGGTGACAAAACCGCTGCCGGCAATGCCTGCGCGCAGTTGGCCGATCAGCATTTCCTGGGTCAGCATCTGCCGGAACTGCATACGGCTGTAGCCCAGTTGACGGATCACCTGGTCGAAGCGTTCAGCGCTGAACTTGCCGTCTTCCTGAAACTCCGGGGTCTGCAGGATCACTTGGTCCAGTGCAGCTTCCGAGAAGGAGAACTTCGAATCGGCCGCGCCTTGCAGCAGCAGCTTGCGATCGATCAGGCCTTTGAGGGCCGCCTCGCGCAGCATTTTTTCATCCAGCAAGGACGCGTCGAAGTCCTTGCCCAGTTGTTGCATCAGCTGCCGACGTTGCATGTCGACGGCCTGGCTCAGCTCGTTTTGAGTGATTTCTTCACCATTGACCTTGGCCGCGTCCTGGCTGTTGGTCGTGGCCTGGAAAATGGCCTCGATACCGGTGAAGGCCATCAATACAACGATGAGCCCGATAATGGTCTTGGCAATCCAGCCTTGTGAATTGTCCCTGATATTCTGCAGCATGCGTCCCCCAGAAACGGTTGAACTTCAAAAATTAGGCAACCGTGGAGCGTGGGTAGAATCCGGATAGAAGAAAGGCGCATCCGAGGATGCGCCTTCTCGTAACTGGCGGAACGGACGGGTGTTGAACCCGCCCCCCGGCGTCGCGACCCAATGGATACTCAGGTCAGTTGCCGCTCCGCTGCCAGGCCAGACCTGCGTCCAGCCCGGATAGGCAAAGGCTTGAACGAAGCTTAGTTGACGGCTTCTTTCAGGGCTTTACCGGCTTTGAAACCTGGTTTCTTGGCAGCAGCGATTTGCAGTGCTTTGCCAGTCTGTGGGTTACGGCCAGTGCGGGCTGGACGATCGGTCACAGAGAAAGTACCGAAACCTACCAGTACCACGGAGTCGCCGGCCTTGAGAGCGCCAGTGACGGATTCGATTACTGCGTCCAGCGCACGGCCAGCAGCGGCTTTCGGGATATCAGCAGATGCGGCGATAGCATCAATCAGTTCCGACTTGTTCACTCTAAGTCCCCTTATATCTATTGAGTATGATTCTAAGTTTTTTGGTGAAAGCAAAAACCAGTGCTGAATGGCCTACAGGCACTTATAAGAGCCGCTTTATAACAAGGGCTCTAAAAAGCTGTCAAGGAAGCCACCAAGCTTAAACGTATTAATGCGTGCTAATTCTTTCCTTAGAGTCAGTCTCGCGTTTTTCGTCCTTCGCGACTATCTCGGGAGCCACATCCGGCAAGGGCTCCGGCGCGTATTGCAGCGCAATTTGCAGGACCTCGTCAATCCATTTAACCGGTTTAATCTGCAGATCCTGCTTAATATTGTCAGGAATTTCCTTCAAGTCGCGAACATTCTCTTCAGGAATGATCACCGTCTTGATACCACCACGGTGTGCAGCCAGCAGTTTTTCCTTCAGGCCACCAATGGCCAGTACCTGACCACGCAGGGTGATTTCCCCGGTCATGGCCACATCGGCGCGCACGGGGATGCCGGTCAGGGCCGATACCAGGGCCGTGCACATGCCTACGCCAGCGCTAGGGCCGTCTTTGGGGGTCGCCCCTTCCGGCATATGGATGTGGGTGTCGTGCTTCTCGTGGAAGTCCAGGGGGATCCCCAGGCTGCGGGCGCGGCTGCGCACCACGGTCTGCGCGGCCGTGATGGACTCGACCATCACGTCACCCAGGGAACCGGTCTTGATCAGTTGCCCCTTGCCCGGGATCACCGCGGCCTCGATGGTCAGCAATTCGCCGCCCACCTGGGTCCACGCCAGACCAGTCACCTGCCCGACCTGATCCTGCTGCTCGGCCAGGCCATAGCGGAATTTGCGCACACCCAGGAAGTGCTCCAGCGCATCGGCCGTAACCTTCACGGAGAAGCGTTTTTCCAGGGCATGTTCTTTGACTGCCTTACGGCAGATCTTCGCCAATTGACGCTCAAGGCCCCGTACGCCGGCCTCGCGGGTGTAGTAGCGAATGATGTCGCGGATCGACTCGACATCAAATTCGATCTCGCCCTTCTTCAACCCGTTGGCCGCAATCTGCTTGGGCGCGAGGTACTTGACGGCGATATTGATCTTCTCGTCTTCGGTGTAACCCGGCAGACGAATCACCTCCATCCGGTCCAGCAGGGCTGGCGGGATGTTCATCGAGTTGGAGGTGCACAGGAACATTACGTCGGACAGGTCGTAGTCGACTTCCAGGTAATGGTCGTTGAAATTGTGGTTCTGCTCGGGGTCGAGCACTTCGAGCAAGGCTGATGCAGGATCGCCACGCATGTCGCTGCCCATTTTGTCGATTTCATCGAGCAGGAACAGCGGATTGCGCACGCCAACCTTTGTCATCTTTTGAATCAATCTTCCCGGCATCGAACCGATGTAAGTCCGGCGATGTCCACGGATTTCCGCTTCATCACGCACGCCACCGAGGGCCATGCGTACGAATTTTCGGTTGGTGGCGTTGGCAATCGACTCGGCCAGCGAGGTTTTACCCACGCCCGGAGGACCGACCAGGCACAACACCGGGCCACGAATCTTCTTCACGCGCTTTTGCACGGCGAGGTATTCGAGGATGCGCTCCTTGACCTCCTCCAGGCCGTAGTGATCGGCGTCGAGGATATCTTCGGCACGCGCCAGGTCCAGGCGCACCTTGGTCTGGGCTTTCCACGGCACCTGCACCAGCCAGTCGATGTAGGAACGAACCACGGTGGCTTCGGCCGACATCGGCGACATTTGCTTGAGTTTGTTCAACTCGGCGGTGGCTTTGGTCAACGCGTCTTTTGGCAGGCCTGCGGCATCGATGCGCTTTTTCAGCTCTTCGATTTCGTTGTGACCTTCCTCGCTGTCGCCGAGCTCTTTCTGAATGGCCTTCATCTGCTCATTCAGGTAGTACTCGCGCTGGCTGCGCTCCATTTGTTTCTTGACGCGACCGCGAATGCGCTTCTCGACCTGCAACAGATCGATCTCGGCATCCAGCAGGGCCAGGACGTGCTCGACCCGGGTCGACAGGTCGATGATTTCGAGGATGTCTTGCTTCTGCTCGATCTTCAGCGCCATGTGCGCAGCCATGGTGTCGACCAGGCGGCTTGGCTCATCAATGCTGTTGAGGGAGGACAGGACTTCAGCCGGGACTTTCTTGCCCAGTTGCACGTATTGCTCGAACTGGGACAGCAGGCTGCGTACAAACACTTCGGATTCGCGCTCAGGCGCATCGACTTCGTCGATCAACGCCACTTCTGCACGCAGGTGGCCGTCCACCTCCATGAAGCGCTCGACCGCACCGCGCTGCTCACCCTCGACCAGCACCTTGACGGTGCCATCCGGCAGCTTGAGCAATTGCAGAACGGTGGCAATGGTGCCGACGCGATACAGGGCGTCTTCGCCTGGATCGTCGTCAGCCGGATTTCTCTGGGCCAACAGCAGGATCTGCTTGTCGCCCGTCATCGCGGCCTCGAGGGCTTCGATAGACTTCTCGCGCCCCACGAACAGCGGGATAACCATGTGCGGATACACAACCACATCACGCAATGGCAGGAGAGGCAATTCAATGGTTGTCTTCATGATTTCGCCTCTATGACAGATGAAAGTAAGCTTGAAACCAAGATGGGGGCTGCGTGTAAAAAAAACAAGCTCAATGCTGGCAGTTACACACAGTAAAAATCCCTATGAAAAACAAAGGGGCCCCTAGAGGCCCCTTGTTTGTACCGAAACTGCGAAACGCTTACGCGTCTGGCGCAGCCTTGGCAGCCGGCTCACTGTTTTCGTAGATATACAGTGGCTTGGACTTACCTTCTATAACGCTTTCGTCGATCACCACTTTACTCACCTCGGACTGCGAGGGGATTTCGTACATGGTGTCGAGCAGTACGCCTTCGAGAATCGAGCGCAGGCCACGTGCGCCAGTTTTGCGCTCCAGTGCCCGCTTGGCCACCGATTTGAGCGCATCGGCACGGAACTCGAGGTCTACACCTTCCATTTCGAACAGCTTGGCGTATTGCTTGGTCAGGGCGTTTTTCGGCTCGGTGAGGATCTGAATCAGAGCAGCCTCGTCCAACTCGTCCAGCGTAGCCAGGACCGGCAGACGGCCAACGAATTCCGGGATCAGACCGAACTTGACCAGATCGTCAGGCTCGACTTCACGCAGGGACTCGCCCACCTTCTTGCCTTCTTCCTTGCTGCGCACTTCTGCACTGAAACCGATGCCGCCACGGGTGGAGCGGTTTTGAATAACCTTTTCCAGGCCGGAGAACGCACCGCCACAGATAAACAGGATGTTACGCGTATCAACCTGCAGGAATTCCTGCTGCGGGTGCTTGCGGCCGCCTTGGGGCGGTACGGAAGCGACCGTGCCTTCAATCAACTTCAGCAGGGCTTGCTGCACGCCTTCACCGGAAACATCCCGGGTGATCGACGGGTTGTCGGACTTGCGCGAAATCTTGTCGATTTCATCGATATAGACAATACCCATCTGGGCCTTCTCTACGTCGTAATCGCACTTCTGCAGCAGTTTCTGAATGATGTTCTCGACATCTTCACCCACGTAGCCAGCCTCGGTGAGGGTGGTGGCGTCGGCGATGGTGAACGGAACGTTCAGCAGGCGAGCGAGGGTTTCTGCAAGCAGGGTTTTACCCGAGCCTGTAGGACCGATCAGCAGGATGTTGCTCTTGCCGAGTTCGACCTCGTCACCTTTCTTGTCACGCTGGTTCAAGCGCTTGTAGTGGTTGTACACCGCTACGGCCAGAACCTTCTTTGCACGCTCTTGACCAATCACGTACTGATCAAGGATGCCGCTGATTTCTTTAGGCGAAGGCAATTTATGCGCGCTGCTTTCGGCCTGTGCCTCCTGCACCTCCTCACGGATGATGTCATTGCACAGGTCGACGCACTCGTCGCAGATAAAGACCGAGGGGCCGGCAATCAATTTGCGCACTTCATGCTGGCTTTTGCCACAGAAGGAGCAATAGAGCAGCTTGCCGTTGTCCTCGCCGTTGCGGGTGTCAGTCATTCGTTCGATCCAAATCCGATAGGCTTGCAACACAAGATGAAGGCTTATGCGGGCTTTTTCAAGCCCGCCGGTGGTCGGACATGCCGACCAGCCCTATTTTGAGCGGCTTATATTAAGCGGGGCGCTTGTCGATCACGGCGTCGATCAGCCCGTATTCACGCGCGGCTTCGGCACTCATGAAGTTGTCGCGGTTGGTATCGCGCTCGATTTCTTCCAGGGTGTGCCCGCTGTGCTTGGCCATCAGCGTATTGAGACGCTCACGGATAAACAGGATTTCCTTGGCGTGGATTTCGATGTCCGACGCCTGGCCCTGGAAACCGCCCAGTGGCTGGTGAATCATCACGCGCGAGTTAGGCAGGCAGAAACGCTTGCCTTCAGCACCTGCGGTCAGCAGGAATGCACCCATGCTGCAGGCCTGGCCAATGCACGTGGTGGATACGTTCGGCTTGATGAACTGCATGGTGTCGTAGATCGACATGCCCGCCGTCACCGAACCGCCTGGGGAGTTGATGTAGAGATGGATGTCCTTGTCCGGGTTTTCCGCTTCAAGGAACAGCAGTTGCGCACAGATCAGGTTGGCCATGTAGTCCTCTACCGGACCAACCAGAAAGATCACTCGCTCCTTGAGCAGGCGCGAGTAGATGTCGTAGGCGCGTTCGCCACGAGCAGATTGCTCGACAACCATCGGGACCAGGCCGCCTGCGGCCTGGATATCAGAGTTCTGCTGAATATACGAATTACGGAACATGCTCTGCAGTTACTCCCAAATAGTCATGTCTTGAATACGCATAAGCCAGCGCGAGGCTGGCTTATGGGTGTATTTTCAAACGAGTTGGACAATCAGTCGGCTTGTGCTGCTTCTGCCGGCTTGACTGCTTCTTCGTAAGAGACCGCTTTGTCGGTCACCTTAGCCTTCTGCAGAACAGTATCCACAACTTGTTCTTCCAGCACAACCGAACGGACTTCGTTCAACTGCTGGTCATTCTTGTAGTACCAAGCCACGACCTGCTCAGGCTCCTGGTAGGCCGAAGCCATTTCCTGGATCATTTCGCGAACGCGGTCTTCGTCAGGCTTGAGGTCGAACTGCTTGACCACTTCAGCCACGATCAGACCCAGCACGACGCGGCGCTTGGCTTGCTCTTCGAACAGCTCGGCCGGCAGTTGGTCAGGCTTGATGTTGCCACCAAACTGCTGAACAGCTTGTACGCGCAGGCGGTCCACTTCGTTGGACAGCAGAGCCTTAGGCACTTCGATCGGGTTGGCGGCCAGCAGACCGTCCATGACCTGGTTCTTGACCTTGGACTTGATGGCCTGGCGCAGCTCACGCTCCATGTTCTTACGAACTTCGGCGCGGAAACCTTCGATACCGGTTTCCTTGATGCCGAACTGGGCGAAGAACTCTTCGTTCAGTTCTGGCAGCTTAGGCTCGGAAACACTGTTGACAGTCACGGTGAACTCGGCGGCTTTGCCAGCCAGGTCCAGGTTCTGGTAGTCAGCAGGGAAAGTCAGGTTCAGAACGCGCTCTTCGCCGGCTTTAGCGCCAACCAGACCGTCTTCGAAACCCGGGATCATGCGGTTGGAGCCCAGTACCAACTGGGTGCCTTTGGCCGAGCCGCCAGCGAAGACTTCGCCGTCAACCTTGCCTACGAAATCGATGTTCAGTTGGTCTTCGTTCTGGGCAGCGCGATCGGCCACTTCAAAACGGGTGTTCTGCTTGCGCAGGATTTCCAGCATGTTATCCAGGTCGGCATCAGCCACTTCGGCGCTCAGGCGCTCGATTTCGATACCTTCGAAGCCAGCGACGGTGAACTCTGGGAACACTTCGAATACGGCAACGTATTCCAGGTCCTTGCCAGCTTCCAAGGACTTAGGCTCGATGGAAGGCGAACCAGCCGGGTTCAGCTTTTGCTCGACAACAGCTTCGTAGAAGGAAGCCTGGATCACGTCACCTACGGCATCTTGACGCGCGTCAGCACCAAAGCGGCGCTTGATTTCGCTCATCGGCACTTTGCCTGGACGGAAACCAGCGATCTTGGCCTTCTGGGCAGTCTGCTGCAGACGCTTGTTGACCGCAGTCTCGATGCGCTCTGCCGGCACGGTGATGCTCATGCGGCGCTCGATAGCAGTAGTATTTTCAACAGAAACTTGCATGGATATTCCTCGTTGCACAGACGTTAGCCGGCCGTTTCCGACCCAAGAATCAAGGGCATGCATTCTAGTGGGTCAAACTCAAGAAGTCACCCTACTGAAAACGGGTTAAAAAACAGCAGGCATTTTACAGGTACGAATGCACGAATGCTCCTCGCCCCAGTGACAAATACAGCCAATCACGCCAGGGCTCTGTACCAACCCTTCTATATATAGAAGAAGCTGCCAACCATCTCCCTGGTTGCCAACCTTGCGCACAAGGCCAGCGGGTAGAACGGCATCATCGAGAAACAAAAATACGACGAAACGCCCACCCCTGCGACCCAGAACCTGCAGTCGCCGAATACGTAAACCGCTAAAACAAAAAAGGCGCCAGACTGTTAAATCTGGCGCCTTTCGGAATATGGGGTGGACGAAGGGGATCGAACCCTCGACAACGGGAGTCACAATCCCGTGCTCTACCAACTGAGCTACGCCCACCATATTGCGTGACAAAGAAGCCAATCGCCTTCTCTGTTAAGCACCAACCCAGCCCATGGCAAGGGTGACGCTGTATTTGGTGCGGATGAAGAGACTCGAACTCTTACGCCTCGCGGCGCTGGAACCTAAATCCAGTGTGTCTACCAATTCCACCACATCCGCGGCTTGAAGCTTTTAAAACAAAGGCGCCAGACCGTTAAATCTGGCGCCTTTTGAAATATGGGGTGGACGAAGGGGATCGAACCCTCGACAACGGGAGTCACAATCCCGTGCTCTACCAACTGAGCTACGCCCACCATCTTGCGCTACTTGTGCCAAAGCTGCCTAATGGCGCACCCGGCAGGACTCGAACCTGCGACCATCCGCTTAGAAGGCGGATGCTCTATCCAGCTGAGCTACGGGCGCCTGATTAATCTGTACTCTTAGAGGACTACAAACTAAATGCTTCCAGCCTCACACAATAAAACCACTATTGCGCTCGACCTTCTTAACCAGTGCTAGGCTGTGCCCGACAAGTGCGACGAATAGTATAGACGCCCCCAGGGGCCGTCAAATCTTTTTTGAAAAAAATTCATTTTATTTAAGGGGTTAGGGGAATTTGCAGACCAAGCGCCTTTGCCCTCACGTCCTGGCGTGCGAGAATGCGCGCACTTTTCCTCCCCCTCTCGATGGTTAATCACGCGTAATGACTGCACAACTTATCGACGGCAAATCAATCGCCGCCAGCCTGCGCCAGCAGATCGCCAAACGTGTCGCCGAACGTCGCAAGCTTGGCCTGCGCACGCCGGGGCTCGCGGTGATCCTGGTCGGCAGCGATCCTGCCTCCCAGGTTTATGTCTCGCACAAGCGTAAAGACTGTGAAGAGGTCGGCTTTGTTTCCAAGGCCTACGACTTGCCTTCCGACACCACCCAACAGGCACTGACCGACCTGATCGACGGCCTCAACGACGATCCGAACATCGACGGCATCCTGCTGCAATTGCCGCTGCCGGAGCATCTGGATGCCTCCCTGCTGCTGGAGCGCATCCGCCCCGACAAGGACGTCGACGGTTTCCATCCTTATAACGTCGGTCGCCTGGCCCAGCGTATCCCCCTACTACGCCCCTGCACGCCAAAAGGCATCATGACCCTGCTGGAAAGCACCGGCGTGGACCTGTATGGGCTGGATGCGGTAGTCGTTGGCGCTTCCAACATTGTTGGCCGCCCGATGGCCATGGAACTGCTGCTGGCCGGCTGCACCGTGACCGTCACCCACCGCTTCACCAAGGACCTGGCAGGCCACGTCGGCCGTGCCGACCTGGTAGTGGTCGCCGCCGGCAAGCCGGGCCTGGTCAAGGGCGAGTGGATCAAGGAAGGCGCCATCGTCATCGACGTCGGCATCAACCGCCAGGAAGACGGCAAGCTGGTGGGCGACGTAGTGTATGAAACCGCCCTGCCCCGTGCCGGCTGGATTACTCCGGTGCCGGGTGGCGTAGGCCCGATGACCCGTGCGTGCCTTCTGGAAAACACCCTGTACGCGGCCGAAACGCTGCACAGCTAATAACCCGCCGCACTAAAGAAGCCCTGCCTTATGGCGGGGCTTTTTATTGCCCGCAAAAAAAGTCGTTTTTTCTTTGTTTTTAAGAGCTTTCGTCTGGTTTTAGAAGAACATTCGACAGTTTCTGGCCCATACTAATAATATTAATTTCGGGTATTACTAGGTTTTCCAAAGTGGTCAAGCCCTGCAAATACGGGGGTTTGCCTACTTTGGGATACCCACCATTCGATAGCGAAACACGACCAGTGGTACAAAAATTGGTACGAGGCCCATCCCTTCCCCGGCGTCCTGCAGACCGAATACAACCCCCTCATTTACAAGCTACAGACCATAACTGATCAAGCCTCGTCGTATAGCTCTGACTCATCATCTCCCGACGCATTCCCCAGTCGGGATTCGTCGGTACACTGGCCGAACGCAGCGCTCCCCTTACCCACCTTCCATTGATCTGGTCAAGCACCGACATCACCCTGGTAGCCTCCGCAGGCTGCGGCACGGCGAACAGATCGACGGTGTCCTCGCCCGGCTGGCAAAGGTTGAGCAGCATCGACTGCGGCCTTGGTCAGCAGGCGCACGTCGTCAGTTGGATACGGCATACCCACCACTACCCCATTGGCATACTTGGCCTCGTCCGGATTGAACATGCCCGTTCGGATGGAGACACGGACCTTTTTGCAGTGCGAGTTCTGCGCCCGGAGCTTTTCCGAGGCTCGCATCATGTAGGTGGCCACCGCCTCATTAATCGGCGGCAGCTCGGTCAGGCGCGTTCCGACCACCCAGCTACAGCAGATTTCCTGCCTGGGTGGGGCGGGTTCGTCCAGTTCGAGGCACGATGTACCCGTCAGTTCCCACGCCGGTATCTATTGCCAGACTTGGTTTTGGCGCTATAATGAGCGATCACTCACTCAATTTAAAGAGGTTACAAGTGGCCCGTCCCCGCAGCGAAGAGAAGCAAAAAGCACTATTGCGTGCCGCCATTGAGATTTTCGCGGAACACGGCTTGGGCGCTCCCACTTCAGCAATTGCGAAGAGGGCTGGGGTCGCAGAGGGTACATTGTTTCGCTACTTTGAAAATAAGGACGTTCTAATGCGTGCAGTGTTTGACCACTTGCTTGATGTATCCGAGCAACTGTTTGCAGAGAGCGTGGTGAAGTCGCTACCCGGCACCAGCCAAAGTCAGGCTGTTTGGGACGCTTATGTCGATTGGGCGCTGGTCAATCCTGCCGCTAATGCGACGAGCAACAAGTTGATGGTCTCCGGCAAGCTATCCAATGAACAGATGGCCAGGGGCATGCGACTCGTTGACATCGCCATGGAGGGGCTCCCGTTGGTCCAGGGACTGGATTTGGCACATTCGATTGAATTTCAGAACGCTATTTGTACTGCAATAGGTAATGCTGTTATCGATATTTCTACCCCAAGGCCGCACCTGCTAGCTGTGTATAAGCGTGCCGGCTATCAGGCAATGATGCGCGCGATTAAAACACCGGAATCTTCGGAAAGCTGAGTATTTCAGCTTTATTCAAGACGTTAAATGAGTGCGTGCATACGCACCCATAAAATGAAATGGCTCCCGAAAGACCTTCAGCCCCTGAGAGGGGAAGACTAGCTGCCAAGAAGGACCTTGAGTCATCAACCCTTTTCAGCCAATCATAAACTTAATGCCACCATTTCTATGAAAGCCACTCAATCCTGCCGTACTTTCGAGCTATTGAATCGGAGCACTCCGACAGGTGCCCTAGATCGTGTGGGGCGTTGCCGCTTCCTTTTTAGCACTAGCTCTCACTGCTCTGGCGCCGGGTCGACTATCCGGTGTGGTTGTGTCTTGGGGGGTACGGAGCGTCTTAACCTTCGTCCTTGGCAATGCACCGCTGACCGCATTGTTGCAATCCGTGTTTCCCAATCACTTGCCAGGCCTAGCGCTGTCCTTGTTTTCAATGATCATGAAGCTGGCTGCGCCGGTCAGTCTAGCGTTGACGGTTCCACTAGGGGAAGAAATCGGCATTCGCTGGCTGATCGTGTTGATGTGTGTCTTGGGCTAGCTCGTCGCCCTCCTGGGGCTCTTCTCTCCCACGCTGCGGAGTCTTGGCGCAAGTGTCGGCTTCTCAATGAACAGATGCAAAGCAATGAGCGATTGAGACCATGACCAATATCAAACTTAGCGGACGAAAAAAGGCAGGGTTTGCGTTGCTCTGCATTGCGGCCATGCATTGGATCGCGACACCAATCGTTCCTTTCTTCGACATCCCTAACAAAGCGACCGCCGTCACCACACTTATTATTTCTGGCGAAATATTTTTCGCGGGTTCTATCGCCTTGCTAGGCAAGGAATATTGGGGACGAATCAAGTCGAGGTTGCGTCAGTTTTTTTCGTTTTGCGGTAAGCACAAAGGCGAGGCTACAAAAGATGAAACCATCAAATGAATGCATATTTAGATTTGTTGGGAGTAAGTATATGAAAAGAACAACCGTTATCCTTTTCATAGTGGTCCTGGTCTCTGGTTGCGCGACCAAGCATTATGGCCGCCAGCAACCGCTCACAAGCGCACAACAGGTCAAACTAAGCTGCCAAGATATTGATATTAAAACTGCAAAAATCGATACATACCTTGATGAAGTGGAGAAAGAAAGCAATTTCGATGGAAGGTCTGTTCTCTCGTTCATGGTCGATCTTGGCATCGGCAATACCTTGGAAAAACACAGTGCTATCGAGGCCGCTCAAAGTCGGCGCGCTCAACTTTTAGCAGCAAGCGCGGCAAGAGGGTGTGCTCTGCCGATAGCCAAATAGTATATAAAGGCAGTCGCGTGATATGTCGGCCTGATTTTGTGTTACCCCGCTCCTCGACTTTCTGGTACGACAAGGTCGTGCATATTGGGTCGAACCATGGGTCAAAAACTTTGCCCATTTTGAGAAAGAGCTAGGTATTTATGGAGCTTCGACATTTGCGCTAATTCTGGCTGTCGCCGAGGGACTTCAGTTCGCGCTTGCTGCCGAGCGGGCCCACATCGAGCATTCTCCAACCCGCCGGGCCATCAAGCGGGAAAAAGTGGACAGATTTATCTAACATTTGGGTCTCGCGACTCACGACGGTACAACGTGACGCTGTCCCAGTAGGTCGCCCTGCTCCATCTACAGGGCGATCTGCTGCACGCCGATGTAGTGCGCTGGGGATGGCGGCCACACTGGGCCAAGGATCGAGCCGCGCCTTTCAACGCTCGCGTCGAGAAGGTGGCCACGGCCCGTTCTTCCGTGAGATCTGGCCACACCGGGCAATCACGCCCGTGGACAACTGGTTTGAATGGGTTGATGAAGGGGGGCCAAAGAAACAGCCCTATCTGATTCGCCGGCGGGATGGCGCGCCAGTGCTGTGCGCGGCCATAGGCCAGCTACCCGACGCAGAAGAAGGCCAAGGCGAGCATGACGGCTTTGTGATCATCACCGCCGACAGCGCCGGCGGCATGGTGGACATTCACGACCGGCGGCCCGTGGTGCTGACGCCGGAGCTGGCCAGGGAATGGCTGGACCCGACCACGCCCAAGGAGCGTGCCGAGCAGATGGTGTTGCACCAGGGCGAGCCGGCCGAGACTTTCGAATGGTTCAAGGTCGATACGCCCGTGGGCAACGTACGGAACAAAGGCCCGGGGCTGATAAAGCGCCTGACCTAGAAAAGCCCTCCGAGATCAGAGGGTCTCCAATTCATTATCACCAACTCCCCGCTGACCTCGGCCTTCCCTTGCCGCTGATTCGTCGTGGAATAGCGAATATCCACAGTTTCAAAGTGGAACCCCTCAAATACCCGCCGTATGTCCGGATGGTCATTGATGCTGACCATCACCTTTCCTTTGCAGCGCCGCATGAAGTCAGCCATCCGTTCATAGTTTTCAAACGGAAAGTCCACACCATACCCGGCAGTCTGCCAGTAAGGCGGGTCCATGTAGTGGAAGGTGTGAGGCCGGTCGTAACGTTCGGCACATTCAAGCCAGCCGAGGTTTTCAACATAGGTTCCGGAAAGACGCTGCCACGCGGCTGACAAGTTTTCCTCGATCCGGAGCAGGTTGATAGCGGGTCCCGTCGTCGCAGTGCCAAAGGTCTGTCCGCTGACCTTGCCCGCAAATGCGTGGTGCTGCAGGTAGAAAAACCGAGCAGCTCGCTGAATGTCGGTGAGCGTTTCGGGCCTGGTCATCTTCTGCCACTCAAACACCTGGCGCGAGCTGAGCGCCCATTTGAACTGGCGCACGAACTCCTCCAGGTGGTTCTGCACGACCCGGTACAACGTCACTAGGTCGCCATTGATATCGTTGAGGACTTCGACCGGGGCGGCCTGAGGGCGCATGAAGTAAAGCGCAGCACCACCAGCAAACACTTCAACGTAGCATTCGTGCGGTGGGAACAGTGGAATAAGGCGGTCAGCCAGACGACGTTTGCCGCCCATCCATGGAACGATTGGGTTTGTCATTTTTGCAATCCTTTGCAAAGTGGGTGCTTATTGGGGGTCATGTTAATTTTTGCGACCGGGAATTTAGGTCAGGGCGCTATAGCCCTGACATACGCCTGGCACGCCCGCAGCGCGATCAATCCTTGGTCGCCGGCATCGGTGATGGCGATAATTCGTTGAGCATGCGCTGGGTCAAGTTGGGCTCTACGGGCTGCATGAACCACGCCGACGGCGCCGGAGGCGGCAGGCACGTTGCAGCCACTGGCTGAATCCGTGGCGTCGAGAAGGACTGACAGCCGCAAATTAGTAGTAGCAAGGCGGTCAAGCAGGCGGGCCTGGTTGCGTTGAGCATCGGAAAGTTCTCGGGTATGTTGTTGATCGGTGGTGGCCAACGTCTTCTCCAGGCCCAGGCGCCTGTCCTGCTCGTCGCGCAATTGCTTGATGGCCACCGCGCTGATCCTGCCCAGCTGGCCCTGATGCAGGCCGGCCTGCTCGGCCAACCTCTTGCCCATGCGCCAGTCCTGTACTTGCCAAGTGCCGCCGGCGCTGATCGCCATCGCCAGCAGGATTGCGGCCAGGATCTGCCCGGGTGTCATGCGAGCACCTTCTGCGCCTGGGCGAACAGCCGCTGGCGATCCTCAAGGCCATTGCCCCCTCCATTGACCCGACGGGTGATCTTCACGAACTCCCCCTTGTCTGCCAGGGTGTTCAGGCCTTTCGTCGACCAGAACCACGCCGCCGACATTGCGGCGTGCTGCGGCTGCTCCAAAAGCTCAGGCTGGTTGATCAGGTCCAGGCCCATGGCCTCACCGCACGCCGCGTAATTGGCCCGGCCTGTGATCTGGATCAGCCCCCGGCCCCGATACTTTGATCCATCCCCTTTAACGGTGTTGCCCAGGTCAGCACGGCCTTCATATCCGACCTGCTGCGCCGTGGGCCCCCAGATCTCCCGCACATAGCGCAACTGGCCCGACTCATGCCCGACCTGGGCGATGAACGCCGCAATGCGAGCAATGGTGACAATTCCGTGTTTACTCATAGCCGTATTCAGCACAGGAACAAAAACGCCGGCTTGGCGGCCGGCGTTCGGAAGAATTTGCAGCAGTTGCTGTTGAGTAATAGCCATACAAGCTCCGAATATGAATGAACCGCGCTCGGCGGGATAAGGGGAATTACTGTTACGCCAGGCTCACGACCTTGACGGGTTTCGCGGCTTTCTTCGTTTTCTTGCCCCGGGCTTTGGCCTTGCCTTTTTTGCCGCCGTTGCACTCGACAGTGGTGGACCAGGCGGCTTGAGTGAATGTCTGTTCCACAGAATCCACCAGGTACTCACCATCAAGCCCCACCTTGAAGCCATGGGCGTTGATAGAGCGCTCGGCAAAAAGATCCGTGCGGCCCGGCATTTCCAGGCGCAGACCGGCTGTCGAGCGGTTAAACGCCGCCAAGCGCGCCTTAGCCGCAGATTCGGCGGCGGTCTTGTTTGGGTGAATGTGCCGGTCGGTGTGTACTGCCGGCAGGCCGTCCGGCACGTCATCGTTGTCCAGCGAGACCACCGATAACTTGCCCGTCTTCTTGTCTTGATGCTTGGCCGCCACGGTCTTGTGCGCGTTACGGTCACCCAAGCGAAACTGCCAGCGGCTTACGTCACTGCGCGTTAGGGTGATAGCGCCAATCACTTTGCCGCTGGCACTCAGCCCCGCTTGGCGCTGCATCACCATCAACTTGCCATCACCGACCTTGGCAGTGCAGTCATATTGCTTGGCTAAGCGCGTGACAAAGCTGAAGTCTGATTCGTGGAGTTGGTCAGCGCGCACAACCTTCGTAGCCACGGTGCAAGCCGGGGCCCAGCCGTTGCGCGCCGCAATATCGGAAACAATTTTCGATAGCGGCACGTCTTCCCAGCTACCGCTGCGGATGGATTTGCCGGTTCCGCGCATGTCACTGGCCTTGCCACGGATAACGATGGTGTCCGGCGGGCCTGAAACTTCGATCTCATCAACCACATAACGCCCCAGGCGCACCAGGGAGGTTTCGGCATAGCCCAGGTAGACCTCGATCCCAGCGCCGCGCTTGGGCAGTGTCACCAGGCCGTCACGGTCATCAATGCGCAACTCAAACTCGTCCGACTCCATCCCGGGCTTGTCCGTGGTGCGCAGCAGCAAAAGCCGATCATTGATCAGAGACGTAATGTCGGAACCGTTCGCAACGATTCTAAATTGGGGGGTCATAAGCATTGGCCAAGAGAACGCGCCAGGCGCAATTGATAGAAAGGCGTTACGCGTAACGCTGAATAGACTCGCTACTCAACCGTCCATAGAATTCCGGCCCTCAACCTCAGTCAGTAAGGAATTCCATGAAACGGATGTTTATCGCAGCACTGCTCGCAGGCACCGCACTTTCCAGCCAGGCCGCAGAGCCGACGCGAAGCGACGCAAAAGACTTCATTGCTCGTTTAGATGCAGCGGTAGAGCGCGGGAACGCGCAGATCCGCAGCGGCAAAGCCGACCCGGTTGAACGACGCAAGCAGGCCCAGGCGTTGGCTAGCCTTGAGAGCGAGGGCGGAAAGTTCGGGGTTTTGTTCACCCCGTTCCACAAGTGCAACGAGGCCGGCATAAGCGCCGCGTCAGCGTGGCAAGGCCTGATCGCCCTCAACACTCGTCAGTTTGAAAACGGCGTAGACAGCTACGAAAAGGAGCGCCAAGCCTGCCTTGAGGCCGTGAACTGAATCAGTCCCACAGGGCCACCTGATCATCCACGGGGCCTGGCAGATCCGGCAGAACGATCACCACGCCAATGCGGTAGGGTTGTTCCTCATCTGCCAGGCCCTGATTGGCCGCCAGTACCGCCTCAACCGCGCCCACCAGATGGCCATAGAAGTTATGGCAAATGGTGTCTAGCAGATCCCCGTCAGATGTTCTGCATATCGTCGCCATAGCGCACAAACTCCAAGGTAAACGCCTGCTTGCGGGGGATACCGCCCTGCATCAGGGCGCTTTGATCCTCGTCAATGGTCTTGAGGCACCAAGTGCCCAGGACAAAGCCATACCCCGTGGTCAGGGTCAAAGGCTTGAGCTTGGAGCCAATCGAGCGCAGCGTATTGAGCTGACCTAATCCCCCCCTGAAACCGGGGAAAATATCGCCCTTCAGCGTTATTTTTTCGTCCCCCATGCCCACGGCCTGCTGGGCGGAACGCCGCGTTAATCGCTCCTGGGACGCCCAGCGATATTCGGTCGAGCGCCGCAACGAGTCGAAAGCCGCCGTATCAAGATTGAAGTAATACGGCTGAGCCTTCGGGTCCAACGGCTGAAGAATCAGCAAATGCGGAAACGGCTTAACCGCTTCTTTCGCCGGCGTTGCGTCCGTGGCAAACGCACCAGTGGGGATGATGTTTGCCAGTGACGGGTCAATCATGCCGGCGATTTTGTTAATCGTTCGTGCTGCTCGCCCGGCCTGCTCTTTCAAGACCCCCATGCGCTCATCAACATTCGATAGCGCCCGAGTGGCCCGGTTGTACTTTGCGATCACCTGGCCCACTTTGGCCTGGGCCGTGGAGATTCCGCGCATAACCCGCTGTAGTTTCGCCCCCACCGCCGGGCCAACAAACGGCAGATCCTCCAGGGCATCGGCAGCCCCGGTAATTTCACTGATCGCACCGTTTACCGGCCCCATCACCCCGTCGATACTGCGCCGCCCCTCTTCACCGGCCGTGGCCAGGTACTTCAGGCCAGACTGTAGCTGTACCAGTACTTCCATATTTCCCCCTAGATATGCGGCGCGTCGTAGAGCTTGCGATTTTCCAACTGCTGGGCGATCTCGCGTTGTTGTTGCTCCATCAGCGGCCGCAACTGGGCCACAAGCTCGGCCGGGTCTCTAACGTCGCCTTGCACTGTCACTGTCAGGGCCGCGTTGATGTCTATCTTGGCATCGATTTTCGCCGGCTGAACCTTCGCCACCACCGCCGCCGCCAGAGGCGCCGCAAGCGGCCCCACCGCTGCATCAGCGCTGGCCGGGGGGAGCATCATGGATCGCGCGGCATCCCCCGGATTGACTGCGCCAGGCGCTACCGACAACACGCCTTGGCCTGGGTTGGCCATCATGAGCGGACCAGTACGCGCGGGCTCAAACGACTTCGCAATATCGCCAAGCACCGGCGGCATGTCCTTGCCGGCATCCCGCATCATCAACGGCCCCGCCACCGGCATGGCCCTCGTACTTTCGTCAGAGCCAAACATCGACTTGCCGATGGTACCGCCCAGGGCGTCACCGCCCATGCTGCCCAGCCAGCCCCCAATCAAGCCGCCCAGAACAGTGCCGATTACCGGTACCGCCGAACCGATGAGCGCCCCGGCCGCCGCACCGGCGAGCGTGCCAGCAAGTCCGCCAGCCGCAGCGCCATATCCTTCGGCTTTTTCGTCCTGGGTTTCAGCGTTATCGTAAGTGTCTTTGACCTTAAAACCGGCTTCTATCACGCCCAATATTGCCGGCCCCTTCATGCCTGCCCCAATGCCACGCCCGGGGTTTCGGGCACCACGACCGCCACCCTTACCCTTACCTTTTCCATCCTTGCCGCCAGCGTCATCGACGCCGCCCAAATCCATGCCGCCAGATCCGCCCATGGGCATGTTGGTGACAATGACTTTTTGCGGGATGTTCGGATTACCCATCAGCGAGCCGCGCCCAATGTTGAGTAGACCCTTGGCAATCTTGAACCCGCTCATAGCGGTCTGAAACGCGATCACGGCGGCGACTGCGCCGCCGATCCCCGTCACAACCCGGGGCGACTCGTCCGACAGCTTGGCCAGCCCCTGGGTGAGATAGGCCAATCCATCCGCCACTTTGTCAGTGACCGGCCGGAATGCGTCACCAATGGCGCGCATAGCTTCGTCCATGCCCTGGGCCATTTCTGCCCATTTCTGAGCCGACGCCTGCCGGCGCTCTTCAAGGTTCTTATCAAGGATCCCGGTGGCACTGGCCGAGTCTTTCTTGAGCTGGGCATACAGCTCTTTGTTCTGCAGGTAGGCCGTCAAAGCGCCCTTAACCTGCATGTCGGCGAACAAATCCCCGGTACGCAAAGCCTGCTCCAGGGACGCGATCATTGCCTTGGCTTTCTCGGGGTCAGTTTCCTTACTGATCTTCGCCGCAGCGGCCGCCATCGCTGCAGCTTTCTTCGGATCCGTTGCCGCAATGTACTTCTGTGCCAGCTCAAAGCTGGATTCAAGGGTGGATTTACCATTCTGCAGGCCGGTATTCATCGACCCTTGGTAGTCAATCCCGGCGTCCTTGTAGGCCTTGACCGTATCGCCAGAACCGATTTTCTCCATCCAGTTCTTGAGGTTGTTGGCCGCTTCATCAGCGCCGCCGGCGGTCTTCATTTGCACCTGAAGCATTGAGCCAAGTTGCGTCACGGCATCCATGCCGGTAATGCCTATATTGCCCATTTTTGCCAATAGGTCAGGAAACCACCGAGCCATGTCAACCGCTTCAAAACTGCCCGCTTGGCCCTGATAAGCGATAGCCTCCAGCGCCTGCTGCATCACGGCTGGGTCGGAGATTTTGGCGTTCTGCCCCAGCGCGTTGATCATCCGCGCTGTTTCGCCGCCGTCAGCCCCCTGGCCAATTGCAAACTTGGCCGCCACCGGCGCGTATGACAGGGCCTTATCAAGCTCCATTCCGGCCCCTACCAGGGCGTTAACCACCTCGGCCACCTGATTGCGCGCCATGCCGGTATCACGCGATGTGCCGATGATCGTTTTCGACATCTGCGCTTCTTCGGGCGTGTTGGCAATGTTCGCCTTGATTGCAATGTCTCGGATGATCGCGCCAAAGTCAGCACTGACCTTTGTCGGAATGGCCATTGACGCGGTGGCCGCCGCTGCCTGGCCAATGCTGCTTTTCAGCTGCTGTTTGCCGGCATCAATCTGCATATGGCCCTTGGCCTTTAGCTCAGCCTTAGCCGCCGCCTGACCCATGGCGCCATAGGCTTTGGTCAGGTTACGCACTTCAACACCCTGCTTACGCAGGCCCTCCAGGTTGTTCTCAAGCTTTCGCTGTAGCGCAGCAGCACCCCTATCGCCAGCCATGTGCGCTTTGCGCCATTCATCGCGCAAGCGCATAGTTTCGCCGATGGTTTTTTCCAGCACCCGCGCCTTAGAGCCTTGTTCCTCCAGCTTCTTTATTTTGTTGCTGACGTCCTTGAACGCCGCCCCCACCGTCGAGCTGACGGCGCCGCCGATCACCAGGCCAAGAGCCAGTTTGTTTGCCATGTGCGCGCCTATACGTCGGGAAGATCAGCGGCGGCTCATTCCGTGAGCCACCACACCATCACGTTAAAGGGCATGGCCAGGATCTCGGCAGACGAGAAACCCGTCTCTTTTGCCAAGCGCCTGGCCAGCACCTTCAGCGAGCCCTCGTTACACGTCGTCTTCTTCAACCAGGCGAAAATAGCCCGCCTGAAGGCGCATGTAGTCCTTGTATTTGAGGCTTGTAATTTCGGCCTCAGTGGCCGTTAGCAGGCTGCAAAACAAGTTCAACTCCACCTTTTCATGGTCACCATTGCCGGCGATTTTTGCGGCCATAACATCCTTTACGCTGGGCGCGCGCATCATCAGCTTATCGGTCACAACCCCATTGAAATTGGCATTGTGCTTGAGCGTTACGGTAACGCCTTCGTCGCTCAGGACAAGCCAGGCCGGAAGCGGTGCAGCGAGAGATACGTTGGTCATATCAATAATCCTTAAAGGCCCAGGGAGGCACGGTCGCCGGCAAGCTGATCAACACCGTTGATCACTTGAACCATGTTCACAACATCAATCTCGTACATCACACGTCCGTCAATTTCGAGCTTGTAGTAGGTCACAGACATGGCGTGCTTGATTTCGGACTTTTTGCCCGCCTCAAAGTCCCCCATATCAATTTCATTCAGCGCACCGCGCAGGGTCACTTTGACTGGCTTCGAGCGGCCTTTCTGGTCTTTAAACGAGGCGCGGAACACCACGTTGCAAGCTGTCCTGTCCGCCAGGGCGAAGAACTTCAGCGACTCTTTACGAACGCCATTGGTGACCCAGGAAGCGTCCATTGGCTCCAGGCCAACGGGCAGTTGGACAGATCCGCTCATGCCGCCGCCCCGGTATTCCTCGGTTTTTTCCTTGACCTTTGGCGGGGTCATGGTCGGCACATCGCCGGAAAAGCTCACGCCATCCATGAACATGACGCATTGGCTCAAAATTTCAGGAATCATTACTCGGCCCCCTTAGGCTGCTTCAAGTACTTCGGTCAGCCACTCGTTGGTAACTTCGATCAGGAAATTAGGGTTCTCGGCCGGCGGCACGTCGGTAAAACGAATGCGCCAGTAAATTTTTCCCTGTTCAATCTGGCTGGCCGTGTTCAGCTCGGTGTCGGCGTAGACTTCGAAGTTGATCACAGCACCGGCGTTCTTCTGGTCGGCCATAAACGCCTGGAGCCCTTCGGTCACATCCGATACATAGGTTTTCGTGATAGAGCGGTCTACAGCCCACTTGTGGCCCGCCTGGATGGCATCCATGAGAATGTCGCAGGTACGCACACGCGTAACGAACGACCACTTGGCATCGGCCGAGCAAGTTCGGTTGCCCCACAGGCGAAACCCGCCATCACGAATGATCGTGGTGATGTTCGCGTTATTGAGCAAGTTGGCCCGGCAAGTCTCATCACCGTCCAGATACTCCACCGGCCGCGTGGTGCCCGTGATGCCGACAAACTCCTTGTTCGACGGCGACGCCCAGTAGCCGTACTCGGCATCGGTCCAGGCAAACAGACCAGCCACCCAGGCGGAACCCGGGGCGTTCACCGTGGCGCTTTCTACGTTGTCCCAAAACTGCACACCCGGGTCCACCAGATAAATACGCTTGCTGCCGAAGTTCAGCGCGTAGGCCATGGCGGCCTCGTCGGTAGTGTTAGGGCCATCGACAATGGCAATCGCCCGCAGCTTGCCGGCCAGGGCGTCCATAGCGGTGGCCACCGCCTGCGTGGCGGAATGCCCCGGGGCAATCAGCAGCTTGGGCTGGGCGTTGTGTCGGCTTTTGCCGTCAAGCATCGCCTGGAGCCCGGTACGGCTCCCGTCCGCTAATACGCCACCAATGATGGCGGTCGTTTGCAGCGCCGCGTCATCGAGCTTGGGGACGCCCATGGCGACGATTACAGCTTTTGCCCGCACATAGATCGCCTGGCACGCCCGAGTAATCGCCGAATCAGCGCCGAACGCAGCAATGGCCTCGCGCTCGGTCGTGATCAACTTCAGCTCGCCCGCCTTTGCTATACCGCCGCCGAGAATGCCGGGGGTGAAGGTGTCGCATAGACCAATGATTGAGGACGACGGGAGCGAGATAGTGCGCGCGCCGGTGTCGATCAGAGAGGTGGTAATGCCGTGGAAGAAACTCATGGGGCTCAATCTCCAGAAACAAAAAGCCCCGCATAAGCGGGGCCGTAGGTTGTTCGTGTTACGCGTAACGCACAGCAGCCTGGAAGGGCTGCTAGCGGGGCTTAAATGGATTTCCAGGGGTTGAGCTTGAACGTCATACCCTTGGCGGGCTCGCCGGCGGCCAGCGCATGCTCGGGCTTGATCTTGAAGCCCAGACGCAGCACAAAAGCCCGCTCGCCGGTCAATTGCCAGATGCAATACAGGCCGTACCAACGAGCCAGACAACCAGGGCGACGCGCACTGACGAACTGCCAGCCCGCTTGCCCGGGCTTGTCCTCGACCAGGGCGGCGCCAAGATGCTCAATCAGGCACTCGCCCACCGGGCAACTGAAAACGGGCAAAAGACGCATGTTATTGACCGGGTTGCGCAGGGCCGCCCACCACCAGCGGGCAAGCCAACTGGTCACAGGGAGCGAGCCGATCGGCAAACCAAGACGCCGCAGCAACGGGAGCAAACCAAACAACACCAGGGCGTCACAGTTATCGGCCCACCAGTTGCGCTTATCGCCATCGAGACCATCGAAGTCATTGCCAAAGAGCCAGGCCCAGCGGCGCAGGTTGACGATAGGGCGACCATCACTCAGCGACACCCCGGCGACCGGGAACGGCGCCGCCAGACCAACCACAGGAAGCCCCAGCACGATCAGCACCAGGCGCAACACGACCAGGCCCAACCATTGCAACCCGGCAAAAACAAACGCGCACAACCAGGCCGCGCTATTGAAAGCGTTTTTCATCGTTGAACTTCCAGAAGGAGAAGCGGAAAAGAAAACGCCCCGTCAGTGCGGGGCGCTATTGGACTTGATCAGCGAGCCAGTCCGGCTCTTTTGGGCGCCGGTCTGCACTTGGGAACCCTTCTACGGTCGGCCAATCCCTCAAGGCCTGCCTGTACCTCAATAGCTCCGAAAATTGCTCAGGCGTAATCATGGTTTCCTGCCCCATGTCCACCTCGTCACGATGGCGGGCCACTATCCACTCACTGCTGGATATCACCCCGTCTCGCCAGCGCCGCGCCTTTTCGGCCAGTTCCTCGGTGGTTGGGAGCAAGGCCGGTGCTGCAACCGGCATCCCGTCTTCATCCGGGACAACTCGGCCACCTTCCTCCCGGACTCGCAACATCCGCTCGTATACCTCGCTAGACACCTCAAGGGCATCATCAGGCATCGAACAATCATCACCGCCCAGCTCGCCACTGATATCAGACCGATAAAAGGCAGTCACTGATGGACTGAAATAAAATTTCATGCGCTACCTTCCTATTGCAAGTACACGAAAACGACCTTCGGCCGAGAAAGTCCCCCCGGCGCTGATCACAAAGCGATCTTTGTTGACGTCGCCAACGCAAAGGCCGCTGTTATTTGCATAACTTCCTGCTGTAGCGCTGGTAAGGGAAGGGAAAACGCCAAGACACTCATTTGGAAAGGACACAGGGAAGTAGCGAACGTCACCCGCGTGCAGGCTTTCTGTTACATCAAACACCTGCTGTATCCAGCCGTTTGGGAGTTTCAGTGTTCCGGTGCCGGCCGAACTCGAAACAGTCGCGTTTGAAGACGTCCATAACGGATCGCTTGTGGCCCAACGAATCGGGCCCGCTCCAGGTAGCGCCGTCCGAACCTGCGCCACACCATTTGTAGCAGTGATACATACCGCACTTTTTGCCCCGTCATGACGTACCCAGTCCACCCCATCCCAATAGCAGTTTTGAGCAACAGTGGATTCTAAAGGGGCCGAAAGGAACGCATAGGTTCCACCATGAATATCAATGCTTTCGCCTGGCAGCGGGTTGTGATTGCGAATCGCGTCACCGATCCCATATCCGGCCAAAGAGTTTGCCTTGTTGGCCTTGGCATTCAGCCTGTAATCAACATCGACGACGCGGTATGCATCCGTAATACCGTAACCGGCCAACGTCGTGGCATGTTCGGCCTTCTTGGCCAACTCATTGACCATGGTGGTAGCAAAGTTCGGATCGTTCCCCAGCGCCTTTGCCAGCTCGTTCAACGTGTCCAATGCGCCCGGCGATGAATCGACCAGTTTGGCGATGGCTGCAGCAACGAAAGCAGTGTTGGCTGCCTGTAGCGAGTTGGTTCCCGGCGCAGCAGTAGGCACCGTAGGAATGCCCGTCAGCGCCGGGCTGTTCAAGGGGGCCTTAGTCGCTAACGAGGCGGTTACTGTGGTTGCGTAGGTATTGACCGCCGCCCAGACGAACGCACAATTTGCAACCTCGCCGTAATTGCTACCAGGGGGCGCTGTCGGCGCTGTCGGCACCCCAGTCAAGGCAGGGCTATCCAAGTTTGCTTTTAAAGCGGGATTAAAGTTCCCATCGTGCCAAACGTGCCTCATCACATACGAACCGTCACCAAGGACACGGCGGAAAGCTAAAACATCGCCACCGCCGCCTACGTGACCGAAAATATCGAATGCAGTGTTTCCACTTGGCCATTTCATCCGCAGAAATAAACCATTGCTGGAGGTTGGCGGTTTATCGGTAGTTGCGGGTATGTAAGTTCCCAAAGTGGTTACTGGTATGTCGGCGATGGCTCCCACAACACCTGGTTTCGGCGTTGAACTTAAACCATCCTCAATGCCATGGCCCGCTAATGTTGTAGGGTTGCTACCCGATACCACAATGCCCCGATCATTGATCGTAACCCGATTATAAGTACCCGGCGCCTTATTCGCCGGCAGCACATCAATAATCGAGCGATCTACATACTCCCGCGTCGCCAGCACAACCGCCGGATCGACCTTCAACACCACATTGGTGATACTGGAAATGATGAAGTTCATCCGCACAATCTGCGTGCGACCAGACCCCTGGGCCAACATCGGTTTGAAGCTCGGCGCACAATTGGCGACCGCGACCAGATCGCCGTCCGCGTCGTACAGGCCAATTTCCCGTACCCACCACCCCCCGACGTCGGCCGGGATCACTTGCTCGGCAATCAGGACCGAGGCATTCAGCGGATCAATCATCAACTGATTCAGCGGTGCCCGACGGCGCTCATTGATCAACTTCGTTTGCAGCCGATCCGGGATAGGATCAGTGCCGTTGGCATCACCAACGCCCATTTGGGAAATGTTCCAGGGAATACCCAACGCATCCGCGTTGGCCTGTTTCGCCTCCCCCACCTTGGTGAGGATGGCGAAGAATTGCGAGTTAAGGTCAATCATGGGTACACGTCCAGGGTGTCAATGGTGTGCTCACGCCCTGCCGCGCCGATGTAGCCTGTGACGTCAATGTCACGTTGCATCGGTGGGTAGACGTTGATTTCATCGCCTTCATAGAGGGCGACGCCAATGTTTAAAGCGCCTCGGGTTTCAAGACTGATTGCCAAGCCCGTCATGGGACGACTGACAGGCTTGGCGTCGTCTATCAGTCGCTCCAGCTCTTGGTACATCTCTTCGGTAATACCGGAGTCCAGCACGCCCACCTTCAAGGCAAAGGTACCGGGCACGCCTTCGGGCACCGTCTGCCACCACTCCATAACCTCAATCAGGTAGCCCAGCGGCTCAACGACGCGGCGCAGTGCGCCAATCGTTCCTTTGTGCTTGTGGATGTAGTAGGAGGCCTTGATAGCGGCGCGCTTTGTCGCTTCCGACCACCGATAGTCCCAACGGTCTACTGACCAAGCCCAGGCCAAGTGCAGCAGCAAGTGGGCCGGGCAAGTGTCAGCGTTGTAGAGGGTGCGCAACGGAACAATGGTTTTTTCAAAGAACGCCGCCTCCATGGCCCGTTCCAACGGCGTGCTGTTGCTCGGCAGTAGACTTTTCATGTCAGCCCGCCAAATTCACATTGAAACCAGTGCAGAACGCCGCCTGTGCTTTCGTTGGCTCCAGATCCTTCCACCCGGTCAACTCCACCCGAGAAACGCCGGCTACGTGCAACTGTGCGTCTACAGCGGAACGCGCAACCACCACCCCCAACCGCTTGCGGGGGTTGATCCATGCTGCCAAGCGGTTCTTTGCTTCGGTCAGACTGGCATCACCCTCAGGCCCGGCACTGTTCATGTGTAGGATGGCGTCAATCCGGTAGGGAAGAATTTGCGCCCCCTGGACAGTCACTCGATCACCAAGCGGACGCACGTCGTCGTCATCGAGCGCCGCCGCGACAGTCGCAAGCAACGCCGGCGACGCTGTACCGTCTCCCTCTGTACTCAGCACCGTTACGGTAACGCGCGCCGGCGAGGGACTTTCCGCCGTGGCATCCCTCACCAACCCTGACGCGTTACGCGCATGCAGGATGTAACTGTTACGCGGTCCCGCCGTGGTCAGCCCCTCGTAAGACAGCTGGATACGCTCTCGAAACGAATCATCATCCTCAAGCACTTCCTCAACGGGTGGCACCGCCAGCAGGTTTTCGGGCCGAATGACCAGGCGCTTCAGATTAACGTTTGCGCCAAGCTGATCAAGGTCGCCACGTATGGCATGGGCCAGCAACAACGCCTTGCAGCCGTCGTTAACGCGCGCCCGGTTGGAGACCTTGATATAAGCCGCAAGCTCAACCAGCTTGGTGACTGGATCGCTCTCAAGGGCTGCCGTCCAGTTTTCGCCCATGGCGCCGCGAAACGCGGCCAGCCCTTCCTCGTAGGTCTCTTCAAAGTCCAAGGGTTCCAGCACCTCCGGCGCCGGCAATGCCGACAGATCCACGATGCTCATACACTTACCTCCAAGACAAAGCTGTCGCCCAGGTACTCACCGGAAACGCTCATGTTGATTTTCCCGTCCAGCAGAGAAAGCGCTGTGACTTGCTCCAGCTTAAAGCGAGGCTCTAAACGCCCCAGGGCCCGGGCGGCCTCTGCCTGGACCGAGCTTTTCCAACCGGCGTTTATTGGTAAGTCAACAAACAGGCGCAACTTGCTGCCGTATTCCGGCCGGTGCCGGCGACTGCCCAGGGGAGTGCCCAAAATATCGGCGATGGACTGTCGCAAATGCTCAATGCCGGATATGGGCTGGCCAGTGTGGCGGTCCATTCCGATCATCTGGCTTAGCCCTCCTGGGCGGCGTATTCGGCACTTTTTTGCAGGAAGGCCACAGCCTCTTTGTCGGACTCCGGCACCGCTACCAGGCCCTTGGCCACCGGATAGGTTCGGTCGGTTTCAGGCACTACCAGGGTGCGCGACGTGTACACCAGGTCGCGAAACATCAGCGTCGCCGGCGCGGCCGGGGTTTGTTCTTCGGTTACGGGCTTCTCGATGGTCTTGGCCATGATTTCTCCAGGCATGAAAAAGCCCGCGCGCGGCGGGCTGTGAGTGAATGGGGTTAATGCTTGTGGTTGGGGCTGTTGCCGCCTGCGTCCATGATCTTGCCGAGGCCGGTAACATCTCCCGTGACCAGCAAAGGCCCGTCAACTTTGACCGCACCTATCAGGCCGATGTCGCCAGCCGTTACCGTAACGGAAGAATCATCCACCACGGCCGAAGTGCCACCGACCGAGATTGTTACTGTGCCACTGGGCACGGTGATGGTGTAGGACTTGGCCTCCCAGTCGTAGACCAGCGAGCCACCATCGTCAAAGCGCCAAACCTCTACATGGTCGCGGTTATCCGGCGGCCCGCCGGCATTGCCATACAGGCCGGGAATAAACGTCCCCATGCCCGCCTGGCCACTTGGATTGAACAACACCCCCTGCTCGCCCAGACTGGGCGCCCGCCAGTGCCGCGCCTTGCCAGCCGCCAGGCTGTGCCAGCGCACCCAGGCGCTTGTCCATTCACCATTACTGACACGCACCGCAGGGGCCGCCAGATCCACGCCGACCACCACACAGGGCATCAGCATGGCGGCGATCATGCGGTCATGTTCCGCATTGGCATAACTCACGGCGGGTCACTGGCCGGGAAAAAGTCTTCTCGCGGGTCATCATTGATGCCGAGCATCAGCGAGCCGGGCGGCTCATCGGGCCACGGCCAATGAAATTCACCCACTTCAAATGGCTGAATCCACTGCACCGACCACATCACAAATTGCTCCAGACTCTCCTGGGGGGCTTCTGGCTGGGCGTGAATCTGCTCCGGCGGCCCGGTGACAAAATCCAGCCCCCCCCAAAACTGATCTTTCAGAATCACCGCCAATTGAGACGCCAGAATAGCGGCCTGTAGCGATGCCTTGGGGCGGTCGGCCTCAATCAAAATACAAGACTGAAAACGGCCAATCAGCGCCGTTTTACCCTCCCCCCGATCAGTGCCCAAAGTCATGTCGGTAATGCCGTACAGCAGCGCCGGCGTTTGGACGTCGGCGCCCAGCTCGGGGAACTGCTCAACGTGCAAAACCTTGGGCATACGCTCGCTGATAATGCGAGTGATCGCATCATGTAATGTCGTCAGTTCGCTCATTGCTCACACTCAACACTAGATCAATCATGCCAGAGCCATCAGGCTTCAGCCGAAAGACCTTGTAGCGACCGCCGCCCAGCGAGGGCGGCAGATCAATGGTCAGGTAGTCACCCTTCTTGACACCTTGCACGTCAACCACTCGTGCCGTAAGGGTGGGTTCTAAAACCTCGTCGGCATTGATTGCGCCCCCAAGACGTGCGGCGCCGGCCTTGCCGCCACCGATCTCAGCGCCGACAAAGGGGGAGGCGAAGGCTCCGTAGACGACGCCACCGTCAGCCAGAATCGCGGGATCACCAAGGCGCTGCACTGCCAAGGCGTCCATGCGATCAGCCAAGGCCCGAAAGCCACCGACCATTACTGGATCAACAACGCTTCAGCGAAGCCACCAGACGCATCAGAAAGCAGCTTGCCGAATGGCACCGCATCCGCCGTGCCGTCCGCCACAAGGCCACCGGCCAACAGGCTGACCTTAGCGCCCAATTTCAAGGCTCCGGTTACAGGAAGCAACCACGAACCGCCCAGGGCGCCCACACACGGCTCGCCCTTTTTGGTGGTATCCAGCGGCACCACCACCAGCGAATTAATTGCCAGCGGAACACCGGAAGTCGTGCCGGCAGTTGGTGAGATAAAGCTGACCCGCTGCCCGGCGCTTTGATAATTCTTAGCCATCGTTCAATTCTCCAGAACGCAAAAACAACAAACCCCGCACTAGGCGGGGTTATCAGGGACAGTGGTTATTACTTGCCGGCGGCGCTGTACAGGCCACGGAAGTCAGCAGGTGCAACACCTGCGTCGATACGCACCTTACTGGCCACACCATCGACGCTGAAGCCGTTTTGCTGCTCCACATACGGCGTATCAATGCCGTTGAGGTAAGCCACTTCAATGGTGTCGCTACCCTGCTTAGCCGCCATGTACCAGGCCGTTGCCGACGCGTCATCAAGACGCGGCTCACCGATCACTTTGGCAAAGCCGCGGATCGGGTTGATGATGCCAGAGTTAGCATCAGCGCCCGGCACAGAAGCCGAGTTGATGATTTGGTTAGCCTTGTCTTCCAGGGCCACCGGGGTCAGCACGTAGGCAGGGCGAATGTTCAAGGTGCGAGGCTTGCCACCATCAACCTGGGTTTTTTGCGAGGCCATTGCAGTCTTACCAGCGATCAAGCTGGCAATGGACAGCTCAGACGCCGGACCGGCCGCGTTGTTCTTACGCGAACTGTCGAACAACGACTTACCGTCGCGCATCTTCGGCGGACTGGTCAGCACCGCGTAAACCAAATCGCCGATGGTCGCGCGCGCTGCCTGGCCCATCTTGTAAGGCACGTCACTCAACATCGACAGGTCATCGTTGATGATCGCTTGACGGGTGATCGAAAACAGCTCGCCGTAGGTGGCCAGCGTGATCGGCTCGCCGCGATCACTCAGGGTGATGTGTTTGTACTCGGCGCCCGGGCGCACTTCGCGCAAGCTCGGGAACTCGCCCAATCCGACACGCGAAGAGGTTTTGAAGTCGCTCAACTGGCCTTTTTTGGTCCAGAGCTGGAACGTCTCCGGGGCTTCTTCCCAGCCGGTCAAAACCGACTTTCCGGCGATATCCAACAGGATTTGACCGAAGTCGCTGGAGCTGTGAGTGAAGGCCATGCCGACCATCTGCATCGGGTTGAGCGTCGCCACCAGAATGCCACGCTCGGTCAGGGAGGCACGCGCCAGCTCGTTCAGGCGCATATGATTGAGCCCGTTACTGGCTTCGATTTGGGCAATGCCGATACGCGCCTCCAGGGAAGCACGCACCGAATCGCCAACCAGATTGCCGTTGGAAATATGACCGTGCAGGCCCGGAATATTGGACGGTGTGGACTGCTCGCCCAACTTAGCCAGCAGCTGCGTTCGGGCACTTTCAACAGTGCAGGACATGTCAGCTACGCAAGCCTGCAACAGCTCAGCATGAGCCGTCGCAAAACCGCCGAAAGCGGCAGTGATGCCGGTACGGCGCACGCCTTCCTCGGCAATGACCTGGGCGCGAATCTGATCAGCGGACAAGGAATTTGCCGGAGCCGGTGCAGGCGCGGGTGCTGGAGCCTGGGCCGGGGCCGGCACTTGGTTACGCGGGTTCATCAGGCTGTTAAAAGCTTCTGGCGGCATGTGTTCAAACTCCTGCATGCGTTTCGATTTGAGTTGTGCGGCAGCTACCAGCGGATCAATCAACTGATCAGCAAAGCCGACTGCCACCGCCTCGCTGCCATCCATCCATGTTTCATCCTTCAACAGCGCGTGGATTTCCTCCGCGCTCTTGCCGGTCTTGCTGACGTAGGCCTGAACCAGCGTTCCTTCAACCTTGTCGAGTAGGTCGGCATAGCGGCGCATGTCGTCCGCATCACCGCCCTGCGCCCCCCAGGGCTTGTGGATCATCATCATCGCGTTGGTAGGCATGTAAACCTTGTCGCCTGCCATCGCGATCACGCTGGCCATTGAGGCCGCCAGGCCGTCGATGTACACATCTACGCGGGCCGGGTGGGCCTTGAGCGTGTTGTAAATCGCCATACCGGCAAACACATCGCCACCGGGCGAGTGAATACGCAGATTGATTTGTGACACGTCACCACAGGCTGCCAGATCCTGGGCGAACTGCTTGGCGGTAATGCCCCAGCCGCCGATCTCGTCATAAAGCAGAATCTCGACACTGCCGCGCGCCATGGCGCGCATCGAGTACCAACTTTCCACTGGCTGGTTGGCGGCCGTGATCACGGACGAAACCGACGACTGAACCGACGCCATAGGCATCATCAGCGGCGGGGTTTCACACTTTCTCTTTTTCGTTTGATAGGTCTGCATTGAGAGTCACTTTCCCGTAGAACTTGTGATAGGCGTCGGAGCTGAAAACCAGCCCTTTCGCCCGGTTGCTTTCGATTTCCGCCTGACGCGAACGCTTAAGCTCTTGCGGGTTGCGCCCACGCGCTCGCGCCACCTCGGCCTCATCGGAAAACCCAGCCTCAACCAGCAAGTTCCAGGCGTTGGCCTCATGCACCGGATTAATCCAGGGCATCACCGGCCCCTGATAGACCGCGCTGTAAACCGAATCCATATTCACGTCGCCCGGCGGTACGAGTACGCCGCTGACCAGCGCCATTTCGATAAAGGCCCGGTAAGCCTTGCGCGACCAGTAGTCGATGAACTCATGCTGCAGCAGGTCATAACCCAGCTGTGACTCCACCAGTTCCTGACGCTGGGCCGAATAAGTGCCGGTATAGCTTCGGGTAGCCGTGGAGTAGCCAACACGCGTGCCCGCTGCTACAGCCCGCAACTGACCATTGCGGAAGCTCTCCACAAACTGGCTCGGCCGGTTGCTTTCGATCATCCCAACGTCTTCGCCGGGCAATAGCCCGTCAAACACCATGCCTGGGGCAATCGGAATACTTCGGGCACCGGTGGCCTGGCCGTCCTTGCCGGCAGTCGTAGGCGCAACAACGTAGTCGTCGGTTGAGCCCTTCTTGATGAACATCGCCAGGGCAGCGCTGATACGGGCGGCAATGCGCTCGCTTTCCTCGTAGTCCTTGATATCTGCCAAACGCGTCAGCACTGCGTGCAACAAGGGCTGGCCACGGTTCTGCCCGATCCGCTTGCGGTATGCGATGTGCAACATCCGATCAGCGGGCACAAACTTGGTATCCACCGACATGCTGAAGCCTAAGGCGCTACCTGGGTGACGCTTCAGCAGGTTGTAACCGACGACTCGGCGCCAGGCGTCCCGCGTGATGCCCTGGCAAATCCCTTTAGACTCGTCGTTATAGCTCCAGGGCAGGTAATCCGGCTCCAGCAACTCCAGGGTAAAAGGCACTTTGTGCAAGTGCTTAAAGTTGGGCACTTTGCCCAACAGTTTCTGGGCCAGCGCCTCACCATCACGCAGCCAGGTTCGGCACACCAAGCGTTCCATCTGCGCCCGAGTCAACTCCCCCGAGGTTTCCGGCCGCAACGACCACTCAGCCCACAGGTCTTTAATCTGGGCCGCGAACGCCAAGTGAATATTGCCCGCGTGGTCCAACGGCAGTGGCTCAACAGCGATACCCGCGCCCCCGACTACGCGTTCTTCTAGCCGGTCATAGATACCGGTAACAAGGTCGTGATCCTCGTCCAGTTTGCGGGACTGGCCGCGCAGCGATTCCGCGTCACGCTGCAACGAGCTGTCAGCGCTTCGAGTTTGTCGCTTTGCCTTGTGTGTGCGGGTGACCTCAGCAGCCTCAAACGCTTGAATGCCACTACGTGCCGCCAGGCGCCGTAACCCAGCACTCGGGCTAACCGCCGCAATACAGCGGTCGAGGAAGTTCAACGAAAGTCAGCCAGGGCATAGCCCGGACTGCCCTGCGCGGCAGCGCGCTGGGCGTTAACCCGCCGCTCCCATTCGCGTCGCCCTGCTTGGATTTGCGGCAGTTCGGCCATGGTGTGAGTCCGGCCATTAAAAATGGTCGTTTTACCCAGCAGAATGGCGGTCTCTGCCTCCAGATACTTGTCCAGCATCTCCTGCGCGTTTATAGCCATCCGTTACTTTCCACGTTATGCCAGTCGCCAGGGGCGTCGGCTTGAGTTGATGAGGGCTCAGGCCGCGCCGACTCAATCGGCGGCTCTGATTCTTCTGGCTCGTCCAGTTCCGGCACTTCAGGCACCTGCCACGCGCCCGTGGCGGGAACAAACTGAGCCTCTAGAGCCAGATGCTCCAGATCCAAGCCGAAACGCTCCTGACTGATCCGCAGAGCGGCCAGTGCGTACACAAAACAGTCGAGGGCTTCGTTTCGGCGGCGGCCGCTGGTCCAGCGCTGAACCCGGCGGCCTTTGGAGACCACCCATTCTTTACGCTCGCTGGTCAGCTGCTTCATTTCGTCTTCGTCACACACCAGCTCGTTAAGCGGCAAGTGGATGCACTCAGGCACCGCGCGGGCGCCGTCCGGTTCGATTTTCAAGCGGCTGTAGATCAGTTCCTTGGCGTTGTCCGTGCCTACCTCAGTGAGGTACACCCGGTCGCCCTTGGTCTTTTTCTTCGGAAAGGTGGCAATCTTCTTGCCGTAGGTCGCAGCGCCGAACACCGGGATAACCCAGGTGACGCCGTGCTTTTTACTTTCCTTACGCACTTCGTCCGAATAGTGGCCGCCGGAGTCCCAGCACCAGCGCTCTACACGCATTAGCGTGCCGTCTTCGCGGGTGAACTGGCGGCGTATTTCTTGACCCACTTTCTTGCGCAGCTCAACGCTTGCAGGGTCGCCGGTCAGCACCCAACGGTGAATCAACCACGCTTCCTCACCGGCGCCGAATGCCCATACACGGCCCTCATACCGGTCATCTTGCGTATCAATCCCACCGAACAATGCAACGCCACGGGCGGGCACCTTCAGGTAGTTACTACGCCGTTTGGCCAGCACTTCCCATTCCAGTTTCTCGCCTTGGTCCTCTTCCCAGGCTTCGCCCAAGGTAGTGTTGATAAAGGTCTTGAGCTTTCCCCGGTCCTTGCCGACCTTCAGCCATTCACTGACCACCGAAGCCCAGGTAACGAACTCGGAATACACGGTCCAGATGTGGAACGTGACAGATCGCGGCGTAGTGATCGGCTGATCATCAGCAGAAAACCACTCCATGCCGTCGCGGGTCCAAATGCCTTGGCGCTCGCAGATGTAGCGCCCAGTAACTGAGGCCTGGATCATTTCATGGTACTCAAACGAGCAACCGTTACCGGACTCGCACAAATACCAGGCCTTTTCTACCTGGCCATACCCATCGAGCCGCCAGCGCATGCCATAAGGCTTGTCGAAGGCGCCCCACTTCAGGTGTTGTTCTGTGCCGCAGCATGGGCACTTAATGTTGAACCGCAGGAAGTGCGGCGATTCATCGGCCGCGCGGCTGATTTGGCAGCCCTCCCCCACTGACTCGTCGTCCTCACCGCCGGCAACGATCACACCAGGCGTTGACCCGCGAATCGACTTAGGGAACGTTGCACCCTCAAGGCGCTTATCCCCCAGCATTGTCGGGGAGCCTTCCCCCTCTATATCGGCGTCGAACTTCGACAACTCGTCGTAGATGACTTCATCGGGGCTTTTCTCCCGGTAGTTGCGCGCGGCTTTGCCACCCAGGCACCACAACATTTTCGAGTTATCAAAACGCTTTTCGTCCAGGGTGTTATCCCGGTGCTTCACCCCGTACCAGGGCGCCAAGGCGCGCACCAGGGGAACGTCCCGAATCATCGTTTCGATATGCCGCTTCATCATGGTGTCGGCATCGGGGTCCGTTGGGCACCACGACAATACGTTGCGTTTCTTGTGCTGGATTTTGTAGCCCTTGTTGGCCACCAGCATCTTGGTGTAGCCCACCCGTGCCGACTTCAACACGTTGACTACAGCGATCAGGTCATTGCCCATCGCGTTGAGAATGGCGACCTGAAACGGCGCCGTGGTCCATCGCCCTTCCTGATAGGAAGACTCGGACGACAGATAAAAATGCTTGTCCGCCCATTCAACCGCGGTCAGTGGCGGCTCCTTATAGAGACCGGTTAGGCCCTTACGGACGCTATCAATCAGCGCCCTCATCCAGGGCTTCGACGAACTCATCTAGAAGCTCCGGCAAGGTTTCGGCCAGGTTGACCGCTTCGTTCCGCGTGACGGCTATTTCACGTTGGATAGCCTCGATGTGACGCACCTCGATATCCGGGTGCTTGCGTTTCACTTTGATGTGAATGGTGTCCAGGGTTGAGCCGAGCATGGCGCTCAACTTGCCCAGGGCGAAAAGACAAAAGTCCACCGGCACCAACTTTTTAGCCTTCACCCTGTTACGCATTTCCTGGGCATCGGCTTGCTCAGTGGTCAACCGCAGTTTCTGCTGTGCCTGCTTGTACTCTATCAGCGGATCAATGGGCTGCCCGTCGTCATCGAGCGGTTGTTGTTTCTCGCCCTTGTGAACCAGCCGGTTATCCAGCACAGAACGCACGTCGTAGAACGACTCCCGGCCGATCTTGGCGATGGGCGTCACGCCCCATTTATCGAAGGCTTGCGTGGTAATCCCGAGGCTGTCCGCCATCCGTGACTTGTTCAGCCACTCCGGTTTGCGGGTGATCGATTGATTAGCCATAACTACACAACAACCAACCTTTGAAAATGGGTCATATATAGCGAAGACGCGGGGCCCGAATTACCCCCATGAGGGGTGGGGGTCCGGGAGTACCTTTGGTTTCTCGTCCAGGCCTACCTGTCAAGCGAAAGCGGCGATGAAATCCGAAGAAAAGGCCATTTTTGTCACCTTTTCTTTGACTTCTGGCGACTATAGCCATCAACGAGCCGAAGCCATCGCTTCAGCCCAGGCGGTGGCTGCGTCAGCCTGATAGTTCGCGTTGACGATGTTCTGCCCGATCTTGAAGAACGGGAAAATGGTTCGATACCTGGGCGCTGACTCGCTGAAGATGAACACCGGCCGCACTGCATCGCCCATGCCCATCGACTTGCGCTCCCAAACACCCTGCGTGCCTTCAACATCACCTGAGAAGAAACGATGGGCGTTGCCCTTGCGCCGACTTCGAGCACTGCCACTGGCGTTTGCCTGATAGCCCCGCGTCGACTCAGCAGCACCAAGGCCCGACAGGATCTTCAGCATCGTGCCGCGTGACACGTTGCCGTACCGATTCATAAAAGCCGTAGTGGGTACGGCGAATTGACCACTGCGCATGTTGCCGCGCGCTATCAACGATTTTTCGAAACGCTTGTGAGGCCGCAGACCACCACTCACCGCCTGCTGTAGGTAAGTGTCAGCAGGAATGCCCGACGCCCATGAGTCTTTGAAGTAGACCTCAGCGGCTCGCGCCTTGGTGGCCATCTTTACGAACAGGCTATTCAGCGTGGTCGGGGTTGGCCGGTCCAGGCGTTTCTGCATAACCGTGATTGTGCCCTTCTTGACACGTTGGGCCAGTAAGGTCGCGGTGCGTGCCATCACAAATGGGATTTGCTTTTTCTCCAGCTCGCGCATGCCCGCAGAAACGGGGAACGCGTCCAGCGACATGTCAACCTTGAACATCGTCCCTTCCCTGCTCTGTCGATCTACTGACTGTCAGTGGTGCGGCCTGAGGACGGATCGCTAACGCCCGCCTTGCGCGCCAAGAATTGCGTGTACAGGCCACCAGCAACATCCGCGCCTATCACGGCGATTACGATGCCCAAACCGGCCGCAAGGTAAAGGTTGTTCCAAAGGGCCATTGCAAGCAGCAACGTTGCCATACCCAAAAGTCCAGAAGCGAGAAAGCGCAGCGCTACCCGCTGAAGGATTTGGCGAAGGCCCAGGTCGCTGCCTGATGCGCGAAGCATTTCTCCAGACAAACCGGCGAGGCTCAGCAGAACCAACAACCACAAAGGTACATCGGTCAGCGCCTGATGCTCGGAGTTCATCTTGAGTCCTCAAATAGGACGGCCTCCACGAGTCTGGCATCCGCTTTATGCAAGGAGACAGTCGTGAGGCCGAAAACAAAAAAGCCCCGCTCTTAGCGGGGCTCAAAAAAAAGAAATAACAAGCCTGTCTTAATGATTCGGTTTGACAAGCGCGTGCTGCATCCACAGCCATTCACGCTGGTATAAAAACAGATCTATTCCGCGCGGAAAAGTACTTTCTGCACAGCACATATGCGATTATCGATCTTAACGTCAGCCCCAGTCTGCGTCCCAGCTACACGCCCAAATCTAATCAGGATTACGCCAGGAGATACCCATGACTAAAAATCCGAAAAGGATGTCAGATGAAACATCGAACCAGGACGGAAGAAACAGGGTGAAAACAGAGTCCCATCTGAAACTTTATATTGACTACTACAAGACAAAAATCAACCCCGGCTATGGTGTTTTAATAACTGGCGAGTGGGGCTCGGGCAAAACATACCAACTTAAAGAAACACTTACCAAAGACGAAATGCATTACATAAGCTTATTCGGACTTCAAACAACTGAAGAAATATATTCAGCCGTATTTGCAAAAATGTTCCCTCTAAAATCAAAAATCAAAAATGCAGCAAGCGGCGTCGGAGAAACCGGAATTGACTTAGGCTTTGGTTCCATAAGTGCTGGGGGAATTCTTTCAGGCATAGCAAATGCGGTCATCCGCGAAAAAGTTGACGCTGATAAAATATTAGTATTTGATGATTTAGAAAGATGCAACATCAACTTCAAAGACCTCCTGGGAACATTTAACAAGTACATTGAACATCACAATTGTCGCGTGATAGTCATCGCTCATGACTCCAAAATAGAAGACGAGCTTAAAGAAAGTAAAGAAAAGGTTTTTGGACAGACGATTAAAGTTATTCCCCAGACACAAGACGCATTCCAACACTTCACATCCGAGCTCAAAAATAGCGAAATCAAGCGATTAATAATCAACTCAAAGAATGATATCCTCGGAATTTACGACCAATCAGAAACACACTCACTTAGAGTACTTAAATACACGATCGAGGATCTTGAGAGACTTCTATCCTCACTATCTAATCTACACTTAAAAAACAATGAGGCAATTTCAGAATTAATTTGCTTTTTTACCGCATTAAATTTAGAGGTCAGATGCTCGAGAATGAGCCAAAAGGATTTATCAGGGAGAGCGCTCACGGCGATAAAATTTAGAACCCGCAGTGACCAAGAGGTCGAAAAGACTCAATATGAGCCAAATCTAATCACAGCTTCAAAACGATACACCGAAATTCAGCTAGACAATCAAATATTAAGTGACTCTGCATTAATAAATACGCTTATTAATGGAAACTACATTTCGGCCGAAATTCAAAAATGCATCAACAATTCACCACACTTCTTCAAAGCAACCGAAGTCAAGCCATGGCTGATTTTCATGCACTTCGACGACATTGACGAAGAACAGTCAAAAAAAGCATTCGACACACTTCAAAAACAATTTTCCGATAGATCAGTCATAAATATTGGTGAAATGTTACATCTATTCGCATTTCGGTATTTATTCGCAGACATCGGACTAACTAAGATGACCTTCGAAGAAGTCGAATGTGAAAATATGAAATACATGCACGACCTGATACAAGAAAAACGGTTTCCCGTCCCCAACATTGGCTTTGAGCGTAACTATGACTTCTCCTATGAAACATACGAAGGTTATGCTTTTTGGGTCAAGCGATCGTACAGAAACCATTTTGACAGAACAGTAGACCATTTGAAATCCAGTCAAAAACAAGTGCTCAACAACGCACTTCCACATGAAGCCAACAAACTGCTTGAGTTAGTACTCAACAACGGGATGGAGTTCGCCGAAAACGTTACCAATACACGTAGCGGTGACAATACATTCTCCGAAGTGGAAATCCTGCATTTAATACCAGCAGAGAAATTTGTTGAAGCATGGCTAGCATCTCACCCAAGAAACTGGTCACACATATCTCGAGCGCTTAACAGAAGATATTCAGGCGGCCTACTGAGTAAAATGCTAAAGTCTGAAGCGCCATGGGCATTAGATGTCGTCAAACTACTTGAAGACAAACGATCCAACACTGAAGCTCCTTTAGTCAAAGAGAGAATCGACAGAACGATTCCAGAGAAACTAAAGAGAGAAGCTGAACGCGCATTAAATATAATCTCATCAGGTGCAGTCAACTAAAATCCTCAAACCAGATGACGATATGACGCACCTAAATCTACCGCATACCATATCGTCATCGCACTTCAGAATTTCACTCAAGCCAATTTACGCACTTCACTAACAGCGCAGTCGACCCAAGCAGCACCGGCCCTCGCCAACTCACGTGCTTTCCCCTCACTGAGTCCAAAATACTTCCCCACTCGCAACATTGGCCACTTTTCGCCGTAGTACAGCCAAATCACGTCTCCCATCTGTTGGTCCCGATGAGTGAGTCTGGCCACAGCATTATCAATAGCTAGGGCCCACTCATCTGTTATGCAGTAATTCTTACTAGCTGAAACCTGTGCTACCGCTTGCCGCATCAGGGCCAAAGTAGGAGACGTGTAACCCGGCACACCCATCCCGTCCATTCTCCACCATCCCCATTGTTCAAGCAGGTATTCGGTATCCCCCAATGGCCGGCCTGCCGGTTTTCGAATCATCATGCTCTCAATCCCCTGTGTAATTTGTTCCGCCTGCTCCCAGACGGTTTGGTTGCTCGTATTGGCTCTGTGGCCCTATTGGTGCTGGAGGCGTGCTTAACGCCAAGACTTCACGCTGTGCCTGTTGCAATTTGAAACTCAACTGGGTGACCAACTCGTCGACAGAAAGCACCAACTTGGTCCCCTGAACAACCCAACCTGAGCCGTTGCAATCCGTGCAAACCAGCTCATAAAACACCCCCGTAACTACCGCCCTACCCTTGCAAACCGAGCAGGGTTCAAGCTCGATCCGCTCCCGCTTAAAGCCAGGCACCTGTAGTTTCTGCACGCTTTAAAACCTCGCCCTTAACAAATTGTGGTTCTGGCTCGCAGGCCCCGCCGTTCAAGGCGTCTACGATGTTTTGCGAATCTTCATATCTAACGCCTGTCTGCATGTGGATCGCCTTGAAGCCACGCTGATCTAGCCAGTTGTGCCACTTCACCAGGGCCAGGCGGCGCTGCTCCTTGGCCTGGGTGTTGATGTAAGTGGAAGCGATCTTGCCCAGCGAGTGGTTGAGCAGCATCTCGCCGATGTGGCCGTCGACGCCGAGGTCAGTCCACGCGGTACGGGCCACCTTGCGCAGGTCGTGACTGGTCCAGGCGCCCTGCCCTAGCCGTGTGAATACCGCGCTCGCCTGGTTGTCGCTGAGTGCCTTGCCCCGACGTGAGGGAAACAGGAGCGGCCCCTCGTAGCCCCGGGCGTTTTGCCGGGTGCGGTATAGCTGTAGGAGCGAGCACACCTGATCGGTCAGTGGCACCCGCAGCTCGGTCTTGGTCTTGGTGTGTTCTGCCGGGATGAACCACTCACGCTCTGGCAGCGCGATATCGGCCCAGCGGGACTGACGGGTCTCACCGATCCGGGTGCCGTGGCACAGCATCATCAAGGCCAGCATCGCGTCACCCGGCGCACTGTCGAAGCGCTCGGCCAACAGGTTCACCAGGTCCTGCAACTGCACGTCACGCAACCGCGCCGGCTTGGGCAGGATCCGCGCCGTGGTGAAGTTGACGAACTTCATTTCCGCCATCGGGTTGACCGGGATCAGGTCCAGCTTACGGGCCTGACGGAACGCCACCGCGAGCAGGCGGTACAGCTGCTGCACGTAGGACAGCGACAGTTCAGCCTGCGCCGGCCACATCAGCAGCTTGTCGAGGGTCTGGGCGCTCACGTCGCGCAGCAGTAGATCGTCCAAACGCGGCTTGAGTTGGCAACTGATAGCCGACTTGCCCGCAGCCCGGCGCTTGTCGGACAGCGAACGCGACTTGGCCATGCGATCACCGAACCAATCGAGCAGTTCACCCACGGTCACCCACCCCGAAACGCTGGCCGCGCCGTCGGCAGCTACCCGCAGGCGCACCGCCGGCAGTGCGGCGATCACCTGCTTGGTATTCAGGTCGGGAAAGCCGCCGATGCGATGCCATTTGCGCTTGTAGAGCAGGTACCAGGAGCCGCGCGCGCGATTCTTGGCGAAACGAAAGTGCAGCGACGGGTGGCCGGCGTCCCGCAGGTCGCGCACATGCTCAAGCTTGGCATTGCGGGCGATCTCGGCATCCGACAGCTTCACCGTCAGGGTTTTGATTTGGGTGCTCAAACGCTCACCTTTCCTTCTTTGATCAAAATGGCCTGAGTCCGCAGGACGGCCTCGGCGTGATAGAGGCGGATCTCGTCGTAACTCATGCCCAGGGTGTTTCGGTTGGTGCGGCCATCGCTCAGGCTGTGGCAGTACTCGCAGGCCCAGGCCCCAATCAGGTCCGGCGGCTTCATGCCCGTTCCGCAGTTCCCCGCCAGGCGGTAATGGGCCAACACAGCGGTTTCGGTGTCGCCTGGGCAGTCCGGCAGACGGACCTGGCAATCTCGACCGCGCGCGGCCTTGGTCAGCTTGGTCTGGCGGGTCATGGGGCAACCTTCTGGGAGGTACGCAAATCAATCACTTGGTACGTCTCAGGCCACATCCCGCAGCCGTATCGAGCAGCCATGTTGCGGTCAGCGAAAAGCGCCAGGGCATGGTCCGGTGTGTCGCCCAGGTCGAACTTGAACGAGCAGCAAAAGACCGCGTATGGGTACAGGCGGGGGTCGGGCGTTGCCAGAAGACGATCAACCACGGGAGCCTCCGGCGCGGCATGCGCGCAGTTCGGCCAAGGCCCTATTGCCTACATCGGGGGTGATTTTTGGTTTTGGTGCAGCAAGCTCGGCAACCGGAACGGGCTCAAGACTCTCGCCCTGCCAGATTCGACGGCATTGGTTTAGATACTGCTTTTCGAAGCTCGCCAGGCCCAGCTCACGGGAGAGCAGCGGCAGGCTGTGGAAGCCGGTGGCCGCCGTTGCGTGGTATACGGCTGGGTGATACCACTTCGAACAGTTGCGCATGGCGGGATGACAGTTGCGGAGTGCCTGAGCGTAAGCAGACTCGACACTCGGAAGGCCCAAGCCTTCAGGGGCGAAACACCAACTGACAAAAACACCAGGGGCCGGCACAAAAGCTGACTTGCTCGCACTCACTACCCGCATGCCGTGATCGATCTGTTCCATACGGCTGATGCCTGAGCGCATGAACTCTCCCAGCCACTCAAGCTTAGAGGCGTTCATGACAGCCTCGGTGGGCCAGGACTGTCGCCAGGCACCACATGCCCCGCGCAACCGGAGGAACAGGTCGTCGATGACTGCCTGAGTGGCAGGATCGACAGGAACAATGGCCTGAGCCTGGTCAGGGCCCTGGTAGGTCGGATCGCATTGACGGCGAGCAACCAGACGGCTTGCCACGACAGGTTTGTTGGCTCGGTTCATAGCCGTACCCCTTTCGATGCCCAGTCCTCACCGGCGGGCCCCTCTTCCACCGAGGCGGATCCCGCGGCCTGGGCTCGCTCGCGCTTGATCCAGCCGACCAACTTGAAGCACCAGCCAGCAGCGGTATCGAGTACGGATGTTTTGGCGACGAAGAAACCTTTGAAGCCAGCCAGCAGTTCGTCGGTCATCGAGTCGACTGGCAGGCCCGCGATTTTCAGTTGAGTCTGCAACGCGTGTTCCGACGGAACGAAGTCGGCGAACATGGCGAAGCGCTGGCGATCACCCTGGGACTCCAGGGCCTGGCGATCTTGCTCGGCAATCAACTCCGCAAGCTCGCGCTGCTGCTCTTCGGTTAATTGATGGTTAGATGATGTATTGGGTGCAGTGGCTGCACCCCGTTCTGTCGCAGGCTGCACCCCGTCCTGACCAAGGCTGCACCCCGTTACATCTGGACGGGGTGCAGTTGCTGCACCCCGCTTGATCATGAGGTCATACACCACCGGGCGGCGGTCATGACGGTCGATGTACACCGCGGCCAATGCCTGATTTCCGCGAACGATCAGGCCGCACTCTTCCAGCAGATCAAGCTTGATACGGACTGTTCGCTCGGAAAGACCAGTGTCATCGGTAAGGGTTTTTGCCGACGGGAACGCACCAGCACCATTGGAGCCGGCGTAGTTGGCCAAGCACAGCAATACATGCCGAGCGCTGGAATCTTTGAGTGACTGGATGGGCAGAGAAAGCGCCCATGACATTGCTTGGACGCTCACAGCGAGTTCACTTTGATAATTTGATTGACCGCAGGGGATGGAATTGTGTGTCGCGACACCTTTTCAGGTTGTGCCGAAGGTGTCGCGGAGCTCCTGAAGGTGTTGACTGTTCTGTCTTGATTGATCATTATTGACCCCGCTAAACGTTGTACTGAACCGCCCTGCCAGGCGGTTTTTTTATGCCTGCGATTCAGGCGTTATGGGTGTCCGTCCAACAAGCACGGGAACTGATCGAGGTACTGCAAAGATCGGTGGATAAGGTAGAAAGCTCCGGTTTATCGTCTCCCCCGGGTCCGAAACACTGACCATAAACGGAGCGTTCTGAATGGGCGCTCCCGCCTCTCCTTTCTTAGCCATCTCTATTCCCTTCCTATGCACTGTATGAATTAACAGCTGACGTCGAATCGCTTCTGCCTCTGAGGAATTCGCCAGATAATTGCCTCACTCGACAACACCGAACCGTGCAGCCTGGGATGGAAAAGGTCGCAATTCAGTCGCTTTGAATGTTCCATCAGGGTTCTCAATGACGCGGATGTCCCTTCCTACCGAGATGGCTTTGTGTATGGCTGGGGGGGACACTCGTAGCTGCCTGGCGGCTTCCGACTGCCCCTTGCTGGCAACAAACTCATCGAGCGAGCTTTCTTTCATGGTCGTGCCTCAAATTACCTTTAGGTCGATATTAACCATCTGTTAATTATTATTCAATACCGATGGTTTCTTCCAGCCATTAACCAGTGGTTATAGATTGAGTGCATGACGAAGAAACGAATCCTCCCGCCAGACAGGCTTGCCGAGTGCGTTGCCGCTCACGAGCTTTTCCTGGCAAAGAAAAACGAATTGAAGCTGAGTCAGCGGAAAATCGCGGATGCGGCCGGGATGACTCCGTCCGCCGTGAACCTCTACTTCAAAGGCATCAATCCACTAAACGCTCAGTTCGCAGCAGTTCTATCAGAGCAGATGCAGGAGCCGGTTGAGCGCTTCAGCCCTAGGCTCGCAGAGGAAATTGACAAGCTCACCAGGGCTGCGACAGAGCGCACTGCCGCGGTGAGCAACGCAGTCTTGGTCGGCCCAATGGATGTTTGGGACGATGACACGCCACTGGATGACGACGAGGTCTACGTGCCATTCCTAAAGGAAGTGGAACTGTCCGCAGGTACGGGACGGACCGCTATCGAGCAGTCCTCCAAGCAAAAGCTTCGATTCGGAAAAAAGACCCTTCGGCGCCAGGGCGTTCAACCCTCAGAAGCGGTCTGTGTAACTGTCGCGGGCAACAGTATGGAGCCCGTGCTACCTGATGGAAGCACCGTAGGTGTTGATCGCGGCACAACATCAATCACTGATGGAAAGATGTATGCGCTAGACCACGGCGGTCAGCTTCGCGTCAAAACCCTCTACAGGCTCCCGGGCGGCGGAGTAAGAATGCGAAGCTTCAACCGGGAGGAGCATCCCGACGAGGAGTACACACCGGCCGACATGCTCAAGAATGAAATCGCTGTGCTTGGCAGAGTCTTCTGGTCCTCAGCTCTCTGGTGATAGCGCGCACGACAAAATAATCCCGCCTTTGAGCGGGATTTTTTTCGCCAGCCAAAAATAGTTAACCATCGGTATTGACCGAATTAATAAACCGATGGTTAACTACATCCATCGCCGGATAACAACCGGCCAGATGGAAGGCAGCGATGAACCGGCCTCAACGGTTCAGAGGGTTGGCAACTGACCCGGGTGTGCAGCGTAAAACACCAAGACGAGTTATCCAGCGGGAGAACAAGCCGAAAGGCCCGCGGCTGGACGAACAATTTGATGGCGCCGGCGGCAGCGCCAGTAGCGGGAAGCCGGCAAGCGACACCAGAAGATTTCACGTCAGCGCCTGTATCGGGCGCTTTCGGAAAACAACCGGGAGTCACAACGATGGAAGCAACAATCGTTAACGGCGCATGGAAGGGTCATCTCGGCCGTGGTCTTGCGCCGCGAGAGCTTCAGTACTTGCTGTCCGCTGCCCAGGGCAAGACGGCAAAGGAAATAGCCAGGCAGTACGACGTGGCGGCCTGCACCGTAGCCAAGCGACTTTCCTGCGCCATGTTCAAGCTTGGCGTGAATCGCCAGACCGCGATGGTGGCCGAGGCCATGCGCCGGCAGATCATCTCGCCGATGTGCTTTGTCCTGGCCAGCCTGATCGCCATGCACGCAATGATCGGTGACGACGCGATGCGCCGTGATCGCCGAACACCGGAGCGCCGTACCGCCCAGGTGCGGATGGTGCGCCGGGCCGAGCAGCCAGTGCTGCTGGCATAACCCCTTTCTTCAATCGGTCGAATCCAGGGGATGCCCACGGTACGGGCAACCAAGCCAGATACATGCCGGGCGGTGCCGGCCGACCGAACAACTCAGCGCGGAGGATTGGCAGCCATGTAAACCACAACACACCCTAGACGCCAAAGCGTCGACCGCGTGACGTAGGGAGGTCTACGAAGCGCACCGAAAGCCCGGGGAATCCTCGGGCTTTTTTACATCTCGCGTTTACCCGTCAGCACCCTCCCCTGGGGCCACCGGCACCCACCAGGCGGTCAGGGTGCTGACGAATACACGCCAACCAACATCGAGGGTCGAGCCATGCATCCATCCATTCAACAACGGTCCGAAGGGCTTGCGGCCCTCCGTATCCGAGCCTCCATCGCCACCAGCGCCCTGTTCGCCTTGATCGGCAAGGAGCAGCCAGTGCAAGAGATTCGTTACCAGGTGATCAACAAGGGCAAAGGCGCCTATCACGTCGTAGAGCGCGCCACCGGCAAGGTCATGGGCATTTGCTTCACCTGGAAGGCGGCCATCAATCGCTCTCAGGTGCTGGAGGCTCGCGCAGACGGAAAAAAGATCAATATTGCAGGCTGGCAGCCGTGATCAGCTTACCAATAACATATCTGCGACACACCACTATTGCTCCCCACCATATCGACTTTCAGCGTGATCCTCGCTGAAGTTGATCCACTCCCGAAAGGCCTCCGCATATTCCGTCCTAAGCCTGTCGTACTCCAGTAGATCAACGCCTGATGGCCGAGGTTTTTTTTCAAGAAAGCTCAGCAGAGCTTGGTGGCATTCACCGCTCCTTCTAGATAACACGACAACTTGATTCCAGTAGTCCACGAAGTTCATCCCCCCTCCCTGAGCCGACTATGATGTCGGTAACTCGCAATACCCTACATTCACCCGGATGGCTATCGCGATTTGCTCCGCATCCAGGCTCAACAGTAAAGCTATACGTTGATACAATCGCAAGACAAAGAACCGAAAATATTTAAAATATCAACCGAAAAATATCCAGCTAGCGCAGTAATTTTTCTCTGAGGTAGGCTTCAATCTGCCCTATGCCAGCTACAAGTTCGTGATGAAAATGGTCATCCGCCGTATCAATCTCATACAAAATATCTCTTCTTTTCTTTAAAATTTGACGATATGCCAATTGCATATCTTCGTCCTTTGGATCCATAGATATAAGAAATGAACGAACATGTAAGTATAGCTCTCGCTCAAGTTTAAATATAACGTTGATTCTCCTTTGAAGCTCTCCTCCCCAAACCGCCTCAGCCTCTACAAGAGCCACGTTCAAGGAGTTTTTCGTTTGATTCAACCTCTCGAATCTACGAGTGTAAGCTCTCCGATTTTCATTAATATTTTTAAATTTCGGATCATCATCAGGCTGCTCATCTTTAGCTGGTTCCAGCTCATAACTAAAGATCATTGGATCCCTGACTTTCCTGATAGAGTCTCGGTATCCATATAGTGCAATTAGCAGACGCCTAGCCAAATCATGGTCCGCAGTGCCTTTAGTTTGCAACCGCCAAGTTTTCAAGCCACTTAATCCTATATAAGCGGCAAAACCAACACCCACAACACTAATTACCGTCCCTATAATATCAAAAACATCCTTGGTGACATCCCAATCTAAGTCTGTAATTGCCAAGCACATAGACATACACACCCCTTATCCGTAAAGACACCTTCATATCTCGTACTCTGTCAGCGCCATCAAGAGCGACACAGCATTTACTTAAGAGCGCTTTCCATGTTATTTAAATTTTCAATGGCGTTATCTATACAAGAAAAATGATCTTTTAGAGACTCTAAGCTAAACAAAACTCCATCTTCTAAATCCAAAATCTCTTGCATTTTATGACTCAAACGATCCACTCCAAGCCGAGCCCCCAAAACAACTCCGAAAATATCAGAGTCCATTCCAGGACCAAATGTCAACTCTCTAATCTCACCGTGAAGCCTTTCCAAGCGAGCAATATCGATCTTTATTAACCGATGACTCGGCCTAGAGTCGCTTAGCGATTTCGCGATCTTTTCGACGATATCTCCTGAGTTTGACAAAACCCATTTGCAACGAACAATCGCATCTCTTCTTGCGTACTTCTCGGATCTTTTACGAAATCTGGAATCAGAACTCGAAATCCATATCGCCACTAAGATTGCTGCAATCGAACCGGCTGCCTGCACCCAAGATGCCAGGCTTGGATGGCTTTCTATCCAGCAAGAAATAACTTCCCAACTCATAACCCACTCCCCTGTAAATCCCGGAACTATACCGGCGAGGCCCCTCTATGTCCGCACAACAGATCGACGAAAAGAAGCTCGAACGCGCGATCCGCAAGATCAAGCACTGCTTAGCACTTGCCCAGAGCGCCAACGAGAACGAAGCCGCGACAGCGCTTCGGCAGGCCCAGGCATTGATGCGCGAATACCGGCTGACCGAAATGGATGTGAAGTTGAGCGACGTAGGTGAAGTTGAGTCCGCCCTGTTCCGCGCCAAGCGTCGACCAGCGTGGGATCAGCAGCTGAGCATCGCCGTAGCAGACGCGTTCAGCTGCACAACCCTGCGGCGCCGGACGTGGTGTTCCGCAAAAGGCCAGATCATTGAGTGCGCGACATTCGTCGGCGTTTCTCCCGCCCAGAACATCGCCCTGTACGCGTATGAGGCACTGCACACCAAGCTTACTCAGGCGCGCAAGGAGTACTGCTCGGCCGTCAGGTCAGGAGTCCATCGCAGCCGGTATTCGGCAGAAACTGCCGGTGATCACTTTGCGCTGGCGTGGGTTTGGGAGGTCCAGTCGAAGCTGAAAGCTCTTGTGCCTCAAGGCGACGATGATCCGCTCGGGCACCCAGCCACCGGCCAAGGCCTGGTCGCGGTTGAGGCGCAGGACAAGGCATTGATCAGCGAATATCTTGCTACCCAGGAAATCGGGAAGTCCAGGAAAGGCAAGGCGGTAGAGCTGGACCTAAACGCCCAGATCGCCGGGATGCTTGCTGGCAGCAAGGTGGAACTGCACGCCGGCATCGCGCGTGGTGGAGAGGATATCCTCGCGCTATCCGCAATCGCCTGATCCCCCTCCCCTCAACCGCCAGGGGATGGCCAGACCGGCACTCACCATGCCCGCAGAAAACCTATAGGCCCGCCTCAGCAATCAACCGGGCCCCGACCTCACGCCCAGCCACCTGCGCCAGCCCACGGTCAACATAGATTCGGTCGCCAGCAACAACCGGCACCACCACCTCACCACCACGCTTTACCTCGACGTTGATACGCCAGGTCTCCCGGCCTTCCTCGTCCTTGTCGCACTCCATGTAGTTCCAAACCTGAAAGCCTTCGATCTCATCGTAAATATCGTGCTTGGTCATGGTCCTGCCCATTTAGAGGAAGGGGCCATCGTAGCTCAAAGCCAGCCGGTACGGATTATCACGATAATCAGGCGAAGGACGGCAGCAATCAGGTTTATCCACTCGGTCAGTCGTTTCATGCGGTAGCGCTCCGGCCTGGTTAATGAAGCCAGCATGCCGTCACGACTGTTTTTAAAGCAGGTGGGAAAGCTTGTAGGAGGCCTTCCTACAAGTAGCAACTTTCTCTCACGCCTACCCCATTGACACCACTCCACCGCCCGGGCATGGCCCGGCAAGGACTCCCCATGGCTGAGTAAATCATCAAGGCCTACCACACCGGCTCATACTCCGATGGTGATCGGATCCTACCATCCCGCCAGCAACACACAGCTCGAGATAGAAACGTAAGACGCGAGTTGGCCTAATGGCGGAGCTATTTACCCCTTACTTTATCTATCAACCCCCCAAGTTGCTCTAACCCGTCGAAGGTCGAGGGTATTGACCCGTCGTTATTTACAATCCCGCTGAAGATAATTTGATCGAAGCGTTCAAGAAGCTCAGGACTGCCATCGCGCACTTCTTTTGCATACCTTGCATAATCTTGGATAAACTGGCAAAGCGTCATACGCAAATCTATCTGTAATAGCTGGGTCTTAACCGATCTAAAGTTGTGAAGTGCAACTCTGAAAAAGTACGCCAACACCAATTCAAAACCAATCAACCCAATGTAAAACTCCCCATCCAACGAAACATCCTTTACGGGATTGAAAGTCAAATAAAACTTCACAAAAAAAGGTATCATCATTAAAAGGCCAAGAGCCGAAAGTAAAACAAGCCCTACAACCCCTTCTCTGCCTTTTTGAGTTCTTAAGTTTTTGAATCCATCATACAAACCGAAGAAATTAAAAGCATCTCTATATTTATCAAGGCTATCCTTAAGCAGATCTACTTTCTCTTGTCTAACCGTCAAGTCTTCCTCAGTACGCTTTTTTTGCTCCACAACACTCTGAAGCAACAGCTTCAGGTCACGTACATTCTCTAGGCCAGGATGATAAACATACCTCTTTAAAACTAACATGAGCATTTGATGCTCTGCAAACCTGACAGACAATTGAGTTTGATTATTGAACAACTTCTCATTAATCGAAACCTGAAGCACTAATCCCTGCAACTTTTCTGGGAGCTCATCAGGCGAGCTCGCCTGATACTCTATCGCAAACCTGTAACAAATAGAGAAAAGTTCTTGTATCAAATCCGAATTCTGAATATTAAAAAGCCTCAAGAGCTCTAAAAATCGAACGCCACTATCCTCGACATTAAACCCACACCTATCATCAAATTTTAACGGTAAACTCCCCATACAACGCAGAGTTTCGCAAACAAATAACACAAAAAAATCTTTTCCACCCTCATTTGATATTTTAATTAAATGCTCGCCGAGTCGATCACCTAGACTATCAATTAACAACTTATTATCAGAATTAGAAAAAAATGATACCCCACCATCTACGCCACTCCACTTTTCCATTTTTATCGAATCCTTGAGCCTCGTTTTCGGATAATAAAAGTCTACTTGAAAATACAACACCAAGCTCAAAATAATCCTTTACCCGCTCTCCTTCCAAATCAGCCGCTATAGCGGCAAGGACGAAGTCATGCCTGAAATAAAGGAACGCCCAATCCTGCTCTCGGCGCCGATGGTGCGCGCCGTCCTGGAAGGCCGGAAGACGGTCACGCGCCGGGCACTCAAGATGCCTCATGGCTTTTGGGAGACCTCTGCCGCCGGCGAACTGGTGCCTATTCCTGCCAACTGCCCACACGGCAAGCCCGGCGACCGCCTCTGGGTGCGCGAGAGCCACGCCCAGGTTTTCGAAGGGGATATCCCGCAAGGCAGGTATACCGGCCCTATCGGCACCATGGGGAGTCCGGCGCGGCCTGACTGGAAAAGCCGGTACGTGTACCGGGCAGACGGTGACATGCCGAACGTCCAATGGCACCACGTCGGTGACAGTCAACCTGTGCGCTGGACACCGAGCATCCACATGCCTCGCGCTGCCTGCCGCATCCTGCTGGAGATCACCGACGTGCGCGTCGAGCGGTTGCAGGACATCACCTACGAGCAGGCGGCTGCCGAGGGCGTTCACCGAGGCCCGCTACGCGAGTGGTGCGCGAGCGACGAAGGTGGCGCCTGCCACAAGTACCCGGTGCCCGCCTTCCGCGATCTCTGGCAATCCGTCGGCGGCAACTGGGACGCCAACCCGTGGGTATGGGTGGTCGAGTTCAAGCGGGTGACGCCATGATCGCCACCCTCTGGTTCGACTATCGTTTCTGAACTAACCAAACACCATATAGAGAGCTAGGCCTCTTTAAAAATAATCGGTAATGGAAAACCTCAGACAGAAACGCAAACACTATGCCAGCGGCAACCACCCATACAGCTGATCTCGCCCCAAGGTCAAATAGCCAAATAATAAATATTAAGGAATACATATTCACGGAATTTGAATATCCATGGCGAACAAACCAATCCACTGGCGTACCCCATAGCTCCGAAATCTCAGGGCGCGAGTCTGAAATCAGCCTGTACATAAGCGCAGTTGTGACAAACTGAATCAAGAATGTTGGCAAACATACCGCTATGGAAAGCATCAACAACTTGAAAAAGTCGAGTCGCTCAAATAAAGCAGGACTGTGTATATACCATAGTAAAAATCCCGGAACGATAAAGCCTATCAAAATTATCGTCAGGTTTGACGCTATTGAAAAGTTTATCTTTTCGATGTTCTGAATATCCATATAAATCTGCCCCTTCTGGCTTGGATTCCTATTGGAATAGTAAACCCTGCTTCAGGGACATTACAGGCCTATCCCCCATATCCCCCTACATGCCTGCCGGTGAGCGGCGGGCGAGGAATCACGCAAAAGAGTTCGCCCAGCCATCTGAGGCCACTCAGCGTTTGCTCTGAAACATCTGGCTGGGCGAACAACAGAAGACTAGCTGCCTTTGATGGCCGCGTCCCTATCCACTTTCTGAACAATTCACCCTCACCTTCTGCCGCCCAGCGCGGCAAGGACACCCCATGTACGCAACGAAACTCACCCTGCTCCTGACGGCCATCGTGCTGTACGTGGCGGGGTCCACCTTCTGGTTTTTCTGGCAGGTGCCGGAGTTGCTCTCCACCGGTACCGAACAACCCCTGATCGCAGCATTCGCCGGCACCATCGCCTGGATGCTGCTCACCTTCGGTTTGATCATCCACATCATCAAGACAGCGCGGCCTACGGCGGGCGGCGGGAGGCATTAATGGCAGAGGCCCAGGAAAGACCGGAAACGTTTCAACTCGACAAAGTGCCAGAGGCGCGAATGGCCGAGATCATCGGCACCACCAAGCGGGCGCTGGAGGGAAAGCGCGACCGAGGGGTAATCCCAGAAGGCGTCTGGAACAAGATAGATGGCCGGATTTTTTACAGCATCAGGAGATATGAGACATGGCTAGAAAGCCAATGGGCCTGCCCACAGGAGTTGAGTTTGCCGGCCAGTCAGTCCGAATTCGCTTTACTTGGCGAGGGGAGCGGCGCTGCGAGACTCTCGCACATCCCCAAACACCAAAAGGCATCAAGGCGGCAGCCGATCTACGTGATCAAGTAATCAGCCTGGCGAAACATGGGGTTTTGGATGATCAGCGATATGCTGAACTGTTCCCAAACTCCAGCTACACCCCGATGTCGCTGGTGATGACCTTCGGCGAATACGCCCAAGCATGGATCAATAGCCTGGAGATCGTACCCGGGACACGTAGAAACTACCTGGCAACGATCAACGCCTACTGGATGCCTTGGCTGGGCCAGCTCCCTATCAACGCAATCACGCCAATGGTCCTGCGCAAAGTAATCAGCCGGACGGTGTGGGAGTCCCCGTCAGTCAAGCGTGAGGCAATCTCCCGCGTAACATCCTTGCTAAAAGCTGCTGTCCAGGACGAGCTGATAGATCGGAACCCGGCCACGCCCATAAAACTGCCCAAGAAGGTGCGGAAACAGGTAGAGCCGTTTTCAAGCGAAGAAGCGGACGCAATCATTGAATGGATGTATGCGAACTTTCAAAAGCCAGCGGCACGGATCTATGCAGCCTACTTTGAGTTCGCCTTTTACAGCGGGATGAGGACTGGGGAGTTAGCGGCACTGCGCTGGGAAGAGGTCGACCAACAAAAGCGCGTAGCGCACGTTTGCCGGATCATTGTTGATGGGGAGGTAGAAGAGCGCACTAAGACCAAGTACGCAAGAACGGTGATGCTCAACAGTCGTGCGCTGAAGGCACTTGAGCAGGCCCGGCAGATTGCGGAATCCCGGGCGACGCAGCGGCGAAGATTGAGCAAGGAGTCGCCGTACGTGTTTCCACCATCGGGAGGCTCGGAGTTTATCCGATGGGCAAACCGGTCAGGTGACCAGTTCGTCAAGGCTCTGGAAGCCCTGGAAATAGCCCCACGGCCTCAGTACAACTGCCGTCATACCTATGCCACTATGTGTTTAATGGCCGGCATGAACCCTGCTTTCATCGCGGACCAGCTTGGGCACAGTGTCCAGGTACTACTGACGACCTATGCCAAATGGTTGTCATCAACTACCGACTGGTCAGAAGTTGGCAAGCTGGAACAATCCATGATTGGTACAAAATTGGTACAGCCCTAACCAATCATCGGCTTACAGCCTTTATTTAAAGGCTCTCTATCGGTTTCTGATCCATACTAATAATATGTAACGTCATTTTTCATAAAGCCGGTCGCACCCGGTATTTTTCTATCTTTTAGCGAGTCCATCCGCGTGAATATTCGTCTCTCTCTCGTCAGCCTGTTCTTCGCATTCGCAGGCACTGTCGCCAACGCCAGTGAAACCACCCTGGCCCCACGGGATACCTCGCAGCTGCATATCGCTTCGGGTAGCGCGATGCTGGTGGATTTGCAAACCAACAAGGTGATCTACGCCAGCAACCCCGACGTAGTCGTGCCGATTGCTTCCGTCACCAAATTGATGACCGGCATGGTGGTGCTGGACGCCAAGCAGAACATGGACGAGTACATCTCCATCAACATCAGCGACACCCCGGAAATGAAAGGCGTGTTCTCACGGGTCAAGCTCAACAGCGAGATGCCGCGCAAGGAGATGTTGCTGATCACCCTGATGTCCTCGGAAAACCGTGCCGCCGCCAGCCTGGCCCACCACTATCCGGGCGGTTATGCCGCATTTATTGCCGCGATGAACGCCAAGGCCAAGGCCCTGGGCATGAATAGCACGCGCTATGTCGAGCCCACCGGCCTGTCGATCCATAACGTGTCCACCGCCCGCGACTTGAGCAAGCTGGTGCAAGCCGCGCACAAATACCCGCTGCTCACGCAACTGAGCACCACCAAGGAAAAAACCGTGTCGTTCCGCAAGCCCAGCTACACCCTGGGATTTTCCAATACCGATCACCTGGTCAACCGGGCCAACTGGGATATCAAGCTGACCAAGACCGGCTTCACCAACCAGGCCGGCCACTGCCTGGTGCTGGTGACGAGCATGGGCAATCGTCCGGTATCGCTGGTGATCCTCGATGCTTTCGGCAAGTTCACGCACTTTGCCGATGCCAGCCGCATCCGCAAGTGGATTGAAACCGGCAAGAGTGGCTCGGTGCCGGACGTGGCCCTGCAATACAAGGCCGACAAGAATCTCAAGGCCCGCCAGACCGGGGTCGCCCAGTCCCATTGATACACGATTGGCAGGTACAAAAAACGGCGCCCTCGGGCGCCGTTTGCTTTATGGCTGCTTCGGTCTTTCGGCCATCACCTTGAGTGCCTGGGCTGCCGCCTGCTCCTGGCCGGCCTGGGCGGTTGCGTTAGCGGCCTGCTGCCACCGCCCCGCATCCAGATTGGCCGGCAACTGGCTTGGGCGCTGGACCAGCACCGCCCACTGCCCGGCGCTGTTCCAGGCAGACTCGAAGTCGCTGAACGCCACCGGGCGTCGCCGGTCCCTTGCGACTCGCAGCAATACCGTACTGTTCTGCTGGTTAAAGCCCACCAGTACCGCATAACGCGGCTCGGCCCAGAGTGTCGAGCCCTCGGTGATGCGCACCATCACCGGATACCCCGCCGCCACCTGCGCCAACAGCGCGGTTAGCTTGGCATCCAGCGGATACACCAGCATCCCGTACTCACGCGCCAGTATCTGCATATTGCGCTCAAGGTCCGCTTCCCCACCCGGCAGGTGCAATGGCTTATCCAGCAAGCCCGGTGTAATCACAATGCCTTGTTGCGACAGCATGCTGGCCAAGGCGGCTGGGCCACCCTGGTAGGTGTCGCCTCGAAAGGCCGGCACACCGTTGAGCTCTACACGTTCGGGCAGTCCGTGGATTTTCGAGGGGGTGGGATGCCCGGCACACGCGGCCAATCCGAGGACGCAGGCAGCCACCAGCGAGGATTTTTTGAGACTCGACCGTAAACGCAACTTCTTCACTCTCTTGATCATCTGCGGGCTGGGGCGTTGATCATAGGGCGCTCTTGGACGCCGGTATAGCCTTGGGCAGCAGTAAAAAGCCCGGGATAGAGCAAACAAGTTGGACGGACACGACCATTGGTCAATAGCACGCAACCGGGAGGCAGCTAGACTGTCCATTGCAAAGACAGTGTGTGCCCTGCACAGGGCAAAAGGAGGCACTCATGAGCCTGACAACCACGATTTTCCTGCTGGTGCTTGGCTGGCTGGCCGTCGCCGGCGCCATGTTGTGGGGGGTATTGCGCGTGACCCGCCGGCATCATCATCCACAGCCCAAGGCCGCGACACGCGCCAAGGCCCATAAGCCTGTCGCCCATCACGCCTGATAAATAATGTAGGAGCCGGCTTGCCGGCTCCTACAGGTTCAGGCCACCCGCTTGTTGGCCACGGCCGCCGACGCCGCCACCATCGCCCGCAGCAATACCGCGCACCCCGCCGCCAGGTCATCCGGCGCCGCGTTTTCGATCTCGTTATGGCTGATCCCGCCCTCACACGGCACGAATATCATCCCCGCCGGCCCCAATTCGGCAACGAAGATCGCGTCGTGCCCGGCACCGCTGACGATATCCATGTTCGACAGGCCCAGGCCATTGGCCGCCTCACGTACAGCATCGACACACCCCTTGTCGAAATACAGCGGTGGAAAATCGGCGGTAGGCACCATTTCGAAGGTCAGGCCGTGCTTGGCGCAGGTGTCGTCGATCACCTGGCGCACCTGGGCAATCATCGAGTCCAGGCGTGCCGGCTCCAGGTGGCGGAAGTCCAGGGTCATGCGCACCTCGCCAGGGATCACATTGCGCGAGCCCGGGTAGGCTTGCAGGCAACCCACGGTGCCACAGGCATGGGGCTGATGGCCGAGGGCTGCTGCGTTTACCGCAGCCACCACTGCCGAAGCACCGACCAGGGCGTCCTTGCGCAGGTGCATCGGCGTCGGCCCAGCGTGGGCCTCGACCCCACGCAGGGTCAGGTCGAACCATTTCTGGCCGAGCGCCCCCAGCACCACGCCGATGGTTTTGCGCTCATCTTCAAGGATCGGGCCTTGCTCGATATGGGCTTCAAAATAAGCCCCTACCTTGTGCCCACTGACCGGCCGGGTGCCCGCATAGCCAATCGCATTCAGCGCATCGCCCACCGTGACGCCCTCGGCATCGGTCTTGGCCAGGGTGTCTGCCAGGGTGAATTTCTCGGCAAACACCCCGGAGCCCATCATGCATGGCGGGAAGCGCGAGCCTTCTTCGTTGGTCCACACCACCACCTCCAGCGGCGCCTCGGTTTCGATCTGCAGGTCATTGAGCGTGCGCAACACCTCCACTCCCGCCAATACACCGAAGCAGCCGTCGAACTTGCCGCCAGTCGGCTGGGTGTCGATATGGCTGCCGGTCATCACCGGCGCCAGCGCCGGGTTGCGCCCAGGGCGACGAGCAAAGATATTGCCCACACCATCGACGGTCACGGTGCAACCCGCATCCTCGCACCATTGCACAAACAGATCGCGAGCCTGGCGATCCAGGTCGGTCAGGGCCAGTCGACACACACCGCCCTTGGGGGTAGCGCCAAGCTTGGCGAGGTCCATCAACGACTGCCACAGGCGGTCGCGGTTGATATGCTGATGGGTCGATTGCAGAACGTCGATGGCAGCGTTCATGGGGATCTCCTCAGGCAGTATTTCTTATGATTGGCGCGGTCCAGATGTGGGAGCGGGCTTGCTCGCGAAGGCGGTGTATCAGTCAATATATCCATCACTGACCCACCGCCTTCGCGAGCAAGCCCGCTCCCACAGTTGATTGCATTCCACATCGCTTACAGGGATGTCTTGGCAGCGACCGGGCTGGTTTTGCGCTTGCTGCACAGGCCGTAATACAACAACCCGCCCAACGCCGAGCCGGTGAACCAGCCATAGCTGTAGAACCAACTGAATGCATCGCTACCCAGCGACAGCAAGGTCAGCACCACCGGCACGCCAAAGGCGATAAACCCTGCCACATTCCACGCCGGGTACACGTCATCGCGGTACAACCCCGCCAGGTCCAGTTGCTGGCGGCGGATCAGGAAATAGTCCACCACCATGATCCCGGCAATCGGCCCCAACAGGCTCGAATAACCCAGCAGCCAGTTGGAATACACGGTTTCCAGGCTGACATCGGACACGATCAGGCCGAGTTTTTTCAGCAGTTCATGGGCCATCAACGCCAGCCCCACCAGGCCGGTAAGCACCACGGCGGTGGTGCGGTTGATCAGCTTGGGCGCGATGTTCTGGAAGTCATTGGTGGGCGAGACAATATTCGCCGCCGTGTTGGTCGACAGCGTGGCAATGATGATCAACGCCATCGCCACCGCCACCCACACCGGGCTCTGGATGTGGCCGATCAGGGTCACCGGGTCGGAGACGCTGACCCCCACCAGCTTCACCGAGGCGGCGGTCATGATCACGCCCAATGCGGCGAACAGGAACATGGTCAGCGGCAGGCCAAAAATCTGCCCCAGGATCTGGTCCTTCTGGCTTTTGGCATAGCGGCTGAAGTCGGGAATATTCAACGACAACGTGGCCCAGAACCCGACCATCGCCGTCAGCCCGGCCATGAAGTAACCCGTCAGGCTCGCGCCTTCGGGCCGCTTGGGCGGGATCGCCATCAGCTCGCTGAGCGACACATTGGGCAACGCCCACACCAGCAGGCCGATACCCACCGCCACCAGCAGCGGCGCCGACAGGGTTTCCAGCCATTTGATCGACTCGGCGCCACGCAGCACCACCCACAGGTTCAGCACCCAGAAGATCATGAAGCCGATCACCTCGCCGGTGCCGCCCAGGCTCTTCCAGCCCTCGAAAATCGAGCCGAGGAACAAGTGGATCGCCAGCCCGCCGAACATCGTCTGGATACCGAACCAGCCACACGCCACCAGCGCACGGATCAGGCACGGCACATTGGAGCCGAGAATGCCGAAGGATGAGCGCAACAGCACCGGGAACGGAATGCCGTACTTGGTCCCGGGAAAAGCGTTGAGCGTCAGGGGGATAAGCACCACGATATTGGCCAGCAGGATCGCCATCAGCGCCTCGCCCACCGACAAACCGAAGTACGCGGTAAGCACCCCACCCAGGGTGTAGGTCGGTACGCAGATCGACATGCCGACCCACAGCGCCGTGATGTGCCACTTGTTCCAGGTTCGTTCGTGCACCTTGGTCGGTGCCATGTCGTGGTTGTAGCGGGGGCTGTCGAGGACGTCGCTGCCGGCGTCGAGTTCATACAGGCCGTCGCGTTCTATGACTTGCGATCTGTTCTGTTGCATGGCCGCTCCACGGTTTTTTTTAAAATTATTGTTGCTCATCCGGCGCTCAACGCTGGATGGCCGTAGTCCCGCATGGACAACATGACATCACGGACCCGGCCAACCGCCAGCGCACTCAATTACCGTGCCGCAAGCCGTCACCCCATCCGTACCGCTTATATAACTGGCTGATGTTTATCAGCTTTATTTTATTTACCGAAAAGTCCCACGGCACTTTCAACGTTACTCAGGCCAAATAACGCAGAAGTTGTCCGAACAATCAGGACTCAATCTGGTGCAACACAATTATTTTTATTACTACCCGCCGTCAAGAGGCAACTCTCAAGCGTCTGATTTGCAATAGGAAATGTTGCTCATATTGGGAACCTGTCAAGTGCGTCAAAATGGTGAATGGACGCTACATTTTGGTGATTTCAGATTTTTATCTATATATTTCAACAATTTAATCTTGATATATGTTTATAAAAAATAATCTTGATCATTCGAAAAACTCGGGCTAGTTTCTATTCCTGTCACCACTGACAAGAATAAATCTTGCACGGTGTGCAGCACTACAACACTTAGAACTGGCATAAGCCGGTCAAGCCTCTGAGGAACTCGGCATGTCTCTGTTGATCCGTGGCGCTACCGTTGTTACCCATGATGAAAGTTATAAAGCCGATGTCTTGTGCGCAGACGGTCTAGTCCGCGCTATTGGCACTGATCTGGATATTCCCGCCGGCACCGAGATACTCGATGGCAGCGGCCAATACCTGATGCCCGGCGGTATCGACCCCCATACCCATATGCAATTGCCCTTCATGGGCACCGTGGCCAGCGAGGACTTTTTCAGCGGTACGGCAGCGGGCCTGGCGGGCGGGACCACGTCAATCATCGATTTTGTGATTCCCAACCCACAGCAGTCGTTGCTGGAAGCCTTTCACCAGTGGCGTGGCTGGGCCCAGAAGTCGGCGGCCGACTACGGGTTTCATGTGGCGATCACCTGGTGGAGCGAACAGGTGCGCGAGGAAATGGCCGAGCTGGTGAGCCATCACGGCATCAACAGCTTCAAGCACTTCATGGCCTACAAGAACGCGATCATGGCCGCCGACGACACCCTGGTCGCCAGCTTCGAGCGCTGCCTGGAACTGGGCGCGGTGCCCACCGTGCATGCGGAGAACGGCGAGCTGGTGTATCACCTGCAACGCAAGCTGATGGCACAGGGCATCACCGGGCCCGAGGCCCATCCGCTGTCGCGCCCCTCACAAGTGGAAGGCGAAGCCGCCAGCCGCGCGATCCGCATTGCCGAAACCATCGGCACGCCGCTGTACCTGGTACACGTCTCGACCCAGGAAGCCCTCGACGAAATCACCTACGCCCGCGCCAAGGGCCAGGCGGTCTATGGCGAAGTCCTGGCCGGGCACCTGCTGCTGGACGACAGCGTGTACCAGCACCCCGACTGGCAGACCGCTGCGGGCTACGTGATGAGCCCGCCCTTCCGCCCACTCGGGCACCAAGACGCGCTGTGGCGCGGCCTGCAATCGGGCAACCTGCACACCACCGCCACCGACCACTGCTGCTTCTGCGCCGAACAAAAGGCCGCTGGGCGTGACGATTTCAGCAAGATTCCCAATGGTACCGCCGGCATCGAGGACCGTATGGCGCTGCTGTGGGACGAAGGGGTCAACACCGGGCGACTGTCGATGCAGGAGTTCGTCGCGCTGACCTCCACCAACACGGCGAAGATCTTCAACCTCTACCCGCGCAAAGGTGCGATCCGGGTCGGCGCCGATGCCGACCTGGTGCTGTGGGATCCCCAGGGCTCGCGAACCATCTCGGCCAAGACCCACCATCAGCAGGTGGACTTCAACATCTTCGAAGGCAAGACCGTACGCGGCGTGCCCAGCCACACCATCAGCCAGGGCAAGCTGGTCTGGGTCGACGGCGACCTGCGCGCCGAGCGCGGTGCCGGGCGCTATGTCGAGCGGCCGGCGTATCCGGCGGTGTTCGAGCAGTTGCGCAAGCGTGCGGAGCATTCCAAGCCAGCCGCGGTGAAACGCTGACATCGCCGATCGCAGGCAAGCCAGCTCCCACACTTGATCGGGTTCACACAGTTCAAATGTGGGAGCGGGCTTGCCCGCGATGAGGCCAGTGCAAACAACAAAAAAATCAATGCCCGCCAGAGGCAAAAAAACCGTGAGGACACTATCGTGATCCAGACCCTGAACCACCTCCCCCACCCCGACGAAGACAAGGCGACCCTCGCCAGCCATTTCACCGACCTGGCACCGCCCCTCAACGCCCGCCAGGCGCACCTGGAAGCCTCGCGCTGCCTGTATTGCTACGACGCACCGTGCGTCAACGCGTGCCCCAGCGAGATCGATATTCCGTCCTTCATCCGCAACATCCACACCGACAACGTCCAGGGCGCAGCGCAAAAGATTCTCTCGGCCAACATCCTCGGTGGCAGCTGTGCCCGGGTGTGCCCGACCGAAATCCTCTGCCAGCAGGCCTGTGTGCGCAACCACAGCGAAGAATGCGCCCCGGTGCTGATCGGCCTGTTGCAACGCTATGCCATCGACCACGCGCACTTCGAGCAACACCCGTTCCAGCGCGCCACCCCTACCGGCAAGCGCATCGCGGTGGTCGGCGCCGGGCCGGCAGGTTTGTCCTGCGCCCATCGCAGTGCCTTGCATGGGCATGACGTGGTGATTTTCGAAGCCCGGGAAAAGGCCGGTGGCCTCAACGAATACGGGATCGCCAAATACAAACTGGTGGATGACTTCGCCCAGAAGGAGCTGGATTTCCTCCTGCAGATCGGCGGCATCGAAATCCGCCACGGCCAGCGCCTGGGTGACAACCTGAGCCTGAGCGACCTGCACCAGCAGTTCGACGCGGTGTTCCTCGGCCTGGGCCTGGCCGCCAGCAAACACCTGGGCCTGCCCCATGAGGACGCCCCCGGCCTGCTCGCCGCCACCGATTACATCCGCGAACTGCGCCAGGCCGACGACCTCAGCCAACTGCCCCTGGCCGACCGCTGCATCGTGCTCGGTGCCGGCAACACCGCCATCGACATGGCCGTGCAAATGGCCCGCCTGGGCGCGCGCGATGTCAACCTGGTCTACCGCCGTGGGCTTGCCGACATGGGCGCCACCGGCCATGAGCAAGATATCGCCAAGGCCAACCAGGTGCGCCTGCTGACCTGGGCCCAACCCGACACGGTGCTGCTGGACGACCAGGGCCAGGTACGCGGCATGCGCTTTGCCCGCACGCGCCTGGAAAACGGCCGCCTGCACCCCACCGGCGAAACTTTCGAGCTGGCGGCAGATGCGATCTTCAAGGCCATCGGCCAAGGCTTCGACGACCAGGCCTTGCACGACCCACTGGCCCAGCAACTGCAACGCCAGGGCGAACGGATCTTTGTCGATGCGCAGCTGCAAACCAGCATCCCCGGCGTGTATGCCGGTGGCGATTGCGTCAGCCTCGGGCAAGACCTCACCGTCCAGGCCGTGCAACACGGCAAGTTGGCCGCCGAGGCCATACACGCTCAACTCATGCTCAATGTGGAGGCTGCGTAAATGGCCGATCTATCGATTGTGTTCGCCGGTATCAAAGCCCCCAACCCGTTCTGGCTGGCCTCCGCACCACCCACCGACAAAGCCTACAACGTGGTGCGCGCCTTCGAGGCCGGCTGGGGGGGCGTGGTCTGGAAGACCCTGGGCGAAGACCCTGCGGCGGTCAACGTCTCGTCCCGTTATTCGGCGCACTTTGGCGCCAACCGGGAAGTGTTGGGTATCAACAATATCGAGCTGATTACCGACCGCTCCCTGGAGATCAACCTGCGGGAAATCACCCAGGTGAAAAAGGATTGGCCGGACCGCGCGCTGATCGTTTCGCTGATGGTGCCGTGCGTCGAAGAGTCATGGAAAAACATCCTGCCGCTGGTGGAGGCCACCGGTTGCGACGGCATCGAGCTGAACTTCGGGTGCCCCCACGGCATGCCGGAACGGGGCATGGGCGCGGCCGTGGGCCAGGTGCCGGAGTATGTGGAGCAGGTGACACGCTGGTGCAAGACCTACTGTTCGCTGCCGGTGATCGTCAAGCTCACACCCAATATCACCGATATTCGCGTGGCCGCCCGTGCCGCGTATCGCGGGGGCGCCGATGCGGTGTCGCTGATCAACACCATCAACTCCATCACCAGCGTCGATCTGGAGCGCATGGTCGCCCTGCCGATCGTCGGCACCCAGAGTACCCACGGCGGCTACTGCGGCTCGGCGGTCAAGCCGATTGCCTTGAACATGGTCGCTGAAATTGCCCGTGACCCCCAGACCCAGGGCTTGCCGATCTGCGGGATCGGCGGCATCGGCAACTGGCGCGATGCCGCAGAGTTCATTGCCCTGGGCTGCGGCGCGGTGCAGGTATGCACGGCGGCGATGCTGCATGGCTTTCGCATTGTCGACGAGATGAAGGATGGCTTGTCGCGGTGGATGGACAGCCAGGGCTACAACAGCCTGCAGGATTTCTCCGGGCGCGCCGTGGGCAACACCACGGACTGGAAATACCTGGACATCAACTACCAGGTCATCGCCAAAATTGACCAGGCCGCCTGCATTGGCTGCGGGCGTTGCCATATTGCCTGTGAAGACACCTCGCACCAGGCCATTGCCAGCCTCAAGCAGGCCGATGGGACCCACGTGTACCAAGTGATCGACGACGAATGCGTGGGCTGCAACCTGTGCCAGATCACCTGCCCGGTGGCGGACTGCATCGAGATGGTGCCGATGGATACCGGCAAGCCGTTTTTGAATTGGACGCAGGACCCACGCAACCCCTACCGAGAGGCGGTGTAGCCTTTTAAATCGCTATCGCAGGCAAGCCAGCTCCCACATTTGATCGGGTTCACACAATCAAAATGTGGGAGCTGGCTTGCCTGCGATGAGGCCCTCAACCGCACCACAAACTCAGGGCTCCAAGCCAATCCCCCGCAAAATCACACTGGTCACCGTCTGCACCGCCCGTTCGAACTGCATATCCGACAACGCCTGATGGTCGTTGAGGATCATCACCTGATGATCAAAGTCGGCATAGTGCTGGGTCGAGGCCCAGATCATATACAGCAGGCTCGACGGCTCCACCGCGAGGATGCGTTTGTCTTCCACCCACTGGCGGATTTTCGCTTCCTTCATCTTGGCCCAGTCGTACAGGCTTGCATCCAACGCTTCACCGAGGGTCGGCGCACCGTGGATGATTTCATTGGCCCAGACTTTGGAGCCATAGGGGCGACTGCGCGAATGCTGCATCTTCGCCCGGATGTAGCTGCTGAGGACCACCCTCGGGTCATCGAACATCTCGAAACACAGGGCGTCCTGCTTCCACACTTCCAGCAGGTCGAACAGCACCGCGCTGTACAACTCGCTCTTGGTGCTGAAGTAGTAATGCAGGTTGGAGCGCGGCAGTTGCGCCTGTTCGGCAATGTCGGCCATGGCGGTGCTGCCGTAGCCCTTTTCGGCGAAGACCTTCTCAGCCGCCAGCAGAATTTTTTCGACGTTGACCCGACGGATACCGATCTTGTGATTGCCCATAGGGGCTCCCTGACAACGACATGCCTTGAAGACTACCATCCGCTCTAGATCGGGGCGACAGCCCGAGTGGAAACTTCGTACACTGCCCACTCCTCCCATTGATAGGTAGTGCACGATGTTGATCAAGAAAACCCTGACCACGGTGACCTTGCTGGCCTCGCTGCTGGGCGCTTCGGCGGCTTTTGCCCATGCCCACCTGAAAAACACCACGCCGGCGGCCGACAGCACCGTCGCCGCGCCCGCCGACCTGCGCCTGGTGTTCTCTGAAGGTGTCGAAGCCACGTTCACCAAGGTTTCCCTGAGCAAGGACGGCACCGAAGTGGCGGTCAAAGGCCTGGAAACCCCGGACGCCGACAAGAAAACCCTGGTGGTGACCCCTGCCGCGCCGTTGGCTGCCGGCACTTACAAGGTGGAGTGGCATGCGGTCTCGGTCGATACCCACAAGAGCGAAGGCAGCTACAGCTTCAAGGTCGGCCAATAACCCATGGCAACCCTGCTGGTGCTGTGCCGTTTCCTGCACTTTCTGGCGGTGCTGCTGATGTTCGGGGCTTGTGTGTTCCGGCCCGTGCTCCTGGGCAACAAACCCCAGCCGGCACTGGACCGGCAACTGGCGCGCATCACCACGCTACTGGCCTGGCTGGCCCTGGGCAGCGGCGTGGCGTGGTTGCTATTGATCAGTGCCAGCATGGCCGGCAGGGAACTGCTGGCGCTGGACCTGGCCACCGTGCAATTGGTGCTGGTCAAGACCTTCTTCGGCCAGGTCTGGAGCGCGCACTTGCTGCTCAATGGCTTGTTGGTGCTGGGCTTGCTGACGCCCTGGAGCCGCCTGCGCCTGCCACTGACAGTGCTGCTTTTGGCAACCCTGGCCCCGGTGGGCCACGGCGCCATGCTCAGTGGCCTGAACGGGCAATTGCTGATCCTCAATCAGGTGGTACACCTGCTCTGCGTCGGGGCCTGGCTCGGTGGGTTGCTGCTGTTGGTGTTGATCCTGCGCCAAGCGCAGCGCACCGACCTGGAAGAGGTCCTGCGGCGCTTCAGTGGTGTCGGTTACGGGCTGGTAGCGGGTTTGCTGGTCAGCGGGCTGATCAATGTCCGCGTGCTTACCGGGCAATTGTGGCCTACCCCGCTGTTCAGCGGGTTTGCCTTGATCCTGTTGATCAAGGTGCTGCTGGTGACGGGCATGCTGGGCCTGGCATTGCTCAACCGGCTACGGATCAAGGGTTGCCAGCAACGTCCGGGCCAATTGCAGGCCAGCGTGTTGCTGGAATGGCTGCTGGGCGCGGCGGCCGTGGCGGCCGTTTCGCTGTTGGGCACCCTGCCACCGATGCTCATGACCCCATAAACAAAACCTCTGCAGGAGCCGGCAAGTCGGCTCCTGCCAGGGGTCAGGGCGGGCTGTTCTTCAAGCGCCCCGCCGTGTCGATACTGACCACCACCGACAACCCCGGCCGCAAGCGTTCGCTCTGCTCCTGATCCGGGTCCACCGTGATCCGCACCGGCACCCGCTGCGCGATCTTGACGAAGTTGCCGGTGGCGTTATCGGCCTGCAACAGGCTGAACTCGGCTCCCGTGGCCGGCGAGATACGCTGCACCGTGCCGTGGAATTTGCGGTGGTTCAGGGCATCGACGGTGAACGTCACCGGCTGGCCCACCTGCACGTTGTCCATCTGGGTTTCTTTCATATTGGCGATCACCCACAGCTGGTTCGGCACCAGCGCCATCAACTGCGCGCCGGAGTTGACGTAGGCCCCCAGGCGCACGCCGATCTGCCCCAACTGGCCGTCCCTGGGTGCGAGCACACGGGTGTTCGACAGGTCGATCCGCGCCAACTCCACGGCGGCCTCGGCGCTGGCGACGGCGGCTTCCAGCGAGCCGCGATTGACGATCACCGTCTGCAGATCCTGGCGGGCGATTTCCAGGCTGGCCTGGGCCTGGGCCACGGCGGCGATGGTCTGCGCGTTGGCGGCGCGGGTCACGTCCAGTTCGCGGCGCGATACCGAGCCGTCGCTGATCAGTTCTTCGTTGCGGCGCAGGTCGGCGGTGCTTTTGCGCGCCTGAGCCTGGCTGTCGGCCAGGGCCGCCTGGCGCAACTTGATGGTCGCCTCGGCGCTGTTGCGCTGTTGCACCACGTTGGCCAGGGACGCCTGCTGTACCGCCAGTTGCGCCTGGGCCTGGTCCAGGCGCTGCTTGTAGATGCGGTCGTCGAGGCGCACCAGCAGATCCCCGGCCTTGACGTACTGGAAATCCTGCACCGGCACCTCGAACACATAACCGCTCAATTGCGGGCCGATGATCGTTACCTGGCCGCGCACCAGGGCGTTTTCGGTGGTTTCGACGGCACTGCTGAAAGGCGGCAATTGCCAGGCGTACAACACGATCAACACGCCGACGATCGCAATCGCGGCAAAGCCCAGGGACGAGACGACACGCACCCCCAACGAACGCTGTTCGGTGACCGTGGCACCGGGCGGCGTGGTGCCCTCCGGGGTGGAAGCAATGGCATTGGTGGTCGTGGTGGTAGCCGTAGGTTCGCTCATGAAGGAAGTGCGCCGCTAGGTTGAACGGAAGGCGCTGCGCTGGCGGCAGCTTTCTTGGTGGTGCTCATCAGCCACAGGCTGCGGGTAAAAATCCACAACATGGTGAGGATCGCGATGATCGCGATCAGCATGAACACGTCGTTATAGGCCATGACATTGGCTTCACGGGTGGCCGCCGTGGCCAGGCTGCGAATGCCCATCAGGTTGCGCAGTTCCGGGTCGGCAATTACCGAGCCATAGGCCGAGCCACCGCTCTGCACCCGGGCGGCTACGCGCGGGTCCAACAATGTCAGGTGTTCGACAATCATGCTGGAGTGGAACTTCTCCCGCACGATCTGGAACGTGCCGAGCAACGCCGCCCCCATCAGCCCGCCAAGGTTCTGGCAAATACCGAATAACACCGAGAAACTCACGAGGTTGCGCGGGTTGGTCAGCACATTGCGCATGCCCAGCACCATGGTCGGGCCGAGGAAGAAGGTACCGCCAAACCCCAGCAAAAACTGGCTCAGGTACATGTTGTGCGGGCGAGTCAGGTTGCTGGAGAAGCTGTCCATCACCGAACCTGTGGCCATCAGGGCCAGGGATATCACCAGCGGCATCAGCAGGTGTGCCGGGTTGATGGTCAACGCGCTGATCACCAGGCCACTGATCGCCCCCAGCAGCATCACCAGGTACAAGGTGCGCATCTGCTCGCTGCTCATGTTCAGCGCCTGCAAAAAGCCGACGGCGCCGGTGGACTGCTCGGACAGCACCATGCGGATCAGGATCACCGCCAGGGCCAGGCGAATCATCACCCCGCCGCCCAGCCAGCGGGTCATCAGCAACGGGTTGGCGCGGTTATGCTCGATGGCCAGGCCGGCCATGATCAGCACCAGCGAACAGGCAGAAGCGACGCCAATCCACGGCGCTTCCAGCCACCAGTCGATACGCCCCAGGGACAGTACCGCGCAGAGCAACGCCACCCCCGAGGCGAGCAAGGCGAAGGTCAGGAAGTCGAGCTTTTCAAAGGTCTTGAAGCGGTCGCCCGGTGGCAACTTGAGCAGGAAGACACAGCCCAGGCAGGTCAGCGCCATGCCCAGTTCAAACAGGTAGAGGCCGCGCCACTCGGCAATTTGCAGCAAGTCCTCGGAAAACAGCCGTGCCATCGGCAGGGCCAGTTGCGCGGTGCCCAGGCCCAAGACCAGGGCCTTGAGCCGCCACTTTGCGGGGAACGCCTGGACCATGTAGTACAAACCCAGGGAACTGAGGGCCGCGCCCACCATGCCGTGGGCCGCACGCACGGCGATTGCCGAGCTGAGATCATTGACGAACAGATGGCCAAAGGTGACCAGGGCGTAAAGCACCAGGAACACTTCGGTAAACGCGCGCAAGCCGAACTGCTGGCGGAACTTCACCAGCAGCAGGTTCATCGACACGTTGGTCATCACGTAGGCCGCGGGCAGCCAGGCCATTTCGGCGGTGGTCGCGCCCAATGCCCCTTGCAGATACGGCAGGTTGGCGATCACCAGTGCATTGCCCAGGCCCCCGGTGATTGCCACCAGCACGCCAACCAGGGCAAAGGCCCAGCGTTTGAGCGTGGGGTGATGGGGCGTCGACGGCGACCCCGGCAAGCTCGGACGCTCGTGGGGTTGCCAGGTATGCGGGGTGTATTTATCCATTCGTGACCTTGATGACCGACGCACGAGGCCGGTAAAACCATGACTCAGAGCGTAGTAGACCTGAGCGGGGTTCATCTTGTCATCTTTGTGGGAGCTGGCTTGCCAGCTCCCACATTTGATTTGCGATGTGACGCAACTTATATGCCCAGCCCAGCCCCCCTGTGGGAGCGGGCTTGCCCGCGATAGCGGCGGTTCAGGCGATATTTCCAGTGGCTGACACACCGCCATCGCAGGCAAGCCAGCTCCCATATTTGATTTGCGATGTGGCACAAACTATATGCCCAGCCCAGCCCCCCTGTGGGAGCGGGCTTGCCCGCGATAGCGGCAGTTCAGGCGCTATTTCCAGTGGCTGACACACCGCCATCGCAGGCAAGCCAGCTCCCACATTTGATTTGCGATGTGACACAAACTATATGCCCAGCCCAGTCCCCCTGTGGGAGCGGGCTTGCCCGCGATGGCGGCGGTTCAGGCGATATTTCCAGTGGCTGACACACCGCCATCGCAGGCAAGCCAGCTCCCACATTTGATTTGCGATGTGGCACAAACTATATGCCCAGCCCAGCCCCCCTGTGGGAGCGGGCTTGCCCGCGATAGCGGCGGTTCAGGCGCTATTTCCAGTGGCTGACACACCGCCATCGCAGGCAAGCCAGCTCCCACATTTGATTTGCGATGTGGCACAAACTATATGCCCAGCCCAGTCCCCCTTTGGGAGCGGGCTCACACTGGGGCTTTTAGATCCAGCCCAGCCAGCTCCAATAGGTGGCGGCAAACACCAGCATCAACAGGTAGCCAATCAAGGTCACCAACAAGCCCACCTTGGCAAACTGCCTCGCGGTAAAGGTGCCGGTGCCCAGGCACACCATGTTCTGCGGGGCATTGATCGGCAGGATAAAGCCATAGCTGACCACAAACCCGAGCAACATGGTCATGCCCAGCCGGCTGAAGTCCCCCGGCAGGGTTTGCAGCACCGCAATCAGGATCGGCAGCAAGGCCGAGGTCAACGCAGTGGCGCTGGCAAAGCCCAGATGGATCACAATCAGGAATGCCCCAAGGATCGCAAACACCCCCAGCGGACCCAGTTGATCCAGGCCGGTATGCCCCACCACCTGCGCGCCCAGCCATTGCCCGGCCTGGGTGGTCAGCAGCGCCGTACCGAGGCTGATGCCCACGCCAAACACAATCACCGTGCCCCAGGGGATGCGCGACTGCACGTCTTTCCAGGTCATCACCCCAATCCCCGGCAGCAGCAGGAACACCAGGCCGGCGTAGGTGGTGGAGGTGGTATCGAAGCTGTGCAGGCGCCCTTCCGTGGCCCAGGCCAGCAGCAGCAATAGCGAGACCGTCAGCAGGCGCTTCTGCGGCCCGGTCATCGGACCGATATCGGCCAGAGATTGCGCCACGGCCTCCTTGCCACCGGGGATGCTGTTGGTTTCCGGAGGCAGCAACTTGAGCACCAGCAACAGCAATACCGCCGACATGATCAACGCCCACGGCGCCCCGGCGATCAGCCAGTCGATCCACGACACGCGCTGGCCGAGCATCTTGTCCATAAAGCCCACGGTCAACAGGTTCTGCGCCGCCGCGGTCTGGATCCCGACGTTCCAGATGCTGGTGCCCTGGGCGACGACGATCATGATCCCGGCGGCGATATTGGAGCGTTTGTCCACGCCAAACGCGGCGATCACCCCCATCATGATCGGCACTACACAAGCACTGCGCGCCGTGGCGCTGGGCACTACCAGGCTGAGCAGGATGGTCACCGCAATCGCCCCCACCAGAATCCCGCGGGTGCTGGTGCCAACCCGGGTCAGGGTGACCAGGGCGATACGCCGGTCCAGGCCTGTGTGGGTCATGGCGGCGGCGATAAACAACGCACCGGCCACCAGGGCCAGGGCCGGGTTGGCAAACCCGGTAAGCGCCATGCTGATGGCGGGGCTGGAACCGATCAGGTGCGTCGGGTCCTGCAGGGACGGCGCGGTGCCCAGCAGAAAGGCCATCAACGAGGTGATCATGATCGCACTGGCTTCGTAGGACACCGCCTCGGTGATCCACACCACCACGGCAAACGCCAGGATCGCCAACATCCGGTGGCCGGCTACCGGCAAATCGGCGGGCAACGGCAACAACAGCACGCCGATCATCACCAGCACGGCGATCACCAGGCCCATGGGCAGCTTGAAAGAAACAGCAGGTGTTGCGGGGGCACTCATGGAAATCTCCGTCGGCCATGACAATCAAGGCCTGCAGCATGAGGCAAAGCGTCGCGGCGGGTTTTGACAGGTATCAAGGCACACGCGATTTAAGCCTGTGGGAGCAGCTTGCCTGCTCCCACATTCAGGCCGTCGTGTCAGGCGCGGCACCCAGTAGCTGGCTCAACACCGCCCGCAGCTTGCCCGGCTTCACCGGTTTATTGAGCAACGGCGCCTCCAGGCGCTGCAACGAACGCCGGCACTGGTCCGTGCGGTCGGCCGTGATGATCACCGCAGGGATCCTGCGGTCGAAATGCTCGCGCAACTGCTTGACCACCTCGCAGCCGACCACACCATGATCGAGGTGGTAATCGGCCAGGATCAGCTCCGGCGCCCTACCCTGCAACGCCACCAACGCGCCCGCCTGATCAGTGGCGGTCACCACTTCGCAGCCCCACTGCCCAAGCAACGCGCGCATGCTTTCCAGGATGCTGGTTTCGTTATCCAGCACCAGCAGGCGCCGCCCCGGCAATGGGTTGCCGGCGCCGGCCTGGGGTGGCGCGAGGCTGATGGGCAGCGGTATTTCCTCGGACAGCGGCACCTCGATACTGAACATCGAGCCGCGCCCCGGCCATGAGCGCACCCTCACCTGGCAGCCGAGGATCTTCGCGATACGCTCGACAATCGCCAGGCCCAGGCCTACGCCCTTGCGATCCGCCGCCCGGCCGACGTCCAGTTGGTTGAACTCGAGGAAAATCGACTCCAGGCTGTCGGCGGCAATCCCACGGCCGGTGTCCCACACCTCCAGGCGCAGGCGATCACCGCGCCGCCGCGCCCCCAGCAGGATGCAACCCTGCTCGGTATAGCGGCAGGCATTGCTGAGGAAATTGCGCAGGATGCGTGTCAACAGGCGCAGGTCGGTGCGCAGCGCATAGCGGCCCATGTGCACACGCAGGTTCAACCCGGCCGCCGCCGCCACCGACTGGAACTCCGAAACCAGCGGCGCCAGCAGTTCGTCGAGGCGATACAAGGCAATGTCCGGCTTGACCGCCGCCTGGTCGAGGCGGGAAATATCCAGCAAGTCCGCCAGCAGGTCTTCCGCCCCTTCCAGCGCCTGGTGCGTACGCTCCACCAGGACCTTTTCCACGCTGGGCAGCTCTCGCTCGCGCAAGGTGGAGATCAACAAGCGTGCGGCATTGAGCGGCTGCAGCAGGTCGTGGCTGGCGGCGGCGAGGTATTTGTCCTTGCTGCGGTTGGCGGCCTGGGCAGCGTCGCGGGCGTCGCGCAGGTCCTGTTCGATGCGCTCGCGCCGGGCGATCTGCTGTTGCAGATTGTGGTTGGCGTCGAGCAGTTCATCGGTGCGTGCCGCGACCCTTTGCTCCAGCTCATCGTTGAGGCGGATATAGCGTTTGCGCTCGGCCTCCAGCTCATCCAACCGCGCCGTCAGCTCGGGGTAGTGGCTCTTGCGTGCCGAATGATCACCCAGCCCCAGCAGCCCGGCCAGGGCCCGCTGTTGATCGTCAGAGAGCTTCGCCATAGACGACCTCGACGTCACGCTGGCTCGACTCGCGCGGGTTGGTCAGGATGCACGGGTCGTGCATGGCGTGTTGCGACAAGAACGGAATATCCGCCACCCGCACCCCGTGCAGGCCCAGGGTTTCATGGAAGCCAATGGCATGCTTGAGCGCAATCAGGTGCTCCACCAACCGCCCGCAGATCTGCCGGTGGTTGAGCCCCCGGCAGTCGATGCCAAAAGTCTCGGCAATCACCTTGAAACGCTCCGGCGCCGAGTTGTAGTTGAACGCCACCACATGCTCGACCAGCACCGCGTTGCACAGGCCATGGGGCAAATCGAGAAAACCGCCCAGGCTGTGGGACATGGCATGCACCGCACCCAGGATCGCATTGGAAAACGCCAGGCCCGCCTGCATGCTGCCGAGCATGATTTTCTCGCGCAGGGCGATATCGCTGGGGTTGGCGATCATCTGCACCAGGTTGCCATTGATCAGGCGCATAGCCTCCAGCGCATGGGGGTCGGTCAGCGGGCCGTGGCCGGTAGACACAAAGGCCTCGATGGCATGCACCAGCGCGTCGATCCCGGTACAGGCCGAGAGAAACGGGTCCATGCTGGCGGTGGTTTCCGGATCGATCAGCGACACATCCGGCACCACCGCCTTGCTGACGATGGAAAACTTCATGCGTTCCTGCTGATTGGAAATGATCACGAACTGCGACACGTCGGCGGAGGTGCCGGCGGTGGTCGGGATCAGGATCAGCGGCGGGCTGGGCACGCGGATGGTGTCCACCCCTTCGAACTCAAGGATGCTGCGCCCATGGGCAACCACAATGCCAATGGCCTTGCCGCAATCCATCGGGCTGCCGCCGCCGACGGCGACGATCACATCGCAATGGTGCTCGCGGTAGACCTCGGCGCCCTGCATCACTTCTTCCACACGCGGGTTGGGTGACACGGCGGTGTACAGGCAGTACTCGATACCCAGGGCCTGCAGGCTGGCCTCCACATCTGCGACCCAACCGGCAGCCACTACGCCGGGGTCGCTGACCACCAGGACCTTGCGCGCACCAAAGGTCTTGGCGTAATTGCCGACATTGTGCCGGGAACCGGCGCCGAAGATGATTTCTGGGGAAACGAATTTACGCAGTTGGCTGAGACTCTGGCTCATTGGTAAGCCTGTTTTTATTGTTTTTGGAAGATACGGGCCACACTAACGCATCCGCTGGCGAATGCAATCAGACCAATGGGTGGCCCACATCCCCGTTGAAATTTCAGCGATTGGCGAAATACATCGTCACTTCAAAGCCGATACGCAGGTCGGTGTAGGCGGGTTTGGTCCACATGGGGCGTTCCTCTTGTTATGCCGGGAAAGTCCGGTATAGGCATTAATGCATGGGTGGGCTGGCGGGCGAATGCTACTTTCGAACGAGCCGGTCGCAGACGTTAGTCTCGGATGGACATCGATCAAACTTCCACAGGGGTACGCGCACGATTCCACGATCAGGTCGGCTCTAAGGCCGCCTCGTTTTGCTTGTGATTTTGATCTTAGGCGCCCCTTTAAACCACGCTGGCCGGAATCCGATATTGATTTGGGGGGTAAACCGGCAGGACGCCGGTTTAGCCGCGCTGGGCCAGGGATGGCCCATCGCGGCGGCCCCCCAAATCAATGTCGGATTGCGGGCATGCCGAGCCTAGGCGAGGCACCGAGTGGTGGGGCAAGAGCCCTTTTGGTTACTTTTGGGGCTCTTTTCCAAAAGTGACCCGCCGTCAGGGCGGAACCCTAAGTGGCCGTGACCGCAGCAATGGATATGTACACATACCCAGAAGAAAGTTGCGTAGATGCTCATGCCGCGATGGCGCAAGTTCAGCCACTAATGATGCAAGCTGGACAACCGCTATCGCAGGCAAGCCAGCTCCCACACTTGATTGCATTTCAAGCAGGGAGGCTGATGTCTACCCATCAAAGGGTGGAAGCTGGCAGTTCAATCAGGCGATCAGAAGAACCCCAACGGGTTGATGTCATAGCTCACCAGCAGGTTCTTGGTCTGCTGGTAATGGTCGAGCATCATCTTGTGGTTCTCACGCCCCACCCCGGACTTCTTGTAGCCGCCAAACGCGGCGTGCGCCGGGTACAGGTGGTAGCAGTTGGTCCACACGCGCCCGGCCTTGATCGCCCGGCCCATGCGGTAGGCGCGGTTGATGTCGCGGGTCCACAGCCCGGCACCGAGGCCAAATTCGCTGTCGTTGGCAATCGCCAGGGCTTCGGCTTCGTCCTTGAAGGTGGTCACGCCCACCACCGGGCCGAAGATTTCTTCCTGGAACACGCGCATTTTATTGTGGCCCTTGAGCAGGGTCGGCTGGATGTAATAGCCGCTGGACAGGTCGCCCTCCAGGTGTTCGGCGGCGCCACCGGCCAGCAGTTCGGCGCCCTCTTCCTGGGCAATGGTCAGGTACGAGAGGATCTTGTCGTACTGCTGCTCGGACGCCTGGGCGCCGACCATGGTTTCGGTGTCCAGCGGGTTGCCGCGCTTGATCTTGACGATCTTCTTCATGACCTCGGCCATGAACGGCTCGTAGATCGACTCCTGCACCAGCGCCCGCGACGGGCAGGTGCAGACCTCGCCCTGGTTGAAGAACGCCAGCACCAGGCCCTCGGCGGCTTTCTCGATAAAGGCCGGTTCCGCCTGCATGATGTCTTCAAAGAAGATATTGGGCGACTTGCCGCCCAGCTCGACGGTAGACGGAATAATGTTCTCGGCCGCCGCGTGCATGATGTGCGCGCCCACCGGGGTGGAGCCGGTAAAGGCGATCTTGGCGATGCGCTTGCTGGTGGCCAGGGCTTCGCCGGCTTCGCGGCCAAAACCCTGGACGATGTTCAGCACGCCGGCCGGCAACAGGTCGGCGATCAGCTCGGCAAACACCATGATCGACAGCGGCGTCTGCTCGGCCGGCTTGAGCACGATGCAGTTGCCGGCGGCCAGGGCCGGGGCGAGTTTCCAGGCGGCCATCAACAACGGGAAGTTCCACGGGATGATCTGCCCGACCACGCCCAGGGGTTCGTGGAAGTGATAAGCGGTGGTCAGTTCGTTGATCTCGGCAGCGCCGCCCTCCTGGGCGCGGATACAGCCGGCGAAATAACGGAAGTGGTCGGCGGCCAATGGCACGTCGGCATTCAGGGTCTCGCGCACGGCCTTGCCGTTGTCCCAGGTTTCGGTCACGGCCAACACTTCCAGGTGCTGCTCGATGCGGTCGGCAATTTTCAGCAGCACCAGGGAACGATCCTGGGCCGAGGTCTTGCCCCAGGCATCGGCGGCGGCATGCGCGGCGTCCAGCGCCTTGTCGATATCGGCGGCGCTGGAGCGCGGGAATTGGGCAATCACTTCGCCGGTGACCGGCGAGGTGTTGGTGAAGTATTCACCGTTGACCGGGGCCACAAACTCGCCACCGATAAAGTTGCCGTAGCGTGGCTTGAAGGTGACGATGGCGCCGGGGGTGCCAGGTTGTGCGTAGATCATGATGAGGCCTCTTTCGGGGGGATGTTGTTATTGATCTATCCGTTGCATCTGGGCGCGTTCATAGCGCGGATACAGGTGGCTGACACTGCGGATCAGTTCGTAGCGGCTCAGGCTGATGGCCGCAAAACGTTCGGGGATGGGGCTGCGGATCATCTCGCCCATGGCACTGCCGTTGGCGGCACCGGTAGCCATGAGCTGGTCGAGCCAGCCCAGGTAGTCACGCATTTGTGCAAAGGGCTGCGCGTCGCTGGCCACGGGGCCGTGGCCGGGCACAATGAGCTTGCAGGGCAGGCCTTGCAGGGTGGCGATATCCGCCAGCCATACTGCAAGGCCGGGGGTATTGGGGGTGGTCAGGGCGCGCTGGTAAAACACCAGGTCGCCGGCAAACAGCACGCCGCTGGTCTCGTCGAAAATCGCCAGGTCGGCGCCGGTATGGCCGCTCAGGCTCAGCAGGCGCAAGGAGTGCCCACCAAAGGTCTGCACGCCGGGGCTCAGCGTCTGGCTGGGCAGCAGCACTTCAGTGCCACGCATCCAGTCGCCGACCATGCGGTACATATTTTCCGCCATGCCATCGCCCTGCTCGCGCAGCAGCGTGGTGGTGCCTGCCAGCGCGCCGATGGGCACATCCTTGAACGCCTGGTTGCCCAGTACATGGTCGGGGTGGTGATGGGTCAGCAAGACCTGGATCACCGGTTTGTCGGTGACCGTGGCAATTGCCTGGCGCATCGCCTCGCCGTAGCGCCGGGACGGCCCGGTGTCGATAACCACTACCCCGGCCTGGGTCACGATAAAGGCGGTATTGACGATATTGCCGCCGTTGGCCCTGGCGAAATTGTCGGTGCTGCCTTCCAGCAGCCAGGTGTCGGCAGCGATCTGCCGGGGGTTGAGGGCGTAGTCGAGGTCGGCCAGCGCGGGCAGGCTCAGGCCGAACAACAGCAGCCATAGCCACTTCATGGGATGGCTCCGGAAAATTCGCTGCCGCTGGTGTCGCGCAACAGTAGGCGCACCGGCCCCGCTCCTTGCAGGTCAAACGCCAGGTCGGGGTTCTCGCTGACCGCCGCGAACAGCTCCAGGCGCGCCAACACCCGGTCCTGGGCGTCGCGCAGCTCGGCGTGGTTGATGTAGAACTCAGGGATGCCGCTGACCATGCCATTGTCCATCGGGTGCGCCACTTGCAGGCGCAGCCGGCTGAAATCCGCGCGGGGGTAGCGACCGCCCAACACTTCTCCCAGGTGCTCTTCCCAACCCGGCTGGCTGCGCACCACGCTGGGCGCGGTGCAGCCACCGCCGGCGGCGTCGATCAGGGTCGAGCCCACATGCCACAGGCCATCTTTGGTCAACACGGCCGCGCGCAACGGCGTGGCCTGTTCGATGCGGATACGAATCGCCAGCCAGGGCAGCACGCCCTCGCCCGGCTGGAAGTCGACGATTTTCGGCAGTGGATTGAGTTCGGCCCAGGCGATGATCTTCACTACCTCGCCCTTGAAGGCGCGGGCATCGATTTCCAGCGGCACCTGCCGCGCATCTTCGGCAAAGGGCGGCGCCAGCAGTTGGACCCGCTCATCAAAGACAAACGGCGCATTGCCGAGCAACTGCTGGTGAAAATAGCTCCACATCACCGATGGCACCGGGTCTTTGCCGGGGTCCATCCCGTAGGCGGCCACTGGCAACCAACAAGCCAACAGCCAACGTGCGCGCCAGCCCATGGCTTACTCCTCGACGTGCACGCTATCAAGATAAGTGCGTACCGCCCATAAGGCTTCCTGGCTCAGGTAGTCGGCCATTTTAGGCATGTACACCCGGCCATCGCGCACGGCACCGTGGCGCACCCGTTCGACGAACCACTCGTCCCCGGCATCGCCCTCATCGAGCATGCGCAGGTCCGGCGCGATCCCGCCGGACTTGGCTTCCAGGCCATGGCACGCGGCGCAGTTCTGGTTATAGGCCGAGGCGCCGACTTCCACGGCCTTGTCATGTTCCGGCGACTGGCGATACGGGTTCACCGCCGCCCAGCCGTCCGCATCCAGCGTCACGCCGGCATCCTTGACCGGCGTCAGTCCCTTGGTTTCCACGGCAGTGGGTGTGACGTTGCCATGAGCCCAGGCGGAGCCTGCGCCGATCACCCCGGCCAACAGGCCGGCAACCAGCAAGGCGTTGCGTTTTGTTGTCATTATTGTCCCCTCAGGATTGCACGCAAAACCTCTCTACAGAGGCTATGGCAACCATCATAGGAACGCCTCGCCAGGGCCCGTATGCTGCTTTGGTGGCCGGGTTCTACTCCCTTCGTAGTAAGGCTTGCGGGCCCCTGCTAAATCAGATGCGGTTCGGGAAATTGTCCCGGCTACACCGGGATATTTTCCGTATCCCTGTGCCCCGTCCAGCCAGCAACCTGTGCAGGCCAAAACCTCCACTGGGAACTGCAACCATGACAATAAGATCGCTACCCGCCCTCTCGCCGCTGAGCCTTGCCGTGCAGGCTTTCCTGCTGGTCGGCAGCCTGTCCTTGAGTGCGGCGAGCTTCGCCGCTGCCGAACCTGCCAAGCAGACGCGCAACGTCACCTGGGAAGACATTGCCAACGACCACCTGACCACCAAGGACGTGCTGCAATACGGCATGGGGACCAACGCCCAGCGCTGGAGCCCCCTGGCCCAGGTCAACGACAAAAACGTTTTCAAGCTCACACCGGCCTGGTCCTACTCGTTCGGTGACGAGAAGCAACGCGGCCAGGAATCCCAGGCCATCGTCAACGACGGCGTGGTGTATGTCACCGGCTCCTACTCCCGGGTATTCGCCCTCGACGCCAAGACCGGCAAGCGCCTGTGGACCTACAACCACCGCCTGCCCGACAACATTCGCCCGTGCTGTGACGTGGTCAACCGCGGGGCGGCGATCTTTGGCGACAAGATCTACTTCGGCACCCTCGATGCACGCCTGATCGCCCTCGATAAAAACACCGGCAAAGTGGTGTGGAACAAGAAATTCGGCGACCACGCCGCCGGCTACACCATGACCGGCGCCCCGGTGCTGATCAAAGACAAGGTCACTGGCAAGGTCCTGCTGATCCACGGCAGCTCCGGTGATGAATTCGGCGTGGTCGGCCAGCTGTTTGCCCGCGACCCGGACACCGGCGAAGAAGTGTGGATGCGCCCGTTTGTCGAAGGCCACATGGGCCGCCTCAATGGCAAGGACAGCACCACCACCGGCGATGTGAAAGCACCGTCCTGGCCGGATGATCCAACCACCGAAACCGGCAAGGTCGAGGCCTGGAGCCACGGCGGCGGCGCCCCTTGGCAGAGCGCCAGTTTCGATGCCGAAACCAACACCATCATCGTCGGCGCTGGCAACCCAGGGCCGTGGAACACCTGGGCGCGCACCTCCAAGGACGGCAACCCCCACGACTTCGACAGCCTCTACACCTCCGGCCAAGTGGGTGTCGACCCAAGCACCGGCGAAGTGAAGTGGTTCTACCAGCACACGCCAAACGATGCCTGGGACTTCTCCGGCAACAACGAGCTGGTGCTGTTCGATTACAAGGACAAGGACGGCAAAGTGGTCAAGGCCACCGGCCACGCCGACCGCAACGGCTTCTTCTACGTGGTCGACCGCAACAACGGCAAGCTGCAGAACGCCTTCCCGTTTGTCGACAACATCACCTGGGCCAGCCATATCGACCTGAAGACCGGCCGCCCCGTGGAAAACGAAGGCCAGCGTCCGGCCAAGCCGCTGCCGGGTGAAACCAAGGGCAAATCGGTGGAAGTCTCGCCGCCGTTCCTCGGTGGCAAGAACTGGAACCCCATGGCCTACAGCCAGGACACCGGCCTGTTCTACATTCCGGGCAACCAGTGGAAAGAGGAATACTGGACCGAAGAGGTCAACTACAAGAAGGGCTCGGCGTACCTGGGCATGGGGTTCCGCATCAAGCGCATGTATGACGACCACGTCGGCACCCTGCGCGCGATGAACCCGACCACCGGCAAGGTGGTATGGGAACACAAGGAAGCCCTGCCATTGTGGGCCGGCGTGCTGGCGACCAAGGGCAACCTGGTGTTCACCGGCACTGGCGATGGCTTCTTCAAGGCCTTCGACGCGAAAACCGGCAAGGAGCTGTGGAAGTTCCAGACCGGCAGCGGCATCGTCTCCCCGCCGATCACCTGGGAACAGGACGGCGAGCAGTACATCGGCGTGACGGTTGGCTACGGCGGCGCGGTGCCGTTGTGGGGCGGCGACATGGCCGAGCTGACCAAGCCGGTGGCGCAAGGCGGGTCATTCTGGGTGTTCAAGATCCCGAGCTGGGATAACAAGACCGCGCAAAAATAACCCCCGTTGATGATCGTTCCCACGCTCTGCGTGGGAACGCTTCCCAGGGTGCTCCGCGCCCCAACGGCCACCACGAGATCCCCGCCATGAACTACCTGCCCCTCTTACTTCTGCTGTCCCTCCCCCTGGCCTACGCCGACGATGGCGACGACCAACCCCTGGTCATCAACGGCTGCACCATCGCCCCCCACAGCCAATGCCCCGGCGCCAACCTCAAGGGCGCCAACCTGCGTAACGAGGATTTGAGCAAAATGAACCTGGCCGGTGCCGACCTGCGCGAGGCCGATCTGCGCCACGCCAACCTCGACCTGGCCAACCTGGAAAAAGCCCAACTGCAAGGTGCCAACCTGACCCGCGCCAGCCTGCAACAAGCCAACCTGCGCCTGGCGGATTTCAGCGGTGCCACCTTGATGGCCGTGCAAGGCTGGGGCATGTTCGCCCAGGGTGCACAGTTCGAAAACGCCAACCTCAGCGCCGCCTACCTGCAATTTGCGCGGCTGTCGGGGGCCAAGCTGCACAAGGCCAACCTGCGTGCCGCGGACCTGGAAATGACCTGGTTGAGCAAGGCCGACCTGCAAGGTGCGGACCTGAGCGATGCCAACCTGCAAGAAGCCAAGTTCGGTGAAAGCAACCTGGAACAGGCCACCCTCACCGGCACCCGCCAGCACTATGCAAACTTCCAGGATGCGAATATGGAGGGCTGCAAGGACTGCCCCACCACTTGGGACCGTTAACCTCTGTAGGCGCCGGCTCGTCGGTGCCTACCGAGGTGCGATTTATCCCGCCGCCCGCACCACGCCCATATCAATCCCCACATGCACCAACTCCGCATGGGAGCTGACCTGCAATTTGCTCTTGAGCAAGGTCAGGTGATTGGACACGGTCTTGCTGCTGATACTCAGTTGATCAGCAATGGCCCGGGTGGGCGTGCCCTTGGCGAGCATCAGGAAAATCTCCAACTCGCGGGCGGTCATGCCCTGCAGGCGGTGATCGACCGGGTGATAGGCCAGCTCGGTGGCCAGGGCCTGTTCGATGTAAGTGTGGCCGTCGAGAATGCGCTGCACCGCCTCGTTCATCACCGCAGGCGTCGCGCCCTTGGTGATATAACCCGCAGCGCCGACCTCCAGGGCCTGGCGTACCAGGGGCAGTTCCTGATGCTGGCTGAAAAACAGCACGCGCAATTGCGGCAGGCGCTGGCGCAGGCGGCGGGTGGTCTCCAGGCCACTGATGCCCGGCAGGCCAAAACCGGTGATCACCAGGTTCGGCACCGCCTCCTGCACCCGCGCCAGCGCCTCTTCGCCACTGCCCGCCTCGCGCAGCTCCACGCCCGGTAGCAGCGCCCGCAACAGGCTGCTGTAGCCCAGGCGCACCACGGCGTGTTTGTCGACCAACAGGATATTCATGAGGCATGCGCCGGCATCACCAAAACTGGCGCCGGTCGCGGGCCGTGGAGCTTGTCCACGCCGATCAGGCTGACAATCAGCAAAAACGGCAAGAGCAGCGCCTTGAGGATTCGCATGATCGTACAACTCCCGGGGATGATCGTTGCCTTGCATGCTAGAGCCCCCGGGCACGCGGTGAATTACTACTTTGGTACTGGTTTTGCTGTCTATCGTCGCATTCCCAAGGCAGCGCGACTGGCATGTAATGGGCGCATAACTATAAGGATCGTACCTGCCATGCTGCCCGCCCGACTGACCCTGGTTGCCGTGCTGTCGCTGACCCCGCTGCTGGCGGCTGCCCAGCCGCCCACTGCGCTGTTTTCCAGCGATGGCTACCGCATCAACCTCTATCGCAGCCCCACGCCTGCGCACCTGCCGGGCGCGACCATCGTCGACACCCCTGCCCTGCAAGCGCTGCTGGCGCAACAACCGCGCCCGGTGCTGATCGACGTCTACCGCCGACAATGGCTGCACGGCCAGTTCATCGAAGACCAGCCCCACGCCAACCTGCCCGGCAGCCATTGGCTGGCCAATACCGGCGATGGGGAGCTGACGCCAGAATGGCAAAGCTACTTTGCCCGCCACCTGTATACCTACAGCGGCGGTAACCTTGCACACCCGTTGGTGTTCTACTGCCGCTCAGATTGCTGGTTGAGTTGGAACGCGGTAAAACGGGCCAATGCCTTGGGCTATAGCGCTGTGTATTGGTATCGCGATGGCCTGGACGCGTGGGAGGCAGCCAAGCTGCCAGTCGCCGCAGCACACCCTGAGCCCTTTGAGCTTGCCCCCTGAAAAACCACAATAAAAAGGTGAACGGCCATGTATAAAATTCTGATTGCCGACGATCACCCGCTGTTTCGCGAAGCGATCCATAACGTCATCAGCGACGGTTTTGCCGGTAGCGAAGTGATGGAAACCGCCGACCTGGACAGCGCCCTGGCCCTGACCCAGGAGCATGACGACCTCGACCTGATCCTGCTGGACCTGAACATGCCCGGCATGCACGGCCTCAACGGCCTGATCAACCTGCGCAACGAAGCACCGACGATTCCAGTGGTGATCGTCTCGGCCGAGCAGGACAAGCAGATCGTGCTGCAGGCCATTACCTACGGGGCGGTCGGCTTTATCACCAAGTCCTCGCCACGGGCGCAGATGACCGAGGCGATCCAGCAGATCCTCAATGGCAACGTGTACCTGCCGCCGGACATCATCCGCACCCAGAAAAACCCCGGCCAGCGGCGCATGCACGACAACCCGGCCTTCGCCCCGGAACTGCTCCAGGCCCTCACGCGCAAACAGCTGCTGGTGCTGGAACGCATGACCAAGGGTGAGTCGAACAAGCAGATTGCCTACACCCTGGAAATTGCCGAGACCACGGTGAAGGCCCATGTGTCGGCGATCCTGCGCAAGTTGAATGTGCACAATCGGGTGCAGGCGATCTTGAGCGCCGGGGACATCGACTTCGGTTCCTATCTGCGACGCTGATTATCCTGACGACTGAGATCAAAATGTGGGAGCGGGCTTGCTCGCGAATGCGGTGGATCAGTAATGAATGTATTGACTGACCCACCGCATTCGCGAGCAAGCCCGCTCCCACAGGGGATCTGCGCTTAACTGACTGACATTAGGGCAAGCCCGCTCCCACATTTTGATCGAGATTGTGTCAGGGGCGGCCCAAGAGGTGGCTCATGGCAGTCTTGAGTTTCATCGGCCGCACCGGCTTGTGCATCAAGGTGTGCCCCAGCTCGCGGATCTGCAGTTTCAGCTCGTTGCTGTAGTTGGCGGTGATCATCATCGCCGGAATCGCACTGGCCCGCCGCGCATTGATCCTGGCCACCGCGTCCACGCCGTTCTGTTCGTCATCCAGGTGATAGTCGGCAATCAGCAGATCCGCCTGGGCATGGTAGTTGTCCACCTGGCGTGCCAGGTCCTGCTCGGACAAGGCCGTCACCACCTGGCAGCCCCAACCCTCCAGCAAAGTGCGCATGCCGGCGCAGATCGCCGCGTCGTTATCCAGCACCCACACCCGCGCGCCCTGCAAGCGCTCGAGCATCGGCTCGCTCATCACCGGCATAGGCAAGACCCTGGGTGCGGTGCTGCTCAACGGCACCTCCACACTGAACATCGAACCCCGGCCCGGCCATGAGCGCACGCTGATCCGGTGCCCGAGAATCCTGGCGATTTTCTCCACAATCGCCAGGCCCAGGCCCAGCCCGCGATCCTGGTCGGGACGTTGCACATCGCCGCGCTTGAACTCCTGGAAAATCTCCTCCAGACGCTCCTCCGCGATGCCCATACCAGTGTCCCAGACCTGGATCGACAAACGCTGATGCTCGCGCCGGCAACCCAGCACCACGCGCCCGCCGTAGGTGTAGCGAATGGCATTGCTCAACAGGTTGCGCAAGATCCGCGCAAGCAACTGGATATCGCTGCGCACCAGGGCCGAGCAGCCAATAAAGTGCAGCTGCAAGCCTTCGCTGCGCGCCACTTGGGTGTATTCGGCGGCGAGGTTGTCCAGCAGTTCGCTCAAGGCAAATGGCGCGATATCGGCCTTGATCACCCCGGCATCGAGCTTGGAAATATCCACCAGGGTGCCCAGCAGGTTTTCCACATCTTCCAGGGAATTGCTGACGTTGCGCACCAACGTTTCGTTGGCCACCGGGTCACGGCGTTCCAGCAAGGCCCCGGTAAACAGGCGGGCGGCATTCAGCGGTTGCAGCAGGTCATGGCTGACCGCCGCCAGAAACTTGGTTTTCGACAGGTTGGCCTGCTCGGCCTCCAGCTTGGCTTCGCGCAGGCGCGACTCCACGCGGCGGCGCTCGTCGATTTCCTGCAACAGCTGGTCGTTGAGCGAGGTCAGCTCGGCCGTGCGCTCGCGCACTCGCAGCTCCAGGTTCTGATACGCCTGGTGCAGGGCCTCGGCGGTGCGCCGGCGTTCGGTGATGTCGCGGATCAGCACAAAGATCCCCACCACCTCGCCACTGGCCAGGCGATTGGGCACATAGGAGCGCAGCATGTAGCGCTCCTGGTGGTTGATGTTGGTTTCGGCGAACTCAAAGGTCACGCTCTCCCCCGCCAGCGCCTGCGCCACGTAGGCTTCCAGGCGCTGGTAATGCTGTTCGCTGTGGGCCTGGCGCAGGCTTTTGCCGAGCATCGCGCCCTGCGCCCAGCAATACCATTGCTCGTAGACCTTGTTGGTGAACTCGTAGACCAGGTCGGCATTGAGGTAGGCAATCAACGCCGGCACATGGTCGGTGATCAGGCGGATCCAGCGTTCGCTTTCCTGGGATTTCTGCGCGACGGCCTGTTCACGGCGCAGGGTTTCCGCCAGTTTGACGTCGGTGATGTCGGTAAACAGAATCACCCGCCCGCCGTCCTGGGTCGGCCTTTCGCTGACTTGCAACCAACGGCCGTTATCCAGGCGGTAGAACAGGGTTTCATCGGCATGCCCATGGGCTTCTTCGGTGAACAGGCCGTTGACCGTCATCAACCGCTTGACCTCGCGCAGGCCCATGCCCGCGACAATCTGCACCGGGCTATTGCTCCAAAATCCCTGGAAGCGGCTGTTGAACAACACGATGTGCTGGTGTTGGTCGAACAGCACAAAGGCATCGGAAATGCTCTCGATGGCATCGATCAAATGCTGGTGCGCGGTTTCCGCCCGCAGCCGCGCCTCGCGCAGCAGATGGTTGCTGGCCTTGAGTTCGGCCATCGCCTGGTTGAGCGCATCGGTACGTTCGCGCACCTGCTCGGCCAGCACCACCGAATGCTGGAACGCCGCATAGGGGTCGTTGCCACGGGTCGCGCCGGACTCGACGCGCTCGATCAGCGCGGCGTTGATCCGCGCCAGCTTGCGATTGTCCTGCTGCAGGGCGCGGATCTGCGCGTGCAGTTCAGCGCTGTCCAGGGGTTCGACCACGGGCAATGGCGACCCCGGTAAAGGTCTGGTTGATGTGCATGCCATTGAACTGTTCTCCGTAGGTGTTGAACCCCATCACCCGTTGCTCGCGCAAAAAGGCGCCGATCGGCTCCAGGGCGCCGTGCTCTTCGAGCTCCAGGCGCCGCAGGAAACAGTCGCAGCCAATGGTCAGCAGCAAGTCGCCAAGGCGCGCTTGCAGGCCGTCGAACAGGGTCTGCAGGTTGGGCAGGATCGGCCCCGGGGTCATGGCGGTGAGGACGATGCCGTTTTCCACCGCGCAGTAGAAACTCAAGCTCAAGTCGTCGTGGACCTGCTGGATCGCCCGCACGTAGTACTGATCGTTGACGCGCACCGCCAACGGGTGGGCGGCGAAGATCCGGTGATCAAGTTGCGCCACGGCCACGCCGATATGCCGCGCGTATTCCTCGGCGGCAGGTTCGGCGTTCAATTCAAAGACCCGTCGCGAGGCGCTGTCCGCTCCTGTCACCACCAGCTTCTGTGCCAAGGGCAGGATGTGGTGGGTGGTGAACACCTCGAAATCCAGCCAGGTATTGACCAGTACCACCACCGCCGCGCCGCTGTGAAAGGCGCCGTCGAAATACACGTGGGTGTGGGTCAGGTGGTTGTCATCGCCGGCCGAACCGCCGAAATGGGGGATATCACCAAGCGCCGCGCTCAGGGCGGCGAGGACCATTTCTTCACGGCTGGACAGGCCATCGAGCAGGGTCAAGGCAAAGCTGTTGCCCTTGATCGGCGCCAGGGTGTTGCTGCGACAGCCGCCCACCAGGCGTTCGACCATTTGTTGCGCGTCGATCAGGCTGAAGTGCTCGACCTGGTCGATCAGCTCGGTGGCGATGGAAAAGTGCGCGTGGTCAAACCCCACCGCCGTCACGCAATTGCGCCCGTACCCCTGGGGTGTGATCTCGCCGGCACTGGTGCAACCCACCACACGAACACCACCGAAACTGTGTTGCAGGGCCTGGCCGAGGGCCTGCAGGTCGTAGGTGGCAGAGCAGAAGAACAGCACGAAACCCAGGTACGGGTGCAACAACTGGCGCGCCAGCTCATCGGCCACCTGCCGCGCCTCGCTGGCCTGGGACATGGCTGTGACTACGCCTTCGCTGTGCACCTGCTGCATGGTCATCTCCCCGTTGAAGCTCAAGTGTACGAACGCGCGGGGTGGCGACCTATGCTACTTGGGTACTGGGTCGGGGCTTCGATGGGATGAGAGCCACCGAGCAACAGATGAATCTCTGTGGGAACAGGCTTTGTGTGGGAGCTGGCTTGCCTGCGATTGCATCACCGCGGTGTAACTGATCCACCGAGTCGCAAGCATCGCAGGCAAGCCAGCTCCCACATAAGCCAGCTCCCACACGTTTGACCGTGTTCCAGGTCATTACCAGGTCAGCACCGCCCCCACCGCAAAGGTATCGGTATCTTCATTCTGCGCACTGGTGTCGTGGCCGGTGATTTCGAACTGGTTGTACTCGGCCACCAGCTTCAGGTTGTCGTTGATGTCATGGAACAGGGCAATGCCACGGGTTTGGTAGTCGGCACCGCTGCCGACCACGCCGTTGCCGTCGTCCTTGGTCTTGCCGTAGGACAGCGCCAGGCGGTTCTTACCCAGTTTGTAGGAGCCCTGCAACAGGTAGCCGTTGCTGTCGACATTGCGCAAGGTGGCTTCCCCGGCGTTGTTGGTAAAGAAGGGGTTGATGCCCTTGGCCTGGAAGCCGGAACCGGTGAGCGACAAGCCGCCCATCTTCGCCTGCACGCCATAGCCCAGGCCCTTGGAGGTCACCGACTCGACGCTGGAGTCGGTGTTGTCCGAGGTCTGGTAGCTGCCGTTGAGCCAGCTGTAGATCTTCGCCCCGCCCACGTCGAACTGGTAGGTGATCTCGCTCTCGGTGCGCGGGTTCTTCTGGTAGGCCTTGCCCAGCGCGCTGCTGTCGTTGGTGTCGACCGGGTCCATGATGCCCACGGCCACCCGCAGGCCTTCCATTACCGGGGTGCGGTAGGTGATCTGCGAGGTGGGGAACGGGTACGGGTAGCCGCTACCGATGTTGCCGAACGAGACCCCGCCGCCGTCCACCAGGCCCAGGCTGTCGCTGACCTGGCCGTAACCTGCGAGCAGTTCGTCGAGCAGGATGTTGGAGCGGGCGAACAGACCGAAGTCCTTGCCGATCAGCACTTCGCCCCACTCTGGGTTGGCCACGGTGCCGTAGAACTGGCGCACGTCGATGGCGGTGTCGGTGCCGTTGGTTTCACTGTCGTTGATGGTCACCCAGAACGAAGCACGGGCGCCGAGCTTGAGGTCATCGACCTGCTTGCCCATGTTGAAGCCCAGGTAGTTGGGCAAAAAGCCCATCTTCACTCGCGACTGGCGCCGGTCGTACTGCTCGCCGGCACGGTCCACGTCGCTGTTGACGTAGAAGGCGTTGATATAGCCATCGGTGGAGAAGGTGGTCTCGTCCTTGTCGTACAGCACGATTTCGGCCTGGGCCAGCGAGCTCAAGCCGAGGCTGGCGATAAAGGCTGGCAACAAACGACGGGGGAAGTTCTTATTGTTATGCATGGCGCGCTCCGGCGACGGGGGTCTGGGTGTCGGAGGCGATTATCGAAAGTCGGGCAGCGCGGTTAAACGCTGCCTTGGAGGGGGATGCGCGGTGCTTTGGAGGGCGCCGAGGGCCCGCCACTTAAGGCTTACACCAGTAGGCGCGGGGTTGGGGTCAAAGGGCGTTGAACAACATCCCGCCTGCCACCACGACACACAGGCTGGCAAAACCGATTTGCAGGGCCCGCGCCGGGACCCGCGAGCCCAGGCGCCGGCCAGCGAGCATGCCGACGATGCTGGCAGCAATAAACACCCAGCCCATGGTGTCGATCACTACCCCAGCATGGAACGCGCCGACCACGCCGATCAGCGAGATCAGGCTGATCACCATCAACGACGTAGCAACGATCCCGCGCATCTGCACATCGGTCAGTTGCTTGAACGCCGGCACAATCAGAAAGCCGCCGCCCACGCCGAGCAGGCCCGATACCGCCCCCGTCACCGCACCCAATGCCGCTAGGGTCGCGGTGCATTTGGCGGTCCAGGAAAAGCGCCCGGTCTGTTGATCAAGCATGCAGTTCTTTTGCCCCCAGGAGGCTGCGCCATGGTCGCTGGGGCCGGCCTCGACTTTCTCGCGCCGCAGCATGCGCCATGCCACCAGCACCATCAGCGCGCTGAACAGGCCCATCAGGATCTTGTCCGGCAACTGATGGGCAAAAAACACCCCCAACGGCGAAAACAGCGCGCCGAGCAACGCGATCAACAGCGCCGCGCGGTAACGCACCAGGCCATGGCGCAAGCCATCAAGCGCTCCAACTGCCGCTGCCGCGCCGACCGCAAACAACGACACCGGCGCCGCTTCGGTCATGGTCAAGCCCAGCCCCAGGACCAACGCCGGCACACCGAGAATCCCGCCCCCGGCCCCGGTCAACCCCATGACCAGGCCCATCAACACACCCAAAAAACTTGCCAGCAGCATAGGGTTCTCTCACTCCACCTTGGCCAGACGGGTCAGCCATTCGCGGCCCTTGAGCATGCCGTTCCAGTAGAACCACGGCAGCAGCGTCGCCTTCAAGAACCACGCCGAACGCCGCGCCACGGTAGGGTCGAGGGCAAAGGTCGGCAGCAATCGGCCGCCATAACCGAACTCGGCCAGCACCACCTTGCCCTTCTCCACCGTCAGTGGGCAGGAGCCATAACCGTCGTACTTGAGCGGCAACGGCGCCTGTTTGCGCAGGGCCAGCAGGTTCTCGGCCACCACCACGATTTGCTTGCGCACCGCGGCGGCCGTCTTGGCATTGCTGGTGGAGCACACGTCGCCCAGGGCGAAGATGTGCGGGTAACGTACCTGTTGCAGGCTGTGGGGGTCGACCTCGCACCAGCCAACGGCGTCGGCCAGTGGGCTGTGGCGGATAAAATCCGGGGCCACTTGTGGCGGCACGACGTGCAGCATGTCGAAGGATTTCTCCTCGATGCTGATGTTGCCTGCGCCGTCCTTGACCTCGAACCAGGCCTTGCGCGCCGGGCCATCAACCTTGATCAGGTTGGAGTTGAAGGCCAACTGCGCGCCGTATTTCTCGACATAGTTCATCAACGGCGGCACAAAGGTCGCCACACCAAACAGCGCGGCACCGGCCAGGTTGAATTCGACGTCGATGTTGTTCAGGTCACCCTGCTTGAGCCAATGATCGCAAGACAGGTACATGGCCTTTTGCGGCGCGCCGGCGCATTTGATCGGCATGGCCGGCTGGGTAAAGATCGCCTTGCCACCCTTGAGCTGCTGCACCAGTTGCCAGGTGTAGGGCGCGTGCTGGTAGCTGTAGTTGGAGGTGACGCCGTTCTGGCCCAGGGTCTGCTCCAGGCCTTCGATTTTCTCCCAGGCCAGGCGCAGGCCGGGGCAGACGACGAGGTTGTTCCACGTCACGCGCTGGCCGCTGTCGAGCACCAGGGCCTGTTCGTCGGGCAGCAACTGGCTGACCGCCGCCTGCACCCAGGTCACGCCATCGGGCAATACCCGGGCCATGGGGCGCATGGTCTTGCGGATGTCATGGGCGCCGCCGCCCACCAGGGTCCAGGCGGGCTGGTAGTAATGTTCGGCGCTGGGTTCGATCAGGATGATATTGAGTTGCGGGTCGCGCTTGAGCAGGCTGGCCAGCAGGCCGATGCCTGCCGAGCCGCCGCCGATGACCACGATGTCGCCACTGATGGTCGGTCCCCAGTGTTGGTCGTTCATAGTCCTGGCCTTTCTTATTTCAACAATGCACACAAGGGTCGTTGCCGTTTGGCGTCACGCCCCATTCAGAATCGATCCTTTGCTTCGGGTCGTTTGTTTCACTAAGCTCGCAAGCCTATGTGGAAATCACCTCGAATGTAAGCTGCTATCAGCTACCCAGGACACCGTCATGCCCGCGTTGATTCAATCCTTTCTGGACGAGGCATCGTCAACCTACACCTACGTCGTCTATGAAACGCCCGGCAGCCCCTGTGCCATCGTCGATTCAGTGCTCAACTACGACCCGGCCTCGGGGCGTACCGACACGACCCAGGCCGACCAGGTGATCGCCTTCGTCCGTGAACGAGGCCTAAAGGTGCAATGGCTGCTGGAAACCCACGCCCACGCCGATCACCTGTCCGCCGCGCCCTACCTGCGCCGGCAATTGGGCGGCAAGATTGCAATTGGCCAGTCCATCAGCAAAGTCCAGGATGTGTTCAAGAACCTGTTCAACCTGGAGCCGGAGTTCCGGGCCGACGGGTCGCAGTTCGACCATCTGTTTGCTCCCGACGAGATCTTCCACATCGGCAACCTCAAGGCCCAGGCCCTGCACGTGCCTGGGCACACTCCGGCGGACATGGCCTACCTGATCGACGACCAGATGATCCTGGTGGGCGACACCCTGTTCATGCCTGACGTCGGCACCGCCCGCTGCGACTTCCCCGGCGGCGATGCACGCCAGTTATATGCCTCGATGCGCACGTTGCTGGCCTTTCCCGGCGAGACGCGCCTGTATGTGTGCCACGACTATCCGCCTGAAGGCCGCGCGGCCAAATGCCTGACCACCGTGGCCGAACAGCGCGCGGGCAATATTCATGTGCATGACGGGGTGGACGAGGCGGCGTTTGTGCAGATGCGCACCCAGCGCGACGCCGGGCTTGGAATGCCGACCCTGTTGCTGCCGGCGATCCAGGTGAATGTGCGGGCGGGCAATATGCCGCCGGCGGAAGACAATGGCGTGACCTACCTGAAGATCCCCCTCAACCAGCTTTGATGCAGGAGCTGGCTTGCCGGCGATGGTGGCCTGCCTGATCCACCGTCATCGCCGGCAAGCCGGCTCCTACAACGGTTTGCGTCAGGAGCCCAGGTTGATGCCATTGGCCGGCAGAGGCAGCGCCGTCTTGTAGCGCACCTGCTTGAGCGCAAAGCTGGAGCGGATGTTCGCCACCCCCGGCACCTTGGTCAGGAAATCCATCATAAAGCGCTCCAGCGACTGGATGGTCGGCACCAGCACCCGGATCAGGTAGTCCGGGTCGCCGGCCATCAGGTAGCACTCCATCACCTCCGGCCGGTCGGAAATCGCGCCCTCGAACTGCTGCAGGGCTTCCTCGTTCTGTTTCTCGAGGCTGACGTGGATAAACACGTTGACGTGCAGCCCCAGCAAATCGGCATCCAGCAGCGTGACCTGGTCACGGATCAAGCCCAATTCCTCCATCGCCTTGACCCGGTTGAAACACGGCGTAGGCGACAGGTTGACCGAGCGTGCGAGGTCGGCGTTGGTGATGCGGGCGTTCTCCTGGAGGCTGTTGAGAATCCCGATATCGATACGGTCCAGCTTGCGCATGAGACAAAACCACCTGTTTATTATGTTTATGCAGATTTTTTATCCTCAAATGATCTCAGGCGCAACCAAACAGAGATAAATATTCTCCGCGGCCCGGCCTATGATTGTTGTAGGACAAGATTTCTCCTACCCGAGGAATGACTGTCAGCTAAGCGCGCCCACTACAAGAAATTCACAAGATCGAGCGTAGAAAGCCATGACCCAGCATTACGAACCGCTGCGCCTGCACGTTCCCGAACCCTCGGGCCGTCCTGGTTGCAAGACCGACTTTACCTACCTGCGCCTGACCGACGCCGGTACGGTGCGCAAACCCGCCGTAGACGTAGAACCCGCCGACACCGCCGACCTGGCCAAGGGCCTGATCCGCGTGCTCGACGACCAGGGCCAGGCCCTGGGCCCATGGGCTGAAGGTGTGCCGGTAGAGATTTTGCGCCGTGGCATGCGTGCCATGCTCAAGACGCGGATCTTCGACAACCGCATGGTGGTCGCCCAGCGTCAGAAAAAGATGTCGTTCTACATGCAAAGCCTTGGCGAAGAAGCCATCGGCAGCGCCCAGGCCCTGGCCTTGAACATCGACGACATGTGCTTCCCCACCTACCGCCAGCAAAGCATCCTGATGGCCCGCGAAGTGCCGCTGGTCGACCTGATCTGCCAACTGCTGTCCAACGAGCGCGACCCGCTCAAGGGCCGCCAGTTGCCGATCATGTATTCGGTCAAGGACTATGGCTTCTTCACCATTTCCGGCAACCTCGCCACCCAATTCGTACAGGGCGTGGGCTGGGGCATGGCCTCGGCGATCAAGGGCGATACCAAGATCGCCTCGGCGTGGATTGGCGATGGCGCCACCGCTGAATCAGACTTCCACACCGCCCTGACCTTCGCCCACGTGTACCGCGCGCCGGTGATCCTCAACGTGGTCAACAACCAGTGGGCGATTTCCACCTTCCAGGCCATCGCCGGTGGTGAAGCCACCACCTTCGCCGGACGCGGCGTGGGCTGCGGCATCGCCTCCCTGCGGGTCGACGGCAACGACTTCATCGCGGTGTACGCCGCCTCTGCCTGGGCTGCCGAACGCGCTCGCCGCAACCTCGGCCCGACCCTGATCGAATGGGTCACCTACCGCGCCGGCCCGCACTCCACCTCCGATGACCCGTCCAAATACCGGCCTGCCGATGACTGGAGCCACTTCCCCCTGGGCGACCCGATTGCCCGCCTCAAGCAGCACCTGATCAAGATTGGCCAGTGGTCCGAAGAGGAACACGCCACGGTCAGTGCACAGCTGGAGGCCGAAGTGCTCAGCGCGCAGAAAGAAGCCGAACAGTACGGCACCCTGGCCGGTGGCCAGATTCCAAGCGCCGCGAGCATGTTCGAAGACGTTTATAAAGAGATGCCGGAGCACTTGAAGCGCCAGCGTCAAGAGTTGGGGATCTGACATGAACGATCACAACAATAAAATCGAGCTGGAAACCGCCATGACCACGACCACCATGACCATGATCCAGGCCCTGCGCTCGGCCATGGATGTGATGCTTGAGCGCGACGACAATGTGGTGGTGTTCGGCCAGGACGTCGGTTACTTCGGCGGCGTGTTCCGTTGCACCGAAGGCTTGCAGACCAAGTACGGCACCTCGCGGGTGTTTGACGCACCGATCTCCGAAAGCGGCATCGTCGGCGTGGCCGTGGGCATGGGCGCCTATGGCCTGCGCCCGGTGGCCGAGATTCAGTTCGCCGACTACGTGTACCCGGCCACCGACCAGATCATCTCGGAAGCGGCGCGCCTGCGTTACCGCTCGGCTGGCCAGTTCACCGCGCCGTTGACCATGCGCATGCCTTGCGGCGGCGGCATCTACGGTGGGCAGACTCACAGCCAGAGTATCGAAGCGGTGTTCACCCAGGTCTGCGGCCTGCGCACGGTGATGCCGTCCAACCCCTATGACGCCAAGGGCCTGCTGATCGCCTCCATCGAAAACGATGACCCGGTGATCTTCCTCGAGCCCAAGCGCCTGTACAACGGCCCGTTCGACGGCCACCACGACCGCCCGGTGACCCCGTGGTCCAAGCACCCGCAAGCCCAGGTGCCGGACGGTTACTACACCGTACCGCTGGATGTAGCCGCCATCGTGCGCCCAGGCTCGGCCGTCACGGTGCTGACCTACGGCACCACTGTTTATGTGTCACAAGTGGCCGCCGAAGAAACCGGGATCGATGCCGAAGTCATCGACCTGCGCAGCCTGTGGCCGCTGGACCTGGAAACCATCGTCAAGTCGGTGAAAAAAACCGGCCGTTGCGTGGTGGTGCATGAAGCCACCCGTACCTGCGGTTTTGGTGCCGAGTTGGTGTCTTTGGTGCAAGAGCACTGCTTCCATTACCTGGAAGCGCCTATCGAGCGTGTGACCGGTTGGGACACCCCCTACCCTCACGCACAAGAGTGGGCGTATTTCCCTGGCCCGACCCGTGTGGGCGCGGCTTTGCAACGGGTCATGGAGGTCTGAATGGGCACGCACGTTATCAAGATGCCGGACATTGGCGAAGGCATCGCAGAAGTGGAATTGTCGGTCTGGCACGTCAAGGTCGGCGACATGGTCGTGGAAGACCAGGTGCTGGCGGATGTGATGACCGACAAGGCGATGGTGGATATTCCCTCGCCGGTCCATGGCAAGGTGATATCACTGGGCGGTGAGCCGGGTGAAGTCATGGCGGTGGGCAGTATCCTGATCAGCATTGAAGTCGAAGGCGCGGGCAATACCCGGGAGTCGGCGTTGTCGGCCGTGGTTGAAGAAGCCGCGCCGGCCCCGAAAGCCGAAATCAAGGCGCCGGTGGCTGAAAGCAAACCGGCCGCCAAGCCGGTGGTAGCGGCCCAGGCTCCGGTGGCCCGGGACGCCAATGAGCGCCCGCTGGCCTCCCCCGCCGTGCGCAAGCACGCGCTGGACGCCGGGATCCAGCTGCGTCTGGTGCAGGGCTCGGGCCCGGCCGGGCGCATTCTGCATGAAGACCTCGATGCCTATCTGCAACAGGGCAACACCCGCGCCTCGGTCGGCGCCAACCCGTATGCCGAGCGCAACGACGAAGAGCAGATCCCGGTGATCGGCATGCGCCGCAAGATCGCCCAGCGCATGCAGGATGCCACGCGCCGCGCTGCGCATTTCAGCTACGTCGAAGAGATCGACGTGACGGCCCTGGACGACTTGCGCGTACACCTCAATGAAAAACATGGCGCCAGCCGCGGCAAGCTGACGTTGTTGCCGTTCCTGGTGCGCGCGATGGTCGTGGCCTTGCGCGATTTCCCGCAGATCAACGCGCGTTATGACGACGAAGCCCAAGTCATCACCCGCCTTGGCGCGGTGCATGTGGGCGTTGCCACCCAGAGCGATGTCGGCCTGATGGTGCCGGTGGTGCGTCACGCCGAGGCCCGCAGCCTGTGGGGCACCGCCGAAGAAATCACTCGCCTGGCCACTGCCGCGCGCAATGGCAAGGCCAGTCGTGACGAGCTCTCGGGCTCGACCATCACCCTGACCAGCCTCGGCGCGTTGGGCGGGATTGTCAGCACCCCGGTGCTGAACCTGCCGGAAGTGGCGATCGTGGGTGTCAACCGCATCGTCGAGCGGCCAATGGTGATCAAGGGGCAGATCGTGATCCGCAAGATGATGAACCTCTCCAGCTCCTTCGATCACCGGGTGGTCGATGGCATGGACGCGGCGCAATTCATCCAGGCCATCCGTGGCCTGCTCGAACAACCCGCCAGCCTGTTCCTGGAGTAAGGGCATGACTCAGACATTACAGACCACCCTGCTGATTATCGGCGGCGGCCCCGGCGGTTATGTGGCGGCGATTCGCGCCGGCCAACTGGGCATCCCGACCATCCTGGTAGAAGGCCAGGCGTTGGGCGGCACCTGCCTGAATATCGGCTGCATTCCGTCCAAGGCGCTGATCCACGTCGCCGAACAGTTCCAGCAAACCGTGCACCTGAGCCAGGGTTCGGCCCTGGGTATCGACGTGGATGTGCCAACCCTGGACATCCGCAAGAGCGTCGAGTGGAAAGACGGAATCGTCGACCGCCTGACCACCGGGGTTGCCGCCCTGCTGAAAAAGCACAAAGTGCAGGTGATCCACGGCTGGGCCAAGATCGTCGACGGCAAGACCGTGGACGTGGGCGACCAACGTATCCAGTGCGAGCACCTGCTGCTGGCCACTGGCTCGAAAAGCGTCGACCTGCCGATGCTGCCGATTGGCGGGCCGATCATCTCGTCCACCGAAGCCCTGGCGCCGAGCCGTGTGCCAAAACGCTTGATCGTGGTCGGTGGCGGTTACATCGGCCTGGAACTGGGGATTGCCTATCGCAAGCTCGGTGCCGAGGTCAGCGTGGTCGAAGCCCAGGACCGCATCCTGCCAGCCTACGACGCCGAGCTGACGCAACCGGTGGCCGAATCCCTCAAGCAATTGGGGGTCAAGTTGTACCTCAAGCACAGCGTGACTGGCTTTGAAGGCGGCAGCCTGCAAGTACGCGATCCGGAGGGCGACACCCTGGCCCTGGAGACCGATCAGGTACTGGTCGCCGTTGGTCGCAAACCCAACACCCAGGGCTGGAACCTGGAAGCCTTGAACCTGGCGATGAATGGCGCGGCGATCAAGATCGACAGCCGCTGCCAGACCAGCATGCGCAACGTATGGGCCATCGGCGACCTGAGCGGCGAGCCGATGCTGGCACACCGGGCCATGGCCCAGGGCGAGATGGTGGCCGAGCTGATCAGCGGTAAATCCCGCGAATTCAACCCGGCGGCGATCCCGGCGGTGTGCTTTACCGACCCGGAACTGGTGGTGGTCGGCAAGACCCCGGACGAAGCCAAGGCCGCAGGCCTGGACTGTATCGTCTCGAGCTTTCCGTTTGCGGCCAATGGCCGGGCCATGACCCTGGAGTCCAAGACCGGCTTCGTGCGGGTGGTGGCACGTCGCGACAATCACCTGATTGTCGGCTGGCAGGCGGTGGGGGTCGGCGTGTCCGAGCTGTCCACGGCCTTTGGCCTGAGCCTGGAAATGGGTGCACGCCTGGAGGATGTGGCGGGCACCATTCATGCCCACCCGACCCTGGGTGAAGCGGTGCAGGAAGCGGCGCTGCGGGCGTTGGGGCATGCCCTGCACCTGTAAAACCGTGGTGATGCTATCGCCGGCAAGCCGGCTCCTACAATCGAGCGCGTTACGCCGACCAAATGTAGGAGCCGGCTTGCCGGCGATAGCGGTGGATCAGCCAAAACAGATGCTCAATGGTCCCCCCACCCGCTCCCACACAGGCCAAGAATGAAGTATTGTTGCGCCCATCCAGAAATAAACCGAAAGCCTGCCTTCGACCAGGCGGTTGAAAAAAGATAGAGGGTGTCATGGGTAACGAAAGCATCAATTGGGACAAATTGGGTTTTGACTACATCAAGACCGACAAGCGTTTCCTCCAGACCTGGAAAGACGGCGCCTGGCAAGAAGGCACCCTGACCGAAGACAACGTGCTGCACATCAGCGAGGGCTCCACCGCCCTGCACTATGGCCAGCAGTGTTTTGAGGGCCTGAAGGCCTATCGCTGCAAGGACGGTTCGATCAACCTGTTCCGCCCGGACCAGAACGCCGCCCGCATGCAACGCAGCTGCGCCCGCCTGCTGATGCCGCAAGTGCCGACCGAAGCCTTCATCGAGGCGTGCAAGGAAGTGGTCCGCGCCAACGAGCGTTTCATCCCGCCGTACGGCACCGGCGGCGCGCTGTACCTGCGCCCGTTCGTGATCGGCACCGGTGACAACATCGGCGTGCGTACCGCGCCCGAGTTCATCTTCTCGATCTTCTGCATCCCGGTCGGCGCCTACTTCAAAGGCGGCCTGACCCCGCACAACTTCCTGATCTCCGGCTACGACCGCGCCGCGCCGAACGGCACCGGTGCCGCCAAGGTCGGTGGCAACTATGCGGCCAGCCTGATGCCCGGCTCCCTGGCGAAAAAAGCCAACTTTGCCGACTGCATCTACCTGGACCCGGCCACCCACTCGAAAATCGAAGAAGTCGGTTCGGCCAACTTCTTCGGGATCACCCACGACAACAAGTTCGTCACCCCGAACTCGCCATCGGTGCTGCCGGGCATCACCCGCCTGTCGCTGATCGAACTGGCCAAGACCCGCCTGGGCCTGGAAGTGGTCGAAGGCGACGTGCTGATCGACAAACTGGCAGACTTCAAGGAAGCCGGCGCCTGCGGTACCGCAGCGGTGATCACGCCGATCGGCGGGATCGAGTACAAAGACAAGCTGCACGTGTTCTACAGCGAAAAAGACGTCGGCCCGGTGACCCAGAAGCTCTACAAAGAGCTGACTGGCGTGCAGTCCGGCGACGTTGAAGCGCCGGCCGGCTGGATCGTCAAGGTCTAAGCCGACCCTGATTGTAGGCGCTGGCTTGTGTGGGAGCTGGCTTGCCTGCGATAGCGATATGTCAGTCAACGCATTGGTGACTGACATATCGCTATCGCAGGCAAGCCAGCTCCCACATTTGTTTTGCGGTGGTTTCAGGATTTTGGCAGGTTCTGCGCAATCTTCTTGCCCATGCTGATCCTCGGCTCCACGCCATACCCCAGCGCCTCGTAGAACCCCACCACTGTCTCGTTGCCCAGATTGATCTGCAGGTTGATCTTCAGGCAGCCCAGGGCGATCAACGCCTGTTCCCCATGGCGCACCAGCGACGCGCCCAGGCCTTGCCGGCGATAGTCCGGATGCACGGCCACCGAATACAACCAACCACGATGCCCGTCGTAGCCTGCCATCAAGGTGCCGATCACGGTCTTGCCGTGGGTGGCGACAAAAAACAGCCCGTCCTCCACCGCAAGCTTTCTATCAATCGCCAGTTCCGGCCGGTTATGCGGGGTGTCGTAGCCAAACGCCAACTGCCAGAGCGCCGCTACCTGGGCACGATGCAGGCGGTCGCGGTAAATCCCGATGGGGTGGCGGGACGACAATACCTTCTCCATCACCAGGGTGCGCTCGTTGCCGTGGTACACATCGCGCACGGTCTGGAACCCCAGCTTGGTATAAAACGGCTCGGCGGTGAGGGACGACGGTACGCTCAATACCGTGACCCCAGCCTCACGGGCCCGCTGTTCGATATCGACCATCAGTTGGCGGCCGATGCCCTGCCCTTGCAACGCCGGGTTGACGAACACCGAACGCACCACATTGGCGTCCAAGGCGGCGGTAGCGACGATTGCCTGATCCTGGAGGGCAACCAGCACGGTACGCCGCGTGAGCAATTGCAGCACCGCCTCTGGCGTGAAGTTGCTCGCCACCCGCGCAATCACGTCCGCCGGGTAGTCGCCGGCGTTGCTGCTGTGCAGGGCCGCCAGGATGACTTGGCTGATGCCTTCGGCATCGGTGGGTTGGGCGAGGCGGACGGCGGTAGACATGACTCCTCCTGACGGGCAGCGTTATGACAGCCACCACAATACCCATGTGTGGGCTTGTGTGGGAGCCGGGCTTGCCCGCGATGCAGGCACCTCGGTGTGTCCGCCACACCGCGGTGATGCTATCGCAGGCAAGCCAGCTCCCACAAAAGCCGGCTCCTACAGGTTTGAGCGCCCCTGACAGCCGATTCGGCTGCCACACCCCTCTTTTCAGCTTTCCCGGCTGGGCCGCTCCCCTGTTTCAGCCGGGATTCTGCGGCCAGAGCGCACAAAATAGCCGCAATGCCCAACCCCATGGACCCGTGCCCCCATGCAAACCACCAATACCGTCCTGATGATCCGCCCGGCGCACTTTGCCTTTAACCCGGACACCGCGATCAACAACCGCTTCCAGCGCGCGCCCGTCGACCCGGTGGCCGCACAGCACAAAGCGCTGCAAGAGTTCGACGGTTACGTCGCCACCCTGCGCGAGCATGGCGTGGAAGTGTTGGTGGTGCAGGACACGCCCGCACCCCATACCCCGGATTCGATCTTCCCCAACAACTGGTGGAGCAGCCACGCCGACGGCAGCCTGGTGCTGTACCCGATGGAAGGCCAGAACCGTCGCCTGGAACGCAACAAAGGTGTGCTGCAAGTGCTGGAACAGCGCTTCGCGATCAAGCACACCATCGATTTCAGCCACCTGGAACAACAGAACATGTTCCTCGAAGGCACCGGCAGCATGGTCCTCGACCGCCAGCACCGCATCAGCTACGCCTGTCACTCCGGGCGCACCCATCGCGATGCGCTGCGCCAGTTCGCCGAGCGCCTGGACTATCAGGTCTGCGCCTTCCACGCCGTCGACCGCCATCACGCACCGATCTACCACAGCAACGTGATGATGAGCGTCGGCCGCGACCTGTCGGTGGTGTGCCTGGACGCGCTGCCCGAAGCCCACGAACGCCAAGGCCTGGAACGCTCCCTGCGCGACACCGGCAAAGACATCCTGGCCCTGGACTTCGACCAGTTGGAAGCCTTCGCCGGCAACATGCTGGAACTCCACGACCGCGACGGCCAGCCGCTGCTGGTGATGTCCGCCAGCGCCTGGCACTCGCTCAAGCCGGCGCAGCGCCAGCATGTGGAGCGCCACACCCACCCAGTCGTGGTGAACATCGACAACATCGAACGCATCGGTGGCGGCAGTGCCCGCTGCATGTTGGCCGAAGTGCATCTTCCGGCCCGCGCCTCATTCCAATAAGGAGTTTTTCCATGACCCGTTATATCGACGTCAACGACCTCAGCTACCTGGTATCGCAAAAAGGCCTGCAAACCTGCATCACGGAGATGGCCGAGTACATCCGCGCCGACTACCTGCGCTGGAATGACTTCGAAAAATGCGCGCGCCTGGCCAACCACTCGCCCGAGGGTGTGATCGAGCTGATGCCGGTCTCGGATGCTTCGCTGTATGCCTTCAAATACGTCAACGGCCACCCGAAAAATACCCAGAGCGGCATGCTCACGGTCATGGCGTTCGGCGCCCTGGGGGATGTGGACACCGGCAAGCCGGTGCTGCTCAGCGAGATGACCCTGACCACCGCGATCCGCACTGCCGCCACTTCGGCCCTGGTCGCGCGCTACCTGGCACGGGACAACAGCCGCAGCATGGCGTTGATCGGCAATGGCTCGCAAAGTGAATTCCAGGCCCTGGCGTTCCATGCCTTGCTGGGCATCAATGAGATCCGCCTGTTCGATATCGATTCCAAGGCCATGCACAAGCTGGCGAACAACCTCAAGGCTTTCCCGGCGATCAAAGTGACCCTGGCCGCAAGCGTTGCCGAGGCGGTGAAAGGTGCCGATATCGTCACCACCGTCACTGCCGACAAGGCCTACGCCACCATCCTTACCGACAACATGATCGAGCCCGGCATGCACCTCAATGCCGTCGGCGGCGACTGCCCCGGCAAGACCGAGCTGGACCGGCGCATTGTCGAGCGCGCGCGGGTGATCGTCGAGTACGAACCACAAAGCCGTATCGAAGGCGAAATCCAGCATATGCCCGAGGACTCGCCGGTCACCGAGCTGTGGCAAGTGATCAACGGCCAGAAGCCGGGCCGGGAAAACGCGCGCCAGGTCACCCTGTTCGACTCGGTGGGTTTTGCCCTCGAAGACTACTCGGCCCTGCGTTATGTGCTGGATGTGGCCAAGGCCCTGGACGTGGGCAGCGAGCTGGAACTGGTGCCGGACCTGGCCGACCCCAAGGACCTGTTCGCACGCCTGGCCCAGCAACCGGTCGCACAGCACAAAAAGCGCGCCTGAAACCGCTCTGGCCTGCCGCTTTGCGCGAGCGGCGGGCCGTAAATCCTGATTTGAAAAGCCGATATACAGGGTGTTGCAGCCGATTCTGCTGCAACCGGTGTTTTAACAGCGTATTCCGCGTGCCAACGCCTAGGTAAACGACACAAAAAACGCACCATCATGAAGCATTCTGAGCGCGACCAAAGAGTCAGCAAATGAATGCATGCCGCACCCTTTCTACTGCCCTGACATCAATTACAAAATATAGGGAAAACACCATGACTCCGCTCCGATCACTCGTCGCCGCGCTGCTCCTGCCTTTGTGCGCCACCGCCGTCCAGGCCCAGGAATGGAAAGAAATCCGTTTCGGCGTGTTCCCCGAGTACCCACCCTTTGAATCCGTGGCCGCCGACGGCAGCCTGCAAGGTTTCGACATTGAGTTGGGCAACGCCATCTGCGCCAAGCTTGAAGTCAAATGCACCTGGGTCCACAACGAATTCGACGGCATGATCCCGGCACTGCGTGCGCGCAAGTTCGACGCCATTATGTCCTCGATGGCCGTGACCCCGGCCCGGCAAAAACAGATCGACTTCAGTGACCGCCTGTTCCTCAGCCCCACCTCAGTGATCACCCGCAAGGGCGCAGGCTTCGGCGACACCCCAGAATCCCTCAAGGGCAAACAGGTGGGTGTGCTCCAGGGCTCGCTGCAAGAAGCCTACGCCCGTGCTCACCTGGCCAAGCTCGGTGCCCAGGTCAAGGCGTATCAGTCCCAGGACCAGAACTACGCCGACCTGCAAAACGGCCGCCTCGACGCGACGCTGACCGACAAGCTCGAAGCCCAGCTCAACTTCTTGTCCAAGCCTGAAGGCGCCGACTACCAGTCCGGCCCGGCCTTCAAGGACCCGACCTTGCCGCTGGACATCGCCATGGGCCTGCGCAAGAACGACCAGGAGTTGCTGGCACTGATCAACAAGGGCATCGCGGCCATCCAGGCTGATGGCACTTACTCGCTGATCCAGAAGAAATACTTCGGTGACGAAGATATCTATCACGAATAACGTCAGCAGATAGCCTCTCCCCCTGTAGGAGCGAGCTTGCTCGCGAAAAACTCAAGATCGCCACCGGGTACCCGTTTTACCCGGTCATCGTTGACGATTTTCGCGAGCAAGCTTGCTCCTACAAAGGGAAACCGTGCCCATCGAGATCTCCCTTCATGAATGAACTCCTCAACCTGCAAGGCTTCGGCCCGCTGTTGGCCCAGGGTGCCTGGATGACCATCAAGCTGGCGTTCCTCGCGCTGGTCCTGAGCCTGACCCTGGGCTTGATCGCCGCAGGTGCCAAGCTGTCCAGCCACAAGCTGTTGCGCATCCCGGCCACGCTCTACACCACCTTGATCCGCAGCGTGCCGGACCTGGTGCTGATCCTGCTGATCTTCTACAGCCTGCAACTGTGGCTCAACGACCTGACCGAGATGCTCGGCTGGAATTACTTCGAAATCGATCCATTCACCGCAGGCGTGATCACCCTGGGCTTTATCTACGGTGCGTATTTCACCGAGAATTTTCGCGGCGCCATGCTCAGTGTGCCGGTGGGCCAACTGGAGGCGGCAACCGCCTACGGCTTGAGCCGCTGGCAGCGCTTTCGGCTGGTAATGTTCCCGCAGTTGATGCGGTTTGCGTTACCGGGGCTGGGCAATAACTGGCTGGTGCTGCTCAAGTCCACGGCGCTGGTGTCGATCATCGGCCTGGCAGACCTGGTCAAGGCCGCGCAGAACGCCGGCAAGACCACCAATGACCCGCTGTACTTCCTGATCCTCGCGGGCCTGGTGTACCTGGTGATCACCACCCTTTCCAACCGCATCTTCAAGCGCCTGGAACGGCGCTACAACGTTGGCATCAAAGGGGTGGCGCGATGATTGAACTGATCCAGCAATACGGCCTGGCGTATCTGTGGACCGATGGCTCGGGGTTTTCCGGGGTGGCCATGACCTTGTGGCTGTTTATTGTGTCGGTGATCCTCGGGTTTTTCCTGTCGATCCCGTTGGCAATTGCCCGCGTCAGCGAGCACTTCTGGCTACGCTGGCCGGTGGAGGTCTACACCTATCTGTTTCGCGGCACGCCGCTGTATATCCAGTTGCTGATTTGCTACACCGGCCTGTACAGCCTGGAGGTGGTGCAGGACAACGCCCTGCTCAACCAGTTTTTCCGCAATGCGTTGAACTGCACCCTGCTGGCATTTGTGCTCAACACCTGCGCCTACACCGTGGAGATCTTCGCCGGGGCCATTCGCAATATTCCCCACGGCGAGATTGAAGCAGCACGGGCCTACGGCTTGCACGGCTGGCGGATGAACCTGTTCGTGGTGATTCCCGCCGCGCTGCGCCGCGCGTTGCCGGCCTACAGCAACGAAATGATCCTGATGCTGCACGCCACGTCCCTGGCGTTTACCGCAACCATCGCCGACATCCTCAAGGTGGCCCGCGACGCCAACGCCGAAACGTTCCTCACGTTCCAGGCCTTCGGCATTGCCGCGCTGCTGTACATGCTGCTGTCCTTTGCATTGGTGGGCCTGTTCCGACTGGCCGAACGACGCTGGATGCGCTTTCTTGTCCCGACCCGAGGCTAACCCATGAATCAGTCCGCACAGGCCCTGGCCGCTCATCCCACCCACGTTGCCGCGCCCCGCCCGAGCGTGGTGGCGGCCGGCGCCAACGTCAAACTCAAGGTCGAAGACCTGCATAAAAGCTATGGCGACCATGAAGTGCTCAAGGGTGTTTCGCTCAACGCCAGCAAGGGCGATGTGATCAGCCTGATCGGCGCCAGCGGCTCCGGCAAAAGCACCATGCTGCGCTGCATCAACTTCCTCGAACAACCCGACGCCGGGGTGATCACCCTGGACGGCATCAGCATTGAAATGCGCCCGGGCCGCGCAGGCGTGCAGGCGCCGCACCAGGCGCAACTGCAGAACCTGCGCACGCGCCTGGCCATGGTGTTCCAGCACTTCAACCTGTGGAGCCACATGACCGTGCTGGAAAACATCTGTATGGCGCCGCGCCGGGTGTTGGGCGTGAGTGGCGCCGAGGCAGAAAAACGCGCGCGGATGTACCTGGATAAAGTGGGCCTGCCGGGCCGGGTCGCCGACCAATACCCGGCATTTCTCTCCGGTGGCCAGCAACAACGCGTGGCCATCGCCCGGGCCCTGGCCATGGAGCCGGAGATTATCCTGTTCGACGAACCGACCTCGGCACTCGACCCAGAGCTTGTAGGGGAAGTCCTAAAAGTCATACAGACGTTGGCAGAGGAAGGTCGTACCATGCTCATGGTCACCCACGAAATGGGCTTTGCCCGGCAAGTGTCCAGCCAGGTGCTGTTCCTGCATCAGGGCCGCGTCGAAGAACAAGGCAGCGCCGAGATCCTCGACCATCCCAACAGCGAACGCTTGCAGCAATTTCTCTCCAACCGCTTGAAGTGAACACAGAATCGACCATGGATACCAAGGCCAACGGACCCCATTCCTCCCCTGCGCTGGATCGCATCGATGAAGCCATCATCGATGTACTGCGCCATCAGGGGCGCATCACCTACGAGAAGCTGTCTTCGCTGGTGCACCTGACGCCCAGGCCCTGCCTGGAACGGGTGCGCAAGCTGGAACGGCGCGGGGTGATCCGCGGCTATGGCGCGATCATCGATGTGCAGATGGTCTCGCCGGGGTTGTCGTTGCTGGTGCTGGTGGCCTTGTCGAACCAGAGCGGGCGCTCGGCGCAAAAAGCCTTCGAAGCTTGCGTCAAGGCATGCCCGCAGGTGTTCGAATGCCAACTGATCAGCGGCCCCTTCGACTACAGCCTGCGCATGCGCTGCCGGGACATGGAGCACTACCGCGTGCTGACGGAAACCTGGTTGAACAACGACGAGCTGCACATCGACAAACTGGTGGCCCATCCAGAGCTGGCGGTGGTGAAAAACACCGCGACTGAGCTGGCCTGAACCCCATCGCCTCACACGATGCAGATCAGATGTGGGGGGTGGGCTGGTGTGGGGGCTGGCCTGTGTGGGAGCTGGCTTGCCTGCGATGCAGACGCCTCGGTCTATCAGCTATACCGAGGTGATGCTATCGCAGGCAAGCCAGCTCCCACACAAGCCAGCCCGCCATATGCTTCCCATATGCTTCCCATATGCTTCCCATATGTTTCCCACACGTTTTAACCCTGCCCGCTTGAAATCCGCTTGCCAGGGCGCTCACCAATCAGCTTCGCCTGCCCATCCCGCTGCTTGCCCGTCCGCGCCTCGCTGATCAACCCCGGTATCAACTTGCCCTCCGGCAAATTTTTCCAGAACCGGCTCGGCAGGTGACCTTCCATGACCTTGGGATTCAACCGCGCCGGGTTGAAGATATGGCTGTAATAGGTCAGCCACATGGCACTGTGCGGGTCTTCGACATTCTGTGCCAACTGCTGCCATTGCTCCGGGCACTGGCGTTGATGGATCAACTGCTCACCGTCGTAATACACCCCATCCAGGGGCGTCGCGATCATCCAGCGATGGCGGCCCATGCGCCCGACAAAGTGCTGGCTGGCACTGTGCAGAATGTCGTGGGCCGGCTCGTGCCACGCCACATACTCCGGCAGTTGCGGTCCCGCGGCTTGCGGCAGGGCAATAAAACGCACAAACGCATGCAGGTGATGGGCCTCACGCCGTACCTGCTTGATCCGTCGCTGCAGCTCGCTGCCCAGTTGATCCCCCGCCATCATCGCCGTGCGGTCACCATGGCTGACACGCCACAGCACTTCATACAACAGGCTCCAGCGCTGCTCGCCGTGGTAACAGGCGGCGCTTTCCAGCAGCTCCAGCAGGGCCTTGGGAATGCGCGCCTGGAACGGGCCATTGTGCGGGGGGTAGTGCTCATCGGTGGCGAACAGGTCCGCCACTTCCGCTTCGCCCCAACACACATGGCTGGGGTCGATCTGATGACTGAGCAGCCAGCGCGCCTGCTCGCGCCAGGTGCTGAACAGGTTGTCGCATTCCAGGCTGATCATCCCCACAACCCCATCTGTTGCGGTTGCGGGCGGTCGCGCAGTTGCTCGCGCAGCAGCACGCTGGTGCTTTCTGCTTGCTGGGGGTGGTAGTCGCTGGTGATGAAAAACGGCTTGGCCTTGCTCAACACACAGCGCATGCGTGCCAGGTCTTCAAAACGGATCTTGCGTTGCCGGCGCAGCTCCACCAGGCGCTCGGTGGTGCGCAGGCCAATACCCGGAATACGTGCGATCAACGTCGCCTCGGCGCGGTTCAGGTCCAGCGGGAACACCTCGCGATGTTCCAGGGCCCAGGCCAGCTTGGGATCGATGTCCAGCGCCAGATCCCCCGGCCCCGCGAACAACTCATTGGCGCGAAACCCATAACTGCGCAGCAGGAAATCCGCCTGGTACAACCGGTGCTCGCGCATCAATGGCGGCGCCGCCAGAGGCACGCTTTTCGGGCTATTGGGAATCGGGCTGAAGGCCGAGTAATACACCCGGCGCAGCTTGAAGTTGCCATACAACGCCTCGGCCCCGTGGAGGATGGTGCTGTCGTCCGTGTCATCGGCGCCGACAATCATCTGGGTGCTTTGCCCGGCCGGGGCGAAACGCGGTGCCCGTGGCTCGTTGAGCACGGTTTGCTCACCGGTGAAAATCGTCTGCATCGCCTGCTTGATCGAACCGATCTGCTTCTCCGGCGCGAGGATCTGCAGGCTTTTATCAGTGGGCAACTCGATGTTCACGCTCAAGCGATCGGCATACCGCCCGGCCTCGGCAATCAACGCAGGATCGGCTTCGGGGATGGTCTTGAGGTGGATATATCCGCGAAAGTCATGCTCCTCACGCAGCAATTTGGCGACCCGCACCAATTGCTCCATGGTGTAGTCCGCCGAACGGATGATCCCCGAGCTGAGAAACAGCCCGCTGACGCAATTGCGCCGGTAGAAGTCCAGGGTCAGGCTCACCACCTCCTCCGGGCTGAACCGCGCACGGGGTACGTCGCTGGAGCGGCGGTTGACACAGTATTGGCAGTCGTAGAGGCAGAAATTGGTCAGCAGCACCTTGAGCAACGACACACAGCGCCCGTCGGGCGTGTAGCTGTGGCAGATGCCCATGCCATCGCTCGACCCCAGCCCGGCCTTGCCCTCGGAGGTGCGCTTGGGCGCCCCGCTGCTGGCGCAGGACGCGTCGTACTTGGCGGCATCGGCGAGGATGCTGAGTTTTTCGATCAACTGCATGGCGGGCCACCCGATACTGTATTTTTGTACAGTATCAGCAGCAGCACCCGCCATTCAAGGGGAGACAGGCGAACGGTAGAACAAATCACCGTAGGAGCAAGCAAGCCGGCTCCTACGATTGCATGGTGTCAGGCCGTCAATCGTCGCGCGTCAGCACTTCCAGCAACTCAATCTCGAAATGCAGATTGCTATGGGGCTTTATATGCGCGCCCATCGTCCGCTCGCCATAAGCCAGATGCGCCGGCACAAACAGCTTGCGCACGCCACCGACCTTCATCCCCATCAGGCCCTGGTCCCAGCCTTTAATAACGCGACCGCTACCGATCACACACTGAAACGGTTTGCCCCGCTCCCAGGACGAATCAAACACCGTGCCGTCTTCCAGGGTGCCGGTGTATTGGGTGGTGATCAGCGCACCCTTGACCACGGTTTTGCCGTCGCCTTGGCGGATGTCGGTGATTTGCAGTTCTTCGGTGCTCATGGGGGTCTCGTTGGGTTCACACTGGCGGGCTTTTTCCCAGAATCCAGCGTCTTTGGCAAGTGCCCTCTAAAGGATCCAGACTACACCCCAGCCAGAAGCGCCTGACTTAACCCTGTCCATTTTTTCCCCTCTTATAAAAAACCAACCACCCCGGTTGTATAAAAATAAGAGGTCACCCCCAATGAACGAATCAACAAGCCCCGTCCGTGTCGCTGTGGTGCAGTTCGATCCCCAGGTCGGTCTGGACAACCGCGAAGACAATCTTCAGCGCAGCCTGGCCTTGGCCGCGGAGGCGGTCGGTGGTGGGGCTAATCTGATCGTGCTGCCGGAGTTGTCGAACTGCGGTTACTTCTTCCGCAGCCGCCAGGACGCATTCGAGCATGCCGAGGCCATTCCCGGCGGGAGCAGTGTGCAGGCCTGGATGGCGTTTGCCGCCACCCATCAGGTGTATCTGGTGGCGGGCCTGGATGAGATCGATGGCCGGCAGTTGTTCAATACCGCAGTACTGCTGGGCCCGGATGGGTTGATCGGTAAGTATCGCAAGGCCCATTTGTGGAACCTGGAAAAGTTGTGGTTCACCCCCGGCAACCTGGGTTTTCGGTATTTGAAACGCCTATCGGGCGCATTGGCCTGTTGATCTGCTGGGATATCTGGTTCCCGGAAGTGCCACGGATCCTCAGCCAGCAAGGCGCCGATATCATTTGCAGCCTCAACAACTGGGTGTGGACGCCGTCGCCGCTGTTCGACGAGGCCGGCAAATGCATGGCGTCGTACCTGACCATGACCGCCGCCCATGTCAATAACGTGTTTATCGCCGCTGCCAGCCGTATCGGTGAGGAGCGCGATGCGCGCTACCTGGGGTGTTCGCTGATCGCCGGGACCAATGGCTGGCCTATCGGCAAGGTGGCGTCGGCCAACCGCCAGGAAATCCTGTTCGCCGATATCGACCTGACCAGCGCCCGCAGTGCGCCGATCTGGAACAGCCTCAACGACCTGCACCGTGACCGGCGCCATGATCTGTACGATCAGATGCTCGGCTATTCCCATCACCCTGCCCTGCCACGCTGAAGGGAGGGTGGGTCATGGAAAATCTATTCATCAAGCCCGGGACCGCGCGATCTCAAGTCGATAAGGCGATCATCGCATTGGTGTTCATCAGTGCCTTGCTGATCCTCTGGACGGCCCTCACACATCAGGGTTCCTGGCCCGGCTACGGCGATATGGTGGCAGGCTTACCCGAGCCAATCGCCTGGCTGCGCTGGGTATTGGGGGATATCAGCGAGGTAGCCTTCTACAAGCATGAACTGGCCTCCCTCGGGTTGCTGGCGGGTGCGTACCTGGCCTGGTGGGCCAGCCGCACCGGCCGGCGCTGGCAGGGTTTTGCGATTTGCTACGGCAGTGGGCTGTGGCCGTGGCTGGTGACCAGTTCCCTGCTGGGCCTGCTGTTGAGCAATCTGTTGTGGGGGTGGACGCTCACTGCGGACACCTGGCAGCCCACCTTCGCCGCGTTTGTTTCCCTGCCGGCGGCGATGGTGCTGATGTTTGGTGGCGGCTGGAAGGTCACCCTCAACGGCGCGTTGCTGGGTGCGCTGTTGGTCACGCCGATGTGCTTGCTGATTGTCAATTTTGTATGTGTACCGCTGGAGTTACCGGTGGTGATTGGCAACGTACTGGGCATGGCGGCGGGCAGTGTGATGGCCTTTGTCGTTTGTCGTCGCGTTCCGATTCTGGTGCGTTCGGACTTTATCGCCACGGACAAACCGTTGCCGCTCAAGCCGCCAACCTATGGCCTGGGCTGGAGTTTGCGCAGGGTCTTGGCGGACTTTTCCGAAGCGCCGTTCTTCGGCAATGAGTGGGCCAGCCTTGGCCTGCTGGCGGGGGTCCTGCTGGCGTATGCCTTGAACCCATTGAGCGCTGCCTATGGTTCGGGACTGGTGCTGCAACTGATCGGTGCCCAGGCGCTGACATCGGCATTGGGCGTGCTGATCTGGCGCAGTCAGTGGATCAAGCGCGGTTGGTATCCCACCTATGTGCCGCTGGTGTCGGTCGTACCGGCGGCGGTCTTGACCCATGGCGGAAGTTGGATGGTAGTCGGTTCGAGCGCGTTGCTCGGCGCGCTGATTGCACCACCGCTGGCCTGTGCCATTGCAGGCCGGCTGCCGGCACACGTTCATCCGTATATCGGCAATGTGATCTCGATGGCGCTGAGCACCTTATTGATTGTGCCCATCGTTGGCAGGCTGATCGCGTAAACACGCGGGTCAGGCTCATGAGCCTGACCCGCTGGCCTCACAACCAGCGCCAGAACCGCCCCCAGAACCCCCGCTCCAGATCCGCCTTGCACCCCGCATACTGGCGCGCATACAGATCGGAGCGGGCCTTGACCTTGCCGGCTACCGGCAACAGCCACGCCTTGCTGGCGTAGGTGCGGTTACGGTAGCCGCCCCAGCCTTCGTGGTAGTTGAGGTATTGGCCATAGGCGTCGTATTTGTATACGCCGTTGATGCTGGCGGTCTTGTCCATGTACCAGCCGACAAAGTCGATGGCATCGTCGAAGTCCTGGCGGCTGGCCCAGTTGCGGCCGGTGCTTTTCTGGTAGTCGCCCCACACTTCATCCTTGGCCTGGGCGTAGCCGGCTGCGGTGCTGACGCGGCCCCAGGGAATGATCCATAGCAGGTACTTGCGCGGGGTCTTGGCGTTCTGCCGGAAGCCCGATTCCTGATACATGATGGCGAACGGCACCTGGATCGGCACACCCCAGCGCTTCTGGGTGACTTTGGCCGCGTCGTACCAGTCGTCCTTTTCGCGGAAGATGCCGCAGATGTCGTCAGGGGTGCGTGGCGGTGAAGTGCCGCACGCCGCCAACAGGGTGGTGAATAGCAGGAGGGCTGTGGTTTTTAGCGGGGTCAAAAGCTTACCTTTGCATGAGCGCGTAAAAAAACCGACAGTTTACGCGCTCACGCAAGGTGTTGTGGTTACGGCATCAATGAGCCTTGATCAAGCCACGGGTACTTTGCGGGTCGAAATGGCCAGGCGACCGATGCCAAAGCTCAATGCGGCGCCCAGTACCAATATCAACAAAGTGCTCCACGCCGCGCGGGACAGTTGCTTGGCCGCCACTTCGCCAGCTTCACGAGCCTTTTGTTCGGCTTGGGCTTTCAGTTCTTCGACTTTCTGCACGGCCTGCTGATACGCCTGGGCATAGTTTTCGACGATCTGGCTAGCCTCGGCCTGGCTCTTGCCGGTGCGGGCAGCGACGATGTTGACCAGCGCCTCTTTGTCCGCTGCATTCAACGCAGGCTCACCCGAAGCTTTGACGCGTTCGAACCATTGCTTGAGCTCAGTCGCAGCCTGAGCCGGGTTGGTGGCGGCATCAGTAGCCGCTTGCTGGCCGTCTGCCGCTGCCTGGTCGGCTTTTTGTTCGACATTGGCCGGATCCAGTTCAGCCTTGCCGCTTTGCTTGAGCAAGGTGTCGAGTTCGCCCTGCAAGCTATCCCAATCCAGGCTGATGCCCTTCTCGTTCAACTGCTGCTTGACGCTGTCGCTGATGCCGGGGGCTACCGCAGCAATTCCGCTGCCGGCCGCCGACAGGCCTTTGCCGACCACATTGCCCGCTGCGCCGACCACGCTGGTGGCCAATGCCGCCAGCAGCCAGGTGGTGAGCAAGGTGGTGATGGTCCAGCTCAGGACGCCGTGCAGGCCGCCGCGATCCGGGGCGGTGCGGCCGGCGACGAAGGCGCCCACGCCAATCGCCAACAGTGTGGAGACAAACAGCCAGATCCCGGCACCGGTGCCAAAACCGCTCAGCGGGTTACCCGCCGCCATGGGGTCGACTGCACTGGCGCCGATGGCGGTACCCAGCACGCTCAGCACCAGGTAGGTCACCAGGGCAATTGCACTACCGGCCAGTACCGAGCCCCAGGACACTCGAAAAGGCGAGCGGTTGGTTTCATACAAAGTGGTCATGATCGTTCCTTGGACAAGTGAGTAGGCCGTCAGTGTGTCGAGGCCGGAGGTTGCGGTCTCGGCACAATTGCACTAGGGCAACTGGTGCATTCGCACCCCGCCAAGCCGAATCGGTCTGCACTATGCTCAAGGCCAGTTGTCGTACTCCACACACACCAACTGTAGGAGCCGGCTTGCCGGCGAAGACGGCCGTAAGGCGTGCGATGAAGCTTGGGGCCTCATCGCCGGCAAGCCGGCTCCTACGCGGATTTTTTTGGAGAAACCATGAGCCAGGCCGTCCTCGCCCAAGAAACCAATCGCCGCCAATTGCAGCAGATCATTTCCGGCCTGTCCGATGGGGTGATTCTCGCCGAGATCGACCAGAGCATTCTGTGGGCCAACGAAGCCGCGCTGGCCATGCATGGCCTGGATGACATCGCCGGGCTGGGGGCCAACACCGCCGAATACGCCGAGCGCTTTGCCCTGCGCTACCGCAACAATCACCCGCTGCCCCTGGAGGCCTATCCCCTGAGCCGGGTGGCCAACGGCGAAGAGTTCAGCGATGTGGTGGTCGAAGTCACGCCCGCCGCCGACACCGACCGTACCTGGGTCCATCGTCTGCGCAGCCTGGCGCTCACCGACAGCGCCGGCAAGCCGGAATTGCTGGTGCTGATCTTGAGCGATGCCACCGAATGGGCCAGCGCCGAGCAGCGCTTTGAAAAGACCTTCAACGCCAACCCGGCGCCGGCAGTGATCTGCCGCCTGAGTGACTTGCGCTATATCAAGGTCAACCAGGGCTTCCTCGAAATGACCGGCTACAACCGCGACCAGGTGATCGGCCGTTCGGTGTACGAACTGGACGTGCTGGAACAGGCCGAGCGCAAGGAGCTGGCAATCCAGCGCCTGGGCGAAGGTGCGACCATCCCGCAGATGCAAGCCGAGCTGAAGCTCCCCGAAGGCGGCAGCAAGCTGGTGATTGTCGCCGGCCAGCCGCTGGATATGAACGATGAGGAATGCATGCTGTTTTCCTTCACTGACCTTGAGCCCCGGCGCAAGGCCGAAACCGCCCTGCGCCAGAGCGAGGAGCGGTTTGCCAAGTCGTTCCGCCTGACGCCGGTGCCAACCCTGGTGTGCGACGCGGGCAATCAGCAGGTGGTGGACGTCAACGATGCGTTCATGACCATCACCGGCTACACCAGCGAAGAGTTGATCGGCAAATCCATCAGCGATATCAACTTTATCGACAGCAGCGAGGCCTGCACGCAGTTGTTCGCCACCCTGGAAAAGGCCGGCAGCCTCGAAGGCCAGGACCTGAAGATCCGCAAAAAAGGCAATGAGGTGATTGACTGCGTGGTGTCGGCCGACACCGTAACCATCCAGGACACCGCCTGTTACCTGCTGGTGATGATGAACATCACCGAGCGCAAACGCTCGGAGCTGGAGTTGGTGTCGGCCATCGAGGAAGTGATGAAGGACGCCTCCTGGTTCAGCCAGACCCTGATCGAAAAACTGGCCAACGCCAAGAGCGTCAACAGCCCCAACCAGCCGAACATCGCCTTCACCGACCTGACCGCCCGTGAGCGCGATGTACTGGGGTTGATCTGCGAAGGCCTGGCCGACAAGGAAATCGCCTCGCGCCTGAAGCTGGCGCCCAATACCGTGCGCAATCATGTGGCAACGGTGTACTCCAAGCTCAACGTACACAGCCGCAGCGCCGCGATTGTATGGGCGCGGGAACGAGGGCTGTTTGCCGGCGAGCGACGGGTAAAAAAACCATGAAGCAAGTGCAAATGCACTAGCCCTACCAGTGCAAATTCGCCTTATTGCGAGGGGATGGGCTGCTTAACCTTGAAGGGTAGCCACAGGGTTTGACGCTCTGTGCCATGGCGATTGTTGCCCTTGAAGGAGACATCATGAAAAGTGAACAAATCAAAGGCCGCGTGGAAAAGGCCGTCGGCAAGGCCCAGGACTTTCTTGGCGACATGACCGATGACGAACAACTCCAGGCCCAGGGCGTAGCGCGCCAGGCGGCCGGCCAACTGCAACAGACCTATGGCGATGTGCTGGACAATGTCGGTGACTTTGCCCAACGCAAGCCGCTGGCCACCGTGGCAATCGTCGCGGGCGTGGGTCTGGTCCTGGGCCTGTTGCTGCGTCGTCGTTAATGGGGGCCGGCATGTTTACCTTGTCCCAACTGCGTAATTGCATCGAAGAAGCCTTGTTGCCACTGACTTGCGAGTTCACCCTGTGCCGCGATTCGTCACTGACGTTGAAGGTGTTTGATGCCGAGAGTGGGCGCGTGGACCTGGTGGTCACCGGGATCAGCGTGAACAAGCTCAAGACCCCGCAGGACGTCGCGACGATGGTCGAAGAATTGCGCTACGAATTGCACAGCAACACCGTGGGCGGTGCCATCTCCATCTGACCCCACCCCCTTGTAGGCACTATCCCCTGTGGGAGCGGGCTTGCCCGCGATGGCGGCGGCTCAGTCAAAGATGCATTTACTGACAGGCCGCAATCGCGGGCAAGCCCGCTCCCACAGGGACGCAGACGTTTACCCAGGTGGTGGGATGTCAGGGCGCGGCTTCAACGACGCCCCGATAAAGTAGAACAGCCCTCCGGCCACGATAAACCCCGCCAGCATGTAGAACATGTAGTGCGCCGGCAGGCTGGCCAGCACCAACCCGCACAACACCGGCCCCAGCGCGGCGCCGAGGTTCGAGAGGTTTTGCGCGCCGTAGTACATGCCCCGCAGGTGGTCCGGGGCGATGCGGTCGATAAACATGTACTCGGCGGGGAATACGATGATTTCCCCCACGGTAAAGATCGCCATCGACACCACCCACCACCACACGCTGGTGGACAGCGCAAAGCCGATCACCCCCACCATGAACATCGCCAGCCCCAGGAGCAGCCAGCGGCTCAGGTGACGGTGGCTGATCTGCCGGCCAATCATGTATTGCAGGGCGATCACCAGCAGTGCGTTGGTGGTCAGGATGGCGCTGATCACGGTGTAGGTGTATTCGGCGTCCGAGGTGGTCACCAGGTACTGCGACAGGTAGGCCGTGAACTGCCCGAACACTACGGCGCTGAGCAGGCCACCGAGGGTGAAGCACACCAGGCGATGATCGCGCAGCAACACCCGGCCCACCGCGATGAAGGGCACCGGCTTTTGCGCGGCGTCGACCGTGGCCAGGCTGCGGTCGCCCCAACGCCAGTACAGCAGGAAGAAACCCAGCCCCAGCAGCACCGACAAGACAAATGGCAGGCTCATATCGACCTTGGCCACCATCGCCCCTAAAAACGGCCCTACCGCGTAGCCGATATTGGTCAGGGTGTACTTGATGGAAAACACTTCGCTGCGCGCGTCGACGGGCAACAGGCTGGCAAAACCGGCCTTGACCGCGACGTCGATCACCGCATACGCCAGGTTGATCAGGATCAGGCAGCTATAGAACAGCCACAGCTCGCGTGCCAGCAGCGTGCCGACAAACCCGAGGACGAACAACAGGCTCAGGCCCAGCAACAGCCGGTAGCTGTTGACCCGGTCCACAAGGAACCCGCCATACACACTCAACAGGGATCCGACGATCAGCGAACTGCCGATCACCAGGCCCACCTGGCTGATGCCCAGGGCAAAGTGGCTGGACAGGTAGATCACCATGTAGGGAAAGGTGATCGCCTTGGCCAGGGTCAGCACCAGCGTGGCCGACAGCAGCAGGTTCACACTGCGGGGGTAGTTTTTTATTGTGTTCAGCATCCTGCTCTCGTTTCCTGAAAAGGAGTCGTTGCACACGCCATGACGGGCGCGAAGCGCAGCTACCTTAACTCAGGATGAGCGGCAAAAAAGACTGTTTTTATGCATTCGTGCATGCAATTTTTAAATGCGCAGCGCAAAGGGGGAAGAAGGGCGCGGGCCCCTTCCCCCAACCCGGTTACTTGGCAGGGGTGATATCGAGAATGGTGCCATTGGTGATTTTCACCAGCACATAACGGTCATTGACCCGCGCCCACTGGCTGTCGTCATGGGGCGCTTTGAGCCCGCGCTTTTTCCAGTCTGCAAGGGCCGATTCCTTGCGCACCAGGATATCCGGCGCACGGTCTCCCACTTTCAAGTCTCGGGTATTGATGTTTGAAGGCTCCACGGTTTTCTGCGGATTGTCCTCGGCCTGCACGGTAAGGCTGGTGGCGGACAGGCTGGCGGCAACCAGCAGGCTGGCAATCAGGGACGTTGCTTTCATGGGCATTCCTTCAATAAATGATGTGTACCCAGGTTCCGACAGCAGGGCTGGGCAATCATTCACCGGCAATCCAGGCACCGATTGCCTGCCGGAAAATCCCGCGGTAGATGGCAAGCCGGCTCCTACACTGGACCGCCTATTGCGCTGGTGAAATTAATCCTGTAATTTTTCATGAAATTTTTAGATAAGAATTTCACGAAATCCCCATGGACAAACAAGAAGAACTGGACGCCCTGGCGATCCTGATTCACGACCTGCGCAAGTACAAAAAGCTCACCCTGGCCCAACTGGCACAGAAGATCGAGCGTTCCGTGGGGTTCCTGTCCCAGGTCGAGCGGGGGTTATCGCGCCCCACCGTAGCGGACCTGACTGCCATCAGCCATGCCCTCGATGTGCCCACTACTTATTTCTACAGCCTGTCCAAGCCCAAGGCGGTGGACTGGGTCACGCGCCCCAACGAGCGGCGCACGGTGTATTACGCCAATGGCATCACCGATATCCTCGTCTCGCCGAGCATGCAAGGGGCGTTTTCGATCCTCGACAGCCTGCTCGAACCCGGCGCCAACAGTGGCGAACAGACCATGAGCGACCGCGCCGAACAGGCCGGTTACGTACTTGAAGGCCACCTGACGCTGTGGGTCGAGGGCGAAGCCGATGCGGTCACCCTCGGCCCCGGCGACAGCTTTCACCTGGCCAGTTTCGCCCACTGCCGCTATGGCAACCTGACCGACCTGCCGGCCCGCGTGCTGTGGGTCTATAACTGAGGCACACCAAGGAGCGTCACCCGTGAAAAGCCATTCCTCCACGTTACTGGCCGAAGTGCGGACCTTTCGCCAGAACCATCCGGATGTACGTTACGTCGACCTGATTTGCCTGGACATCCCAGGGCGGTTCTACGGCAAGCGCTACCCGGTTGAAATGTTGGAAAAAGTCGCCGCCGGCAGCCCCCTGAAGCTGCCACAGAACGCGGTACTGCTGGGCGCCCAGGGCGGTTTGTTCAAGATCGGCGACTATTGCTTCCACGACGGCGATCCCGACGCCAACCGCCGCCTGGTGCCCGGCACGCTCAAGCCGGTGAGCTGGGAAGCGCAGCCCCTGGGGCAGATGCTGATCACCTCCGACGGCACCGAGGCACCCATTGAGTTCGAGCCCCGCGAAGTCCTGGCCAAAGTCCTGGAGCGCCTGCACGGCAAGGGCATTCACCCGGTGGTGGCGTTCGAGCTGGAGTTCTACCTGTTCGACCGGAAACTGGCCGACGGCCTGCCGCAATTTGCCCGCGACCCGTTGAGCGACGACCCCGATGACCAACCGACCCTGCACATCGAGCGGCTGTCGCGTTTCGCCCCGGTACTCGATGACATGGTGCAGACCGCCCAGGCCCAAGGGATCGACATTACGGTGATCACCGCCGAGTTGGGCCCCGGCCAGTTTGAAATCAACTTCGGCCACCTCGACGACGGCCTCCGCGCCGCGGACTGGGCCGCGCTGTTCTGCCGCAGCACCCGTGGCGTGGCGCTCAAGCATGGCTATCGCGCCAGTTTCATGGCCAAGCCCTACCTGCAACATCCCGGCAGTGGCATGCATGTGCATGTCAGCCTGTACGACGCCGCCGGCAACAACCTGCTGGCGGCGCACCAGCAGCAACCCTTGCGCCATGCGATAGCGGGTTGCCTGGCACTGCTGCCGCACTGCATGCCGATTTTCTCGCCCAACCACAACGCCTTCCGCCGCCTGGGCGGTACGGTCAATGCCGCCACCAAAGCCTGCTGGGGTTATGAAGACCGCGATGCCTGCGTGCGCATTCCCGAGTCCGACCCGCGCAACCTGCGGATCGAACATCGGCTGGCCAGTGCCGACGCCAATCCATACCTGGTGCTGGCGGCAATCCTGGTCGGGCTTGAACATGGCCTGGAGGCGGCGCGCGAACCTATCGCACCGCTGAACGAGGACCGCGACAGCGGCCACGACTTCCCCCTGGAAATGCTCGAGGCCGTGCGCGCCATGCAACAGCAACCGGCCCTGCGCGAGGGCTTGGGCGCGGAGTTTGTCGACGTCTACTGCGAAAACAAACGCCAGGATCACCTGGCTTTCCAGCAGGAGATCAATGCGCGGGAATATCGCTGGTATCTGTAAATACCGAGCACCCTGCCCCCCCCTTGTGGGAACAGCTTGCCTGCTCCCACATTTTGAGCTTCGCGGCCTTGAGCAAGGTGTTACCTTGAAAAAGCCCGACGAACGCCCTCTCCAGCGGACTCCCCATGACCGAACAAAACGCCCCTGCCCTCAAGGAAATCTTCAACCTCGAACGCCTGCAGCACATCGCCGATGAGATGAGCGCGGTGTACCCGTCATTCGATGCCAAGGGGTTTCTCAAGCACGCCATAGGCGACCTGGACGGGTTGTCGGTGATGCAGCGCATGGCCCGCGTCAGTGAAAGCCTGCACGCGGTGATGCCACTGGACTACCCACAAACCCTCGAACATTTGTATGCCCTGGCCCCGCGCCTGAACAGCGGTTTTGTCAGCCTGTTCCTCGGGCACTATGTGGCCAGCTATGGCCTGGATGACTTCCAGCGCTCGATGGGGGCACTCAAGTACTTCACCACCTTTGGCTCTGCCGAATTTGCCGTGCGGGCTTTTCTGCTCAAGGACTTCGAGCGCACTCTGGCGGTGATGCAGCAGTGGTCGCTGGATGACAATGAACACGTACGCCGCCTCGCCAGCGAGGGCTCGCGGCCGAGGTTGCCGTGGTCGTTTCGCCTGGCCCAGGTGCAGGCCGACCCGCGCCTGTGCGCATCGTTCCTGGAGAACCTCAAGGCCGACAGCAGCCTGTATGTGCGCAAATCCGTGGCCAACCACCTCAACGACATCACCAAGGACCATCCCGACTGGGTGCTGCAGGTGATCGAGAGCTGGTCCCTGGACAACCCCCACACCGCCTGGATCGCCCGCCACGCCCTGCGCAGCCTGATCAAGCAAGGCAACACCCGCGCGCTGACGATCATCGGCGCAGGCGCGCGGGCCGAGGTGAAGATCCACCAGTTCAAGGTCGAGCCGGCGGTGATTCGCCTGGGTGAGCGGATCAATCTGTCGTTCACCCTCGAATCCCTGGCCAGTGCCCCACAAAAACTGGTGGTGGACTACGCCATCGACTACGTAAAAAGCGCCGGCCATAGCGCCGCCAAAGTGTTCAAGCTCAAGGCGTTTACCCTCGGCGCGGGTGAACGGCATACCGTGCTGCGTGGCCAACACATCCGCGACATGACTACGCGCAAGCACTACCCCGGCCAGCACACCGTGCATGTACTGGTGAACGGCGAACGCTTGGGCAGCACCGGCTTTGAGCTGATCGACTGACCCTTCCTACTCATCCGAAGGCTCTATCTCGGGCCTTTCGGCGATATTTATTGTCCTACAATGCTAGCCTTTGGTGTTGCGATCCATTATCATCTGCTGCCTTCTCGGTACCCGCCAGGGTATCTGTGTCAACGTTCCACCTGAGGCGCCCATGCACCGTTTCTCGTTTTACCGCCCTTTGATATGCGCCAGTCTGGGGCTTGTTTCGCACACCGCCCATGCCGCGTTGCAACCCATGGCCGAAGCTGCACTTGCCAACGAATCCGAGCTGCACTGCCACTTCAACCGTGACGCCAGCACCGATTGCACCACCACCTATCACTACACCATTCTCCAGCCCAGTGGCCGGGAGATATTGTCGCGAATCGACTTCAACTACGCCGAAGGCGATGGTTTTGAAGTGCTGCACGCCGAGTCCACCCAGCCCGGCGGCAAGCCCCAGGCGCTGGACGAGGCGCAGATCGATACGCGCACCGCGCCCAACCCCGACCAGGGGTTTTCCCGCCTCAAGCAAACGTCCCTGGCCTTCCCCAACCTGCGGGTCGGCACACAGATCCGCTACACCGTGCGCGAACATCACCCGGCCAAGCCGCTGATGACCGAATTCCACTACGCCCTGCAGTTTGGCCCCAGCAACGCCCGCCGCGATCGGCTCAAGGCGCGCTTCACCGCCGAACGGCCCATCGAGTGGCGCGCCGAGTCGATGGATGGCTTCACCATCACCCCTTCGGTCAATCGCAAGACCCTGGACATCGAGCAAAAAGCGCCGAGCTATCTCAACTACATCAACGAATCGGGCCACGCCTATATGCGGGTGATCCCCCGGATCGAAGTGGGCAGCAGCCTCGATGTACAAAAGCACTTTGGCGGCTTTGCCCAGCGCTACAACCAGATCCTCGCGGCCAACCTGCCGGCCGCCAGTGCCGCTGCCGTGGCGGCGGTGAAGGGCCTGGCCCCGGCCCAACAAGTGGCCGGGCTGATGCAGCACATCAACGATCACTACCGCTACCTGGGTGACTGGCGCGCCACGGATCGCGGCTATGTGCCGTTTAACCTGGCAGAGATCGAACAGCACGGTTACGGCGACTGCAAGGACCTGGCGATTCTCCTGACCGCCATGCTCAAGGCCAGCGGGATCAAGGCCGAGACCGCCTGGGTCAGCCGTGGGGATGTGGTGGATTCACTGCTGGTGCCGGGCACTGGCGCGCCCAACCATGCGATCGTGCGCGCCGAAGTGGGCGGCCAGGTGTGGTGGCTGGACCCGACCAACCCGGTGTTCGCCCCGGGCCAGACCATGCCCGACATCCAGGATCGCTGGGTGCTGGTCAACGATGCACAGGGCCAGGTACGCGAGGAACACATCCCCCTGGCGCGCCCTGACACCAGCATCCGCCTGGACAAGCAGGTGCATTACGACAAGCAGGGCAACGGCACGACCCGCGCCAGCGTCACCTTCAGCCGCCTGACGCTGATGCAATTGAGCATGGCTGACCGCGAACAGGGCGCCACCGCCACCGACCAGAATATCTGCGACAACTTTGGCCGCGAGATCAGCGATTGCCAGGTCACCCGCCAACCCACCGGGTTCGTGCAGCCCGATAGCTACACGGTCAAGGCCAGCATGACCGACCTGCGCGCCCTGGAAAAACTCGACGAAGGCTACGTCTACACCGACCAGTCGCTCAAGGAGAAGTGGGACGGCCTGCTCAACTACCGCCGCAACGGGCAACGGGGCGACCTGTACCTGGGCAATCCGGACACCGTCGACTACACCTTTACCTTGACCGGCGGGAAGATGGACAAGCCGGTTCAGGGCTGCAAGATCAGCTCGCCCTGGTATGACCTGGAACTCGATGGCGAACCGCTCAAGGATGGCTTGCGCTACCACTACCGGCTGACCCAGAAAGTGCGCTGGTTGAGCCATGATGAAATCGTCAGTGCGCCGTTTGAAAAGATGATCAACGATGCCCGTGCGTGTGGTGAACAGGTGCACCAGACGGTAAAACTCTAAGCCTGTGTGGGAGCTGTCTCGCCCTGCGAGGCTGCGATGGCGGCGGTACTGCCAGCATTGATGTTGACTGGCCTGCCGCCATCGCAGCCTCGCTAGGGCTCGACAGCTCCCACATTTGATCTCTGTAGATCCCCCTTGCCCTTCGCTACTCGCCCAACAGCAGCCCCTGCTCCTTGGCGCACAACTCCACCACGTAATCCCACAACACCCGCAACCGCACCGACTTGTGCAATTCGCGCCGGGAGCTGATCCAGTAGCTGCGCTGGATGCCCTCCTCCGGCAACAGCGGCACCAGGTCCGGGTCGCCGGCGGCCATAAAGCATGGCAACACCGCAATCCCCAGCCCTGAGCGCGCCGCCTGGTGCTGGGCGATCACGCTGGTGCTGTGGAATACCACCCTGGGGTTGCGGCAAAAGCTGCTGAGGAATTTCAATTCCTGGCTGAACAACAGGTCGTCGACATAATCGATCCAGGCATGGGCGGCCAGGTCTTCGCGTTTCTCGATGGCTGGCGTGCGCGCCAGGTAGCTGCGGCTGGCGTAGAGGGCCAGGCGGTAGTCGGTGAGTTTGCGCGTGACCAGTTGATCGACGCTGGGCCGCTCCAGGTGGATGCTGATCTCGGCCTCGCGGTTGAGGATGCTGACAAAGCGCGGCACCGCCACCAGTTCCACTTCCAGCCCCGGATAACGCTCGAACAGGCCACCCATGCGGCTGGCGAGAAACATCACGCCCAAGCCTTCGGCCACCCCCAGGCGAATCTTGCCCAGGGGCGCGGCGGAATGGGTCAGTTCTTCTTCGGCCAGCAGCGCCACGTTCTCCATGGCTTCGGCATGCTTGAGCAGCGCTTCGCCCGACGGCGTCAGTTCATAACCCTGGGCGTGCTGCACAAACAGCGCGGTGCCGAGGCTTTTCTCGATGGCCTCGATGTGCCGGGCCACGGTCGCATGCGTGGTTTTCAGGCGCTGGGCGGCGGTGAGCAAGCGCCCGCTGCGCTGCAACTCCAGGAAGTACCGCAGGTCATTCCAGTCGAACATGCCACCTCCCCTCTCGGCCATGAGCACAGCGCTGTTTAAAAACGCACAGCAGCTGGGTAAAAACTAACATTTTTAAGACGAAAACTAACAACTAGGATGGAGCCAATAAGAAAAACAAGCGAGACCCCAGATGACTATTGCACCTGCGCAATACGATTACGTGGTGGTAGGCGCCGGCCCTGCGGGCTGCCTGCTGGCCAACCGACTGTCCGCCAACCCTGCCCATCGCGTGTTGCTGCTTGAAGCGGGCGGGCGCGACAACTACCCCTGGATCCATATCCCCGTCGGCTACCTGTTCTGCATCGGCAACCCGCGCACCGACTGGTGCTTCAAGACCGAAGCCCAGCCTGGCCTGCAAGGCCGTGCGCTGAGCTATCCGCGGGGCAAGGTGTTGGGCGGTTGCTCGTCGATCAACGGCATGATCTACATGCGCGGCCAGGCCAATGACTACGACGGTTGGGCCGCCGAAGGCAATCCCGGCTGGGCTTGGGACGATGTATTGCCGCTGTTCAAACAAAGCGAAAACCATTTTGCCGGTGCCTCGCCGCTGCATGGCGACAGCGGCGAATGGCGCGTGGAACAACAGCGCCTGCACTGGCCGATCCTCGACGCCTTCCGCGAAGCCGCCAAGCAGAGCGGCATCGCCAGCATCGACGACTTCAACCAGGGCGATAACGAGGGGTGTGGCTACTTCCAGGTCAACCAGAAAGGCGGCGTACGCTGGAATGCGGCCAAGGCGTTTCTCAAGCCCATCCGCCAGCGCGCCAACCTCACGGTGCTCACTGGCGTGGAAGTCGACCGCGTACTCCTGGAAAACGGCCGCGCCAGTGCGGTGGTGGGCCGCCAGCAAGGGCAAGCGGTGACGTGGCAAGCGCGCAAGGAAATCATCCTGTGCGCCGGTGCCGTGGGTTCGCCCGGCATCCTGCAGCGCTCCGGGATCGGCCCTTCGAGCATCCTCAAGCCCTTGGGCATCGAGGTACGGCACGAACTGCCAGGGGTCGGCGGCAACCTGCAAGATCACCTGCAACTGCGGCTGATCTACAAGCTGGAAAACGCCCGCACCCTGAACCAGATCGCCGGCTCCGTGTGGGGCAAGATGGGCATGGGCCTGCAATACCTGTATGACCGCAGCGGCCCGCTGTCCATGGCCCCCAGCCAACTCGGCGCCTTCGCCCGCTCGGGACCGGAACAGACTTCGGCCAACCTCGAATACCACGTGCAGCCGCTGTCGCTGGAGCGCTTTGGCGAACCGCTGCACGCGTTCCCGGCGTTTACCGCGTCGGTCTGCGACTTGCGCCCACAGAGTCGCGGACGCATTGATATCCGCTCGGCCGATCCGGCGGCGCCGCCCCTGATCCAGCCCAACTACCTGAGCCATGCCGAAGACTTGCGCGTGGCCGCCGCAGCTATCCGCCTGACCCGGCGCATTGTCGGCGCCCAGGCCCTGCGCCCCTTCAACCCGGTGGAATACCTGCCCGGTGAGGCGTTGCAGAGCGACGAACAATTGCAGGAAGCCGCCGCGCGGATCGGCACCACGATTTTTCACCCGGTCGGCACCTGCCGCATGGGCCAGGATAAGGACGCGGTGGTCGATGCCCAATTGCGCGTGCACGGCGTGCCGGGCCTGCGCATCGCCGATGCCTCGATCATGCCGCGTATCACCTCCGGCAACACCTGCTCACCCACGTTGATGATCGCGGAAAAAGCCGCGCAACTGATCCTGTCCCCGCCAACAAGGAACCTCACCCCCGAAAGAGAACAGACAACACCGGCATGACCTGTAGAAGCCGGCAAGCCTACAGGGCAAGAGCGGCGCTGAAGTTGGCGCCGACAGTGGAACAACAATAAATAATCACTGTGAGGGCTACCCCATGTCAGAACGTGCTCAACCCCTGGACGCCACTCCTGGCGCCACTGTCTCCAGCAAGGAGTCGCAAAAGGTCATCTTCGCCTCGTCCCTGGGGACGGTGTTCGAGTGGTATGACTTTTTCCTCTATGGCGCCCTCGCGGCGGTGATCAGTAAGCAATTTTTTGCCGGGGTCAACGACACCACGGCCTTTATCTTCGCCTTGATGGCCTTTGCCGCCGGTTTTGTGGTGCGGCCGTTCGGCGCGCTGGTATTCGGCCGCCTGGGGGACATGATCGGACGCAAGTACACCTTCCTCGCCACCATCATCCTGATGGGCGTGGCGACTTTCTGCGTAGGCCTGTTGCCCACCTACGCCAGCATCGGCATCGCTGCGCCGATCATCCTCGTGGTGCTGCGCATGCTCCAGGGCCTGGCCCTGGGCGGTGAATACGGTGGCGCCGCGACCTATGTCGCCGAGCACGCCCCGGCCGGCAAACGCGGCTTCCACACCAGTTGGATTCAATCCACCGCCACCCTCGGCCTGCTGCTGTCGTTGCTGGTGGTGCTGGCCTGTCGTTACTTCACTGGCGATCAGTTTGAAGTCTGGGGCTGGCGCCTGCCGTTCCTGCTGTCCATCGTGCTGCTGGGGATTTCCACCTGGATCCGCATGAGCCTGCACGAATCGCCCGCGTTCCTGAAAATGAAAGAGGAAGGCAAGGCCAGCAAGGCGCCGATCCGCGAGTCATTCGGCAACTGGGAAAACCTCAAGGTGGTGTTGATTGCACTGTTCAGCATCAACGCCGGCCAGGCCGTGACCTTCTACGCCGCGCAGTTCTACGTGCTGTTCTTCCTGACCCAGTTCCTGAAGATGGACCCGGCCCTGGCCAATATGCTGCTGATCATCAGCGTGGTGATTGGCGCGCCGTTCTTTATTTTCTTCGGCTGGCTCTCGGACAAATGGGGGCGCAAGCCAGTACTGATGGTCGGCCTGCTGCTGGCCACCGCCCTGTACTTCCCGATCTTCAAGGGCCTGGCCCACTACACCAACCCGGCCATGGACCAGGCCAGCCGCCAGGCCCCGATCACCGTACTGGCGGACCCGGCCACCTGCACCTTCCAGTTCGACCCGGTGGGCAAGGCGCGCTTTGACAGCCCATGCGACAAGGTCAAGACCTTCCTGGTCAAACAGGGCCTGCCCTACAGCAGCGAAGCCGCACCTGCCGGCAGCGCGGTGCAAGTGAGCATCGGCGATGTGCGCATCGACGGCTACGACGAAGACGCCCTGCACGGCGCCGTGACCCTGGCTGGCTACCCGAAATCGGCGGACGTGGCCCAGGTCAACAAAACCATGGTGGTGGTGCTGATCGTCGCCCTGATCCTGATCGCCGCGATGTGCTACGGCCCGCTGGCCGCGCTGATGGTGGAACTGTTCCCGACGCGCATCCGCTACACGTCCATGTCGCTGCCCTACCACATCGGTAACGGCTGGTTTGGCGGGTTCCTGCCAACCGTGTCGTTTGCCCTGGTGGTGTACACCGGCGATATTTTCTACGGGCTGTGGTACCCGGTGGTGATTACCGGGGTGAGCCTGATCGTCGGGCTGCTGTGCCTGAAGGAAACCAAGAATGTGGATCTGGATAAAAACTAATATCCCGCAAAGCCTGTAGATCCCTTGTGGGAGCGGGCTTGCTCGCGATGGCGGGTCAGTCAATGGATGCAGTGACTGGCACACCGTCATCGCGGGCAAGCCCGCTCCCACATTGGGTTGCCGGTGCCCACACAAATTGCTGTATATCCATACAGATAAAGGTTGCTCAATTCCCTTCTTTTGCCCATCCTGCTCTCCATTCAACTGTGTAACGAATGGGCTGAGCATGCGGCTGTTCCTCTGTGAAAAACCCTCCCAGGCCAAGGATATCGCGGCCGTGCTCGGCGCCCGGCGCCGGGGCGACGGTTGCTGGCTGGGAACCGACGTCACCGTCACCTGGTGCATCGGCCACCTGCTGGAAACCGCCCCGCCCGATGCCTACGACGCCAAGTACAAGCGCTGGGTGCTGGCCGACCTGCCCATCGTCCCGGAAAAATGGAAGATGACGGTCAAGCCCAAGACCGCCAACCAGTACAAGGCGGTCAAGCGCCTGCTCGGGGAAGCCCGGGAATTGGTGATTGCCACCGATGCCGACCGCGAGGGTGAGATGATCGCCCGGGAGCTGGTGGAGCATTGCCGCTATCGCGGGCCGATCCAGCGCCTGTGGCTGTCGGCTCTGGATGATGCCTCGATCCGCAAGGCCCTGGCCTCGTTGAAGCCTGGCGCAGACACCTTCAGCCTCTACCATTCGGCCCTGGGCCGCTCCCGTGCCGACTGGCTGATCGGCATGAACATGAGTCGCCTGTTTACCCTGCTCGGCCGCCAGTCCGGCTATCAGGGCGTATTGCCAGTGGGCCGGGTGCAAACCCCGACCCTGCGCCTGGTGGTGGACCGCGACCGCAGCATTGCCGACTTCGTCCCGGTGGCTTACTGGGCAATCGACGTCGAACTGCTGGACCAGCAGATGCGCTTTATCGCGCAATGGCGCGCCGCCGACGATCTCTGTGACGATCAGGGCCGCTGCCTCAACCCGGAGCGGGCACAGCAGGCGGCAACGGCGATGAGCAACGCAGCCAGCGCGCGCCTGGTGAAGCTGCGCACCGAACGCATGCGCGAAGTGGCACCGCTGCCCTTTGACCTGGGCACACTGCAGGAGATCTGCTCGAAGAAACTCGGCCTCGGCGCCCAGGAAACCCTGGATATCGCCCAGTCCCTCTACGAAACCCACAAGGTCATCACCTACCCACGCAGCGACTGCGGCTACCTGCCCGTGAGCCAGCATGGCGACGCGGCGACAATTCTCGCGGCACTGGGCCGCGCCGACCCGGCGGTAAATGCGCTGATGCCACACCTCGATGCGCAACGCCGCTCCCGCGCGTGGAACGACGCCAAGGTCAGCGCCCACCACGGCATCATCCCCACTGGGGCCGGCAAGGACCTCGCGCAACTGACCGGCAAGCACCGCGCCGTCTACACCTTGGTCCGCGCCCGTTACCTGGCGCAGTTTCTGCCCAACCACGAATACGACCGCACCCAGGCGGATTTCGACTGTGCCGGTGAAGCCCTGCGCGCGGTAGGCAAAGTGGTGGTGGAGCCGGGCTGGAAGCGCGCCTTGCCCGAAGCCCTGGCGCCCAGCAAGGGCCGCGAGGCGCCGGCGCCACAGCCTTTGCCAGCGTTGGTGCAGGGCCAGGATTATGCAGTGGCGAAGGTCAACCTCAAGGACCTGTGGACCCAACCGCCCAAGCCTTTCACCGAAGGCGACCTGATCAAGGCGATGAAGAACGTCGCCAAACTGGTGGAGGACCCGTTGCTCAAGCAAAAGCTCAAGGACACCACCGGCATCGGCACCGAGGCGACGCGGGCCGGAATCATCCAGGGCCTGCTGGACCGTGGTTACCTGGTGAAAAACGGCAAGGCACTGTCTGCCACACCGGCGGCCTTCAGCCTTATCGACGCGGTGCCCAGGGCGATTGCCGACCCCGGCACCACGGCGATTTGGGAGCAGGCCCTGGACATGGTGCAAAGCGGTGAGATGAGCCTGGAAGAGTTTGTCGCCAAGCAGGCGGCCTGGATGAGCAAGCAAGTGGCCCGCTGCAATGGTATGCAAATGACCATCAGCGGCCCGGCCAGCCCGGCAGGCCGTGGCGCCACCCCCTGGAAAAACAAACGCAAGCCGGCCAAACGCAAGGCCGGCGCCAGCCCGAAACGGGTGGCAAAACCGGCAAACAAGGGCTGAAATACCGAAAAAAGTCGGGTAATGACGCTTTTCAAGCGGATATACGCCGCTTTAGGTCTTGCTCTGGCGCCGGCGGTCTAGGATTCTGTAGGAACTGCCTAATAACAAAACCGGGGTGGCCACCATGAAGACCGTCGCACAGTTGCTCAAGTCCAAGGACCAGAAGAATCAGGAAGTCCATACCATCCAGTGGAACCACACCGTGTTTGAGGCGCTGGTGGTGATGGCAGCGAAGAACGTCGGCGCTTTGCCGGTGGTCAAGGACGACAAGGTCGTTGGCATCATCAGTGAGCGCGACTACGCGCGTAAACTGATTCTCCATGGACTGTCCTCGACGAGCACACAGGTCCACCAGGTGATGAGTTCACCGGCAATCACCGTGGACACCCACAAAAGCGTCGAAGACTGCATGGGTATCATGACTGACGGCCACCTGCGCCACCTGCCCGTGGTGGAAGGCGGAGAACTGCTGGGCCTGCTGTCCATTGGCGACCTGGTCAAGGAAGCCATCGCTGAACAGGCTGCCCTTATCCAGCAATTGGAACAGTACATCCGCGGCGAATAGCATTTACCAAAACACCTCGAAGCCAATGTGAACACAGGCTTATGTGGGAGCGGGCTTGCTCGCGATAGCGGTGGATCAGTCAAAAAAATTACTGACTAATCCACCGCTATCGCGAGCAAGCCCGCTCCCACATTAGATCACTGGAAGGGTCCAGCATCGCCATGCTTACCCCGACTCCCCGGCACAAAAAATGACGCCCAAGTCACCTTTTCCCAGACCGCCCTCTCTTCTGCAAAAAATATGTAGTGATCAAAAATAATCACTACATAACCGTTGACGTAACCATTTTGACCTTGCATGATTCAAGCGTCTCCCGGATCGGGAGCGTTGGTAACACGCGTTTTGAACAAGCTCGTCTGACCGCCGAGCTGTTTTTCCGGATGTGCACTGCCCACAAGGCAGATTGATGAAGCTGACCGGCCCGAAAGGATCGGTACAAGAAGCTCAAATGCTGCTTGTCTTCGTTATGAAACCATTGCGTAGCAGTTCATCAGAAACACTACATGCATCAGGTTCAAGACCCTGCCCGTATTTGGCAGACCGTTTCTGACGCCCGGTTTTCGCAACCGGAGACAACTAACGTGGATTAACGAATCAACTGAAGATCGCCAACTGGTCAAGGGGCTTACACATGAATCTGAACAACCAACCAACTATCGATGAATTGGCTGAGATGTTCGCAGCGCAGAAAGACACACTCGACGACCATATCCTGTGGATTGGTAAATCGGGCGAAGTGCAAATTGACTGCCTGGCGCCCCATACCGAAGAAGCCGAGTTCGACCGCAATAACCGTGAACTGGCGGCGCGCCTGAAGATGTACCGCCGCGGCCAGGGTTATGTCGGTAAAAAGGCCGCTGCCGATCGCAACTTTATTGAGCAGGTCTTCGATACACTTAACAATGCCTGGGAGTCGTTCAAGGACAACTCGCAAGTTAAAGTGATTGACCGCTACTACTAAGAATAACTAGACCTTTGTGGGAGCTGGTTTGCTTGGGATAACCGTTTAACGATCAACAGAGTTGTTGAATGTTAGATAGCTATCGCTGGCAAGCCAGCTCCCACATTTGTTTGTGTTGACTTAAATCCCCGGGAATCGCCCCTTCTGCGCTTCGCCCCTGAAGATATCAAACAGTGCCTGCGCCGCCGCCGACAGCTCATGTCCTGGCTTGGTCAGCACCCCAATCGGCCGCTCGATCACGGGATCACACAAGGTGATGCAACGGGCACCTGCCTCTTCCATCTGCTGCGCGCACAATGCTGGCACGGCGCTGACGCCCAGGCCGCTGGCGACCATCTTGCCCACCGTCGCCAATTGATGGCTTTCCAATGCCACCGGCAGCTTCATCTGCAAGGCACCCAGGTGCTCTTCCAACATCACCCTTACCGTCGAAGGCCGCTGCAAGGTAATGAAGGGTTGTGCCAGCAGGGTTTTCCAATCGATCTCGGTCATGTGTGCCAGCGTTGAGTCACCGGGCACTACCGCGACAAAGCGGTCCAGGTACAGCGGGGTAAAGGCCAACGACGATCCCGATGAAGGTTCAAATGCCACACCCAACTCGACCTGGCGATCGCGGACCATTTCCAGGACCTGTTCGTTGATCAGGTCGTGCACCGTGACATTGACCTGGGGAAACCGCGCGCGAAAGATCTTCAGGATCGGCGGCAGCAGGTTGCCGGCAAACGACGGCATAGCCGCCACCGTCACTCGCCCGCGCTGCAGGGTGAAGCGCTGGCGTAGTTCATCCTCGGCATTGTCCCAGTCGGCAATCAAGCGCCGGGCCAGGGGCAGCAGGGATTCGCCTTCCGGGGTCAGCGCGACGTTGCGCGTATTACGGCTGAACAGCCGCCCGCCCAGGCCTTCCTCCAGGCCTTTGATAGTCAGGCTCAAGGCCGACTGGGACAAATGCAGGCGCTCACAGGCGGCGGCAAAACTCAAGGTCTGGGCCACGGCAAGGAAGGCCCGCATCTGTTTAACTGTCATAACGCTGCTCCAATGGCCGGATAATTGTGCTGTTTTTTAAATCAATCAACCTTAAAAAACAACTTAACAAATCAATCCCCCGGCGCAACACTCGGTTCACTGGCTGGACCACAAACAATAAAAGAGGTGCATATGGCAGGTTTCGATAAACGCGTGGCGTCCTATGAAGAAGCGCTGGCAGGCCTGGAAGACGGCATGACCGTACTCTCCGGTGGTTTTGGCTTGTGCGGCATCCCAGAAAACCTCATCGCCGAAATCAAGCGCAAAGGCACCCGCGACCTCACGGTAGTTTCCAACAACTGCGGCGTCGACGGCTTCGGCCTGGGTGTATTGCTCGAAGAAAAACAGATCAGCAAGGTCATCGCCTCCTACGTCGGTGAAAACGCCCTGTTCGAGAAGCAACTGCTCAGCGGTGAAATCGAAGTGGTGCTCACGCCCCAAGGCACCCTCGCGGAAAAAATGCGCGCAGGCGGCGCCGGCATTCCAGCGTTCTTTACCGCCACAGGTGTTGGCACGCCCGTCGCCGAAGGCAAGGAAACCCGTGAATTCAACGGGCGCCCATACCTGATGGAAGAATCCATCACCGGCGACTTCGCCATCGTCAAAGGTTGGAAAGCCGACCATTTCGGCAACGTGATCTACCGCCACACCGCCCAGAACTTCAACCCGCTGGCCGCCACCGCCGGCAAGATCACGGTGGTCGAAGTCGAGGAAATCGTCGAACCGGGCGAGCTGGACCCGGCGCAGATCCACACCCCTGGCATCTACGTCGACCGGATTATCTGCGGCACCTTCGAGAAGCGCATCGAACAGCGCACTGTCCGCAAATAATCTGCCTCCAGCCCGAACAATAAGGACTCATAAAATGGCTCTTACCCGCGAACAAATGGCTCAACGCGTCGCCCGCGAAATGCAGGACGGCTTCTACGTCAACCTCGGCATCGGCATCCCGACCCTGGTGGCCAACTACATTCCCGAAGGCATGGAAGTGATGCTGCAATCGGAAAACGGCCTGCTGGGCATGGGACCGTTTCCTACCGAAGACACCATCGATGCCGACATGATCAACGCCGGCAAGCAGACCGTCACCGCACGTATCGGCGCGTCGATCTTCTCCTCGGCCGAATCCTTCGCGATGATTCGCGGCGGCCACGTTGACCTCACGGTGCTCGGCGCCTTTGAAGTGGACGTGCACGGCAACATCGCCTCGTGGATGATCCCCGGCAAGCTGGTCAAGGGCATGGGCGGCGCCATGGACCTGGTGGCCGGTGCAGAAAACATCATCGTGATCATGACCCACGCCTCCAAGGACGGTGAGTCCAAGTTGCTCAGCCAGTGCAGCCTGCCGCTGACCGGTGCCAACTGTATCAAGCGCGTGCTGACGGACTTGGCCTACCTGGAAATCGAAAATGGCGCTTTCGTCCTCAAGGAACGCGCACCTGGCGTCAGCGTGGAAGAGATTGTGAGCAAGACCGCCGGTAAACTGATCGTCCCGGACCACGTTCCAGAAATGCACTTCCAGTGAGGACAGATTCCATGCAAGACGTCGTGATTGTTGCTGCCACCCGCACCGCCGTGGGCAGCTTTCAAGGGGCCCTGGCCGGCATCCCGGCACCGGAACTGGGCGCCGCCGTGATCCGCCGCCTGCTGGAGCAGACCGGCCTGGACCCTGCACAAGTGGACGAAGTGATCCTCGGCCAAGTGCTGACCGCAGGCTCCGGCCAGAACCCGGCGCGCCAGGCGTCGATCCTCGCCGGGCTGCCCCACGCGGTGCCGAGCCTGACCTTGAACAAGGTCTGCGGCTCGGGCCTCAAGGCCTTGCACCTGGGCGCTCAGGCCATCCGTTGCGGTGATGCCGAAGTGATCATCGCCGGCGGCATGGAAAACATGAGCCTGGCCCCCTACGTGCTGCCCGCGGCCCGCACCGGCCTGCGCATGGGGCACGCGAAGATGGTCGACAGCATGATCACCGACGGCCTGTGGGATGCGTTCAACGACTATCACATGGGCATCACCGCCGAGAACCTGGTGGACAAGTACGGTATCAGCCGTGAAGCCCAGGATGCCTTCGCCGCCGCCTCCCAGCAAAAAGCGGCCGCGGCGATTGAAGCCGGGCGCTTTGCCGATGAAATCACGCCGATCCTGATTCCCCAGCGCAAGGGCGACCCGATTGCCTTTAGCGTGGACGAACAACCCCGCGCCGGTACCACCGCCGAGTCCCTGGGCAAGCTCAAGCCCGCCTTCAAGAAAGACGGCAGCGTCACCGCCGGTAACGCGTCGAGCCTCAATGACGGCGCCGCCGCCGTGCTGCTGATGAGTGCCGATAAAGCCAAGGCTCTCGGCCTGCCAGTGCTGGCGCGTATCGCCAGCTACGCCAACGCGGGCGTCGACCCGGCGATCATGGGCATTGGCCCGGTGTCTGCAACCCGTCGCTGCCTGGACAAGGCCGGCTGGCAGTTGGCCGACCTGGACCTGATCGAAGCCAACGAAGCCTTCGCCGCGCAAGCGCTGGCAGTGGGCAAGGAACTGGAGTGGGACGCGGCCAAGGTCAACGTCAACGGCGGCGCGATTGCCATCGGCCATCCGATTGGCGCATCAGGCTGTCGGGTGCTGGTGACCCTGCTGCATGAAATGATCAAGCGCGATGCCAAGAAAGGCCTCGCGACCTTGTGCATCGGCGGCGGCCAGGGCGTGGCATTGGCCCTTGAGCGCGACTGATTCAACGAGCAACATGAAAAAGGCCCGGCTCCACGAAAAGCCGGGCCTTTTTTTGCCTATTTTGATTGGCGAACACCGTCCAATGTAGGAGCTGGCTTGCCTGCGATAGCGGTGTAACAGTCAATGCTGCCGGTGACTGCCCCACCGCTATCGCAGGCAAGCCAGCTCCCACGTTAGATCTCTATCGTCAATTGGATTGCGGCACGGCAAACACCGCATTGGCCCGCACCACCACCTTCTCCCCCACCTGCAAGCTGACCGTGGCAAACGCCATCTGCCGCCCGCGCTTGTGATGCTCCAGCTGCACCTCGATCCACTCGCCGACCTGTACCGCCCCCAGATAATCAAGGGTCATGCTGGCGGTAATCAACGGCACCGGTGGGTCGCTGGAAAACGCCATGGCGTAGCCCATGCCGACATCCGCCAGGGTTGCCAATACACCACCGTGCACCGTACCGCGCCCATTGGCATGGCGGTTGTCGGCGCGCAGGCCCAGTTGCAGCCGTAGGCCCTCACCACGGCAATACACCGGGCCCAGTAGATCCAGGAGCGGGCTGCTGCGGGTTAAGGGAGCAAAACCTTCAGGGACGTTCGTCATGGTGGATCTTCCTTGTGACCGGGCATGAGGTTTAACCTGCATCGCTCGATGCGGCCAGCATGATCAACCGGGGAAATCTGGGCCGATAAGCCTGCGCTTGCTTTGCGTTCGCCGGGCAAACCGGCTTTAATCGCCGCGCATTTATCCCGCACAGTGAAGGAACCGTAATGCGCCACCTGGAAGGCAGATCTACTGCGTTGATGTTATTGGCCGCCCTGCTGCTCGGCGGCTGTTCGCCCAAGGAATATTCCGAAGGCACGCCAATCAATGGTGAACAGGGCCGGGCCGGCGCGCTGCTGGCCTATGAACACGAGTTGAGTCTGGCGATGCCGCTGGCGCTGCTCGCGCCGCGCATGCAGGCCACCCGCCAAGCCTGCGAGTCGGCACAGTTCGGCGCCTGCAATATCCTGCGTATCGAAGAAAACAGCGACGGCGGCATGATCGTGTTGCGCATCGCCCCCAGCGGGGTCGAACCCTTGGTGAAGATGGCGGCCGAGGGCGGGCAACTGGGCCAGCGCATCACCAGCGCCGAAGACCTGGCCGACGCAGTGGCCGATGTGCGCCGCCGCCAGCAACGTTTGCAGGCCCAGCAAAAGCGCCTGGATGAACTGGCCGCACGCAAGGACATCACCGTAGGCGACCTGATCACCCTCACCAAGGAACAGGCCGCCATCGAAAACGAGCTGCAGGAGCTGGCGCAGATCGCCGCCGGCCAGCAGCGGCGCCTGGACACCAACCGCGTGACCCTGAACTTCAGTCCATCCGACGGCGAGCATCAGCAATCACGTTTTGCGCGGATGTTCGGCAACCTGGGCGACAACCTGGTCGACGGCACCGCCGATGCCCTGGAACGCTCCAGCTACGTGCTACCGTTCGTGATCCTCGCGTTCCCGGTGTTGTGGCTGTGGGTCTGGCTGTGGCGCAAGCTAGTCAAGCGCCGCCCCTGACCTCAACGCTTCATGCAGCGCTGGTAACGCTCATCCACGCGCTTGGCGAACCAGGCCGTGGTGAGGTTGCGGGTGATCTTCGGGCTCTTGAGCACAATCCCCGGCAGGATCGCCCGTGGCAGCGGCTTGCCTTCGGCTTTTTCGGCCAGGGCAAATACCCGCTGGTACAGGGTGGTCTGTTCAAAGTCCAGGCGATCGCCCTGCTCCAACTGGCTGCGAATGCTCGGGTTGCGCATGTCCAGCTTCTTGCCCAGTGAGCGCACCGCCAACTCCGTGGTGCTGGGCATGATCGAGCCATAGCGGATCAAATCGCCATCCAGCGCCAGGCGGGTACCGGAAGCGCGGCTGACTGCGGCCTGGAACGCGGCATTGCGGCTGGCGTACCAACCGGCGTTGAAGTCGGCAAAGCGGTACAGCGGCTGCTCGTAGCTCACCGGATAACCCAGCAAATGGGCAATACCGAAGTACATGCCGCCACGCCGGGTGAACACTTCGCGGCGAATGCTCCCGTCTACGGTGTAAGGATAATTGCGCGCCTGCTGCTCGGCGAAGGCAATGCTCACCTGCATCGGGCCTGCGGTATGCACTGGGTTGAAACTGCCAAACAAGGTACGGCCCAACGGCACGGTGCCGATAAAGTCGTCAAAGATCCCACTCAGGTCCTTCTCGGTTCGCGCGGCGTTCAGGCGTTCGGCGTAGGACTTGCCCGTGGGCGAGCGCAGTTGCAGCGCGGTGCGCACCAGCACCGCCGGCACATGCACCCTGGCCGCGCGCTTGAGGATTTCATCCTGGGCGATCTTGCCCATGCTCGGCACCGGCGGGTCAACCTGATAGGTGGACTCTTGCTCGGTGACCGCCAGCACCGCACAGATATTCTCGGTGCTGGGGTAGATTTTCTGGCTGTCGAGTGCCGTGTAGATATCCTGGGCCCAACCGGCGCGATCCGGCACCTTGGCCGGCATCAGTCGCACGATCTGCGCCTTGACCTCGGCCTCGCTGCGCTCGGGGAGTTGCTGGCTGCGTTGGGTCGAACAGCCGGCCAGCACCAGTAAGGCGGCCAGGCACAGAGTCAGCCGGGATGAAAACATGCGGGGGTTTCCTGTGAGTCGCTGAAAGCACCCACTATCTCACAAACCCACACCCATCCCTGTAGGAGCGGGCTTGCCCGCGATGGCATCCTCAAGCCGGCCCCCACAGTACGGCATGCGCCGGGATCAGATACCGGCGAGCGCCAGGTCCATCGCAAAGTAGGTGAAGATCAGGTCCGCACCGGCACGCTTGATCGAACCCAGGGTTTCGCGCACCACACGGGCTTCGTCAATGGCACCGGCCTGGGCACCGAACTTGATCATCGCGTACTCGCCGCTGACCTGGTACGCCGCTACTGGCAAGCGCGAGGCTTCGCGGATGTCACGGATGATGTCCAGGTACGCTCCGGCCGGCTTGACCATCAGCGAGTCGGCACCTTCCTGCTCATCGAGCAAGGATTCGCGCACGGCTTCGCGGCGATTCATCGGGTTCATCTGGTAGCTTTTGCGGTCGCCCTTCAGTGCACTGCCGCCTGCCTCGCGAAACGGGCCATACAGGGCCGAAGCGAATTTGGTGGAGTACGCCATGATCGGGATATGGCTGAACCCGGCCGCGTCCAGGGCCCGGCGAATGGCCTGGACCTGGCCGTCCATCGCGGCCGACGGCGCGATCACATCGGCACCGGCACGGGCTGCCGCCACCGCTTGCTTGCCCAGGTTGGCCAGGGTGCGGTCGTTGTCCACTTCATTGCCGTGCATCACGCCGCAATGACCGTGGTCGGTGTATTCGCAGAAGCAGGTGTCAGACATCACGATCATTTCCGGCACTGCGTCCTTGCAGATCGCCGACATGCGCGACACCAGCCCACGCTCGTTCCAGGTATCGCTACCGCTGGCGTCCAGGTGATGGGACACGCCGAATGTCATGACCGACTTGATCCCGGCGCGGGCAAAACGCTCGATTTCACTGGCCAGTTTCGATTCGGGGATGCGCATCACACCGGGCATGCTGGTAATCGGCACGAAGTCGTCGATTTCTTCTTCGACGAAGATCGGCAATACCAGGTCATTGAGGGTGAATTCGGTTTCCTGGAAAAGGCTGCGCAGCTCGGGGGAACGGCGCAGGCGGCGGGAACGGGCTTCGGGGAACTGACTGGACATGGGTTTTCCTACAATTTCCTACAAAAAACGCCAGGGCAAGTGGCAAGGCCGCTAGCTTAAAGGCGAAAGCTTATGCCTGGATTGACCGAGAGCACAAATACGGCGGCCATAACGGTGTTTTGCCGTTCACGTAACAATGCGCCCAGGCGGAACAAGCAGCAGCAACGAGTGACCTGCAGCGACCGGGCTGGCCCGTTCCCCACAGGTGCTTTTCGGCGTTACAGGGTCAGGCTGCCTTCGATACACACCGAGACGGCGCCGCCGATCCAGATCTCATCGCCCTGCTGCTGCACCCGGATACGCCCGGCGCGGCCAATGGCCGTGCCCTGGCTGACCACATACTGGCTGGGGGCCAGGCCCGCACTCAGCAGCCATTGCGCGACGCCCGCATTCAGGCTGCCGGTGGCCGGGTCCTCGGGTGCACCGTCACCGGCAATAAACGCACGCACTTCGAACTGCGCATCGACGTCATCGCGTGTCGGATCGCACGGGGCAACCACGCCCACCGCCAGCCCGAGCAGTTTTGAATAGTCCGGCTGCAAGTCCAGCACTGCCTGGCGATCCGGCAACATCAACGCCAGCCAGCCGGCGCCGTTATCGACCCATTGGCTGCGCACAATCGCTTCAGGCTCAAGGTTAAGCGCCAGGCGTACACGCTCCAGCAGCACGGCATCCAACGGCCCTGAGCGCAGCAACGGCGGCGCGATAAACGCCAGCTCCTCGCCCTGGCGACGGATGCGCACCAGGCCAATCTCGCACTCCTGGATGATTTCGCTGCCCCGGGGCACGCCACCGGCTTGCAGCCACGCCTGGCAACTGCCCAGGGTTGGGTGACCGGCGAACGGCAGCTCCTGCACGGTGGTAAAAATACGCACCCGGTAATCCGCACGCGGGTCGCGCGGTTGCAGCAGGAACGTGGTTTCGCTGAGGTTGGTCCACTTGGCGAAGTCGGCCATCTGCTGGTCGCTGAGGCTATCGGCGCCCAGCACCACTGCCAGTGGGTTGCCCTTGAGGGCCACGCTGCTGAATACGTCCAGTTGCTTGAAATCGAAAGTCGGCATGGGTCAGCTCGGAATATTCAGGCCACGGATCACCGCCGGCCGGGCGACAAAGCCATCCAGCGCGCGCAGCACATTGGGGAAGTCACTGATGCCCACCAGATCGCCCGACTCATAGAAGCCAATCAGGTTGCGGATCCAGGGAAAGGTCGCGATATCGGCGATGGTGTACTCATCGCCCATGATCCAACTGCGGCCCAGCAGGCGTTTTTCCAGGACGCCCAGCAGGCGCCGGGCTTCAGCCGCGTAGCGATCACGAGGGCGCTTGTCTTCGTAGGCCTTGCCGGCAAATTTATTGAAGAAGCCAACCTGGCCGAACATCGGCCCGATCCCGGCCATCTGGAACATCAGCCATTGCAGGGTTTCGTAGCGCGCGGCAGGTGCCTGGGGCAGCAGTTGCGCGGTTTTCTCCGCCAGGTAGATCAGGATCGCCCCCGACTCGAACAACGCCAGCGGTTCACCGCCCGGACCGTTGGGGTCGATGATCGCCGGGATCTTGTTGTTGGGGTTCAGGGACAGGAACTCCGGCGAGAGCTGGTCCTGGGTGTCGAAGCTGACTTTGTGCGCCTCATACGCCAGGCCCACCTCTTCGAGCATGATCGAGACCTTGACCCCATTGGGCGTCGGCAACGAGTACAGCTGCAGGCGCTCGGGGTGCTGGGCTGGCCATTTGGTAATAATCGGAAACGCTGCAGCTGAAATCATCGATATACCCCAAGGTGAGAAAAACCCATGATAGCCATCCGGCGGCACGCTTGCATCGGTCTTCAATTCGCAACATCCGCTGGCTAATCTCCTGTACCAAGCGAACCAAAACGCCCTGACGTACTCTTAGAAGCGCTTGAACGGTTGAATGGAGGCATACCGCCATATCTGTCACGGAAAACCGCACGATGCTTGGAGCGTCGCTGTGGCTGGGCCTTCCAGCCTTGATCCGACGCACTGAAGACTCGAACCCTAATGACTATCAAGCCTTTGTGCATTGGCAAACGTTTTAGAAAATGTGCTTATTTCCTGGTGCCGACACTGTTTGTCGGTGGCGCCTTGATGCTGGCCTTTGAAGCCCGCGAAAGCAGCGCCGAGCCGAAGAACGGCGTGCAGACCCTGGTGTTCCTGCGCCATGGCGAGAAACCCGTGGGTGGCCTGGGCCAACTCAATTGCCAGGGCCTCAACCGCGCGATGAACCTGGCCACCGTATTGCCAGAAAAATTCGGCGCCGCCGATTTTGTATTCGCGGCCAACCCGACGCGCAATGTCGAGGAAGGCGAGTTCGACAATTCCTACAGCTACATTCGCCCATTGATGACCATCAGCCCCAGCGCGATCAAACTCGGGCTGCCGGTGAACATCGAGTTTTCGGCCAACGACACCAGCGATCTGGCTGACGAGTTGATGGAGGACAAGTACCACAACTCCACCATCTATACCGCCTGGTCCCACGGCTACCTGCCGGAATTGATCAACAAGGTCGCGAGCGAAGCGGTCGGCGAGAAGTACACCATCACCGAAGACTGGTCCGGCGGCGATTTCGACACCTTGTACGTGTTGACCCTGACCTGGCAGAACGGCAAGGCCAGCCTGCTCAGCCGCAACTACAAGCAAGGGCTGGATAACGGCTTGCAGACCTGCCCGGATGCAACACACGCAGGCGCCGACACCTGACACCGGGACCGCGTATGATGCGTCGCTATCGACTTATCTGCGGACCTTGACCATGTCTAACCTCACCTCTGCCAGCCCTGTACGCGGCTGGTCCTTCTGGTGGAAGCCGGCGCTGTTCCTGTTGGTGGCCTGCGTCGGCCTGTATTACGTGAAGTGGTCACCCTACTACTTCAAGGCGTTCGTCGCGGCGGACAGCCACAGCATCGGCAACTCGATCCTCAATGACCAGCAAGGCTCGCCATTGGCGGCGGCCCTGGCCTATGCCCAAGTGTATTTCCTGGCGATCTGGAAAGCCGCCGTGCTGGCGGTAATTCTCGGTTCGTTGCTGCAAGTATTGATTCCACGGGACTGGCTGTTGCGCCTGTTCGGCCGCGCCGGGCTAGGCTCCACGGTGCGTGGCGGGCTGTTCGCCCTGCCGGGCATGATGTGCAGTTGCTGCGCCGCGCCGGTGGCCGCCGGGATGCGTCGCCAGCAAGTATCGGTGGGCGCGGCCCTGGCGTTCTGGATGGCCAACCCAGTGCTCAACCCCGCGACCCTGGTGTTCATGGGCTTTGTGCTGGGCTGGGATTTTGCCGCCCTGCGGCTGGTGGCCGGGATCGTCCTGGTGATCGGCGTCGCCCTGATCGCCCAACGTATCGCCCGCCCCGAGCAGGTGCCACAGGTGGCGCTGGAGGCCGTGGCCGACGTCAGCGGCGCCGAGACCCAGCCCTTCCTCAGCCGCTGGCTGCGCACCTTATGGCAGTTGTTCTGGAGCACCATCCCGATCTACATCCTCGCGGTGTTGCTGTTGGGCGCGGCGCGGGTGTGGTTGTTTCCCCATGTGGACGGGGCGATGGCCGACAGCCTGCTGTGGCTGGTGCCGCTGGCGATTGTCGGCACCCTGTTTGTGATTCCGACTGCCGCCGAAATCCCGATCGTACAGACCATGATGGCCCTGGGGCTCGGCACCGGGCCCGCAGTGGCACTGCTGATGACCCTGCCGAGCGTGAGCCTGCCGTCGCTGTTGATGCTGCGCAAGGATTTCGACACGCGGGTGCTGGTGACGGTGGCCGGGTTGACCATGCTGATGGGCGTGGTGTGTGGGTTGGTGGCGGTGGTCGTCCTGTAGGGAGGGGTTGACTGTCAGGGCCTCATTGCAGGCAAGCCAGCTCCCACATTTGGAACTGTGAATACATTCAAAATGTGGGAGCTGGCTTGCCTGCAAATGAGGCCCGAAAACCAGCCAATCACCCGCGCCGGGCACCACGCTCGCGCAGATACTCCAGCACCGCCCCCTGCTCCCCGGCAAACTCGATCCGCGCGCCCTTCTTCTCACGCTGGAACGCGTACATCGGGTCGTAGTATTCACGCAGCCCGACAATCCAGCCGCGGTGCAAATCCACGTTCCCCGAGCGGGCCTGCTCGGCCAGGGCGTCCTGCATCAGCCCGTGCAAGCGCTGGTAGCGTTCGCCGCCCAGGCGCTTGTGGATATTGGCCAGGCTCTGCACCAGACGCTCGGCGAACAGGCTGAAGCCCGCTTCGCCAAACTCGGCCTCGAACTGCGCGCACAGGTCGATGACATAGTCGCGCAAGACCCGCTCGACGCGGTTTTCCAGGCTTTCTTCCAGCCATACCATCGGGTACGCCTGCATGCCCCGGTGCAGGTTCAGCGGCAAGGCGCAGCTACCAATCATGCGGCTTTCATCTTCAAGCACGAACTGCTCGATCCCTTGCGCACGTTTTTTCAACACGTCCACCGCCAGGCGGTTTTCAAAGTCGATATTCGATGGCTGGCCCGTGGCGCGCTTGCCAAAGCTGGAGCCCCGGTGATTGGCATGCCCCTCCAGGTCCAGGCCATTGCGCAACTGATGGAGCACCTCGGTCTTGCCACTGCCCGTCAGGCCACCCAGCAGGACAAAGTCACACTGCTCGACCGCCTGCTCCACAGTCTCCAGCAAGAAGGTACGCATGGCCTTGTAGCCACCGCCGACCCGGGGATAGTCGATCCCCGCTTCGTCCTTGAGCACCTTCTGCACCAAGTGCGAACGCAAGCCGCCACGGAAGCAATACAGGTAACCGTCAGGGTTGGCCTGGGCAAACGCGGTCCAGCGCGCCAATCGCTCCTGCAAAATTGCGCCGCTGACCAGTTGGTGCCCCAGCACAATCGCCGCCTGCTGCCCCTGCTGCTTATAACAAGTGCCCACCCGCTGGCGTTCGTCGTCGTTCATCAACGGCAGGTTGACCACGCCGGGGAACGCGCCCTTGACGAATTCGACCGGTGCGCGGGTGTCCATCATCGGCCGGTCGTTGAGAAAGATATCGCGGTAATCGGTAATGTCGATGGGCATCAAGACACCTCTACCGCGTTGCTCTGTCGCTCAACCAACTGGCCAATCGGCGCCAGGTTCAAGCCCAGTTCGGCAGCTGCCGCCAGAAACTCGGCTTCGCCCTCGGGCGTGACCGCCACCAGCAGCCCGCCACTGGTTTGCGGGTCGCACAGCACGCGCTTGTGCAATTCATTGATACGGCCCAATTGGCTGGCGTAGCTGTCGAAATTGCGCAGGGTGCCACCGGGCACACAGCCCTGGTCCAGGTAGTACTCCACCCCCGGCAGGCGTGGGACTTTTTCGTATTCGATAAGGGCAGTCAAACCACTGCCGTCAGCCATTTCCACCAGGTGCCCGAGCAGGCCGAAACCGGTCACGTCGGTCATGGCGCTAACCCCAGCCAGCTTGCCGAAGCGGCTGCCGGGCTTGTTGAGGGTGCACATCCAGTCCCGCGCCAGGCCGATATCCGCCTGCCGCAGCTTGCCCTTCTTCTCGGCGGTGGTGAGGATGCCGATACCTAGGGGTTTGGTCAGGTACAAACGGCAGCCAGCGGTGGCGGTGTCGTTGCGCTTCATATGGCGTTTGTGCACCAGCCCGGTGACGGCCAGGCCGAAGATCGGCTCCGGGGCGTCGATGGAATGGCCACCGGCCAGGGGGATGCCCGCTGCGTCACACACCGCGCGGCCACCGCGAATCACTTCGCGGGCGACTTCCGGGGCCAGCACGTTGACTGGCCAGCCGAGAATCGCGATAGCCATCAACGGATCGCCGCCCATGGCGTAGATATCGCTGATGGCGTTGGTGGCGGCTATGCGCCCGAAATCGAAGGGGTCGTCGACGATCGGCATGAAAAAGTCAGTGGTGGACACCACCCCGCGCTCGTCGTCGATGGCGTACACCGCCGCGTCGTCCCGCGAGGCATTGCCCACCCAGAGCTTGGGGTCGAGGTTCTGCGCACCGCTGCCGGCGAGGATCACTTCCAGCACCTGCGGCGAAATCTTGCAGCCACATCCGGCACCGTGGCTGTACTGGGTCAGGCGAATCGGCTCGTTCATGGTGGACCTCAAGCTATCAAGTGCGGGGATTCTAACAGACAGCAAAAAGCCGGCTGGGCTCATGTGAGCGCAGCCGGCCTTTGGGTTCCAGCGGTTACTGGCGGGCAGCGAGCAAACGCTTGTGGCGATTGCGCCGCGCGATGTTCAGGCACTCGATGGCAGCCGAGAAAGCCATGGCCGCATACACGTAGCCTTTAGGCACATGGGCACCGAAGCCTTCGGCGATCAAGGTCATGCCGATCATGATCAAGAAGCCCAGGGCCAGCATGACCACGGTCGGGTTGTCGTTGATGAACTTGGCCAGGGGTTCAGCCGCCACCAGCATCACGATCACCGAGGTCACCACGGCAATGATCATGATCGGCAAATGCTCGGTCATGCCAACGGCGGTGATGATGCTGTCGATGGAGAACACCAGGTCGAGCAACAGGATCTGCCCGATGGCCGCGGCAAAGCCGATCGCCACGGTATTGCCGACGCTGGCTTTCTCTTCGGGCTCCGGGTCCATGCTGTGGTGGATCTCGGTCGTCGCCTTCCACACCAGGAACAGGCCACCGGCGATCAGGATCATGTCCTTCCACGAAAACGCCTGGCCGAACACTTCAAACACCGGCGCCGTCAGTTGCACGATAAACGCGATGGTGCTCAACAGGCCCAGGCGCAGTATCAGCGCCATGCTGATGCCGATGCGCCGTGCCTTGGCCCGGTGTTGCTCCGGCAGCTTGTTGGTGAGGATCGAGATGAAGATCAGGTTGTCGATCCCCAGCACGATTTCCATGACGATCAGCGTCGCCAGGGCCACCCAGGCGGTGGGGCTGGCGGCCAGCTGTAAAAGGTAATCCATAGGTCAGTCCTGACTGGGTGTACGGGAAATTAAGCTTCTTTGGAATCTGGCTCAGGCTTGGAATCCTGCTCTTGCTCGTCTTCCTTGGGGGCAATCAAACCCTGGGTCGCTTCGCTCAACGCCTGTTCGGCGGCTTTATGGGTGTCATCAATGGCCTGCTTGGCCGCTTCGCTGGCTTTGCCCAGCACCTGCTGGGTGCTCTTCTCGACCTGGTCGCAACCACTGAGCACCACTAATGAAAGCGCAAGCAACGACGCCGCGCCCAGGGAATTGAGTTTCATGATGTATTCCTCGTTAGAACCGTTGGACCCAAGCATTGGGCCCGCGATAGCGAGGCATTCTAAGGAAGCGAACACTTCAGGAAAATTCGTATTTTTTTCGCTTATACTTCGATTTACACGAAGTAATACTCTGCAACCGAGGCGCCTGATGCTCAATTACCGACAACTGCACTACTTCTGGGTAGTCGCCAAGACCGGCAGCATCGTGCGTGCCTGCGAGCAACTGAACCTCACGCCGCAGACCATCAGCGGGCAAATCAGCCTGTTGGAGCAGACATTTGGTATCGCACTGTTTCAACGAGTCGGCCGCCAACTGGAGCTGACCGAGGCTGGGCGCCAGGCCCTGCCCTATGCCGAGCAGATGTTCCAGACCGGCAATGAGCTGGAAGCGATGTTGCGCGCCCAGCCCAATGAACAGCAGATTGTGTTTCGCGTTGGCGTGGCGGACGTGGTGCCCAAGTCCATCGTCTATCGCCTGATCGCGCCGACCATGGAGTTGAGCGAGCCACTGCGCATTACCTGCCGTGAAGACAAACTCGAACGCCTGCTGGCCGACCTGGCGATCCAGCGTCTGGACCTGGTGATCTCCGACAGCCCGATGCCGACGCACCTGGACATCAAGGGCTACAGCCAGAAGCTTGGGGAATGCGGCATCAGTTTCTTCGCCACCCAGGCGTTGGCGGACCTGCACGGTGGTGATTTCCCACAGTGCCTGCACGGTGCACCGCTATTGATTCCCGGTGCCGAAACCGTAGTGCGCAGCCGTTTGCAGCGCTGGTTCGCCGAGCAGCAGATCCGCCCGAAAATCATCGGTGAGTTCGACGACAGCGCCTTGATGCAGGCCTTCGGCCAGTCCGGCAGCGGGATTTTCATTGCCCCCAGCGTGATTGCCGAGGAAGTGCTGCGCCAATACGGCGTGGCATTGATTGGCCAGACGGACGCGGTCACCGAGTCGTTCTATGCCATCTCGGTGGAACGCAAGGTCAAGCACCCCGGCATCGTGGCGATTACCGAAGGTGCTCGCCGCGAACTGTTTACCGCGTTGCCCGCCTAGGCGCAGACGACCCGGGTCTTGGCGGTCATCAGCCACAGGGCCAGGAGAATCGACAGCAGGATAAAACCCGACGCGGCGAACCCCAGGCTGCCCAGGCCCAAGGTGTCGATCACCCGCCCGCCGACCATCGCGCCCAGGCCAATGCCCAGGTTGGCCCCGGCAATGTTCAAGGACGCGGCAAATGCCGGCGCATGGGGCGCCGCCTTCATCAAGCGCACATGGCTGACCAAAAACAGCGCCGCCTGGGTCACGCCCCAGATCCCCATGGCCGCAGCCAGGCCGAGGGTGGAGTGGATCGCCGGTACCAGCGCCACCATGCCGGCAATCATAAAGCCGCAGAACACCATGGAGGCGATCAGCGGATGCTTGTCGACCATGCGTCCGCCCAGGGAATTGCCGATCAGCCCCACGGCGCCAAAGCCCATCAGGCACCAGCCCACCAGCGTGCCATCGAAGCCGGCCAGGCGCTCGAGAATGTCGGCCAGGTAGGTATAGGCAGTGAACATGCCGCTAAATACCAGGATCGACAGCAGTACGTGGCCCTGCATCAACGGGTTGCGCAGGATCTTGAACTGCGAACGCAGGGTCACCGCGTCCTTCTTCACTGTGGTCGCCGGCAGGTAAATCAACAGCAGCAATGCCTTGAGCACCGCCACCCCGGCGAGAATGCCGAAGGCGCTGCGCCAGCCGAACATATCGGAGATCAGCGTACCCACCGGGATGCCGAAGACCGTGGCGCAGACGATGCCGAAACCGATTTTGGCAATCGCCCGGCCAGCGTAGTCCGGCCCAACGATATCCACCGCCGTCTCGCTGGCCAGGGCCCAGAACACCGGCAATCCGAGCGCCGGAATCAGGCGGGCCACGGCCATTACCCAGATATTCGGCGCCAGTGCCGCCAGGGTGTTGGTCGCGCCGAACATCAACAGAATGCTGATAAACAGGCGCTTGCGCTCAAAGCGTGCGAAATACGCGGTGAGGAACGGCCCGAACGCGGCTACGGTGAAGGCAAACAGGGTCACCAGCAGACCAGCCTGGGACACGCTCACATCCAAATCACGGGCGATGGAGGGCAACAGGCCCACGATGACAAATTCGGTGGTCAACACCGTAAAACCGGCTGCGGACAGCAGCAGGATGGGCAACAACATGCACAACTCCAGAAACGGCGACGCCAGCGCTGACCCAAGGGCCCGCTGACAGAGAGATAAGAAGAGGATGGCGAATCTTAACAGAATGTGACCGGAGCACACACGGCCTTGGCGACTGAATGCCGCAGCAAACGGGATGTTTCCTACAGCATGTTAGACTTCGCGCCCTGCATAGCGCTGCACACATTAAAAAAACTAGAGACACTCTTATGACTGCTGCTCCTTCGCTGCTTCAACGCCTGCTGCGCGTCAGCCTGGTGACCCAAATTGTCATCGGCCTGGTTGCTGGCATCTTGCTAGCCCTGCTGTCGCCCAGTGCTGCCCTGTCCACCGCGTTCATCGGCAAGGTATTTGTCTCGGCGCTCAAAGCCGTGGCGCCCATCCTGGTGTTTGTGCTGGTGATGGCCTCGATTGCCAACCACAAGCATGGCCAGGAAACCCATATCCGGCCGATTCTGTTCCTGTACCTGCTGGGTACCTTTTCGGCGGCGGTGGTCGCGGTGATTGCAAGCACCCTGTTCCCGTCGAGCCTGGTGCTCAGCACCCATGACGTGGCCATCAGCGCTCCCGGCGGGATCGGCGAAGTGATGCAGAGCCTGTTGCTCAGCGTGGTGGACAACCCCGTCAGCGCGTTGATGAACGCCAACTTTATCGGGATCCTGGCGTGGGCCATCGGCATGGGCATCGCGATCCGTCATGCCGGGGAAACCACCCGTACCGTGCTGGACGACCTGTCCAACGGCGTCACGCTGATCGTGCGCGTGGTGATTCGCTTCGCACCGCTGGGGATTTTCGGCCTGGTGGCCTCGACCCTGGCCGCCTCTGGCTTCGATGCGCTGCTCGGTTATGCGCACCTGTTGCTGGTGCTGATCGGCTGCATGCTGTTCGTGGCCCTGGTGGTCAACCCGGCGATCGTGTTCTGGAAATTGCGTCGCAACCCCTACCCGCTGGTGCTGCTGTGCCTGCGTGAAAGCGGGATCACCGCCTTCTTCACCCGCAGCTCCGCGGCCAACATCCCGGTCAACCTGGCGTTGAGTGAGCGCCTGGGCCTGCACGAAGACACCTACTCGGTATCGATCCCGTTGGGTGCGACCATCAACATGGCCGGCGCCGCCATCACCATCACCGTGCTGACCCTGGCCGCCGTGCATACCCTGGGCATCGCGGTCGACCTGCCGACCGCCGTGCTGCTCAGCGTGGTGGCGGCGATCTGTGCATGTGGCGCGTCGGGTGTGGCCGGGGGTTCGCTGTTGCTGATTCCACTGGCGTGCAGCCTGTTCGGCATTCCGAGTGAAATCGCCATGCAAGTGGTGGCCGTGGGCTTCATTATCGGGGTGTTGCAGGATTCGGCGGAAACCGCGCTGAATTCGTCTACCGACGTGCTATTCACCGCAGCGGCGTGCCTGGGCCACGAAGACAAAAACCCGGCCTGACACAACCCGGCAAGCAAGTAGGAGCTGGCTTGCCTGCGATAGCATCACCTCGGTCTATCAGTGATACCGAGGTGATGCTATCGCAGCGATGCGGCGATCCGACAAGCCAGCTCCCACACAAGCCCGCTCCCACATTTGTTTTTGCAGTGTTACTCAGGGCTTAGAACGCGCCCATGTAGTCACGCTTGCCCACTTCCACACCGTTATGACGCAGCAACGCGTAGGCGGTGGTGACGTGGAAGAAGAACTGCGGCAGACCATAGGTCAGCAGGTAGGACTGGCCGCTGAAGCGCTTCTCTTTAGGGGTGCCTGGGCGGGTGACGATCTCGATGCCTTCCTTGCCGTCGATCTGCGCCGCGGTGATGGTGTCGATGAAGGCCAGGACCTTGGCGATCAGCGCTTGCAGGTCGGCGAAGGTGACTTCGCTGTCTTCGTATTTCGGCACTTCAATCTCGGCCAGGCGCGCGGAAACACCCTTGGCAAAATCCACGGCGATCTGCACCTGGCGCACCAGCGGGAACATGTCCGGGAACAGACGCGCCTGCAGCAAGGCGTTCGGGTCGATGTTCTTGGCGGTGGCGTGGGCCTCGGCCTTGTTCAACACATCGCTCAGGGCGTTGAGCATTTGCTTGAAGACCGGAAGGGAAGCGGCGTACAGGGAAATAGTCATGACAGTCTCGACAGTGGTGACAGGGTTTGAACAGCCGCGATTATAGACATGAGCGCTGCTTGTCTTTTATTTTTTCGGGATTAGGCTAGTGGGCTCACTGCATAGGGAAAGCGCGATGACCGCCGAGCACGACACCACCTCCTCCGAGCCGCGCCTCAACAGCACGGAAATCCGCGTTCTGGGCTGCCTGATCGAGAAGCAGGCCACCAACCCGGAAACCTACCCGCTGACCCTCAATGCCCTGGTCCTGGCCTGCAACCAGAAAACCAGCCGCGAACCGGTGATGAACCTCAGCCAGGGCCAAGTCGGCCAGAGCCTGCGCGCCCTGGAAGGCCGTGGCTTTACCAAACTGGTGATGGGCAGTCGCGCCGACCGCTGGGAACACCGCGTAGACAAGGCCCTGGAGCTGGTGCCGGCGCAGGTGATTCTGACTGGCCTGCTGTTCCTGCGCGGCCCGCAGACGGTCAACGAATTGCTGACCCGCAGCGGGCGCATGCATGACTTTGAAGATGCCGAGCAGGTGGTGCACCAACTGGAACGCCTGATCGCTCGCGATCTGGCGGTGCTGGTACCCAAGCAGGCCGGCCAGCGCGAAGACCGCTACACCCACTCCCTGGGCGACCCGGCGGATATCGAGGCGATCCTGGCCGCCCGTGGCAGCCCGGTGGAGCGCAGCAGCGCTGGCAGCGGGGTTCCTCTGGAACGCATCGAAGAGCTCGAAGCACGGATTGCGGCGCTGGAAGAGCGCCTGTCGCGGCTCGAATAAACACCGCGTCCCCCTGTGGGAGCGGGCTTGCCCGCGATAGCGGTGGATCAGTTAACACATAGTTGACTGACACTCCGCCATCGCGGGCAAGCCCGCTCCTACATGGGCCCGCAGTGTTTTTGAGATTTTTTACTGGCGGGCGAAATTCACCGCCTTCTGGAACTGTTCGTCGGTCGGCCGGATGCCGGTGTACAGCACGAACTGCTCCAGGGCCTGGATCGCAATCACTTCCAGGCCGGTAATTACCCGCTTGCCCTGGGCCCTTCCCCGCACGATCAACGGTGTTTCGGCGGGGATTGCCACTACATCGAACACCGTATCGGCCGCATCAATCGCGTCGGCCTCGAATGCCAGGTCCTGCACCTGGGCGCCGCCGGTCATGCCGATCGGCGTCACGTTGACCAGCATCTGCGGGCGCGCCTTGCCCAATGTCGCCTGCCACTCATACCCCAGGTTGTGCGCCAGGGCCCGGCCCGCCGTTTCATTGCGCGCAACGATCAGCCCATTGGCATAGCCACCATCACGCAAGGCGCTGGCCACGGCCTTGGCCATGCCGCCGCTGCCGTGCAGGGCGAAGGTCGAGTCCTTGGGCACCGCGTGCTTTTGCAGGAGTTGCTCGATGGCGATGTAGTCGGTGTTGTAGGCCTTGAGGTGCCCGGCGGTGTTGACGATGGTGTTGATCGAGGCGATGGCGCGAGCCGAGTCGTCGAGTTCGTCCACCAACTCGATACAGGCCTCCTTGAACGGCATCGACACCCCGCAGCCACGGATACCCAAGGCCCGGATGCCGGCCACGGCGCCGTTCAGGTCTTGGCTGCTGAAGGCCTTGTAGTAGAAGTTCAGCCCCAACTGCTCATACAAATGGTTATGAAATCGCAGGCCGAAATTGCCTGGCCGGGCCGACAACGACATGCACAGCTGGGTATCCTTGTTAGGGTTCATCAGCATCGGTAACGCCTCTTCAAGTAAGCAAATCGGTACAGACCTTACACAACCTTTACCTAGTGGTAGTGCTGTTTTCCTGAAATACGTTGTCTTAAAAGTATCCCCGCGACAATCCTTGAGTCTATTGATTGCAGACCACAAGCGCAGGGGCCAACCGAGGAAAGACCATGATTCGTAAAATCCCCAGGATCGCCTTGCTGATCGGGGCACTCGCTGTAGCCGGCCAAGCCTGCGCCCATGGTGGCGGTTGGGGTGGCCCGGCCGTATTGGGTGCGGTTGTCGGCGCAGCCGTTGTGGGCTCAGTGATCGCCAGCCATGATCGGCCGGTATATGTGCAGCAACAACCGGTGTATTACCAACCGCAGCCGGTGTATGCCGCCCCGCCACCGGTCTATTACCAGCCGGCGCCGGTGTATGTGCAGCAGCCGGTGTATTACCGCCCGGCGCCGGTGTATTACGGGCCACCACGCGGTTATTACGGCCCGCCCCGCGGCTATTACGGGCGCGGCTGGTAAGCCCAGCAGAAAAAGCCTCGCCCTCCAGGCGGGGCTTTTTTATGGGCTACCAGGTCTGAATAAATCTCGCCAAGGTCGCTATCGAGACAACGCCGACTGTTAAATCCGACATTATTAAGGCCAAAGTGCACTTGCCCAACCGGGGGGCGCGCTGTCATGTTTGTGTCACGCGGCACTCTCACTATCGAAACTGTCCCCCATAACAGGTCATAACAACAAGGACGACCCAGCATGCCCACACAAAACCCGCACCGTACCGCCGGCCTCTGCACTTCGAGCAAGGTCTACAGCGCCTTGACCGAACTCAAGCACCTGGAGGGCCATCGCAGCGCCAAGTTTCTCTCGCTGCTGGCAGAAAACCTGGTCCACAAGGGCCTGCTCAATGAACAGGAAGTGCTGCACATGCTGGACCAGGTGGTTGACTGAACCCCTGCCGGCGCAGTCTCGATCGCAGTGATGTTGACTATCGAGCAGGGTGATTTTCCCTCGTCGCCTGGCCGCCGTAAGGTGACCTCCATCAGCAATGGAGGTAGATATGCCCACTATCCAGATCATGTCCGTCATCGGCAGTGCCGTCCCCGGCCCCCTGCGGGAACTGGGTTTGCTCGCCTGCTGGTACCTGGTACGCGACGGTGAAGCCATCAGCGGCCCACTGACTTCACTACCCGATGCCCAAGCCCTGTCACGCAAGATGGCCCATTGCTTCTCAGCCTAGGGCAATGGCAGCCGCACCCGCGGTTTGGTCTCGACAAACAGCGCCCAGCTGGAGATAAACAGCGCGGCAATCAACGGCCCGATGACAAAGCCGTTGAGGCCGAAGATCGACAGGCCGCCCAGGGTCGAGATCAGGATCAGGTAATCCGGCATTTTGGTGTCCTTGCCTACCAGGATCGGGCGCAGCACGTTGTCCACCAGGCCGATCACAAACACCCCGAACAAGGCCAGCACCACCCCCTGCCAGATTGAACCGCTGAGCAGGAAATAAGCGGCCACCGGCCCCCACACGATCCCCGCGCCCACGGCCGGCAGCAACGACAGAAACGCCATCAATACCGCCCAGAGCAACGCGCTGGGGATATCCAGGAACCAGAAGATCAGGCCGCCCAACGCGCCCTGGGTCACCGCCACCAGCACATTGCCCTTTACGGTCGCGCGCACCACGCGGTTGAACTTCAGTTGCAGGCGACGCTTCTGCGGCTCGGCCAGCGGCACCGCCGTGCGCACTTTGCGCACCAGGTCGGGGCCGTCGCGCAGCAGGAAGAACAGCAAGTACAGCATGATGAAAAAGCTCACCAGGAAATCAAAGGTGCCCTGGCCAAAGCTGAACGCCTGACTGGCAAAGAACTGGCTGCCCTGCATCGCGCCCTTGACGATTTTCTCGCGCAGGCCTTCCAGGTTGCCCATGCCGAAGCGGTCCAGCAGGTGCTGGAAGTACGGCGGCAGGAAGTTCTTGAATTGTTCGATGTAGCCGGCCACATCCAATTTGCCGCTTTCGACGTTCTTGTACAGCGTCGCCCCCTCCTGCACCAGCAAGGCGCTGGTGATGATCACCGGCAAAATCGCGATCACCAGGCACACCATCAGGGTACACAACGACGTCAGGTTGCGGTTCCAGCCAAACTTGAGCTGCAGGCGGCGCTGCATGGGCGCAAAGATGATCCCCAGGATGACCGCCCAGAACACCGCGCCATAGAACGGCAACAGGATCCAGAAGAACGCGAGGGTCACGATGACCAGCAGCAACAGCAGGGTTTTGAATTGCAGATTCGTTTGGTTCATGTCCGATCCGTACCAGAAAAACGCCGGGCGCCCAGCGCGCCCTGTTGCTTAGTCCGCCGGGCGTCGCACGAGTGCCATCTTTATTTCTACAGCGTAGACCCAGATCAATAAGCGCCCGCCCCGGCTCGGCTACCCTGCCGCCCTTTTGCGACCCAAATCCCCATGCTCCCTGTCCTTGCCCCCGAATTGCTCGCCCCTGCCGGCACCCTGAAAAACATGCGCTACGCCTTTGCCTACGGTGCCGACGCGGTCTACGCCGGCCAGCCGCGCTACAGCTTGCGGGTGCGCAACAACGAGTTCGACCACGCCAACCTGGCCCTGGGCATCGCCGAGGCGCAGGCCCAGGGCAAGCGATTTTATGTGGTGGTCAACATTGCGCCGCACAACGCCAAGCTCAAAACCTTTCTCAAGGACCTGGAACCGGTGATTGCCATGGGCCCGGACGCGCTGATCATGTCCGACCCGGGCCTGATCATGCTGGTGCGCCGGCACTTCCCGCAGATGCCGATCCACCTGTCGGTACAGGCCAATACGGTGAACTGGGCCAGCGTCGAGTTCTGGCAGCAGCAAGGCATCTGCCGGATCATCCTGTCGCGGGAATTGTCCCTGGAAGAAATCGCCGAGATCCGCCAGCACGTGCCGGCCATGGAGCTGGAAGTGTTTGTGCATGGCGCGCTGTGCATGGCCTATTCCGGGCGCTGCCTGTTGTCGGGCTATATGAACAAGCGCGATGCCAACCAGGGCACCTGCACCAACGCCTGCCGCTGGAAATACCAGGCCACCCCGGCGGTCGAAAACACCGTGGGTGATATCGTCCAGCAGTATCAACCCGAGCCGACCCTGGGCCTTGGCGCGCCCACCGACCAGGTGTTCCTGCTGCAAGAGGCCAATCGCCCGGATGAGCAGATGCCGGCTTTCGAGGACGAGCACGGCACTTACATCATGAACGCCAAGGACCTGCGGGCGGTGCAGCACGTCGAGCGCCTGACGCAGATGGGCGTGCATTCGTTGAAAATCGAAGGCCGCACCAAATCCCACTTTTATGTGGCGCGCACCACCCAGGTGTACCGCCAGGCCATTGATGATGCAGTGGCCGGGCGCACGTTCGACCGGGGCTTGATGACCAACCTTGAGTCCCTGGCCCAGCGCGGCTACACCGAAGGCTTCCTGCGCCGCCATGTGCACGACGAGTACCAGAACTACCAGAACGGCAGCTCCGTCTCGGAACAACAGCAGTTTGTCGGGGAATTGACCGGCGAACGGCGCGGGGAACTGGCCGAGGTCAAGGTGAAGAACCGCTTTGCCGTGGGCAATCACCTGGAGTTGATGACCCCAGCGGGGAATTTCCACTTTGATTTGGGGATGATGCATAACGCCAAGGGTGAGGCGATCGAAGTGGCGCCGGGGGATGGGCATACGGTGTATGTGCCGGTGCCGGTGCCGTTGGAGATGGATATCGGGTTTGGGTTGTTGATGCGGGATGTGTAGCGGCTGTTAGGGCCTCATCGCGGGCAAGCCCGCTCCCACATTTTGACCGTGTTCACCGATCAAATGTGGGAGCTGGCTTGCCTGCGATGGGGCCAGAACCAGCACCGCAATCGCCAGGTCAGATCCTGAACTGCCCCACCAACCCCCACATTTTGAACTGTGAATACATTCAAATGTAGGAGCTGGCTTGCCTGCGATGAGGCCAGAACCAGCACCGCAATCGCCAGGTCACACCCTGAACTGCCCCACCAACTCCCCCATTTTGAACTGTGAATACATTCAAATGTAGGAGCTGGCTTGCCTGCGATGAGGCCAGAACCAGCACCCCAATTACCAGGTCAGATCCTGAACTGCCCCACCAACTGCCCCAACCGCTGCCCCAGTTCCGCCAGGCTGCGGGAGGTCTGCGCGCCCTGTTGGGTCTCGTCCGCCACGCTGTCCACCGCCACGGCAATCTGATGCACGCTGCGGTTGATCTCTTCGGCCACGGCGGTTTGCTCTTCAGCGGCGCTGGCGATCTGCGCGTTCATGGTGTTAATGGTGCCGATCAGCTGCGCCATGGTATCGAGGGACGCCCCGGCTTCATTGGCCTGGGCCGAGGTGCCATCGCCGGCATCGCTGGAGCGGCGCATGGATTCCACGGCCGCCTCGGTGCCTTTTTGCAGGCGGTCGATCATGCCCTGGATTTCCTGGGTACTTTGTTGAGTGCGGCTGGCCAGCGCGCGGACTTCATCGGCCACCACCGCAAACCCACGCCCGGCTTCACCGGCACGGGCCGCTTCAATGGCGGCGTTGAGGGCCAGCAGGTTGGTTTGCTCGGCAATCGAACGGATCACCCCAAGCACACTGACAATCGACGACACGTCCTGTTGCAGGCTGTCCAGGGACACGCCACTGCTGCGGATGTCATTCACCAGCGCATGAATCTGCGCGATGCTGCCATCCACCACGCGCTTGGCGGCCTGACCTTCGGCGTCGGTCTGCTGGGCCGCCACCGCCGCGCCCTGGGCACTGCGCGCCACTTCATGGGCGGCGGATGACATTTCATTGATCGCGGTTGCCACCTGGTCGGTTTCCTGGCGCTGGCGCTCCATGGCCTGCTCCGAACGATGGGCCTGCTCGGACACCTGGCTGACCAGGCCGGTCAGTTGCGAAGTCATGTCGGTGATCTGGCGCACCAGGCCGTGGATCTTGTCGACAAACCGGTTGAACGAGCCCGCCAGTTCACCCAGTTCGTCCTGGCTGGTGATTGCCAGGCGGCGCGTCAAGTCACCTTCACCGGCGGCGATGTCGTCGAGGTTGGCCTTCATCAGGTGCAAGGGACTCAAGATGGTATTGGCCAGCAGCATGCCCACTGCTGCGATCAGCAACAGCAGCACCGCCGCAATACCGATAATGCTCAACAACACCCCTTCCATACGCTCGTTGACCTTGGCTTCCACCTCGCTGACCAGGGCGTCGATACCGTCGAGGTTGACTGACGTACCAATCACCATGTCCCACTTGGGCAGGTATTCGGTGTAGCCGAGCTTGGGCACCAGTTCGGTTTGCCCCGGCTGGGTCGAGCTGTATTGCAGGTAGTGGCTGCCGTCCTTGCCGACCTTCACCAGGTCGCGGTTGACGTAGACACCGTTGGGGTCGCGGTTGTCCTTGAAGCTTTTGCCCACGCCGTCGGGGCTGTTGCCCTTGAACAGGCGGATGGTTTCGGAGTCGTAGCCGAAGAAATAGCCGTCCTTGCCGTAGGTGGTGTTGGACAGCAACTTGACCACCTGCGCCCGCACCTCTGTGTCGCCAGGGGCTGCGGCGTCGTACAGCGGCTTGATGGTGGTCATCGCCACCTCGACATAACTTTGCAGGGTGGCCTTGGCGTTGTTGAGCAGGCGCTGGCGGGTTTCGGCCACCTCGGTGCGCGCCTGTTCCTTGAGGATCCACACCGTGGTCAGGCTGATGACCACGGCAAACAACAACACCGGCAGTACGGCAAGGGACAGGACTTTGGCCTTCAGACTCAGACGCATGGATCTTCTCTCTTGTAGGGCAACGTTAAGAGGTTAACGGCCCGCAGAGAAAAAACTGTAGGAGCCGGCAAGCCGACTCCTACGGGGGGGGGTGTTACAGGGTCATCGCGGCAAACCAGCCGAACACCAGCAACGGCAGGTTGTAGTGCAGGAAGGTCGGGACCACGGTGTCCCAGATATGGTGATGCTGGCCGTCAATGTTCAGACCCGACGTCGGCCCCAGGGTGGAGTCCGACGCTGGAGAGCCGGCGTCGCCCAGGGCCCCGGCGGTGCCGACGATGCAGACGATGGCCAGCGGGCTGAACCCCAGTTGCACACACAGCGGCACAAAAATCGCCGCAAGGATCGGCACGGTGGAGAATGACGAGCCAATGCCCATGGTCACCAGCAGGCCCACCAGCAGCATCAACAGCGCCCCCACGCCACGGCTGTGGCCGATGAACGCGGCGGAGGCCTGCACCAGCGTCTGTACCTGGCCGGTTGCCTTGAGCACTTCGGCAAACCCCGAAGACGCGATCATGATGAAGCCGATCATCGCCATCATCTTCATGCCTTCGGTGAACAGGTCATCGGTGTCGCGCCAGCGCACGATGCCCGATACCGAGAAGATCAGGAAACCCGCCAGGGCGCCGATGATCATCGAGTCCAGCCACAACTGGATAATAAAGGCCGAGGCAATGGCCAGCCCGGCCACCAGCAGGGTCAGCGGGTTGTATTGCACCGCCACTTGCTCGACCCGTTCGATTTTCTCCAGGTCATAGACGCGCTTTTTGCGGTAGCTGATAAACACCGCCACCAGCAGGCCGAACACCATGCCCAGCGCCGGGATGCCCATGGCATGGGTGACATTGACCTGGCTGATATCCACCCCGCTCTTGGCAACGTTGGCCAGCAGGATCTGGTTGAGGAAGATGTTGCCGAAGCCCACCGGCAGGAACATGTACGGGGTGATCAGGCCGAAGGTCATGACGCAGGCGATCAGGCGCCGGTCAATCTGCAACTTGGTCAGTACATACAGCAGCGGTGGCACCAGCAACGGGATAAAGGCGATATGGATCGGCAGGATGTTCTGCGAGGCAATCGCCACCGCCCCCAGCAGGCAGATCAGCAGCCATTTGACGTGACTGCCGCCGGTAGCCTCCTGGCGGTCCACCAGCAGCAGGGCCTTGTCCGCCAGGGCGTGGGCCAGGCCGGACTTGGCAATCGCCACGGCGAAAGCACCGAGCAACGCGTAGGACAGCGCCACTGTGGCACCGCCGCCCAGGCCGCTGTTGAACGCGCTGAGCGTCGCGTCGATCCCCAGGCCGCCGGTCAAGCCGCCGACCAGCGCGCCGACGATGATCGCGATGACCACATGCACGCGGGACAGGCTGAGCACGAGCATGGTACCGACCGCGGCGATTACTGCGTTAATCATGGTTACCTCAAGACAGAAACATAAAAACAACACGCGCCGGCGCCCTGGCCAGATGGCGACCACGGCACACGCAGAAAGGGAGTTTTATTAGAGGGCGCGCACTTTGCAGCAGCCGGCGCGTCATGTCAAAGCACGACGTCGCAAACAGAATTCAATTGATCGTATGAATAAAGAAAAAAACCACGCGGCCGATACAACGGATCATCTCTGTCGTAACGAAAGGTTAAGGATCTCCATGTCGCTCAGGCAGCTGTCCATTCAATGGAAAATCACCCTCCTCGCCGGCCTTTGTCTGTTGGGGATCGTGACCCTGCTGGTGGGTCTGTCGCTGTATCGGATGGACCAGAGCTCACAAAGGGTCCAGACCTCCAGTACGCAGATGCTCAATGTCGCGGCCCAATCGCGCATCGAAGCCCAGGGTGAAGTCCAGGCCCTGGGCATCCGCCAGCAATTTATGGACGCCTATCAGTACGGCCATGGTTTTTCGCGCCAGGTGCTGTTTTTGCGCGAACAGGCCGAGAAGCGCTTTCTCGATGCCTTCGACCTGCGTGAGGACCTGACCCGCCAGGTCAAGGCTGCCCTGCAAGCCAACCCGGACCTGCTGGGCCTGTCCCTGGTCTTTGAAGCCAACGCCCTGGATGGCAAGGATGAGCTGTTCGCCGGCCAGGCGGAGCTGGGCAGCAATGAAAAGGGACGCTTTGCCCTGTACTGGTCGCAGCCGACACCCGGCACGCTGACCTCGATGGCGCTGCCGGAAAGCGATATGTCCGACACCAGCGTCGGCCCCAGCGGCGAAAAGGCCAACACCTGGTTCACCTGCCCGCGTAGCACGCTCAAGCCGTGTGTGATCGAGCCGTACTTCTATGTGATCGACGGGCACAACGTATTGCTGACCAGCATCGTGTTCCCGCTCATGGTCAATGGCAAAGTCATCGCCTCGCTGTCGGTGGACATCAACCTCAACAGCCTGCAGGCCGTCAGCCAGAACGCCAGCCGCAAACTGTATGACGGCCAGACCAACGTCAGCATCATCAGCCCGGTGGGTTTGCTCGCCGGCTACAGCCCGGATGCCAGCAAGCTCAGCCAGCGCCTGGACAGTGTGGATACCGCCAGCGGCGCGCAACTGATCAGCGCCATGGCCAGCAGCACCCAGACCTACAGCCTGCGTACCGATCATCAACTCAAGGTCCTGGCCCCCTTCCAGCCCATTCCCAATGGCAAGTCCTGGGGCGTGTTGCTGGATGTGCCGGAACAAGTCCTGATCGGCCCCGCGCAAGCCCTCAAGGCCGAGCTGGATGCCGACAACACCAAAGGCACCCTGCTGGAACTGGGCCTGGGCCTGCTCGCCGCCATCGTCGGCTTGCTGTTGGTGTGGCTGATGGCCCGCAGCGTGACCCGGCCGATCCTCGGCGTGGCCCGTATGCTGGAGGATATCGCCAGCGGCGAAGGCGACCTGACCCGGCGCCTGGCCTACGACAAGCGCGATGAGCTGGGCGAGTTGGCCAGTTGGTTCAACCGCTTCCTCGACAAACTGCAACCGATCATTGCCGAGGTCAAACGCTCGGTACAGGACGCGCGCAGCACCGCCGACCAATCGGCGGCAATAGCCAGCCAGACCAGCGCCGGCATGGACCAGCAGTACCGCCAGGTGGATCAGGTGGCCACCGCCTCCCACGAAATGAGCGCCACCGCCCAGGATGTCGCGCGCAGCGCCGCCCAGGCAGCACAAGCCGCCCGCGATGCCGACCAGGCCACCCGCGAAGGCCTGACCGTGATCGACCGCACCACCACCAGCATCGGCCACCTCGCCGCCGACATGAGTACGGCGATGGCCCAGGTCGAAGGCCTGGCGGCCAATAGCGAGCAGATCGGTTCAGTGCTGGAAGTGATCCGCGCGATTGCCGAACAGACCAACCTGTTGGCGCTCAACGCCGCCATCGAAGCCGCCCGCGCCGGTGAGGCCGGGCGCGGTTTTGCGGTGGTGGCGGACGAAGTGCGCAACCTCGCGCGGCGCACCCAGGAGTCGGTGGAAGAAACCCGCCAGGTGATCGAACAGTTGCAAAACGGCACCCAGGAAGTGGTGAGTTCCATGAACAACAGCCACCGCCAGGCCCAGGGCAGTGTCGAGCAGGTGGGCCAGGCCGTCACGGCATTGCGCCAGATCGGCGACGCCGTGACTGTGATCAGCGACATGAACCTGCAGATCGCCAGCGCCGCCGAGCAGCAAAGCGCGGTGGCCGAGGAGATCAACAGCAACGTGGCGACGATTCGCGACGTGACCGAATCGCTGTCGGAACAAGCCAATGAATCGGCGCGGGTCAGCCAGACGCTGAACAGCCTGGCCAATCAGCAACAGGGCTTGATGGACCAGTTCCGAGTCTGATGGCGCCTTAAAATGCGCGGGGCCTGGCGCTGGATGCAACATCCAGCTCACACCCCCACAGCTCCAGCGCCGGTCGGCTCGCGTGTGGCGGGCCGAGCCAGGCACTCAGCCAGTGGCAGCGCTGGTTGAAGCACACTTGATAATCCCCGGCCTCGGGGGCTCGCCCCACACGCAACGGTTGCACAGGCGGTAACTGACGCCGGTAATGCCAACTGCCCTCGCGCAGTTCGGCGCCGTGCGGGATTTCCATGCCTGCCCCGGAACCCTTGACCCGCGCCTCGCCCAACAGCAACCCCTCGGGCGTTATGCGGTAGTCCTCCTCCCAGCGCACTTTCTCAACGGTATGGGTCCAGGCCAGGGTGAAGGCTGGCGTGGGGACTTGTGCCCAGACCGCGCCGGCCAACCCCAGGCACAGGCCGATCACGCAGTGGCCACCTGAGCTCGGCGAGCACGCCAGCAGTGCTGTGCGATCAACAGCACGGCCAGGGCGAAGCCGATTTCATCGCTTAACGGCGTCGCCAGAATCAGGCTGGCACCAGCGGCAAAGCCCAGCATGCGTTCCCACCCACTGAGCCGGGTCTGCAGGTAACCGGTGAACACCGCGCCCCAGATGCCAATGGCCAGCAGCGCCTTGGCCACCACATACAGTGTGGCCAGCAGACTGTCGCCCTGGAGCATCAACGCCGGCTCGTACACCGCCATGAACGGCACGACAAACCCGGCCACCGCGATGCGGATCGCCCACAGGCTGATGTTCAGGCCGCTTGCCCGGGCAATCGGCGCCGCCGCGAAACAGGCCAGCGCCACCGGTGGCGTGAGGTCCGCCATGATGCCGAAATAGAACACGAACATGTGCGACACAATCAGCGGCACCCCCAGGTCGAGCAAGGCCGGGGCGGCAATCGAACTGGTGATGATGTAGTTGGGAATGGTCGGGATGCCCATGCCCAGCACCAGGCAAGTGAGCATGGTGAGCAGCAGCGACAGGAACAGGCTGTCCTGGCCGATGGCAAGGATATAGCCGGCAAAGGTGGAGGCCACCCCGGTCAGCGACACCACGCCGATGATCACCCCCACCAGGGCGCAGGCGATGCCCACCGGCACGGCATGGCGCGCGCCTTCGACCAGCGCATGCAGGCAGAGGCCCAGGGTGTCGCGGCCGCCCTTGATAAACCAGCACACCGCCACCAGCAGCGCCACCACCCCGAACACCATGCCGATACCCAGCCGGAAGAACCCCGCGCAGAGCACGCCCAGGGCAATCCAGAAGGCCAAGCGCATGACCCTGGATGAAACACGCAGGATGATCGCCGAACCAAGAATCACGATGGACGTCAGTGCCAGGCCGACCATGCCCGAGAACAACGGTGTGCGCCCGGAGAACAGCAGGTAGATCAGCACCAACAGCGGTATCAGCAAGTACCAGCGCTGTTTGACCGCCGCCCAGGGGTTGGGGCATTCGCTCTTGGGCAGGCCACACAGGTTGGAGCGCCGGGCTTCCAGGTGAACCATCCAGAACACCGAGCCGAAGTACAGCAAGGCCGGAATCAGCGCGGCCCTGGCCACCTCGAAGAACGGCACGTTGATCGTCTCGGCCATGATAAACGCCACTGCGCCCATGATCGGCGGCATGATCTGGCTGCCCATCGACGAGGTCGCTTCCACGCCGCCGGCAAACGCCGATTTGTAGCCAAAGCGCTTCATCAACGGGATGGTGAACTGGCCGGTAGTGACCACGTTGGCCACGCCCGAACCGGTGATGGTGCCCATCAGTGCCGACGACACCACCGAAACCTTGGCCGGGCCACCGAGCTTGTGGCCGAACAGGCCCATGGCGAAATCGGTGAACAGCTTGATCATCCCGGCCTGTTCAAGGAATGCGCCGAACAGGATGAACAGGAAGATGTAAGTGGCTGAAACATAGGTCGGCGTGCCATACAGCCCCTCGGTGCCAAAGGCCAGTTGGTTGACGATCTGGTCGATGGCGTAGCCACGGTGCATCAAGTCGCCTGGCAGGTACTGGCCGAACAGGCCGTAGGCCAGGAACAGCGCACAGATCAGTGGCAGGGCAATGCCCATCACCCGTCGCGCCGCTTCAAATACCAGCACGATCAGCAGCAGGCCGACGAGCATGTCACTGCCAGTCAGGTCGCCGGAGCGTTGAATCAGGTCGGCTTCGAAATACCACTGGTAGAACGCCGTGGCCATCCCGGCCAGCCCCAGCAGCCAGGCCAGCGGTTGCCAGGGCTGGGCCCTGCCCCGCGCCGGAAAACACATAAACACCACCAGTAACAGGAAGCCCACGTGCACGGCCCGCAGAATCTGGCTGGAAACCGGGTGGAAGGCGGCGGTGATGATCTGGAAGGTGGAAAACAACAGCGCGACATAGAACAGGGCTCGGGGCCAATCCCTGGGATTGGCGGCGAGGCTTTGGTCTTGCTCACTCATGGAGGCACTCCCACATTACAACGTCGATAGGCCAATAAAACCTGGCGTACGGTGTACGCAGGCTTTACTGGCAGCTCTGGCACGTGGTCTACAGGGCGCCCACTTCCCTGTAGAAGCGCTCGGCGCCTGGATGCAGCGGGATCGGCAGGCCCTTGGCCGCGCCTTCGAGCTGGATATCCTTGGCGGCCGAATGGGCATTGCCCAGGCGAGCGAGGTTGTCGAACATGAGTTTGGTCATCTGGTAGGCCACGTCATCGGGCACACCGTCATGGCTGACCAGGAGGTTGGTAATGGCCACCGTCGATACATCGCTGGCCTGACCGTCGTAGCTGCCCGCCGGGATCGTGCCGGCCTGGTAGGCCGCGTTGCCGATCTTGGCGATGACATCCGCAGGAATGGCAACGAAGGTGACCGGCAGGGTCGCCGCCAGGTCACGAATCGCCGCCATGCCCAGGCCCGAAGACTGCAGGGTGGCATCCAGCTGGCGGTTCTTGATCAACTCCACTGACTCGGCATAAGGCAGGAACTCGACCTTGGCCATGTCTTCGTAGCGCAGGCCAGCCGCCTTGAAGATTGCGCGGGCGTTGAGCTCGGTGCCGGACTTTGGCGCGCCGACGGAGATGCGCTTGTTTTTCAGGTCGGCCAGGGTGGTGATGCCGGACTCCTGGCTGGCAACGATCTGAATGTAGTTGGGATAGGTACCGGCAACCGCCCGCAGTTTTTGCAGCGGAGCCTTGAAGCCAGCGTCCTCTACGCCATTCCAGGCATCGGCTACCGAGTCACCGAGGGCAAAGGCCAGCTCGCCCCGACCGGCTTGCAGCAGGTTGAGGTTTTCCACGGAAGCCTTGGTGGCCTGCACCGAGGTCTTCGACCCTTCGATGCCGTTGCTGTAGAGCTGCGACAGGCCCACGCCAATCGGGTAATACACGCCGCTGGTGCCGCCAGTCAGCACGTTGATAAATGTGGGAGCGGCGAGTGCAGCCGTACTTGCGGCAAAGGCTGCGACAGCAGCAAACACGCACAAACGCTTGGTCATTCGCATGGGAGTCACCTTTTATCTTTCTTATTAGGTGCCGAGCAAGCGAGTGCCCGGCTGACAAGTGCTCTGACATATGCCATGGGTTGCGAGCGGGAAAACCCGCTCGACGTGGCCAGCCAGGCGGCTGTTATAAGCGAAATAGTCCCAGCCAGGCGTTACAGGAAAAGCCTTGTTGCAAATTCCTACAGATCGGAAGCAAGGTGCCATCAGACCTGGCGTCGGGGCAGCTCGATCAGCACCTTGAGGCCGCCCAGTTCACTCTCGTGCAACTGCAATGTGCCACCCCATACCTCGACGATATCGCGCACGATCCCCAGCCCCAGGCCGTGGCCATCGGTCTGTTCATCCAGGCGGGTGCCGCGGCTGAACACCTGGGTGCGCTGGGCCTCGGGAATCCCCGGCCCGTCATCCTCGACCCGCAACTGAAAACCGTGGGGCGCCTCGTCAATGCTCACCCGCACTTCGGCATCCGCCCATTTGCAGGCGTTGTCCAGCAGGTTGCCCAAGAGCTCCAGCAAGTCCTCGCGATCCCACGGCAGTTGCAGGCCGGGGCGAACGTGGTAGCTCAGGTCCAGGTGCTCGCCGTGAATCATGTTCAGGGTCGCCAGCAGGCCCGGCAATTCGCTGTCGCAGTCGAACAACGCACCGGGCAGGGTTTCACCGGCAAGGCGCGCGCGATTGAGTTCACGGTTGAGGCGTTGCTGCACCTGCTGTAATTGCTCGCGCAGCAGCTTGGCCAGTTGCGGCTGGTCCTTGAGCTGCTCGCTGGAGGCCACGCTCAACAGTACCGCCAGGGGGGTTTTCAGGGCATGCCCGAGGTTGCCCAGGGCATTGCGCGAGCGCTTGAGGCTGTCTTCGGTGTGGGCCAGCAGGTGGTTGATCTGCGCCACCAGCGGCTCCAGCTCCACTGGCACCTGGGTGTCCAGTTGTGAGCGTTGGCCTTGTTGCAGTTGCGCAATCTGTTCACGCGCGGTTTCCAGCGGGCGCAAGGCCCGGCGCACGGTGACCCTTTGCAGGATCAGGATCAGCAGCAACGCCGCCAGCCCGAGGACCAGGCCGACCTGGCGCATCAGGCGAAAACTTTCCCGCACGGGCGTGTAGTCCTGGGCCACGCTGATGGAAATCGACTGGCCGAAACGCTTGTAGTCCGAACGCAGCACCAGCAGTTGCTGGCCTTCCGGGCCCAATTGCAGGTTGCCCTGCAGGCCGGCCTGGGGCAGTTGCGGCAGTTCCTGGTCCCAGAGTGAGCGCGAGCGCCAGTGGTGGTCGCTGAAGTCGATACGGAAATAGTGCCCGGAAAACGGCCGCTGATAGGCCGGTGACAAGCGCTGCTCATCCAGTTGCACGCCGCCAGGGCCGCGCACCAGGGCCACCAGCAGGTTTTCGCTGTCATTGCGCAAACCCGACTCCAGGTAGCGCTGCAAACCCATTTCAAACAGCCACAGGCTGGTTTGTGCCAGCACCAGGCCGACGATCACCATCACGCTGATCAGCCCCAGGCTCAACCGCCGCTGGATCGACCTCACGCGGGGCTGGCGCCAAAGCGATAACCCTGGCCGCGCCGGGTTTCAATCACGCTGCGTCCCAGCTTACGCCGCAGATGGTTGACGTGGACCTCGAGGACATTGGAGTCGCGCTCGGTCTCACCGTCATACAAATGCTCGGCCAGGTGGCTTTTGGAAAGGATCTGTTCGGGATGCAGCATGAAGTAACGCAACAGGCGAAACTCGGCAGCGGTCAGTTGCACCTCGGCACCGTCGCGCATCACGCACTGGCGGCCTTCATCCAGATGCAAGCCTGCCGCCTGTAAGGTCGGCTGGTTGGCCTGGCCATGGGAGCGGCGCAACAACGCCTGGATGCGCAGGTACAGCTCTTGGGGGTGGAACGGCTTGCTCAGGTAATCGTCGGCCCCGGCCTTGAGCCCTTCGATGCGCTCGGCCCAGGAGTCGCGGGCGGTGAGGATCAACACCGGCGTCGCCAGGGCGGCGGCGCGCCATTGGCTCAACACCTCAAGCCCAGGCAGGCCGGGCAGGCCCAGGTCGAGGATGATCAGGTCATAGGGCTCGCTGCGCCCCTGATACACCGCGTCACGCCCGTCCGCCAGCCAATCCACGGCATAACCCTGGGCTTTGAGCCCGGCCAGCAGTTCATCGGCCAACGGTACGTGGTCTTCCACCAGAAGCAGGCGCATCAGTCATCTTCCTCGTCTTTAAGCAGTGCGCCAGTGGTCGCGTCCAGTTTGATTTCCCGGACCACGCCATCAGTGGTCACCAGTTCCACTTCATAGACATAGCTGCCGTGTTTGCTCTCTAGCTCGGCCTCCAGCAACCGGGAGCCGGGATGCCGCGCCATGGCCTGCTGCAACAGTTGTTCAAGGGACAGGATCACCCCCTGCTGGCGCAGTTCCAGAGCTTCATCCTGGTTGAGGTCCCGGGCAGCCACCACCGAGCAAAAGGCCAGGAGCACCAGCGCCAATCGACTGCCGGTGCGTAGATTTACCTTCATTACGTATCCTGATGATCCTTGAGGACTTGCCCGGTGACAGCGTCCAATTCCACATCCCACTCGACGCCTTGGGCATCGCGCAGGTCAACCTGGTAAATATATTTGCCGTATTCCTGCTCCAGTTCGGTTTCATGCACGGTGCCACCTGGATGTTTGGCCAGGGCGGCGGCATTGAGCTTCTCGAAGGACTGGATGGTACCAGCGTCACGCAATTTCAGCGCTTCATCCGGCCCCAGGTCCCGCGCCTGGGCCAGGCCGGTGGTCAGGGCGATGATACTGGCGGCGACAATTGCTGTGAGGTTTTTCATGACAAGTCTCCATTTCACAATGTTTTACCTACGGCCCCCACAGTACGACGCGCAACTTAACTGAAACTGAATTGCCACTATGGCAATTGTCCCACAACACCTTGCCAGCCCCCTGGGGAAATTTCCTATACTGCCCTGCTCGCCTGCACAGAGATCGGTATGACGGCCATCCACATCAAGTTCCCAGCCCTGACGCTCAAGGCTGGCCAGCGCGCCTTTACACGCATTCGCGAGCACGGCCTCAAACCTCAAGACGTGGGGATTCTGCCCGGCGCGGCCGGGGGCCCCAAGGCCTTGGGCATTCAGGGCCTGGACCTGGCGTTGTTCGGTGACTGGCTGGCACGCGCGCCCCGCGAGCGCGCGCTGATTGGCGCATCGATCGGCTCCTGGCGCTTTGCCAGTGCCTGCCTGCCCGACCCGGTACAAGGCCTGCTCGACCTCGGTCGCCTGTACAACGAGCAACGTTTTGCCAAGGGCGTGACCATGGCCGAGGTCAGCCAGAGCTGCCAGCGCATGCTCGATGACTTGCTGGCCGGGCGCGATGCAACGCTGCTGGATAACCCGCACTATCGCCTGAATATCGTGGTAGTCAAAAGCCATGGCCTGCTCGCCGATGACCACCGTGGGCGCCTGGGCCTGGGCCTGTCTTCGGTGATCGCCGACAACTTGCGCGGCCGTGCGCGACTGTCGCGGCACTTTGAGCGGCTGATCATCCACGACCCGCGCCAGGCCCCACCGCTGCACCCACTCAAGGATTTCCCGTCGCGCTTCCTCGACCTGGAACTGGGCAACCTGCGCCAGGCCTTGCTGGCGTCCGGCTCGATCCCCATGGTGATGCAAGGCGTGCGCGACTTGCCGGGCGCCGGGGCCGGCACCTATCGCGATGGCGGCCTGCTGGACTACCACCTCGACCTGCCCTACCACGGTGATGACATTGTGCTGTACCCGCACTTCACCGACAGAGTCATCCCCGGCTGGTTCGACAAGAGCCTGCCGTGGCGGCACAGCAGCCCGCAGGGTTTGCGCGATGTATTGCTGGTGGCCCCTTCACGGGACTACCTGGCCCGCCTGCCCTACGGCAAATTGCCGGATCGCAGCGACTTCAAGCGCTTTATGGGGGACGACACCCGGCGCAATCAGTACTGGCAAACCGCGATGAATGAGAGCCAGCGGCTGGGCGATGAATTCCTTGAACTGGCCGATAGCGGTCGATTGGGTGAGCGTTTGATTGCACTCTAAGCATTGGCCACTGTTTTTTTTCGCAAAAAATTATTGTAATTCGATAATTATTCATGGATTATTCTTCCATCAACCCCGTATGGATCAACCCATGAGCAATCACCTGCATACCGTCTCCACCAACACCCGGCTGCGGTCCATAGGCGCGTTTGCCGCACTGTTGGCGTGGTCGGTCGCGCTGATCGAATTCGGCGCGCCGATTTTGTACTGGATCTTCGACTATCCCACCGCCCTGGCGGAGTATCTCAATGCCTACGGCGAGCAGATGCCTTCGCTGTTAGCCCCTGGCTACCAACCGGCCCTCTGGATCATGGGCCTGGTCCTGGCCCTGGAAATGCTGCCGATCAGCCTTACAGTGCTGGCGCTGGTGCTGACAGGGATCTTTTTCATGCGCCTTTCTAAGGGGCACATCTGGACCGAGGCCAATATCAAGATCCTGTGGTGGATGGGCCTCCTATTCATTGCTACCCCGCTGCTGGCACCGGTTGTTTCCACCCTGCAAGGCTTGGTCCTGGCGATTGAAATGCCGCCTGGCGAGCGCACATTCAGCCTCAGTGTGGGTGTATCATCCGCAGCCATCTATGCAATCATACAAGGCATCTTTCTGTGCGCATTCTCATTGATAGTGGCCGAATCAAAAGTTATCGACGATGAAAACAAAAGCATCATCTAACCCATGACAATCATTATTCGATTGGACGTCATGATGGCGAAGAAAAAGATTCGCTCCAACCAACTGGCAGATGCCATTGGGATTACCGAAGCCAATCTGTCGCTATTGAAAAATGGAAAGATCAAAGGCTTCAAACTCGAAACCCTGAACAAGCTGTGTATCGCCCTGGATTGCCAGCCAGGCGACTTGCTGGAGTTCGAGAGCGAAGACGCCTAGCTCTGGAATGGGCTGCCTGGCTTGCGGGCAACCCTGTAAGATACTGATCAATTTAACGCGGACCTCCCCCCTATGAAACCCATAAAGTTCCTGGGCCTCTTCACTATCGCCCTGATTACTGGCTGTAGTAACAGCAGTTACGACCCTTCCTCGTTCAAGTTTTATGAACCAGGCACGCAGTTCGGCAACCGCTACGGTTCATCTTTCTGGTTGAATACTCCCTGCCCTAAACGTGGTTGCGATAACAACAAGTTGTTCTTCAATCCAGCCCATCAAGAAACAACTTTGGAAAGATACAACCATGCATTCTAATCGCAAAAAACTGTATAGCCTTGGCATGTTCCTGCTTCTGGCGGCCGGCCACGCAAACGCGCAGGACTTGCCCAATCTCTCGCTTCTCACTCGCTATGGCGTCACCGAAGACCAGTTGCCGGCAGCCCCCACCGACCTGGCACTGAACACCGAGCCGACGAAAAGCCGCTTTGAAATCCAGCCCGAACGGCCATTGATCCGGGTGGAGAAAAACGGCGACCTGGTGTCCGAAACCACCGGCAATATCAGCATTGATAATGCAGCCGCCCAAGGCCAGGTGCAGTGTGCTCGTGCGCACGCAGAACTGGAGCGCCGCGGGTCGCAGAGTTCATTGGCCTGCGGGGATGGGGTCAAGGTCAGTACTACGTTATGGTCCCAGGAATAACCATGCTTTACACACGCCGCCAGGTCGCCCGATAAACAGGTTAGAATGCGCGCCACGTCGGTCGCCTGGGCCCATCAAGCGCTCACCCGACCCTGACAATCGCACACCGCCCTAGAAACTCCTGCCTTACAGGTCATACCGTGGAAATTTTCAAAGAGTTCACCTTCGAGTCCGCCCACCGCTTGCCTCACGTCCCCGAAGGCCATAAATGCGGGCGCCTGCATGGTCACTCCTTCAAGGTGGCCATCCACCTGAGCGGCGACCTCGACCCGCATACCGGCTGGATCCGTGATTTCTCGGAGATCAAGGCGATTTTCAAGCCGCTCTATGAGCGCCTCGACCACAACTACCTCAACGACATACCCGGCCTGGAAAACCCTACCAGCGAAGTGCTGGCCAAGTGGATCTGGAATGAGTTGAAGCCGTTGTTGCCGGAACTCAGCGCTATTCGCATCCATGAGACCTGCACCAGTGGCTGTATTTATCGCGGTGAGTAATTCGCTGCTGTGCTCGGTGGCAACAGCGATTAAAACCAGGCCTTGAAGTACACCAAGCAAGCCCACCATGGCATCAGGCTTTGAAACCACCGACGTTGGTTTCTTCAGACTCGACGACCTGCCACCGCTATCACGCGGGCGCACCATCGAGAGTGATCTTGCAGCAGCCTTCGCCTTTCACCGCGGCGAAATCAGCCAGACCCTGTTCGACTGACACCCTGGCACGGTGATCCAACTTGTATCACCGCTGCACCGCTTTTGTGCCTGGCTGGGCCTAACCAACAAGCAATCCCAGCCTCCTGCCCTTCCCCGCGCCCGAATACTGTGCAACCTGCACAGCCCCCACTTGGCACGGGCGCTGCAACAAGCCCCGGGTCACTCACAGGGGAACGGCACATGACGCAGAACGAACCGGGCAACGATTACCCTCTCAGCGAAGTGCCCATGCATGCACGCAAGGGCCTTGGCTCCACGGCCATGGTGTTGCTGGGCTTCACTTTTTTTACCGCAACCATGTTTGCTGGCGGCAAGCTGGGGGTGGCCTTCAGTTTTACCCAGATGCTCGGTGTCGTGGCCCTGGGTAACCTGCTATTGGGTATCTACGCCGCAGGCCTGGGTTATATCGCCTTCAAGAGCGGCTTGAACTCGGTGCTGATGGGGCGTTTCTGCTTTGGCGAAGTGGGTAGCAAATTAAGTGACCTGATCCTGGGGTTCACCCAGATTGGCTGGTACGCCTGGGGTACCGCCACGGCGGCCGTGGTACTGGGCAAATATTTCGAATTGGGCCAGGGCAGCGTACTGGCACTGATGGTGCTGTTCGGCCTGGTGTTCTGCGCCACGGCCTACGTGGGCTACCGGGGGCTGGAAATCCTCTCCTACATTGCCGTCCCGGCCATGGGCCTGCTGCTGTTGCTGTCGATGTGGGTGGCCACCGTAAAAGTCGGCGGGCTGCAAGGCTTGCTCGCGGTGGTGCCCAGCGCGGAGCTGGATCTGTCTACGGCCATTACCCTGGTGTTCGGCACCTTTGTCAGCGGTGCTACCCAGGCCACCAATTGGACGCGTTTTTCCCGCTCGGCCAAGGTCGCGGTACTGGCCAGCCTGATCGGCTTTTTTGTCGGCAACGGCCTGATGGTGCTGATCGGTGCCTACGGCGCCATCGTCTATCAGCAACCGGATGTGGTGGAAGTATTGCTGCTGCAAGGTTTCGCCATGGCGGCGATGGCCATGCTGCTGCTCAATATCTGGAGCACCCAGGACAACACCATCTACAATTTCGCCGTCGCCGGCTGCAACCTGCTGCGCACCAAACGCCGCAAGACCGTAACCCTGGTCGGCGCCTTGATCGGCACCCTGCTCGCCTTGCTGGGCATGTACGACATGCTGGTGCCCTACCTGATTTTATTGGGCACTGTGATACCACCGATTGGCGGGGTGATCATGGCCGACTTCTTCTATCGCTACCGCGGTCACTATCCACGGCTGGCAGACGTGCGCTTGCCGGCCTTCAATTGGCCGGGGCTGATTGCCTATGCAGTGGGTACGGTGCTGGCGTTCAGCTCGCCATGGGTCGCGCCCCTGGTGGGGATTATCGCGGCAGCCGCTACCTACATTGCACTCACTGCCGCCCTACGGGTGCGCGTACCATTGGCTGACATCCAGGCATGAGCCTGAGAGCCCCGACACTCCAATGACCGTCGGACATCGGCGTCGCGCTGATGATCTGGCGGCTGTCTGCCTGATTGCTGTTTGCCCAAGAGGAACTTGCCCATGCATATCATCAACGCCCGCCTGCGCAACCGTGAAGGCCTGCATGATCTGCACCTGGAACATGGCCGGATCGCCAGCATTACCCCACAAACCGTCACGCCGCCCCTGGGGCCGGACGACCTGGATGCCGCTGGCAACCTGGTAGTGCCACCGTTTGTCGAGCCGCATATCCACCTCGACGCCACCCTCACTGCCGGCGAGCCGCGCTGGAACATGAGCGGCACGCTGTTCGAAGGGATCGAGTGCTGGGGCGAGCGCAAGGCCACCATCACCCAGGCCGACACCAAGACCCGTGCCAAGCAGACCATCCAGGCCCTGGCAGCCCATGGTATCCAGCATGTGCGCACCCACGTCGACGTCACCGATCCGGACCTGACGGCGCTCAAGGCCATGCTCGAAGTGCGCCAGGAGAGTGGCCACCTGATCGACCTGCAGATCGTGGCGTTTCCCCAGGAAGGCATCGAGTCCTACCGCAATGGCCGCGAACTGATGGAAGAAGCCATTCGCCTGGGCGCCGATGTGGTGGGCGGCATTCCCCATTTTGAGTACACCCGCGACCAAGGGGTCAGCTCGGTCAAATTCCTCATGGACCTGGCCGAACGTACGGGCTGCCTGGTGGACGTGCATTGCGATGAAACCGACGACCCGCATTCGCGCTTTCTCGAAGTGCTGGCCGAAGAAGCGCGCAGCCGCGACATGGGTAGCCGGGTCACGGCCAGCCACACCACGGCCATGGGCTCCTACGACAATGCCTACTGCGCCAAGCTGTTTCGTCTGCTGGGGCATTCTGGCATCAGCTTTGTGTCCTGCCCCACCGAAAGCATTCACTTGCAGGGCCGCTTCGACAACTTCCCGAAACGCCGGGGCGTGACCCGGGTCAACGAGCTGTTGGAAGCCGGCATGAACGTGTGCTTCGGCCAGGACTCCATCGTCGATCCGTGGTACCCACTGGGCAACGGCAATATCCTGCGAGTGCTCGAAGCCGGGCTGCATATCTGCCATATGCTCGGCTACAGCAACCTGCAAAAAGCCCTGGACCTCGTCACTGACAACAGTGCCCAAGCCATGGCCCTGGGCGACCGCTATGGCCTGGAACCCGGGCGGCCGGCCAACCTGCTGATCCTGTCGGCAAACAGCGACTATGAAGTGATTCGCAGCCAGGGCCTGGCGCTGTATTCGATCCGTAATGGCAAGGTGCTGATCAAGCGCCAGCCTGCGCAGGTGGAGTTCATGTAGGTCAGCCCCATTCGCACGCTATCGCCGACACCGCACACCACCTGCACCATTGGTGTGCATGACCCTGGCAAAAACAGCCACTCGCCCTACACTCCTAGTTCCCCTGGATGGACGTTTTCATCAGGCCGAAGTCCGTGCGCAGTCGAGCAAACGCCGTCCTCATTTTCTCGGAGGATGCACCATGAAGACCCTTGCCCCGCAAAGTCCCGTTGAAACGCTTTACCGCGAAGGCCGCAAAACGTTCATTGAGCTGGTACCTGATGGCGGCGCACGCCTGGATGCGTTGTTCCATACCGCACCGGCCCTGGGCGAATTGGCGGTCGGCGTGGTGTATGGCTATCTGCATGATCGCCCGGGCCTCGATCCGCGCCTGCAGGAAGCGGCGATTTTTGCCGCGATCGTCGCCGCCGGCATGGTCGGCCCACCGTTGAGCGTGCACTTCAAGACCAGCCTGGCCCAAGGCTTGGCGCCTGGGGAGTTGACCGAACTGCTGCTGGTCGCCTCGGCCTTTACCGGCTTCCCGCGCGCCGTCGCCACCGCCGATCAACTCAACCTGCTGTTCGCCGGGGCCAACCTGCCCTCGCCACCACCACCGACACCCCGCGCCGTGGCGCTAGCGTTTTGCGACAGTGTGCGCCGCGGCCACCCGTCATTCCCGGTGGACGCCCAGGCTCGCAAGCTGCTGCGCAAACCCCATAAGCTATCGCTGCAAGCCACGGCTGCGGACCGAGTAATGGTAGAGAGCTACATCGGCCAGGAAACGACGCCCCGTGGCACGGTCGTGGTGCGCGTCGACGGCGCCGACGTCGTGCAAGTCAGGGCGTATCTGCCGGCAACCACCTGACCCGAGAGCCAGCAGTATCCGCTGCTGCAGCAGGAAAGTTCGCGATCGCCAAGGGAACCTGGCTCGCTCCACAGGGCCTGATGTGCAAGGATGTCGCGCCGGACATCGTTCGCTGAACGCAAAAACCAAGGACTTTCATGACTGCCATCCCCACCCCAGCGCCCGTGGTTCCTGGGCGCCTGGAACAAATGTCGACCCGTATCGCGTTTTTTATTGCCGGCTTCGGCATTGCCGCCTGGGCGCCTCTGGTGCCCTATGCCAAGGCCCGCGCAAATCTCAACGAAGGCACCCTGGGCCTGTTGCTGTTGTGCCTGGGGGTGGGCTCGATCATTGCGATGCCGGTGGCCGGCGCGCTGGCTTCACGCTATGGCTGCCGGCGCGTACTCAGCGCCGGCACGCTCCTGCTCTGCGTGGCCTTGCCGATGCTGGCCACCGTCAGCTCGATACCCTTGCTGATGGCAGGATTGTTTCTGTTTGGTGCGGGCCTGGGCACGGTGGACTCCACCGTCAACCTGCAGGCGGTGATCGTCGAACGGGCCAGTGGCAAAACCATGATGTCGGGCTTCCACGGGTTGTTCAGCCTGGGAGGGATTGTCGGGGCGGCGGGGGTCAGCGCGTTGCTGGGCTTGGGGCTGTCACCGCTGTCGGCCACCCTGGTGGTCATCGTGATTACCCTGGCCGCCCTGCTCAAGGCGGCCCCGCACTTGCTGCCCTACGGCAGCGAAAGCTCCGGCCCCGCCTTCGCCATGCCCCACGGGGTAGTGCTGTTTATCGGCTGCCTGTGTTTTATCGTGTTCCTGGCAGAAGGTGCCGTGCTCGACTGGAGCGCGGTGTTCCTCAGTGACGAACGCGGCCTCGACGAAGCCTATGCGGGCCTGGGTTATGCGGCATTTGCCCTGACCATGACCATCGGACGCCTGACCGGCGATGCCATTGTGCGTCGCCTGGGGGCCAAACGGGTGATCGTGATCGGCGGCTTGCTGGCCACTGCCGGCATGCTCCTGGCTACCCTGCTCCCAGCCTGGGAAACCGCGCTGCTGGGCTATGCCCTGGTAGGCGCCGGCTGCTCCAATATCGTCCCGGTGTTGTACACCGCAGTCGGCAAGCAGACCGTCATGCCGGAGCATATTGCAGTGCCCGCCATTACCACCTTGGGGTATGCCGGTATTCTCGCCGGCCCCGCGCTGATCGGCTTTATCGCCCATGGCAGCAGTTTGAGCGTGGCCTTTGTGTTGATCGCCGCGCTCCTGCTGGGGGTGGCGATCAGCGGGAAAATCCTGCGGGTGTAACGCGCTCAAGACCCTACAGGGTCTTGTTGTTTTCCAGCCAGCCGTCCAGGTCCTTGTTGCTCAACCAGCCCTTCTGGTAATGGCTGCCGTAAAGGCGTCGCCAGCCAGAATGGATGCGTTCCAGCGAGTTCAAGAGCCTGGGGCGGTCCACCAGGTTTTTTGACATGTACACCAGTTGTTCGCTGTACATTTTTTTCGCTAACCCCGTGACGGGGTCCCGGATAACGGCGCCTTCCTGGTCCGTTTCGTCCGGGTCCTTGCTGATTGAAACAAGCCGCTCGATCTGCACGTAGCCGACGCTCTCGAAAAAGCCCGTGCGATCCCGGGACCTGTCACGCAGTTCATCAAATGCCGCCCTGAACGCCTGCACCAGTTCGACGTTGGTCTTGGCGTGAAAGGGATCCGAACTGAAGGCATTCGGGTCGCTGTTGCCAAACACTCCCTGTACCGCTTTGGACAGGCTTTGCCGCGTAATCAAGCCCTCCTCGTCGAGGATCGCGTCGATCAGGCGCGGGCGCTGGAGCAGGGCCTTGGCCAGCAGAATGGCGTTATTGAGCGCTGGTGTGTCCGTCATTTTTTCACCCGCGATCCGTCGCAACGCCACCAGTTTCAAGCCTTCAGTTTTCATGAAAGTTTTCCAGCACGGAAAAATGATCACCCAAGGCCTTCACCAACTGGCTATCCGGCAATTGGGTATAGGGGTTCATATGGGAGGTACGCGCCGAAGGCGTGTTTCTGAGTTCCTGATGATGCAGAGTGACTTCGTCAGGCGTGGCCCACCGCAAGGGGCGCCGGAAACCCGAAGATCGAATCGTGCTGGGCAGAGGCTGATTATCAACCTGCCACCCACGCGGCGTGCTCTCGATTGAAGCAGCATGAGCTTTCTGTTGTGCGTCATCCGGTATCGCATCATGGCGGCTCGTAACATCAGGCCGCAGGAGAGGTACCCCACCGTCAATTGCCATGTTTCATATCCACCTTTTCTAGATCCATACTCAGACCGGCTATCACCACCGTCACTACAAGGGTGGTTTCCAAAAAGCGCAAAGTATGTGGCCAAGCACCGGCAATGGTTCCGGGGCGGTCGATCATTTTCGATGACTACATGTAAACAACGGAGGGGGCCTGGGCGCGGCTTCAGTCAGGTTTTTGGGGCGGCAATGCCACGGATTTCGAAACACCCAGCATGGCCTTTATTGCATTGATCAACCCCACCGTGGTACCCGCCGTTGTCGACACATCAGAGCCTGGCGTCGCGGTGGCTCGGTGAGCAAGCATGCCTTTGGCGAAGTCATCCGCCGCCGGGGCCTTGAATGTGTACTGTGCGGAAAAACCCTTCGCTCGCTGAACCTCGGCACCTCCCTCGCCAGCCACGCCCTGGTGCTGAGCATCGAAACGTTGGCACTGCGCGCGGGTTTCGCAAGGTGGTGCAAGAAGGGATTGTGGCAAGCCAGGAGTTTGAGTTCCAAACGACGTAGAAGTCATGTCAACACCCTCTCTTTGAGTGAAACCGTCGGCGTCATAAAGGCCGTCAGTTACAAGCTATGTGGCAGACCGCTGAAAACAGTTCCTGTTCATTGAAGTGGCAGGCGATGAGCGGACGCTGGCACTTTCAGCCAGCCCTGCCATCGTTAATGGCCGAACCGGGAAACACGGCGTAATACTCGCGGCCCATCCCGGTTCTATGCTTGCGCTGCAATACCCGCGGCTTAACGGGACAACTTCTTCAAGGCTTGTCTGCTGATCCTGCCGTCATAATCGGGGCTGGCCGTATTGTCCATTTGTTGGCGCAGGTTCGAGCGGTTATTGACCTCCCTGGCCAGTTGGGTGAGTTGGTCCCGGTACGGGTCACCCGTCAGCGGGCGCTGGGCCTTGGCATCGAGATCGGCGAACTTGATGTCTTTGTTCCAGAAATTTCCTTTCAACTGATTGAAGTTATTCAGCATGTCCTTGGCCAGCTGTGCGTCGTCCTTGAACTTCAACGGGTTGTCCGAGCGTATGACGTCATAAATGTTTTGTCGGGTGAGTTGGGCATCCAGCGCCCCCGTACGACCGTCACGGTCTAGCGCCTTGAGCAGGTCCGGACGTTTCAGGATCTCCCTGGCCAGCCGGGTGTCCTGATCCTTGCTCGAGTAGCCGGTCAGGGGCATCTGTGCCTTGTCTTTCAGACCTTGGGGCGTGATGTAGGACGGGTTGCTCGGATCCTTGAACGACTGGAAGTTATCCAGCAGTTGCTGGGCCAACTGATCATGGCTGCGTTTTGAGTAGATAGGATCAGGCTTCTGCGCAACAGGCCTTGGCGGCGGCCCCCCATAGGACGCAGGCGCAGCCCCCCGAGCTGCATCGCCCTGTGCCATCGGCTGCGGTGCTGCGAACACCGGCCCCGACTGACTCTGCGGCCCGCTGAAACTGGGCCCCTTGGAGGCTGCCCCGGCGGCCGGCGCCGCAGCGCCCGAGGTGCTGGCCTTTGCCTCAGCCCCTTGAGGTGTGGCGTCATTCGGTAGTTTGACGACAGGCTGATTGAATGCAGTTACCGACATAATGTTCTCCAGTGCGGCTTGTTGACACAGTTCACCTCACGGTCCCAGGCACCCAGACAATGGGTGCCCGCACACGATGAGCTGAAGGTGTGTGGCAGGCCTACGGAGTTCGGTTCCGCAAAGTGCAGAAAATCACAAAATAAAGGTAGGAAACGCGTCCCTACGACCCTTCGCTTTCGTCAGAAGGATCGTAGGAAGCACGCGTCAGAACCCCACGCTCGCCTGCACAAAGAACGTACGGGGCTCACCCAGGTAGATCCCGGAGTTGTTATCGCTGGACCGGGTGTAGTGCTGCTGGTCGAACACGTTTTTCACCCCCACGCCCAGCTTCAGGTTCGACAGTTGCGCGCCAAAGTCATAGCCACTGCGCACGTTGACCGACACATACCCCGGGATATCACCGTACTGGCCGTCCGCAGTCGGCTGGGTGATATAGGTGCTGGTGGTACCTGGCGCCCGCTGCCCGGACTGGGCATACGCATCCAGGTTATGGGTCCAGCGGTTGACCGCATAACGCAGGCCCAGGGTTGCCACTTGCCGCGAGTACAACGGCAGGTCACGACCCTTAAAGGCCACATCACCTTCGGAGGTCGCCTTGGTGTAGGTAAAGCCGGCATTTGCGCTCAGGCCATCCAGGCGCGGGTCAAGGTTGGCCAGGTCGTAGCGGGCAGAGGCTTCGATACCCGCATGCTTGGTGGCGCCCAGGTTGGTCCAGCCCACGTCATTGCTGACGTACTGCAATTCGTCGGAGAAGTCGATGTAGAACAACGTCACTTCGCCGCCCCACACATTGTCGTTGTAGCGGGTGCCGACCTCGTAGGTCTTGGCTTTTTCCGGTTGCAGGCCATTGGCCGTCTGGTCGCCATTACCGCCCTGGCCCAGCTGGAAATACTGCAGGCTGCCGAAGGACGTTTCGTAGTTGGCGAACAGTTTCCAGGCGTCGGAGACGTGGTACATCACGCTCAGTGCCGGCAGCGGTTCGTTGTTCTTGATCTCGCGGCGCTTCTCCTGGACGGGAGTGCCATTGAGTGCCAGCACCGGGCGGTCATGCCATTGGGTGCGGATGCTTTCAAAGCGGATACCGGGGGTAATCGTCCATTTGCCCACATCGATCTTGTCATCGATATAGAACGCGTTGGCTTCGGTGCCACCGGTGCGGTCCTGGTACACATGGCCATCACTCTGCGGCCCCGGCGTAGGGACGTTATTGGTCAGGTTCAGGCGTGTGGCCTGTTCGTGCATGCCTTCTTTCAAGTAGCGGTAGCCCACGCTGACTTCCTGGCTGGTGGGCCCCAGGTCAAAGACATGGGACACCTGTGGCTCGATACCGAAGGTGTAGTAGGTACGCGGATAGGAACCGATAGTAGCCAGGTCACGGTTGGCGATGTTGCTGCCACGGAAGCTGTCGGAATAGTAGGTCAGCACTTGCGCCTGGGTACGGTCGTCGATCTGACGGATGTACTTGAACGAAACATCCTTGCGCCGGCCGCTGAAGTTGTCCCAGTCGCGCACCGACTGGTAAGGGTTGGCGTCGAACTGCTTCTGGGTCAGGCCGCCGGGCATGTCGGCAGTGGCGTCGTAGTAATGGAAGTTGAGGGTGAAATCGTCCTGATCGGTCGGCGCCCAGTGGGTCTTGAGGATCACATCGTCGATGTCGTTCCCATTGTTGCTATCGCGATAACCGTTGCCATTGACCCCGGAATACAGGAGCGCCATGCCAATGCCATTGTCTGCGGTGCCACCGATGAAGGCGTTGTCGACATGTTTCCAGCCACCGTGGGAAGAGGTTTGCAGGGTGGTGCCGACCTCACCGGAAAAGGTCTCGGGGATCGCCCGGGTCACGAAGTTGATCACGCCGCCGACGTTCTGCGGTCCATAACGCACGGAGCCAGCGCCGCGTACCACGTCGATGCTCTCCAGGTTGCCGGCGGAAATCGGTGCCATCGACAACTGGGGCTGGCCATAGGGCGCGAACGCCGCAGGAATACCGTCGATCAGGACCGTGGAGCGTGGCGACAGGCGCGACGTCAGGCCACGTACACCGACGTTGAGGGAAATATCGCTACCGCCGGTGCCGTTGGACTCCTGCACCTGCACCCCGGGAACCCGGCGCAACACGTCGCCGACATTCATCGCGCCCTGCTCCACCATGGCTTCACGCCGGATCACCGTACGCGCGCCGGGATGGTTCTGCACCACTTCGGCATTGGCATCGCCCAGCCAATCGCCCACGACCTTGATCGAGGTCGCGCCAAGCTCCAGGGGCGAGCCCGCTTCACCAGTGCCCGTGGCGGCCGGATGCAATGTCACCGAGCCCGAATCGATCTGGTACTCCAGGCCGCTGCCTTGCAGCAACTGGCGCAAGGCCTGTTCCGGCGACAGGCTGCCATCGACGGCCGGGGCTTGTTTGCCTGCCACCATCTGCGGGCTGAAAAACACTTGCAGCGACGTTTGCTGGCCCAATTGGCTCAGCGCCGCGCCCAAAGGCTGGGCCTTGATATGGATGGCATCGTCGGCATAGGCCGCAGGCAGTGCGGCATTGATCGCCAATGCCAGGGCCAGGGGCGCCCAGCGCCAGGTTTTATTGTTGTTCGCAGCGAGTTTTTTCACGTCGTAATCCCAGGAAAGCGCGGCTGTTAATGCAAACCAGTTGCAGTTGGACAAGAAGACGAAGAACTCGGAAAAAACCTGAATCTAACGTGAAATTATTTCCTGGCTGCCGTCCGGCAGCGTGCGCAGAGCCACCGGCAGGATGTGCGGCAAGGCCTTGAGCAAGGCATCGGTGTCGTTGGATTTGAACACGCTGGTCAGGCGCAACTCGCTGGCCGCGGTGCTGACCCGCAAGGGTTTTTCGCGGTAGCGCGAGACTTCCCGCGCCACCTCGGCCAGGCTGACGTCGTTGAACACCAGCTTGCCGGTCTGCCAGGCCAGCAGTGCCTGGGCGTTGACCGGGCGGGCCGCCGCGACCGCGCCCTGGTTGTCGATGGATGTCCCCAGGCCCGCCGTCAGTGTGACCACCGGCTGCGCGGCATGCCCTTGCACCTTGACCGTTCCCGCCTCGACCACCACGCGGGTCTGGTCATCGTCGCGGCGTACATCAAACCGCGTGCCGGTAACCGTCACCTGCCCGGCCCCGGCCCGCACCACAAAAGGCCGGCTGGTGTCGTGCTCGACGCTGAACAGCGCCTGGCCCTGCTTGAGCTCTATCCCACGCCGGCCCTTTTCGTAGTGCACCGCCACCACGCTGCGGCTATTGAGGTCCATCAGCGAGCCGTCGGGCAACGCCACTTGGCGACGCTCACCCAACACCGTGCTGAACTGCGCGTCGTACACCGCCGGATGATCCAGGCCGCTGAACAGCCCAAGACCCACGGCCACCGCCAGCACACTAGCCGCCATGGCATAGCGCACTGCTCCACGCCGCTTGCGCGGCACAGGCGTATCGACCAGGGCCTGCAAACGGCGCTTGGGCAGCAGGTCGGCGGCGCTCCACAGCCCTTGCAGCACCTCGAATTCGTACTGGTGGGCGGGATGCTCCCCACACCATGTGTCGAAAAGACACTGGTCCGCATCGCTCAGGGGCTGATCCTGCAAACGCACGAACCACAGCGCCGCCTCGTCACGCACCGCTGCGCTGCCACAGGCACACTCACGGGTATCCATCATGGAAGATCCTGTTTCAAAGCGGGCATTGGTCATGGGGCCAGCGCGTCCAGGCGCTCGCGCAGATGCCGCAGGGTGCGGATCATATACTTTTCCACCATGTTTTTAGACAACCCCAGGCGCTCGGCGATTTCCTGTTGGGTCAGGCCCTCGACCTTTTGCCAAATGAAAATCTTGCGGCAATTGAGGGGCAATTCGGCCAGGGCCCGCTCGATGGAGTCCGCCAACTGCACTGCATGCATGAAATGCTCCGGGTCGCCACTTGGCGGCGCACTCTGGTCAAGACCTTGCAGCTCCATTGCTTCACGCCGGTCGGCACGGCGATAGGCATCCACCGCAATATTGCGCGCCGTCTGGTGCAAATAGGCACGCGGCTGCTCGACCAGCGCCGCCTTGGACTCCAATACCCGCACGAATGTATCGTGGGCCAGGTCCTCGGCCTGCTGGCGATTGCGCAAGCGGCGCGTCCAGGTCCCGACCAACTCCTCGTAGTACGCGAAAAAGCCTGGTCTGCGGGGCGGCTGAGGAGTCATCGAGGATGCACTGGGTAGGCGGGGCGTGAATAGTAATGCTTCCTATTAATGGGAGCAATTACTGACCGTCGCCCTGGCTGCGATTGCCGCCAATGTCGATCAGTTATGGTGAGAATCCAACAGACACCGGTAAACCCGGTGGGAGCTGTCGAGCCCCTGCGAGACTGCGATGGCGTCGGCACTGCTTACCGCCGCTATCGCAGCCTCGCAGGGGCTCGACAGCTCCCACCTTGGATTTTCACGAACGTTGACATTGCGCTCACTTAACTAACCGTTGATGCATCCACGTTGCGACGGTTACATCATCAAGGTAGCCCGCAATACCATGCCGATTGGCCATATGGTTACTCACGCCGTTGAAGTTCTCGATGCCGGGTGTGATGTTCCAGCGGGTAGCGTCCAGTGGATACAACGCCACCGCATCGCCCGGATCATAGGCATTGAACCACTGCTGCACACCCGCAGGCATCGACAATGCAGGGGGCGTGAGCATTTCGCGTACCGTATTCAGGCCCAGGGGCGAGCCAACCGTCACCAGCCCCACCACGTTGGCTCGACGCCCGAGCTGTTGCAACGCGCGGTACGCAACAATCGATCCCAAGGAGTGGGCCACTATCACACAGGGCTCATCGCCAATGGCCGCCTCTACGATGGCGGTAATGCGGTCCGAGACTACGGGGTAAGCCAGATAGAGATAGACATCACGAGTGAAGCGATCAAGAGCGGCTTCACCCAGGGCGGTGCGCTGATCCACTGCACGTAAAAGCGCCTGAATCCAGGGCGAACTGCCAAGGCCTTTCTCGGTGCTGTCCTCATCGAGAAAAGCCTGGATCTGCGCATCGGTCACGCCATTGGCGGTCGCGATGTCCTGCAAAAATTTTCCACGAAAATCATCCTGCGCCTGTTCATCGCCACGCAGGCGCACCCCACGCGCCAGCGGGGTGCTGAGGGCCCGGGTCAGCTCATCCAGTACGTCGGCGTAAAACGCCATCGTCACAGACAGCCCTTCGGGGAGTGGAAGACCGGACTCCCCCCAGCCGATATACAGCGAGTCCAGCCATAATTTTTCCAGGGCTTCCCGGGTGCTTTCCTGTTGATCTCGCCCGTGGATGAATACCAGTTTCATGGGAAACCCCTACTGAAATATCGTTCTAGAATCGCCGACCCCTTACCGGAGAATGTCGTCCACAGTGACGGCTCCAGATAACGCCCAGCCTCTAGCAACTGCTTGGGCATTGTCTCAGTCAGATTCCCCAGCAACGACCACCCCTGCGCCAGCATGGGCACACCGGGCATGCACTTATGCACGGCCTGCTCCTGATCGGTGCCCGCCCACGCAAGCATTGCCACATCGAAAGGAATGGGTTGCAGGCCATCTGCCATATGCTGGTAAATCCCTCTGACACTCTGCTGATCGCCTGCCTGGTGATAGGCATACGCGGCATAAATGCCCAGCGTTGGGTCCATGCGCCTGAAGAAACGCAGATAACTGGGCAACACAGCTGTTGTATCAGGCAAGTGGAAGCTGCCTTGACGCGCAGCCACCGCGACAAAAGAACGTCGCATATCCAGATAGTGATAGTTACGCATAGGAATACCGGCGGCCGACGGCGTGTAATTGACCGTAGCAATACGCCCATCCTCAATAATCACGGTGCCGATAAATCCGGGAATAACTGACAGCAAGCTACTGGTGCCATTTTTGAAACGCAGGTAAAGCGCCCCTGGCTCCAAACCGCTGATCAGGATGCTCGGCCCATTGCCGCGAAAGGTGATCTGGTTCTGTTTGATTACGTAAATAGCCTCGACTTCGTCGCCCTTGATGTGAAACCCCGTGTGCATGTCCGTCTGTTGGTCATCCATCGCCGCCATTAATCGCTCCATCTCGGCATCCAAAGCCTCGCGGGGCAGCGGTCGACCAGGTTTGGGGATCAGCAGCACCTTCCGATACCACTGCATGCTCCCTCGATCAGGCTCGGGCTCAGTCAGGGCTGTCTTAGCGACATCAATCGCTCGCTCGGCACCGGCATCAATCGTTGCCAGAAACTTGGGCAACGCCGACTCCACCCGCGAGTCCGGGCGCTGGAACAGCGCCACAGACACCGCCGCTGCCGCTCGGGGAATAGCGTCCTCAAGGTGCAGTTTAAGCGGACGTGATGCAACCACATGCTTTTGCACGCCGTCGTCGCTTTTCACGGTTTCGATCACAGTTTCAATATCGCCCCGCAAAGCGGTCAGCATGCAATCGGTCAGCAGCCCATAGTGACGCTTGTCCGCATCGTCAGCCGAGACCTCCAATGCCGGATCTCCCGGCAGCGCTGCATAAAACACATCCACTTCGGGTGCTTTGCCGCTCGAGCGATGAGCAGGAAATATCCGGTAGCCGTCGACCATGCTCACCTGAAGGGTTCCCGCCAGGGACCGGCATGCATCCGAAATGATCACAACGTGTTCGATACCGCACTGACGCGCCAGGCTGATCGAGCCATTGACGTTGATGGCATGGTTGGGATTCCTGCCCACCTCGGACAATAGCCACAACTCACAATCCGGGGCTCTCAATACACCATGGCCGGAAAAGAACACCACCAGTTGAGAGCACGTCCTGCTCTCCACGATCTTACTGATCGCCTCGAATATCTCCTCAGGCCCCACGACCTTGCCGTCAGCATCGGAAAAAACTGTGGTCTCGAAACCTTGCTCCCTGCCCCATTCCCCCACCTGCTCAGCCCCAGAGGCCGCGCCACGCAGTACAGGAAAATGGCCGGCGCGGTCGACGCCGATTGCGATTAATGCTTTTTTCATAGGTCTCTCTCCATAATGACACTATGCCATCCAGCCCCTCGCTGCCTCAACTCACACCAACCGCTTGATCTGCTTATGCCGCCACACCAACCGGTAATACGCCGTCTGCAACCCCAACATCACCAGATAAGTCACCGGGAACGCCATCCACACCCCTTCCAGGCCAAAGTGTGCATTGAGCAGGTACGCCACCGGCAGCTCCACACCCAGCACGCAGAAGATCGAGATCGCCACCGGCATCAGCACCACGCCGCTGGCGCGCATGATGCCGCCAATCACCGCCTGGAAGCCGAACACCAGAATGCTCCAGAGCATGATGTGCAGCAGGTGTTCGGCCTGGACCCGCGCCTGGTCATCGGTGATGAACAGGCCCAGTAGCCAGTGGGACAACACGTAGCCAAGCACGATCAGGCTCCCGGTCAGGCACAGGTTGATGGCAAGGCCGGTGCGCAGGATCGGCCCGATGCGTTCCAGGCGCCCGGCGCCAATGGCCTGGGCGCCGAGGATCGAGGCGGTGATGGCAATCGACAGCGCCGGGAATTGCACATAGTTGACGATCTGCGTCACCGCGCCATACGCCGCCGTGGCCTGGGAGCCGTGGCCGTTGACCAGTGCCAGGATCACCAGCTCCGACAACGACAGCACCACCATCTGCAAGCCGGTGGGCAGGCCAATGCGCAGGACTTTGCCGAGGATCGCCCGGTCCAGGCGCAAGGCCGCCAGCAATGCGCGATCCGGCGCCATCACATGGTTTTTATGACGCAGGCGCAGCACCAGAAACAGCATGGCCACGGCGTTGGCCACGAGGCCAGCATAGGCCGCGCTCTGGATGCCCATGGGCGCCAGCCCCAGCCAGCCGCGGATCAGGGCCGGGGTCAGCAACAGGCCAACCACCGTCGAGACCATCAGCGCCAGCAGCGGCGACACCGTATCGCTCACGCCCCGCAGCAGTTGGGTGTAGAGGATGAACACCAGCAGCAGCGGCATGATCAGCATCATCACCTGGGCATAGCCGACGGCGTCGTCCAGCACATCCAGCGGCGTGCCCAATGCCTGCATGGCCGGGCGCGCGAACAGGCTGCCGAGCACGGCGGCGAGGATCCCGATCAACGCGCCCAAAGTCAGGGTCGCGCCAGTGATGACTTTGACCAGCGCCGTTTCCCCCGCGCCCCAGGCCTGGCCGATCAGCACCGAAGCGCCCGCCCCCAGGCCGATCACCAGGGCGATAAAAAAGAACACGATGGGAAACATCCCCGACACGGCCGCCAGCGCCTGGGTGCCAAGCATCTGCCCGACATAGATGCCGTTGAGGGTGCCGGAAAAACTCTGGAGGAAGTTGGACAGCACCATCGGCGCAAGAAAGAACAGGTACACCTGCCACAGCGGGCGTTGCAAAGGGTTCTGCATGAAAAGCGGGGCCTCGGAATGACACAGCGACCGAGGGGTTATAGCGTATTGGATCCGATCCTGCTGTGTTTTAAACCGCTACCCACCTATCCCAGCATTTCCCGAAGCCGATACCACAACATGCCCAGCGCCAGTAACGGCGAGCGTAAAGCCTTGCCGCCGGGAAAGGTCATGTGCGGCACCCGGCTGAAGGTGTCCAGGCCCTGGCTGACACCCGCGTGGATCCCTTCGGCCAGCAACCGCGCGCACCAGTGCGTGACATTGAGCCCATGCCCCGAATAACCCTGGGCGTAAAACACGTTGGGGTACTGCTGCAACCGTCCAACCTGGGGGAAACGATTGGCGGTAATCCCGATTTTGCCGCCCCATTGGAAGTCGATGGCGGTGTTGGCCAGTTGCGGGAATACCTTGAGCATCTTCGGCCGCATATACGCAGCGATATCCACCGGATCACGCCCCGAATAATGACAGGCGCCGCCGAACAACAGCCGACGGTCCGCCGAAAGCCGGTAGTAGTCCAGGCCGACTTTCTGGTCGCACAGCGCCAGGTTCTGTGGGATCAACTCGTCTGCGAGCGCAGCCGGCAACGGTTCGGTGGCGATGATATAGCTGCCGGCCGGCAGCACCTTGCCACTCAGGCGCGGCTCCAGTTCGTCGAGGTGGGCATTGCACGCCAACACCAGGCTGCCGGCCCGTACGGTGCCACCGGCGCAGCGCACCTGCACGGTGTCGCCATGGCTCAGTTGCAGCACCGCGCTGTGCTCGAAAATCCGCACGCCCAGCGCCTCGGCCACGCGGGCTTCGCCCAACACCAGGTTCAGCGGATGCAAGTGGCCCGAGCCCATGTCCACCAAACCACCGGCGTACAGGGTTGAGCCGACCACCTGCGCCATGTCCTGCGCCGCCACCAGCCGGGTTTGCGCCATGTAACCCTGGGCGGCCAGGCTGTCCTGCTCGCCCTGGAACGCCGCGAATTGCGCCGGCGTGTTGGCCAACTCGCAAAAGCCCCAGCGCAGGTCGCAGTCGATCCCGTGCTCACGGATGCGCTCACCCACCAAGGCCACCGAATCGATCCCGGCCCGTTGCAGGTAACGCACGCCCTCCTCGCCCACGTACCGGGTAAAACCCGAAACGTCATGGCCAATACCCCGGATCAACTGCCCGCCATTGCGCCCGCTGGCACCCCAGCCAATGCGCCGGGCTTCCAGGAGGATCACCGACAGGCCGCGCTGGGCCAGCTCGATGGCGGTGTTGACGCCGGTAAAGCCGCCGCCGATCACACACACATCGGCACTCAGGTCCGCAGCCAGTGCCGCGCGCTGGGGCATGGCATTGGCCGACGCCAGGTAATAGGAACGGGCATGGTCTTGGGACTGGTTCATCGGTTGGACTTCACTTTGCTCCAGGCCCGGGTCATCACACGCATGATGGCGGGGCTGGGGGTGGTGGAAATGTACAGTTTGTCGAGCACGTCCTGGGGCGGGTACACCTCGGGATTGTTCACCAACTCCGGCGCCATGAAGGCCTTCGCCGCCAGGTTGGGGTTGGCGTAGCCGACGTAGGTACTGACCTTGGCAATCACCTCGGGGTCCAGCAGGTCGTTGATAAACGCGTGGGCCTGTTGCGGGTTGGTGGCGTCTACGGGAATCGCCAGCAAATCGAACCACAGGTTGCTGCCCTCCTTGGGAATCGCATAGGCGATGTTCACGCCGTTCTTGGCTTCCCTGGCGCGGTTGGCCGCCTGGAACACATCGCCGGAGTAACCGAAGGCCACACAGATATCACCGTTGGCCAGGTCCGAGATGTACTTGGAAGAATGGAAATAGGTGATGTATGGGCGCAGCGTCAGCAACTTGGCTTCGGCCTTTTCATAATCGCTGACCTTCTCGCTGCGCGGGTCCATGCCCATATAGTTGAGGATCGCCGGGAATGCTTCATCCGCCGAGTCCAGGAATGCCACGCCGCATTGCTGCAGCTTCTTCAGGTTCTCGGGCTCGAACATCACCGCCCACGAATCAATGTGGTCGATGCCCAGCACTTGCTTGACCTTGTCGACGTTATAGCCAATGCCATTGGTGCCCCACAGGTACGGCACCGCATGGGCATTGCCGGGGTCGTTCTGCTCCAGCAGCTTGAGCAGCTTGGGGTCCAGGTTCGGGTAGTTGGGCAATTGCGCGCGGTCCAATTCAAGAAACGCGCCGGCCTTTACCTGGCGCCCCAGAAAGTGATTGGACGGCACCACTACGTCATACCCGGTACGCCCCGCCAGCAGCTTGCCCTCCAGGGTTTCGTTGGAGTCGAACACGTCGTAGACCACCTTGATCCCCGTCTTGGCCTGGAAGTCGGCCAGGGTGGTCTCGCCGATGTAATCGGTCCAGTTGTAGACACTGACCGTCGGCGCGGCGTGGCTGGCGCTGCTGAACACCGCAGCCAGGGCCATTGGGAGAAGCTGTTTGACGAGACGCATATCGACACCTTTTTTATAGTTGATGATGGAGTCAGACACTCAGCAGCAGGAACTCACGCTCCCAGGAGCTGATCACCCGCTTGAAGTTTTCATGTTCGGCACGTTTCACTGCGACATAGCCCCGCACGAACTTGTCCCCCAGGTACTGCTTGACCGTATCGCAGGCCTCCATGCGCGCCAGGGCATCTTCGATGGTGATCGGCAGGCGCAGGTTGCGGCGCTCATAGGCGCGGCCTTCGACCGGGGCGCTCGGTTCGATCTTTTCGATCATCCCCAGGTAGCCGCACAACAGGCTGGCGGCGATGGCCAGGTAGGGGTTGGCATCGGCCCCCGGCAGACGGTTTTCGACGCGCATCGCCTCGGCGCTGGAGGTCGGCACACGCAGGCCGACGGTGCGGTTTTCTTCGCCCCACTCCACGTTGACCGGGGCCGAGGTGTCGGGCAGGAAGCGGCGGAACGAGTTGACGTTGGGCGCGAACATCGGCAGCAGCATCGGGATGTATTTCTGCAGGCCGCCAATATGATGCAAGAACAGCGGGCTCTTCTGCCCGTCGGCATCGACAAACACCGGCTTGCCCGTGGCGATCTCCACCACGCTTTGGTGCAGGTGCATGGCGCTGCCCGGCTCGTCGGCCACCGGTTTGGCCATGAAGGTCGCGGCCACATTGTGCTTGAGCGCCGCTTCGCGCAGGGTGCGCTTGAACACCGTGATCTGGTCGGCCAGGTCGAGGGCGTCGCCGTGGCGGAAGTTGATTTCCATCTGCGCCGGGCCGTCTTCGTGGATCAGCGTGTCGAGGTCCAGGCCCTGGGCTTCGCACCAGTCATAGACATCTTCAAACAGCGGGTCGAACTCGTTGGCCGCGTCGATGGAGAACGACTGGCGCCCGGTTTCGGCACGCCCGGAACGGCCCACCGGGGTTTTCAACGGCAGGTCCGGGTCTTCGCAGCGCTGGGTCAGGTAAAACTCCATTTCCGGCGCGACAATCGGCTGCCAGCCCTGGTCGGTATACAGTTGCAGGACTTTTTTCAGCACATTGCGCGGCGACAGCTCGATGGGGTTGCCCTGCTTGTCGAAGGTGTCGTGGATCACGATGGCGGTGGGTTCGATGGCCCACGGCACCACGTAGGTGGCGTTGGCCACCGGGCGGCAGATCATGTCGATATCGGCCGGGTCCAGCAGGTCGTAGTAGATGTCGTCGTCGACAAAATCCCCGGTTACCGTTTGCAGCAACACACTTTCCGGCAGGCGCATGCCACGCTCATGCAAGAACTTGTTGGTGGGCGCAATCTTGCCGCGGGCAATGCCCGTCAGGTCGCTGATCACGCATTCGACTTCGGTAATCTTGTGTTCTTTCAGCCAGGTGGACAGCTGATCGAAAGGGGCATTCATAAAGACCTCGGCATGGGTTGGGTGCTGCGCCGGCTTGTACTTGCGGCGCATTGAGGTCTATCTTGGGCCAGCCTTACCCAGGCATCTATCCACTTTGCACGACCCACAACGCACCAATAGAGTGCGCACGGATCACCCATGACACAGGCAACCGCTTTGCGCGTACAGGCCTTCACCACCGGTGATGTGGCCGCCCAATGCAGTGCGACACCCGGTTGGGTGCAGCAGTACCAGCAGATGTCCCCGGGGCATTTTGCCGGGCAGATCCGCTACCTCGACCTGCAGGGGGTGCAGGTGTACGAAGAGTGCATGAACACCCGCGTCGAGCAGCACTTCAACGCGCCGCCAGGCGCCCTGGCCTTCTGTTTCGACGGCAGCGACAACGCGCTGTACCTGCTCAATGGCGAAAGCCGCAACACCTGGATCACCCCGGAAAACTACCGGGAAGTGGCGGTGGTATTCGGCCCCCAGTTCGTGCAACGCCATGGCCTGGATGTGGCCAGGCTCGAAGGCCTGTTCATGGCGCCGTTGACCTGCCAACAGAACGCGTTGTTCACCCGCTGGCTCAGTGGCACCCTGACGCGCTTGTCCTGCGAGATCGACCCGATCAGCCGCGACGCCCTCACCCGGCAACTGCTGGACGATTGCCTGTTTATCCTCGACAACGCCTGTGTGTGCCTGGACCGCCACTCATTGCAGCGCCGCAGCGAAGAACGCCGGTTGATGGCGCGCATTGGCGCGTGGGCGGCGGATGCGCCGGATGAAACCGTCAACCTGCTGCAACTGGCGCAGATCGCCGGCGTGCCGCTGCGCCAGTTGCAGCAGGGCTTCAAGACCTACACCGGGATGAGCCCGGCGCAGTGGTTGCGCCTGCGCCGGTTGAACGGCGCGCGGCGCGAGTTGTTGAGCTCAGCGGGTTCCACCGTGGCGCAGGTCGCGATGAACTGGTCGTTCTGGCACCTGGGGCGGTTTTCCAACAGCTACCGCGCGTTGTTCAAGGAACTGCCCAGCGAAACCCTCAAGCGTCATGGTTGATACACGCTCAACCCTGTAGGAGCGGGCTTGCTCGCGAAAGCGGTGTGTCAGGCAATGAATGTCTGACTGACCCACCGTATTCGCGGGCAAGCCCGCTCCCACATTTGATTGCTATCAGGCTGGAGATTTGAGGAAGAGGCTCAGCAACTGATTCACCTGCTCCGCCGCCTCCAACTGCACCATATGCCCCTGCCCCGGCAAGATCTCAACCTGGGCCTGCAACCCCTGGGCATGCCGCACCGGAATGATCGCATCGTCACTACCCCAGATCACCAGGCTGGGTTGCTGCCCCACCACTGCACGCAGGTCAAGCATCTGCCGACCGCCATCAAACAGCTTGGCATTGAGTTGCCGCAACGCCTGGTCCACCCCCTCCAGGCGCTTGAACTTGAGCATGTCCTCCAGCATCTGCCGCGTGACCAACGCCGGGTCGCTGAACAGTTGCACCAGTTGCGGCTTGAGCGCGTTGCGGTTGTTGGCTTCGGTGAAGCCTTGCAAGTAGTCACCGTTGATATCCGCACCCAGGCCGGCGCTGGCGATCAATACCAGCGAGGCAACCCGCTGCGGTGCCTGGCGCGCCACCGTCAACGAAACCAATCCGCCCATGGAATGCCCTGCGAGGTGCACGCGTTCAAGCTTGAGGTGATCGAGCAACGCCAGTACCGCCAGGCTCAACTCCTCGGCATCGCCACTGTGCAAGTGCTTGCCCGACTCGCCATGCCCCGGCAGGTCCAGGGCGATCACCCGGCGCTCGGCAGCCAGGGCCGGATGGTTGAACAGCCAGTTGTTCAAGTCGCCACCAAACCCGTGGATCAGCACCAGCGGTATGCCGCCCTCGCCAAGGTCGAGATAACGCAGCAGGCGCCCGCCCAACTCGACTTTCTGCGCACTCGGCCCCGACGCCTGCGCCTCGGCGCTGCTGGAGACAAAGCCGGCATTGAAGCGGTCGATCACCGTATCAATCTCTGCGTCGGTGGCTTCGCCCTCCACCACAATCGCTAGCAATGCGCCGACCGGCAACGTCTCGTCGCTCAGGGCCAAAACCCGGCGCAACACCCCACTGAACGGCGCCTCGACACTGCTGGAGATCTTGTCGGTCTCCACGTCGAGCACTTCCTCGCCCTTCTCTACCCGGTCGCCCGGCTGCTTGAGCCAGACATCGACCCGGCCTTCGGTCATCGACAGCCCCCACTTGGGCATGGTCAAGGTATGGATCATGCCGCAGTCCTCTTGTCAGCGATCTTGCGCACCGCGGCCTCGATCTTCGCCGCGTCGGGGATGTACAGGTCTTCCAGGGCATCGGAAAACGGCACCGGCGTATGCGGCGCGGTGACCATCTCGATTGGCGCGCGCAGGCAGGAAAATCCGCGCTGGGCCACCAGGGCGCTGATATCCGTGGCGATGGAACAGCGCGGGTTGGACTCGTCGATCACCACCAGGCGCCCGGTTTTCTCCACGCTCTCGAGGATGCTGTCTTCATCCAGCGGGCTGGTGGTGCGCAGGTCCAGCACTTCGCAGTCGATACCCTGGCGCGCCAGGTTGGCCGCAGCCTCCAGGGCGATATGCACCATGCGCCCGTAGGTCACCAGGGTCACATCGTTGCCTTCGCGCACAAAGTTGGCCTCGCCGAAGGGCACGGTGTACAGCTCCTCCGGCACTTCGCCTTGCAGGCTGTAGAGCATCTTGTGTTCGAGGAAAATCACCGGGTCGTTGTCGCGGATCGCCTGGATCAGCATGCCCTTGGCGTCATAGGGCGTGGCCGGGCACACCACCTTCAAGCCCGGGATGTGCGTCCACATCGAGGTGAGCATCTGCGAATGCTGGGCCGCAGCGCGCAGGCCGGCGCCGTACATGGCGCGTACCACCAACGGCGTGGTGGTCTTGCCGCCGAACATGTAGCGAAACTTGGCGGCCTGGTTGAGCAACTGGTCGAGGCAGCAGCCGATAAAGTCGACGAACATCAACTCGCACACCGGGCGCATGCCCCGGGTGGCGGCGCCGACGGCCATGCCCACGTAACCGACTTCGGACAGCGGCGCATCCAGCACGCGGTCAGGGAACTGCGGGTACAGGCCCTTGGTCACCCCCAGTACGCCGCCCCAGGCATCCTGCTCGCCAGGGGCGCCGGTGCCGCCGGACACGTCCTGGCCGATGATAAAGACACTCTGGTCGCGGCGCATTTCCTGGGCCAGGGCTTCGTTGATTGCCTGCTGATAACTGATTTTACGAGCCATGAAATTCTCTCCGGGTCTTGTTGTTATGAGCGGTAGGCGACGTAGACATCGCTGAGCAGGTCGGCGGCCTGGGGCTTGGGATCGGACTTGGCCAGGCGCACGGCGTCGTCGATCAACTGCGCGACTTCGGCGTCGATGCGCTCGAACTGCGCCGCCTGCAACCAGCCTTCGGCGCTGCAGCGCTGGCGGAACAGCGCCAGGCAATCCTGGGTTTCGCGCAGGTTTTTCACCTCGTCACGGCCGCGATAGGTTTGCGCATCGCCTTCAAAGTGGCCGTAGAAGCGGTGCAACTTGACCTCGACCAGGGTCGGCCCCTCGCCCTGGCGCGCCCGCGCCACCGCCACGCCCAGCGCCGCGTGGACGGCAAAAAAATCATTGCCATCGACAATCACCCCCGGCATGCCAAAACCTACGGCGCGCTCGGCAATGTCCTTGCACGCCACCGACCAGCCGGAACCGGTAGCTTCGGCATAGCCGTTGTTCTCGGCGACGAACAGGCATGGCAGCTTCATGATCGCGGCCAGGTTCATCGCCTCGAACACCGCGCCCTCGTTGGAACCGCCGTCGCCAAAAAATGCCACGGCCACGCCCTGGCTGCCCTTGAGCTTGGATGCCAGGGCCGCGCCCGCCGCCAGCGGTGCACCGGCGCCGACAATGCCGTTGGCGCCGAGCATGCCCTTCTCCTGGTCGGCAATGTGCATGGAGCCGCCCTTGCCGCCGCAGACCCCGGTTTTCTTGCCGTAGATCTCGGCCATCATGCCGAACACATCCACGCCCTTGGCGATGCAATGGCCGTGGCCACGGTGGTTGGAGGCGATGCAATCTTCATCGTTGAGATGGGCCATGACTCCGGCGGCGCAGGCTTCCTGGCCGGCATACAGGTGCACGAAACCGGGGATCTCGCCGGTGGCGAATTCCACGTGCAGGCGCTCTTCGAAATCACGGATGGTGCGCATCACGGTGTAGGCATGCAGCAGTTGATCGGTGGACAGGTGAGTGGACATCTTGTTGTTCTCCAGGTTGTCTCGACACACAAAAGGCTGGCTGCGGCCAGCTGCAACCTGTTCAGCACAGCCTGTGCCAAGGCCCGGCAAAACCTGGCAAAGCCTTGATCCAGAGCAGTACCGTGCGGTTGTGCCGGTGCGGCATGCCACCGCACAATGAGACGGCGCATTGCAGCGTGCAGGCTGCGTCTCAGGCAGGATGAGACGTTGCGTCTCAAGGCGGGCAGTTGGTCAGGCCGCCCTTGTCCCCCTGCGCCCGCGGGCGCTTAATGGCGGGCATAACAACAAAGATCGAGAACCGGAGGCCTTATGCTCGCCGCGAACTCCAGAGAGCACGTCGACTGCGTCAGTCGCGTGGTCCGCAATGCCGACCGCCTGCCCCAGGCACCGGTGCCGTCGCTGATTTTCGATTCATGGCGCCGCTCCATGGAACAACACCACCTGGACCCCGGTTCCCTGCAGGGCCCGCGGATCCTCAGCGAGCCGCTGCTCAAGGAATGCCGCGAGCGCGCCGAACTGTTCATGCGCATTGCCAGCGAGCAAGTCAGCCAACTGCACCACCGCGTGCGCCACGCCGACTACTGCGTGATGCTCACCGACGCCCAGGGCCAGACCATCGACCACCGCGTAGACGCGGCCATCCGCAGCGACTGCCGCAAGGCCGGCCTGTACCTGGGCACCTGCTGGTCGGAAGCCGAAGAAGGCACCTGCGGCGTGGCCACGGTGCTGACCAGCAAGGCAGCGGTGACGGTGCACAAACGCGACCACTTCCGCGCCGCCTTTATCAACCTGACCTGCTCCGCCGCACCGATCTTCGACCCCCAGGGCAACCTGCTGGGGGTGATGGATGCCTCGGCGCTGCAATCCCCGGATGACCGTCGCAGCCAGCACCTGGTGCGGCAGATGGTGGCGCAGAGCGCCCAGGCCATCGAAAACGCCTTCTTCATGCACAGCGCCGCCAAGCACTGGGTGCTTCAGGCCCACAGCACCCCGGGTTATGTCGACAGCCAACCCGACCTGCTGCTGGCCTGGGACCACGACGGGCGCCTGCAAGCCTTGAACAGCAAGGCCCGCCAGGCCTTGCGCCGGCGTTTTGGCCAGGTGCCGGTGCATATCGGCGAGGTGTTCGACCTCGATGCCCTGCGCGCAGTGACCGATCAATCGGTCCAGCAACTGCAGTGGCTGGGAGAACCTGGGGTGCTGCAAGTGCGCGTCAACACCCCGCGACGCCAACCGGCGCGGGCGCTGCCGAGCTCCCAGGTCGACCCACGCGTGGAAGAACACCTGCGCCTGGCCGTGCGGGTCAAGGATCGCAACCTGCCGGTGCTGGTGCAGGGTGAGACCGGGGCCGGCAAGGAAGTCTTCGCCCGCCAACTGCACGCCCGCAGCGCGCGCCGCGACGGGCCATTCGTGGCGGTGAACTGTGCGGCGATCCCGGAGAACCTGATCGAAAGCGAGTTGTTCGGCTATGTCGCCGGCGCGTTTACCGGGGCGTCCAGCAAGGGCATGACCGGGCTGTTGCAGCAGGCCCACGGCGGCACGCTGTTTCTCGATGAAATCGGCGATATGCCCCTGGCCCTGCAAACACGCTTGCTACGGGTGATGGCCGAAGGTGAAGTGGCCCCGCTGGGCGCGGCAAAAACCCGCGCGGTGGATATCCAGGTGATCTGCGCCAGCCACCGCGACCTGGCGACCCTGGTCAGTGACGGGCGTTTTCGTGAAGACCTGTACTTTCGCCTGGGCTGCGCCCGCGTCACCCTGCCGCCCCTGCGCGAGCGCACCGACAAACTGGCGTTGATCAACCGGCTGCTGGAACAGGAGGCCCGCAGCAGCGGGGTCACGGTCGGCATCGGCCAGGCTGCGTTGGAGTTGCTGCTGGGCTATGCCTGGCCGGGCAATGTGCGGCAACTGCGCCATGTGCTGGCGTATGCCTGTGCGGTGTGTGAAGGCGGCACGATCCAACTGGCGGACTTGCCGGTGGAGGTGCGTGGTGAGCGGCTGGAGCTCGAACTTGAGCAAAGTATGAGCCCGGAGCGGCAAGTGGTACTGGATGCCCTGGTACGCCATCGCTGGAAGCCATTGCCGGCGGCGCAGGCGCTGGGAATTTCCCGCGCGACCCTGTATCGCCGGGTCAAGCAGCTGGGCATTGATATGCCGGGTAAACACCACTGACACAATGCAATCCAAATGTGGCTTGCCAGCGATAGCGGTGGGTCAGTCAACATCAACTCCAGCAATGCCGCCGCCATCGCAGCCTCGCCAAGGCTCGACAGCTCCCACCGCGATCCTCAGGGTTTGGAGGATTGCATTTCACTGCCACCGCAGGATGCATACGGTACTCAATGCACTGAAGATCCAATGTAGAGCTGGCTTGCCAGCGATAGCGGTGGGTCAGCCAACATCAATCCCAGCAATGCCGCCGCCATCGCAGCCTCGCCAAGGCTCGACAGCTCCTACATTGATCCTCAGGGATTGGAGGATTGCATTTCACTGCCACCGCAGGATGCAGACGGTACTCAATGCACTGAAGATCCAATGTAGGAGCTGGCTTGCCAGCGATAGCGTTGGGTCAGCCAACATCAACTCCAGCAATGCCGCCGCCATCGCTGCCTCGCCGGGGCTCGACAGCTCCCACCTTGATCTTCAGGGTTTGGAAGATTGCATTTCACTGCCACCGCAGGATGCATACGGCACTCAATGTACTGAAGATCCAATGTAGGAGCTGGCTTGCCAGCGATAGCGGTGGGTCAGCCAACATCAATCCCAGCAATGCCTCCGCCATCGCAGCCTCGCTGGGGCTCGACAGCTCCTACATTGATCCTCAGGGTTTGGAAGATTGCATTTCACTGCCACCGCAGGATGCACACGGTGCTCAATGTACGAAGATCCAAGCCCGCTCCCAGATTTTTTACCGAGTCGAGTCTGGGGGTTAGCGGTACACGAGGCCACCGTCGATCAACGGCGCCTGCCCGGTCATGTAGTCCGAATCCGGGCCGGCCAGGTAAGCCACCAGCCCCGCCACATCCTCCGGCGTTTCTGCACGGCCCAGGGCAATCCCATCCACGTACTTCTTGTACGTCGCCCCCACTGGCGCGCCGGTAATCTCGGCCATGCGCTTGTCGATCTCGACCCACATATCGGTGCCCACCACGCCCGGGCAATAGGCATTCACCGTCACCCCCGCGCTTGCCAGTTCCTTGGCCGCCGCCTGGGTCAGGGCGCGCACGGCAAACTTGGTCGCCGAGTACACGCCCAGCAGGGCAAAGCCTTCATGCCCGGCAATCGAGCAGGCGTTGATGATCTTGCCCTTCTGCTTGAGCGCCTTGAACTTATTGCCGGCAGCCTGGATGCCCCACAACACGCCCTGCACGTTGATGCCCAGGGTGCGTTCGACCTGTTCCGGAGTCACGTCCAGCAGCGAATCGATCTGCGCCACCCCGGCGTTGTTGACGATGATGTCAAAGCCACCCAGGGTCTGGTGCGCATGCTCGACCGCCGCGACCACCTGTTCACGCTTGGACACGTCGGCGATGAACACCGAGGCCTTGCGCCCAAGTGCCACCACCTCGGCCGCCACGGCTTCGAGCTTGGCGCCATTGATGTCGACCAGGGCAATATCCGCCCCGTCCCGCGCCAGGCGCAGGGCGATGGCCCGGCCAATGCCTTGCCCGGCACCGGTCACCAGTGCAACTTTTCCAGCGATACCCATGATGATCTCCTGCAACGATAAGCGAAGCCTTGTCTATCGCAGGTGCGGGGTCCCGCTGTCGAGGCCCGGACGGATTGGCGTGGGGCTTGAGACGCAACGTCTCAAGCAGCCGGGCCAAGGCGAGTACTTGTAAAGACGCGCACTTATGCCTAGCTTATGCGCCCCCGCCCCGCGCTTTAAGGCCTTGCCCCCATGGTTTTGCGTTTTCGCCCCGTCGTCACCTCACATTTGGCCCTCGGCCTGCTGCTCAGCGGCGGCATTGGCAACAGCCTGGCGGCTGAGCTGGAACTGCCGGCGCTGAACATCCAGGGCCAGGATGAGTCCGGTTATCGTGCGCAAAGCGCGTCGGTCGGCGGCTTCGACGAGGCGCCGCTGCTCGACACCCCGGCCTCGATCACCGTGATCAATGCCGCGCTGATCAAGGACCAGCAGGCACGCCTGCTCAGCGAAGTGCTGCGCAACGACGCCTCGGTGGGCGAAAGCTACGCACCGATTGGCTACTACGAAAATTTCGTGGTCCGGGGCTTTTCCCTGAATGCCGCCAGCAGCTACAAGATCAACGGCCGCACCATCACCGGCGAGCAGAACGTGGCCCTGGAAAACAAGCAGCGGGTGGAGTTGCTCAAGGGCCTGGCGGGCCTGCAAAGCGGGATTTCCGAGCCCAGCGGCGTGATCAACTACGTGACCAAACGCCCGGAAGACGTGCGCTCGGTCACGGTATCCACCGATGATCGCGGCAGCGGCTATATCGCCACCGATGTCGGCGGCTGGTTTGGCAGCGAGCAGCAATTTGGCCTGCGCGCCAACGTCGCCCATGAAGACCTCAATTCCTATGTCGAGCACGCCAATGGCCAGCGGGACTTTGTGTCCCTGGCCTTCGACTGGAACATCAGCCCCGACGCCGTGCTGCAACTGGATGCCGAATACCAGGACAAACAACAGCGCTCGGTGCCCGGTTACCAACTGCTCGGCGGTACCGAAGTGCCCCACGACGCCTCGCCGAAAAAACTGCTCGGCCACCAGAGCGGCGCCAAGCAGGTGGGGATCGACTCGCTGAACCTCAACGGCAAGTTCGAGTACCGCTTCAGTGACCAGTGGAAAGGCAGCGTCAGCGCGACCCGCAGCAAGGTGGTGATTGATGACTACAGTTCGTTTGCCTGGGGTTGCTACTACGTGGGCACGTGCAACGCGAACACGTTCAGCCCCGAGGGTGACTACGACATTTATGACTACCGCAGCCCCGACGACACCCGGCGCAATGATGAAGTCCAGGCGGCCATGACCGGCCTGTTCAGCACGGCCGGCCTGAGCCATGAACTGACCTTCGGCACCAGCGCTTTTCGCCGGGTGATCGACAAGCGCAAGTCAGTCAACGAATACGTCGGCAGCGGCAATATCGATCAGGACCCGGAAACCTTCCCGCCCACCGACAAGCCCCTGAACGACAGCCACCGGCGCCTCGACAGCCGCCAGTACGGGTTGTTCGTCACCGACCGCATCAGTTTCAACGAGCAATGGCAAACCGTGCTCGGTGGCCGCGAAGTGCGCCTGGATGAAAAATCTTTCGATCAAAATGGCGTGCAGGAGCGTCACACCCAGCAGTACGAGTTCCTGCCCAACGCTGCGCTGATCTACAAGCCAGTGGAAAACATCTCGTTGTACACCAGCTACAGCAAGGGCCTGTCACTGGGCGGTGAGGCACCGTGGTATGCGAACAACGATGGGGAAATCCTCGCCCCGACCGTCTCGCGGCAGATCGAAGCCGGGGTGAAATACGACTGGCGCCGCATCAGCTTCGCCGCCGCAGTGTTCCAGACACGCCAGGCCTATCAGTACGCCAAGCCCGACAGCGCCGGGACCTTCACCTACGTGCAGCAGGGCCAGCAGAAAAACACCGGCCTGGAACTGTCCGCCAACGGCTGGGCCACCGAGCGTCTGCAGATCGCCACCAGCGTGGCGGCGATTCGCGCACGGGTGAACGGTAGCGGCACCCCGCAGTACGAAGATCACCAGACAATCAACGTGCCCAAGCTGCGCGCCAGTGTGTACGCCGACTACGCCCTGCCCTGGGTCAACGGCCTGGCAGTGCTCGGCGGCGTGCAATACAGCGCCAGCAAGAACGCCAACCGCACCGGCAATGTGGAGGTGGGGGATTATGCGCTGGTCAACATCGGCAGCCGCTACACCACCAAAGTCGACGGCTATGAAACGGTGTTGCGCCTGAGCGTCGACAACCTGTTCGACAAGCGCTACTGGCGTGATGCGGGCGAATACATGGGCGATGACTACCTGTTCCAGGGCGCACCATTGACGGCGCGCCTGAGTGCTTCCATCAACTTCTAACCCCGATCCAATGTGAAACCTGACCTGTGTAGGAGCTGGCTTGCCTGCGATGGCATCACCTCGGTATTGCTGGATCACCGAGGCGCCTGCATCGCAGGCAAGCCAGCTCCTACATTGGCCAGCGCCTACCCTTGAATGTCGTTACTTGGGCATCTTGCGAAAGCCCACCGCCAGGCGGTTCCAGCTGTTGATGGTGGCGATGGCCACGCTCAGGTCAACCTGCTCGGCGGCGCTGAACTCGGCATTGAGCAACGCATAATCTTCATCCGCCGCGTGGGTCTGGCTGATCAGCGTCAAGCTTTCGGCCCAGGCCAGGGCGGCACGCTCGCGCGGGGTGAAGAACGGCGTTTCGCGCCAGGCCGAGAGGGTGCACAGGCGCCGTTCGGTCTCGCCGCCCTTGCGTGCATCGGCGGTGTGCATGTCCAGGCAGAAGGCGCAGCCGTTGATCTGGGAGACGCGCAGGCGTACCAGTTCGAGCAGCGGCAGTTCAATGGACAGTTTGCCGACGGCGGCTTCCAGGGCGAGCATGGCTTTCATGGCGTCAGGGGACGCGGTGTAGAAATCGGTGCGGGCGTGCATTGTGTGACTCCTGGACAGTGGGAATTGGCGCCCAGCTTAATCACCCCGCTGCCTCGCACAAATAGCCAATCCTGACGAAGAACAGGTAGCCAATGCCAGGCGCTTCAGGCCCGGCTGCGCAGCCAATGCAAGAAGCCCTTTTTCACCGGCACGATGGGTGCGTCCTGGGTCAGGTGCTGGGCGGCGTGCAGGCGGAAATCCAGGAGGTTCTGCATGGCCTCGCTGATGTCGTGGCGCGCGTCCAGGCACGGCTTGAGGTATTCCTTTTCGATGCGATAGAGGGTGCAGTAGGTCTTGGCCACAAAGTCCGCGGGCACGCTTTGCTCCCCCAGAATCCCCGCTTCGCCAATCACCTCGCCCGGCCCCATGCGCCCGGCTTCGAATTTGTGCCCGGCCTTGACCAGCATCACCGAAACCACCCCGGACTCAATGATAAACAGATGATCGCTGACCTCCCCGGTCGGCAGGATCATCTCGCCGGCGCGGAAGGTGTGCAGGGTCATGTTCTGGCTGAAGGTTTCCTTCTCTTCCTGGCGCAGGGTCGAGAAGATATTCGAGCTTTCCAGCAGTGCACGTGCGGGCGTGGTGGCCGGCGAGGTCGGGCTTTCGGCGCTGGACAACAGGCTTACGCCGGCCGCCTGCAAATGCCGGTAGGCCAGGTCATAAAGCTGGTTGCGCACCTCGCGCTTGAGGGCCATGGCCGGCACGAAGCCACTGATTTCATATTCCACCCCACCCCCGGTGGAGGTCTTGAACGCCACACTCGGCGCCGGCTTGGCCAGCAATTGCCGGCAACCTTGCATGGCCCGTTCCAGGGCTTCCAATACCGTTTGCGGGCGCGCGTGAGGGCTGACTTGCAGGCTCACCGCCAGGCCGAACATGTCGGCCGGGCGCGAGAAATTGATGATCTTGGCCTTGGCCGCCAGCGAGTTGGGGATCACCGCCATGCTGCCCTGGGAGGTTTGCAGGCGCGTGGCGCGCCAGTCGATATCCGTCACCCGGCCTTCGGTGCCGTCGATGGAGATCCAGTCATCGAGTTGGTAGGGCTTGGTGGTGTTGAGCACAATCCCGGAGAACACGTCGCTCAACGTACTTTGCAGCGCCAGGCCGACGATGATCGCCACCGCGCCGGAGGTGGCGAGCACGCCCTTGACCGGCAGGTCGAGCACGTAGGCCATGGCCGCGATGATCGCGATCAGGAAGATCACCGCGCCCATCAGGTCTTGCAGCAAGCGCCCGGTGTGGCCGACCCGCTGCATCATCAAGGCCCCGAGCAACACCGTCAGGGTGCGCGCGGCGAACAACCACCAGCCGATCTGCAAGGCCGTGGCGGCCAGGTGCAGTGGGGTGTTGTCGGCATAGGGCGCCAGTTGCATGGGGTTCATGCCGTCGTTGAACAGCACGGCACTGAACACGGCGAAGATGCCCAGGCGCGCGATCAGTTTCCAGTTGCCGGAACTGGCTGAAAACAGACGCCAGACGACGATATCGATAAGGATCAGCGCCAGGGCGCACAGCATCGGGTGAGCGGAGATGAAAGACAGCATCCAGGCGACTCCAGGGCGAATGCCCTGAAGATCGCATGAAATGGCGTTGGCGGGTATAGGGCCCCCCCAATCAGCGGGAGGCGCCGTGCATTTGGCCGAACTGGCCGGACTGGAAGTCGGCGAAGGCCTGGTGAATCTCTTGCTCGGTGTTCATCACGAACGGGCCGTGACCGACGATGGGCTCGTCGATGGGTTCACCACTGAGCAGCAGCACCATGGCGTCGGCGTTGGACTCCAGGCTGATCTGCGCGCCATCACGCTCGAACAGCACCAGTTGCCCTTCGCGTGCCAGTTCCTGACCGTTGACTTGCACGGTGCCCTTGAGCACCACCAGCGCGGTATTGCGCCCGGCGTGCAGGTCCAGGGTCACGGCCTTGCCGCCGTCGAGGCGCAGGTCCCACACGTCAATCGGCGTGAAGGTGCGCGCCGGCCCTGTGCGGCCCGCGAACTCACCGGCGATCAGGCGCAGGCTGCCGGCGCCATTGGCCAGGGGCAACGACGGGATATCGCCGTCGACGATGGTCTGGTAGCCGGCCTCGCTCATTTTGTCCTTGGCCGGCAGGTTGACCCACAGTTGCACCATTTCCAGGGCCCCGCCCCGTTTGGCGAAGGCTTGGGAATGGAACTCCTCGTGCAGGATCCCTTTGGCCGCAGTCATCCACTGCACATCGCCCGGGCCGATGGTGCCGCCGGCGCCGGTGGAATCACGGTGCTCGACTTCGCCTTCGTAGACGATGGTCACGGTTTCAAAGCCGCGATGGGGATGCTGGCCTACACCACGCCGCTGAGTGGTGGGGGTGAAATCCGCCGGACCGGCGTGGTCCAGCAGCAGGAACGGGCTGATGTGCTTGCCCATGGTGTCGTAGGAAAACAGCGTGCGAACCGGGAAACCGTCGCCTACCCAGTGGCTGCGTGGGCTGGTGTAGATACCGATGATGTTTTTCATGAGGGTCCTCCAATGTGCATACACCTTAAATCCAATACCAATAAGGCGGTAGACAGCGGATTTGGCTCGCATCGTTCCATACATGGGACGACTTGATGGCGGCGTGTCATAAAATACGTGAATGATAATGACTCGTAGTAATATCCCCGCTCTCCCGCTCAACTCCCCCGAGGGCCGCCATGCCATTTGCCCCTGCGCCTGTAGCGCCGCGCGTCCTGGTGGTGGACGACCACCGCAAGATCCGCGAGCCGCTGGCCATCTATTTGCGTCGCCACACCTTCGAGGTGCGCACCGCTGAAGATGCAGCGGGCATGTGGCAACTGCTCAAGACCCAGGCCTTCGATGTGATCGTGCTGGATGTGCTGCTACCCGATGGCGACGGTTTTGAGCTGTGCAACCAACTGCATCGGCGCAGCAACACCCCGGTGATCCTGTTGACCGCCCGCGACGCCGCCGCCGACCGCATTCGCGGCCTGGACCTGGGCGCCGACGACTACATCACCAAGCCCTTCGAACCCCGTGAACTGGTGGCGCGCATCCACAGCGTGCTGCGCCGCCAGGGCCGCAGCCAGGCCCCCATGGCGCCGGCCAGCCGCAGCTACGGCTTCGCCGGCTGGCACTTCAGCGCCATCAGCGCACTGCTGACCCGCGCAGGCTGCCCGCCGATCCAACTGAGCACCGCCGAAAGCCGGCTGCTGCAAGTGTTCCTCGAGCATCCCAACACCCTGTTGCCCCGCGAGCGCCTGATCGACCTGACCGCCGCCGCCGACAGTGATGTCAGTGACCGCACCATCGACCGCCAGGTCAGCCGCCTGCGCCGCAAACTGGCCCACGACGGCGCGGCGGCGGACCTGTTGCGCACCATCTGGGGCGGCGGCTACCTGCTGGCGGCCGACGTCACCCCGTGCGCCGCTTGAACCGCTGGCGCCGCCTATGGCCGCGCACCCTGGTGCAGCAACTGAGCCTGTTGTTGCTGCTGGCGCTGCTGGCCTCCAACGCCATCGCCATGCTGTTCCTGCAACGCACCGGCAGCCTGATCCACCCGCTGTCGCGCAGTTTCAGCCTGGAACGCCTGGTGATCGCGCACCATGCCGCCGGCCTGGGCGGCGAAGAGCCGGCGCACCTGTTGGCCGCGATGAACACCGAGAACGCACGTTTCTGGATCGCCCCCCGGGCCGAAGTCGAGCCGTTTGAACTGCGCCCCGAAGAACGGCGCCTGGCCAACGAACTGCGCCAACACCTGCAACTGCCGCCAGACGTGCCCATCGGCATGCAATTGGAACGCATCAGTGGTGCCAACGCCCGCACCCATGTGTTCAGCCCCGCCGGCTGGGCGCCCTTGCGGTTGCGCAGCAGCATCGCCCTGCCGAACGGCCAGTACCTGAATGCGCTGCAGCATCCCGCCGGGGCGTATGAATGGGGCCGCGTATTGGCCTACAGCCTGCCGGTGACCACGGTGCCGGTGCTGCTGATCGTGATGTTTTTCATCGCGCGGGTGGTGCGCCCGGTGAAAACCCTGGCCCAGGCCACCGAACGGGTCAGCCGGGGCGAATGGATCGCACCGCTGCCCTTGAGCGGCCCCCAGGAAGCCCGTGACTTGACCACCGCCTTCAACACCATGCAGGCCAACCTGGCGCGGCATGTCGAAGGGCGCACGCGGATGTTGGCGGCGATCAGTCACGACCTCAACACCCCGCTCACCGAACTGCGCTTGCAGGTTGAGTTGCTGGAGCCAGGCCCTGAGCGGGACGACATGCTCGACAGCCTCGGCGAGCTGAGCGCCATGGTGCGCGAAACCCTGAACTTCGTGCGCGACGACGCCGTGCAGGAAGCCACCCGCCGAACCTCGTTGAGCGCATTACTGGATGACCTGGCCAAGCGTTACCGGCGCCTGCAACAACCAGTGACCTGGCTGGGCGCCCCGCCGCTGCTGCTCGATTGCCGGCCGCTGGCGCTCAAGCGCGCCCTGGCCAACCTGATCGACAACGCGGTCAAACATGGCGGCGATGCCTGTATCAGCCTCAAGCACGAGGACACGGGGGTGCTGTGCGTGGAGATTCTCGACCATGGCGCCGGCCTGCCCCAGGACTGGCTGAACAAGGTGTTCGAACCCTTCGTACAGCTGGGCGCCAGCGGCGGTGGCCTGGGGTTGGGCCTGGCGATTGCACGGTCGTGCATCCAGGCCCATGGCGGCGAACTGCTCTTGGAGAACCGCCCACCGGCAGGTCTCTGCGCGGTGGTGCGGTTGCCTGCAGCGCCTTAGAAGTTGAGCGTGGCCCCCATCCACAAGGTGCGCCCGTAGTTCACGGTGCCGTAGGTCTCGTCGTCCAGGCGCTTGTTGGCCAGATTGTTGAGGGAGGCATTGAGGGTCAGGGATTCGGTCGCATCAAAGGAGCCGCCCAGGTCGGCGGTGGTGTAGCCCGGCGCCGGTTTTTCGCTGGTGATGGTGTTACCGGTTTCCTCACCGTAATAGCTCAACGAAGCCCAGGCCTGGGCGCGGTCGTTGATACTCCATTCGCTACGCACATTGGCCTTTTGCTTGGGGGTCAAGGCCAGGGGCGCGCCAGCGTTGGCACCGGTTTTCTGTTCGGAATCGGTGTAGGTGTAGTTGGCCTTGAGCAGCACGCTGGGGTTGATATCCCATTGGCCGTTGAGCTCCACGCCCTGGATGATCGCCTTGTCGACGTTGACCCGCTCCATGATGGTGTAGCCGTTCCAGCGCTGGTCGGTGGTGACGGTGGACAGCTTGTCCTGGAAGTCGTTGTAGAACAGGGTCGCGCCCGCCGACAGATCGTCACGGTTGCTCCACAGCGCCGAGATTTCGTAGTTGGTGCTGGTTTCCGGCTTGAGGTCGGGGTTGCCGAACATCACGAAACGGTTGCGCCGCAGGTAGGCGTAGTCCGCCACCACCGCGCGGATCTCCGGGGCCTTGAAGCCACGGGCGATGCCGCCCTTGAACGTCCACTGCTCGCTGGCGCGCCACACCCCATACAGCCGTGGGCTGACATGGGCACCGTATTCTTCATGATGATCCAGGCGCAGGCCGGTGGTCAGGGCGAAGCTATCGGTGACCGACCATTCGTTCTCGGCAAACAGGGCTTTTTGCACCACCGAGAACTCGTAGTCCACACGGTCGCCCAGGCCCTGGTTCCAGTCGGTCAGTTGGCTTTCGTTCCACTGCATGCCCACGGTACTGACGTTATGGGCCGTGGGCACCACCAACTTGGCGTCGAACACACTGTTCTTGACCTCGGGCTTGCGTCCGAAAATATCGGTTTGGGCCGGCGTGGCGCGGCCTTCGCGGGTGGAAGTTTCCTGGGCAAAGGCAATGTCCGAGGTGGCCCAGCCCCAGCGACCCTGGTGCGACAGCGACCAGTGATCGCGGTTGTTTTCCTGCTCGCGGGTGGCCCAGTTGGCGCTGATCCCATCGCCGTTTTTCAGGCGCGTGGCGCCGGCTTCAAGAAGGATGTCGTGGTCGATGCCCGGGGTGAAGGCCAGGCGCGCGGTGAGGTCGCGGTGATCGGCTTTACTGAAGCCATTGGTCTGCTCAATATCGTCATCGGCCTGGCGGTCGAGGTAACGGCCCCACACCTGCAAGCCGAGCAGGTCTTCCTTGAGCGGGCCGCTGAGGTAGAACTGGGTCTGGCGCGCATTGCCCTGGTCGCTGTGCTGGCGGGCCGAGTAGTCATAGCCAATGGAGCCGCCCCACTGCGGCGACACCTTGCGCGTGATCACGTTGATCACCCCGCCGATGGCATCGGAACCGTACAGCGACGACATCGGCCCGCGCACCACTTCGATGCGCTCGATGGCGGCCGCCGGCGGCACAAAGCTCTGCTCGTAGCCACTGTTGCCATTGACCCGCGACTCCCGGGCGCTCTGGCGTTTGCCGTCGACCATGATCAGCGTGTAGTCGGCGGGCATGCCACGGATCGAGATGTCGGTTTCATTGGCCCCGCCATTCACCGTGACGCCCTCGACATCCCGCACCGCATCGCCCAGGTCGCGGTACGACTTGCGGCGCAAGGCCTCGCCATCGATCACCGTGACCGAGGCCGGCGCGTCTTCGACATTCTGTGCAAAGCCCGAGGCGGTCACCACCACCTCATTGAGTTGCAGTGACGCAGGCTCATCGGCGTGAGCGTTGAGACTGCCAGCCACCAGCAGGGCCAGCGGCGCAAAACGAAAAGCAGGAAGCATGGGCGTAGACCTTCAGGATTTATCTCAAAAGAGAATCGTAATCATCTACACCCGGATAACTTGGACAAAGTGTGACAACTGCACCCGCATGCGCTTTTGTAGGCGCTGGCTTGCCAGCGATGGCGGCGGGCCCGCCAATGGATTTATCGACTGATACACCGCGATCGCCGGCAAGCCGGCTCGTACAAAACCTGATCGAGGGCTGGCTTAAATAATATTTCGGTCGTAATATTCTGCAAATATTACGAACGTAATTTTATTCACTCAGCGCCACCAGGAGCCTGAAATGAGCCCACACCCTCCCCTTCACCGCCTTTTCCCGCCCCTGGCGCTGTTGATCCTGCTCAGCGGCTGCAACAGCCAGGCCGACCCCAGCGCCAACGCCGACCCTGCGCGCCCGGTGCTGGCGGCCAAAGTCGAAGCCGCCGCCAGCCAGCAGAATGCCTATACCGGGGTGGTCGCGGCGCGTACCGAAAGTGACCTGGGTTTTCGGGTCAGCGGCAAGGTGATCGAACGCAAGGTCGATCCCGGCCAGCATGTGTCCCGGGGCGACACCCTGCTGGTCCTGGATATCGGCGACTTCGAGCTGGCACTGCGCTCGGCAAAAAACCGCGTCAACGCCGCCCAGGCGCAACTGCGCCAGCGCCGCGATGACGCCAACCGCTATCAACGCCTGGCCAGTACCGGCGCGGTATCACGGCAGATCTTCGACCAGGCCGCGACTAACCTGCAGGTCGCTCAAGCGCAGCTCGCCGCCGCCCAGTCGGATGCCAGCCAGATCGAAAACCGTCGCACCTACTCGGTGCTGCGGGCCGATGGCGACGGGGTGATCACCGATGTGCGGGTGGAACGCGGGCAGGTGGTGGCCGAAGGGCAGATCGTCGCGCGCCTGGCCCACGACGGCGCACGGGAAGCGATCATCCACCTGCCGGAAAACCTGCGCGACCGCGCCTCGCAAAAAGCCCTGGCCCTGCCGTTCGGCGCGCCGGACCAGGCTGTCAACGCAACCCTGCGCGAACTGTCGGCCAGCGCCGATCCCGTCACCCGCACCTACCGCGCGCGCTATGTGCTGCACGGCAGGGTTGAGCGTTTCGCCCTCGGTTCCACCATCACCCTGCGCCTGCAAGGCAACGGCCAGCCGCCACACACCCGCGTGCCGATCGGCGCCCTGCACGATGCGGGTAACGGAACCGGCGTGTGGCTGATTGGCGCGGATGACAAAGTCAGCTTCGCCCCGGTCACGGTGGCCAGCCTGGGCCAGGAAGACGCCCTGCTTTGCGGCGGGGTCAGCCCCGACCAACTGATCGTCGCCCTCGGTGCGCACCTGCTGCACCCAGGGGACAGCGTACGCCTGTTGCCCGCCCAGGCACTGACCCTCAATCGCCGCCAGGAACCTTGAGCATGCATGGCCTCAACCTTTCCGCCCTGGCGGTCAAGCACCGCGCCGTCACGCTGTTCCTGATCCTGGCGATCCTCGCCGCGGGGATTTTTTCCTTCGCCAAGCTGGGGCGCGCCGAAGACCCGCTGTTCACCGTCAAGGTCATGACCATCACCGCCGCCTGGCCCGGTGCCACGGCCCAGGAGATGCAGGAACAAGTGGCCGACCGCCTGGAAAAGCGCCTACAGGAACTGGACTACTACGATCGCGTGGAAACCATCGCCCAACCGGGGTTTGTGTCGATGCGCATGACCTTCCTCGAGTCCACACGCCCCAATGAAATCCAGGACCTGTTCTACCAGACCCGCAAAAAACTCAGCGACGAGGCTGCCAAACTGCCCAAGGGCGTGATCGGGCCGTTCTTCAACGATGAATATTCCGATGTGTACTTCGCCCTGTACGCCCTGGAAGCCGAACACCTGCCCCATCGCCAGCAGGTGCAGATGGCCGAAACGATGCGCCAGGACTTCCTCAGGCTGTCAGGGGTGAAGAAGGTCAATATTCTCGGCGAACAGGCGCAGCGGGTGTTTGTCGAGTTTTCCTATGAGCGCCTGGCGACCCTGGGGATCAAGCCCGAGCAGATCTTCACCGCCCTCGCCGCGCAAAACGCCGTGGCGCCGTCGGGGTTTGTCGAAACCGCCGGCCCCCGCGCCTATATCCGTATCGACGGCGCCTTCGACAGCCTGGCGCTGATCGAGAACGTGCCGCTGCCGGTGGACGGCAAAGTGTTGCGCATCGCCGATGTCGCCACCGTCAGCCGTGGCTATGAAGACCCGCCCAGCTACCGTATCCGGCACCAGGGCGACCCGGCCTTGATGCTGGGCATCATCATGGAGAAACACTGGAACGGCCTGGACCTGGACAAGAGCCTCAAGGCCCAGGAGGGCAAAATCCAGGCGGACTTGCCCTTGGGTGTCAACTTCGCAAAAGTCTCCGACCAGGCGAAAAACATCAGCCTGGCGGTCGATGAGTTCATGCTCAAATTCTTCGTCGCCCTGGCCGTGGTGATGGTCATCAGCCTGCTGGCCCTGGGCTTTCGTGTCGGTTTGGTGGTGGCGGCAGCCGTGCCGCTGACCCTGTCCATGGTGTTTGTGATCATGCTGCTGACCGGCCGCGAATTTGACCGCATCACCCTCGGTGCGCTGATCATTTCCCTGGGCCTGCTGGTGGACGACGCGATCATTGCCATTGAGATGATGGTGGTCAAACTCGAAGAAGGTTTCGACCGCATCCATGCTGCCACCTTCGCCTGGAGCTCCACCGCCGCACCAATGCTGACCGGTACCCTGGTGACGATCATCGGCTTTCTGCCGGTGGGTTTTGCCCGTTCGGGCGCGGGCGAGTATGCCGGCAATATCTTCTGGATCGTCGGTTTTGCCCTGATCGCCTCCTGGTTGGTGGCGGTGGTGTTTACCCCGTACCTGGGGGTCAAGCTGCTGCCCAATATCAAGCCGGTACCCGGCGGCCACGACGCGATTTACGCCGGCCCCTGGTACCAGAAACTGCGCCACCTGGTGCAAACCTGCGTGCGCCGGCGCTGGCTGGTGACCGGGCTGGTGGTGTCGGCCTTTGTACTGTGCGGCTTGGGCCTGGGCGTGGTGAAGAAGCAGTTCTTCCCCAACTCCGACCGCTCCGAGCTGATTCTGGAGGTGTACATGCCGCCGGGCAGTGCCTTCAAAAGCACCGAGGCGGTGGCGGCGCAGTTGGAAAAGGCGCTGCTGCAAGAGCCGCAGACCCGCATGGTCGATACCTATGTGGGCGGCGGTGCACCACGGTTTTTCCTGTCGCTGAACCCCGAGTTACCCGACCCGGCGTTCGCCAAGCTGATCGTACAAACCCCCGACGCCCATGCCCGGGACGCCTTGAAACTACGCATGCGCGAGCGTATCGCCAGCGGCGAATTCCCCGCCGCGCGGGTGCGGGTCACGCAATTGCTGTTCGGCCCGCCGGTGCCCTTCCCGGTGGTGTTTCGCGTGTCTGGCCCCGACGTGAATGTGTTGCGCAGCCTGTCCGAGGAAGTACGCCAGGTGGTTGCCGCCAACCGCCTGACCAAGGACGCGTTCCTCGACTGGGGCGAGCGCAGCAGCGGTTATCGCCTGGTGCTGGACCAGGATCGCCTGCGCCTGCTGGGTTTCACCCCCAACGAAGTGAAATCCCAGCTCAACGCCCTGCTCAGCGGCAACCCCATCACTGAAGTGCGCGAAGGCAACCGCACCGTGTCGGTGGTGGCCCGCGCCCAGGGCAGCCAGCGTGAAGACCTCGGCAACCTCGACAACATGACCCTGACCAACAGCGCCGGGGTATCGGTGCCCCTGGCCCAGGTCGGGCATTTCCAGGCGGTGATGGAAGAGCCGATCCTCAAGCGTCGCAACCGCGCGAGCACCGTCGAAGTGCGCGCCGACATCATCGACGGCGTGCAACCGCCCGACGTGGAGATGGCGGTCTACAAAGACCTGCAACCCCTGATCGCGCGGCTACCGGCCGGCTATCGCCTGGACATCGGCGGCCCGGTGGAAGAAAGCGCCAAGGCCAACGTGGCCCTGGCGGCACTGTTCCCGATCATGATCCTGCTGACCCTCACGGTGATCATGTTCCAGGTGCGCTCGTTCGGCGTGATGTTGATGGTCTTCGCCACCGCCCCGCTGGGCTTGATCGGCGCGGTGCCGACCTTGCTGCTGTTCAACCAGCCGTTTGGCTTCAATGCGATCCTGGGCCTGATCGGGATTGGCGGGATCCTGATGCGCAACACCCTGATCTTCACCGACCAGATCCGCCAGAACCAGGAACAGGGCATGGCGAGTGGCGAAGCGATCGTCGAAGCCACCGTACGCCGCGCGCGGCCGGTGATCTTGACCGCGCTGGCGGCAGCGTTGGCGTTTATTCCGCTGACCTTGTCGGTGTTCTGGTCGTCCCTGGCGTATGTGCTGATTGGCGGGGTGTTGGTGGGGACGTTATTGACGCTGCTGTTCTTGCCGGCGCTGTGCAGTTTGGTATTGGGGCGCACGACAACCCTGCACACATCATAAAAACCCCTGGGTGCGGGCGGGCCGCCGCTGGCGCGCTGAGCGCGGATTCAAATCCGGCAGTTCAAACCGACCGCACCCACCCGCCCTGCACCGAACGCACCCGATTGCGCCCGCTACTCTTGGCCTCATACAACGCCTGGTCGGCATCATTCAACCAACTGGTCGCATCACCGTGGGACGCTTGATACGGCGCCAGGCCAATGCTCAGGCTGGCGCGCAAGGTCGGATCCTGGGCGTAGCCCAGGGAGCTGAAGCGGTCGCGTAGTGCGTCCATCACTTCGGTGGCGTGGCCCAGGGGCATGTCCGGCAGGATCACGCAGAATTCGTCGCCGCCATAGCGCCCGGCCAGGTCGGTGGCGCGCAGGTTCTGGCGCAGGATCTTGCTCAGCTGGCGCAGCACGATGTCGCCGGTGACGTGACCATAGGTGTCGTTGATGATCTTGAAATGGTCGATATCAATCAGGGCAATCGCAGCGCCCTGCTGGCCGCCCCGGCAGCGTTCGAACTCGATTTCCAGGTGGTCTTTCCAGGCGCCATGGTTGAGCAGGCCGGACAGGCTGTCGGTGCGGCTCAGGGCCAGTAGTTCACGCTTATGCCGGGCCAGCGTGATGGCCTGGCGATAACAGATCCAGCCCAGGGCCAGCGGATAAAGCATCAGGATCGGCAAGCAGGCGTAAAGCTGGGCGGGCGTGGTCAGGGCGATATAGGCCGGGGCGAACAGCAGCAGCGCCACCCCGATGCCCAGTGCCTGGGCCACCCAGCCCATCAACATGAACCGCAGCCCACCGATGGCGACGTTGTTCATGGTCATCATCGACAGCGTGGTGACGCTGGGCAGCGGGTTGAAGTGCATGGCACCGACCCAGAAGCCGCCACAAAACGAGTCCACCAATAGATGACGGCGTTCGGCGCGCAGGGAGTTTTCGGCGCGGCGTGCCAGTTGGTAGGCCAGGTGCGGCCAGGCGAAGGCGTTGAGCAGCATCCAGGCCCAGACCCAGCCTGGCGGATCCAGCGGGTACATGCCGGCCAATACACAGACGAAACCGAGCGTGAGCCCCAGGGTCCGCGATTTGTACAGGCGTCTGGCGAGCGGAAGTCCTTTTCCTCCTGCGGCTGGCATGATCTGGCTGATCCTGGATGAATGCTGGAAGTCTATCAGGGGACCGGCAAATAGCCACTACCGCTCAGAGGGTTATCCCAGGCGTCCATCACCTTGCCAAACCCTTGACGCCAGGCGCCTAGCTGGAGAATCCACGGGCCAGTAACATCGCCACGGCCAGCAGCAACACCGCCGTGACCTTCTGCAACAGCACCCGCTTGCGCGGCGACTCGAGCACATGCTTGATGCGCTGGCCGAAGTAGCAATACAGGCAGCCGCTGGCGAACTGCAGGACCAGGAAGGTCAGGCCGAGGATCGCGATGTCGCCGGCGGCGCTGTCCTGCCCCACGGCGGCAAACTGCGGGAACACCGCGCTGAACAGAATGATCGCCTTGGGGTTGGACAGGCCGGTCAGCAAGCCCTTGCCGAACAGGCCACGGGGCGTCTCTGGCCCTTGCCCGCTGGTGTTGATCTGCACGCCGCTGCTGGTCCACTGTTTGTAGGCCAGGTACAGAATGTAAGCCACGCCCACCAGTTGGATGCCCTGGGTAATCAGCGGGTAGCCCTTGATCAGCTCGGAAAAGCCCACGGCAAAGATCAGGATCGAAATCAGGTACGACACACTGGCCCCGAACTGTGCCGGCAAGGAGTGGCGCAGGCCGTCCTTGAGCCCCAGGCTCAGCAGCAGCAGGGTCATGGGGCCGGGGCTGAAGGCCAGGGTGCTGCACAACACCAGGAAATACAGGAACGAAGACAGCGTAAGGGCAGTGACCATGGTGGGTAATTTCACGGCGGCAAGGAATGTTGCGCAGTCTAGGGCGCAGATCCGGCGCCGGGCAGGTAAACTCGGCGGTTATTCATGCAGGCTTTACCGGTAAAGTGACCGGCAAACTTCAGGACATCGCGATGGCCCTTCCGCAGATCCACTTTCATGAGCGCGCCCCCAAGGTCCAGCAGATCGTCGAGGCGTTCGCCCGTGCCATCGAACAAGGCGAATTGGCCGCTGGCAGCAAACTGCCGTCGGTGCGTGAGCTGGGGCAACAGTTGGGTGTCGGAAAATTCACCGTCAATGAAGCCCTGGACCGCCTGCGCGGCCAACACCTGCTGACCTCGCGCCAGGGCCGCGGGCACTTTGTGGCCCAGCGCCAGACGCAGCCATCGTCCAGCAACTGGGTGGACCTGCTGCCCCAGGATTTGCTCAGTGTGCTGCGCCGGCCGATGCTGACCGGCCAGGGCGAACTGCGCCCCGGTGGCGGCCACCTGCCCGAAGACTGGCTCGATTCCGAGACCATGCGCCAGGCCCTGCGCAGTGTGGTACGGGCCCCGTCCCTGCGGGTTGCCGGCATGGGCACGCCGGCGGGTTTCCTGCCGCTGCGCCAGGCCCTGCAACAAAAACTCCTGGGCGATGGGCTGGCGGTGCCGGTGGAACAGATCATCACCACCCCCAGCACCCTGCAAGGCCTGGACATGTTGATGCGCCTGCTGGCCCGCCCCGGTGACACGGTGTTGCTGGATGCGCCGTGCTACTTCAACTTCCACGCCAACCTGGCGTTGCATGGGGTCAAGGTGGTGACACTGCCGCGCGGCCCGGATGGTTTCGACCTGGCGGCCCTGGAGCAGTTGCTCAGCGAGGAACGGCCCAGCCTGTATGTGACCACCAGCATCCTGCACAACCCCACCGGCCATTCCTTCAGCGCGGCCCAGGCCTTTGGGCTGCTGCAACTGATGCGCCAGTATCACTGCCATATCATCGAGGACGACCTCTACGGCGACCTGCACCCCAACCCGCCGCCCCGCCTGGCGGCACTCGCCGGGCTGGAGCAGGTGACCTATCTGTCGGGCTTCTCGAAAACCCTCAGCGCCAATACCCGGGTCAGCTATGTGGTGGCGGCGCCGCAATTGGCGGCCAACCTGACCAACATGAAGTTGATGAGCGGCGGCGTGACCTCGGAGTTGTTCGAGCAACTGGTCTACCGCCTGCTCAGCGAAGGCAGCTATGCGCGGCACCGCAAGCGCATGGTCCAGCGCCTGCTGGAAGCCGGTGCGCGGGTGGAACAGTGGTTGCGCCGCTGTGGCTGTGAGCTGCCCATGGGGTATGAAGCGGGGATGTTTATCTGGGCGCGTCTGCCGGCCGGGGTCAAGGGTGAACAACTGGCCGAGGCCGGGCTCAAGCGCGGCATGGTGTTGGCGCCGGGGGCACTGTTTGGGTATGAGCCGGGGCTGCATGATTTTATGCGCTTCAATGTGGCGCATTGTGATGATCCACGGGTATGCAAAGCCATCGAGCAATTGTTGCGCTGATCCAGTGTGGGAGCGGGCTTGCCGTAATGCCGATCAGTCAAGCGAACGCAATGCTCAACGCAGTGAAGATCAAATGTGGGAGCGGGCTTGCTCGCGAAGACGTCGGCCCAGCAAACATTGATGTTGACTGACCCACCGCTTTCGCGAGCAAGCCCGCTCCCACAAGGGATGTGCGTCGGGGCAAAAGCTTGGGCCACACCACAAATCAAAGGTAGGAGCTGGCTTGCCTGCGATGGCGGTATACCGGCCGCCACAAATAGTGGCCGAACCACCGCTTTCGCGAGCAAGCCCGCTCCCACAGGGGATGTGCGTCGGGGCAGTAGTTTGGGCCACACCACAAATCAAAGGTAGGAGCTGGCTTGCCTGCGATGGCGGTATACCAGCCGCCACAAATAGTGGCCGAACCGCCGCTATCGCGGGCAAGCCCGCTCCCACAGGGGATGTGCGTCGGGGCAGTAGTTTGGGCCACACCACAAATCAAAGGTAGGAGCTGGCTTGCCTGCGATGACGGTATACCAGCCGCCAAAAATAGTGGCTGAACCGCTGCTATCGCGAGCAAGCCCGCTCCCACAAGGGATCTGCGTCGGGGCAAAAGCTTGGGCCACACCACAAATCAAAGGTAGGAGCTGGCTTGCCTGCGATGGCGGTATACCAGCCGCCAAAAACAGTGGCTGACCCACCGCTTTCGCGAGCAAGCCCGCTCCCACAGGGGATGTGCGTCGGGGCAGTAGTTTGGGCCACACCACAAATCAAAGGTAGGAGCTGGCTTGCCTGCGATGGCGGTATACCAGCCGCCAAAAATAATGGCTGAACCGCCGCTATCGCGGGCAAGCCCGCTCCTACAGGGGATGTGCGTCGGGGCAGTAGTTTGGGCCACACCACAAATCAAAGGTGGGAGCTGGCTTGCCTGCGATGACGGTATACCAGCCGCCAAAAATAGTGGCTGAACCGCCGCTATCGCGGGCAAGCCCGCTCCCACAGGGGATGTGCGCTTGACTGACTGGTATTAGGGATTGCCGGCGCCCAGAGTCGTGACAATTGAGTGCACACAAAAACGCAACACTGCACCGCTTCGAATGTGATGGTCGCTGCTGCCCAGGGTTTATATAGTCGGGTCCAACAGCCACCCGCCATGAGCCCCAGGGCCCATCACCAGGAAGCGCTCAATGACCGATCTTCACGACCTCACGGCCACGCAATTGCTGGCGCAGTTCGCCAGCCGCCAGCTCTCCCCCATCGACTACTACGACCACCTGCTGGGCCATATCGACCGCTGGGAGCCGCAGATCCGCGCGCTGTACGCCTTCGATCCACAGCAGGTACGCCGGCAAGCCCAGGCCGCCACCGAGCGCTGGAACAAAGGCCAGCCCAACGGCGTGCTTGATGGTGTGCCCGTGACCATCAAGGAACTGATAGCCACCGAAGGCACGCCGATTCCCCTCGGCAGCGCCGCCACCCGCCTGACCCCGGCCCTCAGGGACGCCCCGCCCGCCGCGCGGATGCGCGAAGCCGGGGCGATTGTGCTGGCCAAGACCACTGTCCCGGATTTCGGCATGCTCTCCTCCGGCTTGTCGAGCTTCCATGGCATCACCCGCAACCCGTGGAACACCGCCAACAACACCGGCGGTTCCAGCTCGGGGGCTGGCGCGGCGGCCGCCGCCGGTTACGGGCCGTTGCATATCGGCACCGATATCGGCGGCTCGGTGCGCCTGCCCGCCGCCTGGTGTGGCCTGGTGGGGTTCAAGCCGACCCTGGGGCGCATCCCGATCGACCCGTACTACACCGGCCGCACCGCCGGGCCCATGACCCGCACGGTGGACGACTGCGTCTTGATGATGCAGCACCTGGCCCGCCCCGACGCCCGCGACGCCACCAGCCTGCCGCCGCTCACCAGCGAGTGGAGCAACCAGCCGCTGTCGGTCAGGGGCCTGCGGGTCGGGCTGATGCTCGAGCCAGGTGCCGGCCTGCAACCGGAAGGTTTCGTGTGTGAGGCGGTGGAGCACGCCGCACGCCTGTTCGAAGCCCATGGCGCCAGGGTCACGCTGATCCCGCCGATCATGGACCGCGCCCAGCTCGACGGCCTCGACCAGTTCTGGCGCGCCCGGCAATGGGGCGACTTGTCGGCCTTGAGCAGCGAGCAGTTCGATAAAGTCTTGCCGTACATCCGCGACTGGGCCGCCCCTGGTGCCGACATCAGCGGCGTACAGGCGGTGCAGGGGTTCAACCAGACCTTCGAGATGCGCCGCCGCGCCGCCCAGGCCTTCAGCGACCTGGACCTGATCCTGTCGCCCACCAACCAGGTCAACGCGTTCCCCGCCCAATGGCCATCGCCGAGCAATGACCCGCAATTGCCGTTCGAACACATCGTGTTCACCGTGCCCTGGAACATGGGCGAGCAACCGGCGCTGTCGATCAACTGTGGTTTCGCCGCCGATGGCATGCCCATCGGCCTGCAGATGATCGCCCCCCGCTTTGCCGATATCTGGCTGCTGCAAATCGCAAAAACCTATGAGAGCTGGCGTGGCGCAATCCACCAATGGCCGAACCCGAACTGACCTTGACGCTGTAACTGAACTGCCCACCCACACGCCCGCTCCCTGGCCACAAGGCCGGGGCCTGGGCGACCTATAACTAAAACCGAGGGGCTGGTATGCACACTGAACAATTGACTCGCGAGGGTCCCGAGCACACACCCGAAACGCCATCGCCGGACGCCGGCCGCAAGAGCATCTTCGCCGTGGTGCTGGGCAATGCCGTGGAGTTTTTCGACTTTGGGGTCTACGCGACCTTCGCGGTGATGATCGGCCACACGTTTTTCCCGTCCGACAGCGCCTTCGTCAGCTTGATGCTCTCGGTCACCGCCTTTGGCATCGGCTTTATCGTGCGGCCCCTGGGCGCGGTGCTGATTGGCGCCTACGCCGACCGCGTCGGGCGCAAGCCGGCGATGCTGTTGACCCTGGTGATGATGGCGGTGGGCACCGGCAGTATTGCGATATTGCCCGGCTACGAGACCATCGGGATTGCCGCGCCGATCCTGCTGGTGGTCACCCGCATGATCCAGGGCCTGGCCTGGGGCGGTGAAGCCGGCCCCGCCACCACCTATATCCTTGAAGCCGCGCCAGCGCACAAACGCGGCACCTACGCCTGTTGGCAAGTGGTGGCCCAGGGTGTCGCCGCCATGGCCGCAGGGCTGGTGGGTTATACCCTGACCAAAGTGATGTCCCCCGAAGACCTCAACAGCTGGGGCTGGCGCGTGCCGTTCGTGTTTGGCCTGCTGGTGTTGCCGATTGGGATCTATATCCGCCGTAACCTGGCCGAGACCTTCCACGGCCAGGGCGAAACCACCAGCACCGGCGATCTGGTGCGCGAAGTCTGCGGCAAGCATCGGCGCGCGCTGGTCCTGGGTTTGCTGATCCTCTCGGGCAGCACCATCACCCAGTACTTCCTCAACTACATGACCACCTTTGCCCTGACAGAGCTGAAGTTGCCCACCAGTATTTCCATGCTCTCGACCCTGGTGGCCGGCGCGGCCATGGCGGTGTGCGCGGTGGCCGGCGGCATGTTGTGCGACCGTTTCGGGCGCCGGGTGATCCTGATGACGCCCCGGGTGGTGCTGTTGCTGATCCTGTTCCCGGCCTTGCAATTGATGACCGAACACCCCAGCCCGTCGACCTTCCTCCTGACCCTGGCAGTGCTCTCGGGCCTGCATGGCATGAGCGGCGCGGCGTTGATCGTGCTGTTGGTGGAGAGCTTCCCCAAATCCGTGCGCTCCACCGGTTTCTCCATCGTCTACGCGTTTGGTGTGGCGGCGTTTGGCGGCACTGCGCAGATCATCATCACCTGGTTGATCGGCACCACGGGCGACCCGATGTCACCGGTGTGGTACCTGCTGATCGCCAACCTGGTGTGCCTCACCGCTGCCTGGTTCGCCAAGGAAACCCGGCCCGTGCTGCCCGGCACCCCGGCCCGCGAAACCCGGCTCACAGAAGCCCCGGTTCGCTGAACAGCGCGTATGCACCCTTCATGTAGGAGCGAGCTTGCTCGCGAAGACCGTCAACGATAACGCGCGCATTCTGGATGCACGCGGCGGTCTCCGGCTTTTCGCGAGCAAGCTCGCTCCTACAGTTTCTTCTTTGTGTGGGGATTAACCATGTATCCACGTCTTTTCCTGGCCGCCACCCTGGCGACCGGCACCCAGGCTTATGCGCAAGAAAACGCCCAGGCCAGCGCTCCGGGCTTTATCGAGGGCAGCAGCCTGGACCTGAACCTGCGTCACTACTATTCCAACCAGCACACCCAGCGCAGCACCTACCTGAGCATCAAGAAACCCGGTGGCATCGAACGCACCCGCGTGCGCGAAACCTGGGTGCAGACCGCCATGCTCAAATACAGCTCCGGCTACACCCAGGGTGTGATTGGCGTGGGGGTGGATGTCGGCGTATTCAGTGCGGTCAACCTGCAGCGCGGGCATGGCAAGGTGGCCAATGGCGGCGACCGCGTGCTGGTGGACAGCGACGGCGATGCGATCCCGACCTGGAGCCGGCTGGGGGTGGGCGATGTGCGGTTGCGCCTGTCCAATACCGAGCTCAAGGCCGGGCGCCTGATGACCGACAACCCGATCCTGCGCTACAAGGACAACCGCGCCCTGCCCTCCAGCTTCCAGGGCGTGGGCCTGTACAGCAACGAACTGGAATGGCTGTCGATCCAGGGCGGCAGTTTCGACCGGGCCATCCCGCGCACCGGCACCGGCGCCGAGCGCCTGACCACCACCTTCGGCAACCGCGCCTACAGCGGCGCGCGCATCAGTTACCTGGGGGCCACGCTCAAGCCGGGCTACGGCCTGGAAGCCAGCCTCTACGGCTCGCGCTTCGAGGACATGTGGGACCAGTACTACCTGGGGCTGACCCATCGCATCGGCGACAAAAACACACTTGCCCTCAAGACCGCCCTGCACTACTACCACACCGAGGATTCCGGCCAGCAGCGCCTGGGCTACATCGACAACGACGCCGCCAGCCTGGCCGTGACTGCCAACCACCAGGCCCACAGCCTGACCCTGGCCTGGCAACAGGTGTTCGGCAACGAGTACTTCGACTATGTGTGGGAGTCCACCGGCAACTACATGGCCAACTCGCTGTACTCGGACTACAACGGCCCCAACGAAAAATCCTGGCAACTGCGCTACGACCTTGACCTGGCCGCCTACGGCGTGCCCGGCCTGACCGCCAGCCTGTGGCACGCCAAGGGCTGGGGCATCGACGGCACGCACTACGAGGGTGATCGCAACGGCCACAACACCGGCTACAACGTGCGCGGGCTGGACAACGCCAAGCACAACGAAAACGGCTTGATGCTGGCGTATGTGGTGCAATCGGGGAAGTTGAAAAACTCGGTCCTGCGCACCATCGTCTACAACCACCGCGCCAGTGGCGGGCAGATTGACGGCAGCTATGACGAATTCAGGATCGTCGGCAATTTCCCCATCAACCTGTTCTGACACCCGCCCGTCGGCATCAGCAGTTGCCGACGGGTAAAATTCAGAATTCTTACACCCTACATGCGACTGCTCCGGCATTGGCTCGCCGCCGCCCTTGGTAAAAAGCCTGTTCCCTATGGACGGTTACCCAGGAACGCGGATGAAACCTTTGAAAGCAGCAGCGCTTTGCCTCATCAGTGGATGGATGATGCTCTTGAGTTCTCCCGGCCATGCCGCGGCGCCCGGTATCGAATGGTTGGTGGATTGCCCGCGCCTGCCCGGGCGGGCGCTTGACCAGGAGGTGGTGGCGCGTACCCAGTGCGGCATCGTCACCGTGCCGCTGGACCACCAGGCCCCCGACGCACGCACCTACCGCCTGACCCTCACCCGGGTCGGTGCCCAGCAGCCCCTGGAGCGCCGGGGCGTGATCTTCGCGCGACCGGCCACGGCCCAGGCGAATTTGCATGGGGTGTTCGCGGTGCATCTGGCAACCGTCTGGAAGTACTACAACACCGAGGCATACCGCACGCTGACGCGCCTCTACGACGTCGTTGAACTAAGCCCGCGCAAGGGCGTGGCCAACGAACAATCGGCGTGGGACATGGAGTTTGTGCGCCAGCAACTGGGGGAGCAACGCGTCAGCTTCCTGGGCATTGCCCAGGGCAATCTGTTGGGTGCCGAGTACGCCCAATTGTTTGCCGACCGTGTCGAGCGCATGGTGCTGATCGAGCCCGACGCAAGCACCGCCCAGGCATCCGACACGCTGCCCGCCACCCTGCGGCTCAAGGGCCCCTATCTACAGAGCACCACCACCGATGCCAGCCAGTGCGTGAACCGCTGGGCCGGCATCTACCTGGCCCAGGGCAGACAGCCGCCGTCGTCGACCCGTTGCCTGGCCGATTAGTCCACCAGCGCGCAACGCTGCATGGCGCTGGCCAGCATGTCCTGGCATTTGAGGACCGCCACCGAGCGCGGTCGGTTGCGGTAGCCGCACAGGTCAATGCGAATCCGCCCCAGGTGCTCATCGGCAATTGGCACCGCCACCAGGCCATCACCCAGGTCGCGGGCATCGGCATCCACCTGGGGCAGGATCAAGACCGCCGCCCGTTGCCGGGCCAGGCTTTTCTGCACTTCCAGGGAGCTGGTGGTAAACACCGGCTGGATCGTCACCCCACGCTTTTTCGCCGCCGCCTCCAAGGCCTGGCGCACGCCGTACGCCGAGTCGGGAATGGCCAGGGGCTGGCCTTCAAGCTCGCGCAACTCAATGCTGTCGCGCTGGGCAAACGGGTGTTCGGCGCTGACCAGTACGCGGTGCCACAACTCGCATTGCGCGGTGACTTCCACATCGGCCCGCTCCTGCAGATAGAACGCCAGGCCCAGGTCGGCCTCGCCACTGCACAGTGCATCCAGAGTGGCCGAGGCGCTGGCGATCACGATATTGAACGTGACCTTGGGGTGCGCCCGGTAGAACGCCGCGAGTACCGGCGCCAGTACCGTGGAAACGATACTTTCTGACACATGAATGCTGATGTTACCCGCCACCTGGCTTTGCCGGCTGGCGATCACATCGCGCACCTGATCGAGGCCGCGCAGGGTACTGGTGACCTGCTCGGCCAGGCACTCGCCCTCTACCGTCAGGCGGATACCGCGCGGGCCGCGCTCAATCAGCGCGGCGCCAAAGAAGTGTTCCAGGTGTTCGATCTGCCGGCTGACGGCAGTGGGCGTGACGTACAAACGCTCGGCCGCCTTACGCAACGAGGCGCAGCGCGCCACCTCGTGAAAATACCGCAAGGCTCGTAATTGCATGCTCGGGTGCTCCTGCACAAAGACTGGAGCACCAAGGCACGCAATTACTGCGCCAGGCTCAATCTGCCTAACTCCACAACTCAACTGTAGGAGCTGGCTTGCCTGCGATAACAGTGGCTCAGGCAATATTTTCTCAGTTGATAAACCGCTATCGCAGGCAAGCCAGCTCCCACAGTTGATTTGAGTTGGCCTGCTAGTCCAAAGGTGGTTTACGACCTGTTTTACCTGAAAACGACCCCCGCCGTTGACGCCCCGTCCCAACCCCTATTAAGTGCTATTTATCCGCATTAATACGATAAATAGAAAACCATGCTCAGCCGCCCCCTGCGACGCAAACGCCAGAAGCTTTCCGATGTGATTGTCGAGTCGGTCAAGCGCTCGATCGTCACCGATGCCTTGAAGCCCGGCGACCGCTTGCCCACCGAGCGCGAGCTGATGGAGAGCTTCCAGTGCTCCAAGGGCTCGGCCCGCGAAGCGCTCAAGGCCCTGGAGGTCGAAGGCCTGGTCAGCACCCGCACCGGCCCAACCGGTGGCGCGTACCTGAACCAGGCCGGCACGGAGCCGGCCAGCCGTGCCTTGCGCAACTACCTGCACTTCCAGCACCTGGATGGCGAGCAGGTGTACCAGTTGCGCAAAGTGATCGAGGTGGAGCTGGCCGTGTCGGTGCTGGGGCGCCTGAGCGAAGACGACTATCGCGCCCTGCAAGACAACGTGGACTTTTGCAGCGCCCCGGAAGACAGCGAAGCCGGCCAGCGTGAGCAACGCCTGGCGGAACTGGAGTTCCACAATTTGCTGGCCAGGGCCTGCCCCAACCCGCTGCTGAGTTTCATGGCGCAGTTCCTCAACGACCTGCTGCGCGACCTGGTGGTGCTGAAAAAGGCCTACAAGCCCAAGCGCAAGCAGTTCGACGCGGCCAACCTGGACTATCACAAGCAACTGTTGAGCGCGTTTCGTGCCAACGATGAAGCGGCCGTGCGCAGCCTGATGCATGAACACATGTGCGACGCCGAACACCACATGACCGCGCTGGAAGGCCAGGTCAGCCCGCATTTTTTGCTGGAGTTCGACCACTCCTGAACACACCACAAATCCCTGTAGGAGCTGGCTTGCCTGCGATAGCGGTCGGTCAGGCAAATTTTCTCAACTGATCAACCGCTATCGCAGGCAAGCCAGCTCCTACAGTTTCAACCGTGTTTGACTTCAATAAAAAAGGCCTGCCCACAGGCCGTGCTCCACCGTATCGCCATTGCCACTCCTGCCAATAACTAAACCAGGGAGTCACCCCATGCAGCGTCGTACGTTGTTGAAAGCCAGCCTCACCGCCGCCGCCGCGCTCAGCCTTCCGCTGAGCGTGCGCGGGGCATTCGCCGCCGAACCGTTTACCTTTTACGGCCTCAAGTCCATGTCTGGCGCCTTTGCCAGCTATGGCAAGTTTGCCGACATGGGTTCACGCCTGGCCGTGGCGCAGTACCCCGAGCTCCTCGGGCGCCCACTGAACTACAAGGTGATCGACACCGAAGGCAACGCCGGCAAGGCGGTGCGCAAGGTCCAGGAGGCGATTGGCCAGGACGGCGCGCGGTTCTTCCAGGGCTGCACCCTGTCGTCCTCGGCGCTGGCGGTGGCCAAGGAAGTCGATAAGGTTGGCGGGGTGTTCATGACCCCGGTAGGCGCCGATGAAGTCACCGGCAAGGACTGCAACGGCGCGACCTTCCGCTGGTCGGTGCCCACCTATGGCGCGATCCGCGAAACCCTGGTGCCGCTGATCAAGCTGCTGCCCGAGGCCAAGCGCTGGTACACCATCACCCCCCAATACGTGTTCGGCGAAGCCTTGCTCGAAGGCGCCAAGAGCGTGCTGGCCGAAAGCGGCCTGGAGCACGTGGGCAACAGCTATCACTCATTGCAGGAACAGGAATTTTCCGGCTACCTGACCAACGCCATCGCCGCCCGCCCCGATGTGCTGGTGTTGCTGAATTTCGGCAGCCAGTCCTCCAACACCCTGCGCCAGGCCGTCAACTTCGGTATCAAGGAGCGCATGAAAGTGCTGCTGGTGTGGTCCGCAGGACTCGATCAGTTCCAGGAACTGGGCAGCGATGTGCTCGAAGGCGTGTACCTCGGCGCGCAGTACTGGCACCAGGTCGACACCCCGCTCAACCGCGAACTGGTCAAGCTGACCCAGGCCAAGTACGGGATCAACCCCACCTACCCGCTGGCCGCCGACTACATCAGCACCAAGGTCATGCTCGACACCATCAAGGCCACCGGCAGCTTCGACGGCCCCACCGTGGCCAAGGCCATGCAGGGCCTGAGCTACGACGGCCCGACCGGCAAGGAAACGATCCGCGCCGGCGACCACCAGGTGATCAAGGATTACTACCTGCTGGTGGGCAAGGCCACGGGCGACATGGCCGACAAGGATGACCTGGCCAAAGTCCTCAGCGCCGGCCAGTCGTTCCCACCGGTAGAAGCCACGGGCTGCAAGCTCGGCTGATCCGCCCACTTTCACCGGTAACACACGACAGGGCCGTTGACCGCGGCCGCCTGTTGGAGGATTCCTGCATGCTCAATCTTTACCTGTTCCAGATTCTCAACGGCCTGGGCCTGGGGATGATCTACTTTCTGATTGCGGTCGGGCTGACGATCATTTTCGGCCTGTTGAACTTCGTCAACTTCGCCCACGGCGCGTTCTTTTTGCTGGGCGCGTACATCTGCTACACCGTCGTCAGCCTCACCGAAAGCTTCTGGCTGGCCCTGCTGATCGCGCCGCTGGTGGTGGCCGCACTGGCGTGGCTGATCGAGCGATTATTGATCCAGCGCATCTACCACCTGCCGCACATGTTCCAGATCCTCGTGACCCTGGGCATTGCGTTGATCATCCAGGAAGCCAGCGTGATGATCTGGGGCCCGGTGGGCAAGAGCGTCGCCGTGCCGGAACTGCTGCGCGGGGTACTGGTGGTCGGCGACTTCGTGTACCCCTACTACCGCCTGTTTTTGATTGTGTTCTCGGGGCTGGTGGGCCTGGGCCTGTGGCTGCTGCTGGAGCGCACGCGCTTTGGCGCCCTGGTGCGGGCCGGCAGTGAAAGCACCGAGACGGTATCCCTGCTTGGCACCAATATTTTCCGCCTGTTCTCCATGACCTTCGCCCTTGGCGTGGCCCTGGCCGGGATCGCCGGGGTGCTGTTTGCCCCGTTGCGCGGTGCCCAGCCCTTTGTCGGCCCGGAGATCCTCGGCATCGCCTTCGTGGTGGTGGTGATCGGCGGCATGGGTTCGTTCGGCGGCGCCCTGGTGGGCGGCCTGCTGGTGGGCGTGGTGCAGAGCCTGATGACCACCCTGTGGCCCCAAGGCGCGAGCCTGATGATCTACGGCGCCATGGCCGTGGTGATTCTGGTACGCCCTTATGGCCTGTTCGGGAGAGCTTGAGATGAGTGAGAAAAACCCCCTGCCGTTCGCCAAGACCCAATCCAGGGCCATGTTGCTGTGGGTGCTGGCGGTGTTGATCGGCCTGCCGTTGATCCTGCCCTCGGCGACCCTGGCCACCGAGATCCTGATCTTTGCCCTCGCCGCCCTGGCCTGCAACCTGTTGCTGGGCTACACCGGGCTGCTGTCGTTCGGCCAAGGCATCTTCTTCGGCGCCGGTGCCTATTGCGCCGCCTTGCTGATGATCCACCTGCAACTGGGCCTGTTCAGCGCGCTGCTCGGCGCGGCCCTGGTCGGCGGGTTCCTGGCCTTCCTGGTGGGCGCCCTGGCGATCCGCCGCACCGGCATCTACTTCGTGATGCTGACCTTGGCCTTCAGCCAGATGGCCTACTTCCTGGCCTACACCCTGAGCGACTGGACCGGCGGCGACAACGGCCTGCTCAGTGTGCCACGCCCGGAAATCCGCATCGGTGACACGGTGCTGCTGTCCCTGGCCGACGCCCGGGTGTTCTATGGCTTTGTCGCGGTGCTGTTCCTGCTGATCTTTATCGGCGCACGCCGGGTCATCGCGTCACCGTTCGGCAGCACGCTGATGGCGATCCGCGAAAACGAAACCCGCGCCTCGGCCATCGGCTACGACACGCGCCACTTCAAGATCCTGGTGTTTGTGCTGTCTGGCGCGGTCACCGGGATTGCCGGGGCGCTGTACGCCATGCTCCTGCACTTTGTGCCGCTGTCCAATATCGACCTGGTGATGTCGGAGAACATCCTGATCATGACCATCGTCGGCGGCACCGGCTCGCTGTTCGGCTCATTGCTGGGCGCCGGCTCCATTGTGCTGCTGGGGGACTTTCTCTCCGACCTGTGGCCACGCTGGCTGATGCTGCTGGGGGTGATCCTGATCCTGGTGGTGATCTTTATGCGCGGAGGCTTGTGGGGCGGCCTGTCGGCGCTGTTCGAACGTGTGCGTGGCAGCCGCAAGGCCGCCGCCGTGACCAAGGAGGAGCTGCTATGAGCATCCTGTTGGAAACCAAAGACCTGGAACTGGCCTACGGCGCCTTCCATGCCGTCAACGGCGTCAATCTCAAGGTCGAGGCCGGTACCATCCACACCATCATCGGCCCCAACGGTGCCGGCAAGACCAGCCTGTTTCACTGCCTGACCGGCGAGCGCCAGGCCACCGCAGGCGCAATCCACTTCGACGGCCAGAACCTGATGCGCAAACCGGCCCACGGCCGTGTGGGCCTGGGCATGGCCCGTTCGTTCCAGCTCACCAGCCTGTTCCAGAACCTCAGCGTGCGCGAAAACCTGCGCCTGGCCGCCCAGGGCCGTGACGGCGCACGGGCCCTGAACTTCTGGCGGCGGGTGGATAGCCAGCGCGAACACCTGGAGATGGCCGACCAGGTCCTGGAGCGCCTGCAACTCACCGCCCGCGCCGAGACCCTGGCCGGTGAACTGTCCCACGGCCAGCAACGGGTGCTGGAGGTGGGCATGTCGATCTGCTCCAAGCCCAAGCTGTTGATGCTCGACGAGCCCACTTCGGGCATGGGCATCGACGACATCCCGATCATGACCCAACTGATCAGCGACCTGGGCCGTGACCATACGGTGCTGCTGATCGAGCACAACATGAGCATCGTCATGTCCATCAGCCAACGCATCACGGTGATGAGCCACGGGCAGATCCTGGTCGAAGGCACACCGGAATTCGTGCGCGCCGACGAACGCGTACGCACTGCTTACCTGGGAGAGGCCGCCTGATGCTGACCGTCGACAATATCCATTCCTACTACGACAAGAGCCACGTCCTGGAGGGCGTGTCCCTGACCGTCAACCCCGGCGAACTGGTGACCCTGCTCGGCCGTAACGGCGCCGGCAAGACCACCACCCTGCGCAGCATCCTGGGGATTATCTGCCCGCGCCAGGGGCAGATTCACTTCAACGGCAAACCGCTGGTGGGGCAGAAAATCTTTGAAATTGCCCGCCAGGGATTAGCGCTGGTGCCGGAGAACCGCGGGATCTTCCGCCTGCTCACGGTGGAAGAAAACCTGCGCATCGCCGTGCGCAAGACCAGCCGTTGGCAAATGGAGGACGTGTACGCGATGTTCCCGCGCCTCAAGGAGCGGCGCAAAAACGCCGGCCATGCGTTGTCCGGGGGCGAACAACAGATGCTGGCCATCGCCCGCGCCCTGCTCAACGATCCCAAGCTGCTGATCCTCGACGAACCCACCGAAGGCCTGGCCCCGGTGATCGTCGACGAACTGGTGAAGATCCTGCGCAAGATCAAGGAGGACGGCCTGCCGGTGTTGCTGGTGGAGCAGAACCTGTTGGTCTGCGACAAGCTTGCCGACCGCCACTACGTGCTCGAACAGGGCCGCGTGGTCTACGAAGGCAGCGCCGAGGCCTTTCGCGCCGACCCGACGATCAAGAACCGCTACCTGGCCCTGAGTGCCTGACCGGAGACTGCTGATGAATAGTTTTGCGCAACCGCTCAAGAGCAACGCCCCGCTGATCAACCGCGACCGCCTGTGGCAGTCGCTGATGGACCTGGCCCAACTCGGCGCCACGGCCAAGGGCGGCGTGTGCCGCCTGGCCCTGACCGACCTCGACCGCCAGGCCCGCGACCTGTTTGTGCAGTGGTGTACGGCGGCCGGGTGCAGCGTCACTGTGGATGCGATCGGCAATATTTTTGCCCGCCGCGCCGGACTTAACCCGGACCTGCCACCGGTGATGACCGGCAGCCATATCGACACCCAGCCCACCGGCGGCAAGTTCGACGGCTGCTATGGGGTGATGGCCGGCCTGGAAGTGATCCGCACCCTGAATGACTTGCAGATCCAGACCCAAGCGCCGATTGAAGTGGTGGTGTGGACCAACGAAGAAGGCTCGCGCTTCCCGCCGTGCATGATGGGTTCGGGAGTGTTTGCCGGCAAATTCGACCTGCAGGAGACCCTCGACAAACAGGACGAGCAAGGCCTGTCGGTGGGCGCCGAGTTGCAGCGCATTGGCTACGCCGGCCCGCGCGCGGTACTCGGGCACCCGGTGGGCGCCTATTTCGAGGCGCATATCGAGCAGGGCCCGGTGCTGGAAGATCAGGCCATCACCCTTGGCGTGGTCATGGGCTGCCTGGGCCAGAAGTGGTTCGACCTGACGTTCACCGGCGTCGAGGCCCACGCCGGCCCCACGCCCATGCGCCTGCGCAAGGATGCTTTGGTGGGTGCCGCGCAGGTGGTCAGCGCGGTCAACCGCATTGCCCATCAACAGCAACCTCACGCCTGCGGCACCGTCGGCTGCCTGACCCTGCATCCGGGCTCGCGCAACGTGATCCCAGGCCAAGTGCAGATGACCATCGACCTGCGCCACCTGCATGCCGACAAGCTGCAGGCCATGGTCGATGAAGTGCGCCAGGTGATCGAGGCCACAGCCCAGCAGCATGGCTTGAGCTATGAACTGACGCCCACCGCCGACTTCCCGCCGCTGGACTTTCATCCCACCTGCGTCAACGCCGTGCGCGATGCCGCCCAGGTGCTGGGCCTGAGCCACATGGACATTGTCAGCGGCGCCGGGCACGACGCAATTTTTGTCGCTGAACTGGGCCCGGCCGGGATGATTTTTGTGCCGTGCGAAGGCGGCATCAGCCACAACGAAATCGAAAATGCCGCGCCGGATGATTTGGCCGCCGGCTGCGCGGTCTTGCTGCGGGCCATGGTCAATGCAGCCCAGGGAGGTCCCGCAGCATGACTGATATCGCCAACCTGACGGCCGTGCAACTGCTGGCACGCTACCGCGATAAAAGCCTGTCGCCGGTGGAAGTGACCGAAGACACGTTGCTGCGTATCGAGCGCTACAACCCGGTGGTCAACGCGTACTGCCACGTCGACCCCGAAGGCGCCTTGAACGCCGCGCGAGCCTCGGAACAGCGCTGGTTCAAGGGCCAACCCTGCGGTGCGCTGGACGGGGTGCCGGCGTCGATCAAGGATTTGACCCTGACGGCCGGCATGCCCACGCGCAAGGGCTCACGCACCTCATCCGCCACCGGGCCGTGGGACGTCGATGCGCCTTTTTCGGCGTTTATGCGCAAGGCCGGTGCAGTGTTGCTGGGCAAGACCACCACCCCGGAATTCGGCTGGAAAGGCGTGACCGACAACCCGCTGTACGGCATCACCCGCAACCCCTGGGACACGCGCACCACGGCCGGTGGTTCGTCCGGCGGCGCGGGCGCGGCGGCGGCGCTGAACCTTGGCGTGTTGCACCAGGGCAGCGATGCCGGCGGCTCGATCCGCATTCCCTGCGCCTTTACCGGCACCTTCGGCATCAAGCCGACCTTTGGCTACGTGCCGCAATGGCCGGCCAGCTCGATGACGATCCTCTCGCACCTGGGACCGATGACCCGCACCGTGGAAGATGCCGTGCTGATGCTACAAACCGTGGCCCAACCGGATGCCCGGGACGGCCTGATCGGCGCGCCGCGCAACACGCCATGGCTCACGCCGGGCACGGACCTCAAGGGCCTGCGCATCGCCTACAGCCCTGATTTTGGCTACGTGGACGTCGACCCGCAGGTGGCCAAGGTGGTCGTGCAGGCAGTCGCGGGCCTGGTGCAACTGGGGGCGCATGTGGAACAGATCGACCCGGGGTTCAGCGACCCGCTGGAGGTGTTCAACACCCTGTGGTTCGCCGGCGCGGCGCGCCTGACCGGGCAGTTGAGCGGCGCCCAGTGCGATCTGCTCGACCCCGGCCTGCTGCGCATTGCGCAACAGGGCGAACGCCTCAGCCTGGGCGACTTCAACGCGGCCCTGGAAGCCCGGGCGGCATTGGTGGCGCGCATGGCGGCGTTCCATGAGCACTACGACCTACTGGTCTCGCCGATGCTGCCGATCACCGCTTTTGACGCCGGGCATAACGTGCCACCGGGCTCTGGGCTGGGCGAATGGATGGAGTGGACGCCGTTCAGCTATCCGTTCAACCTCACCCAGCAACCGGCGGCCTCGGTGCCGTGCGGGTTGGCGGCCAATGGATTGCCGGTGGGCTTGCATGTGGTGGGTGCGCGGTTTGCCGATGAGCAGGTGTTGCGGGTGTGCCAGGTATACGCCCAGGCATTCCCGACCCAGCACTTGCAGGCGCCGAAAGACTTGGGCTGACTCCCAAGCAAATGGGGGGGCTGGCTTGGCTGCGATGCGCATGGGTATCTACACAATTTTTTGATGGTTCTTGGGGTTGTGTACATATCCGTTGCTGCGGTCACGGCCACTTAGGGTTCCGCCCTTACAGCGGCTCACTTTTGAAAAGCGCGAAAGTAACCAAAGCGCTCTTGCCCCACCACTCGGTGCCTCGCCTAGGCTCGGCATGCCCGCAGTCAGGCATTGCTCTGTGGGCCCGCCGCGATCGGCCATCCATGGCCGTGTCGCGGCTACCCCGGCATCCTGCCGGGGTGCCCACTGCGCAATACCTGCCTGCGGCCATCGTGGTTTGACGGGGCGCCTGAGATCAAAAGCCAGATCAAAAGCAGGGCAACAGCAAAGCCAGAGCGCGAAGCTGCATTCCCCTGTAGGAGCGGGCTTGCCTGCGATGGCGGTGTATCAGTCGATGAATCTGTTGGCAGACCTGCCGTCATCGCGGGCAAGCCCGCTCCTACAGGGGTACGTGCACGCTTCGATAACCAGGTCGGCTGTCAGGCCGCCTCGCTTTGCTTGTGATTTTGATCTTAAGCGCCCCGTTAAACCACGCTGGCCGTCATCCGATATTGATTTGGGGGGTAACCCGGCAGGACGCCGGGTTAGCCGCGCTGGGCCAGGGATGGCCCATCGCGGCGGCCCCCCAAATCAATGTCGGATGACGGGCACACCGAGCCTAGGCGAGGTGCCGAGTGGTGGGGCAAGAGCCCTTTGCTTACTTTGGGGCTTTTCCAAAGTGAGCCGCCGTAAGGGCGGAACCCTAAGTGGCCATGACCGCAGCAACGGATATGTACACATACTCAGAAGAACGAGTTGTCTGGATCCCCATACGCATCGCAGCCAAGCCAAGCCAGCTCCCACATTGAAGCGCATTTCACAGACTGATCTGCGATTGTCACACTACAATGCCCCTCCACCCCCTCCGGAGCCGACATGGACATCGAACTGGCACGCACTTTCCTCGAAATCACCCGCTGCGGTAGCCTGGCCGCAGCCGCCGAGAAGCTGCACGTCACCCAGACCGCCATCACCGCTCGCGTGCAAAAGCTCGAAAGCCAGCTCGACAGCACCCTGTTTGTGCGCAACCGCGCCGGGGCGCGGTTGACGGCCGATGGCGAGGCGTTTGTGGTGTATGCCAATCAACTGGTGCAAACCTGGGAAGCGGCGCGCCGTGACCTGCCGTTGCCCGAGGGTTATCGCAATGTGTTGCATATCGGCGGCGAAGTCAGCCTGTGCAACCCGTTGATGCTCGGTTGGGCCAAGGCCCTGCGCGAACACATCCCCAGCCATGCGCTGCGCACCGAAGTGCGTGACGGTGAATACCTGTTGCGCCAGCTGGAGTTGGGCGTGCTGGACGCCGCGCTGGTGTTCCAGCCGCAGTACTGGCCGGGGTTGCAGGTGGAGCAGGTGCTGGAGGAAAAACTGATCCTGGTGCGCCTGGCCAGCCGTCCCGATCCCTATGTGTATATCGACTGGGGCCCGGGCTTTCGCCAGCAACACGACGCCGCCCTGCCGGACAAGGCCCGCGCCGCCGTGAGTTTCAACCTCGGGCCGCTGGCCTTGCAGTACATCCTGGAAAATGGCGGCAGCGGTTATTTCCGCACGCGGGTGGTGCAGAGTTACCTTGAAAGCGGAGTGATGGAACGCGTGCCCAAGGCCCCGGAGTTCAGTTTCCCGACTTACCTTGTGTACTCGCGCGAGCGTGATTCGGCGATCCTGCAACAGGCCCTGGTGCTGCTGCGCGGGGTGGTCAAGGCCGAGAGCGATTGGTCACAGCGTTGGGATCCGGTGCTTTGAACCGGTGCCCATGTTAGCCTCCTGATGTTTTCTCCTGGTCCCACCTGCCGATGAACAAGAAAAAATCCGTCACCATCAGCGACATCGCCAAACGGGTCAACATGACCACCATCACGGTGTCGCGGGCGTTGAGCAAACCTGACCTGGTCAAGCCCGCCACCCTGGCGCGGATCCTTGAGGTGGCGCGTGAGCTGGACTACGTGCCCAACGCCTTCGCCCGCGGGCTCAAGCGCAGCGAAAGCCTGATCATCGGCGTGATCACCGCGTCAGTGGACAACCCGTTCTACAGCGAAATGATCAAGGCGATTTCCCGCGAGGCGAAAAAGCACGGCTACACCATCATGCTGGTGGACACCGACGAGCTGGAGGAATTGGAAAGCAAGGCCGTGGACACCCTGCTCGGTTATCGCGTGGCGGGGATCATCCTCTCGCCGGTCTCCGACGAGCCCGACTACCAGCCCGATTACCTGGAGCGCCTGGGCAACGGCAAGACCCCGGTGGTGCTGCTCGACCGCACGATCCACGACAGCCCGTTCAGCCGCGTGGTGCTGGACAACTACCACAGCGGGATCGAGGCCGCGCAGTACCTGTTGCGCCACAACCCCGCGCTCAAGCGCCTGCTGGTGCTGACCGGGCCCGAGCATTCGCGCATCACCGTAGAGCGCCTCAAGGGCCTGCGCGAAGTGCTCGCCGAGCATCCCCAGGTGCAGGTCCAAGTGTGCGCCGGCGACTACACCTTGATGCCCTCCTACCTGCACACCCTCGACTACCTGGCCGCCCACTGCGCACCGGATGCGATCATGGGCTTCAACCAGTTGATCACCCTGGGCGCCCTGCGCGCCTTGCGCATGCACAATATCCCCCACGACAGCCTGACCATCTGCGGCATCGACCGCCTGCCGTTTGCCGATATCTTCGGCGTGCCGATTGCCTGCGTGGCCCACGATGCGTCGCTGGCCGGCAGCAGTGCGGTGCGCCTGTTGCTCGACCGCCTGCAAGACCCGTACAAGCCACGGGACAAGGTAGTGATCGCCGGCAAACTGGAGAACGGCTAGCGGCTGGTATAGCCGCCGTCGATGGGCAGGCTGACCCCGCTGATCATGCTCGCCGCCTCGCTCAACAGGAACAGCACCGGCAACGCCACTTCGTGCGGCTGGGCGAAGCGTCCCAAGGGTATCGCCGCGAGCGCCGGGTCGCGCTTGGCCGGGTCGGCCCAGGCCTGTTGCGCCATGGGCGTGAGGGTCACGGTGGGGTTGACGCTGTTGACCCGGATCCCGAAACGCCCCCATTCGGCACATTGCACACGGGTGATCGCATCCAGCGCGGCCTTGGACGCGCAATAGCCCAGATGATCGTCCAGCGCCACCAGCGAGGCCTGGCTGGAGACGTTGACGATACTGCCGGCGATGCCTGCCGCGATCATCGCCGCCGCCACCCGGCTGGCGACTTGCGCGGCGGCGCGGGCGTTGACGTTCATCACGTGGTCGAAGGCGGCGCTGCTGATCGCCGCTGCCGGCTCCAGGCGCGAGATCCCGGCGCAATTGACCAGGCCGTGCATCGGCGGCAGGTCCTTGAGGGCCAGGTCCAGGGCGGCGCTGTTGGCGATGTCCAGGCACAGGGTTTCACAGCCCAATAGGGACAGGGCCTGGGCGTCACGGCCGATGGCGCAGACCTGGGCGCCGCTGGCGATCAGTTGCAGGGCGATTTCCCGGCCAATGCCGCTGGTGGCGCCGGTGACGAGGATGCGTTGGTGGGTGAAATCGAAGGTGGTGGTCATCAATGAATATCCCAAAGCAATAGAGAGCCCATGTGGGAGCTGGCTTGCCGGCGATGGCGGCGTGTGCGCCAACACATTGGTGACCGATACACCGCTATCGCAGGCAAGCCAGCTCTCACATTTTGGTCCGTGTTCACTTAACTCGTTTGCAGGCTGTGCATCACCGGCTTGAGTGCCGGATACAGCTTCAGGTAGTCGGCAAACGCCCGGTCATACGCCTGTACATTCTCAGCCCCAGGCTCAGCCCGCAGCTCCAACTGCACCCACCCCTGCGCCATCTGCCCCTCGTCCACCAACCCCACCGCATGCGCCGCCAACAACGCCGCGCCCAGCGCCGCCTCCACTTCCTGGACGATGGTGTACACCGGGTAACGGGTGACATCCGCGATAATCTGCATCCACAAATCCGAATGGCTCGCGCCACCCACCACGATCAGCCGAGGGTCCAGGGAGTGGGCGCCGCGCATGCCCGCCTCGATGTTGTGCCGCAGGGCAAAACTCACGCCTTCGAGCACCGCGCGGTACAGGTGGATGCGGCTGTGATACAGGTTCAGGCCAACAAAACTGCCGCTGGCCTGGTCATCCCACACCGGGCTGCGCTCACCCATCAGGTACGGCAAAAACAACAGCCCTTCACTGCCCGCCGGGATCTGGCGCGCGCTCTGTTCCAGCAGCCACAGGCTGTCCTGGCCGGTGTCCCGCGCCTGTTGCTCCTCGGCCTGGCAGAACTGCTCGCGAAACCAGCTCACCGAGGCCCCGGCGGTAATCGCGCCGCCAAAGATGTACAGGTCCTGCTGGCCGTTGTAGACATGGGGCATGCTCACCAGGCCATGCCGGGCATCCACCTGCTGGTTGAGGTAGCCCCAGCACATGCTGGTGCCGATCATCGCCACGTGGTTGCCCGGCTGGGTGACACCGGCCGCCAGGGTCGCCATGGCCGCATCGACGCCCCCGGCCAGCACCGGCATGCCCGCCGCCAGGCCCAGGCGTTGTGCCCATTCCGGCAGCAGGCCGCCCACCACTTCGCCCGAATACAGCAAGCGCTCGGGCATCATCGCCAGCGGGATATCCAACGCCGCCAGCATCTCGGCCGACCAGCCGCGCGCGGCCACATCGTAGACCCCACCGATATTGCCGGCGCTGCTGTGATCCACCGCCACCTCACCGGTCAGGCAGTAATTGATGTAGCTGTTGGGCGGCAACAGGTAGCGGGTGTTGGCCCAGACCTCGGGCTGGTGCTGCTTGAGCCAGAGCATTTTGGTGAAACCGTAGTAGCTGTCCAGCGAGTTGCCGGTGACCGCGAACAGGCGCTCCAGGTCGACCTGCTCGCGCACCCAGGCCACCTGCTCGCCGGCGCGGCGGTCCATCCAGATCAGGCAGGGGTGCAACGGTTTCATGGCGCCATCCACGGCTATCCCCGAGCCGCCGTACAGGCTGCTGATGCACAGCGCCTTGACCTGTTCTTTGGCGACCCCGGACTTGCCCATGCACTCGGCCACACAGGCCTGCACCGCGTCCAGCCAGACCTGTGGCCATTGCTCGGCCCAGCGCACTTTTGGCGTGTCCACGCGATAGCCCTGGCTGTGCTGGGCGATGATCCGCCCCTCGCCATCCACTAACAGCGCCTTGGTGCTCTGGGTGCCAATGTCCACGCCAATCACGTATTTCATACTCATTGCCCCGGCTTGAGCAGCACCTTGATCGACTTCACCGAGTTGGCCAGGTCGAACGCTTCGGCCCAGTTATCCAGGGGGAAGTCATGGGTGACGATGCCCTTGGACGTCACCAGGCCACGCTCGAACAGGTCGATGGCCACCGGGTAGCAATACGGCCCCAGGTGCGCGCCGCGTACGTCCAGTTCCTTGCGGTCGCCAATGATTGACCAGTCGGCACTGGTCTCGGCGCCGAACACGCTGAACTCGACAAAACGCCCCAGCTTGCGAATCAACTCCAGGCCCTGGGTCACGCCGGCCGGCACGCCGGTGGTCTCGATATACACGTCGCAGCCGTAGTTGTCGGTCAGGCCATTGATGATCGCGCGGGCGTCGTCCCGGGCGGGGTTGATCACTACATCGGCGCCGTATTTTTTCGCCAACGCCAGGCGTTCGTCGACCATGTCGATCACCACCAGTTTTTTCGGGGTCTTCAGCGCGGCCACCTGCACCATGCACAGGCCCAGGGTACCGGCGCCGGCAATCACCACCACGTCATCGAGTTGCAGGTCGCCACGGTTGACCGTATGGATCGCGCAGGCCATGGGCTCGATCAACGCCGAATCCTCCAGGGACACCGCCTCGGGAATCTTGTGCACGATGGCGGTCTTGGGGATGCGCATGTACTGGGCCATGCCGCCTTCGGCCACTTCGCGCTGGAAGCCGAAGATGTTGTGCACCTCGCACATCCAGTACTTGCCGGACTTGCAGAAGCGGCACTTGCCACAGGGCACGATCTGCTCGGCGATCACCTTGTCGCCGACCTTGACCTCGAAGTGTTCCTCGGCGCCCTCGCCCACTTGCTCCACATAGCCGAAAAACTCATGCCCCGGCACCACCGGCGCCTTGACCCACGGGTTGTCGCCGCCCCAGAACATCGCCGCGCCCGAGTGGCATTTGCAGTCACTGGCGCAGATCCCGCAGGCGGCAATGCGGATCACCAGTTCATTGGGCCGCGCCTGGGGTTTGCTGATGCGCTCCAGGCGGTAGTCTTTGGGGCCGTGGCAGACGACGGCTTGCATTTGGCTGTGCTTATCCATGAGGTACTGACCTTTATTGAAGATGAGAGAGCCCGTCGCGGCCACGGCGGCCGCGTTGAGGTACTGCGTTTTTTTACTTGTGGCGCTGACGGCTGATAAAGATCGCCAGCAAAATAATTGCGCCCTTGATCACGCTCTGCACATAGGGCGAGACCCCGAGCATGTTCAGGCCATTGTTCAACACGCCCAGGAGCATGGCGCCAAGCAAGGTGCCGACAATCACCCCGCGCCCACCGGCAATCGAGGCACCGCCCAGGACCACCGCGGCAATCGCATCCAGCTCAAAACCGATGCCGGCGTTGGGCTGGCCGCTCATCAGGCGTGAGGTCAGCACCAGCCCGGCAATCGCTGCGGTCAAGCCGCTGATGCCATACACCAGCAATTTGAAACGCGCCGCACGCACCCCGGACAGGCGCACCGCTTCTTCATTGCCGCCAATGGCGTAGATGTAGCGACCGATGCGCGTGTGTTGCAGCAGCACATAGGCCACGAGGTAGGTGACCAGCATGATCAGGATCGGCACCTGGATCCCCAGCAGGCTGGCGCGACCAAAGAAGCCGAACCACTCCGGCAGCCCGGAAATCGGGTAGCCATCGGTGTACATCAGGCCAAAACCCCGGGCGATGCCCATGGTCGCCAGGGTGACGATGATCGGCGGCATATGCAGGTACGCCACGAACAGCCCGTTGCCGATACCAAACGCCACGCCAATCAGCAGCCCGGCGCCAATCGCCAGGCCCGGCGGCAGGCCCGCGACCATCAGCCCGGCGGTCAAGGTGCCGGACAAGGCCATCACCGGCCCCACCGACAAGTCGATGCCACCGGTGAGGATCACGCAAGTCATGCCCACCGCGATGATCGCGTTGATCGACACCTGGCGGGCGATGTTGGACAGGTTGCTGGCGGTGAGGAAGTTATCGCTGGCCACGATCATCACCGCCGTGACCAACAACAGCCCGATAAACGGATAAAACGCCGGCGAGCGCACCAGCCGCGCCAGGTTCGGGCGTAGCCCCTGGGTGCCTGCGCGGTTAATGGACGTATTCACTTGAGCCCCCTGTTGCATGGCGCATGACCTCTTGTGGGTTGACGGCAGACGCTTCCAGTACCTTGACGATGGCGCCCTTGTGGAACACGGCGACGCGGTCGCACATGCCGATGATTTCCGGCAGTTCGGAGGAAATCATGATGATTGCGTAGCCTTGCTCGGTGAGTTTGCGCATCAGCGCGTAGATCTGCGCCTTGGCGCCGACGTCGATGCCACGGGTGGGTTCGTCGAATACCAGCACGTCGCAGTGATGGTTGATCCAGCGCGCGATCACCACTTTTTGCTGGTTGCCGCCACTGAGGTTGAATACCCGGCTTTCGCCGCTCGGCGCCTTGATCGACAGCTGCTGCATCAGCTCATCGACACTGGCGCACTCCTTGCCCTTGTCGATCAGGCCGCTGGCGCCCTGGTACTTGTGCAGGTTGTTGATGGAGATGTTTTCACGAATGCTGAAATCGGTGATCAGGCCCTCGCTCTTGCGGCTTTCCGGCAACAGGCCGATCCCATGGGCCAGGGCCTGGGCCGGGTCGTCGAGGCTGACCTTTACCCCGCGCAGCCAGACGTCCTTGGTCACCGACGCCAGCGCGCCCATCATGCCCAGGGCCAGCTCGGTGCGGCCCGAGCCGACCAGCCCGGCAAAACCGAGGATCTCGCCCTGGTGCAGTTGGAAGCTATTGTGCGGGCCATTGCGCTTGAGCTGGATGTCCTTGACCTCCAGCAGCAATGGCCCGCGCTCGGTGCTGGGTTTGGCTGGGAAACTGCACTCCAGGCGCCGGCCGACCATCATTTCCACCAAGCGGTCGATGTCGCTGTCGGCCACGTCGGTGACGCCGGCATTGCCGCCGTCGCGCAACACGCTGATGCGGTCGCACACCTGGAAAATTTCTTCCAGGTGATGGGAGATGAAAATCACCGCCACACCCTGGCGCTTGAGTTCGCGCATGATCTCGAACAGCAGTTCGGCCTCGCTTGGCGTGAGGGTCGCGGTGGGTTCATCGAGCACCAGTAGCCGCGCATCCAGGGCCAGGGCCTTGGCGATCTCGACAAACTGCTGCTCGGCCACGCTCAGGTGCTTGACCGGGCATTGCAGGTCGATGCTCACCCCAAGCCGTTGGAACAGTGCCTGGGCGGCTTGCTGCATATCGCGCTTGCGCAGCAGGCCGAAGCGGTTGTTCAGTTCATGGCCGAGGAAGATGTTTTCTACCGCCGTGAGGTAGGGAATCAGGCTGAACTCCTGGAACACAATGCCGATGCCGGCGGCAATCGCATCACGATAGGTCGCGAACTGCTGCGCCTGGCCATCGATCAGGATGCGCCCTTCGTCCTGGTGCTCGACCCCGCCGAGGATTTTCATCAGGGTCGATTTACCCGCGCCATTTTCCCCGAGCAAGGCATGAATCTCGCCACGCTCCACTTGCAGGTTGATGGACTTGAGGGCCTGCACCCCGGGGTAGCGTTTACAGATGTTTTCCAGTTGCAAAAGACTGCTCATGCCGCCGACCTCTCGTTCAGAAGGGAGCCCCGCGCCCCACGATTGACGCGGGGCGTGGACGGTTTACCAACTGAAGTCCTTGGCCTTGGCCTGGTCGATCAGGGCGATATCCACCGGGATACTGGCGGGCACGTGTGAGCCCCACTTCTTGGCCAGGGCAATGCCCAGGGCCAGGCGGATCTGGTCGCGCGGGTACTGCGCCGAGGTGGCGATGAACTTGCTGCCCGGCTTGAGGATGGCCTTGATCGCTTCCGGCGCACCATCGACGCTGACCAGCTTGACGTCCATGCCGCTGGCCTCGATGGCCGACAGTGCGCCGAGGGAGCCGTTGTCATTGACGCTGAAAATCCCCTTGAGGGTGGGCTGGGCCTGGAGCATGTTTTCGGTGACGGTCAGCGCCTGGTCACGCTCTTGCTTGCCGTTCTGGATGCTGACGATCTTGATATCCGGATGCTTGGCCACGGCCTCCTTGCAGCCGCGGACCCGCTCCAGGATCGGCACCACGGCAATGCCGTCGAGGATCGCGATATTGCCTTTGTCACCGATGTTCTTGGCCAGGTATTCACAGGCCTGGAAACCGGCGTCGAAGTTCTTTGACCCGACGAAGGAATCCAGCGGGCCATCGGCCTGGGCATCCACCGCCACCACTACGACACCTGCTGCGTGGGCCGACTTGACGGCGGACTGCACGCCAACCGAATCCGTGGGGTTGATCAGCAGGATGTCTATGCCCTTTTGCAGCATGTCCTCGACGTCACTGACTTGCTTGGACACATCGTGGCGGGCATCGGTGATGATCAATTGCGCACCGATGGTCGCCGCCGCTTCTTGCAGGGCGTCTTTCATGGTGACGAAGTACGGGTTGTTGATTTCCTGGAAGGATGCGCCGATGCGCATGGGGGCAGGTTTGGTGTCGGCCAGGGCGACGGTGGAGATGCTTAAAGCCAACAAACACAGGGTTTTGCGAAGCATTTTCATGGCGTGGGTCTCTGTTTTGTTTTTATTTTTAGAGCAAATGTTATCGTTAACATTTTGCCAGAAGCTAACAAGGAAATGAGGCTGGCGCAAGCCCCTTGCGCTTTCCCTGTAGGAGCCGGCTTGCTGGCGATGGTCTTTCACGATGACGGGGCATTATTTGACGTTGTGGGTGTTCTGGCTGGCGCCATCGCCGGCAAGCCGACTCCTGCAGGGGCAAGCTCAGTTCGCAAAATCGGCAGGCCGGGCTAAGCTCACTCACCAATAAAAAATACAACAGGCTGCGCCATGACCCATCCCACCGAGGCCTTTCGCCACCGCTACCGTGCCGCGGTCCACCCGCGCTACAACCCGTGGCTGCATGCCGGTTTTGTGCTGATCTACGGTTTGTCCTGCATCCTCCTGGCCTGGGGCAGCACCCAGCACATCCAGGCCTGGGAATGGCTGACCATTCCCCTGACACTGGTGTTTTTCAATCTGTGCATCTACCTCGTCCACCGTCACCTCGGCCATCATAAACACGGCCTCGCCAAGCTGTTCTATGCGCGCCATACCGGCGACCACCACAGCTTTTTCACCCCAGGCCATATGACCTATGACAGCCCCAGGGACTGGCGGGTGATCCTGTTTCCGGCCTGGTTGATCGTCCTCCACAGCCTGGCCATCACCCTCCCCGCCTGGTGGCTGCTCAAGCAGTTCAACCCCAACGTCGCCGGGTTGTTCGCCGGGTGCATGATCCTCGGTTACCTGCTCTACGAAACCTTCCACGCCTGCGAGCACCTGCCTGCCGCGCATCCCCTGGCCCGCTTGCCGTGGATCCGGCACATGCACCAGCTGCACGCACTGCATCACCGCCGTGAGTTGATGCAAGGGCGCAACTTCAACATCGTGCTGCCGCTGATGGACTATCTGTTCGGCACGTTGCACTGGGAGCCCGCCACACCCTCCTCCAAAGACCCGCGGGAAGCACCATGAGCCAAACAATCCGTCATCTGCTGTTGCTGGTGTTGATCCTTGTCGCCGCCTTTTTGCTGCTGATGCCCACCGAGGTGCAGCCAGTCAATTGGGCTGCGCCCAAGGCGCCATCCATGCAGGATGGGCCCTACAGCGAAAACCAGCGCCTGAAGGATGTCCAGCGGGTTGGCGCCCAGGGCATCGCCGGGCCCGAGGCGTTGCTGGTGGATGCCCAGGGTTTACTGGTCACCGGCCTGCATGACGGGCGAATCATCCGCACCGCGCCAGACAGCAACACCCTGGACGTGCTGGTCAACACCGGCGGCCGCCCGCTGGGCCTGGCGCAACACCCGGACGGGCGCCTGATCATTGCCGATGGGGTCAAGGGCCTGCTGGCATTGGACGGCCAGCGCCAACTGAGCACCCTGAGCACCAGTGCCAATGGCCTGCCCTTCGGCTTTACCGATGATGTAACGGTGGATGCTGCCGGGCGCTACGCCTACTTCAGCGACGCGTCGAGCCGCTGGGGCTATGGCCAGGATGGTGAAGCGGTGATCGAGCATGGTGGCGATGGCCGGTTGTTGCGTTATGACTTCAGCAACGGCCAGACCGAGGTACTGCTGGACCACCTGCAATTTGCCAACGGCGTGGCGCTGGGGCCGGATGAAAGCTATGTGCTGGTCAATGAAACCGGGGCCTATCGCATCAGCCGCTTTTGGCTCAAGGGCGACAAGGCTGGCACCCACGATCTGTTCATCGACAACCTGCCGGGGCTGCCGGACAACCTCACCTTCAACGGCCGGGATCGGTTCTGGGTGGCGCTGTATTCGCCGCGTAACCCCCTGCTCGACGGCTTGGCCGGTTACCCCGCGATACGCAAGATGATGGTGCGGGCGCTGATGGTGGTGCCCAAGCCCATCGAGCGCAAAGCCTTTGTACTGGGGTTGGATGTGCATGGCCAGGTGGTCGCCAACCTGCAGGATGGCAGCGCGGGCAACTACTCACCCATTACCAGCGCCCGCGAACACGGCGAATGGCTGTACCTGGGCTCACTGAAGAACACCAGCATGGCCCGCTTGCCGCTGAAACTGGCCCTGTAGAAGCTGGCTTGCCGGCGGGCGCCGGCAAGCCGCTTTCTGGTTAGCGCACGATGGTCTGGCTGCAGATATGCCCCAGGCTTACGTACTGCGTGATATTGCCGCCTACACCAACACCCGGGAACTCCTTGAGCTCGATGCGCCAGCCGCCCATGTTGAACCAGGTCCGCCAGTTGTAGGTCTGGCCGGACGAGCTGTCCGGGTAGACCACATTCAGATCGCCGGAGCAGGTGCCCAGGTCGACGTTGCCGGAGGCCGCGCCGGTGATACCGGTCTTGGCCTCGTAGTCGACCCAGTGGTAGTTGATGGTGTTATCGAAGCGTTTGTCGACCCGCAGCACCGGGGTCACGCCGCGCAGCGGCTCACCGGTGCTGTCCGACCATTGGGTGCTCCAGCTCAGGCTACGGGAGGCCTGGGTGGCCAGTTGCATAATCGAACTGGGAATGCGCACCACGTTGTCGCCATTCACATTGTTCTGGTTCAGTCGTGGTGCCGAGCCAAAGGACAAGATGTATCGCGCCTGCGGGTTGAGCGCCACTGCCGGGTTGGCCCGTACCCGCACCTTGACGGTGTAGCCAGGCGTGAGGTTGGGGTACGTGGAGGTGTTGTTTGGCTGGATCACCACCCAGTTATTGCCATCGAAGCGCTCGAAAATCCACTGGTTGCGGGTGCCCGCGCCGTCATCGCCAAGGAACATGCCCACGCCCTGGCCGCGCAGCGCGGTGAAGTCGAAGTAATCGACATCGTTGACGCTGTCGAGGTTACCGGCCACCTGGTTCAGCGCGTCTGGCAAGGCGAACGCGGTTTGCGCGGTGTCGTTGGGCTCGAAGGCGTCGATGTTGCTGTCCACCGCCACGCCAAAACTGAACTGCGAATTGCTCGCGGTGTTGGCCACCATGTACCAGTAGTAATCGCCGGCAGGCATCACGCCGTTGAGGTATTCATCGGCGCTGCCGGCGTTATCAGAGGTGCCCGCCAGCGTCAGGTTACCCTGGCCGTCATCATGGAACAGGCTCAACGACATATCGGTACCGGCGCTCTGGTTCAGCAGCTGAACCTGGATGCGCGCGCTTTGCGCGAGGTTGAAGTGGTAGGCCACTTGCGCCCCGGTTTCCACACCGCTGACGGTGTACAGGGTGTTGATATCCAGGGTTGGGAACAAGGGAGTGAAAGCGGCAATCGCTGCACCTTGCAACTGCTTCTCGCCAGGTTTTTTCAGCTCATCAACCCGCGTGTCCACCGGCACGCTGCTGGCTGCGGCCTTGCTTGCCAGCGCCTTGGCCTTGCCCGCCTTGGCCGCCTTGGCCGCCTTGAGTTTTTGCGTAAGTTCGGCCGAAAGCTTCGAGGACTCAACCTTGCCCCCCACTTTGAGCGCCTGGTCCACCGCTTGCTTGACCGCCTGGGCGGACAGTTTGGCGGGGGCTTGCGAAGGGTACTGCTCGGCCAGGGCAAAGGCCGAAACGAAGCAGGAGGCCGCCATGGCCGCGCCCAGCATAAAGGCTTTTTTCGATTTCATTTTTTATCCATCCATAGTTAAAAAATTGTGGCGTCGGTGCGCGGTGAAATCCGTTCACCTGGGATGGACTGTAGGATATGACTGTATACATGTACAGTATTTTTTAAGATGAATGTGCGAAAGACCGTCACCGCCAAGGCAATTTTTTCACATCGATTTCACTGGCCGACCACGCCCCTGCCCCTACATTGCCCGGCAACACAAACAGCTGTACCTCAGGTGCCAGGGTGAAGAGCGTGGTTGAAATGAATTGCCCGGATGAACGCCGGGCGAAAACCCTCAAGCAGTCAGGGCTGCGTTTCGGTGCGCTGATCGCCCTGAGCCTTGTAGTGATGGGCGCCATGCTCTGGCCCACCACGCCGCAGAACCTGGGCGTCGACAATCGCCTGGTCACTTCCGGGGCCCTGGCAGCCTGGCGCAGTGGCAACCTGATCGTGCTGGTGCGCCATGAAGAACGCTGCGACCGCTCCAGCAACCCGTGCCTGGGCCCTGTCGATGGCTTGACCCGCCCCGGCAGTGTCTCGGCAGTGGCGGTGGGTAGCGCATTCCATACCCTGGGCATGTCCCACAGCGATGTGTTGAGCAGCCCCACCACACGTACCGTGCAAACTTCGCAGTTCATGTTCGGCGACGTCCACGTGTTACCCGACCGCTTGACCTTGTGTGGCACCGCCCTCGCGCATGACCTGCCGGCACGCAAGATTGCCGGGCGCAACCTGTTGCTGGTCACCCATAGCGAATGCATCGGCGACCTGGAGCGGGTGCTGGGCTACCCCCACGCCGACGGTGCCGAATACGGCAGCTCGCTGTTTGTCCGGGTCGGCACCAACGGCAAGCTCAAGGTACTGGGCGTCTTGAACAGCCAGGGCTGGGCCGCCGCCCTTGGCCACCTCTAGCAGTCAGCTCACAATATCGCTGCGCCGCAACTCTCCCTGCACCTGCAGCAGGAAGGGCGCCTCGGTAGGCTTTCCAGCAATCTGCAACGTGCTCATGTTCGACTGGCGGTCATAACTGACGATGGCTTCGCCGCTCGCCCCAGAAAACCTGCTGACAAACTGCAACGGTCTGCCGCCCAACTGCGCGGTGATCCCTGACACATCGACTTTGTCCTGGCCACTGACAAAGTCCTGGACCCGGTCCGGTGCCGCAGCATTGGACTCGTTGATTTTTCCATAGACGAAGGTGTCGTTGCCCTTGCCGCCCCACAGCGTGTCGGCACCTTCAGCGCCGTAGAGCACATCGTTCCCGTCACCACCGCGCAACTGGTTATTCGCTGCGTTGCCCACCAGGCAATCGTTGCCTTTGCCACCCGTGGCATGCTCGATCGTGACGCCATAAGCAATGCAAACGTTGCCTTTAAGGCCACCCACATCGGAAAACGTCCCCGCCTTGAGGCTGATTTTCTGGTCCTGCTCATAACCCGAAAAGTCCAGCGTGTCGGTCCCGCCGCCATCCCAAATAGCAGCGACCATCTTGTCGTTCTTGCGGTGGATACTCAGGAAGTCACGCTGGGTATTGGAGTTGAAACCGTAGGTGGTGTCGTCATTGCGCGTCTTGAGATTGGCGCCATATCGGGACTGGTAAGCCGTTATATCGTCCAATTGTGGCGCCGATGAACGAAAGCCGTCATGCCGCATGTAGGCGGTGCGCTCGCCCCTGTAGCTCATGCCGGTGTGGCTTTGCGAATCTTCGTGGGAGTCGAGTTGGTTGCGCGTGAAGCTGCCGTCATAGCGCCCAGGATGCTGTAACCCCATCGCATGCCCCAGTTCATGGACAATCGTGTGCCGGCCGGCATCGCCAAGGGCTGCGTTGGCAACGCTGTGCTCCTCAGGCGTGTTTACAAACCACACCTCCCCCCCACGGCCACTGCCCGGCAGCACCGCATGGGGGTTACCGCTCTGGGAACGGCCGTTGCGGTCGACCTTTTGCCCATAGTTGCCAATGCTGATATGCCCTTCGCTTTTTGCCGTCCTGGGCCCTTCGCTGAACTTCATGTTCGCCACATCTGCAATCGACTCAAGGCTGCGCCGGGTCTGCTGCCTCTGGTTCTCGAGGATATGGCTGAACCCGGTCTTGTTCTGCCAAACCTGCTTGGGGTCGGCGGGCGGGGCGCGGAACTCGTAGGAAACCAAGCGCGTGCCATCAGCGTTCGTGTCCGGCCAGCCCGAACTGGAACGCCACAGCGACTTGGCCGCATCCCCCGTGGTCTTGGACGCCAGCCCATTGTGCTGGATGCCATTGCCACGATCATCGCGATGGCGAAACTGATCAATCGTCTGGAACAGTGGACTTCCTTGCATTGCGGGGGTCGACATGGCTCTGGCTCCTGGGTCGTTTCAGATCCGAGAGGCACCGTTGCGTGCGCTCTACCGGCCGAACCTTGAAGGAGCCTGGCTGGCTGCGGTATCACGAAAAGTCTGCATTTGTTATGGGAAACAGCGACGCGCAGGCTGGTTGTTTCAAACAAAGACCGTCATCACCCCGGCAACGGAATCACCCGCAACGGCCTGACCGACTTGTAGGAAAAGCTCGAATAGATTTCCTTCACACACGGCAATGTCTGCAACACCTCCCGGGCAAATTCGCCGAAGGACTCCAGGTCCTTGGCCACCACTTCCAGCAAAAAATCATAGCGCCCGGACACGTTATGGCAGGCGACGATTTCCGGGATGTCCAGCAACCGCTGTTCAAACGCCCGGGCGATTTCCTTGGAGTGGGTGTCCATCATGATGCTGACAAACGCCGTGACCCCATAGCCCAGGGCCTTGGGCGAGAGAATCGCCTGGTAGCCGCCGATCACGCCGCTGTCTTCCAGGTTCTTGATCCGGCGCCAGCACGGCGAGGTGGTCAGGGAAACGCGCTCGGCCAGTTCGGCAACGGTCAGGCGCGCGTTGCCTTGCAGGGCGTTTAACAGGGCTTTGTCGGTACGGTCCAGGCTGCTGGGCATGTCTTGCCTCAAATTGTTATTTTTATGGGACTTCATCCTTCGCCAGCGGTTTTTCTCGGCAAAGTAGGCAACGTTCGGCCTCGGTTATGAGCATAGCATTGTAGGAAATAAGGAGCGTCCGACATGCACAATAAACACAATACATTCGGCTTTTCTACCCGCGCCATTCACTACGGCTACGATGCGCAAGACCATCACGGGGCCCTGGTGCCGCCGATCTACCTGTCGGCGACCTTTGCCTTCCCGACCGCCGAATACGGCGCGGGGTGTTTTGCCGGTGAAGAAAGCGGGCACTTCTACACGCGCATTTCCAACCCGACCCTGGCGCTGCTGGAGTCACGCATGGCCACCCTGGAGGGCGGCGAGGCAGCAGTGGCATTCAGTTCCGGCATGGGCGCGATTGCCGCGACCTTCTGGACCCTGCTGCGCCCCGGCGATGAGGTGATCGTCAGCCAGACCTTGTACGGCTGCACTTTCTCCCTGCTGCACCATGGCATCGGCCAGTTCGGCGTCAAGGTGCGCCATGTCGACCTGTCGGACCTCGACGCCCTGCGCGCCGCACTCTCCCCCGCGACCCGCATGATCTACTGCGAAACCCCGGCCAACCCCAACCTGCAATTGATCGACATTGCCGCCGTGGCCAAGATCGCTCACCAGCAACCCAACATTACTGTGGTCATCGATAACACCTACTGCACCCCGTACCTGCAACGCCCGCTGGAAATGGGCGCCGATGTGGTGGTGCATTCGGCCACCAAGTACCTCAGCGGGCATGGCGATATCACCGCCGGGATCGCCGTCAGCCGCCATGACCTGGCACAACGCATCCGCCTGCAAGGCTTGAAGGACCTGACCGGTGCCGTCCTGTCGCCCCAGGACGCCTTTTTATTGATGCGCGGCCTCAAGACCCTGGCCCTGCGCATGGATCGCCATTGCAGCAATGCCCAGGCCGTGGCCGAAGCCTTGCAGGCGCACCCGGCGGTCGCGTCGGTAACCTACCCCGGCCTGCGCTCCTTCCCACAATACGAGTTGGCGGCGCGGCAGATGAAACTCTCGGGTGGCATGATTGCCTTTGAACTCAAGGGCGGCATCGCCACCGGCAAGCGCTTCATGAACGCGCTCAAGCTGTTCAGCCGCGCGGTCAGCCTGGGCGACGCCGAATCCCTGGCCCAGCACCCGGCGAGCATGACCCATTCCACCTACACCCCAGAGGAACGTGCCCATCACGGGATTGCCGAAGGGCTGGTGCGTTTGTCGGTAGGGCTGGAGGATATTGCAGACCTGCTGGCCGATATCCAGCAGGCGCTGGCGCATTGCGTCAAGCGTGCGCCGGCGAGCAAACCGGCGACCCATTCTGTGTAGGAATGGGGGTCACTTCACCAGCCGGGTTTCCTTCGAAGGCCGGTAGCCGAAGTAGGCGCTGTAGCATTTGCTGAAGTGGCTGGGCGACACGAACCCGCAGGCCACCAGCACATCGACCTGGGACAGTTCGGTGTGCTGCAGCAGGCGCCGGGCCTCGGTGATGCGCAACTCCATGTAATAGCGCTGCGGTGTGGTGCCCAACTGCTCGCGAAACAGGCGCTCCAGCTGGCGCCGCGAACGCCCGGCATACACCGCCAGTTGCTCCAGGGCCAGGGGTTCTTCGAGGTTGGCATCCATCAGGCGCACCACCTCGCGCAGCGGCGCACTGACGCAGATATTTTCAGCGGGCTTGATCCGCCGGTAACGCGACTCCTCGAACGCCAGGATATCTTCGATACCTTCCACCAGCGCCTTGTCGTGCAGGCTCTTGATCCAGTCCAGGGCCATATGGAACGCACCGGATGGGCTGGATGCGCTGAGACGGTCACGATCGATCACATAGGGCTCGCTGCTGACTTCGGTGGCCTTGGCGATTTCCGTCAGGGCCGGGCGATGCTCCGGATGAATGGCACAGCGATAGCCATCCAGCACCCCGGCCTTGCCCAGGAACCACGCCCCGTTCCATAGCCCGGCGAGGATCACGCCCTGCTGCGCGGCGGCCTTGAGCAGTTCGATAAAGCTTTCACCGGCCTTGAGCTGGGTCCGATAGCCACCGCAGATCACCAGCAGGTCGAGCTCAGCCAGCGCGCTGTGCTCAAGGCGCGCGTCCGGGCGAATCACCAGGCCCAGGTCGCTGATCACCTCCTGCTCGTCCAGGCCGAAGGTGCGCGAGGTGAACAGCCCAGGACGCAGCAGGTTGGCGGTGATCAGAGTGTCCAGCGCCTGGGTGAAGGCCGGCAGGGAAAAATGTTCCAACAGCACAAACCCCGCGCGAACCAGGCGTGGGGCCTGGCCCGGGGCTTCGTTCAGGTAGCGCAGGTTCTTGCCTTTCATCCCGCCGCTAAATTGCCGTCTTTCCATGAGTGTTCAACCTGTCTGCGGCGCTGTATGAGGCGCCATCGCCGGCAACAGCTTAGGGCTTGATGTTTTTCAACTGGTTGAGCAATTCGAGCAGTTGCTGCAATTGCTCTTCGCCGAACTGTTCCTGGATCTTCTGGTAGTTGCTTTCCATCCCCGCGCTCATCTCGACGAAGCACTGTTGCCCCTGCTCGGTGAGGTTCACGAACACGCGGCGCTGGTCTTCGCTGGACTTGCGCCGGCGCACGATGCCGTCGCGTTCCAGGCGCGTCAGCACGCCCGTCATGCTCGGCTTGAGGATGCAGGCCAGGTGCGCCAGTTGATGGCTCTCCAGTTCGCCTTGCTGGCGCAGGATCCGAATCACCCGCCACTGCTGTTCGGTCAATTGATGTTCATTGAGCAACGGGCGGAAAAACGCCATGGCGGCTTCACGGGCCTGCAGCAGGGTCAGCGTCAGGGAAGGTCTGGGAGTGGACATGGCTCACGCGCATAAGAGATCGAAGCGTCGAAGCTTAGGGTCGGCTCCACGGGCATGCAAGCCGGCCGCCGCACAAACTCGTTAATCTCGATACGAATTATTTTATGACGGCGCAAATTGTCTACCCAGAATAAATATAACATGTTAACAATATGCCACTCCCTTCAGTGATCCGAAGGGCGATACCTACAAAAACAACAAAAGGATTCTGTCATGCATTTGCGCCTCCTTCCCCTGGCGGCCAGCGCCGGCCTGTGCGCTACGTTCAGCCCCCTGAGCGCCTACGCCGAGTTTATCCAGGACAGCAAGGCCAGCCTCGACCTGCGCAATTTCTATATGAACCGCGACTTTCGCCAGACAAACGCGCCGCAGAACAAGGCCGATGAGTGGGCCCAGGGCTTTGTGCTGCGCCTGGAGTCGGGCTACACCGAAGGCCGGGTGGGCTTTGGCGTGGATGCCCTGGGTGAACTGGGGGTCAAGCTCGATTCCAGCCGTGATCGTCGTGGCACCGGCCTGCTGCCGTATGGCGCCAGCCAACAGCCCGTCGACAACTACAGTGAACTGGGCCTGACGGCCAAGGTGCGAGTGTCGAAAACCGTGCTCAAGGCCGGCACCCTGCAGCCGCAGCTGCCGGTGGCCGCCTATAACGACACCCGGCTCCTGCCCTCGACCTATACCGGCGAGCTGCTCACCTCCCAGGACATCGCCGGCCTGACCCTGAACCTGGGCCGCCTGGAAAAACAAAACCTGCGCGATTCTTCCAGCAACGACCAGATGAGCTACGCCGGCGTCGACAGCAGCCACCTGGACCTGGCCGGCGGCACCTATGCAATCACCCCGCAGTTGGCGACGACTTACTACTACGCACAGATGCAGGACATCTACCGCCAGCACTTCATCGGCCTGGTGCACGACCTGCCGCTGAGCAACGGCATGAGCCTGCGCAGCGACCTGCGTTACTTCGATACCCGCGAGCAAGGCAGCCATGATTTGCGTGGCGCATCGCGAGTGGACGGCGGGCGCATCGACAACCGGTTCTTCAACGGCATGCTGAGCCTGTCGACGGGGGCCCACAAGTTTGGCCTGGGCTATCAGAACCTCTCGGGCGACGGCGATTTCGCCTACCCCGGCATGGACCCCTATTCGGTCAACCTGGTAACCATCAACGTCTTCACCAAGGCCCAGACCGATGCCTGGCAGGCGCGTTACGACTACAACTTCGCCGCCCTCGGCCTGCCGGGGCTGACCTTCATGACCCGCTATGTGGATGGCAGCCACGTGCAGACCGCCAGCGTGCGTAATGGCCGCGAATGGGAGCGCGATACCGACCTGACCTACACCGTGCAGAGCGGGCCACTGAAAAACGTCAACGTCAGGCTGCGTAACGCGACCCTGCGTTCGAGCAACGGCCTGACCAGCGATATCGACGAAAGCCGCATCATCGTCGGCTACAGCCTGGCGCTGTGGTGATCAACGCAGGCCTGCCTGGCGCAGGCGGTACTCCCCCGGTGTCATGTGCGCATAGCGCTGGAAGAACCGGCTGAAATAAGCCGGGTCCTTGAACCCCAGCTGATAGCAGATTTCATTGGCTGAACCGCCGGTAAACAGCAGCAGGCGCTTGGCTTCCTGCATCAGCCGTTCAAGCACCAGGCGCTTGGACGGCAGGTCGGCAATGCGCCGGCATACGTCGTTGAGCCGCGCCTCGGTCACGCCGATTTGTTCGGCGTACGCCGACAGCGGCCAATGCCGCAAATAGTGGTCTTCGATCAGCTCATTGAAGCGGTGGAAGATGCGCAGGTCTTCATGGCGCGCCGGGCGTGCTTGCAGGGAGTTGGCGCACAGGCGCAGCAGGCTGATCATGATCAACCGCGTCAGGCTTTCCAGGGCCGCCGCCCGCCCCGCGCCGGTGCTGTTGATCTCGCCGCTCAACTCGTCGAACAGCCAGTCCAGCCGCTTGATCTCGGGCTCGAACTCAGGTGCCAGGCGGGCCAACGCCACGCAGGCGGGTGGGATCTGTGGGCCGGGCGCCAGGCTCGGGTCGGCATCGACCAGCGCCCGCACCCACTGCTGGCGCACGGTCAGTACGTGGCCATCGGCGTCGGCTTCAGTGACAAAGGCATGGGCCACCGTGGGCGGCGTGAGGAAAAACATCGGCCCCGATTCCAGGTACTGCTGATCGTCGAGGTAGACCCGCACGGCGCCGCTCTTGACGTAATGCACCTGGAAGAACCGGTCATGCCGATGCACGGGCATGTTGCGCCCGAAAAAACCCGCCAGGTTGCCGAGCCGATCGTAATGCACGTCGGCATCGCTGTAGCGCTGGTCGTAGACCTGGCCGATGTTGATGTTGGGGATCGGTTTCACAGGCTTCTCTTTATTGTTTTTTGCACCCGATGATTTTGCCACGCTTGACGATAGTTAACATATTAATTATAACGTTAACACATTAACGAACTGCCTTTAGAGCAGTCGCCATCGCCAGGAGAAATCCATGAGCCGTACCCTGCATGATGTTGCCAGCGGCACCCTGTTCGGCGTCGCGCTGAACTACCAGGGCTTGCTGAACCAGCGTCTCGCCGAATTCGAGCAGCCGCCGTACCAGAAGCCCCCGGTCAAGCCGGTGCTGTTTATCAAGACCCCCAACACCCGCAACAGCCATGACGGCATCGTGCACCAGCCCCACGGCGAGCGCCTGCAACCGGGCCCGGCCCTGGGCGTGGTGATCGGCAAAAGCGCCAGCCGCGTCAGCGTGGAAAATGCCCTGGAGCATGTGGCGGGCTATGTCATCGTCAATGAGTTCAGCCTGCCGGAAGACAGCTACTACCGCCCCGCCGTCAAAGCCAAGTGCCGCGACGGGTTCTGCGCCCTGGGCCCTGAACTGGTGGCCCGCGAACAGATCGCCAACCCCCATCAGTTGAGCCTCAAGCTGTTGGTCAACGGCGAGTTGCGCCAGCAGAACACCACGGCCAATTTTGTCCGCGACATTCCCCGGCTGATCGCCGAGATCAGCGAATTCATGACCCTGCATGCAGGCGATGTGCTGATCACCGGCACGCCCGAAGGCCGGGTGGATGTGCAGCCCGGCGACACCGTCGAAGTCCAGATCAGCGGCCTGGGCCGCCTGGTCAACCACATCCAGGCCGAGGAACAGCCATGAAGCACGCGCGTATCCGTTTTGAAGGCCAGGTCCATCAGGTCCACGTCGAAGATTTCAATGCTGTGCGCCTGGCCGATGGTCGGTTGCTGGCCGAAGACCAGGTGCAGTGGCTGCCACCGGCCACCGGCAATATGTTCGCCCTGGGCCTGAACTACGCCGACCATGCCGCCGAACTTGCCTTCGCCCCGCCGACCGAGCCGCTGGCATTCATCAAGTCGCCGGGCACCTACACCGGACACAACCAGATCACCTGGCGCCCGGACAACATCGCCTACATGCACTACGAGTGCGAGTTGGTGGCGGTGATCGGCAAGCCGGCGCGCAACGTCAAGCGCGAGGACGCCCTGGAGTACCTGGCCGGCTACACCGTGTGCAACGACTACGCGATCCGCGACTACCTGGAAAACTACTACCGCCCCAACCTGCGGGTGAAAAACCGCGACGCCACGACCCCGGTCGGCCCGTGGATGGTCGACGTGGCCGATGTGCCGGACCCAGGCAACCTGACCCTGCGCACCTGGATCAACGGTGAGTTGCGCCAGGAAGGCAGCACCCGCGACATGATTTTCGATATCCCCTACCTGATCGAATACCTGTCCAGCTTCATGACCCTGCAACCCGGCGACATGATCGCCACCGGCACCCCCGAAGGCCTGGCCGACGTGGTGCCAGGGGATGAAGTGGTGGTGGAAGTGCAAGGCGTCGGCCGCCTGGTCAACCGAATTGTCAGCGAGGCGGACTTTTTCGCCGCCCGGAAAGAGGCTTGAACCCCATGATCAAACACTGGATCAACGGCCGTGAGGTCGAAAGCAAAGACACCTTCATCAACTACAACCCCGCCACCGGCGAGGCGATTGGCGAAGTGGCCAGCGGTGGCGCCGAAGAAGTCGCCCAGGCCGTGGCTGCGGCCAAGGAAGCCTTCCCCAAGTGGGCCAACACCCCGGCCAAGGAGCGCGCGCGCCTGATGCGCAAGCTCGGTGAGCTGATCGAGCAGAACGTGCCACACCTGGCCGAACTGGAAACCCTGGACACCGGCCTGCCGATCCACCAGACCAAGAACGTGCTGATCCCACGGGCTTCGCACAACTTCGATTTCTTCGCCGAAGTCTGCACGCGCATGGACGGCCACAGCTACCCGGTGGACGACCAGATGCTCAACTACACCCTGTACCAACCGGTAGGTGTGTGTGCGTTGGTGTCGCCGTGGAACGTGCCGTTCATGACCGCCACCTGGAAGACCGCACCGTGCCTGGCCCTGGGCAACACGGCGGTACTGAAGATGTCCGAGCTGTCGCCTTTGACTGCCAACGAACTGGGGCGCCTGGCCCTGGAAGCGGGGATTCCCAAGGGCGTGCTCAACGTGATCCAGGGCTACGGCGCCACCGCCGGCGATGCCCTGGTGCGTCACCCGGATGTGCGGGCGATTTCCTTTACCGGCGGCACCGCCACCGGCAAGAAAATCATGCAGACCGCCGGCCTGAAAAAGTACTCCATGGAGCTGGGCGGCAAGTCACCGGTGCTGATTTTTGAAGACGCCGACCTCGAACGGGCCCTGGATGCCGCGCTGTTCACCATCTTCTCGCTGAACGGCGAGCGCTGCACCGCCGGCAGCCGGGTGTTCATCCAGCAGAGCGTGTACCCGCAGTTCGTCGCCGAGTTCGCCGCCCGCGCCAAACGCCTGATTGTCGGTGACCCGCAAGACCCGAACACCCAGGTGGGCTCGATGATCACACAAGCCCACTATGACAAAGTCACCGGTTACATCAAGATTGGCCTCGAAGAAGGCGCCAACCTGGTGGCAGGCGGCCTGGAGCGGCCGGCGAACCTGCCGGCGCACTTGGCACGCGGGCAGTTTATCCAGCCGACCGTGTTCGCCGACGTCAACAACAACATGCGCATCGCCCAGGAAGAAATTTTCGGCCCGGTGGTGTGCCTGATTCCCTTCAAGGACGAAGCCGAGGCCCTGCAACTGGCCAACGATACCGAATATGGCCTGGCGTCCTATATCTGGACCCAGGACATCGGCAAGGCTCATCGCCTGGCCCGTGGCATCGAGGCCGGCATGGTGTTTATCAACAGCCAGAACGTGCGCGACCTGCGTCAGCCGTTCGGCGGGGTAAAGGGCTCGGGGACCGGTCGCGAAGGCGGCCAGTACAGCTTCGAAGTGTTCGCAGAAATCAAGAACGTGTGCATCTCCATGGGCAGCCATCACATCCCGCGCTGGGGCGTGTAACTGTGGGAGCGGGCTTGCCCGCGATGCTCGTCAACGATAACGCTGACTTTCAGGGTTAACGCGCTGACCTTGGGTTTTTCGCGAGCAAGCTCGCTCCTACACAGTCCGTAGCGCACCAACAAGAATAATGAAATCAGGAGAATGATCATGGGTGAAGTAGTCCTGGCGGCGAAAATCTGCCACGTGCCTTCCATGTACCTGTCGGAACTGCCGGGCAAGCACCACGGTTGCCGCGCAGCAGCGATTGCCGGGCACAAGGAAATCGGGCGCCGCGCCCGTGAACTGGGGGCCGACACCGCCGTGGTATTCGACGTGCACTGGCTGGTCAACAGCGGTTACCACGTCAACAGTGGCGAGCGATTCCAGGGCACCTACACCAGCAACGAACTGCCGCACTTCATCAAGAACATGGAGTACGCCTACCCCGGCTGCCCGCAGCTGGGCGAGCTGATTGCCGCCGAAGCCAACCTGGCCGGGGTGCGCACCATGGCCCACAACATCCCGAGCCTGGAGCTGGAATACGGCACCCTGGTGCCCATGCGCTATATGCACATGGACGTGCCCCAGGAGCAGAAATTCAAGGTGATCTCCATCGCCGCCTGGTGCGCCTGGCATCGCCTGGAAGACAGCTTCGCCTTCGGTGCCGCCGTGCGCCGGGCCATCGAGAAGAGTGATCGCAAGGTGCTGGTGCTGGCCTCCGGCTCCCTGTCGCACCGCTTCTCCGACGACCGCGAAGCCGAAGCCAACATCCACAACTGGACCCGCGAGTTCGACAAGCAAGTGGACATGCACGTGGTGCAGATGTGGCGCGAAGGCCGCTTCAAGGAGTTCTGCGCGATGCTCCCGGACTACGCCGAACACTGCTTTGGCGAGGGCAAGATGCACGACACCGCGATGCTCCTGGGCTTGCTCGGCGGGCCTGAGTACAACCGCCCGGCAGAGATCATCACCGAGCCGTTCGGCAGCTCCGGCACTGGCCAGATCAACGCCATTTTCCCGATTTAACACGGTAGGAGCCGGCTTGCCGGCGATCGCGGTGTGCCTGGCACCCACGCGCCTGCAGTCCGGCCGCCATCGCCGGCAAGCCGGCTCCTACAAGGAGAGCAAAATGCCGCATTTCATCGCCGAATACACCGACAACCTCGAACACCAGGCCGACCTGCCGGGGCTGTTTGCAAAGGTCCACCAGGTGCTGGGAGACAGCGGCGTGTTCCCCCTGGGCGGCATCCGCAGCCGCGCGGTGCGCCTGGACACCTGGCGCATGGCCGATGGCAAGCACGACTACGCCTTCGTCCACATGACCCTCAAGGTCGGCCACGGTCGCGACCTGCCTACCCGTCAGGCGGTGGCTGAAGCCCTGTTCAGGGTGATCACCGAGCACTTCGCCGCCCTGCAGGCACAACGGCTGCTGGCCCTGTCCTTCGAGATGGTCGAGTTGCACCCGCAGTTGAATTTCAAACAGAACAACGTCCACGCGTTTTTAAGCAACCAGGCGGGTTGACCCCGCCTCCCCCAACGGCCTCTCAGACAAAAAGTACAACATCATGAGCACAGCCAATACCGCCCACAGCGTCACCCTTGCCGAGCATGATCGCACCCACAGCACCGTCACCTGGCGCCTGATGCCGTTGCTGCTGATCTGTTACCTGTTTGCCCACCTGGACCGGATCAACATCGGGTTCGCCAAGATGCAGATGAGCAGCGACCTGCACTTCAGCGACACGGTGTATGGCTTCGGTGCCGGTCTGTTCTTTATCGCCTACGCGCTGTTCGGCGTGCCCAGCAATATCGCCCTGGACCGCGTCGGGCCACGGCGCTGGATCGCCTGCCTGATGGTGGTGTGGGGCATCCTGTCCACCAGCATGCTGTGGATCGAAAGTTCCACCGGCTTCTATGTCCTGCGTTTTTTGCTGGGCGTGGCCGAGGCGGGTTTCTTCCCGGGGATCCTGGTGTTTCTCAACCGCTGGTACCCGGCGCGCCGACGCGCGCAGATCACCGCCCTGTTCGCCATCGCCGTGCCCATGGCCGGGGTGATTGGCGGGCCGCTCTCGGGGGCGATCCTGGAAAACTTCCACGACTTTGGCGGCATGCGCGGCTGGCAGTGGATGTTCCTCATCGAAGGCGCCCCCGTGGTGCTGCTGGGCCTGGTGGTGCTCAAGTACCTGCCGGACAGTTTTGAAACGGTGAAGTGGCTGGAGCCTGCGCAAAAGCAACAATTGCGCGAGCAACTGAGCACCGAGGAAAAGCGCAAGTCCATCACCTCCTTCGGCGGCATCCTGCGCGACCCGCAAGTGTGGCTGCTGGTGGCGATTTACTTTGCGGTGATGCTGGCGGTCAACACCCTGGCGTTCTGGATGCCCACCCTGATCCATGGCGCCGGCATCGGCCGCGACAGCCAGGTCGGCCTGCTGAGCGCCGTGCCGTATCTGGCCGGCTGCTTCTTCATGATCGGCTGCGGGCGCTCTTCGGACCGCAACCGCGAACGCCGCTGGCACTTGTGCGTGCCGCTGCTGATGGCCGCCGCCGGGATTGCCGTGGCTGGCCTGGCACCGGGCAACTCGCTGGTGGTGATGGGCGGCCTGATCGTCGCCGGCATGGGCGCCAGCGCCGCGCTGCCGATGTTCTGGCAACTGCCGCCGGCCTTCCTGTCCAACTGCACCCAGGCGGCCGGGATCGCCATGATCAGCTCGTTTGGCAGCATCGCCTCGTTCCTTGCGCCCTACCTGATCGGCTGGATGCGCGACACCACCCAGAGCGCCAGCCTCGCGCTGTACGTGCTGGCGCTGTTTATCGCCCTTGGCGGCCTGCTGGTGTTGCGCACCAACGCCGCCATCGTCAACCCTCAGTAAGAGACCCTTGTCATGCTCGATCCACAGCTCATCCTGCAAGCCGCTGCCCAACTGGACCATGCCGAACGCAGCCGCGAACAGGTACGCCAGTTTTCCCTCGATCATCCGGCGATCACGATCGAGGACGCCTACGCCATCCAGCGCGCCTGGGTCGCCCAGAAGATCAAGGGCGGGCGCAAGCTGGTCGGGCACAAGATCGGCCTGACCTCGCGGGCGATGCAGGTGTCGTCGAACATCACCGAACCGGACTACGGTGCGCTGCTCGATGACATGCTGTTTGAGGAAGGCACCGACATTCCATTCGAGCGCTTTATCGTGCCGCGGGTCGAGGTCGAACTGGCCTTCATCCTCGGCAAGCCGCTCAAGGGCCCCAACTGCACGATTTTCGATGTGCTCGACGCCACCGAGTGGGTGATCCCGGCCCTGGAGATCATCGACGCGCGCATCCAGCAGGTCGACCCGCACACCAAGGCCACGCGCAAGGTGTTCGACACCATCTCCGACAACGCCGCGAATGCCGGCGTGGTCATGGGCGGCCGCGCGGTGCGGCCAACCGAGATCGACCTGCGCAAAGTGCCGGCGGTGCTGTATCGCAACGGCGTGATCGAAGAGTCCGGGGTCTCGGCCGCCGTGCTCAACCACCCGGCCAAGGGCGTGGCGTGGCTGGCGAACAAGCTGGCGCCCTACGACGTCACCTTGCTGCCAGGGCAGATCATCCTCGGCGGCTCGTTTACCCGGCCGGTGGCCGCCAGCCCGGGCGATACCTTCCATGTCGACTACGACATGCTCGGCTCGATTTCCTGCCGCTTCGTCTGACACCTGGAGGACTGATTCATGGACATGCCTGTCAACCGCTTCAAACAGCGGCTCACCTGCGGGGAGCCGCAGATCGGCCTGTGGCTGGGCCTGGCGCACGCGTACTGCGCGGAACTGGCGGCCAATGCCGGTTTCGATTGGCTGCTGATCGACGGTGAACACGCCCCCAACGACTTGCGCGGCATGCTCGGCCAATTGCAGGCCGTGGCGCCCTACGCCAGCGAGGCGGTGATTCGTCCGGTCATTGGCGACACCGCATTGATCAAGCAGGTGCTGGATATCGGCGCGCAAACCTTGTTGGTGCCGATGGTCGAAAGCGCCGCCCAGGCCCGGGAACTGGTGCGCGCCATGCGCTATCCACCCCAGGGCATCCGCGGCGTGGGCAGCGCCCTGGCGCGGGCTTCACGCTGGAACAGCATCGACGGCTACCTGGACCAGGCCGACGCACAGATGTGCCTGCTGGTGCAGATCGAAAGCTTGCAAGGGCTGGCCAACCTCGACGCGATAGCGGCTGTCGAAGGCGTGGATGGCGTGTTTATCGGCCCGGCGGACTTGAGTGCATCCATGGGCCACCGGGGCAATCCGGGGCACCCTGACGTGCAAGCGGCAATCGAAGATGCCATTGCGCGGATCCGCCAGGCGGGCAAGGCGGCGGGGATTCTCAGTGCCGATGAGAAACTCGCCCGGCGGTACATCGAGCTGGGCGCGGGGTTTGTCGCAGTGGGGGTGGATACCACGGTGCTGATGCGTGGGTTGCAGGGATTGGTGGGCAAGTTCAAAGACAAACCCGCGCCAGCGAGCACTGGCGGCGTGTACTAATCACCTTCAAACGCCGCAGGACCCAATGTGGGAGCGGGCTTGCTCGCGAAAGCGGTGTGTCAGTCAATATATTCGGTGACTGAACCACTGCTTTCGCGAGCAAGCCCGCTCCCACATTTTGGATGTGTGGTGTTTGAGAGATCGTGTTTCAGCGCCTGATGTTTTTCAGCTCATCGAGCAACCCCAGCAAGGTCTGCAACTTCTCCTCCCCCAACTGCTCCTGCAAACGCTGGTAGTTGGCCTCCATGCACTGGCTCATGGACGCAAAACTCGCCCGGCCCTTGTCCGCCAGGGTCACCAGTACCCGTCGCTGATCCTGCTCGGCCTTGCGCCGATGGATCATCCCCGCCGCTTCCATGCGTACCAGCACGCCAGTCATGCTCGGCTTGAGGATGCAGGCCAGTTCCGCCAGTTGGTAAATCTCCAGTTCGTCGTGTTGATTGAGGATGCGGATCACCCGCCATTGCTGCTCGGTCAGGCCGTGTTCGTTCAGCGAGGGGCGGAAAAAACTCATGGCCGCTTCGCGGGCCTGTAACAGGGTGAGGGTCAGGGACTGCCGGGGTTTGAGCATAGAGTCAGGGTCACGTGATATTTAGTTAATGTTTTAACGAAACTCTAACATCCCCGCTCCACGCTCGCGCTATAACTTAAGGGTCGCGCACGTCCATGGCGCGCTGAATCAAAAGCCCCGGCAGGCAGGATCAAGACATTGATCGCGCCAAGGCCCCTAATGAAGACATCTGCTTTAGAGCCTTCCTTCACTTTTCAGGCTGCGCCATGATCACTATTGAAACCCCCACGTATTACACCGCTACCAAGAAGTACAACCTGAGCTTTCCCACCCTGGAACAGGACATCGAGGCCGACGTCGTGGTAATTGGCGGCGGCTTTTCCGGGATCAACACGGCTCTGGAACTGGCAGAAAAGGGCATCACCAATATCGTCGTACTGGAAGCGCGCTACCTGGGTTTTGGCGGCACCGGGCGCAATGGCGGGCAGATCATGGCCGGCATTGGCCACGACCTCGAGAAGATCAAGCAAGACGTCGGCGAGGACGGCCTGCGCCAGGTGTTCGAGATCAGCGACCTGGGCGCCGACATCATCAAAGACCGGATCGCCAAGTACAACATCGATGCCGACTTTTGCCACGGCTACGGCTATATGGGCTTCAACGCCCGCCAGGAAAAAACCCTGCGGGCCTGGGAAAAAGACTTCAAGTCGATCAACAGCAAGCACGAAATCCGCTTCCTCGGCGGCTCCGACGTGAAGCAGATCATCGGCTCCGACGCCTACGGCAGCGCCCTGCTGCATATGGGCGGCGGGCATGTGCATTCGCTGAACCTGCTGCTGGGCGAAGCCAGCGCCCTGGCTGGCCTTGGCGTGCGGATCTTCGAGAACAGCCCGGCGCTGGAAGTCAGCTATGGCGAGCGCATCACCGTGCGCACCGGACGCGGCTCGGTCAAGGCCAGCAAGCTGTTGTGGGCGTGTGACAGTTTTCTCAACAAGCTGGAGCCGGAGCTGCATCGCTCGACCATCAACACCTACGCGTTCCAGATGATGACCGAGCCGTTGAGCGAAGAGCTGATCCAGCGGATAAGCCCGATTCGCGGGGCCTACAGCGATATCCGCCCGGTAATCGACTACTACCGCGTGACCAATGAAAACCGCCTGCTGTTCGGCGCCGCCACGCCATTGGTCGAGCACATTCCCGGCGATTTGAAAGCCTGGAACCGCAAGCTGATGCTGAAGATTTTCCCCTACCTCAAGGACGTGAAGATCGACCTCGCCTGGGGCGGCCCGATGGCCTGCAGCCCCAACCTGTTCCCACAGATCGGCACCTTGCCGGGGCGCAGCAATGCGTTCTTTGTCCAGGGTTACTCGGGCTTTGGCGTCACCCCCAGCCACATCATCTGCAAGGTCCTGGCCGAAGGCATGAGCGAAGGTTCGGCGCGCTATGACCTGGTCAGTTCGATCCACCGCCCGACGATCATCGGTAAGGACGCGATCCGCCCCTTGCTGCTGACCGCCGGCAAATCCTGGCACCAACTGTCCGGTTACTGGAATGGTCGCCGCTAACCCCGTTTTTATCCCTATGGAGCAACTGCCATGACCCTCGTCACCCTCAAGAAAGATATCCAACTGTCTGAACTCGATGCCTGGGGCACCGTTGCCGATCTCGGCAGCGAAATCCTCGCCGGCGAACTCAAGGCCTTCGGCAAAATGACCTTCGGCGCGCCGACCGACCCGGTCAGCAGCGCCTACTTCGGCACCACCCAGGGCAAGTTCCGCATGGTCTACCCCTTTAACGAACAGGCCACCGTGGTCACCGGCGAGGTGCGCCTGACCGACGAGTCCAGCGGCCAAACCACCACCTACAAGGCGGGCGACAGCTGGTTCGTGACCAAGGGCACGCCAGTGCTGTGGGAAGTGCTCAGCGCAAGTTTCGTCAAACATTACTTCGCGGTCGTATGAACGGAGGCCGGTGATGACTCACCCATCTGACTGGATCACCGTCGGCGCCCTCGCCGATGGCTTTGCCCCCCAGGCCTTTATCCTGCCCAACCTGGCAGACCTGGACGGCAAGACGTTCACCCTGCACTTCGCCAATGGCTGGCAGATAGCGCATCATTTCGCTCAGCAGAGCCTGTCCTGGAGCGCCCTGGACGGGCACTCCAGCGGCACGGCGCCCTACCGTGCCACGTCGATCCGCCCCGGCCTGTACCTGGTGGACTTCATCAAGCATGAAGGCGGGCAGGACTGGTCCATCAGCCTGGTGCTCGACACCCACAGTGCCTCGTTCACCGCCGTCATCGGCCGCCTGCCCTCCCCGGCAGACACCGCCGAGGGCCTGTATAGCCGCGCCCTGGCGGGCAAGCCGTTAACCGCGGTGGCCGTGGACTTCCTGCATGGCAGCCTCGACCGCCCGTGGCAGGAAGGCTTGTGCCCCCACACGCCGACACGCGAGTTGGTGGGCCTGCGCAACCAATACCGCTACAGCCCGAGCGAGGTCTACGAGCACCTCTACCTCAACGACCAGTTCTATGCCTGGCAGTGCCTCAAAGGTGTCGAGCAAGGCCTGTGCGACACCGATCGCTGCCATTACTACAAGATTGCCGATGAGCTGTACCTATTTGTCTGGCGCGAAAAAATCATTCCCACCCTGGGCCTGGTGCTGATTGACCTGCAACAGCACCGCAGCGACGGCAAGATCTTCGGCTATGCAGGTTCCTCGTTCGATGCGCTATCGAACTTCCCCATCAGTTCCTATTGCCAGGTGCTCAACCGCACGGAGTATGCCGATGACTGAGCCACGCACGGTGCTGATCACCGGGGCCGGCACCGGTATCGGCGCCGCGTGTGCCCGGCTGTATGCGGGCGAAAAGGCACAACTGGTACTGATCGGCCGGCGTCGCGAACCGCTGGAGCAGGTGGCCGCAGACACCGGCGGGCTGATCCTGGTGGGCGACGCGGCCTGCCCCGTGACCTGGGAAGGGTTCATCACGCAGATCCGCCAGCGCTATGGGCGTCTCGATGTGCTGCTGGCCTGCGCCGGCGGCCATGGCGTGGGCAGTGCCACGCAAACCCCACCGGCCACCTGGGAAGCAGCGTTGCGCAGCAATCTCGACAGCGCCTTCTACAGCGCGCGGGCCTGCCTGCCGCTGTTGCTGGAAAGCGCCGGCAATATTGTGCTGATCGGCTCCATCGCCTCACTAGCGGCAGGCCCCGAGGTGTGCGGCTACACCACCGCCAAACATGCGCTGCTGGGGCTCAACCGCTCGTTGGCCCGGGATTACGGGCCGCGCGGGGTGCGGGTCAATGCGGTGTGTCCGGGCTGGGTGCGCACGCCCATGGCGGATAAGGAAATGCAGCCGTTGATGCAGGCCTATGACGAGAGCCTGCAGCAAGCCTATGCCCGCGTGTGCGCCGATGTACCGCTGCGCCGCCCGGCCAGTGCCGACGAGATCGCCAAGGTCTGTCGCTTCCTGGCATCGGCTGACGCGTCGATCATCACCGGCGCAGCCCTGGTGGCCGACGGCGGTTCAAGCATTGTCGATGTGCCGACACTGGCCTTCGCCCATCTGGAGCCCACTCATGCCCCATGACCTGGACTTCAGCGGCCAAGTGGTTCTGGTCACTGGCGGCGCCCAGGGCATCGGTCGTGGGATTGTCGAAGGGTTTGCCAGGCGCGGCGCCCAGGTGCTGATTGCCGACCGTCAAGTCGCCACGGCCCAGGCCCTGGCTGACGAACTTATAGCCCATGGTTGCCAAGTCGCGGCCGTTGGTATCGACCTGGCGGATGCCAGCGCGGTGTTCGCGCTGATGCAACGCCAGGAACGACTCGACGTACTGGTCCACAACGCCGGGTACTTCCCGCTGACCTGCTTTGAGGACATCACCCCGGCCATTCTCGAACGCACCCTGGCGGTGAATCTCTCGGCCCTGTTCTGGCTGACCCAAGGCGCCCTGCCGATGTTCCGCCGCCAGGGCCACGGCTGTGTACTGGTAACTTCATCAGTGACCGGCCCCAGGGTGGCGTACCCCGGGCTGAGCCACTATGCGGCGTCCAAGGCCGGGGTCAACGGCTTCATTCGCAATGCTGCGCTGGAACTGGCGGGGTTGAATGTACGGGTCAACGGGGTTGAACCGGGCATGATCGCGACACCGGCAATGAGTAACCTGGGAGATGGCCAACTCAACGCCAGTATTGCCAGCCGCGTGCCGTTGGGACGCTTGGGCAGCGCCGCCGATATCGCCGGGGCCATGCTGTTTCTGGCTTCGGGGCTGGCCACCTATATCACCGGGCAAACGCTGGTGGTAGATGGCGGCTCAACCCTGCCGGAAGTCTGAAACCCAACCTGTAGGAGCCGGCTTGCCGGTGATGGCAGTCTGTCAGCCGGCTCCTACGTTCAATCTACTGGGCGGGTCAGATCCTGTTCAGGCCATTCGGCTGGATCGAAACGCCTTGGGTGACTGCTCGAACTGCTTCTTGAACGAGCGGCTGAAATGCGCCGAATCGGTAAAACCCCACTTATAGGCAATCGAGGTAATCGATTCGCTACGCAGGAACGGGTTGGTCAAGTCATCGGCGCTGCGCTTGAGCCTTGCGCGCTGGATGTAGCGGCAGACGCTGTCGTCCTGTTCTTCGAACAGCCGGTACAAATGGCGTACCGAGATGTTCAAGCGGCTGGCCAGGCCGACGGGGCTCAGGCCAGGCTGGCTGAGGGACTCATCAATGACCTTCTGCACGTAGCTGCGCAGGTTGTTACCTTGCAACGCGCCGGTGTCGTCGCGCGCGTCCTCGTCCTGCTCCAGGGCTGAGCCCAGCAGCGACACAAAGGCACACTGCAACGCCTCGACCTCATCCTCGGCACCTTCGCCGCCCTTGCACAATTGGTCCATCAACACATGCAGCATGCGCCCACAGGCTTTGCTGGAGGAAATCTTGCCAAAGGTTTTTGCTTGGCTGCCCATCTGCTTGCACACCTGGGCGCGCGGCAACGACAGCGAGATATGTTCGATCAAGCCGAACGGGGTGATTTCAATGGAGCCCACCGAGTCCATCAGCAGCAGTTCGCCAGGGGCCAGTTGTACGCGCTGGCCGTTCTGCACGACCTGCGAATAGCCGCTGCGCTGGCTGACCAAAAAGCAATCCTGGTCATTGTCATGGTCGGGGTTGCTGACCTGGCGCTTGATCAGGCCGGCGTTGGTACGCAGGCTGGCCAGGGGCAACCCGCCGTTTGAAAGCATGGAAAACTCGCCGATAAACAGCGAACGGTTAAAGGCCAGTTCGGTGTCGAAGTGGCCGCACATCGCACGCAAGTCGCGGTTCCAGGTGTCGAGCCCCTGTTGTGCACTCTGTTGGATACCCATGGGTGTCTCCACAATGGCTTATTGTTTTTGTCGGGCAATAGTTAACATGTTATCTATATGCGCGCAACAAGTACCTGTCCACCCTTGTGTTTGCACTAATGATGCCAATCAGAGCGTGCGCAATACGCGCTGCAAGCCGAGCAGCGCTGCCAGCAGCACGTCCCGCTGTTCGCGGCTCAGGGCGATGTAGCGGCGAAAGGCAGGCATGCGGTTGACCACCTCGCTGCCGCCCATGTGTTCCAGGCGCACGTGCCAGTGCCGGGCGTGCAATTCAATGTGCAGGCGCTTGAAATCCAGGGGCATCAATGCCTGGTGCAAGGCACTGTCCTGTTGCAAGCGCACCTGCAGCTGCCCCAGCAATGCACCCTCGCCCGAGCGTTGCCGGCAGCGGATCCCGGTACGTCGAACGGCCCCGCCATGGTGCAATTCAAAGCGTGCCGCGCCCTCTGTCGAGGCGGGCAGGCACAAGCTGAACTCGGTCATGACCAGGTGCATCAACAGCTGCGATTCGGTGCGCTCGCGGATTTCCAGGTGCAGACTGCCATCGTCCAGGGCAGCCCGCGCCAAGGTCGGCGACACCTGCTCGAAACGCGCCAGCCCCAAATTGCCCCGCAGTTGCCCCAGGGTGCGCCCCGGCTGATAGCCTGCTGGCGCCCGTTGTGCGCTGAACAGCTCAGACAGCTTTTGCCGCAGTGCTGACATAGCCGTTGTGAGAGTGACCCGGTTCATTGGCAAACTCCTTGGCCAGCACGTCTTCCACCGACGCCGGCGTGAATGGATTGACCTTCTGCACCACCAGGGTCCAGAACAGCGCATACACCGCAGTGCCGCCCAGCATCACGCCGAACGGGACATAAATATCCGCCGGGTCCATCCCCGGCGGTGTGATAAACCACATCCCCAGCAGGATGCCGGCGCTGGACAGCAGCTGCGGCAGCGGGAACCACGGCGAGCGGTAGGCCCGTGGCAAGTCGGGACGGCGAATGCGCAGGATCACCACCGACACCGTGACCAACAGGTAAGCGAAACTCCACGCACACACCGCCGCCAGCACCAGGTGCATGATGTTGTCGGTGTTGCCGCCCAGGTACAGCGCGTGCAGGCAGGGAATCAGCATCGCCACCAGGATGCACAGCACCGGGGTCTTGAAGCGTGGGTGCAGGTAGGTGAACACCTTGGGCAACGCGCCATCCACCGCCATGCCGTAGAGAATCCTTGGCACGCCGGCCATCAAGGTATTGATGGTGGCGGCGCCGGCAAACAGAAAGCCGATCCCCAGCCACAGCGGCCCGACCTGCCCCATCACCTGCTCGGCAAAGCGTGGAATGGCCATGGGCGTATCCAGCAAATGCACGCCGCTGGCCGCGTCCAGCACTACGTTTTGCACCTGGCGCTTCATGGCCGCGCCGTAGATGAACATGCACGTCGCCACCCCCATCAGGCCGAGCATCATCGCCCGCGGCATGACCTTGGCCGACTGGCGCAGGTCCGGCGCCAGCGGGGTGACGAATTCGCAGCCGACAAACATGAACATCGCCATGCCCACCAGGGACAACACCGTCACCAGGTCGCTGCCCACCATGGACTGACCAAACCAGCCGTCCAGTTGTACCGCTGGCGCGGTGATCAGGCCGAGCACGCCAAACACCATCAAGGTGGTCCACATGCCGAAAGTGAGGATGATCTCGGCGCGGCCAAAGGCACTGACGCCAAACACATTGAGCAGGCCGAACACCAGCACGAAGCCCACCCCCAGCAACCAGGAGCCACCGGCGGATTCGGCCAGGGTATTGAGGTGTTCAAAGTTCACCAGGGCCATGACCCCGGCCAGGATGGTTTCGGCGGTGCCGGCAAACACGTGCACGATCAGATAGGCCGACAAGGTGCCGGTGATCGCAAAAAAACGCCCCATGCCGCAATTGATGTAGTCGTACACCGAGCCGGTAGTGGGCAGTATCGAGGCGGCCTCGGCGAAGGTCGTGGCCTGGGCCAGCATCATCATCACGGCAATCAGCATGGCCAGCGCAAACGCGCTGCCGCCGATGCCAAAGCCCATGGTCGCGGTAAGGATCACCGGGCTTGCCATGATCAGGCCAATGGTGCTGGCCAATGCGGTGGGGAAACCCACCGTACCCCGGTTCAGGTGCGCGGTGAGTCTGTCATTGATCGACATGGTGCAGATCCTCGAAAGGGATTTTTTAGAAGTGTTTGCACTGTGCGCCCCGCCCAACCTGATCGTCTTGCCCCTGGCTGCCGCCGGTTTTGTTGCTCCCTGCCAGGGCCTGCGGCCTGGCGGCCAGGATCAATTGCCTGGCACGCAGGTGAAAGACTTGCGCCGCCGACGCTCGCCCTAATGCGCCCTCAACTTAACTCTTGGGGACTATAACAATGGAGCACACACTAAAAACCCGCCACCTGCGCCCGGCTGTCGGCCTGGGTCTTGCGCTGTTGATCGGCCAACCGGCGGCCCAGGCGATTGAACTGTATGCCGACGACGACACCACCGTCACCGGCAACTTCCTGGCCGTTTACGGCATGTTCAATAGCCGCAAGAACTACGAAGGCAGCCAGGGCGGTTCGACCTGGCGTGAAGGCTTCATCAAGTACGGCTTGAGCATTGACCAGACCCTGGCTGGCCTGGGCAGTGTGTACGGCACCGCCAACCTGGTGAGCTCCGGCACCTGGGGCGATGGCGATGCCTCCCGCGTGACCGACGGCAGCGAGCGCACCACCAAGTTCGAGGAAGCCTTTGCCGGCTGGCGCTCCGGGGACCTGTTGCCAGCACTGGGCAAGGATGGCCTGGACCTGTCGTACGGGCGCCAGATCATTACCGTGGGCGACGGCTTTATCATCAACGACGACGGCCCGAACCTGGGCAATGGCGTGGCCGACGGTCAGTTCGACCGTGGCGGTGCCTATTACATCGCGGCCCGGCATGCCTTCGACAAGGCAGCCGTGGTACGCCTGGGCGGCAAGGACGGCCTGCATGGCAGCCTGATGTGGATCGAGTCCGACAACCGCGCCCAGGCCCTGACCGAAATGGCTATCGGCACCCTGGAGTACAGCGCTGCGCCAGGCACCCTGGGCCTGACCTACCTGCATGGCATCGATGTGGATGAGCGCTTTGCCAACGACCTGCAAAAGCAACGCAAGGGCATGAATCTCTACAGCCTGCGCGGCACCGGCAACGCCGGGATCGACAACGCGCACTTCTCGTTCGAGTACGCCTGGCAAGACAAAGACCCCGGCCCGGAAAAAGCCTGGTACGCCGAGGCCGGCTACACCTTCGCCGACCTGCCCTGGTCGCCGGACCTGACCTACCGTTATGCGCGCTACTCGAAAAACTGGGACGCGCTGTTCGCTGGCTTCAATCGAGGGTTTGGCACCTGGGTCCAGGGCGAAGTGGCGGGCAACTACTCCGGGCCCTACAACAGCAACACCTCGGTGCAGCACGTGGCGCTCAAGGTCAAGCCGCTGGACAACCTGACCCTCGGCGCGCTGTTCTTCGACTACCAGACCGTCAGCAAGCGCAACATGCTCGACCTCGATGGCCGCGAGCTGGACCTGTATGCCGAATGGGCGGTGAACGAGCACCTGATCATCACGCCATTGATTGGCCTGTACCAACCGGACAAGGACCAGGACACCGGCGGCAACCAGGTCGGTGGCAACGGCACCAACGTCTATAGCCAGTTGGTGGTGGCGGTGCCGTTCTAAGACGTGGGTTGCCCCTGAACCACCGCACTTCCCCTGTAGGAGCGGGCTTGCCCGCGATAGCGGTAGTTCATCCGCCGAATGTATCGACTGACACTCAGCCATCGCGGGCAAGCCCGCTCCTACAGGGGATCCGCGCTTAACTGAATGGCATAAGGCCGGCCCGCTCCCACAGGGGCATGGCAGCCACAGACATACGCCCCGGCAGGCACAGTCAAGCTCTAGCTACCCGCGTTGGTTAGCCTCGGGTTTTCCTTTCTGATCAGGAACACCCCCATGAGCGATATCGCGCTGCTGCCCACCGTCGAAGCCTTCTTGCGTCGAGACCACGGCCTGTTTATCGACGGTGGCTACGTCCCCAGCCAGTCCAGCCATACCCTGGAGGTGATCAACCCAGCCACCGGCCAGGCCATCGCCACGGTCGCCGATGCGCAAGCCAGTGATATCGAGCGGGCCGTGGCCTCGGCGCGGCGCGGCTTCAAACAGTGGTCGCAGACCGCTCCGGCGGTCCGTGGCAATGTGCTGCTCAAACTCGCCGACCTGCTGGAGCGCAACCGCGAGGAACTGGCGCAGATCGAGACCTGCCAGTCAGGCAAGATCATCCAGATTTCCCGCGCCTTTGAAGTGGACCAGGCCGCGCATTTTTTGCGTTATTACGCGGGCTGGGCAACCAAGATCAGCGGCCAGACCCTCACCCCGTCACTGCCCTCGTTTGCCGGCGAGCGCTACAGCGCCTTCACCCTGCGCGAACCGGTGGGCGTGGTGGTGGGCATCGTGCCGTGGAATTTCTCGACCATGATCGCCATCTGGAAACTCGCCTCGGCCCTGGTGACCGGTTGCAGCATCATCATCAAGCCCAGCGAATTCACGCCGCTGACCCTGCTGCGCATTGCCGAACTGGCGGTGCAAGCCGGCCTGCCCGCTGGGGTACTGAACGTGCTGACCGGCGGCGGCCAGGTGGGCAAGGGGCTGATCGAACACCCAGGCACTGACAAGGTGTCGTTCACCGGCTCGGTGCCCACCGGCATTGCGGTCGGCCGCGCGGCCATGGGCGCCGGCCTGACGCGCGCGACCCTGGAGTTGGGTGGCAAGAACGCGGCGGCGTTCCTGCGCGATGTGAAGCTGGAAACCGCCGTCAACGGCATTATCGAAGCGGGTTTCCTGCACTCGGGGCAAATCTGCGCGGCGGCCGAGCGGTTTTTCGTCCACCGCTCGCAGATCAACCCGGTCATGGAAGCCCTGGCCCAGCGTTTGAGCCGCCTGAATATCGGCTCGCCACTGGATGAGCGCACCGAGTTTGGCCCGGTTACCCATCGCCAGCACCAATTGAAGCTGGAAGGTTTTTTTGCCACCGCCCGCGCCGAAAACAACACGATCATCCACGGCGGCCAACCGATGGAGCGGCCCGGTTGCTATGTGCAACCCACGATCATTCTCGCCAACAGCATCAACGACACGCTGCTTACCGAAGAAACCTTCGGCCCCATCGCCACGTTCCTGCCCTACGACGACGAGGACGAGTTGCTGGCGCTGATGAACCACACCGCCAGCGGCCTCAGCGCCAGCCTGTGGACCAACGACCTGGGCAAGGCCCTGCGCATGGTCCCGGCGATCAACGCCGGCACGGTGTGGGTGAACATGCACACCCTGCTCGACCCCGCCGTGCCGTTCGGTGGCAACAAGTCCTCGGGGATTGGCCGGGAGTTCGGCAGCGCCTTTATCGAGGACTACACCGAGCTCAAGTCGGTGATGATGCGTTACTGATCACTGCGGGATCAGCGCCTCCGCCTCGATCTCGATCAACCATTCAGGCAGTGACAAGCCGCTGACGATGATCCACGACGAGGGCGGCGGGTTTTCGGGAAACCGCTCGCGCAACGCGGCAGCGATAGGCTCCTGCTGATCGCGGGCGGACTCGACGATATACAGGCGCAGCATGATCACATGGGACAGATCGCCCTCGGCCGCCGCCAGGACTTTTTCGATATTGTCCAGGGCGGTCGCGGTCTGTTCGGCGATGCCAGGGCCGACGGTGCGCTCGTCAGCGTCCACGCCCACCTGGCCGGACAGCAGAATTCGCCGACCATCGCGCACTTCCATGGCCTGGCTGAAACCGTATTGCAGGGAGTTGAAGACGGTCGGAGGGTTGAGGGTTTTTCGCTGCATGACGACTCCTTGTTATCTGTAGGAAACAAGGCTACCCCAAGGGTTTTGCCAACTCCTGGAGAAACTGCACATTTCAACATCCAGAAACAGAACGCCTTGCAATCAACCGTGCAAGGGCCGCGCCCAGGACATGCCTGCAGACCTCATCACCACGACTCCCAACCTTAAAGCGCGCAAGGTTTGTGCAAGCAGATCGTGCCCGGCCACTTGCTGACGCGGGCGTGCCAACCTGGCGAGGCTAACGCCCCTGGCTGAGCATCTGCAGGGTATAGCGCAAGGACGCCGGCAACATCGGCCCATGCCCCAACCCGGCAAAGGTCAGGTGGCGCACCTGTAACCCATCCACCTGATGCAGTGTGCCCAGCAGCGCCTTGAATGCCGTGTCACTGGCCTCTTTGGCCGGCGCCGCGGCGGCCGGGCTGGCCGGTTCCTGGTCGCCACGCATCAGCAGCAAGCGGGGCTGGCTGCCCCGCAGGCGTTGCGCCAGGCCGTGGGCCTCTGCCGTCACCACCCCTCGGTTCCACCACAACGAAGGGCTCGCCGCCGCGTAGTCATCAAAGGCATGCGGGCGTGTCATCAACGCATGCAGCACCAGCAAACCACCGTAGGAGTGGCCCCACAGCAATTGCCGCTGCGGGGTGATGCCCAGGCGCTGATTGACCAGCGGGCGAATGTTCTGCGTGAGCAAGTCAAGAAACACATCCGCACCGCCACTGGGCACCGCAGTCAACGGGTCCCGTTGTTCCACGGCGCTGCCGACGCTTGGCGTGTAGTCAAAGGTGCGCGCCGTGCGCTCGATCCGCAGTGGCGTGGCATAGCCCACGGCAACCAGCACCGGCGGCGCCACACTGTGCGCCAGTTGCTCCAGGCCCTGGTGGTCCAGCGCGGCCATCGCGGCGTTGCCATCGAGCAAGTACGCCACCGGGGTGGCCGCACTCACGGCAGGCGGCTGCCCCAGCCAGATCCGGTAATGGCGCGCGCCATCGGCCGAATCCAGCTCCAGGGTGCTGAAACTATAGGCGCTGGCTTCGCGCAACACCTTCGCATCCATCAACTGGTCCGGCGCAGGCCGGGCGACGGCGGCCTGGGCGATCAACAGCAGCGCCAGGCTGATTAAGCGCCCCATCAGAAGGATGCCGTCAGGCTGGTGTACAAGGTACGGCCGGACTGGTTATAGGTCGCAGCCCCCGCCCCTTCGATATTGGCCACGCCCTGGGCGTTGCCTTCACGCCACAGGCGTTTGTCGAACAGGTTATCGACGCCGGCCGTCAGACTCAGGTTCTTGCTCAAAGCGTACGTTCCGCTGACGCCGGCGATGGCATAGGGCGACAACTGGTTATTGCCCGAACCCGTCACGCGGTTGCCGTGGTAATCGTATTTTTTCGGGGTTTGCTTGCCGTACCAGGCCACGCTCATTTGCAAGGACAGGTCATCTGTGGCCTGCCAGTCGAGCATCGAGTTCAGGGTGTACTTGGGCGCGACGGACAGCACATCGCCGGTCTGCTTGTTTTTCGATTGCAGCATGTAGGTGAAGTTGTTGGTCCAGTTCAGTTGTTCGGTCAGTGGCAGGGCCAGGGTGCCTTCCAGCCCTTCGACCAGAGCCTTGGGCACGTTCTCCCAGCGGAAGATGCTGGCGTTGGCCGTGCTGCCGGTGCCGCCGCTGGCGTTGCCGACCGGGGTCAGGCCCGACTCGATTTTGTTTTTGTAGTCATTACGAAAGTACGTCAGGCCGGCCACGACCCCGTCATTGCGGTACTCGATTCCCAGCTCCTTGTTGACGCTGGTTTCGGCGTCCAGCTCGGCGTTGCCTTGCAGGTAGCAACTGGTGGTTTGCCCGTAGCAACCCTGGCCGTTGCTGTACAGCAGGTAGTTGGGGTTGAGCTGGTAGAGGTTGGGCGCCTTGTAGGAGCGGGCGATCCCGGCTTTCAGGGTCAGGGTGTCGGTGAGCACCTGGGACAGGTTCAGCGACGGGCTCCAGTTGTCGCCCACGATGTCGTGGTGATCCAGGCGCAGGCCGGGGGTCAGGCGTGTGCCGGGGCGCAGTTCGATATTGTCCTCGACAAATACCGAGAAGATCCGCGCCGAGGAAGAGCTGCTGCGGTTGGTCCCGGCAAGCCCGGCGACGTTGCCGCCGGCAGTGGTGGTTTGCCCGTTGGAACTTGGGTCATCGAGTTGCTGCTCGACCCACTCGGTGCCCACGGTCAGCACCTGGTCCACCCCGGCATGCAACGGCAGACTGACTTCGCCATGGGCGGTCAGGTCGCGCAACACCGTGGTGTTGAAATTGCTGCTGGAGAAGATCCCTTCGGTACCGCCCGCCAGGCCCTCGCTGATCCGGCTGTTGCGGGTCTTTTCGTATTGCAGGTAGGCCAGGCTGGTGCCCAGCTCCCAGTCGCCGCGATGGGTCACGGCGTAGGTCTCGCGGTACAGCACATTGGTCTCGTGGCCGAGCAGTTTTTTCACGTTGGCGTTGCTGTTGGTGTTCTGCGTATCGCCGGTATAAATGTTGCCCTGGCGGCTGAAACCGGCTTCCAGGTCGAGGGTTTGTTCGGGCGTGATTTTCCAGCTCAACAGGCCGTTGATGTCCTTGTTGCGCACCCCTTCGCGCCCCGCAGGCAAGGTGCCGATCTGGTTCCCGGTGCGTCTGGATTCATGGCCGCTGTTGATATCGGCGTCGTCGGCATTGGTTTTCGCCACATTGCCGTACACCCGGTAGCTGAGGGTGTCGGTGAGCGGGCCGTTCAGGCCGAAGTTCATGCGCTCGGTCTCGCCTTCGGCGCTGTGCTGGGCGAAGTTGTGATAGATCGTCGCCGAGCCGTGGGTCTCGGTGCCGGGTTGCTGGGTGATGATGTTCACCACGCCACCGGCGGCGCCGTTACCGTAACGGGCGGCAGCCGGGCCACGGATGACCTCGATACGCTCGACCTGGTCGGCGGGCACCCAGTTGCTGTCGCCACGGCTGTCACGCTCGCCGCGCCAGCCATAGCGCACGGAGTTGCGGCTGCCCACCGGCTTGCCATCGATGAGGATCAGGGTGTTTTCCGGGCCCATGCCACGGATATCGATCTGCCGGTTGTTGCCTCGCTGGCCGCTGCTGGAATTGCCCGTGAGGTTGACGCCGGGCATGGTGCGGATGATGTCCGACAGGTCGTTGGCCGGTGGGCGCTTCTTGATGTCTTCGGCGGTGATGATCGACACACCGGGCGCCTGCTTGATCTCTTCCTGCGCCGTGCCCAGGACGGTCTGGGTTTGCAGTTCAAGACGCGCAGGGGTCTCGGGCTCGGCAGCAAAGCCGCTGGCGGGCAGCAGGCTGCAAATACTCAGGGCAAGCAGGGACAGGGGCGGCAGGCGGTGCATGAGGTATCTCCGAAACGTCAAGCCCACCGATAGCGGTAGGCCAGCAAAGATCGCAGATGATAATCAGATGCAATTGCGAGTAAAGAACATTAACTTTCTAAACATTTGCCGCCGCCACCCGCAGGTTCATGCGCAAACCCTGCGTGCCGTGGCTGGCCCATAGCTGCCCGCCCTGCAACTGGAGGGCGCGGCGGGCAATGCTCAAGCCCAGGCCAAAGCCAGTGCCGGGTGCGCCGTCCAGGCGCAGGTAGGGTTCAAAAATCCGCTCCAGATCGGCTTCATCGACGCCCGGGCCCTGGTCCTCGACGGTCAACAGCCACGTATCCCCTTCACGCTCGCCGCTCAAGCGGATGACGCCCCCTGGAGGTGAATGGCGGATCGCGTTGCGCAAGACGTTTTCCAGGGCCTGGGCGAAACTGTTGAGATGGACCCTGATTTCACAATCACCGCCGACTTCGCACACCAGCGCCTGCAATGGCCAGTCCGTTTCGAAATGCGCGTCCTGCACCAGCGCTTCCCACACCGAGGCCACCCGCACGTCCTCAGACTGCAACCGGGGCTTTTCGGTATCCAGCCAGGCCAGGTTGAGGGAGTCATCCACCAGGCGCCGCATCTCCTCGACTTCCCGCGCCAGCCGTTGCTCCAACTGCTGGCGCGCCAGGCCGCTTTCGCTGGCGATTTTCAAACGGGCCAAGGGCGTGCGGATTTCATGGGACAGGGTGCGCAGCAGTTGGCGTTGCTGCTGCAGGCTCTGGCGCAGGCGTTCGGCCATGTGCTCGTAGGCTCGCGCCAACTCACCCAGCTCATCGCCGCGTCGGGTCACCGAACTGCTGGCCAGCGGCGCCAGGTCACCGGCACTCAGGGCGTTCGCGCGCTCGCGCAATTCGTTCAATGGCAACACCAGGTGGCGATACAGCAACAGCCCCAGGCCCAAGGCCAACACCACCGGCACCACGCCGTGGGTAAACAGGTGCGTCCAAGGCGTGAGCCCCGGTGGCAGCAAGCGCTCGGGCAACTGCATGACCAAACGGCCGCGCTCCGGGTGCTGGGGGAAGGCGATGCTGACATAGGGCAGTTCATCCTCCAGACGCTTGCTCATGGGCCAACTGGGCTTGCGCATAAAGGTCAGGTGACTGACTTCGGCCGCCGTCAGCGGTTGGGTGCCGAGGCTTTGCAGGAACGGATCGAGCACACCGACCCAGGTCTGCTCGCGCTGTTGCAGGGCGAGTCGCCATTGCTCCACGGCCCGGGCATCGCCGGTGGCGGCCACCTCTTCGGCCTGGGCGGCGTAGGCACTCAGGGCATCGCGGTCGGGTTGTTCAAGAAAGTAAGTACTGCGCTCGACCTGCAAGCCCCAGCCCCACACCAACCACACCAGCAGCAGGCAGAAACACACTTGCAGCAGTGCCATTTTCCACAGCAGTGGGTGCCGGCGCTGCATTAGCTCAAGCCTTCGCACAGCAACACATACCCCTGATGCCGCACCGCTTCGATGCGCACCCCTTGCAGGTTGATCGCCGCGAGCTTGCGCCGCACATTGCACACATGCACATCCAGGCCGCGATCCAGCCGGGTATAGGCGCGGTGCAACACATGCTGGTACAGGAACGCCTTGGACAAGGGTTCGCCGGCGTGTTCATGCAGGGTGCACAGCAAGCGGAACTCCGAACCGGTCAGGCCTGCCGGGCAGCCGTTGAACATGAGATCCCGGGCGCCTGCATCCAGGTCCAGCAATGGCGGCCTGCTGGCGGGTGCGCCGCGATCAAGTGCCACACGCCGCAGCAACGCGTCGATACGCACATCCAGTTCGGCGAGGCTGAAAGGCTTGGGCAGGTAGTCGTCCGCGCCCTGGCTGAAACCGGTGATGCGATCCTGCTCGGCGCCCAGTGCCGACATCAGAATCACCGGCGTACCCCGCTCGCTGCGCAAGCGCGCCAGTACTTTCAGGCCGTTTTCGTTGGGCAGCATGATATCCAGCAGGACCAGCTCGACCGCTGGATCCAGGGCCATGCTCAAGCCTTCATCGCCACGATGAGCACTGCTCAAAATGAAGCCGCGCCGGCTCAGATGGCTACAAAGGTGGGCGCACAGTTCGACGTCATCCTCGATGACCAGGATGCGTGCGGAAGAAGATGGTTTAGGTAGTGGATGATAACTGTTCACAATTAGGCCAGTTTCTCATCCGGAGAAACATTGCGCAACGAACGTTGCGTGTTGAGCTGCTTGGGCGCGGATTATCAATAATTTGAAGAAACTGAATCCGTGGAACCTGGGCTTTTTCAGCTAAACACCAACAATCAAGCTATCTCCTCGTTAGGTCACTTCACCGGATGCAGGAGAATCATCATGTCCAAAGCCACCGTCAGCCAGTTCATGCACACCCTCCATCAACGTCTCACCGAGTTGTGGGATACCTGTGCCCGCGCAGGGGGCGCTCGCTCATGACCCGCTTGCTGCTGGGCGCCGCCATGCTGGCACTGCTTGCCGGGTGCGCCACCGTCAAACAGCCCGAGCTGGACGTTGCGGTCCAAAGCTCCGGGCAGATCTGGAACGCCGTAGCGCACTACAGCGGCCGCACGTTTCTCTCTGGGCCACGCTGGACCGGGACCCAGGGGCCACAACTGACGGCAATCGACCAAAATGGCCAGCGCGCTGCCTATCCAAGCGGTGCCTGGAACAGCTGGGCACCAGGGCGGGATGCTGCCAACGTCTTCGTGAACATCAATGCCCTGCGCCTGGAAGGCGACAAACTGTGGGTCGTGGACACCGGCTCGCCCGAGTTCGGCGGCAACCCCGTCAGCCAGGGTGCGAAACTGGTGTGTATCGACCTGCGTACCAACCAGGTGGTTCGCACCTACTTCTTCGGGCCGGATATCGCCATAGCGGGCAGCTACGTGGATGACGTCCGCTTCAGCGCCGGTAAGGCCTTCCTCACCGATGCGGGCAATGCCGGCATTATTGTCGTCGACCTGGAGACCGGCGCGGCCCGGCGCGTGCTGGACCAACACGCCTCAGTGGTCGCCCGGCCTGACCGGGACTTGATCCTCAGCAACCAGGTGGTCAAGGCCCCCGACGGCCAACCCCTGCGCGTCAACGCCGACCCGCTGGAAGTCAGCATTGACGGCGTCTGGCTGTATTACGGCGCGCTGCAAGGCCCGTGGTTCAAGGTGCGGATCCAAGACCTTACGAACCCGGCCCTGCCCCCGGAACAACTGGCTGCACGGGTGGAGTTCTTTGCCGACATCCCGGCAACCGGCGGGTCGGTCATGGATGCACAGGGCAACCTGTACTTTTCCGACCTGGCCCACGACGCCATGCGGGTACGCCGACCTGACGGACAGATCGACACCCTGATCGTGGACGAGCGCCTGCATTGGGTTGATGCGCCCTTCCTGGACAAGGATGGGACGTTGTGGCTACCCACCCCACAGATGGACCGGGTAGCGCTGTTCAACAAGGGTAAATCCCTGGTGCAGTGGCCAGTGGCGGTTTATCGCTTATCGACACAGCGCTGATCGCCTAGCGCTTTCACATCCCTTTCACAGTCGGGCGCCTAGGGTGGTCCCAGCTCCTAGTGAAACCCTTTAAGCCCGCACTCCCCATCGCGGGCTTTTCTTTGTCTGTAGGGTTTGGCTGAAAGCTGGGTGAACCGTCGCCGGCATGGGCCAGCCTGGCGGTGACTACCTCGCTGTAGATTGCACAAAACTCACCGATCACCATCAACCCTAGCGCAAAAACTCCGAGTAGTTCTTTGGACATATCAAAAACTCCTTCGTATTCAGCGCAATGTTTTTCAGCTCCCAGCGCGCGATGCCGCTCACCAGGGAGTTGTTGCAGTGATACGAAGCAGCCTTGAACAGGCCTGGAATTACCGAAGTGCTTTTCCATGCCCATGTCCTTCAACGGGTGTGAGTCGGCGCAGCCCTAACAAAGGACGGCTGGCTCAGCGATCATACGTTCCGTTGAACGGCGTGAACAACCAGCACTAGAGCGCCTATAGCGGTGAAGCTGCAATCGCCAGGGCCAGTTGTGCGTCGGACATCAGCGGTGGCGTGTAGGTCGAGCGGTAAAACCTGCACGCCTGCTCGAACTGTGCTCCACGGATCTCGCCATCGGAGCCGATGAACGCCAGGGCATCGCTTTTGGATGATTTGAAAAGCTCTGGAATGTATGAAGTTCCTGCGGTGGCACCCGAGGTAATCACGAAGGGCGCTACCGAGGTGAGCATAAGCGCCCCCTGGAACGGGTTGTTGTTTTCCGCGGCTACCGCCAGATTGCCAACCGATGCCAGGAGGACGATTGCCAGGGATTTGCGCAAATGCATGGGTGATTGCTTCCTTGCGTTCAGAGGGGCGCCACGATAACAGAGTTGGGCCATCCACCACGCAGGTGTCGCAGGAGCATGCCCGGGAACGTGTACGACACGCCCCCGGGCATGCTAGGTCACGGCTTGAGTTCAAACAACGCCGGCATCGGCGGCCATTCGGAAGGCACCTTGCGAAAGTGGCTGAACCCGGCGGCTTGCGCCATCTGCCGTGCGCGCTTCTCGCCCATGAACGCCCCCAGCCCTGCCCCGCCGTGGGACAGTGAACAGGTCATGCAGTACAGGGTGCTCTGCGGGTACATCACTCGACCGAACAGGTTCATGTTCTCGTGAAGCTCATCGGACAGGTTGAGCTCAACCATCAGGTAGGTGCCGTCTTCGGCCGTCGCTGCGCGCAGGTCCTTGAGCATCTGCTGGGGATCGGTGGCATCGTGGATCACCACAAAGGTGGTCACAAAGTCGAATTGCTGGCCTCGCAGGGCATCCGAATCGTTCACTTCAAATTGCACCCGGTCACCGACCCCGGCGGCCTTGGCGTTGGCACGTGCCAGTTCGATGGAAGGCAGGTGGAAGTCGCAGCCGACAATACGGGCCTCGGGGTACGCCTTGGCCATGGTGATCGCCGCCAGGCCAGCACCACAGCCGAAATCCAGCACGCTGCCGCCGGTCTTGAGTTTTTCTTCAACGCCGTCCAGGGAGGGAATCCAGTGTTGGACCAGGTAGTGCTTGTACCAAGGCATGGTCATGCGTTCCATGCCTTTCCAGGTTTCCAGCGGAAACGCCTCTTCGGCGCAACCACCGCCATGGCGAAAGGCTTCGATGACCTTGGGCGCCATGCTCACGAACGGCACACTCAGCTGGATGATCCCCCCGGCAAAATACGGCGAGTCTTCGTCGGCGAGTACCGGCACAAACTCGGCGGGCATCTGGTAGCGGCGGGTTTGCGCGTCGTACGTCACATAATTGCCGGTAACCATGCTGCCCAGCCATTCGCGCAAATAGCGTTGGTTGTAGCCACTCTTTTGCGCCAGTTGCTCCAGGGTCACGGCCTCGCCGTCGGCCAGTGTCTTGAACAAGCCAAGCTGGTCGCCGATGTAGAGCATCGCACCGCGCAGCGTGTTGCCGTAATCCTCCATGATCCGTGCGGAAAACTGCTGGACCTTGGCTTTATCAACTTCCATAACGTTTGACATCTGTCTCTCCTTGATAAGATTGCAAGCCTTCTCAGTAAGCAATAGTCAGCGGGCCGTCACGTTGGACAGCACGTTATCGACAATGCGTTCGGACATCCCCAGATGGCTTCGGGGCTCGAACAGCCGCGCCAGGACGCCTGCATCCATGACAGCGACAACCCGGGCATCGGCCTCGATCGCCGTGCGGATCGACACGTGATCGCGCTGGCTCGCCTGGGACACTTCGAAGATGATCTGGTAGGCACTGCTCTTGCCGAGCTTGCGGGCCATTTCGAACACCACGGCTTCGGTGCAGATCGCATCGCCATAGGCCTGGGCGGTGCATTCCATCTTCTTGACGTTAACGGTCAGCCCGTCGATGGTCTCGGTCAGGATCGAGAGTGCCATCAACGCATAGTGCGAAACGTCCGCCACCGCACACCATTCCAGGCGTGTGCCACGGTAATCGCGCTCGTGTTCGAGGATCATCGCATCCAGCGCCAGCATGACCTGGGCCTTGGCCAACCGCGCCAGGACCACGACCTGCTCGCAGCCTTCGGGGTTGCGCTTGTGGGGCATGGTGCTGCTGCCAATTTGCTGGTCGCTCCAGCCCACTTCAACTTCGCCGATTTCCCAGCGATTGAGCGTGCGGATTTCGTCGGCCACGCGGGCCAGCGATGCCGTGACCATGGCCAAGGTGCTGACGAACTCTGCGACACGGTCTCGGGACACATGCCATCCCGCCAGGGGCACTTGCAGCGACAAGCGCTGCGCGAAGCGCTCAAGCATAGGCATCGCGTGCGGACCAAACGCTGCCATCGTGCCGACCCCACCAAACAGCTGCACCACCAGTACTCGCTGGCGGGCCTCGGCCAGGCGCTGGCGGTGGCGCAACAGTTCGTCGATCCAGCCGGCGACCTTGAGTCCGAAGGTGGTCGGCAACGCAGGGATCGAATGGGTCCTGGCGACCATCAGCGAATCACGGTGCGCATCGGCCAGCGTCGACAGTTTGCCCAGCAAGGTCTCCAGGGCCAGGTCCATCGCGTCGAGGACGTCGCGCATTTCCAGGGACTGGGCGGTGTCCTGGATGTCCTGGGTGGTGGCGCCGTAGTGCACGAATTCACGGGCACTCGGGCTGCAGTTTTTTTGCAGGGCGCTCAGCAATGGCATCAGCGAATGGCCGGTGGCAGCCACGCCCTCGGCCAGCTGGCGCACATTGATACCCGACAGCAAGGCGGCTTTTTCGATTTCCAGGGCCGCCTCGCGCGGGATGATATTGACATCGGCCTGGGCCATGGCCAGCGCGGCTTCCACATCCAGCCAGCGCTGCAAGCGGCAGTGACTGCAGAAAATCTTGCGGCTCTGCGGGCCGGCATAGCCTGAGCCATGGGTTTTCGAGTCGAGAATGTGGCTGTGTTCGTGGCGGCATTGCTCGCCGTCATGACCAAGGCCGAGGTGTTCCGAACGTGCGGTGCAAGACGCACGGGCTGCCATTTCCATCGTTTGCGAATCCATCACATACCCTCCATCGCGTACTGGGGCTGACCGGGGTTTCCTTGGGTTGCCATCACCGCTTCAAGGCCTTCGCTTGAACAGCGGGGTATTGCTTTGTTCGCCACCAGGTCGACCATCTGTGCTGCAAGCCCGGTGTAAGTGGTCGGGTCAAGCAGGTCGTCGAGCGCTTGGCGGGTAAAACAGCCGTGCAGACGCTTGTCGTTGAGCAGGGCCTGGCGAAAAGAAGCGCCCGCGCCCTGGGCCTGCTGGGCGATTTCGTGGACCAGGTGATGGGCCGTCTGCTTGCCCAAGCGAGGCGCCAGCGCGAGCATCACCCGTTCCGACAGGATCAGCCCGCCCAGCAAATCCAGGTTGCTGCGCATGCGCGCTTCGCGTACATCCAGCCCGGCCAGCAGCACGCCCTCCATACGGGCGAGCAAGGCACCGGCGTAGATGAACAGCTCCGGCAAGGCCGCCCATTCGATGCGCCACGTGGTGCCGTCGCGTTCATGCAGTTGGAACGCCGCATCGGTCAGCGCGAGCATCTGTGCGCGCACCAGCCGCGAAAGCGCGCTGATCAGATCCACCGTCGACGGGTTTTGCTTGTGGGGCATGGTGCTGCTGCCCACCTGCCCTGCCCGGCGGCCTTCGCGCACTTCATCAATCTCGGTGCGCTGCAGGTGGTAGATCTCATTGGCGACCCGGCCCAAGGTCGCCGAAGCCTGGACCAGCAGCCAGGCCGCCTCCAGGATCCGGTCGCGGGCGCTGTGCCAACTGCTCAACGGCGCCCCCAGGCCAAGGCTTTCCAGGGTCCGGCGCTGCACCTCAAGCCCCTGTGGGCCAAACGCCGCCAGGGTGCCCACCGCGCCGGTCAGGTTGCCCACCATTACCCGGGCATAGGCCTCATCGAAGCGCTCAAGGTGTCGATCGATTTCATCGACCCACACCGCGACCTTGTAGCCGAACGTAGTGGGCAGCGCTTGCTGCCCGTGGGTCCTGGCGACCATCGGAGTGTGCTTGTGCCGCAGGGCGAGCGTGAGCAAATGCCCACGAATCCCCCGCAGGCGCTGCAACACCAGGCCCCAGGCATCGCGGACCTGCAAGATAAGCCCGGTGTCGAGGATGTCCTGAGTGGTCACGCCGTAATGCACGTACTCACCCAAGCCATCGGCACACAAGGCCTCCAGGGCGCGAATGGTCGGCACCAGGATGTGCCCGGTTTCCATGCTCTCGCGACCCAAGGCGTCAAGGTCGAGCAGCTCCACACTGGCCACCCGGGCGATTTCCCGTGCCGCTTCGTGGGGGATGATGCCCATCTGCGCCTGGGTCGCCGCCAGCGCGGTTTCAACATCGAGCCACTTCTGCACCTGATTGGTATCAGAGAAGATCGCGGCAAATTCCGGGGACGAGTAAGCGCCCCCGTGGATACGGGACTCTGTTATATGACTCGGCATGTCTGGGTACTCGCGTTGTCCAGGGAGGGCTACTTAACGCGCTGCACGTGTGCCCAGACAGCGTCGTAATAAGCCCTCTCGAGCCGGAAATGCTGGGCCAGGGAGGTCAGGAATGAATTCTGGAACGCGAGGTCCGGAATACGCCGTGAGATCAGCGCCCACTCACGCTTGGCCCGCGGCGGGACCAGGCTGATATGCACCTCGTAGTACTCCGCGTCGTCCTGGCTCAGGCCAGCGTTGCGCAAGGCGTTGTACAGCTTGCCGTGATTGCCGGGGACCACCAGTTCGGTGATGTAGAACACCGCCAGGCCCCAGCCGACATCCGGGTTGCGAAAGCATCGGGCCCGGTTGTTCAGGTAGGCGACTTCCTCGGGCATGGTCGAGATGGCCTCGAAATCGGCAGACAAGCCCACGGCGCCGAGGAGCTTGGCCAACAGCCGGGGGTGGGAGCGCTGCTCGTCCTCTTCGCCCAGCTCGCCGTACAGGTAACGGCCAAGCGCGGCCGCCTCGTCCACGTCGGTCAGGTTGACCAGCAGGTCTGCGGCATCGCGGTACAGGCGGAAGGTGCGGAACCACTGGTGATGCAGGAACACCTGCAGTTGATCACGGGAGGCCTTGCCTTCAAATATGTACTGCGACATCGGGTGGTTTTCCCGCGACTGCGCGGCGATCTCTTCTTCCAGGCGCTGCTGGAAACCGGCTTCGGACAGGGGCGATGCCAGGTCCGCAGACGGCATGAAGCGCTCTTGCACGCTATAGATGGCATTGGCCAGCCAGCGCCGGGTCGAGGCTGTCGCAACGTCATCGCTCAGCGACAGGATGTACAACAGTTGCTGGCACTGCGCGGCGTTCGCAGCATCGCCCTGGTGGCCCGATTCACACAGGGCGCGCAGCATATTGGCAGCGATTTCGATGCGGTTGAACGTCGCATCGGGTTTGAGCGCCTCGGCCAACAGGCGGGCTTCAGCGGTGTGAATATTCTGCAATTGCGGCAACGAGAAATTACGTGGGCTCATCATGTGCTCCATTTTTTTGTTCTGGGGTCGCTGGGAGGATCACGCGGACAGGCGTTGTGCCTGCATCTGCTGCCACAGGCTGTCGAAGTAGGCCTTGTTGATCTCGAAGTGACGCTTGAGCGCACGCATGAACGTGCGCTGGAAGCCGTCATCGCTGGCGAACTTGGCAATCAGAGCCCACATTTCCTCGGTATCGATCTCATCCTGGGTGCCGTGCAGGCGGTGGAATTCACTAGGCCCCTCTGGCACATCGAGGCGCTGCAACAGCTCATAGATGCGCCGATGGTTGACGCAACTGACCGACTCGACGGCGTACAGCAGCGCCAGTCCCCAGGCCACATCGGTGTGGCGCACACAACGAATGCGATTGTTCAGGTAGGCCTTTTCCAGGGGATGCAGTGCCGGGAAATCGATTGCCAACGGAATATCGAAATACTCCATGAGGTGGGCCAGCATCGCCGGGTGCGAGCGCTCAGGTGTCTCCGCCCCCGCTTCGCCGTAGAGGTTGCGGTAAAACACCGAGGCGTCCTCGATGGCTTCGAAGCGAAAGGCCAGTTCCGCCAACAGGCTGTAGAAGTTGTAGGAGCGGGTCCAGTGGTGTTCCAGGAAGAAACGCACGTCTTGCGCAGGCGGCGTGCCCTGGAACAGGTGCAGCGACATGGGGTGGTTGACCCGGCTGCGAGCGGCGATTTCAGCGTCGACCTGCTTGCGGAACTCATCCACCGGCAGCGCGGTGAAACTTGGCAGGTCGGCGGCGAACTCATCTTCGACGCGGTACACCTCACTGGCCATCCAGCGCCGGGTCGGCTCGGTGCGCGGATCGCCGGGAATGTGCAGTTGCAGCAGTGCTGACTGGTAGTGGGCGTAGGCGCCGGTGTCTCCCGACAGGCCTTGGCGGGTCAGGGCGAGCAGCGCGTCCAGCGCGCCAGTGACTTGGGCGTATTGCGCGCCGGGCTTTAAAGCATCAGCCATCAGCGCCGAAGCGTTGTTGCACTGATGGGCGTCCGAGCGTTGTTGCAGGGTAGCAGTATCCATTGATAACCCCTTGATCCTTGTTTTTATGATTTTTTGCGTACTCGAAAAAAAAGCCTAAAGGTTCCTCCAGTGGCAAGGTCAATACCTGTAGGACAATTCTTTTTAATAGAGTTGAAACAGCCAGCATCCATTGGTGATTCACTCGCCGATGGCTGACCAACGGCGAGGTGAACAGGCTTCAGGACGCCGCGGGAACCGTCACAAGAAATGGCACGGTACGAATCTGGTCGCCGCCCTTGAATTGAATCCACAGGGCGTAAGGGCCCGCATGCGCAGGTTTGGCATGCAGCATCAACTGCGCCGACACCGCGCCTGGCTCGCCATGCCCGGCGTGGGCGGCCTGCCCTGGCATTGGCGCCGCCATGGCATGCGCGTGCACGTAGTCCAGCTCATCGGTACTGACGAACACCGCATGGGCCGCCACCCCCAGGTAGGTGTCCAGGTCCTGGGCCGGCTTGCCATCCTTGAGCACCGTCAGCGACATCATGCTTTCGCTGCCGGCACGCAGGGCCGAAGTGTCCAACTTGACCGTGTAGGGCCCATCGCTACCCTGCTCCGGTTTGGCCGGCGCCTGGGCTACCGCCTCGGTGGCGCCCTGCACCGGCACCTCGAAGCGCACCACCTGCTGGCCGAGCCCGCTCGGTACGGCATCGGCATAGACGTAATAGGTGCCCGGCCGAGGAAACTTCATCGCGACCTTGAAGCGACCGTCAGCGCCCAGCTTGGCCGCATGCTCATGGATAAAGCTGGTGAAATGGCTGTCGGTCGCCAGCACATGAAGGCGCTGGGTCAGTTCTTCGTCAAACTGCACGATCGGTTGCCCGGTGGCCTTGTCGGTAAAGGCGATCGACAACTCACGTGTCAGCGGCCCGGTTTCCTTGACGATCAGCGCTCCCACGGCCTTTTCACTCTCGCCGGGCAAGGCGAACGTGCCTTTGATGCTTTCCTGGGCAGCCATCGACGGCATTGCCGCCGCGCCTAGCACCGCCAGGCCAACGGTCAGAACCTGCTTGGTATCCATATGGGTGACTCCTCATTCGATAAATGGTGGCCTGCGCCAGGAAATCTGCCGCCTAGCCGTCCTTCGCCGAACACCGCAAGCACAGCGCTTGCGTACAACAACGGCGTCTAACGCAGCGCCGCAGCGCCGCTGCACACCTGCCCCGCCTGCTCGCAGATCTGCCAGCCACCGCCGAGCGCCTTGTAGATGCCGACCACCGCCAAGCGCTGCTCGGTGCGCGCCACGGTCAGTGCGCGGCGGCTGGTGAAGTCCGCGCGCTCTGCCTCCAGTACGTCCAGGTACACCCCCTCACCGTCCGTGAAGCGCGTGCGGGCCAACCTCGCCGCCTCGCGATTGGCCGCGGCCTCCAGCAGTCGCAGGCCCAGGGTGCTGCCCGCCGCACTGTTGGCCTGGAACGCGTCATCGGTTTCCTGCAGGGCGCGTAATACGGTCTGGTCGTAGCTGATTAATGCCGCCTGGGTGCGCGCCTCGCTGGCGGCAATCCGCGCACGTACGCGCCCAGTGTCCAGCAGCGACCAGCGAATGACTGGTGCAATAAAGTTCGACTGCATGCCCGAATCGCCCAAGGCGCCGAGGCTTCCGGCCAGCAGGCCGATGGAGCCCTGCACCTGGATGTCCGGATACAGACCGGCTGTTTCCACGCCGATCTGCGCGGTCTCGGCCGCCAGCACACGTTCGGCTGCGGCGATATCGGCGCGCCGGGCCAGCAAGCCGGCCGGGTCGCCCACCTGCAGGGTGCGCAGGTTCAAGGTCTCACGACCGGGCCTGGCCTGCGGTGGCTTGAACCCTTGCGGCGCCTGCCCCAGCAAGACCGCCAGTGCATTGGTAGTGGTTGCGCGACGCCGCTCAAGGCCGGGGGCGACCGCCTCGACATTGCGCAGCAAGGCCTCGGCTCGCAGCCGATCGAACTCGGTGGCGGCCCCCACACTGACCAAGTGCTCCACCAGGCCCAGGCTGTCGCGCTGGCTTTGACTGATGTCAGCCACCACCGCCTGCTCGGCTTCAACCCCTTGCAGCTCGAACCAGGTCGCGGCAACCGTGGCGGCAACGCTCGCCTGTACGCTGCGCAGCAACGCCTGGCGCGAGCCCGCCTGGGCCTGCGCGGCCTCCACCGAGCGCCGGACGCGGCCAAACAAGTCGATTTCCCAGGCGGCATCCAGCGCTGCGCGCGTGGTTTCAAGGGAGCGCTGCTGGCCGGACGGCGTCTCGACTTCGCTGCGCTGTCGGTGCTCATACCCTAACGCGGCACCGCCGCTGGGCAAGAAGCCCTGGCGGCTCTCGCGCAGCATCGCCTTGGCTTCGTCGAGCCGCGCGGTGGCGATGCCGATATCGTGGTTGGCCGCCAGCGCCTGCTGGATCAGTTGGCTGAGGGCCGGCTCATCGAACACACGCCACCACTGCACCTCGACCTCGCCCGTACCGAGACCAGCGATGGGTGCGCCGAAGCTCGCCGGCCGTTGCGCGGCAGGCAGCACCGGCGCGGAATAATCGGGCCCGACTGCGGTGCAGCCAGTCACCAGGAGCGACGACAACAGAAACGCTTGATAGGCCAATCTCATGACGCGCTCTCCTCCAATTGCAGCTTGGGACTCGCGCCCTTGCGCTGCAAACGCAGGGCAAGGCTGCGCATCACCACATAGAACACCGGCGTCAGGAACAGACCGAACAGCGTCACCCCCAGCATCCCGGCAAACACCGCAACCCCCATGGCATGGCGCATCTCGGCCCCGGCTCCGCTGGCAAATACCAGCGGCACCACGCCAGCGATGAACGCCAGCGAGGTCATCAGGATCGGCCGCAAGCGCAGTTGGCACGCGTGGATAACCGCTTCCAGCGGGCTGGCGCCTTCGGCTTCAAGGCTGCGGGCAAACTCGACAATCAGGATCGCGTTTTTCGCCGCCAGCCCCACCAGCACCACCAACCCGATCTGCACGAACACGTTGTTGTCGCCGTCCACCAACCAGACACCAATGATCGCGCTGAACAGACACATGGGCACAATCAGCAAGACCGCCAGGGGCAGCAGCCAGCTGTTGTACTGCGCGGCCAGGATCAGGTAGGCCAGCAACACACACAGCGGGAAAATAAACAGGGCCGATGACCCGGCGAGCTTTTGCTGGTAGGTCAAGTCCGTCCATTCAAAGGTCACGCCCTCGGGCAGCACCTCCTGCGCCAGGCGCTCCATGAGCGCGACGGCCTGCCCCGAACTGACCCCCGGCATCGCTCCGCCGGAGATGTCGGCCGAGGGGTAGCCGTTGTAGTGAATCACCCGATCGGGTCCGGAACTCGGTGTGACGGTGACAAACGCCGACAACGGCAGCATGTCCCCGGCCGCGTTGCGCACCTGCAGGCGGCCGATGGCTTCGGCCTGCATGCGGTGGTCCGCGTCGGCCTGGGCCGTCACCTTGTAGGTGCGGCCGAAACGGTTGAAGTCGTTGACATACAGCGAACCGAGGTAGACCTGCAAGGACTCGAACACATCCGCCAGCCGCACCCCCTGGCTCTTGACCTGGGTGCGGTCGATATCGACATTCAACTGAGGCGCGTTGACGTCAAGGCTGGTCATCAACCCGGCGACCTGGCCCGACTCGGTGGCTTTGGTCATCAGTACCTGGGTCTGCTGCACCAGAGCCTGGAGCCCGACCCCGCCACGGTCCTCGACCTGCAGCTTGAAGCCACCGGTCACGCCAAGGCCGGGCACCGGCGGCGGTGGGAATACGCCGAGGAAACCGTCGGGAATGTTCGCGAACTTGGCTTGCAGGCGCCCGGCGATGGCAACCGCCGCCATGTCCGCAGAGGTACGCTCTTTGAACGGATCAAGCATGATGAACATCACGGCGGCATTCGGTACGTTAACGAAGCCGTTGACCGACAACCCAGGGAATGCCACCACGCTTTCGACCCCTGGTTCATCCAGGGCGATTTTCGACATTTGCCGCACCACTGCGTCGGTACGATCCAGGGAGGCCGCGTTGGGCAATTGGGCGATGCCTACCAGGTAGTACTTGTCTTGCATCGGTACGAAGCCCGCCGGTACAGCACTGAAGCCGAACCAGGTCAGCGCCAGCAACCCACCATAAACCAACAGCGCCACGCCGCGACGGCCCACCACCTTGCGCACCGTGTTGCCATACGCCTGCGGTGCCCGCTGGAACGGCCGGCTCAGCACCTGCACCATGTGCGCGGCGCGACCGCGCAGGCTACGCGGATCATGTACCACGGCGGCACCGCGCGGGCGCAGCAACAGTCCGGCGAGTGCCGGGCTGAGGGTCAGGGAGTTGACCGCCGACAGGATCGTGGAAATCGCGATGGTCAGCGCGAACTGCCGATAAAACTCACCTTGCAAGCCACTGAGGAAGGCCGTGGGGATGAACACCGCAGCCAGTACCGAGGTGATCGCAATGATCGGCCCGGTCACCTCGCCCATCGCTCGTCGCGCAGCCTGCGTCGGCTCCTCGCCGTTCTCGATATGCCGCTCGACGTTCTCCACCACCACGATTGCATCGTCGACCACGATCCCGATGGACAGCACCAGGCCGAACAACGACAGGGTATTGAGGGAAAAGCCCATCAGATGCATGACCGCAAAGGTGCCGATAATCGACACCGGCACGGCCATCAACGGGATCAGGGATGCGCGCCAGTTACGCAGGAACACCACCACCACCAGGACCACCAGCAGGATCGCTTCCATCAGGGTGATGGCCACTGACTCCAGCGATGCACGCACAAACACTGTCGGGTCATAGGCAATCCGCGACACCATCCCCTCGGGGAAGTTGGCCTCCAGGCGCTGCATGGTATCGCGCACCGCCTGCGCCACATCGAGCGCGTTGGCGCCCGGGCTCTGGATGATCTGCAAGGCAACGGCCGGCTCGCCATCCAACAGGCTGCGCAACGCGTACGCATCGGCGCCCATTTCCACACGGGCCACATCGCGCAGGCGCGTCACCTGGCCGTTATCGCCGGTGCGGATGATGATGTCGCCAAACTGCTCCTCGTCCGTCAGGCGCCCGAGGGTATTGACCGTGACCTGGAATGCCGCACTGGAGTCAGGCGCCTGGCCGACCGAGCCGGCCGCCACTTGCACGTTCTGCTCACGCACGGCGCTGATCACGTCGCCTGCGGTCAAGCCACGGGCGGCGATCAGGTCCGGGTCGAGCCACAGACGCATGCTGTACTCGCCCGCACCCCACACCAGCACGTCGTTGATCCCCGGAATCCGCGACAGCTCATCGCGCACCTGGAGGTAGGCATAGTTGGAGATATAGAGCGGGTCATAACGTTGGTCAGGCGACAGCAGGTGGACCACCATGAGGATGTCCGGGGAGGTCTTCTGCGTGACCACGCCGAGGCGCTGTACCTCTTCGGGCAAACGCGGCAGGGCCCGCGAGACGCGGTTTTGCACCTGGATCTGCGCCATGTCCGCGTTGGTGCCCTGGGCAAAGGTTGCGGTCAGGATCATGCGGCCATCGGTCGCCGATTGCGACGTCATGTACAGCATGCCCTCGACCCCGGTGATCACCTGCTCAAGTGGCGCCGCCACCGTCTCGGCGATCACCTGGGGGTTGGCGCCCGGATAGGATGCGGTCACTTGCACGGTGGGCGGCGTCACGGCGGGGTATTCGCTGAGCGGCAAATGAAAGAAGGCCACGATGCCAGCGATCATCATCAACACCGACAGCACGATGGCGAAGATCGGCCGGTCAATGAAAAAGCGTGGGAAGCTCATTGCACGCCCCCCATGACCAGCGGTGCATCCAACGGCGCGCCGTCGATGTTGGCGGCCAGCGGCGTCACCTGCATGCCGGGGCGCACCAGCCCCTTGACCACAATGCGCTCACCCGGCTGCAGGCCCTGCTCAATCACCCGCAGGCCGTTGGCCATCGGCCCCAGCTCGACGGGGCGGTATTCGGTCTTGTCGCCTGCGCCGACCACCAATACATAGCGGCGACCCTGGTCAGTGCCGATGGAGTGGTCGGCCACCAACACCCGGGGTTGTGGCGCGCCGGTGTCCAGCTTGACCTTGGCGAACAGCCCCGGCGTCAGGCGCCCGTCGGGGTTATCGACCACTGCACGCGCACGCACTGTGCCGGTCTTGCGGTCGGCCGCATTCGCCAGGAAGTCCACCCGCCCGGCCCGCGCATAGTTTGCGTCGTTAAGCATCGCCACCATGACCTTGGCGGCCTTTTCCCCCTTGGACGCGGCATCCTCCCGAGTCGCGGCGAGCGAGCGCAGGTAGGTGCGTTCATCGACATCGAAATACACATGCAACGGGTCAATGGAGACGATCGTCGTCAGCGGCGTCACCCCACGGGTGACGTAGTTGCCCTCCGTGACCAGGGCACGATCCACGCGACCGCTGATGGGCGCGGTGACACGGGTGTAACTCAAATCCAGTTGGGCGGCGTCCAGCGCTGCCCTGGCGGCATCAACCTGGGCCCTGCCGGCGTTCAGCGAAGCAATGGCAGTGTCGAGCCGATCACGCGCCACCACTTTTTTGGCGAACAGTTGCTCGGCTCGGCCATGCTCGGCCTGGGCCAGCAATGCGTTGGCCTGCGCCTCACGCAAGCGCCCCTTGGCAGCGTTCAGCGCGGCCTGGAATTCACGTGGGTCGATCACAAACAAAAGACTGCCCTTGGCCACGGATTGGCCTTCGGGCACGCTGACCTGTTGCAGGTAACCACTGACACGCGGGCGCAGCTCAACCTGCTCAATCGCGGTCAAGGAACCGGTGTATTCGACAAACGGAGTCACCGGCTGCGCAACCACCTCGGCCACCGGCACACCAGGTGGCTTGGCGGCATCAGCCACAGGCGCGCTCTCATTACAGCCACCCAACGTGAACACGACAGCTATCGCCACGGCGCCCAGGGTTATTCGCTTGCCGTACATCGTGTACCTCCTTGTAATTTTCAGGACAAACCAACACTTGAGGTTTTATCCGGCTTGCCATGAGGGGAAGGTCAAGTGTTATGAAAATGACAGGTGGGGTTTGTTTGAGGCTTGAGCGTGCGGGGTGATTTTCGAGCACATGCAATCTCGGGTGCGCGGCTGCGGGAGCTAGACGCAGATCGATGAGAGATATCTGACGCGCGCGCTCAAGGAGGATCGGGAGGAGGCGGTTGTTATAAGGGATGGAAGGCTCAAGAGATGCCGGATAGTTTTGCGCGGGTTTTGTGCAGGCACAAAAAAGCCGATCTAGCTGATCGGCTTAAGTGTCTGACTTTAGTCAGGAAATATGGTCGGGACGGAGTGATTCGAACACTCGACCCCTAGCACCCCATGCTGGCGGGAGTCCTGAAAATCCTTAAATAGCAACGCCTTAGGTGGACGCCCACTGCAATCGACGTCTAACAAGGTAGGGCAAGGCTTCATAAATCCCCGCCAAACTCCCTACTGACTTTCAGTCAGAAAGTCCCTACGCCCCGGCGTTCTGCCGAACTATCCCCCCCCCTAAATCGTATCAACCCTGACATCCCTATCGTTCGCTTGTAGAATCCGCCGAAATCAAAATCGAAGCCCTGGCAGCCAATCAAGGGACTTTCTTCACAACATGGAGCCATAAATGCAGAGCCGCTACAGAGACTTAATTTCCAGCACCAGGGCAGTATCAATCCTTGGCGTTATCGCCATGCTCGTTGTTGCAGGGCTGGTCCTGACGCTCAGGAACCTTGAGCCGCTGACAAACAACATCGCCTACACAGAGGATGGGGTATGGCTCGGGACGGCCATGACCAAGGGCTGGTGGTACACCATAGTCAATGCCAAGACAGACTACTTTGTCTGGGGCAACCTGCTGTTCGTTTACCTGGCGACCCTGGCATCTGATGTTTTCTGTGGTGACAAGCTGGCCTGCTACCCACAAGCACTATCCTTCTGGTCTTACTTTTTCTACGCCTCAGTAAGCGTCCTTTGCTACTACGTCACGAAAGGGTTTCTGCCGACAGCAATCCGTTGGGTGGTGTTTCTCGCCACGCTGATGATCCCGCTGGGGGATTCTTCGGGCGAGGTGTTCGGAAAGATATCGAACATTGGGTTCTACTTTGTGTTCATCACTACGCTGCTGATGTTCGCAAAAAGCAGAAGCACCAAAGCGACCCCAATTACAGATATAGCACTGCTGCTCTGCGCCTCGACGAACCCGGTGTGCCTGGTGCTGACCCTGGCGTTTTCTGTTTTCACGCTGATTGATCGTGATATCAAGAAGTGGATCAAGAAGTATGGCGCTGTAACGGCTGGCTGCCTTGTCATTGGCGCTCTCATCTTTTTTAGAATGATTGCCTCACCAGCCAAAGGCGTTATCGGCAACTTTAGATTTGAAAGCCTGATCGAGGTCAGCCTTGCGCGGTCTTTCATATATCCGTTCGTGTTTCCTTTCTACAACCAGCTCACCGACACCATCGTTGTGATTTTGTCGTTGCTGCTACTAGCGTTGTTCGCCGTCTTGCTGACAAAGGAAAAGTCCAGAGAGGTCAAAAGCCTCATTTCCATGTGTGCAATTGCATACGTGATATATGCATTCTTCACCGTGTATATGCGCAAAAACCTGACAGAAGTTCTTGGGGGTTACGCGGGAACATTCCCAGACCGCTACTTCATGGGGCTGAACATAATCGTTACCTTCTCCTTCCTGGTGCTCGCCGGCTCGGCTCTGCGCGGCAGCAAGGCAGTTCGTGTTCTGGGCGCACTGTGCCTGGCTTCGTTCGCCGCGCTGTACCTGGCCAACATCGGCTGGTTGTTTGAAGGCAAGACGACCCGCACATCAATCGCTGGTGCAGAGAGCTTTCAGGATCAGCTTTGCTCGGCATCGCTGCTGCCTGCGGATGCTGCGGGGAATGTCACCGTTGCTCTGTACCCGATAGGCTGGGCTGCATTGTTTCCGAAAGACATGGTGACGGCCTCGGCGGGAACGGTCACATGTATGCAAGAAGACACGTCCTACTATGTCACCGACCCTAACTGGGCAAACGGCATTGCAAGGCGGTGGCCGGGGTTCTTCCTGCACAACACGCCTGAAAATGCTGCTGCCTACAAGATCGGGAACACCGTTCAGTTCGCCGACAAGACGACACGCAAAATCACAAACACATCAATCACCGATGACCGGCTAAACGTGTTCGTGGAAGGCGAAATACTGCAAGCAAAAAATACCGGGTTCCCATTCAGGTTCACGGTAATAGAGAAAGAATAAAGCCCCGCAAAAAAGGGCCCAGGCATTTCAGCCTGGGCCCTTCGCATTATCCCTCTTCATCCCGTTCGCGCCTTGCTAAAACGCTACCCAAGAAACGCGTCCCCCCTGACACAGGATAGTATTCGCTTGGAGAATTCGGCTCGATATCAATTTGCCCCCGGTTACGCCGGAGAAAGGGAAGTCATGTAAACCAAAAATACAGGCTTCAGGTCTGACATAAGCGGCCTGCGCGCCATAGCGGTCATTGCCGTGGTCCTATACCACTTTGGTGTTAAGGGCTTTTCTGGCGGGTTCGCCGGGGTAGATATCTTCTTCGTGATATCCGGCTTCCTCATGACCGGTATTATCTTCCGGCAGACCGACGCTGGGAAATTTCGCCTTATCGGCTTTTACCTGTCGCGCGCCAAGCGGATCATCCCCGCCCTAGCCGTGCTGTGCCTGGCACTACTAGTTGGCGGATGGTTCCTGCTGATCCCGAGCGACTATAAAGAGCTGGGCAAGCACGGGGCATCGAGCATCGCCTTTCTATCGAACATGGTTTACTGGAAGGATGCCGGCTACTTCGATACGGCGTCACATGAGAAATGGTTGCTTCATACCTGGTCACTGTCCGTTGAATGGCAGTTCTACATGGTATACCCACTGATCATCCTTGCAGCCCGCAAGACGTTCAACTTCAACACCACCAGGATCCTACTGGTTGCGCTCGGCGTGGGCTCATTCGCACTTTGCCTATACGCAAGCACGCACTACCCGAACACGGCTTTCTATACCCTCCCTGCCCGCGCCTGGGAAATGATCGTTGGTGGCCTTGTCTACTTGTTCCCTGTGCAAATGAAGCAATCTCACAAGCAGTCGGCCAGCATCTTTGGCCTGATCATGATCGCGGCCAGTGTCTGGTTTTTCACAGCGGCAGATGTTTGGCCCGGCTGGCTGGCGCTACTCCCGGTGCAGGGTACCGCCCTGATGGTCCGCGCGGCAGATCAAACCTCGATCGTCACCAACAACAAAATAGCAGGCTGGATCAGTGAAGCATCGTATTCAATCTACCTTTGGCATTGGCCGGTTGTGGTTTTGATCGGCTACTACGGCATGGCGAACAACGCCCCAGTCGTAGCCGCGGGGATTGCTGCGTCTGTGATTCTTGGTTTTGCGTCTCTGTACCTGGTGGAAAAGCCTTCTCGGACCATCAAGGTACCGCTCTCTCAATTGCCGCACCTCGCCTGCTACGCGGCCCTGGTTCTTATAGTTGGCGCCTCGGCCTCGCTTGTATTCGTCAAGCGCGGGGTTGAATCCCGGGTCAGCGACACGGTTGCGGCAGCGGATCGAGAGCGAACCAACCCTCGGGACTTGTCAATTGAATGATGTTTGTCATGATTCGTCTCGCTGAGGTGCTGTAGAAAAAGCCACCCTCGTCCGGTAGTTTTTTTGTGCCTGGAATTTGGTGTTTCAGTGCTTCTTGCGGAACGCTTGAATCGTTCCTGTCATGGCTCTTGGTCTGGTCCGTCTGGTCAGCTCCTGCTGGATTCCAAGCTGTGCCAGCTCTGCGGGGTTCATTCCCCGTTTCGCCGCCTCGGCTTCCAACAGTCGAATCTCATCTGGATCAAGTAACTCCCCAAGCTCCATGCCTTTTTCTTCTGGCATATCGCCTCCAGTCCCTACGCGATCCCTACTGAGTACCTACGGTTTCGCTTCAAGCTGCGCGGTCGTCGCGGATAGAATTACCAACAAGGTCAAGCAGCCAGGACTTCAAGACCTCACACGCCAGCACGGATTTTTTCGTGCCGTGGATCTGCGCGGCGTAGTCCAGAAGGCCGAGATACTTTTCATCCAGCAGGACTTTCATCTGGTTGACGTGTTTTTCGTTTAAGCGATCTTCATCTGCCATTGGTAATGGCTCCTTGACGTATTGGGTTTCGCCTGTGTACTCGGTGCGCGGCAATGCGTCGGCAACAAGCCACTTGTAGATAGCGCGCGGAGTTTTCCCGCAGGCCAAGGCCACAGACGGAACACCACCAGCATCGTCAATCGATTTCTTGAGCGGCCGCATAAGGCCTCCGCGCCAAATATGAACTTGCGGTACACTTTGTGCCAGAACTGAAAGTACATACTCGCCATGCAGAGCCAGTCAAAAGGAACGATCGTTAAGCGCTTGGTTAAGTCTGATTTTGATGGATGGATCATCCGTAGCGACAACCCCCGACAAGACGCGCTATGGCGATGAAACGCTGCGCGATGGCGAAATAAACGAAGTACGTATCATTGGGCGGGTTGTTTGGCGAGGCGGTATGCTATGAGCCATCTTCGTGCCGCATGGAATGCTGTTTAAGGAATTTTGATGATCAATCGCACCAACCAGTCTGGAGCAAGTCGCGTTTCGGGGGCGGCTATCAGCCAGTCGCCGGGCCAGGGTAAAAAACCGAAATGGCTCTTGGGGATCGTCGCGACCGTCGCCCTTTTTGGTGTCATTTTTGCGGTCGCATGGATTTCTGGACCAATGTCCGATCAAGAACATGCGCAGCACGAGATAGAGCTTTGCTGGGGAGACCGCGATGCTAATCCAGTACCGGCGGTTAGGGACAATATCCAGTGGACGTGCCTGGACATGCTCTATAAGTACGAATCCAAATACGGGAAATTAGCAGGCGCGAGACGCGGCTGACCCACCACACAGCATAAGCAAGCCCGCCACTGAGCGGGCTTTTTTGTGCCTACGATAAAACATGTACTTTTGATACTTGACCGATATGAACCATTGGCACGTATTCACTCCATCGCAGCGCTTCAGGGGCTGCGATGGGCCTCACAAGACCCGCCGCTCTTTAACAGCACGGGAACCTCGCAGATCGATCCCCAGTAATGGGCATAGCACTCGCGACTTGCCGGACTAAACCCGCTACTTCATTCCAGTAGGCACTCATGGAATCTCTCCTTTACCTGCTGACAAATGAACAAACAAGCAGCGAGGCGCCAAGCCCAAGCAGGGTTGGCCATGTGAACAACAAACCAAGAACCAAAGCAGGTACACCAACCCAAAACCATGGATCTACAAAAAAACTTAGCAACTTCATCAACGCACTCCGTAGCGATCGATGAAGTTTACTAAACGATCGGCACAGACTTAAAGAAAGTTAGCCGGTTTTCAATTCCCGATGGACTCTGGCGCCAGCTATCTGCACAGCCGAGCCCCCCCCCAACTCAACACCTAACCACTCACAACAGCACCAGCCGGCGACGGCCTGGCGAGGTATTTCTATGGCCAACACAAAGCTGGCGACGGTGCTAGAGACCGCGCCGCGTTTCATCCGCGCTTCGGCAGCACCCGCATATCTCGGCTGTGCCGAGAGGTTTTCAAAAACACCGTCCGCCCTCACGTCCGTGAATTCCCCATTGGAAAACAGGCCGCTGGCTTTGACCGCCACGAGCTGGACCAGTGGGCAGACGCCTACGTCGAAGCCATGGCGATTGAAAAACAGGCCGATCAGGACAACAATCCGCCCCGCAGTGGGCGCCAAGGAGCAAAACAATGGCGCGAAAAACAATGTCGGGCCTCTACGAGAGGAACGGGATTTGGCACATCGACAGAGTCGTCAGAGGTTGCCGACTTCAAGAAAGCACTGGAACAAGTGAGAGGGAAGAAGCCGAGCAGTACTTGATCCATCGGCTGGAAAAGCTGCGCCAGGAGAAGGTTTACGGCGTGCGCGAGGTTCGTACCTGGCGCGCAGCCACAACCCGATTCCTAGTTGAGTACAAAGATCAGGCATCGATTGCGCTATCCATATCGCACATTGAACAGCTCGCCCCGTACATCGGCGATCTGCCGACCAGGACAGCACAGGGAAAGGTCAAGCCAGGCGTATCGAACAGGACGGTGAACATCGCCCTACAACGAGTCGTCAGGATCTTGAACCTATGCCACCGCAAGTAGCGGGATGCAGAAAAGCGGCCGTGGCTGGAAAGCGTGCCGATGATATCGATGATGGAAGAAAAGAAGTTCAGCAGGAAACCTTACCCGCTGTCATGGGATGAGCAGTCAATGCTGTTCGCCGAGCTGCCGGACCACCTTTTGAGGATAGCCCTCTACAAAGTGAACACCGGGGAAGTCTGCAAATTGCGGTGGGATTGGGAGATACGCGTGCCGGCGCTGAACACCAGCGTGTTTCTGATACCTGCCGGGTTCGGCGGGCGGAGTGAGAAAGCTGGAGTGGAGAATGGCGATGACCGCCTGGTGATTCTGAACAAGGTGGCCATGTCGATCATCGACAAGCAGCGCGGCCTGCACAAAGACCTGGTGTTCCCGAACGGGCAACCAGATCAGTCCGGGCCAACGGCAATGCATCGCATGAATGACTCGGCCTGGAAGAAAGCCAGGGTGCGCGCAGCGGACAAGTGGGAAAAGAACCACCAGGCGCCAGCACACCCTGGGTTCAGATCGATCAGGATGCACGACTTGAAACACACCTTTGGCAGAAGGCTACGTGCAGCAAGCATGACAGAGGAAGATCGCAAAGCGTTGTTGGGGCATAAGAACGGCAGCATTACGAGCCACTATTCTACCCCGGAGCTGCAGCATCTGATTGAAGCTGCGAACAAAGTATCTGCAACCGACTCTCGCGGGCCGGCGCTGACAATCTTGAGGAGAAAAACGGAATGAGCCCCCGCAAAAGTCCCTACGCATGAAAAAGCCCAACTCGCTAAAGTTGGGCTAAGTCATTGAAAAATATGGTCGGGACGGAGTGATTCGAACACTCGACCCCTAGCACCCCATAAAGGTAAACCATGGTCCAAACCAGTCTAAATAAATCCAATAAAAAGACCTAAAGCACTGTATTTACTGGGCCTATGCAATTTACACAGTCCAACCACTTCCGATAGCATGCCACCAAAGCCAGCGAGAAACGGTGACCCAACGGTGACCAATTGGAACCTGGCCTTTCTGGGGAAGCGAAAATGGCAACGATCACCGACAAACAGATGGGCACAAAACCAGCCAAACCTACCTGGCTGATCGAGGATGCTCCTCGCGGCTGCGGCCGATTCATGGCGCGTCTTCGCCCAGATGGCGAACGCCTGTTTTACTTCAGGTACACCGACACCAGCGGTGGAAGAGTATTTCTGCCCATAGGTGCATATGACGCCAATGGCACCGATGGGCTTACCCTCAAGGAAGCACGAAATAAAGCTGGAGAGTGGTCACGCCTCTACCAGAGTGGAACTCGCAACTTACGTGAACATCTGGATGCTGAGGAAGCGACCCGAATCGCAGCCCGAGATGCGGAGTTGGCACGTCTAACCGCCGAGAAAGCAGCTACGGAAGCCGAGCAGGCTCGTCAGGCCGCACGTAAAACTGTTGCCGACCTATTCGAGCACTGGGCCAGGGTTGACCTGATCAACCGCAAAGATAAAGGCGCAGAGGTGCGTCGCATGTTTGAAAAAGACGTCCTACCGTTCTTAGGAAGTCTGGCTGTAGCAGACATCAAAAAAAGCCACATCACAGTAGTGACCGACGCCATGCTCGCTCGCGGAGTCAATCGCGCTGCGAAAATTGCCTTTTCCCTGATGCGCCAAATGTTCCGCTTTGCAGTGGATCGCGACTTGATTGAATACGACCCTACCGCCAGCATCCGCAAGGCTAAAATCGGCGGCAAGGATGTCGAGCGCGACCGGGTGTTGAGCAATGAAGAAATCCGCACTTTAGCTAGGTTAGCCCCCGAAGCCGGATTGCTGCCTACCACCGAGGCCGCTATCTGGATTGCTCTTTCCACCTGCTGCCGTATTGGCGAGCTGCTTGGCGCACGTTGGGAGCATCTAAACTTGATCAATGGCTCTTGGCTGATTCCTGCCGAGAACAGCAAGAACGGCAAACCCCATAGCGTCACTCTGTCACCGTTCGCCGTCAGGCAGTTCGAGCGCGTTCAAGCGTATAACGGTAACTCTGCCTGGTGCTATCCCAACACCGACGACAGCGGCCCAGTCTGCTCTAAGACAGCGACCAAGCAGTTAGGGGATAGGCAGCGTCAACCTGATCAGGGCACGATGAGTCGCCGAAGCGCAAAAGCGCAGGCACTATTGCTACCCGGCGGAAAATGGACGCCACACGACTTAAGACGCACGGGCGCCACAGTCATGACAGCATTGGGCGTGCTCCCCGAAGTAGCTGAACGCTGCCTCAACCACACAGAGGAAAACAAAGTAAAACGTACTTATCAGCGTCACAGCTATGCTGACGAAATGGCTGCCGCATGGGAATTACTCGGTGAATACTTAGAAAATTTAACAGGTATGGATGCCAACAAAAAAATCCTTGCATCAAAAAACAATTATCTTGCGACATGCACTCGTCTGAGTCACGCAAGGTGACTTGGCAAGACGCTTACATTTGTATATCTATTCCCAGTCTAGGGTATGCAGGAATGATGCACGCAAACGCCATTCGAACGCTCCTACATGGCATGGGATACGAACACATCACTCGACACGGCTTTCGATCCTCATTTCGTGACTGGGCGGGTGAATGTACTCACTACCCACGTGAGGTTTGTGCAATGGCGCTGGCGCATGACGAGCACGACCAGACTGAAGGGGCGTACTCTCGTTCGGACTTTCTCGATAAAAGGCGCTTACTCATGAATGACTGGAGTAGATTTGTATCACCCTATCCAACTGCAGCCTAAAAATTACTTCAATTTAGCACTTGCTGACTGATACCTAAGACCAACCACTAGTAACGTATAAATGGACAGCAGCCCATGAAAGAAGACTCATCAAATAATGACCTGAACGAAGACGCATTCCAAAACACAGCGCCCGCAATCATTGAAAATAAAACAATAGAAGTTTCAATAGACAGCCTAACACGTGTAATTGACGACTACATGTTCAATGTGCAAGGGGAAGAAAACAGCCAAGAGATTATAGACACGTACCTAGAAGTACTTCTTAACGGGAATATATCTAAAAACACAATAACAAAACTAGCTACAGACATAATACTCAGCAAAGATCTAGCCACAAAAAAAGACAACTCACTACAGCTATCTCTTATCTATACAGCACTAAGCCAATACTTCCTAAACAAAAATTTAGAAAGCAAAGCTTGGGCGGCTTTATCAGAAGCCAAGTATTTTCTAGCCTACCTTTTCGGACTTACCGACCCGATAAATCATAAAAGAGCTGAGCGCGCCCAAAAGGGCGGCCGTAAAAAAGCACAAAACGCACTAGATTTTGAGAAATTAGTTATAATACTACTGAATAAAAAAAGACCAAGAAGAGGCTGGCGAAACGCTTACGATGCCGCAAACGACATCGCAAGCGAACTATCAATACAAGCTAACGAAAACAACATTCCCATCCCGAACGACATAAAAGATCTGATTTCTAAAGTGATCAACTTGATACGGGAAGACGAAGAAGTCATCAAGGTTTTTGATTCACCAGAGAGTTGAATCCCTCCCTATAATCCGAAGCGCCGTAACAATCAACACGGCGCGCAGCCAAGCACAGTGAAAAAATTAACACCCAAAAAATCAAATCAAATTAAATTAAATTAAATTAAATCAATATACGCAACTCCTTTATACCTAACAACATCAATCAACCTTCTTTCCTTAAGTACATCTAAAGCATGCTCCAGACGAAGCTTATTTCGCAACTTACCAGGCCCATACTGAAGAATTTTATTCTTCCTGATCTCACCATATTTCTTACCAAAATAACTACATAGCCACTCCAACAATTCATCCGCATCAATATTTTTTTGTGGTGGAGGAACAAATATTTTAAAGAATTGATCTGAGTACCAGCAGCATAAATCAACAGCAAAATCTAGTACCTCACACGAAATCCCCCCCTGCCTGCCGTCAAAAAAGTGCAACAACGCCGCAATCCTAGCGATATTGTCGGCCAGTTTTGAAGCGTGATCCGCGACGCCCTCAAATCTGCCACCCTCAACAATACCTGTTTCTATCTCATTAAATACATCCCGCCATCTTTCTTCGGCCTCCTGAGAAAAACGCACAGTTAATCTCTCTTTTTTCGGAGAGTCTAACAATGCTCGATTCAGAATAAGCAATTCGCCAATACGCGCAGAAAAATCATTACATCTCTCCCACGATAACGTGTCATCACCTATTGTCCTAGTACCTTGCGTCGATTCAGGATGACAAACTAAAAACCTAGCCAACAACCCTGACCCACGACTTTTTTCGCCACGACGCTCCATATACTCTTTAAATGCTGACGCTTGCAGCATAACGGATATAGTTAAGCGAGAATCTGTAACCTGATAACTTTCAACAGAAACGCGATCAACTGTTATAGAGTCGCCACTCCACAATGAGTTCTGCTTAGAAAGATCATTCAGTGCTCCACCATTAAGAATTCCGGCACCTTCGCTAGATATTAACCCCGCAGACGGGAGATTACTGTACAGGCCAAAGAACAGTGCCTCTGATGTCGCATCATCATAAACCATCTTGTACTGCCTTGGCCCCAAAGGCTTTGACTTCTCATGCGCACTAAAAAGCAACTCTTCCTCGCTGGAATTAATACCTTTATCTGTATTCTTGTTTATCTTCTTTAAGATAACTTTTCTTTTTTCCCTCCAAATTTCTAGCTGAACATTCCACTCGACAACAGCTTCTTGGTATCTTTTATACTCCAAGCGCTGAAATTCACGAATTGGACCTAAAAAAACATTTTCCGCAGTCGACTTTCGCTCGCCCGACCCAGCTATTGTCAACAACATTAAGGATGTCGGGACACACTGGCCAGTTGGTTTGCAAACATCTATTAGCCCCTGACACACCAGTGAAATAGCCGTCAACGCACCTGAGAATATTAGCGCCCTCGGGGCTTGGACATTTTTTTCCGCCTCATTAACTGCAGCTGCTAGCAGGGCACAAGGAACAAAGCGCGGAAAGCGTGCCCCTACCCTCGGGAGACTCTCATGAAGCTTCACTGCACTCAGGACGATACTCACTGCTGCACCTCATCAGTCCCTTGACTGCCGCTGTAGCATCCCGCTGATTTCCCGCTCTCAGGCACAACTCTGCCTGAAGCGCTCCCCCATCCAGCAGTAATCCTTGATTTAATCCAGGCATCAATCTCAGCCTCAATCCAACCTATCGCAGCGATGCCCAGCTTGATGGGCTTGGGGAAAGTACTGTCATACCTTGGCGACTTCGGATTCATCCGATCGTAAATTGTGGACCTACCCAGTCCAACTCGTTCCTGTACATGCTTCAACCTCAGCACCCTAGAAACACAGCTTGTCATGCCCGTTACGCTCATCGTTTTTGCCTCAAGTTCCTAATCGATGAGTGAATCTATAACGATCCCCATGGGTCATTTGACCATCTGCTTAATGTAATTTTTTACTCAAGCAGACCTCTTGACGCGAGCAACAAAAATTGATCTAGAAGCAATGGCCAGCCTTCAGGGCAAGCCTCACAAGCTGAGCTATAGCTGCTATAGCTGCTATTCCGTAGCAGTAATAGCAGCTATAGCCGGCCCACGAAGGATCAGATTCAAAAAAAATTTAGTCCTACATCACTGCCATGACATCCACCCCATGGAACTCAGAACCATGTCATTGCAATGTCCTTTGTGTAACTCCCCCAAGATCGCATCTTTACAAACGGCCATGAAGATTGGCGCAGCTGTTGGAACCGTCGGCGGAGCCGCTCGTGGTGCGAGCGCCGCTCTGGCAACAGGCCAGATGGGGGCTGCTGTTGGCGCTATTGCCGGCCCGCTTGGCATCACCCTCGGCGCAGTTTCTGGTGCCATCCTCGGCGGGCTCGCTGGAGGTGCAGGTGGCTGCGCCCTCGGTGCTCAGCTCGGCGAAAAACTCGATCGCCATGTGTTCGCCAACAACCTCTGTCTCGCCTGCAATCATCGCTTCAACCTACCAGCCTAATCCTCTTACAAAATTCTTAGGCCAATGCTGCGCGATTGCAGCATTTATGCCGGCACATAACCAAAGGAATCACTCCCATGGCTCATCTCGTCGAACAAATGGCCTACGTTGGCGCTACCCCTTGGCATGGTTTGGGAAACCGCCTGACGCAAAAACAACCGCTCGAAGTCTGGCAACGTGAAGCGGGTATGGACTGGAAGATCCAGGACAGCCCGGTGCATTTCAAATCCGAGAGCATCGGTCCCTTGGGCTCGATTCTCTCTTTCCCTGAACAGAAGGTGCTGTATCGCTCCGACACCAAGGCGCCCTTGTCGGTGGTTTCCAACCGTTACCAAGTTGTGCAGCCTCGTGAGGTGCTGGAGTTCTACCGGGATCTGACTGAGGTCTCAGGCTACGAGTTGGAAACAGCTGGGATACTCAAAGGTGGCCGCAAGTTCTGGGCCTTGGCCCGTACTGGGCAAGGCACGACGCTAAAGGGCAACGACCAGGTGAATGGCTACTTGCTGCTGGCCACCTCCTGCGACGGCACCCTGGCCACCACCGCCACTCCAACCACTGTTCGGGTGGTCTGCAATAACACCCTGACCATTTCCCTGAACGGTGCCACCCGCGCAATCAAGGTGCCGCACAACACCCGCTTTGATCCGCAGGCCGTGAAGAAGCAACTCGGCATCGCCGTCTCCCAATGGGATGAATTTATGTACCGCATGCGCGCCCTGGCGGAACGCAAGGTGCAGTGGCATGAGGCGATGGGCTTCTTCATGAATGTGCTTTGCGACGTCAACCCGAACAGCCCGTTGCCGGAAGCTCTGCCGAATGAGCGAGCACTGCGCAAAGTCCAATGGCTGTACGAAGGCCAAGGTCGTGGAGCGACGCTTGAATCTGCTCAAGGAACTGCGTGGGGCTTACTCAACGCCGTGACGGAGTATGTCGATCATGAGCGGCGCGCCAGGAGTACCGAATATCGAATGGACTCTGCGTGGTTCGGTGCCGGGGCCGTCCTCAAAGAGCGCGCACTGAACGCAGCGCTGCAACTTGTCGCCTAGCCCCACTCACCTTCTCATCTATTAAAACGCCTGGTCAGTTCCTGCTGGCCGGGCGTTTTTTATGCCAGATAGGAAAACATCATGGAAACGCAATCGCTGCAACAACCCTGCAGCAAACCCCGCCCCGCCTTGCGCCTGGTGGGGACCAAACAACTTCCCCGAGAAGACTGGCTGGCTGTACGTAAACAAGGCATCGGCAGCTCGGATGCCGCCGCTGCCATAGGCCTTAACCCTTACAAATCTCAGCTGGAGCTGTGGATGGAGAAAACTGGCCGTGACGAACCATTGCCCAAGCTCGATCCGCAGGATGAGGAGAGTCCAGCCTACTGGGGCAATGTGCTGGAACCCATCGTCGCCTGGCATTACAGCAAGCGTAGTGGTAACCGAGTACGACGTATCAATGCAGTGCTGCAGCATCCGGATCCTAAACTGCCCTGGATGCTGGCCAACATCGACCGAGAGGTGATCGGTGCAGACGATGTACAAATCCTTGAATGTAAAACTGCAGGCATAAACGGCGCGCGCCTCTGGAAAGAGGGCGTGCCGGAGTATGTTCAGTTGCAGGTCATGCACCAGCTGGCCGTGACTGGCAAGCAGGCGGCGGATGTAGCGGTCTTGCTGGGTGGTCAGCACCTGGAGATCCATCGCATCGAACGCGACGAGTCGCTGATTGCTCGGCTGATCGACCTGGAGCAGCTGTTCTGGGATTACGTCGTCAGTGATACCCCGCCGCCGGCAGACGGTTCGGCCTCGGCGGAGCAGGCGTTGCGCTGCCTGTATCCACAGGACAGTGGGCAAAGCCTGGACTTCAGCCAGGACACTCTGCTCTGTACGACCTTTACCAAACTGCAGAGCGTGCGCGAATCGATTGCTCTGCAGGAGACGCAGGAAGCTCAGCTCAAGCAAACGTTGCAACAGGCCATGGGCGATGCCAGTCGGGCGACCTTCGCAACCGGCTGCATCACTTGGAAGAAGGCCAAAGACAGCGTGGCCCTGGATATCCCCCGTCTGCTGAAAGAAAAACCCTATCTGCAAGTGCGCTACTCGACCACCAAAATCGGCAGTCGGCGTTTTCTGCTGGCCTGAACGTTCGTTCGCTCTTCCCATGCCCTTTCTCTCCAACGCCACCCTGGCCGTTTGCGCGGTCTCGGTGGCGTTTTTATTTCAGATACAGGAGAACTCCCATGCTCAAAGGTTTAGCCATTACCCCACCGGTGCTCGGGCGCATTTCCATCGGCAAAGTCGTCGAGAAAAACGGCAAGCGTCTGCCCGAGAAAGACGATCAGTTCACCCTTACCTCGCAGGTACAAAACCGCGACGGTTGGCTGCTGCACCCGCTCAATGAGGAACTGCGTAATGGCCAAGATGGCAAACTGCGCAGCATTCCGATTCGTTTAATGTTCAACGAGCCGGACCTGAATTTTCGGGCTGACTACAGCCTGTTCGACCGTAACACCGGTCGGCCGGTGTGCGTCGGAAATGGTGAGACCTGCAAGCGTTTGACCAAGGACGGCATCCAGTCGTTGTCCTGCCCTTCACCGGATGGCTGCTCACTGGCCCAAGGCAATGCCTGCAAGCCTTACGGCCGACTCAACGTGGTGGTCGGTGACGATGATCCGCTGGGCAGCTTTGTGTTTCGCACTACAGGTTTTAACAGCATCCGCACCCTGGCGGCACGCCTGCAGTACTTCAGCGCAATCTCCGGCAATCGCCTGGCCTGTCTGCCGCTGGAGCTGCGTCTGCGTGGTAAGTCCACTCGGCAGAGCCACGGTACCCCGATTTTCTACGTAGACATCACGGTACGCAGAGGTCTGAGTATGGAACATGCCTTGCTGGAGGCTAAGCAACTGGATGAATCCCGGCAAGCCTCTGGCTTTGACCAGGGAGCACTGGATCACGCGGCCCGTCGGGGCTTTAACAATGGGGCCTTTGAGGACAGCGAGGAGGACACCGGTGCCGTCGTCGAGGAGTTCTTCCCCGTCATTGAAGATCAGCCCAGCCCTGTAGAGCCCCAAGCCCAACGGGCAGCGCCTGCAAAAACATCACTGGCCCAAAAGCTGGAATCCCAAGCCACGCGGCACAACAGCAAACCCACCGTCCAGTAACCGCGAACCGCGCGTCTCAATACCCCTCCGTTCCCACGCATTCGTACAGGAATACCCGCATGAAATATCACAAGCTCATAGCCGGTGAAACGACCGGTACCTATGTCATGGAATCACCAGTCACCGAGATCGACATCCTGCAGATGGCGCAACAACTCGCGATGAGTCGTCTGTCTAAAGGCCGGGCACTGACTGAGCCGAAGCAGGTCTTCAGCCACCTGCAAACACTGCTGCAGTACCACGAGCACGAAGTTTTTGCGCTACTGCTGCTCGATACCAAACACCGGGTAATTGGTTTCCGAGAGCTGTTCCGAGGCACGCTGGATGGTGCCTACGTGTACCCAAGGGAAGTGGTCAAGATCGCGCTGGAGCACAACGCCGCGGCCGTAATTCTGGTTCACAATCATCCATCGGGCGATCCTGAACCCAGCCAAGCCGATCGCACGCTCACCACAACGCTCAAGAACGCCCTGAACATGGTCGGTACCCAAACATTGGATCATGTCATTGTGGGGTATGAGGGCTGTGTGTCATTGGCTGAGCGGGGTTATTTGTAAAACGATGCTAACCGCCTCTATGGTTGCCTTTGGTTGAGTCCAAAGGACGCCACTGAGGTGGCTGCCTCGGCAATTTTTTTGCGTTAAATCCGACTAATATCCAATGAATTGCGAGATGGAAAAAACCGTGTGGGAAACCAGTAAGCCCTCCAGCACTGCCAGCTCGCCAGGAGAAGCACTCAACTGTAGACGACTGGTCTATTTTGTCATACAGTACACCTATGAACCCACTTACAACGACCGACGTACGTCTACACATTCTGGGTACTGCCCAGGCAATCATCGCGGGCAAGGGCTTCGCAGCAGTTGGCTTGAACGAGATCCTGAAGGCTGCAAATGTGCCCAAGGGTTCGTTCTATCACTATTTTTCATCCAAAGAGTCCTTCGGCGAAGCCTTATTGGAGAACTACTTCTGCGGGTACATGGAGCAACTAGAGAGCTTGTTAACTGGCTCTTTGACATCCTCCGCGGAGCGTCTCATGAGCTACTGGGAGCACTGGTTGGAGACACAATCAACCTGCGACCCGCAAAGCAAATGCCTAGCCGTGAAGCTGGCAGCAGAAGTCAGCGATCTGTCAGAACCCATGCGTTTAGTTCTACTACAAAGTACTGACCGGGTCATTGCGCGACTGGTTGATGCTATTAACGATGGAATCGTGGACAAATCATTGCCCACCCATTTAGATGCACAGAGTACGGCAACCATGTTGTACCAGCTCTGGTTAGGTGCGAGTCTGCGAGCCAAGATCACTCGAGACAGAATACCCTTAGAAGATGCACGAAACGCTACCCGACACTTGTTGGAACAACCAACTCCATTGGAGAAGAACACCTATAGGGCTAAAGTGTTATCCGAAAAATAAGTGACTGGTCTATTAATTTAGAATCTAGACATGCTCAATATTGCCAGTAGGCCTTGCGCACTTCGTCTTGGCGTCTAGGAAGTTCTCAACTGATCAAACTCCGCTAGCACAAGGAAGTCTGCACCCGGCGACTAGCCGACGCTTAGTAAAATCGAACCGATTACTCCAGAGTTCTGTGCCGATTCCGTGAAATAAACTCCACATCAGCGGACGGGGCTAGTAAAAGCAGAAACCCATTAAAACCCTACACCGACAGGTAAATAGCATGAAGATCCTTCTAGTCCTCACTTCACATGACGAACTTGGCAACACCGGCGAGAAGACTGGGTTTTGGCTCGAAGAGTTGGCTGCGCCCTATTACGCTTTCATTGACGCAGGTGCAGAACTCATCTTGGCATCCCCTAAGGGTGGTCAGCCGCCACTCGATCCAAAGAGCAACGAACCCGACTTCCAGACCGAAGCCACTCACCGTTTTGATACAGATCCGGTCGCAATCCACAAGCTGGCCCACACCCGTAAGTTAAGAGAGATTTCCATTACAGATTTCGACGCTGTGTTCTACCCAGGCGGCCATGGCCCACTGTGGGATCTTACGGAAGACATCTTTTCCATCTCTCTGATCGAGAAATCCGTCCAATCCGGCAAACCTGTCGGAGCTGTCTGCCACGCACCAGCGGTTCTGCGCCACGTCAAAAGTACAGATGGCAAACCACTGGTTGCAGGCAAGACAGTAACCGGCTTCAGCAATAGCGAGGAAGCTGCGGTGGGTCTAACTCAAATCGTGCCTTTCCTCGTAGAGGACATGCTCAAGGCAAATGGTGGGCGCTATACCAAGGGTGCCGACTGGACGGTTCATGTCGAAGTCGATGGGTTGCTCGTTACTGGCCAGAACCCTGCTTCCTCTGAAGCTACGGCTCACTCGCTGCTCAAGCTGTTGGCCTGAGACTACGTCAATGTCCGCCTACGTAGTCTTCACACGTGAACACACCACCGACGAGGCTGAGTTGAAACTCTATGCCCGTAAAGCACCGGCGGCACGCCAGGGTCGGAACCTCACACCATTGGCCTTCTACGGCCAACTGGAGGTGCTCGAAGGCGGACCGATTGAGGGCGCAGTCATTCTTCAATTTCCGGACATAGCAGCAGCTCGAGAGTGGTACTCCAGCCCCGCCTACCAAGAGGCACTGCAACATCGTCTTAAAGGTGCGGTTTACCGAGTATTCCTGATTGATGGCATCAATCATTAGTAAATGCACCAAAATATTCCCGCAGTTTAGTTTCTGTCTACTTAACAGCCTCATTAACAAATCAAATTTACTTAAAATTACTGGAGAAACAGCATGGCATACGCATCCGTTAATCCCTATACAGGTGAAGTTCTAAAAAGTTTTCCAGATGCAACAGATATTCAGATTGAACAGGCTCTTGAGGCGTCTCACAACGCATTTCTTGTCTGGAAGAATTGCTCAATCGCAGAGCGTGGGGCCGTCCTTCAGCGAGCTGCCGACCTGCTGCGCGCGCGAGCAAACGACTATGCCCGGTTGCTAACACTGGAGATGGGCAAGATCACTGCCGAAGCATTAGGTGAAGTAGAAATCTCAGCAAGTATCTTTGAGTATTACGTTAAACATGCAGAAGCTTTGTTAACTCCGCAGAAGCTGCCGGTAGCCGACCCAGCCGAGGGTGAAGCAATCTTGGTCCATGAGCCGTTGGGCACTATCCTGGCCATTGAACCATGGAACTTTCCTTACTATCAAATTGCTCGCATTCTCGCACCGCAGTTGGCAGCGGGTAATACCGTGCTGCTCAAACATGCTTCAAACGTACCGCAATGTGCCGAAGCTTTCGAACAACTACTGCTTGATGCTGGTCTACCTGCTGGCGCATTCAGCAACATGTACGCAACTCGCCAGCAAATCGAGACAATCCTCAACGACTCTCGAGTACATGGGGTGGCACTGACCGGTTCCGAAGGCGCAGGTGCCATCATCGCCTCCCAGGCTGGCAAGGCACTGAAGAAATCTACATTGGAACTGGGGGGGGCAGATGCCTTCATAGTTCTGCGCGACGCTGAACTGAAAAAGACCGTGAAGTGGGCTGTTGTAGGCCGTCACTGGAATGCTGGACAGGTGTGCATATCATCCAAACGCATGATTGTAGTGGAAGAAGTCTACGACGAGTTCCTGCGCCTTTATGCCGAAGGTGTAGCACAACTGAAGGCCGGCGACCCGTTCGATCCGGAAACAAATCTAGCCCCCCTGTCATCTCAAACTGCCGCCGACGAAATCCGCGCGAAGATTCGTGAAGCAGTCAACTACGGTGCTACGGCCACCGAGGTTGGGCCCAAGGTACCAAGCAAGGGTGCATTTGTTCAACCGACCATTCTGACCAACCTGACGCCTGATAACCCTGCCTACTACTGGGAGTTCTTCGGTCCGGTCTCGATGATCCTACAAGCTAAAGACGAAGAAGACGCGATAGTTATCGCCAACGACTCTCCGTTCGGGCTCGGTGGTTCGGTATTCACCGCAGACGCCCAGCATGGTGTTGAGGTTGCTAAGCGCATCGAGACAGGCATGGTGTTCGTCAATCACCCAACGTCATCGAAAGCCGACCTACCTTTCGGCGGAATCAAAAGATCTGGTTACGGTCGCGAGCTGATTGGTTTGGGAATCAAGGAATTCGTCAACCACAAGCTGATTAACGTCATGGATATCGACGCGCCGTTCTGACTTACATCTTCACCTCAACGCAAACAGGCCTCAGTGCTTTTATGCAGCAGCCCCCCCTCTTTGATGAAGAGATCGGGGGGGGGGCTGGACTACGTAGCCAAGCCTGGCGCGCAGCACAGCGCGCTCCCCGCCGATCCAGAAGCAGGCTGAAAAGGTGCGGCGATAGGAATGCCTGCGCGAATACACAACCGCATATTGACATATATCAATATCTCAAATAATCTCAACCAAACCCATAGCACTTACCTCAGGAGGTAACCCATGCAAAATTCCAGTGATACCCATCCGAGCTACCTTCCCGACAACAGCTACGGCCTGTTTATCGACAACCAGTGGGTGGCGGCCGAAAACAGTGAAACCCTCGACATTATCAACCCCGCTAACGGAAAAATTCTCACCAACATCCCAGACGCCACAGCTGCCGACGTCGACCGCGCGGTGCAGGCCGCAAAACGCGCCTTCGTGACCTGGCGTACCACCTCGCCAGCGGAACGCGCCAATGCGTTGCTGAAGATCGCCGACCTGCTGGAAGCCGATGCCGATCGGTTCGCCGTTCTGGAAACCCTTGATGTAGGCAAACCCATTCGTGAAAGTCGCTCCGTCGACATCCCACTGGCGATTGATCACTTCCGCTACTTCGCCGGCGCAATCCGCAGCCAATCGGATGAGGCGGTCATGCTGGATGAGCAAACACTCAGCATCGCGCTCAGTGAACCCCTCGGCGTCGTGGGCCAAGTGATTCCGTGGAACTTCCCGCTTCTTATGGCCGCCTGGAAGATCGCTCCAGCCATCGCGGCGGGTAACACCGTAGTCATCAAACCTTCTGAGCTGACCCCGGTAACCATCCTTGAACTGGCGAAGATCTTCGCCAAGGTACTTCCGGCCGGCGTGGTCAACATCGTCACAGGCTTAGGCACCTCAGTTGGCCAGGCGCTACTGGATCATCCAGACCTGCGCAAGCTTGCCTTCACTGGCTCGACGCGTGTCGGCGAACTCGTCGCCAATGCGGCAGCGAAGAAAATCATTCCTGCCACCCTTGAACTGGGCGGCAAGTCGGCCAACATCGTTTTCCCCGATGCGAACTGGGACAAGGCCGTGGAAGGCGCAGTCCTCGCCATCCTGTGGAACCAAGGCCAAGTCTGCGAATCCGGCGCACGTCTGTTCGTTCACGAGTCCATCTACGAGCAATTCCTGGCTGAGCTCAAGCATAAGTTCGAAGCTGTGCGTGTGGGTGACCCATTGAACCCAGACACCATGATGGGCGCACAGGTCAGCAAGACCCAGATGGAACGGATCCTCGGCTACGTTGATATCGCCAAACAGGAAGGTGCCGAGGTACTGATCGGCGGCGGTCGTCTTACAGGTGCCGATTACGATGCCGGCTTCTTCATCCAGCCAACGATTCTGGTCGGTGTTCGCAACGATATGCGCGTCGCCTACGAGGAAATTTTCGGCCCTGTTCTGTGCGTCATTCCTTTCAAGGATGAAGCGGAGGTCATCGCCATGGCCAACGACTCCGAGTACGGCCTAGCGGGTGCAGTCTGGACCCAAGACATCAACCGGGCGTTACGTGTGGCACGCGCGGTGGAAACCGGACGTATGTGGGTAAATACCTACCATGAGATCCCTGCCCACGCCCCCTTTGGTGGCTATAAGAAATCTGGCCTAGGACGGGAAACTCACAAGTCAATGCTGGAAGCCTACAGCCAGAAGAAGAACATCTACGTCAGCCTCAACGAAGCACCGCTCGGGCTCTTCTGACCTCGCTGATCCATGTTTTTTTGACCTATAACATCGAATATTTTAGATATGCAGGTAAACGAAATGACACAATCAGAACTTTTTAAAACCACTCAGCTGGGCCCATACACCCTCAAGAACCGTATCGTTCTGCCGCCACTGACGCGTTCGCGCAGCTCCCAACCCGGCAATATTGCGAACGACCTAATGGCCACATATTACCGTCAGCGCAGCGGTGCTGGCTTCATGGTGACCGAGGGCACACAGATCGAACCCCGAGGACAGGGTTATGCCTGGACACCCGGCATTCATAGCCCAGAACAGATACAAGGCTGGCGTAAGGTCACCGACGCTGTTCACGCCGAAGGGGGGGTGATCTTTGCTCAACTTTGGCATGTAGGCCGCGTGTCGCACACATCGCTGCAACCCGGTGGTGAAGCGCCCGTCGCGCCATCAGCCATCCGCGCGGACAACGTCAAGGTGTTCATCGAAACTGGCCCCGGCACGGGTGCACTGGCCGACCCATCGACCCCACGAGCCCTGTCCACCAAGGAGGTAAAGGAACTGGTTGAGCTCTACGCCCAAGCAGCCCGAAATGCTTTGGACGCAGGTTTTGACGGGGTGGAGCTTCACTGCGCGAACGGGTACCTGGTAAACCAGTTCATTTCGGCCCATACCAACCAGCGTGATGATGAATATGGCGGTTCGCTGCAGAACCGTCTTCGCTTCCTGCGCGAAATCACCCTGGCCGTTGCTGGTGTCGTCGGCAAGGAGCGCATGGGCGTTCGCTTCGCCCCGCTGTTCGCGACCACAGACGAAGACCGCGTATACCTTGGCCTAGTCGAAGAAGATCCTCACCAAACCTACATCGAGGCAGTGAAGATCCTCGAGGAAGTGGGCATTGCCTACCTGTCGCTCGCCGAAGCCGATTGGGAAAACGCACCCGAGCTGCCTGAGACGTTCCGGGAAGATGTTCGTAAGACCTTCAGCGGCAAGATTCTCTATGCCGGCAAATACACCGCTGAACGAGGAAATCGCGTGATAAAAGCTGGCTGGGGCGACCTGATCGCTTTTGGTCGCCCCTTCATTGCGAACCCCGACCTGCCCGCTCGTATCGCCAACAACTGGCCGCTTAACCCAGTTGATCCAAGCAGCATGTACGGCGGTACCGATAAGGGCTACACCGACTACCCGACTTACAAATCCTAAACGCTCAATGCCACGCCCCATAACTCAGGGGCGTGGCTCAGCGTTTGCTGACCGAGGAAGTTAAGCATGTACCAACCGAGCACGATCCCCTACCAAGAGCATAGGGGATTCAAACGAACCTTCAGGCAGGGTCATCTAAGCCTTGGGTTGTTCTTTCCCCTAGAGGCTTTCGAAGGTGATACACCGAGCATGCTAGATCAGGTCGCGCTGGCCAAACGTGCAGAGGCACTTGGTTTTTCGGCGCTCTGGTTTCGCGACGTCCCACTCAGGGACCCAAGCTTCGGCGATGTCGGCCAGGTTTTCGACCCTTGGGTGTATCTGGGCTACATGGCCGCCCATACAACAAAAATCGCACTAGGTACCGCCTCCATCGCCCTTACTTTGCGTAATCCCTTGCACACGGCAAAGGCCGCAGCGAGCATTGATCAGTTGAGCGGAGGTCGCTTGCTCCTGGGAGTAGCCTCTGGCGATCGTCCCGTGGAGTTTCCCGCATTCAGCATTGATCCAGAAAAGCGTGGCGAGACCTTTCAAGAAAACTTCAATGTGATACGCCAAGCCCATCGAACACACTTCGAGCCCATTCGCTGGAGTCGCGGCGAGTTACTGGGGGCCGACCTCGTTCCCAAACCTACGACTCGGGAAATACCGCTATTCGTAACCGGACACAGCCGCCAGCCACTCGATTGGATCGCACGTGAAAGCCATGGATGGATCAACTATCCACGTCCGCCAAAAATACAGCGACTGATCGTGGAGGATTGGCGACAGGAAATAGTTAAACAGTGTGGCACTATCTACAAGCCGTTCTTGCAATCGCTTTACATCGACCTGGACGAACACCCGTCCACGCCGCCCTCGCATATCCATCTAGGATTCCGACTAGGACGTAACCACCTTCGGGCCTTGCTGGATACACTTCAGGAAATCGGTGTAGATCACGTCATCCTGAACCTTAAGTATGGTAAACGCCCCGCAGCAGAGGTTATCGAGGAACTTGGCAAGCATATCGTCCCGCAATTCGGCGTCCAGGCTTCTGATAGTGCTGCCTGACAGAGCAACAATACTTCAGCCAGGAGCGGCCAGTCCTTGCAACAGACGGCGGGCGCAGAGGTCACGTCAATACCTTCCATTTTTCTGCGCAAACCCGGAAGATATCTAAATATCGCAAAAAACAGGTATCAAAATTCTATGACCATTGACGTCAACGAAGCACTGAAAGCATTGGCAAACCCGATGCGCCTTGCCATCCTCAATTGGCTCAAGGATCCCAGGACAATCTTTCCAGAGCAGGAGGTCGACCCAGAAACGGTAGGCGTGTGCGTCAGTATCATCCAAGAGCGCACGGGCCTCTCGCAGTCCACCACATCGCTTTATCTCGCAGCTCTGCAGCGCGCGCAATTGGTGACATCGCAGCGGATCGGCCCCTGGACCTACTACAAACGCCACGACGAAAATATCGATGCCTTTTTCAAGGCGCTGCAAGAAAAAATCTAAGGCTGAAGAAACCTTGTATTTCTGGCTGATTTCAGTGCTTGCCGATTTCAAAAACAGCAATCTGACCAAGTAACGATCAAATCACCCGTTCATTTATGAGTTTTTAGCCGCAGCGAGCATTTCGTAGCGGGCATACTCTGCATTACGCCCCCATCTCGCCTGGGGTGATCAGCAAATACCGGCCAGCCAGAACATGTGCAGGTTCGACAGATCGAACAACTTGACCTGTGGCGCGGCGTTCTTCACTACCCAGTGGAAACGCACTTTGGTTTCGCCAAACTGTCACTTAATCACTCTGAAACCGGAGCGGTATACGCAAAATACTGCACATGCCAGAGAGAAGCGCGAAGCCTCCTAGTGGTCTTTTACGGCCGACCCTCTTCTTCAGGGGGCAGCATAGGATTTTTTCAACATGACAGAACCGCACCGCAAGCCTGAGTATGTCGGCCTAGTGCTCGCCGCCGGCTCCGGGCAACGCTTCGGCAGCGACAAACGCCTTGCCCAACTGGCAGACGGCAACAGCCTTTTGCGCGCGACGTTGTTGCGCGCGAAAGAAGCCTTCAGCGATGTTCGAGTCGTATTAAAGGCTGAGGATGATGCAGAGGCCTTGGCTATTCCGCATGGCATTCATCTGGTACGTGCGGCCCACGCCAAACAGGGCATGGGCTCAAGCCTGGCCGCCGGCATCCAGAGCCTGGCAAATACGCAGGCCACTGCGGTGGCGGTGCTGCTCGGGGATATGCCGTGGATTACTCTCGCAACGCTGTTGCAGTTGCGCGCGCATGCGCACGCTGAACATATTGTTGTCGCTTACTGCGATGGCCAGCGCGGACACCCCGTGTTGTTCGGCCGGCGCTTTTGGCCGGAGCTGATGCAACTGCAAGGGGAGAATGGGGCCAAGGCTTTAATCGCCACCCATGCGCAACAGGTGATAGAAGTGACGCTTGCTGACAGGGGCATCCTGCTGGACGTCGACAAGCCGGCCGACCTTAGCCACCCACCGATTTCATAATCAGGGCACTGCCGGTAAAAGTGGCGTCTTGTTTGTCCTGCAGCGCACGACTGAGCAACCCTTTCAGTTGCGGCTGCGCCTGCTCAGTCGGCAGATCCAACAGCGCGCCCATAAAATGTCCGCGATTGGATGATAGGCATCCGTATAACCAGCCCGTAGACGACAACCGCAGACGACTGCAGCTCCGGCAAAAGGGCGCGCTTTCGTTGGCAATAATACCGAACGCCCCGCGCTCGCCCACGCTATAACGCAGCGCAGTGGCATCTAGCGCTGCCTCGGTTTGTGTGAAAACATAACACTCGCCGATAAGCTCCATCAGCTCGCGCTGGCCGACGAACTGGGTACGAAAAGTTGTAGCCCTGCTCCAGGCAGAACGCCAACATGGGCATGACCTGGTCGAAGTTGCTGCCACGCATCGGCACCATATTGATTTTGATGCTCATACCAGATCGACGCGCCAGCTCAATGCCGTTAAGCACCGTCTGCAGATCGCCGCCCTTTGCGATCTTGCGGAAGGCGCGCGCTGCGCAATAACGGCAACTTGCCGGCCAGCAATTGTCCATTAGTGGTCAGGCTGATGTCCTGCAACGCTAGCGCACCGATGCCCTGCAGAAAAGGCTCCAGCCGATCACTCAGCAGCGGCTCACCGCCGGTAATGCGCAGCGCGTCGATACCGGCGACATCCCTGAGCAGTTCGACGGCGCGCAGCATCGACGCGGCCGTCAGCTCATCACGCGCGGCCACCAAGCGGCGGCCATCGGCCACACAGTAGGTGCAGGCGTAATTGCAGGCAGCCGTGAGGCTCAGGCGAAGTTTGCGGAAACGCCGACCCTGTCGATCGACGATCACCCAGCCACGTCCGTGTCGAAGCCAGTGGCTGACTCGCCATCCTCAGCCAACGCCTCCAGCACATAAACCTGACGATCGCTCAGCAGCTCGCCAAGGGCATTGGCCATGGCCGTGTAATGGGGCATCTGCCGATGAAGCGCTATCGCCTCATGGCTTGCCCAGCGCTCGACGAAGACAAACCGTCCGACCTGTTCAATGCACCGACTCAGGACGTAAGACAAGCAACCGTCTTCGGCCCGCGAGGGCTGCACGCAAGCTCGCAGAATCTGCTCGACCTGCTGCTCTTTGCCGCCTTTGGCGGTCAGTATCGCTACAACGCGTATGGCTTGATTCATCCTGATAGGTTCCTCGGTTGATCAGTCGTCAAGGCTGCACGGCGAACCGCCGATAAGCCTCTGCAGCAAAAGCGATTTCGGTTTCGGTCTCGCTAGCGATCAGCACTGGGTCGCTATCATGGATACTCGCGGACCTGAAACGCAGGCTGCCACCATTGCGACCATTGAGCACCGCCTGAATTTCCGCCAGCATCGCCATAGCCACGCTTTCCGGAGTGTCGCCGCCCAGGTCCAGGCCAATCGGATAATGCAAACACGCCAGCCCCGGCAACTCGCCTTGCTGCTCGTGGATACCGGCCAGCAGGCGCTCGGTGCGCTCACGCGGGCCCAACTGCCCTACATAACAGGGCTCACTGTGCAACACTCCCTGCAGCCAGTGCGCGTCTTGCACCAAGCTGTGAGTCATCACCGCCACCGCTGCGCCGCGTACAAGTTCACGGTAGGCGAAAGGTTGCTCAACATCGCCAACCAGCACCTGGTCAGCGTCGGGAAAACGCTCTGCTCGGGCAAAGTGTGACCGCCCATCGATGATTGTCACATGCCAGCCCAAGAGCTTGGCCATGCGCACCAGCGGCTGGGCATCATGGCCCGCACCAAACACTACCAAACGCCGCACGGGCGGCAGGTACTCCATAAGCACTTCAATCTTGTCGGTGCCATTCGGGTAAAGATATCGGGATGACTTTCCACGCACCAAGGTCTGTTGGAGATCACTCCTGATCTGCTCAGCCAGCGCCGACTGCAGCAACTCGCCCTCGGCGCTTTGTCCTGACACTAATAACAGGCGATCACCTAACCGGTGTGAACCATCAGCCGGGCTGGCGATCACCGTGGCGATGGCCGCCGGTTGCTGGGTGTCGCGAACGCCAAGCAACGCAGTAATCAACGCGCAAGGTCCACTGGCAGGCAGCCGCTCGAACAATACGTGAACCTTACCGTTGCAGCCCAGCCCGAAACTAAGCGCTTCCTCACTGCCCTCATCCGCCTCGGAGGTGCTGTAGCTACGCAGTGCAGGCCCAGTTTCAGTTAACCACCAGGCTTTTCTGGCGACTTCCGCCTCAAGGCAGCCACCACTGATGGTCCCCTCGGGCCTGCCGAAGCGCGAGACTAGCATCCGCGCTCCTGGTCGCCGATACGCAGAGCCGTCGACTTTTACCACGGTCGCAAGCACCGCTTCTCGGCCAGCATTGCGCTCCGCCAGGAGTACATCCAGCAGTGGAATCAAACCAGACATGAGGCACCTCGGCTCAATGAAGGGACTCGGTACGGCGCTTGGCCACAGCTTGCTCAGATACCTGCGCACCAGTCTCGCCAAAGCGTTTCAGTACGAAACTGCTCAGCGCAGCCAATTCCTGGTCGGAGTAAATGGTCCCGAACGACGGCATGCGTCGATCTACCCGGGTGTCGGTCGAACCATGCCCATTTAGCAGGATGCCCAGCAAGTTACTGGCGGCAGGATCGTTGACCGTCTTTAGACCCCGTAGCATGGCCGTCTGACTCTGGTTTCCGGCCCCGTCCCAGCGGTGACAACTAGAACAGGCTTCGGCGAACAGTTTGTTGCCAAGGGCATTGTCGCCCCCCTGCGGTGCAAGCTTAGCCTGCTGCGGACGAGCCACACCTTCGCTGCGCGCCGGTGAGTCCTTGAGATAAACGGCGATCGCGTGACGATCGGCGTCGGTCAGATGGCTCAGACTGTGCTCCACCACCTCCGCCATCGGCCCGGTGGACAACCCGAATCCGGGCGCCGCGCCGTCTTTCAAGTAACGCGCCAGCACGTCCGTGGGCCAGGCACCGACGCCATGTATCGGGTCAGAGCTGATGTTGTAAGCGTTCCAACCCTGTATCAGGTTACCGGCAAGCGAACGGTCTTTGCTGACAGCTTGGAACAGGTTCCGAGGCGAATGGCACTCACCACAGTGGCCAGGACCTTCCACTAGGTATTTGCCTCGATTCCACTCGTTAGAGTGCTGGGCCTCGGTTTGAAATTGTTTGTCGTCCAGGAACAGCATATTCCAGAAAAACATCCCCCAACGCTGATTGAACGGGAAGTTCAGTTGGTTCTCTCGAGCCACCTGCTCGATTGGCTCCAGGCTATCGAGATAGCTTTTGATGGCCAGGATGTCGTCACGCGACATCTTGCTGTAGGACGTATAAGGGAATGCTGGATAGTAGTGTTTGCCATCGCGCCCCACGCCGGTTCGCAGCGCGCTAACGAACTCATCATCAGTCCAGGCTCCGATGCCAGTTTGCTTATCTGGAGTGATATTGGGCGAAAAAAGCGAGCCGAATGGCAGCTTAAATTCGACACCACCGGCGAAGGGTTTACCACCGGGCACGGTATGGCAAGCCACGCAATTTGCAGCGCGCGCAAGATACTCGCCCCTAGCGAGTAAGTCGTCCTGCGCATACGCAAACTGCGCCATCAGGAATCCGCTAGCGAGCAATAGCCAGCTTGTTATCATATTCATGAGTAACTCCTCAAACCGGATAGTAGCCAGCACGGCTAAGTGGTAACCGACGAATGCGCGTACCGGAAGCAGCGTAGAGAGCGTTAACCAAAGCTGGACCGATCAGCGCAGTACCGGCTTCCCCGACTCCGCCCGGTGCTTCCAGGCTAGACAGCAGGTGCACCTCAACTGCTGGCGCCTCACTTATGCGCAGCTGCCGATAGTTGTGGTAGTTGGTCTGCTGAACCTGACCGTTCTCGATAAGAATCTCGTTGAACAACGAAGCAGACAGACCGAATAATGTCCCTCCTTCAACCTGCGCCAAGACCGACGTCGGGTTAGTCGCGAAGCCGCAGTCCACAACACTGATCAAGCGTTTAATGCGCAAGCCAAATTCGCCCTGCATCTCAAGCTCAACGAGAGTTGCTACATAGCTGCCAAACACCGAACTTACTGCCACACCACGACCCTGCCCAGCAGGTAAAGACTGGTACCAGTCACTCTTCTCAGCAAGTAAGCGCAGCACCGCCTGGGCACGTGGCTGGTCCGCCAACAGCTCCAAACGGTAGACCACCGGGTCGGCCTTGGCATTGTGCGCCAGCTCATCAATAAAACACTCCAGGGCATACGTCCCCCGCAGAGGGCCCACGCCTCGCCACCAGGACACGGGCACGACACTCGGCTCCTGGCGGATATAGCGAACCTGCAAATGCGGCAGGCGGTAGATGGGCTCCACCGCGACTTCAACGGCATCGGCATCCACGCCGCTGGGAGGCAAGCCGCCGGCATAGCGGGCGAGAATCGAGGCACCAGCGATACGGTGTTCCCAGCCCAGCGGACGCCCCTGCTTATCGAGGGCGGCTTGCATACGATCGGCATAGAGCGGCCGATAGAGGTCGTGGGTCATGTCCTCCTCACGGCTCCAGACCAGCTTGATCGGGTAATCGACCTGACGCGCGATGGCCACTGCTTGGGTGATGAAGTCGAACTCCAGACGCCGGCCAAATGCCCCACCGATCAATTGATTGTGCACCTGGATTTTTTCCACAGGCAGCCCGGTGACTTGGGCGGCCGTCTGTTGGGCGAAGACCGGCACTTGGGTGCCCACCCATAGCTCGCACGCATCTTTACGCACATGAGCCACGCAGCTCATGGGCTCAAGCGGCGAATGCGACAACAGCGCTTGCTCGTAAACGGCCTCGAACTGGCTGGAAGATCCCTGTTTGGCTTGCTCAATATCGCCTGTGCGCTTAGCGACCACGCCATCACGGCTACTTGCGGCTAGCAGCTCCTGGTCCAGTTGCTTTGAGCCTATAGTTGCGTTCGACCCAAGTTCCCACTCGATCTTTAACGCTTTGATGGCCTGCTGGCAGGCCCAAAAGTTACTTGCGGTAACGGCCACGGCATTGTCCAAACGCACGATGTCGCGCACCCCTAACACCCGTCGCGCCTCAGTTTCATCAACCGAACGCAGCCGTCCGCCATACACCGGACAGGTGATGCTGGAGGCCACCAGCATCCCGGGGATTTGCAGGTCAATGGTAAAGCGCGCCTTGCCGTTGACCTTCGCGGGCGTGTCCAGGCGTTGCGCGGGAGTGCCCAACAGCTTGAACTGCTCGGGGGTTTTCAGCGGCACCGCGTCGGGCAACGGCAGCGTCGCAGCGGCCTCGACCAAATCGCCGTAGTCAGCCTGCAGGCCTTTGGGGCCAAACACCTGGCCATTCTGCGCATGACACAGGCTCGGCGCGACGCGCCATTGCAGCGCTGCCGCCTGAATCAACAGGATGCGCGCTGTAGCGCCCGCCCGACGCAGCGGCTCCCAGGTGTAACGGGTAGAGGTCGAGCCACCAGTGGCCTGAAACTGAAGCAGGGTATCGGTATACAGTGCGGAGTTCGGTGGGGCCTCCTGGATTACTACCTTATCCAAATCGACCTCAAGCTCCTCCGCCACCATCATTGCAATACCAGTTTGCGCGCCCTGACCCATTTCAATCTTCGGCGAGATCACCGTGACCACGCCATCTGGGCCCACCCGCACAAAGGCCCCGAACCCCTCAGCGGAGCGATCACCCAGCCGGCCTAAAGCAGCAGCCTCGGAGGCAGCGCTTTTGGACACCAACGGCGGTAGCCAGGTACTCAACACCAAGCCGCCGACCGCGATACCGCTGCCTTGCAAGAGACGGCGACGGGACATATCAACATTCATTTCGATTGTCTTCTTCATCTCACGCCTCCTCTACACGGCCAACACTGTGGATGGCTGTGCGAATACGGGTGTAGGTGGCGCAGCGACAAAGATTGCCTGCCATTGCAGCATCAATCGCCTGATCGTCTGGCGCGGGCTGGCTCTGCAGCAGAGCAGTGGCCGCCATGATCTGCCCTGACTGACAGTAACCGCATTGCACCACCTCATGCGCCAGCCAAGCCTGTTGAACGGCTTGACCGACAGCAGTCTCACCGATGGCCTCAATGGTGGTGATTGAGCGGCCCGTCAAAGCAGCTACAGGGGTCACGCACGAACGTATCGGCTGACCATCAAGATGCACGGTGCAAACGCCACACTGAGCAATACCACAGCCGTATTTTGTCCCGGTGAGGCCAAGCACATCGCGTAAGACCCAAAGCAGAGGCATATCCTGCGGCACGTCGACTTGGTGCGACTGTCCATTGATGATTAGCGTTTGCATCTTCATTCCTCAGACTAGTATTTTTAATGAGCCGACAGTCTTCATTACTAATCAGCACACAGGGATATATTAAAAATATTCAGCAGCTTTTATTAAGCAATACGCCTCAAACGAGAAACCAACCACCCCGCAAGTGGAAAAGATACGAGTTGGGTAACAGGGACCAACACCACCACCTCAACCAGCACCATTAATGGAAAACTGAGATTACGCGTGAGTGGACCCAACAAACTCAGCACAAGTAAAAGTGTCGGATAAAGACCTATACAACCAACCACAACGCGCCAAAACGCGGAGTGTAATTTGTGCGACATATTGCTGCGGGAATTCATAATCACACCTCCTAGCCGATCACTTAAAACGGACTGTTTTTTTTTAAAAAAAACCCTGCCAAAGAGTAGTAACAATGGCAGGGTAAAAACTCTACGGACACATCAATAATAAGTTATTCGTCACTCACACAAACAACTAACTTTCCAAAGTTACGACCCTCTAGCAGTCCAATAAATGCTTTAGGCGCCTCTTCTAATCCGACTACTAATTCCTCACGATATTTAATACGACCATCAGCAAACCAGCTTGACATCTCTTTAAAGAACTCATTATAACGATGACCATAATCATCAAAAATAATAAATCCTTGTACATTAATGCGCTTCCGTAGAATGGTGCCCATTAATGCAGGTAAACGATCTGGCCCGTTCGGTAAAGCAGTATCGTTGTAATGCGCGATAATACCGCAGACAGGCACTCGGGCCTTTGGATTCAGCAGCGGCAGTACCGCATCGAATACTTTTCCGCCGACATTCTCGAAGTAGATATCAATACCCGCTGGGCAAGCCTTAGCCAGTTGCTCAGCGAAGTCTGGCGCACGGTGATCCAGGCAAACATTAAAACCCAGAACTTCCACGGCATGCCTGCACTTTTCTTCCCCGCCTGCAACGCCTACAACATGACACCCCTTGATCTTCCCAATCTGCCCCACAGTTGCTCCGACCGGCCCGGTGGCAGCAGCAACCACCAGAGTCTCACCTGCCGTAGGTCGACCAATGTCCAGCAACCCCATGTAGGCGGTGAAACCTGGCATGCCCAATATTCCCAAGGCATAAGACGGATGCGCCGCCGTCTCACCTAGCGGGGTCAGATCGCTACCATCGGACAAGGCATAGTCTTGCCAACCACTGAAAGACAGAACCCAGTCATCCACTTTATAGGCGTGATGCTTTGAGGCAACCACACGACATACAGTGCCACCCACCATTACCCCTCCCACTTCGACTGGAGGGGCATAGGACGGCGCATCACTCATGCGACCACGCATGTAAGGATCGAGTGATAGATAGATAGTACGCAGAAGTACCTGCCCCTCTGCGGGCTCAGGAATTGGGCCTTGTTCAATACGAAAATTCGCTTCGACAGGCGCACCATGTGGACGCGACGCCAGAACAACGCTTCGATTGATTTGCTTTGATTGGGGCATCTTCAAATTCCTTGGCTGGTGTTGAAAAAACAGTCGTATCAACAGACAATAGATTAGACCAGTCTGCTATTTTTCAGGTAAAGCAACCCACCTGTGGGTGGGCGATCTCGCAATCAAGCCTTCTCAGAGGCCAGCATGACCTGAGTAGTTGCCATGGCATTTTCTAGCGACCGACTATTACGGTGCAGCTTGCTCAGCAGGCTTGCACCAAGCCAAAGCTGGTATAGGGCCGTAGCGGTTAGGTAAGCATCACATTGAGGCAAGGAACCGTCGAGGCGCCCTTGCTCGAGACAACCAGAAATACGTTCAATTATTTGATCTGCTCCGTCGCGAAGAGTGATACGCATCACCTCCGAAAGATCCGCCACCTCGGCGCTCAACTTAACTACCAGGCACTTTTGCTCATCACAGGGCTCACAATAGCTATCAAGCCATTTCTGCCAGTACTCCATGAGTCGCTCACGAGCTGTATTCCCCGTCACGGCGAAGCGCTCGTCCATATTCGCCAAATAATTGCGAAAGTAATCCTCGAGCAAGGACTGCCCGTACTGCTCCTTGGATTTGAAGTAATGGTAGAACGAGCCCTTCGGCACACTTGCCGCGTGCAAAATCTCGTTAAGCCCAACACCGGTGAATCCCTTGACCACCATCATTCGGTGGCCTGTGTCGAGCAAATGTTGGCGCGTAGCATCATAGCGTGGTTTCATTTGCACAAGATACCAAAAAAATAGACCAGTCGTCTATATGAGATTGCTGATGAAATCATAGCAATTGTCTCTCACAGCCGCACAAAACAACATACGCGCCACCTCACATTCGGCGGCCCGACAACGCAGCAATCCTTGCAAGCACCAACCCTAAGCTTGCCTAAAGCGCCTTAGGCTTCTGGAGGCACTGCCCTTCCATTAGAGATTAACCTATGAATTTAGATCCGCGCCAAGCCGGACGGGATATGACCTCGATGGCTATGAGAGTACTTAAATTATTGATCTAGTAGACTGGTCGCATATCGACAGATACAATTTCCCACTCACTCGTTGCGAGTTGGAATATCAACCTGTGGATAGCCTCACGCAACGTGACACCACCTTACGGTGATTACTCAAAGGCGTAAAAATCATGATAAGACTTCATCACCTTAATGACTCAAGGTCGATTCGCATTCTGTGGTTACTGGAAGAAATAGGCGAACCGTATGAAATTATCCGGTATCAGCGTGATGAAAAAACCCATCTGGCCCCCCAGGCTCTGAGAGCTATTCACCCCCTTGGCAAGTCTCCAGTTATAGAACTGGATGGAAAGATAATTGCGGAGTCTGGCGCGATCACGGAGCTTTTGATAAAAAAATTCGCTCCTCATTTAGCACCAGATGAACTTTCGCCTGAGCACATCGACTATATACAATGGATTCACTTCTCAGAAAGTTCAGCAATGCTTCCGTTCTTGCTGAAAGTATTTAATGAGTTTGAAATACAATCCGGAACCGATCTCAAGTTTCTTAATGATTACGCTGAAAAAGAATTTAATAAAGTTTTTTCATATTTAAACGACTACCTGAATGGTAGGACGTTTTTAGTCGAAGAGCGACTCACCGGAGCAGACTTCATGCTGGGGTTTGTCGTGAAAGGCGCGCTCAACTGGCTCAAATCCGGGAGCAAATTCCCACATATCGAGAGCTATATTCGCAACCTTGAAAATCAGACTAGCTATAAACGAGCACTGAATATAGACGCTAACTGAGTTGAGCTTTTTAACACACAGCCGTGGCTGACTCTAAGCCTGCCATGGCTACTTACTCTAAGAGCCTACAGGCCACTGAGGCCGAAATTCTGCGGATGGCTCAACATCTAGGGAAGGTCTGAAATACCCACCGATTTTTGATGCCCTCGCTGCTTGAGGTTCAAGAAATTCCAAGTCGGCCGAAAAACAGACGCTTCCTGTTTTTAATTCACGGCTCTTTCCTCTGATCGTGCTGTTTCAGGGCGATCAGCCCGCATTACAGACGCACCTCTCCCGCATTCAACATCCGCTTTCGCACCATCCATAGATTTGACAACGCGAACAAGGTCGTTTGCTGAGCGATGTTTTTCGCCAAACCGCGAAAGCGCACTTTCGTATAGCCAAACTGGCGCTTGATCACCCGACATGGGTGCTCAACCTTGGCCCGTACCTGCGCTTTCGCGTGTTCGATCTTGCGGCGTAGGCGGCCGATCAAACTCGTTTCCGCCTGCTTTTTATAGCTGCTGGGCCGGGCGGCAATCGACCAGATCATCTTGCGATTCTGATGCTCAAGACGCTTGTCCACGCCGGTGCAACCCGCATCGCCGCACATGTAAGTTTCCTCGCCGTGTAATAACTGATCGACCTGCGTCATGTCCGCCACATTCGTCGCAGTCCCCACCAGGCCATGTACCAAGCCTGATTCGGCGTCGAAGCCGACGTGCACTTTCATCCTGAAGAAATACATATTTCCTTTAATGAGATGGTCAGCCCTGCTCGAGAAACCCAGTGAGTCTAGACTTACCGGGTTTCTCTCTTTACCGGAGGAGGATCTCTCATGAATACCGTGACGCTTCTGGGTATCGATATCGGCAAGAACACCTTCCACTTGCATGGCCAGGACGCCAGATGAAACCAGCTCTTGCGCAAGAAGCTCAATCGTAGCCAATTGCTGCCGTATCTGACGCAGTTGCCAACCTGCAAAATTGCCATGGAGTCCTGCGGCGGCTCGCAGTGGCTGGCTAGGCAGATCGAAAGCTTAGGCCATCGAGTGCAATTAATCGCGGCGCAGCATGTAAAGGCCTACGTCCCCGGCAACAAGAATGATTTTATCGATGCAGAGGCCATCTGCGAAGCAGCGTCGCGACCCAGAACCCACTCGGTTCCGGTAAAGACCCTTGAGCAGCAAATCCTGTCGACCGAGCACAAGCTGCGCAAGTCTTGGGTGGATAATCGCACGGGAATCATCAACCAGGTGCACGGCTTTCTGTTGGAGTTCGGCATCATTTTCCCCGTTGGATATGCGGCTCTGGAGCAGGTACCGGCGTTAATGGAAAACCACGAACTGCCGATTCGACTGCGCAATGCGGTTGAGCGAATGCTGCTCGATATTCAACGCCTGACTCGAGATATCAAAACCATCGATGTCGAGATCAAACAGCAACTGTCTGAGGACGCAGCCGGCATGCGCTTGTTGAGCATCCCCGGCATCGGCCCTCTCACCGCTAGCGCGCTGCTGGCGGATGTCGGCGACGCTTCGACTTACAAAAGCTCGCGCGACTTTGCCGCCTCACTCGGGTTGGTGCCTCGACAGTATTCAACCGGTGGCAAGACGAGCTTGCTCGACATCAGCAAACGCGGCGACAAGTATCTGCGCTGCCTACTGGTGCAAGGCGCTCACGCACTGATGATCCGAATCGACAAGCGAAACGATGCGCTCGGAGCCTGGGTAAGAAAGCTTTTGGCTCGCAAGCCGCCGAACAAGGTCGCCTGTGCGCTAGCCAACAAAATGGCAAGAATCGTCTGGGCTGTGTTAGCCCGAGGCGGTAGCTACAACGTGCAACAAACGGCTTGATCTAACCGAATTACCACCGGCTTTTGCGACGACAGTGATGATGACGATAAACGGCAAACATCCCGACTGAAAACCTGAAGACGAAGATAGCTTTGTTCGTAGCTGATCCTTTTATCAAGGACTGTTGGGAGCGACTTCTCATCAAGGGCCGAGCGCTAATGACCGTGCTCACCATGAGCCCGGATACATTAGCGCAAGCATGTTTTACCGTTCATCACGCTGGGTTGCGGGAGGTGGGCTGACCATACATTTCGTCTGATGCATTTCGGGAACGCGTCTGCCGTCCTTGTTCTTGGTCGAACTCGGCGCGTGAATGATCGTCGCATCGACCACCGAGCCCTGACGCATCAGCAGGCCACGATCACCCAGATAGCTATTGAGGATCTGCAAAATTCCGCCCGCCAACTCATGTCTTTCCAACAAACGACGGAAATTGAGGACCGTGGTTTCATCGGAAATCCTATCCAGATTCAACCCCCCGAACTGGCGCAGAATCGTCGTTTCATACAGGAACTCTTCCATCGCCTGATCGCTTTAGCCGAACCAGTTCTGCATCAGATGAACCCGCAACATGGCCAGCAACGGATACGCCGGACGGCCCCCTTCGCCCTTTGGATAATGCGGTTCGATTAAGGCAAGCAAGCCCTTCCAGGGCTCTACCTGACCCATCTCGATCAGGAAGCGCTCGCGGCGGGTCTGCTTACGTTTGCCAGCATATTCGGCCTCGTCAGCAGATTCTATCAGGGCGAGTAGGCTTGTCGGCCTGCACAAACAGGCCGGATATAAGACTGCTCCTACCTATACGTCAGCACGAATACCCCCTTGAGCTTCGGGAGGCGTCCATATAAGAGTTTCCCTAAGAGCCCACAGGCCACCGAGGCCGACATCCTGCGGATGGCTCAACATCTGGGGCGATGAGTCGTTTGTCGAAAGGACGAGCCTTGACTGAAAAGCCAGAGGCACACGTCGCATGCGTCCTCTGACGATGTGTCGCTTAGATATCCAGGCAGATTTTGCCGAAATGCTGATTGGTTTCCTGATACTTGAACGCTTCGACAATCTGGCTCAACGGAAAATGACGATCAATAATGGGGCGCATGCCATTAGCATTGATGGCACGGATCATGTCTTGCTGTTGGCTGCGGCTACCCACCAATACACCCTGCAGACGCACTTGCTTGATCAGTGCCGGTACAAAATTCATTGCACCGCTTACGCCACTCAATATCCCGATGACGGAGATGTGACCAGCGACCCGAATTGCAATCATCGATTGCTCAAGCGTCGCAGGGCCGCCGACTTCGATGATGTGGTCAACACCACGGCCACCCGTTAGAGCGCGTGCAGTTTCGCCCCAGTTAAGGTCTTTGCGGTAATTGATCACATGATCAGCGCCTAGCGCTGTCAGACGTTCAAGTTTTTCGTCGCTTGAAGAGGTAGCAATGACGGTAGCACCGGCCATTTTTGCGAACTGCAGGGCGAAAATTGAAACGCCACCAGTGCCTTGAACGAGCACGGTGTCGCCCGGCTTGAGTGAGTCATCGGCCATCAACGCGCGCCATGCAGTAAGGCCGGCGGTGGTAAGCGTCGACGCTTCGGCATGGCTGTAGCCAGTAGGCGCGAGGGTGAACGATGTGGCTTTGGCCGTCACTTGCTCGCGAGCGTAGCCGTCAATGCCATCACCTGGCACGCTAACAAAGCCTTCAACCAGTGGCGCACCGTCGATCCACTCCGGGAAGAAGGTGCTGACGACCGAGTCACCCACCTTGAATTCAGTGACATCTGGGCCGACAGCAATGACTTCACCTGCACCATCGGCCATGGGGATGCGTTTTTCGCTAGGGCCCCACATGCCGCTGACCACCGCGAAGTCGTGGTAGTTAAGCGAGTTGGCGTGGAGGCGTACGGTGATTTCGCCACGCGCTGCGGCTCGGACTTCGCTGCTGCCAACCACAACGTTTTCATAGCCACCACCGGGTTGGACGAAGATCGTTTTGCTGCTCATGGGGGGGATTCCTTATGTTCTCTAATTACGCGAAATAACGAAATGATAACTCAAAAATTACAACTCGATGATCAGCCTAGCCGCAAAGTCGTCAATCGCCTGCTCATTGCGCCGGTAGTAAGTCCACTTTCCGATGCGGGTGGTTAGCACGAAGCCTGCGCGCTGCAATATTGCTAAGTGTGCAGACGCGGTAGAAGGCGAAAGCCCTGCCTTGTGCTGCAAATGGGTTACGCACACCCCTATGGCAGGATCGCCATGATCCTGAGGTGGGAAATTATTAAGTGGGTCTTTGAGCCACTCCATCATTTGCATGCGAGTGTCATTGCCCAGGGCTTTGAGCTGTTCGAGTATCATGGCTGGCAATGTTACGCTTTTTTACGAAATGATCAACAATTAATCTATTAACCGTGAGGGTGTCCCAGACTTTGGGTAAACGGGTTTTCTGTTAAACCGACAACACTACTGATGGGCACCTTGGTCTGCAGCGCTGGCTCACTCACCCTCTACTGCAACCAAACACACGACAGCGATTGCCGTACACCTTGGTAGCTGCCTTGCAGAGGTAGCTCACTCGACGAAAGTACTGGTCCATCACCACTGGATCATTCCGAGTGAGTTGGTACTCAGCGTTGTCAGGGATATGCACCAAGCCATTGGTATCATCGATAGGCATTCTCAACGCACTGGCCCATGCAGCATGAATGCGGCCGTATGTATTCTCTCGTGCTGAGTCAAAGTATCCCACGGTGTGGTACGCATCCCGGTTAAGCAATAGGACGAAGTGGTAATGCGGTCTACCCTCTCGCCCGATCTCCCTGACCCAGCACCAGCGCACTTGTGTCTGATGTGCAGAACCATTCAGTCGCCTGGAACGCTCCCGTGCTGATTGGATTCTGAAGGTCAACGAATCGACAAATCTGGAAATGACAGTGTTATCTGATTCAGGGACGGAGTCGTCATCTGGGAAATGCAGGTCGAACCGTAACGCGAACACTCGACGGTGAGCGCTCAGCGCCAACCGAGTGGTTTCATAGACGCCTTCGAGGTATTGGGTAATGAAGGGCACGTGCGCGGTCAGCACGGGTAGCCCACGGAAGGTGCTCTCGCAGTGTAGGTGGAGATTGCTGTTGTCAGGGTGACGCTTGGGCTGGTATGTCATGGGAATGATCCACTGAGTAGGTACATCAACTCAGTGGATTCTGTAAATTTTTACAGTTCGTTCTGCAGGTGTAACTGCGCTAGGAGCTTGTTCAGTCACTGGCTGAGCTCATCCCTTCTTGAGGGATGAGCGTGATGGGATGGCTGCCTTGAATGGATGTATGGGTAGGATCTATAGGTTGATGACGGCTATGAGAAATGCAAGCTCTACCTCAATGAATCCATGTCTAACATATGGATATATAAATAATACTAATACCGAAACCCACCACCCCACTCCTGCAAGGGAGTGGGGCGGCAAACTGCCAGAGATCTCGGCAAGAATAGGACGGCAGCAGTGATTCAGATGCTCTGGAAATAAACTACAGATTGGAGCCACACGGTCAGCAGGAGTGCCGGCCGCAAACTTGGTGGACGCTTAGCGAGGGCATCGTGTGTCCTTTGTAATTAACGAGCAAGGCAAAGCGGAGGACCGCATGATACATGGACCGGCGCTTAGCCTGATGCCGAAGGCTAAGGCGCTTAGGGCTAACGAGGCATCAGTACACGGTTTCATTTTGGCGCGGAATACCACCAAGATTAATCAGCTTTGGCTGACTTCAGCGCGATGAGCTACATAAAGAGGGTTACCAGCTTTTCGCTAACGGTGACCCAACGGTGACCAAAGCGTTCGAATCTCAGAAACAACAAAGCCCGGACCTTTCGGCACCGGGCTAAGTCATTGAAAAATATGGTCGGGACGGAGTGATTCGAACACTCTACCCCTAGCACCCCATGCACGCAGCAACACCGTAAGCCCTTGTGAAATGGCTGTTTTTACTGGCGCTCGCTGCAATCGAATGCCCACAAGAGCTTACAAGTGCGTGAGAGAGTCACGCAAAAGTCACGCGCCATCCCCGGCGTCCTGCCGACCGAACACAACCAAAACCGCAGCAACAAACAAATACAGCACACCTAAAGCCACCACTCCAGACGCCACAACCGGTAACAAGTCCCACCTTGCTTAAGGAAGTATGGAATGAGATGGTTCTCTGTTGGGTGTTTTGGAGGGAGACCATGACCACATTTCAATTCATCGTAGGCATGGTTGTATGCCTCGCAGCTCTCGGCGTGAGAGCCTACCTACTCTTTCAATATCACGGTAAAGAAAAGACTGGCCGCTCGAAAAGCCAGTGAATAGCGGCAAGATCCATATCTGATGCTTGCCGCTTAAGTTTTTGATATCCGTCAACCGCGCTCTCCAGACATCAATGAATGGAGGCGAGAATAGAAGCCCTGGAGCGGCGCACTCCGGGGCTTTACTTTTCTATTTGGCCGCTACGTAAATGATAAGCGCGATGGCAACCATCCAGGCGACGACCAGCAGTACTCCCAGCCCTACAAAATCCTGAGTCATAGCCTTTCCTTGTGCGTGGCTCCTTCCGTGGGGTGCAGCTTAACGCGACATAACCATAACGTATGCATGGCACGCCCGTAGCGCTCAGGCTTTCCACGCGACAGTGATGCAGCAGTATGGGCTTGATCGAAGCGAAGGCCATGTAGTACGTGGCTTTAGCTGGCGCGCCGTCTAAAACCCTGCCGCGATTTGCGGCGCTTTAGGACCAATGAAGCCGGGTTAGCGCCAGGTAGTATTAGACAGAAAAACACCTACCCCGGCGTCCTGCCGACCTAACACCAAACCAAAATCCCCTACAGCTCGTCGCCTCACATCGCACAACCCGCAAACCTCGATTACTGTATGCACACACAGCACTCGGATTAACCCACCATGAACATTGATGAAGACACCTCAGCGAGGCTTGGATGCCTACGCGTAGCGGGTCACGCTTAAAAGCAATAGGGATAGAACTCCATGCGTGGCGTGGCTCACACTATTTGCAAATGGCCAGCGATGATTTGGAATCACAGAGGAATACCGGCCACGAGCATCTTGTCGCGCAACTCGGTCGCCCGTTCGAGGTCCAGCGTGTTATTGAACAAGGGGTTGGGGAGCAACGGAACAGAAAGTGCACTTAAGCCCAGCAGATCGTGGTCGACAAAGGTGGGAGAAAGCCTGCTGAATAAGGTCAGGTGAGAGCAGGTCGGCGAGGCTCTGAACCTGGTCTAACGCGGTCAGATTGATAATGCCGAGCCTGTGAAAGTTCCAATTAAAAAGGGCCTATGTTTGAACATTGGCCCTGTTTACACCAACCACCGGATCGCTCAACCGATCCTTAAACCATCGGCATTAGCCTAAAAGGCTGCTTTTTCAATTTATTTACAATCGTCAGAGATTTTTACCAGGGCCGCTTTGAAGACTGCATCGTTTTTAGAAGCAAACACAGCGATTCCTTTGACAAGCTCTCCTTCTTTCAGCGTGCCTGCGCTCAATTTTTCATCAACCGTATCGAGCTTGAACTCTTTCTTGTCAGGAGAGTAAGCCTTCAGGCAAAGCTTTGATAAATCGATACTATCGCCTGATAATTTTGCCACTGCTACCTCGAAGGTTTTAGTGTAGGCGTCTTTACCTCCAATGGACATTGAACCTTGGGATTGTTCTGTGGCATACACCGCAACATTATCAGGATTGGCGGCGCTTGCAGTAAAGCAGAAACCGGCCAGAGCCGAAGATAAAATAATAGTAAAAGCCTTCATGTTAAGTCCTTCCTGTAGTTTAATCGTCTTGGTTATTGTTCGTTACTTTAAGAAAAAGCCACATGCTCGCTCGCCTTTGTCCGTACACTCCAATATTGTTTTTGATGAAAAATCACCCAATCTCTTCCATGAAGAAGACCTGACAATCCACATGATCTCATCATTTTTATTTCCAGTATTTAGCCTCATTCTCAGGTGTCTTCCCTCCGATGTGGTGTAGATGCAGCTGATTAAAAATCCGCGAGTTTCTGAGTTTTCTTCAGTCAACACAAAAACCGCTTTCTCGAATGCCACTACACTAGCGAGCCCGTCACCGGGCAGCATACCGACCCAATCAACACCTTCCGATTTGGCTGGAGAGATAAACACCCCTCGGTTATTTTTTATGTGCCTCGGGGTAGGGCATGATTCTTCATCACCTGGCCAAGCCGGGATATCAAAGTACTGGCTACTAGCCCCAGCAGGAAAAATCGCAAACAACTGCAAAAAAATAATCCCTCTTAAGACAAAAAGACGCATGAACTAGCCACCTGATAGATTTCAAAGCCTTCTTTTATCAGTCCGCAGATTTTCTCGATGTAGGACTTGTCCGAAACTTCTCGAGAATTTTCCTGTTTTCATCACCTCCAAAAAATCCTCTACCTATTCGTTACAGCCCTGACATACGCCTGACACGCCCGCAGCGCAATCAATCCTTGGTCGCCGGCATCGGTGATGGCGATAATTCGTTGAGCATGCGCTGGGTCAAGTTGGGCTCTACGGGCTGCATGAACCAAGCCGACGGCGCCGGAGGCGGCAGGCACGTTGCAGCCACTGGCTGAATCCGTGGCGTCGAGAAGGACTGACAGCCGCAAATCAGTAGTAGCAAGGCGGTCACGCAGCAGAACCTGGTTGCGTTGAGCATCGGAAAGCTCTCGGGTGTGTTGTTGATCGGAGGTGGCCAGCGTCTGCTCCAGGGCCAGGCGCCTGCCCTGCTCGGCGCTCACCTGTTCGGCGGCGGCCGCGCTGACGGCAGCCAGTTCGCCCTGGTGCAGGCCGGCCTGCTCGGCCAGCATCTTGCCCATGCGCCATTCCTGCACCTGCCAGGTGACGCCGGCGGTGCTGGCCATCAGCACCAGGATCAGCACCACCAGCCCGGCCAACTTCTGGACGGGCGTCATCACGGAACATCCTTGAAAAAGACGTGGTGCCCGAGGCGCAACGTCTGCTTGGCCTTCGCCGCCCAGGCCGGGGCCTTGGGCATTGTGGTTGCATAGTAGTGCGTGGCCCCGCCGGTTGGATCCGGTACCGCGCCGGCCATCACCTGGTCAGCAGCACGCTGGGCCTGGGCGAGCTGCGCGGCCGGGATCGGCTTCGCACCGCTGAGGTAGGCGTAGTTCGGGTCGTTCTGGTTCCAGCAGCTGAACTGCCATGGCTTCAGGCACACACCGGCGTAGCCCTCGCCCCACCAGGACTTGGCCTTGCCGTCGAACACACGGTTGCGGATGGTCCATGCCACGGCTATCTGGCCGGCGAGCCCCTCGCCGCGAGCCTCACCCCACAGCGTGCGCGCCAGGATGTCCCGGTCTTTTTCGGAAGTGGTCATGCTTTTCTCCAGGCAAAAATAAACCCGCTCGATGGCGGGTGTGGTCGACTACGGCGCGATGCTACGGCGCGGCGGGCCAATCAATGGCGAGCGGGTAGCCTTCCTGCTCAGGAACGCGATTCAGGGCCACGCGGTATTTCTTCCAGGCCTTGAGGGTCGCCAACTCTGCCTCGGTCCCTTCGTCGATATCGACGGCGTCCTGAAGTGGCGCGATTGCGTAATCCGCCTCGGCTCGCAGGTGCGCGATCTGGGTCTGTGCAGCCACCACAGGATCAAGCGCCGGCGGCGGCAGCTCTTCCTGTCGGGGAAGATCCGGCACCAGGATGTGCAGCGTGATCATGACCTTCAAATCGTACGGCCCGCCATCTTTGGTCACGGTGACCGTGAGTAGGTCATCTTCAAACGAGATGTTCACCTCGGCGGGATTGTCCGAGGGGTGAAGCCCGTAGCCCCAGCCCTGATCGAGCGGTGGGAATGGGACCATGCCCTGGGTGCCGGTGACGCAATAGACACCCACGTCCTTGCGAAAACAGTTCACATCCGCCCCGCCGAGCGAGACGAAATCGAACTTTTCACCCGCGCCAGTAACGTTAATTGCTGCTCTTGCCATGATCAGATCGCCCTCAGTGTGTTGTCGGCCATGCGGGTGGTGTTGCCGGTGTGGTACATCCGCACCCAGGGAAGGAAGCCGTTGAATGCAGAGCGAAAGAGGAATTGGTTGTCGCCGTTGTAGATCATCATCTGGGCCCCAACTCGCCCTGAGCGCCTTAGGGTTATGCCTGTTGCGTTAATAGACTCTCCGGTACCGCCGGGAAAGATCGCATTACCCGCAATAAAGGCACCTCCAAGTTCATCGTAGGCAGTCGTCCAATCTGAAATCCCTACACAGTCCGCACCAAGGCCAAGGTCTCCATTTTTCAGCACTCGCCCTGGTGTGGTATCCGCATTGCCCACGGTCAGCGCCGCTGTTGCAGCAGTGCCGAGCCCCAGACCTGAGCGCCCTTCAGCCTGATTTCTGCCACCAGTGCCGCCCTTGGCCACCGGCACGACGTTCTCCGTCGATACGCTCCCCAGGCCGCGAGCGTGGCGCCCCACTGCTGAACCATTTGGTTCACGGCATCGGCCAGGGCTTTGGGGTAGCCATTGACGGGCACAATCCCGTACCCGGCGCCGCCAACGGCCGCACCACGGTATGCCGGGGAGATCGACAACGAGGTATCGCTTGCAGGATTGATCACCTGATAGATGCCCTGGTCAGGACCGACAAACATATCCCCCGCACGGCAGTTCGAGAACTTGGTGCCGACGCCCGTTACTGTCGGGCTCCCGTTCTGCACGCTTACAGTCCCTTCTGAAAACCAAGAAGCCATAGGTTTCTCCAGTAGAGTGCCCATATCGGCACTTGAAATTAGTTGTAGTAGCGATCTATTGGAAACTTGCAAACGGGAATACTCAGGCAAAAACCGCTTGAGCCTTGCCAGTAGAACCGTTCTAGATAGTGCCTATTATTAAAGATCTGCAACACCGGAACCCCACCTTCTAAAATTGTGATGCCGGCATATTTTGAGTCGTTTGCAAACCACATTATCCCGCGATCAAGACTCGACACACTTATAAAGTCATCAACATCAACTGTTACATCGCTGTAATAAATATCTACAAAAGACCCTCTGCCAACAGTCCAGTTCTTTGAGAATTTCCCATAGCGAACCACCCTATCACTGGATACAAACATGATCCTATTTTGCGCATCACGCACTTCAAGACCATATTCAGATGAACTGCTTTGATCTGAGTACTTACAAGAAACGAACTCCATTAAGTAATCTTGCAATACGCTGCCGCCCCGAACTGCTGACGTGACATGAAAGCCGGTCCAGTTGCCCGACGATCCTTCAATTGAGGTATACAGCCCGAGGCTGGCGTGTGATGCCGATATCGTCCTCAAAAATATTTGGGGTGGCTCCACGGTGCGAATAGGTTTGGCAAAGGTAAACTGCCCTTTGCCTTCCTTGTCAGTGTAGCGAGACTGGATTCTGAACTGCCCTCGCTCGGAGAACACCAGTACTTTGTACACGCTGCTGATGCTGACAGACCCGTGATCGTTAACAGCTACAAAACCGTAGTCATCCATATCAATTTACCTTGACCACTTCTACGACGCTCTCCACAACATTGCGCGTCCACATCTCGCGGTTTTTCCCGCCACCACCACCGTCCGGCTCGCGGTAATTGATTTGTGTGTAAATCGCAATTCTTGTCCCGCCCAAGTTTGTGTAAGTCGGTAAGCCACCCCAGGTATCAGGGTAACCAGGCTGATCATACGGCGCGTAAGCTTTGGGGGTGATGGTGACAAAGCAGGTGGCGGGGTCATAACCTGGAACATCCATAAGGATGTACTCATAGTTAGAACCGCGTCCGCCACCAGTAGCCGCCGGGACTATCAACACCGCCAACTTCTGGAGGGTGAAATCCTCCATACCTAATGTTTTAACACCGTTAGCGTCAAACACACTTAAACCAAAGTCCATGCCCACACCTCCCCTGCAACTTCAACCCAGTCAAGGTCTTAGATTGCCGGTCATAGTCCGACGCACGTCATTACCGTCATACACAGCAAGGCCGTTGTTATTGAGCAGAATAGATCCGCCAGTACCATCGCCACGAAGTGCGAATGTGCCTGACTTAACGTTGATCTCCAGCAATGGCCGACCTCTGGAGTCGACAGCCTCAGATCGCAGCGTCATGCCCAGGATGATCTCCTGGATAAATGCCTTGTTGATGATTGCTTGGTTCAGTACTACCTGATTACCTTCCACCACGAACATCGGAACAAGTTGACCGCTTACCTCATCCACCACTGCAAATCGCTGAGCAAAGATCAGGAATTCCGCTTGCTCCCCGTCAGAACCAAAAGCAAAACCAGAAGTAACCCTTTTGCCACCCACTATGGTCTGCGCCTTTAGCGTAACCATTGACGAAACACGCCCATCGAGACCTACCAAAGTCTGGTTCACTTGCTGAACCGAGGCGCTGGTCTCGCCGATCTTCGATTGCAGGGTTTCCGTAGTCCTGGCCAACGCCTCGTTCGCAGAGGCCTGGACCTTCTTCTCAACCTCAAAGCTGGCTGTCGACTCCCAGGCCTTGATCGCGCCGGCAAGATCGCCGGAACCATCATCGCCGCGCACCGAAGCCCGCAGCGCCTCATTGCTGGACGCTTGAGACGTGACCTTCCCGTCGAGGTTGGTGACCTTGGTGTCGAGGCCGGTGATTGCCTGGGCGTTGCCGGCCACCTTCCCTTCGGTCAACTCCAGGTCGCTTTTGAGCTGAGTCAGTTGAGTGGCTGCCGTCTGCTTGTTGGTGGCCACCACCTGCTCCAGAACGGTCAGCCCGGACTGGTTCGCACCCACCCGCACCTCCATCGTGGTGAGCTGCCGCGCCAATGCATCGGTTTCCGTGGCCCGGGTGCGCTTCTCAATCCCGAGATCAGCGGTCGATTGCCAGCCTTTCACCGCGTCCGCCAGGTCGCCCGATCCATCATCACCACGGGCGGCCGAGCGCAGCGCTTCAACCGATGTTGCAGTGGCCAACACCTGGCCATCGATCTCCTCGATCATGCTGGTGACCAGCTGAACCTGCTGGGCCAGCGCGTTGGTGGTTTGCAGGATCGTGCCGATATCCTTCCAGTACAGCTGGTTTGGCGGCGCTTCGCCGGCGGGTACCGGGCCAGTCGCCTGGTACAGGTGCCCATCCTTTTGCGTGAATGCGCCAGTGGTGTAGCGCTCATCCGGGTTGTACGGCTCTGCGCCGGTGATCTGGCCCAGCAACCCCTCCAGCTCTGCCTTGGCCTCTTTCAGCCGTTCGTTGACCGAGTCGGGGCCGTCCCCCGAAATCAGGTCGATCTCTTCTCGCAGGCTTGGATACAGCGCGCCCTTGCCGATCTTGTCGGCGAAGTACTTTTCGTACTCGGTCTGGTCCGAGCTGGCCTGGCCATTTACCGCACCAGGGATCGGGAAGAACGGGCCAACGTTGCCGGTCCGGTCCACCAGGCGCGCCCAGAAGAACAGGCTCGCACCCGCCAGCAGGCTGTGCATTTCATGCGTGGCCTGCGGGTAGCTGAAGTCGCTCAGCTTCGCGGCCGTCGTCAAGTCCGGCGACTCGCTGTACCAGACCTCCGTGCGCTGGGTGTCCTCTGCACCTGGTGGAAAGCCCCACTGGATACCGATGCCATAGACCAGGCTGGTGGTGGTCAGGAACGCCACCGCCGGCGGCAGGCCTACCTTACCTTCCAGGTTGGTCAGGTTTGAACTCTTCCAAATCGAAGATATCTCGAATGCACTCACCGAACGCACCCGGGCCAGATAGGCGCCCGAGTAGGTTCCCGTAACGTCCACGCTGGTCGAACCAGTGCGCTGCAGCTTGATCCAGTTGCCGCTGTCCTTGCGCCACTCCACGTCATACGCGACAGCGCCAGCCACGGCAGGCCATGAGATGTTCATGGTGCTGATCGCCAGGCCCTGGTCAACGGAGTAGTTCGACGTGATGTCGACGCTCGCCGGCGCCGGAACGACGGTGATCGGCACAACGCTGATCGGGCGATCTTCAAGGCGCGCGCCGGTGTCGATGTGCGCGAACTTGCTCGGGTCGTACTGAACGGCCGATATCTCGAACACGCCTGGCTCTGGGCGAGCCACACTCACCACCCGATACAGCGGGATGGCCAGGTCGTCAGCATCCAGTGCCCACACCAGCTCAGGCTCCGGCACCACGGAATAAGCAACGGTCACGGTAATCTGCCGGCCGCTGACCAACTGCACGGTGCGCCCCTCGCACTTGCCGTCGGGCAGGTTGAGGATCAATCGGTCACCGGGCTTGGCCTGGGTGTCGCGGTCCAGTTTGATGACTTTGCCATTCACCGCCGAGATGCGTCCGCCCACCGGCCGACCGGCCAGGAGTTCGTCGGCGATCGGGATCACATAGCCAGGCAGCGGGATACGCCCGTCGAGACCAACCTTGAAGGTAACGGCCCGATCCTTGGAGTTCGTCAGCAGCGCCCACTTACCGCGGCGCTGGGCCTCCGACTCGCGATCACATGCAATAGCACTGATTTCAAGCGGGTTATCGCCGTAGCGACGCTGCAGCTTCTGGTCAGTGACAGAAGTGACGTCGGTATCGTGGTTATTCTCACGGTTGTCGTAGCTGACCAGGGCCCGGCTATAGCGGGTACGCTCCGACGCGCTGGAATATGTGAACTTGCCATCAATAACGTTCGCGCGCGTGTAGGCGAAGTCGAAGTCCGTAGCGCGCGGCATATCTGACAGGGTGAAGACCTGGCCCTGGGCCCAGTAAGTCATGCCCCGATAGATCGCCGAGATATCACGTAGCAGCGACCACGCGTCAGCCTTGCTCTGAAGGTTGAGGTTGCAGATAAAGCGCGGCTCCATACCACCCTTCCCATCCGGCACCTGCTGATCGCAATACTGCGAGATGCGGTACAGCTCCCACTTGTCGACCATCCACGGCTTGATGCGGCGACCGAGGCCGAATCGGTCGTTGGTGGTGATGCCGTAGGTGTGCCAGACGGGGTTGTCCGTCCAAGCCTCTTTGAAGGTGCCATCCCACACGCCTGTATAGCTGCGAGAACGCGAGTCGTAGTTGCTTGGAACCTGCCATTTTCGGCCATCACACACGACAGTCACAGCAGGAATGCTGCGGAACTGCTCAGCGGAGAACTCGATGTAAAGTAGCGCGGTATTCGGGTAGCGGATCTTCGCGTCGATCACCTCCGTGAAGCCGGCAATCTGCATCGTGTCGGAGATTTTGTTGTTGTTGTTTTGATTGATCGTCAGTCGCGTGATGCGCATCAGCCAACCGCTGACTGCCTTAGGCAGGTCGATTCGGCGAGTTCGCTCGTACACAGTCGTGGTCTTGCCGTCGACGGCCTCGCTCAGCACCTGCTGGTAGGCGCCGCCGTCGGTGGCCACTTCGACCTTATATTCGATCCGGTAGCCATTGATATTGCCGCTCGCATCCACGGACTGGAGCGCCGGCCAGGCGAAACGTACTCGCACGGCAGAAAGCTGGGTATTGCTGATCGCTCGAACCCAAGGCGTACCGCTGCGCAGCTCGGTGCTGATCGTCGTTTCGTTCTCGATCGACGGGATGCCCTGGATATAAGTCTGGTCCACCGCTCCGGTGCGCCACTCCCACTTCACGTTCGGGAAGTTCATGTTGCCTTGGGGATCCTGCAACGGGGTACCGTCGAGGCGGATGTCGCGATCCGTAGGTGTGCCTTCAAACTCTCCCTCGCCTACAGCAATCAACATCTTTGCAATGGCCACTGAGCGCAGACTGTCCGGGGCCTCGGTTGGGGTTTTAGGCTTTGCTTCGCCACCCTTGGCGCCGCGGATATCAATTTTGCGTACTGCGCCCATGCTTTCCTCCAGGCAATAAAAAGCCGCCTCAAGGGCGGCTGCGGTGCTTCACGTGCGGGCTACATCTGGTCTTCGGCATAGATGGCAGCACTGATGATCGCCCCGCCCCATGGGCGCCTTCCCGCGCATAAAGGCACTGGGTTGCCGGAAGCCGTGGTGTTCTTGGCGCTCCCAAAGGCGTAGCCGGGTGTGTTCTCTGGCGCGGCGCTGGTTTTAAGGCCGCCGGCCTGGGGACTGAGCATCTGAATAACGCCGCCGGCGACAAGGCCAATGCCCGCGCCAATGAGCGGGGTACCGAAAGGCGTGGCGGAGAAGATCACCCCAACTACAATCAGGATCGCACCGACAATTGTTTGGAGAATACCGCGGCGCTTGCTACCCACAACCACTGGCGCAATGCGTATATCCCCGGAACCGCTGTAATTTAGCTCCTTCTCCCCGATGTTGTGCTTGTCGCGAAATACTGCAAACTCAAGCCCGCGTGATTTTGCATTTGACAAAAAACGTTCGAAGCCTGGGATCTGGACGCAAAGCGCCTTAATGGCCTCGGCCGGCGATTTCACCGCGAGCCTGAAGGACTTTCCGAACTGACGGAGTTGACCGTGCAGGCGAATCGTTGTCATAGGTTGATAGTTGATCGCTAATGTCTGCATCACTTTCTCCGGGCAATAAAAAACCGCCCGGAGGCGGCTTCAAAGTTTTCTTGGTTCAGTGGTAATCGACATAAGGGCCAATGTAGAACCCGGCCATATCGCCGCTAATACGGTACAGGCTTTCCTTGCCAGGCTTCACCGTCGCTGCGATGGTTCGAATTGCTGCGCCTGCGCACAGGCCTGAGCCCGCTAGGCCAGCGCCGAGATTGGGCGATCCCGGCGGAAGGTAGAATGTAGCCCGCTGACCTGTACCTATTTTTGCAGCCCTGCGGCCGTCGACATAAACAACAATATCGCAACCAGAACCGACCGCGCCCGAGTCGCGAACCACGGTGATTTTTCCGCTCTCGCCAACAGGTTTAGTCTGGAAGGCATAGACCTCGTCCGACGGAACCGGCTTCGCATCCCGCACCGAAATCGCCGATGAGGCGCACCCCGCCAGCATCGCCACCGCTAACGCCGCTATCAAAATACGCATACTCATCCTCCCCGCCGGATCAGTTTAACGAATACTTTTTCTGCAAGGCTTCTAAGCGCTTCTGATTCGCCTCTGTGAGTCCCTCGGAGCTGTAGAGCGCTTTCTTGTCCGCTCCATCAAGACGGTAAACCTCAACGGTAAACACCGCGTCAGCAGGAGCATCGACTTTACCCCAGTCGCTGTAAGAGTTCGGCCCCAGCACCCAGTCAGCCGTTTCTCCAGGCTCCAGTCCCCCAGGAATTTCATAATTGAAAGTATCAGAGAACCATGGGATTGATCGACCTGGGCTCGCAATGGTTCCTTTGAAATAGGCCCGTGAGATAGCTTGCGCAGTGCCGTTCTTTACAGAAATTTCAATGAATGGTTTTTTCTGCGAAATATATTTTTGGCTCTCCAAGTAGAATCTGGATTTGCTTACTGTGAACGCTTGGAGCTGCGCTTTTGCATTCTCTGCTTCGTTCTTTTTGGAAATCAGTTCCTGTATTTCCGCAAGAGCTTGTTCTTTCTCGCGCTTCTCGCGCTCAAGCCTAACAGCAGAGGCCTGATCCATGATTTGAGCGGCAGTCTTCCCATTCATATCTTGACGAGCTGTGTCCAAAACGCTCTGAGATGTTTGTTTTCCGCTCATAACCCCTGCGAGATCAATACCTTTCATTGAAAGAAAGACCACATCCTGCTTGAACTGCTCTCGTTTTTCCGCAGGAAGAGACTCACTAACAGCGCCTATTGACTTCTTGAACGAGTCTTCGGTCGCCCCATCTATTTTTTTTTCCCCGCACCCCACAAGCAGAGCAATGACGGCACCGAGCAAAACTATCCTTTTCATAACCGTTTCCTTTATGGTTGACCCGGTAGGATAGCAAAAGCACATCACAAGCATCGCCCTGCGAACGACACGTTTGTCATTCGGGATGAGTGCTATCGAGCGTTTACGTGACGCAAAATCAGTCTGGTGCGCTGAGTCCAAGGCCCCCCGTACACAATGATTTCGGATGGCCTGCCGTACATGTGGTGAAGCATGAAAGGCCCGGGGCCGAAGGTGCCCGACTCTTCATCGGGCAGCGTTGGGTCGGTGCCCAGGTAGATCCCAGCATGGTTCGGGTGAACCGTGCGCCCGACCTGCATAACGATCAGATCCCCTCGCTGTGGCCGGTCGACACGTACAAAACCGGCGGCCTCGTAGTTCGCCTCGTACAGGCTGGCGTTCTCCGCACTCTCCCACCAACCATCGGTGCGCTGGAAGGCTTCGAACCCGAGCCCCCATTCCCGCCGGTACCAATCAGCACAGACCTGCCAGCAGTCCCAGGCGCCGTGTACGAACGGACGATTGAGCAGTGGCGTATGGCCGGTCGGCGTGATCGTGCGTAGGTCGCCCTCGGGCCAGCTCAAAATGTGCCAGGGCAAAGCCGTGGCCTCGCACATGGCCAGGTCATGCGGTGACGGCCTGCTGGTAGCGTCCGGGTGCGAGTGGATAATTCCTATCACCTCGCCCAGGTCTTCCGCCGTGGCGTAGTCCTCAGGATCGAGACAAAACTCTTCGTTCGGCTCCGTGGCGATGTTCCGGCACGGGAAGTACTTCTGTGCGCGCCCGACGGCCAGCAGCAATCCGCAGCACTCTTTCGGATACTGGGCCGCCGCGTGCGCCTGGATCGCAGCGATGATGTGCTTGCGCATGATCAGCTCCGGGCAATCAAGGAGACAGCGGGGAATCCGCCGAAGGAAAGTTCGTTGCTCTCGCCGAAGCGCAACTTGCAGGACGACAGGCAACCCTTGCACTGATCAAGGGCCGGGTCATCCGTGGGGTTGTCCTCGTCGTCGAACATGGCTGCGCCGGTATAGCCGCAGTCCGGCCCACGGTAGCCGTTGGTCATGGCCCAGTGGCAGAAGGTTGTCATCTGCCGGCCGGGCAAACCGTGGTTGTCGATCTCACCAGGGGAAGACAGCTCCCAAATCACAGCCTCACCGTCCTCACTGGTTTTCTGGTCGATGTACCAGATCTCCAGCGCTTCCTGGGTCGGATCGGCAGTTGGGTTTCCCTCGGGGAAGTTTGCCGCGTCCAGGTACTTGGCCAGCGTCTCGCGAACCGTCAGCTTGAACTTGAGCATGTCCTCGAAGGCCAGGCAAAGCGCAGTGACGCGCCCGTTGACGTTCCCGGCGGCGAAAGTCGGCCGAGAGGCGGTGCCGTCGCTGCTCGAGGAAATGCCCTCAATCTGTACCGGCCAGGCTGCGTACTCCTCGCCCTGCCACCAAATCGACTTGGCCGGGAGCTCCTCATCGGAATGCTCGTAGGCCAGCAGTTCTTCGGGTGTATGCGGAATAGCATGCCCGTGAAAGCGCAGGTAATCGGCGCCGTATTCCGTCCCGTCAATTTCAAACAGGCGAATCTCGCCGCCGGGCTCCAGTTTCTGGATGTCCGTGATCAGTGCCATGGGCGGTTATCTCAGGGATGAAAGGTTTGCTGAAAGGTGGCGGTGATGGCATAGACCTGGCCGCCACGGTGCACGGGCTTGTAGCCGTTACACTTGTAGAGACCCAGATCCCCAAGGGGAGGCGTCCAGAGAAACGCCTTTGCCCCCTTGTGCCGATCAAGGAACGCCTTGATTAACAGTACCCGGGGCTTGGCGCCGGTGAAGGTGAGCGGCCAGGACTGGGACTGGTTGTTGAGGCCGTCCTCTACCGACTGCTCGTATCCATCGCCGAACTGCTTGGTGCGGACGCGCTGGGCGACATCCCCTTCCGCGCCCTTCTCCGTCTCCCAGATGAATCGTTCGATGGCCATCAGCGCCCCTTGATTGCTTTGTTGATGACGCCGCCTTGGCGCATGTCCTTCGTCCGCAGCTCCTGGTACTTCTGCTCGACGAACGCTGCCAGCTCTTTGCCGAATAGGTCGTAGCCAGGCGCATCTGCGGACGAAGACGCGTTACCGTCGCCATCGATGTGCACCTCGACGTTGATCTGAGTTGCACCCGCCCCGCCACCGCCCATGGCCATAACACCCAGCTTCCCGCTGGAGGTTCTGGTCAGCGGCATAATTGCCTCTTCTCCTGCCTCTCCCATGACGCCGGTCTTGCCATTGGCCATGCCGAAGGCCGTTGGCTTACTGACAATGGAGTTGGTGAACGCACCGCCGTCGGCGAACATCTGCACACCGCTCGACCACGCGCCGCCCTTGGCTTGCGGGAAGTAGGTGCTGGAGTATCCGGCAGATGATGCCCCGAGGTTTGACGACGTGGCACCCGCAGACCCGGCGGCCATGCCATTGCCTCCACCAGCAGCGCTACCACCGAAGTAGCTCGCTGCTGCGCCAACCAGGCTACCCAGCAAAGCCGAACTGGCCTGGCGGGTAGCGATACGCGCCATGTCCGCCAGTATCGACTTGGTGAAGTCCGCAAAGGAAAGCTTCCCTGTCATGGCGAAGTTGACGATCGAGTCCTCCATGGAGCTGAAGGCATTACCGAACAGGCTTTTTGTCTGTCCGGAAATGTTGCGCGCCGAATCCAAGTAGTTGTCCCACGCCGCAGTCGCGCCCTTGGTCCAATCGCCCTGGGCATTCTCCACATCCGCATAGTTCTGCCGGATCTGGTCGGTCGCCTTCTTGTTCGCATCGGCGAGCGCCTGCGATTTTCGGGTGAACTCTTCGTCCGACATATTGCGCGATGGATCGGAGCGCTGGTTTTCCAGTTCCAACGACTGCTGAGCAAACCGGTCTTGCTGGCTGTTCAGTTGCCCGTTGAGCGCGTTCTGGCGGTCCCCTTGACCGACGCCCAGCACGGCGCGTTGCCCGGCCAGTTCCAGGGCTCGCTGTTGCTGCCCCAGCGCCTGAACGTACGAACTGATCGCCCGCTCCTGCTTGGCGAGTCGCCCGGTCTCATTGGTCGCCAACACCTCAAGCTGGCTGTCGGCATCCTTCTGCGCCTTGACCATCCCTGCGCGCGCGTCGGCGATCTTCTGATCCAGTTGGATGCTTTGCGCGGCCGAGGTGGTCTTCTTGCCCTTGGCGGCTTCCAGCGCGGCAATTTCGGACTCATACGCTGCCGTGGTCTGGTCGAGCTGATTGCCGATCAGCGCCTGGCGCCGCAGCAGGTAATCCGCCTCTGAAAGCAGGCCGGCCTTCTGCGCCGCGTCCAGTTCCTTCTGGTAGTTTTTGTAGGTGTCGGTGATGGCAGCCAGGTCGTTCTTGGCGCTGTTGAAGCTGGTCAGGTCGACCTGGGTGCCGGGCGCTTTGGGGTCTTTGAACTTGGCGTTGATGTTCGCAATGTTCTTATCGACAACGTCCTGCTGTAGGCGCGGATCGTTTGGCGAAACCTTGCGGATATCAGCCAGTTGCAGCTTGTAGTCCTCAAGCTCTTTGGTCCGCTTTTGCTCATTGGTCAACGACGACTTGGTCAGCGCGTCAACTTTGGTCATGGCAGTAACGGCCGCACCCTGTGCCTTGGCCTGCTCGCCCTCCCACTTGGCGATATCTTCCTGGGCGGCTTTCTCATCTTCCAGCATGTTCAGGCGGTTTTGCCGGAACTCGATCAAGGCATTCTTGGACTTTTGGTTTTGGAATAGGCCATCCATGCCCTGGGCTTCAGCCAAGCCAGCGCGGGCATTTTCGATGTCCGCGTTGATATCTCGGCGGCCGGCATTTTTGAGGCCATCGGCTGCCTGAGCAACCGCGTTATAAGCCCTCTCCCAAAAACTGAGGTTCTCCAGGATCTTCGGTGTACGCTCATTGATGGCATCGGCGTACTGCTCTGTGGCCAGCTTCACCGCGCCGGCGTGATCGCCTTGCTCTTCCAGTGCCGCGATCTGCGAGTAAACCGAGGCTGTCAGGTAGTGGTATTGATCATTCAGCGCGGCAGACGCCTTGACCGGGTCGTCGGCCAGCTTCACGAACTCCGCGACCGTCTCGCTGACCGCCTTACCGGTGGCTTCCTGCATCGACACGGCAGCCTGGGTAATCCCGGTGAAGCTATCACCAGCGATCTTTCCGTTGTCCGCCAGCATCGCCAGAACGGCAGCAGCCTGGCCAGTGGTGCCCACGGTAGCGCTGACCTGCCGCGCCATGTCGCCCAACTGGCCCGCACTCACGCCGGCGTAGTTGCCAGTAAGGATCAGGGATTTGTTGTAGCGGTCCTGTTCTTCGCTGCCCTTGTAGTACGCAACGGCCAGGCCACCCACAGCAACAGTGGCCAACGCCAGCGGCGCCAGGATGGCGAGCAGACCAGCAGCACCAGCGCCAGCTCCGGCGCCCAACTGAGCGACGGCGCGAACGCCACTACCCCAGTCGCCAGAGGACAGCGCATTACCCAACTGCACAACGTTTTCCTGCGCCTGGCGGGTGCCGAGGCGCAGCTTGTCGAAACCGGTGGCCGTCTTTTCGAGCTTGGCGTAGTCCTTGTCGATCTTGCTCAGGGCAGTGTTGTACTGATCCTGGCTGATGCGGCCGGCGTCCAGATGCTTACCAAGCTGCTCGACCTGAGTGTCCAGCTTCGCCAGTGCGGCGCGGGCCGGGTCGATTGCGCCCAGCAGGCTGTTCAGGGCCTTCTGTTCGTCCAGGGCAGACTTGGCCAGAGCCACCTGCTGCTTGTCGAGCTGCGCGGAGATCTTCGCCGCCTCGGCCTCGCCATAGGCGCCGGTCTTGGTCAGCTTCGCCAGGGCATCACGCTGCTTTGCCAGGTCCTGCGTGGTCTTGGCACTGGTGGAAAGCGATTTCTCCAGCGCCTGCATTTCGTTCATCAGCGAAACGGCGGACTGCTCGGCCCGGCCGCCGGCCTTCGCCATTTCATCCAGGCTCGTTTTTGCCTGGATCGCATCGGCCGAGTCGATCTTGACGCCGAGTTCTGCAATGTTCATCGACTCACCTTGAATAAGTGCCCGTGGTTACGGGCTGTTTTCCCTTTCCTCCGCCATGACGCGCAGGGCTTCGCCTTCCAGGACTTGAAGGTCAGGGAAGATTTCAGGGAGCTTCTTTTTCTTGATGCCGAGGAACCCGGCCACGTCGCGGATGCAGCTGTAGTCGAGACCGATCGCGCCGCCGGCGCCTGCTCGCCACTGGGTGGACATGCGGTTGAAAAGGAGGAAGGCCGGCCAGTTACAGGGCCAGACCTCCACCTCCTCAACCAGATCTCCCGGGGCAAGGCCGAACATGCCGATAATCGCGTCGGGCACGCTCGGCGAGTACATCGCGCGGGCGGCGTCAGTCAGTTTCCCAGGCGGGCCTGGTTGTATGCGCCTTCATGGGCTTTAACGACCGCCTCGGCGGCGCCCTGGCAGGACTTCACGAATGCAACGATGTTGTCGTCGTTGTATTCGTCGTCGAAGCCCCAACCGACTACCAGGTCCTTGATTTGCTGGGTTTGCTGCTCGGTGTCCAAGGCGACCACTTCCGACCAGGACGGTTTATCGCCAAGTGCGGTGCGTGCCTTGTCCCGCTTCTCGTTCCATTCATCGAACAAAGCGGCAAGCTCGGCGCGATCCCGGTACTTGAAGGTGAACTCAACCTTCTCAGGCGCGCTGCCGACAATTGGAATCAGCACTGGCGCAGTGAAAGTGGCGTTCTGCGCGATACGGATCTTGGCCATCGGTTACACCACCGCAGTCAGGTAGCGAGTCGGCTCGGCCTGTAGCGCAAGGTTGACGGTGCGCGTCAGCAGGTTGTTACGAGACACCGCCGGCTGTTTGGAGAACGACGTGTAGGCGCCGTACAGCAGCGTGTCATTGCCCGGCAGGTTCAAACGTGCGGCCTCGACCTGCTTGCCCGCATCGGCCTTCATCAACACCTTGTTGAAGTCTTGAATCGGATCGTCGGCAAGGGTCAGTACCATGCTGGCAGCCGACTTATCGGTGGGAATCTGCTTGCCCTGGTCGTCTTCGAGGAAAACCACGTCGAGGTAGTTCTGCTCGCCACCGGAGAAGGCCACATCGGAGATTTGCGGGATCTGAACCCAGGTCAGCACCTTGCGCATGGTCCCGGCACCACCACCGACAGGGAAGGCCTGGGTGTCGGTAGTGTCGATACTTTCCAGGGTGATTGCAGTAGCAGTCGCCGCCTTCACGCGCACGACCTTGCTATCCAGCTTGCTCCAGCCGGAAGTGAGCAGGACGATGTCGCCCGCAGCCAGGGTGCCGCCGACAACGGTGGCCACGGCCTCAGCGGCGTTGGTGATGGTGGCAAACGCCAGAGCAGCTGCATAGGTTGCAGCGTGCTGGAAGGTGCCGCCATTCGGGATTTTGTAGCCCATGGGTATTTCCTCTTTGCAGATATGAAAAAACCCGCTCAATGGCGGGCTCGTGGGTTTGCCCAATGGGCGGGATCAGTTCGTGTCGGCTCGGTACAAGAACGAGACCGGGACGGTATAGGTGGAATCGCCGGTAATACCGGGGCCCTGGTCGACCGGCGACATCGTCACCACGGTGACCGGGCCCTTGGTGTCCCTGGCGTACAGCGGGAACAGATCTGTCAGTTCAGCTGCTATCGGGTTCGTCTTGGTCTTGCCGGTGCCCGCCGGCGCGATGATGCTTACTTGGAACACACCGGTGAACAGCCGGTGATCACCGCCAAGCGTGTTGCTCGCGGTGTCGCCCGGGATTGTGAAGGCTAGCAGGTAGGTCTCGCCCGCCGCCGGCGTGTAGGCCGTGTTCTCGAAGACGATCTTCAGCTTCTCCGACCTGGCAGCGCTCCAAGCGATGAGCTTGGCCTCGTAGATCGAAGCGATGATTGCGTGACTCATACCTGGTTGTTCCTTATGGCCTCCACCACGATCTGCTGAAAGCGAGCCACGGTTACCCGGACCATGCCGCCAGGGGCCTGGGTCGAATGGCCGAACTCCAGCGGGATCGCATAGGGCAAGTTGTTGATGATGTAGGCCATCTGGCCGGCGGTGAAGTCGCTCATTGCAGCGACGAGCGCGGCAGTGGTTTCGGCGCCGCTGGGGTCTACCTCGTCAAATGTGACGTTTTCGACCACGCCGAGCGAGATGTGCCAGTTCGCCCGGAACCGGCCGCCGACATAGCCTTCTGGGGCGATAACATCCATGCCGTCGTGTAGCTTGCGGCCCTTCTTGAGCCTGCCACCTTTCGTGAGGTTAGTCGGATCGCTGCGCAGAGCGCTGTTGTGCTCGTCGACAGCCTTGTTGTACTGGGTCGCTACGGCGTTCTGTGCCCATATCTCTGGGTTGCCCACAGGAGACATGCGGATCAGGCTGCTGCCAACCTCGATGATGATCTCACGTACGCTCGCGTCGATGGCTTCGCTGGCCTGGGTGGCGAACTCGGCCAGGCTCAAGGCGAAGCTGCCGGATTGTCCGGCGCCTGCCCGACTCACGACCGTACCTGCAGTTCATACAGGATCGGAGTGCCGGCAGGGTTGACCTCCTTCAGCGGAGGGACGATTGACCAGGTGCGGCCCTGGGCAATCACCTTGTCGAGCAGGCCGGGCACCCAGGCCAAGCCGTTCGCGGCAATCTTGAGCTTCTTGTCGCCCTGCCGGATGAGGCTGTTGTTTTGAAATTCGAGGCCGGTAAAGTCGAGGAGGATGCCCTGGGCGATTTGCTCAACGGTTGCACCTGGCGCTTCACCGCCCAGCTCAGGGTCGTATTCGCCTGGCTCCGTCTTGCAAATAGTCACGGGTTGGCCGAACTCTGTGATCATCTCCAGAGCCATCACGGCCATTTCGTCGTAGAAGGTGGCCATGGTGGTCTCCGTTGTGGCTATGCGCGCACGGCGAACAGCCCGCGCTTTTTTAGGTAATCCGCAAACTGCGTAGCACTTGGCCGATCCGGTGCCGCTGGTAGTAGCCGGTTGCTGGTGTTGGGGATCGCCGCGTACTGCCGCGTCACCGCACCTTCGACACGATCCAGCAGAACCGCGCCCTTGCGCTTCTCCACCGGGTCGATATCGTCCTGATGGATTTCGGCGGCCAGGGCCATCTGGCCGTACTGGATGCGCGCTGGCAGGTAGTTGTTCGGCTTGATCTCTTGATCCAGCAGCACCTCCCGGCGCGGCCAGGACAAGCCCTGCTCGCTATTGGTCTTGCGCCCTTTCCAGGTCATGCCATCCATCGCCAGTGCAGCCCGTCGCAACAGCGCTTCCTGCTCAGGAACACCTGCAGGAATGACCGTGCCGAATTTCACGGCATAGCGGGCCAGATCCTCGGCGCTCGCGTAACTTTCGGCGTCAGGAAGGCCTTGTCCGGTCTCGATGATGAGTGTCATGCGTCAACTCGCTCGAATGGTCTGAAGATTGGCCGCCGGGTGACCGACAGCCAGCAGTATTACTCCTTGGTCAGCTCAGCTACGAGCTTTTCCAGGGATTCTTTCGAAGCGTTGGCCCGGTACGGAACCTTGGCCTCATCGAGCTTTGCTTTCAGCGCGGCGATTTCGTCGGCCTCACCAGCCGGCGGCGTGATGGCGGCTCTCTTCAGAGCTTCAACCTCATCACGCAGCTCGTCGACAGTAAGAAGCAGGCCGTCACGCTCGGTGGTCAACTCACCAACTGATCCATGGATGGTGCCCAGCACTTCGAACAAGCGCAATGCCAAGTCGCCAGACTCTGGACGGTGGATTTCGCCACCCTCCATGCCTTCGACCAGCAGAACCATGGCGCCACTCTCGGCTTGCAGATCGGCAAGCAGCTGAGACAGCTCACCAGAGGCCGACGCCTGCGTGCCGACAACAACAAGCACCGGCAACTCAACAACCTCAACGCCAACACCGGCATCTTCGTACGCCGTGACGATTTCGGGATAGTCACCTACCACGGTCACTGTCGTTGCATCGCGCTCAATGCTGCGGAATAGACCAGGGACGCGGTAACGCTTGCCAGGCTCAAAGCCGTCAAGCTGGTTTGTATAAACGAGTTTCATCGGAATCTCCGTAGCGGCCATCGCTGGCCGCTTCCTGGGGTGGTTATCAGCCGCCGACTGGTGGCGTGGTGGTGAGGTTGATCATCACGCCTGCGGTGACCTTGTTGCTGTCGGAGTGCTTGACCCAGTTCGCAGCAGAGCCAACGGCAGCCAGCGTTGGGTTGGTGCCACCGGTGGACTCCTTCCAGCTGTAGCCCAGCACGTCGATGTTGACGGTACCTTCGGCGCGGTAGCCGATAGCCAGGTTTTCCTCGTCGTTGACGTCGTACGAGCGGAAGCCGGGGGCCTGAGACTCGGTGATGACCACGGCGTTCGGCAGCAAGCCGAAGATGGCATCCACTGGAGCCTTGTCGGTCACCAGTACTGGCTTGCCCAGGGTGCCAGGCAGGCCGCCGTAGATCACGACGCCGGCTTCTTCGTAGACCTTGTTCGCAATCGCTTCATCAACGATATCGAAGTAGGCAGACGAGTGCATGACCCACAGCGCGATCCGGCCGAACTTGTCACCGAATTTACGCATGCCACGGGTCAGGGTCTTCTTGCCGTCGGTTTCGATGTTGGCCGACACCACCATGGCAGCGTTCGAGCCGATGGCGGCCTTAAGTGCGCCGGTGGCGTATTCGATGAAGCCTTCGATGGTGGCATCGGCAACATCGGCGCCGATGATTTGGGAGAACTCTTCCACTGCCCGGCCGCGGCGCTTAAACGCCTCTTCGGTGGTCTGGTACGGGCCGTATTTCCATGGTGCCTTGACACCTACAGCCTCGCCAGCGCCGATTTTCTTGGCGGTGACCTTGCCGTCGGAGTTGACATCGCGGTGCTCCAGACCGCCGCCGAGTTTGTAAAAGGCACGCTTGCGGAAGTCGCCCTGGATCAGCTCGTTGTCGAGAACGATCGCGCCGTTGGACGATGCGTTGAACACGTCCAGGTTGTCCTGAATGCGCTCCAGGTATGCGGTCTGCGCCTCATCGTTGTAGATGATCAGGTCGCTGTTAACAGTTGTTGGCATGAGTGTTTCCCCTTACTTGGGCAATGCGAGATATGCGGTTTGGCCGTGCTTGCGCTGGAAGTCGCGCTTCTGCTCGGAGGTCATTTCGGAGCGCTTGAATGCAGCCTTGCCGCCACCCCCGCCCGGGGCAAATGTGCCTGAAGCCCTTGGCCACAGGTGAGGTGCGCTTTCGCGCAGAGACTCAGCCCATTCGAGCGGAGTCAGAGGGGTCTTGCCGTCTTTACCGAGGATGACCTGGCCGGATTCATCAGCGGCGACCGCATCGCCATCTTCGTTAAGGGTGAACACGCCTTTGGCGCGCAGGATGATGTCGTCTGTTGCTTCGGGGAGAGCGCCGGCTTTCAGTGCTGCGCCGCGCACTGAGTCGCCCAGGACTTTGCCCTGGAACTTGGCGGCGAAGGATTCGGCCTTCTCGGCGCGCTCGCTGATGGCCTTCAGCTGCTTGTCGTAGTCACCGCGCAGGCGCTCAGTGCGACGGTTGAAGACCTCGTCCACCTTGCCCTCGGTAAGCAGCTTGGTTTCTTCGTCCTGGCCCGCGCGACTGAGCAGGCCTTTGACGGCGTCGATGTCGATGCCTTCAAACTGGGTTTCGAACTGAGTCAGCTTGGTCGAGGTGTCCTTCAGCTTTCCCAGCAGCTCTGTATTCTTGGTTTTCAGCCCGGTAACAGAGGCTTCAACGGCAGTCGCGATAGCGGCCTTGATTGCCGGGTTTTCCAGGTCGATTTCGTTTTCTTCTGCCACGTTGATGCACCCCTTGGGTATGTTTCGCCCGCTTTGCAGGCATAAAAAAACCCGCCATTCGGCGGGTCTACTTACTTGTTCTTTAGCGGCAGCGCACAGCTATACCGTTACTCATTAATGATCGTACCTAACACATACCTCGATGCAGTCCTTGTCCGTCCATAGCGCGTTCTCAACGCTAGTGACAATAAAATAAGTCGACTGCGATGGAGCAACGCCACATTGAATTTTGATTTTCTCCCCTCGGACTGGAATAAAAGCTTCCGAGCGAGAAGCGTACTCCCGAGTAAAAAAGAGCCCTTCTTTCAACTTCAGGTGTAGAACTGGGGACTCAATGAGCGTGTAATTCACGATAGTTTTCATTTTCAAATCATTCCATGACGTAAGAATTTGAATGTTAACCGCTTACTTATCTAACGATCCAGCCCGCCAATATTAGCCCTCAAAAAAGCCAGTGGCTCCAGCGCACGCATTTGCACGAGAGTCAGCGGAGCAAAGTTGCGATCAAGCTGCATCTCGGCGAAACGCTCCACGGTCAGCCCACCCTCCCGGAACAGCTTGGCCCGGACTGGGCCGATAGCAACGTCCTGGAACGAAGCTGGCTGCTGCTGGAGCCAGTGGTAGTAATCCAGGCTTGCGCTGACCTGCTGGCCGCCATTGGCGCCCACCGAAGCTCGGGTAGCGCCCTTGGCGAACATCTCGCTAAGTTTGGTCAGCAGGATGAAGGTGGTTCGACAATTCGGGTGAAACGGCGGCCTTGGGCCAGACTCAACTGGAAACCTACGACCATCCAATGATCGGCATTGCTGGCTGGTCTTGCTGTCCAGCGTGGCCACCATCTGGATTTCTTCGACGATATCCGTGTTGGCCTTGGCCACCTCCATCCTTGCCTGGGATGACACATGCTGAATGGCGGTGTGCACGACGGTGCTGGCATTGCGGTTGGTGTTGGCAAGAATGCCGTCCTTGTAGCCGGCCGCCTTGGTGCCGCGAATGTTGCGGATGATCTGGAAGTTGGTTTGCCCCTCGAAGAAGCCTTGCCGGATCGTGCCGGTGACTCGCTCACGCTCTGCGCCAGTCCACCCCTTGATGAAGGCCTTCAGCAGCTTCCCGCCGCCGGTACCGCGCACGCTGAGCGGGTTCGTCAGCACTGCGGTGCGGATTGCAGCGGCCGTCGGGGCGACCACATCCAGCGACACGCCAATCGGCGCCGACCTGGCGAGACTTGTCGCCTCAAACTCAGCCTCGTAGTTGGCGATATCCACCAGGTCGAGGTTCAGTTGCGCGCTGTAGCGGTCGAAAATGCCCAGTAACAGGCTGTCGACTTCCTTCAGCAGTGCCTCCAGACGCTTCGTGTTGTATTCCGTCAGGTCCGACTGGGTGAGCCGGTCCCGGATCGAGCGATCAATCTCCTTGAGAAAGGGAGCGAACTTGCCCACCTCCCCCGCCTTGAGCTTTTCGAGGAAGACTGCGTGCCGGATGGTCGCATCAAGTATCGCCTGGTTCACCGCCATCTACTTTGTCCTCGTCGTCCAGGCCCAGGCCGTCGCCCTGCTCTTCCAGCTCGCCGTCGATCTGTTGGTCGGTACGCTCTGGTGCGATCAGCCCAAGCTTGCGCAGATATGCTCGAAGGTCCGCTTTCGCAAAGCCTCCGTTCTGCCACAAGCCCACCAAGGCCGTGATCATCTGCGGATCCGCCGTCAGCTCGACGAACTCTTGATTGACCTGGTAGGCGACCTTCTTGTCGGTGATGCCCATGTAGGCGCAGCACCACATGATTGCCCGGGTGTAGGCCTCGCTCACGTTCGCCACGCACCCGGCCAGCACCGAAGTAGACGCCGATTGATCGCCGCGGGACTCCGTAGCGGTCTTGGTAGCAAGTGACGCAACCACCATCCGGGCGCCCAGCTCGATCATCATCTGGTTCTTGTCGGCCATGGCCTCTTTGACCAGGGTGTTCGGAGCGGGCTGCGCATAGGCGAAGGCGCCGCCGGCTGGAAGCAGCATTGGCGCCCGGGAACCGACGTAAATGCCGTTTTTCTCCATGTGGTCACGCCATTGCTCATCGAGCCCAGATATATAGGGCTGAGCCTGCCCACACCAGAAAACGCTGTCTTCGTAATCGGCACTGTTCCGGTAATGGCCCAGGTTGATCATGGCGATGTCGTATAGCGGCGACTCGTCGATGCTTGGATCGTTGTTCTGTGCGCCGACGAAGGTAAACGGGATTTCCTTGAGGCGACCGGTTACACCTTCGGGCTTGAACTCGTCGATGACTGCCAGAGGCCCGCCACCTTTCGGCCCAGACCGGCGCCAAACGCGACATACGAAACCGTCATCTTCCAGCACCAGCTCCCGGTACTGCTCAACCGTCTTGTAGCCGAACCCTTCCGGGATCTCCGGAGACTCGCGCAACACCACCAGGGTTAGCACGCTGTGACCATTCACCATGCCCGTGCGCCAGTTGATGATGTCTTCAGCGCAGTAGGAAAGGATCACCGAGTGACCGCCGATGCCATTGTCCTGGTGATAGTCGACATACAGGCCGTGGCGGCCAGCTTCAAGCACCTTTTCAAGCGTGCCCTGTGAGTGCTGGTAAATGCTCACGCCCGAACCGTTGGCGTTGTCCTGCAGGTATTCCAACTTTTTCGGCACCGTCAACGTCGGGTCTTTGTGGAACGCCAGGCCGAGCAGCCCGTTACGGGTGTGCCCGGTGGCGTTCTTGAATACCGCTCGCTCCCGGTAGGCCTTGTTCCGGTCTACGTTCTCAGGCGACTTGTCGTGTGAGTTGATGTACGGCAGTCGGTCGACAACCCGGTGCTGGCCGGCACAGACGTCGCGAACGGTTGCCCAGCGATCCAGCACAGCTATGTATTCCGCCCGCTTGAAGGAGACGTCGTTGCTCATCGGGCGTATCCCATTTTGATAGAAGTGACGATCGCTTTGATCGGATAGCGCTTGGCGATGAAGTAGCCGGCGGCGTCGTTCATGTGGTCATGACCCTTCTTCGGGTCTTTGTCCGGCTCGCCCTTGTCGGTGTAGGTCTGTCGCTCCAGGCACAAGGTGAGCTGAGGGCACTGGTCGATGTTGACCTTCAGTCGTCGCTCGCCGTAGGCGTTCAGGAACATGGCGTTCACCGAGTTAACGCGGTCTTTCACACCAGGGTTTGTGGAGTCGACGATCACCGTGAATTTTGCTTTCTTCAGCAGTGACAAGTCGGACTCGCTCGCGTTTTTGCTGCTGGTGTTTTGCCCACTGGCGTCGGGATAGACCGCCACCGAGTGACCAGGGAACCGTGTCTGGATCTTCTCGATCATCTCAGGCGTGTCCCGAACACCATGAAATTCATCCAGAGCCATCGGCAGATCGTTACGCACGACATAGACAACGGCCGCCATCTTCATGACGTTGAAGTCCATGCCAATGTGCAACGCCTCGCCCGGCTTGATTCGCTCGCTGGTTCGGCACTCATCGCGATTGAACGTGTAGTAGACGACGCCCGCGTAGTTCTCAAAGCCGGCTTCGTACTCTTGCCGGAAGGTGCGCGGGTCCATCTTCCGGCGAGCCGCCTCAAGCTCTTCAGGAGGAACGTTGCCGCCTTGTAACGAGGTGTACTGCCAGCTCTTGTGGTCTGGCTCGCCGCCTGGCCTGCCGTCCAGATAAGTGTCGTAGCAGTGGTTGAAGCCCTTCGGAGTGCCAATGCGCAGCGCATGGCCGCCCTTGCGCATGCCAACGCCTGGAATCTGGTACTGACAAGTCGATAGCATCGGCCGCAGTACTTCTTCCCACGCCACCCACGGACAGTCTGCCCATTCATCCACGAGGACGAAGAACAGGCCGGAGCCACGCAGGTTGTCATAGTTATCGAGCCCCACCACGCGCATGACGTGGCCGGATTTGAGGGTGATCGAGCATTCCGTCTCGTTCGGGCGGTGTGCACGCCATGCTTCGGGGATAGCCTGCTTCAGGCGCCGCCAGAACACGCGCTTGGCCTGTTTGAACGTCGGCGCGCCATACCAGATTTCGTCCTCAACACTCACGCCCCACTCAGCAGCAAGGCGAGCGGCACGGCGCATTTCGGCCTTGCCCAGGAATGTCTTGCCGAACCGACGGCCACACACCGCATCGCGGAAGCGGGCCTCAGGCTGGAAGCCCCAGCAGTAAATGTTCGCCTGCTTGGGCGTCAGTTTTACCGGTGGGTCAAAGGTAAGGGGTAGTGGGGACATTCTCATCAGGCTCCAGGGTGTACTCAGCAACGGCGTGCTGCTGGTCCGCTTGGGAGCCCAGAGGTTTCTCAGGTTCGAGGCGGCGATTCACGTAAACGTCGCCCACCTCCTTGGCGGCCTGCTCGTACAACTGAGCGGTCAGCGCCAGGTTGCGCATGCTCTCGGCCTTCTCAGCCATTCGCCCCAGGCCACGAAGCCGGTAGGCGCGGTTGGCGATGGGTATCTCTGCGGTCTCTTCGCGGAAGCGCTTGCGAGTGTCGTGGAACAGGGTCACCCACTTCGCCGCCAGCCCCTTCCCCGCGGACTTAGTTGGGTCATGCGTCTCCACCTGCTGGCGGCTCAACACAAGCCCGTATTCGTTCTTGACGGCTTCCACCACCTGGGATGGGGTGTCAAAGCACGCCAGCGCCTGAACGATGAAGCTCTTCACCTCATTTTTCAGGGCTGCCATAAATTCTCATCCGTCTAGAGCCTGTCAAGAATCAGGCCGATCTGAGCAGACAGGTTCCGCAGGCCCTCGCAATGTTCAATCTCCCCACCTCGGCAGGACTGTTTGCAGCATCCACCAACGCTTGAACGTCAGGGCTTGCACCGTAGCGGCGGACCACACCGACAAACTCTTCCACGTCGTGGCCCTGCAGCTTGATCTTCGGTGCACCGTCTTGGGTGAATGCTGGTTGACCGTACTTGTCGGTCGCGTGAGCCAGGTGATACAGCTCGTGTTCAAGGAGCGCGCAGAACTCAAGGTCGCTGCACTGGACGCAGTAGTCAGCAGCCAGAGTGATGATGAAAGCCGGTACATCACCGAACCAATCACGCATCTGTTGCTCCATCCGGGCTTTCTGCCAGCCACCGGCGCGGAACGCTACCTGTTCGGCCTGGCCAAAGACCGTCCTACCCTGCTTCTCGAAGCTCGACGACGCCCACATGATCCGGATGTCTGCATCCAGTAGGTGGGCATGGTCTTCGTTGTGAATGCTGCCGGTGTCGGCGAGGATCTCGGCTTGGAGCCAGTCCCATACTTCAGGCGCAGGCGTCAAGCGGATACCAAAGGCGGACAGATCGCTCAGCTCAAGCAGTGACGTCGGTGGCATTGGTCTATTCATACCGCCCCCGTCGCATTGCTTGGTTTTTACTAGCTGTCGAGTGATTGCACGCTAGAAAAGGTTGTACTTCACCAGGATTTTCACTGAAACAAAGGCAAGGAAGCTGAGGAGGATGAACTTGTTTCGAATTCCATAGTAAAAACCTGATCGATCACTTTCTTCTTGGACGTACCCCCTCTGCTCTGGGAACGCGTTCCCAGGGTAGTCAGACTGCAGCTGAAGATAAGCAGAGTTCAATTTTATGGTTTGGATGCTGGACTCAATACGTTTAAATCCAAAGAGCGCGGTTAACCCGAGCAGCAGTAATGGAAATAGCTGAAGCGTGGAAGGATTCCAACCTAGTTGATCATAGGTCGCTGTTTGTGCCAGATACGCGCATGCTGCTAGCGTGGCTCCCAGCACAAACTGATCGAAGCCCATGGTGCCTTTGTAATAGCTGTCATTGAGCGTTTGAATTTGCGGGCTTGGCATTGAGCATACTCAAAAAATATTAATGCCCGATTCTCACTAACGCACAACTGCCTGTCTACAGCAGAGGCCTACTCTCCTCCGTCCAGCAACACATCGATCAGCTTCTGCTCGCCCAGGCGCATCGCACCCAGGCATTGCAAGTCATCGCACTTGGGGCCGAGACCGAACACGGTCACTTCTCCCTTCGCGCCGATCAGTGTCAGCGCGCCTACAGTGCATTCAGGGTGCTCACCTGCATCCAGGTCATCCGCGATCTTGCGTAGGGTCTTGGCAGCATCGCGCCATTCTTCACGCTTGAACTCCAGTATCTTGACCGTCATTGGCACACCATCTGATGTGTTTGTGCATGGGCGTGGCCGTGGAGCAAACTCACGATCAGCCCCTGAGGCAGCCCGGCAGCCTTGGCAACATCCACCGCATCGGCAATGGCCTTGTCGAGAGTACTTACCGCAGTGTTGATGTCTTGGCCCAGCGGGAGCGCATGGCGCAGGCGGGTAACCTTGCTCATCAGCTGAACGGATCGGCTGGTTTGGCGATCGAGCGCACGAACCACATGAAGCCCTGCTGCAGGTTGGTCTTGGCCAGGGCCAGCAACCGCGGGTCTACACCCTCAATACTGCCGATCTGCTTGAACAGCTCGCCGGCGTCAGCTTCGAGCGCCTTGATAGAGTTCATACCGTCGATCTCGGACTGGCTCAGGTCGCGGTAGCCGGTGATTTTCTTGTGCTGGTTGTCCATGGGTGGTTCCTCATTGTTCCGCGCCACGATTGGGCACATTCGAAACGTGGCGCGGATTACTCAGCCTTACGGCCTGGCAGCTTGAAGTCAGTCACCCGGTCAGCAATGGACCGGATCTTCTCTACGCCAAGGAAGCCAACCCAGCCGCCGACGAAGGTGGCCATGCTCTGCGGGAGCGAGAAGAACTCAAGCCCGCTGATTATGGTCAGGGCCAGGCCGCCACAGATGGCGCCCTCCACGATCATCTGGCGACGTGTGCCGCCGCCGTAAGTGATTCGCAGGACAGCCATCGCACAGGACAACGCTGCCGCATAGAGGATTGGCGAATGCTGGCTCAACCACGCAAGCGCTATCGCCCAGGTGTCTGGTTTGTCTGGCATGTTGGACATCTCGGTTCCTCCCCGTCAGGGAGTTAGGGATACGACAGGCCATAACCTGCGGAATTGAATCGGCTCACACAGCACTCCCAGCTCGGAGCAATGGGTGTGGTGGAGCCGAAAACTAAAAGGCCCCGATCAATGTCGAGGCCATGAATATGTCACTGATCTTTCAGTACGCCCGCCGAACATAGCTGGGGCAAGGTAGGAAGTTGACACTAACTTCGGAGTTCAAGCACGCTGAGCGACTACCAATCTTTTAAGGATGAAAAATGAACGAAAGTGGATGGGGAATTCTAATTAACTCAGGGGCAGCAATCGCCGCCGCGATCTCCGCCATAACCAGTGCGATAAGCGCCCGTGCCGCTTATAGAGCTATCAAGCAAAACGACCTGCTCCACTCCAACGAACAAAAAAGCACTGAAGCACAGCGTGAGAATACCCGCCTTTTTGATCACGCAATCATGACCCTCGAAAGAGCTTTCATGGCGCTCATGGGAGGAGACTCAACATGGAATATCCCACCCAAGAGTCGCCTCAATTGGCTAACAGCCGCACGATTGATAGAGGAATTTAAGGATACGAAAGCGCGGATCAGCGACCCATTACTTGCTCAGGAATGCTTAAGTCATGAAGCGCACTGGCGTCTTCAGTTCGCTCGCAAGTTAGAGGAGCTAGGAACTGGGCACGCCGACTATTTCAGGCAATCTGGAAAAGTCAGAATTCACTTAACCTCTGCAATTATCGTGTGCGCTTTTTCCGAATGGATGGTTGAATTGGGTGATGCGATAGACGAGCGAGGAAGCCCGCAACAGGCCGTTGAAGAGCTCGGCGTATCGCCCGTGTTCGCGCACCTGAAGTTTCATCTGGGCATTCTATGAATAAAAAACCCGGCGCTCGGCCGGGTTTAGAATTTCGTGTGCGTTTCGCGTTACTTGTGCACTATGGGAAAAGTACCCTCAAAACCCCACCATGTCAACATATTACGCTGCACTTTCTTCTTTTTCCGCGTAAATCACCTGCCATATAGGTTGTTGAGCCTGATCATCCACTTCCTTAATAGCTGTACGCAGGAAGTTCCAGATGTCCTTCCAGTCCCTGTCCCAGTGCTTTGGCTCGATGGTTACGCCGTAGATCTTCAGCATTCCTTCAGCCACCCGGGCCGGCCCCCATTGGGCCCCTCCATGAGCCTCCAACTTGTAGGACTGAAGCGCAAAGGTGATCAGGCAATGCGCCTTTGCGGCCTTGGCATCAGTCAGAGCGGAGAAGTCGACGTCACCCCAAATCAGCTTTTCGGCGTTCAGTACATGCACCACGGTCATGCATGGGTGGTACAGGTAGTGCCCGAATTGCTGCACCTGGAAAGGAAGTGTGTCGATGGCGCGCAATACCTTGCCTATCGTGGCCAGGTGCGCGGCGCGGGCGGTTGACCGGCCGGCAGACGTGCGTCGGGTTTCGCTGATGCTGATGCGCTGCCCCGGCACGGAGAAACGCCCAGCCTCCTCCCCCTTCTCGCTGCTCATCGCCGGGAATTGCGCGTCACGCTTGCCAATTTTCCCGCCAGTCTTGAGCGGTGCCGACTCTGCCCGGTCAATTGCCACAGCGCTGATCGACGCGTTCGATTCGTGCTGAGCCTCAGTCCATACCTGCCTTGCGTTGATCAGTTTCATGCTGCGAGCCCCTTCTTAAGTTCTTTGGTCTTTGCCCGGTATTCGGCGGTGATGACTTTCAATTGCTCTACTGTTTCTTTGCGTGGCGTGTGGTCGGCTTCCATCGCCTCGACAGCCTCCAGGCCGATTCGGGCGATAAGGCCGGTGCGGAAACCCTGGGAAACCGTCTCGCCTTTGCGGGCGAACTTGGACGACCCTGCGTTACAGCTCTTGCACTGGAGCCAGATATTGCTGGGCACCAGCCTTAACTCTGGCCGGGCGCCCTTACCGAGGAAGTGGCCTGCATCGAAAGCACCGCCGGTCTTCCAACCCTGGGCGCTGAGGATTGATTCCTGCGACTCGCCGCAACTGATGCAGCCGCTACCAATGCTCAACTCGTAGGTGCGCCGGTAGTCGCGTACGGCCTTCTCTGCGTCCTTCATGTGGTCCGCCCGGGTCTTCAGCGCCTCTTTGCGCACCTTGATCTCGCGGCGACCGACATCCGCCAGGGCCTTCTTGGCGCTCGCCTGCCCTTTCTCGGACTTACCGTGTGCGATGGCACACTCGATAGCCCCGCAAACCGATTGCCCAGCGCGGGCCGGCGTGAACATCACCCGGCACACTGGGCAGCGCTTGCGGCGTGCGCCGCCGGACTTAAGCGGGGTTTTGCGCTGTAATGGGGTGCGCTTCATCCGTAGCTCCCGATTTGGTCAGCAGCGTTCAATGCCGCCTCTTCCGATTCAAAGTGGGCAGACAGGACCAGGCGCCAGCAGGCGTTGAACACGTCGCGATAAAGTGGCTCGAAGGCCGTGTCATCCATGGAGGCCCAGCTAATTGACTTGGCCTCCTTGCGGACGCCGTCGGGAGTTCGCACCAGGTGGAAGTGCCCCGCCTCAATAGTGATCCACTCTCGGAAGGCTTCACGGGACTTGTCCACTGAAGGAAAGCGCTCGGCCCGGGCTGACTCTAGGCCCGCGATATAGGCATCGACCGCATGCGACAGCTGCCCAGGCTTTCCGCTCTGCGCCTCGAAGAACTTGGCCAGACCACGGATACCACGCATTTCCTGGCGAGGAACCAAGCCGCCAACCGGCTCCCAGTACTCCCACGCCAGATCCAGCATCGAGAAGAATTTGCCGTGGAACTTTGCGTTGCGCATTTTTGTGAACTTGCCGTGGACCACTTGGCCCAGCTTCCATTTCTGGGTTAATTCGCGGTCGGCCTCGGTCGCAGGCACAAGGCCTTGGACAGTACGGATAAGGGCGAGCTCAGCCATTGGATTGCTCTCCCTTGCCCATTACGGCGTCGACGGCAAGATCCAGCGTCTCGCCAGAAGGCAGCATTCCAGGGCCGATTGACCCAGCAATCGCCTTGTACTCAACGACCCCGCAGCGATCACGTAGGTAGCGATACCGCTCCGCGTCAGCCTGATCGTTGCGCCACTCATCACGCAGCGCCTGTGCAGCCGCGACCAGGCTATCGTTCTCGGTCCTGAGCCGGTCGCGCTCAGCCATGAGGTCCGCGCAGTCACCACGTAGCGAACGGATGGCTCGCATGTGCGGGTCTTCACACAGCCGCACGTTCTCGGCGAGCAGCTCCAGCGCCACCTCCACCACGGTCTTATTACCCAGGAACTCATCCAGAGCCTCGGTGCTGCGTTTCCAGTCGGCGCAGTCAGCCCGGTATGACGCGGCTTCGGCCCAGAGCAATCCCTTCAACTTCTCCTTGTCGATATCCATCAAAAGCCCTCCTTGCCGCGATGAGATTCCCACTCGAACGCCACTCCTATGCAGCCGTTCTCGCGGATGCGGTCGACACAGCGCACGCCCAGGGCATCGTTTAGCTCGGCGGGCGACAGGTTGCTGACGATGATCATCGGGCGCCCCTGCTCATACCTGCCGTTGATGATGCTGAAAAGCGTGGCCAGCTCGAACTCGCTTTGCTTGGTAGCGCCTACCTCGTCCAGCACCAGTAGGTCAGCACCGATCAGCTCGCGAATGATGTGAGCCTCGGAGTCGCCAGACTTGTCACTGAATGTCGCCTTGATATCGCCAATCACGGAGCCGACAGTGCGGTAGATCGCCTTGACCATGCGCTCGTTGATCAGAAAGCTTGCCGCCGACGTGGCCAGGTGCGTCTTACCGGTGCCGACCTTGCCAAGGAGCAGCATGCAACGCCCTTCCCGCTTGTGCTTCGAGAAGTTGTCGACGTACTCCATGCAGGCGTCCAGAGCTACCTGCTGGGCCGGCGAAGACACAATGAAGCCTGCGAAAGACTTATCAGCAAAACGCTTTGGGATTTTTGCTGCGTCGTGTTGCACCATCCGGAACTGAAAACGCTTGCGCTCAAGCTCTTCCATGTCGCGCTTGTCGCTGGCACAGATCGGGCAACCAGAAACACCGCCAGCCCTGAGCATCACCGCCGAGTATTCGCCGTGAGTGTCACATCGCGCCGACTGACGGCCAATGACACCGAACTTGCGGTCCAGGTGCGGGCCAAGGTCAGAGACGGAACGTGCCATTGGCATTCTCCTTGGTGCCTGCTTTGTAATCGCGGCTACCGGTCAGGGTGTGCCTTGCAATGGCTTGGGGTTTTGGGAATGGGCGGATATTGCTCGCTCTGTTCTTGTCGTCCTTCACCCATTTGACCAGCAGTGACACCCATTTGGATTGGGTTTGCAGGAGGCCAGTTGTCTCATGGTGCGCGGTGAACGGGGCCACGGCGTCCTTGGTGAACAGGTCAGTCGAGACGCCGAAGTGAACGCAGTAGGTCTTCAGCAGATTGGCGTCAGGCATCCAATCCAGGGTCATCTCGACAGGCGCCTTTGGGTCTACAGGCTGCTTAGCGTCTTCCGGTGGAAGGTCTTCTAGATCATCGAAGCCTTCGAAGCTTGAGCCCGGAATTTCTTCACCCGCGGAGAGAGAGTGGTGTTGATCTTGATTCGGAGAATCAGAGAATCCGGTATCAGGAATCAGGATTCCACAATCAGGAATCAGGGCGTTATCGAACGGTGGGTTAACAGGCTCTAACGGTTCTTTAACGTTAAAAACCTGTTCACCAACGAGAACCTTACGTTGAGAGCCTGCGACTACAACGTTCTTTTTCCGTTCGTAAACAGTGAGGTAACCGTTAATGTCCGGGAGTGTGCTGTCCTTTTCCGAGCCGTGCGGGCTCTGGTGCTTCTGGAAGTTGATGATCTCAATTACAGAGAATCCTGCCACCTGATAGCGAGAAATGAACCCGGCGGCAGCAAGTCGTGCCAGGCCCTCTTCCACGCCGTAGTCATCGCACGGGAACAACTCGATCTTGATTCGCTTCACGCGATCCTCGAGGCGCCCTTCCCGATCCGCCAGGCACCACAGGCCAATGAAAGCCAGCCGGTCAAATGCTGGAAGCTCGACAAGCAGCTCATTGCTGAACAGGCCGGGCTTGATGTTGCGTGCTCTGGCCATTACGCAGCCCTCAGTGCTTTATCGTGGGTGAACAGGCCGTCCCAGGTCTTCTTCATAGGCAGCTCGCCGGCCAGGTACAGGTCGTACAGGCGTGCAGCACCCTTTTTCAGCAGGATGGGTGTGTAGGAGATGAAAGGGTCTTTGCCGTGCGGGGTTACTTCATGCTGGTGCTCGGTCATGTACTTGTCGCGGGCGTACGAGCCAACACGGTGACGGGTGCCGGACTTGCTCTCGTTGTAGAGCCAGCTGCGGGCTTCGAGGTACTTGCCCACCTGCATGACGTTGACCCCATTCAGGCCCTTGCAGAACTGGGTGTGGGTCATGCCTTCCTTGAACAGGTTCTCCAAGGAGTGGATCTTCGTGGCCTGCTGCTCGACCTGGGCGGTGAGCATCAAGCGGGCCTTTTCAGACTCCATGGCAATCTGCAGGATCTGAATGGTGGAAAGTTCAGGTGCTTCCAGCGCATTGATCTTGGCGACAACATTGCGGCGAACCGCTTTCGACTCTCGCATGGAGACCAGTAAGCACTGATCCTTGGTAAGCATCAGCCCCTCGGACGCTGGACCGCGCTGATTCTTTACTACGAAAGTTTCGTAGTATTCACCTTCAAGCTCATCACGGCACCGGGCCGTAAAATCATTGCGGCGAACTTCGCTTTCGCCAAACTCGGTGCGCGCGGAGTTTACTAATTCGAGCAGATCAAAACTGCTCATCTTGTCCCGCGCCACGTTTTGCGATTGCAGAAAACGTGGCGCGAGATTGTTGGGGGTATTGACGGGGATGGATTGTGTATTCATTATTGCCTCGCTGAAGTAGCAATGAGCCAGGCCACGAACCTGGCTTTTTTGTGCCTGCGATTTATGCGCGGGCTTTGTGCAACTCAATTACCGCCCCGATAGCCTCAAGGCTCGCCGACATGTACTTGGCGTGCAGGGCGCGGATCTTCTTTGCTTCGTTCGAATCGATTTCGCCGTCTTCCAGGGCGGAGGCCACCATCTGGTCAAGCGCACCACGCTGTGCGGATGCAGCCAGCGAGCGCTGATACAGATCGACGTTGTCCAACTCCCCCGCTTCCGGGATCTTCACGAACACACCGCCGTACATGGCGCAGATGTAGTCCGGCAGATGCTCAGTCTTCGTTTCGCTTTCCAGCACGAAGATCTCGGCATCGCTTAGTGGCTTGCACCCGGCCGTTTCGTAAATCTGGTTTTCAAGTCGCTTGTCCTTGATGCCAAGGCGAGCAGCTGCGCAATCCATCCCACCAGGGAAAGCGTTGGACACGGCTGCCATTACTTGGCGGCGGGTCTCTAGTACGGGCGTTTTCATGTCCTAGTTTTTCCTTGGGTCGGTTGCGGTCAGAATTGCTTCAATGGAACGGCGGACAGGGATGTCAGGCGGCGGACTGCTGCGAAGCCTCAACAGATGCAGAAGCAATCTGCCCCCATGGAAAAGATGGGCAGAGGTCAGTGCGGTTTACGACGCCACCGGTCAGTGCTTCGATTTGAACTGCGCGCTTTGCCGGCACCGGGCGCTCGCCAGAGCACCACTGGTTAACGGTGGGTGCAGTGACCTGCAGCAGGCGCGCCATTTCCACCTGACTACCCAGCAAGCGAGATGCTTCTTTGGCCGCTTCTGCTGATTTCATGAGTTCTCTCCTGGAGATTTGTGTCGAATATAAGGCATTACCTTATCAAGGGCAAGCCATTGCCTAACCGTCAGCGCAATAGGCTTAATTAGGCAATGCTTACCGGACCAGAATTAGGCGCCGCCATTGAGGCCGCGCGGATCGCCAAGGGCGTATCGAAAAAGAATCTCGCAGACGACTTCTCCGTGAAGCCTCCGTCGATACAGGGCTGGGTGAAAAACGGCAGGATCGACAAGTCAAAGCTGATGGACGTGATCGCCTACTTCTCCGACGTCGTCGGGCCTGAGCACTGGGGACTACGCCCGGGCTTCTCCTACGAAAACCTCGAAGTCACCAACGAAGACTCTGCCATTCAAGATAGTAATGACGGGCGCTCGCTGGCTTCATCTGCGGCAGACATGATTCGTCAAATGTTGGCGTCGAAAGGTAAGAGCCTTTCAGAAGACGCTCGCGCCAGGTTGCTGGCTGCTGCAGAGCAAAGCGACTCAGGAAACGTTATCCATGTCGACTTCTCTCGCCCCGGCCAGGTTGGCGACGAGGTTTGGATTGCGCACTACGACGTGCGCGCAGCGATGGGCGGCGGGCAGATCCCGCACGAATACCCGGAAATGCTCCAGGACATAAGAGTAAGTCCCAAGCACCTGCGTGACCTGGGCGTTACCTTCAAAGAGCACTTCCATCTCAAGATGATCACCGGCTGGGGGCAGTCGATGGCTCCAACCATCAAGGATCGAGACCCGCTACTGGTCGACATCACGATCCGGGAGTTCACGGGAGACGGCATCTACCTCTTCTCCCACGACGAAATGCTGTACGTGAAGCGCCTGCAAAAGAAAGGCAAGGATCGCTTCAAGATGATTTCGGACAACAAGCATCACGACCCCGAGGACATCCGAGTGGACGACACTCATATCCTGGCCCGGGTTCTTTACGTATGGAACGGACAACCGGTGTGACGCCATGGCACTCACTAAGCCCAACCAGCAACTGCGCCGCGACCTGAAAGAGGCTGCGGCCCTGCTCAAGTGGTCAGGCGTCGATCTGTTTGTATTTGCCAAGCGGCTTCTGGCGGCGGGCGATGAGCAGGGCGCCAACGATCTGATGAAGATCGCACTGAGCTTTCAAGAGACAGAGGACAAGCTTGCCGGGTATGCGGATGAGGTCAGCGATCAGCGCATCACCAGGGCGAAGCCGGAATAGGAAGTAACACGCAAAATCCCCATTCATACCTCAAGGACGAAGACGTGGTAGACACGATCCTTACTGATGCGCAGATCAGTGATCTGCTCACCTGCAATAAAACCATATCCAACCCCGGCGCCCGCTGGAAAGATATGCAGTCGTGCAAGCAGAAGAACTACGATGTAGTCTCAGATGATGGCGCAGAATTCGAGATTTACCTGCGGCAGAACTCAAGAATTGCGCATAGCTTCTCATGCGGGATATTTCTAAAGCACCCCTCCGGCGATACGATCACGCTAGCGCGATACAACGGCAGCTGCCATCCTCACCAGAATGTTCTTGAGGATGGCGAGCGGATTGATTTCACACCGCACATCCATCGAGCCACAGAGCGCTACATGCTTGCTGGCAGAAAGCCAGAGCATTACGCGGTTGCCACAAACGCCTACACTGATCTTGAGGGAGCGCTCTGGGCAATGCTTGAGGATTGCAATATTTCAGGTCTACAAAAGCCCGTTCCGCCAGGTATCGAGATCGGGGCAGCCAATGGCATGACCACACAACTGAGTTTTTTTGATGAGTGAACTGACTGAAATCCGCGAATCACTCTGCACAGCCTTCTGCGAAGATGTTGCTGTGAGAGAGTGCGGCGATTTTCTAGCGGTATCTCTCCCGTTGGTCGCACGCGACGGAGATCAGTTCACTGCTTATATAGCCAGGACGGCTGGGGGCTGGCGGTTGTCTGATGCGGGCACAACAATGATGCGCCTGAGCTATGAGAACGACATTTCAAAATACTCAACTGGCTCACGAGGAAAGTTCTACCAAGGAATTCTGGCAGAATCCGGGCTTCGTGATGACGGCGGTGAAATTTTTATTGAGGTTCCAGCGGACAAGCTGGTACGGGGCTTGTTCGACCTGACTCAGGGTTTATCGCGCGTTGAAGACATGGCGCTATGGTCACGCTCTCGTCTTGGTTCGACGTTCTACGATGATCTGCGGGCAGCCTTGAAATCTATCCTCCCCGCTGACAGCTTTGAGGAAAACTATGTGCCCAAGATTGTGGATGGTCCGGCCTACACGGTCGATTACCGAATACAGTCGCAAGGTCGCCCTATTTATCTCTTTGGAGTGAACGGCAAAGACAAGGCGCGAATCACCACGATTACCCTTCTGCACCTGAAACAGGTTGGGGAGTCATTCACCTCGATCATCGTTTGCAGTGATTTCTCTTCCCTTCCAAAACAAGATCACACTCGCCTGCTCAAGGCGGCGAATGATTTTGTGCCGGACATAGCTGATATGGATAACTTCAGAGACAAGGTTCTTCACCACATTCGTTAAGCCCGGCCCAGCGCCGGGCTTCTTGTATCTTGCTATCAGGCCGATAGTTTTTCTGCGCTACTCAGCACCGTGACCGCCTATGCATAATGATGTCACTGCGCCATCAGGCGTTATTGCTTCATGCAAGACGGGCTTCTCTAATGAAAATTTTCGGTCTTGGTATTCTGATTCCGCTTTGTACGCTGAGCTACCTTTGCAGAAATGGCGATAATTACGTCGCTTTGGCTGCCAACCTCCTTTTCTACTCCAGCGCTTTGGTGCTGTATTTCTACCCGTCGATCTGCGTAATTAGATACGCCAAGCAAGAGCGCACCTCAGTTCTTTGGCTGAACTTATTTTTTGGCTGGACAGGCATCGGTTGGTTATTGGTTCTATACAGGGCTTTAGTGATTGGAGCGGAGGAAGAGTGACTCGGCACTGAGTGCCCTTTGTGTGGCGATCGCCCAGTTCTGCTATGGTGTCGCCCTCTGATAGCAATGGAAGCATCGAACAATGAATTCATGGAAGGCTCTGGGGGTTGCCCTGCTAACATCGGTCAGCACGCAGGCCGTATCAGGAGATGGCGCCAACCCTATCGCTGCCGCGATATTTATCACAATCTCCTCGCCAACCATTTTAATTGGTGCAACCACGTCTCTCACGACCGACCCGCCTAAGATTTTCAAGTCAGCCAAGACCGACGCTCTGGCGTTCATTGGTTCGGACGGCGAAATACGGGGGGCCCAGTTTGAGCAAGCCTCCAGATACTACCGCTCGACCAGCACGCCGCCGCTAATGTCAGACACCCAACTAGCCCGGGCGATCGCAACTTCCTTCTGACTGCGACTTTCTAGCCGTCCCTAGCGCCGGGCTTCTTGTATCTGGAAAGCGTACACTCATAGTCTATCGATCAGCGGTTGCGCCCCACTCCGCTCTACTTGACTAAAATCAATCCGAGCTATGGAGGGATAGCCTGTGGATATGCCAAAGAGCGCTGAAGAGATCCGGGCGCTGCTACTCAGTCAGCGGCCCGGTCTTAAAGATGATCTTGCGAAGATTTCAGACTTTGAGGTGCTGCAGCTCATGGCGTGCGCCTACAAAAACGCGATTGATATCAAAGAAGCCGAGCTGGTTGAGATCGATAGGCTGTTGGACGAATCTGCGAGAGCGCTATTTTCCCCGGTGCCTCATTGATCTCATCGGGCCTATAGAGAAGGTCGGAGATCTTGTTTCTGCCCTACCCCGACCCGCCCATACACTGTGCTGTGCTAGCAAGCAGTGTTCCCGCCTGCTGCGCGAGCTTTCTCCACTCATCGCTGGTAATGAGGCCGGCGCACTCCATTGCGTCAGCCCGCCTCAATAATTCAAAGTACTTAGCCTCTGCATCCATTTGGCCTCCAGCCAGTGCAAAGAGGTCGCGCCAGGCTGTCATAGCCAGTCTTCGCTGCGCCTCTCTCATTGAGGACCCCTAATGGTGAGATACGAGAATATGGATCAGGATACAGCGGGCAATTTAGTATGATGGCACTACGGCGACCAATGGTGGTTGTACGCCACGAATGGTAGGGTGCGAGATCAATTGTGGGGGGGGCCAATGGAAGAGATTACCCAGCGTCTACGCGAAGAACGTAAGCGCCTCGGATTCACTCAGGAAGAGCTCGCGACCATGGGCGGAGTCAAGGTAAATGCCCAGAGCATTTACGAGCGAGGACTCCGGACTCCTAACGCGATCTACCTGGCAAACATAGCAAAGGCTGGGATTGATGTGCTTTACGTTGTGACCGGCAGGCGAGTGCATGATTAAGCACCCACTTCCGAATTGACCAGTAGCCCGCCATTGAGCGGGCTTTTTCATGACTGTCAGAAAGGTGCTAGCTCTTCTTCTGGCTCATACTCAACCTCTCCCCTGCTCGCCACCTCGACTTCCTGCTGCTCCCACCTCACCGTCACGCTGCCGTCGTCATTGAGCGTCAACTCAAGCTCGTCAGTGTCAGCGATCACGCTCAGCACCTCTTCCCACTCCCGATCCCCGTCTGTGTCCAGGCGATGAATCGTTACCCAGCGCTGCGCCTGGGCCACGGGGTGGTTGATCATCGATGAGACGCGCAGCGCAAGGCGCTCCATGCCACTCACTTCTTCCCGAACTGCGGGTGCCGCCTGCTTCTTCCCCATGAAATCCCCTCCCAGTTTAATGCTGTATATCCATACAGCTTAGGCAAAGCTTATATCAGCGCCTTCGCGAATGTCATCTCCAAAATTGGAATAAAGGACCGGGAGTATTTTCTTAAAATAATTAGGCATTACCTATTTACAGATCATTAGGCATTAGCTTATTGTTCGTCCATCGCAGCAACACACAGCCACTGCGAAGGGCATCCGCCCACCGCTCTTTGGTTTTACCCCTTGCCGGATCACCACCGGCCCAGATTCAAAGGCAGCGATGAACCGGCCTAAACGGTTCAGAGGGTTGGCAACTGACCCGGGCGCGCAGCGTAAAGCGCCAAGAACAGTTATCCAGCGGGAGAACAAGCCGAAAGGCCCGCGGCTGGAGTGACATTCGATTCAAGCCGGTGACCGACGCCAGTAGCGGGTCACGGCCAGCTCCAAAAGATTTGAATTAGCAATCCCGATAGCCTCGGCTGGGAACGCCGGACCTCATGCACCCTGCCCACTTAAACGGGCAAACGAGCTGCAGCGTGCATGTTGTAGGGACCTGTGATCCAAGGCGAACAGATGCTGATTGACGCCCTGGGGAGGAAGCTCACCGCCAGCCAACGAAGACGACCGGCCAGCCCTGCAATCAGCAGCGGGTAACTGGCCAACACCGCTGACGCAACAAACCCAGGCCGTCGCCAGTAGCGGGCCTGGGCCCCCTTCCCCACCTCTATTACGTCAGCACTCCTCCCCCGCGCCCATCGGCAAACAGCGGGAGGCATGAGTGTTGACGAATACAGGTGAACAACCCGCCACTTTGGAGGCGACCATGTCAGCACTACGCGAGGCTCAGTTTGAGCACGATGAACAACTACCGCCTCCGGTGAGCGAAACCTCTCAGCAATTGGCTCGCAGCGAATGGCTGTACAACGCCGCCGAAGAACTGGCCAGAGGTGGCAGCGTGGTGTTCAAGCGCCACCTGCACCCGCAGCAAGGCGTCACGGCCTATCAGTTCGCACTGGCGGTCGATGAGTACGCCAACAACCTTCTGGCCGACTGCGGCGTCGACGCTCCAGCCCTGGGCTACTTGCTGATCGCTGGGATGGCGGGCTCAAGGGTGAAATCAGAAGCATTGGAGCTGCTCGGCCAGAGTGACCACCCACTTGGGAAGCTCGGCGAGATTGCCGAACGCCTACTCAAGCCTCTGGCTGATGACGCTTTGATCGCCCAGGCCGAGGACAACGAACTGTGAGCCCCTACGTTGAGATCGATAAAGCGCTGTTTGCGCTTGAAGATCCAGATAAGCCCGCCATCGACGAGATCTTGGCCGAGGGTTTGATCGTGCGCCACTTCACCTCAGGCGCCATCAACGCAGAAGAATTTCATTGGTATAGCGCACGCCTCCTGGATGTCAGCCGGCGGCGTAAGGAGAAGGCATGACTACCGCACCGGTTAAATCACTGATCGACGAGCAGCTCGAAGATGTCAGCGCTCATAACCTTCGCGAGGCCTACAGCCTGGCCGAACGCCGCGGCTTCTTCGGTGCGCCAGTTGAGCAGTACGCAGAGCCTGGTTACGGCGGTCGAGTGCTTCAAGTACTCCGCTATAGGGTTCAACAGCAGAGCTAAACCTACGTCCGGCCCGCCCTTCAATATCCCCAAGCACCCAACAATTTTGAACGCTGCGAGCATCGCGGCAAGGAATCCCCATGTCCGCAGAGAGAAAGCCCAGCCCTATAGTGGAAGATGCTGAGTCGAGTGTGGTTACCACTATCGATCCCCGTCGCTCGCCAAGTGTGTCGACTGATATTTCAGCTCAAAGCAGTGATGCCGCCAGCATCATGTCCGTGATCATCCAGGTCGCCACCAATCCAAATGTCGATGTCGGAAACATGGAGCGGCTGATGCAAATGCACGAGCGTCACGTCGATCGACAGGCCTCAGTTGCATTCAGTATTGCGATGGTCAGCGCCCAGAAACGAATCAAGCCGGTGACACGTAATGCTCTCAACAAGCACACGGCCAGCACCTACGCCAGACTTGAAGATATCGACCGGGAGATCAGCCCGATTTTCACGGAGGAAGGCTTTTCGCTTTCCTTCGGAACTGCTGATTCTCGCCTGCCCGGCCATCTTCGCGTCACCTGTGAATGCATGCACGCAGGTGGCCATACGAAACTATATCAGCTCGACCTTCCAATTGACGCCGCAGGATCAGGCGGAAAGACAAACAAGACCGGAGTGCAGGCGAACGGCTCAACGATCAGCTATGGCCGGCGATACCTGACCCAGATGATTTTCAACGTCACCACAACCGATGACGACGATGACGGGAACTCGGGAGCCCCTCTTCCCAAGGATTCGCCACCAGAGCCTGAGGCTCTTCCACCGTATCCAGCTGAAAAGTTCGCTGAAAACTTCCCTAAGTGGGTTGCCATGATTCTGAGCGGGCAAAAGACAGCGGAGCACATCGTCGTGATGCTTGGACTGAAAGCAACCCTGACCGAACACCAGAAAAAAACCATTCTCGCAATCATCGCCCCATCACAAGAAGGAGACGCGACATGAAAATTCATAACGTAGTTCAAGGCTCTGCCGAGTGGCACGCTCTGCGCGCGCAGCATTTCACAGCCTCTGAAGCTCCCGCCATGATGGGCGCATCGAAGTATCAAACGCGGACCGATCTGCTGGCGATTAAGAAGACCGGGATCACGCCCGACGTCACGCATTCCCAGCAGTTCATCTTCGACAAAGGCCACGCTACTGAAGCCCTGGCCCGCCCATTGACTGAAGCGTTGATCGGCGAAGAGCTCTATCCAATCGTTGCCACCGAGGGCAACCTGCTGGCATCCATGGACGGCGCCACGATGCTCGGCGAGACCTTGTTCGAGCACAAACTGTGGAATGAGTCGGTCGTGGCCCAGGTGAAAGCTGGCGATCTGGCTCCGCACTACTACTGGCAGCTTGAGCAGCAACTGCTGGTGAGCGGCGCTGAGCGAGTCATCTTTGTTTGTTCGGATGGCACGCCGGAGAACTTCGTGCACATGGAGTACCGGCCCGTCGCCGGGCACGCGGCCCAGTTGATCGAAGGCTGGAAACAGTTCGAGGCGGACCTGGCCAACTTCGAAATGGCCGAAGCTCCTTCAATCGTAGTCGGCAAGGCACCTGATGAGCTGCCAGCCCTGCGCATCGAGCTGACCGGCATGGTTACCGCCAGTAACCTGAAGGTGTTTGAAGATTCGGCCCTGGCTGTCATCGACTCGGTGAAAACCACTCTTTCCACGGACCAGGACTTCGCCGACGCGAAGAAGGCCGTCAAGTGGTGCGGTGATGTCGAAGAGGCCGTGTCGATCGCCAAGAAACAGGCTCTGTCACAGACCCAAAGCATCGACGAGCTGTTTTCGTCGCTGGATCGCATCAGCGCCCATGCTCGCGAGACTCGCCTGAAGGTCGACAAGCTGGTGAAGGCTCAAGAGCTGCTGGTGAAGACCAACATCAAGCAAAAAGCCGAACTGTCGCTGGCGGATCACATCGCCGGAATCAACAAGACGCTGGGCAAAGTCACACTGCCTCATATCGTTTCGGACTTCGCCGGCGCCATGAAGAACAAGCGCACCATCGCCAGCCTCCAGGACGCAGTTGATACCGAACTGGCCCGGGCAAAGATCGACGCAAGTCAGGCAGCGGACAGCATTCGCTTGAATCTGACCAGCCTGGCGGAGCTCGCCGTTGATTACGCCTTCCTGTTCAGCGACGTGCAGCAACTGGTGACCAAGGCCAATGATGACCTGGTGACGCTGATCAAATTCCGTATCTCGGAACACCAGAAGGCGGAACAGGATAAGGCCGACGCGAAGCGAATCGCCGACGAACAAGAGGCCCAGCGCCTGGCAGCCATCAAGTCAGATCCGGTCGTGGAGAAAGTTTCGACATCAGAGCCCGTCCGCACCGCTCCTGTCCAGACGGCGGCCCCCGTAGCCCAGGCCACAAAGATAGTAACGAGCCATGCGGTCGAGCAGGTAACGCTGCAGGCCAACGTGACGGACTTCGAGGCCCTGGTGAAAGCCGTGGCATATGGTCAGGCGCCAATCACCGTCCTCTTGGTCAACTGGGAAGCACTCGACGCGATGGTCGCGGCGCAGGGATCAACCTTCAGCATGGCCGGGGTGACGCTGGCCAAGGCAGCAGCATGATCAGCAACCACCTCAGCCTGGTCGAGCAGCACCGCCAGGACGCTTACTCGATATCGGAGCGCACGGCGGAGTTCTTGGACGCTGGCGGGACAGTCGCGAAGTTGCCAAGCCCACCACGCAAACCGCTGCCGCCGCCCCGCTCCACCAAGATCGATCCCGAAACCATCCTCAAGCGCCGCAAGCCGCCCATCACCCGGGCCGAGCGTAACGCGCTGCGCAAACTCGCGGAGACCTTATGAGCAAGCGCAAACCGCACAACTTCAAGGCTCGTATTGACCGGTCCTGTCGGTCGCTGCTGGCTGCCAACCACGTCGCAGTGGTGAACATCGACCCCAGCGGCCACCAGGGCATGATCAATTACAAGTCGCTGAAGAACATCGCGCCTGGGAAGATCGGCCAGGCTGTCTGCGGCATTCCGCACCGCTGGACGATCTACCTCAGCGCGCTTTGCATCGACGCCCGCGGCAACCGCTACAGCAAATCAGTGGAGGTGGCGCCCGATGGCGTTTACCTCTCCGACCACCTGGAAGACGTGATCGAGCATTGCTACAAGAAGCTGCGCGATGAGGCAAACCAAAGCCAGATGGTTGCTTCAGGCTGGATCGCCATTCCGGAAGCGATGTCGCTTGATGAGGCGCACGCCGCACGGATCTTCGAAGCGGTCGGCGCGTGGAATCAGCAGAAGGTCGCGGCTTGAAGCGAATCAATAAACAGGTCAGCGCGAGACGCCGACCAACCTGGCTCGCACTGCCGGCCAGCGGAATAGAAGAGGCAGGCCATGGCAGCCGAACAAAAGGAGCGCACGGCAAAGCTTGCCGAGAAGCGGCAGGAACTGGGCGAGCAGGAGTTGCGGCACACGGTACCGCACGGCACCCGGCAGATGCTCGACGAGTTGATGCTCTGGCACAAGGTCGATGAAGTCAGCGAGGCGGTGCAACTGCTGGTGCTGAATGGCCGGGCCGAGGATCTGCAACCGGCGCAGCCAAAGATCAAAGGCCCGTCAGACATCATCCGCCATTACTTCCGCCAGGGAATGCGCGACCGTCTGGCAGCGCTCACCGCCGAGCTGGGCGAAACAAAAGACCGGACTACCATCTGGCGGCTGATCGCACATGCCCACTCGCTTGGCGCCGAAAAGTCCGCCTGCCTCTTCGATATTCCGCGCCACGATTTGACTGTGTCTGAAAACGTGGCGCGCAAATTACGACAGGCAGGCTTTGCCGAATCGCTCCAAATGGACGCCGACGACGACGGCGAGAACGACTGACAACCCACCCTGCTCGCTGCATTCGGTAACCTAGCCCTCTAATCGGAGACGCTTGACTACCACCCAATACAAGACTACCTCGCGCGCAATGCAACGCCTCAGTAAATAATCATCAAGACCAGCTTATTGGGCGCTTTTTACTGACATAGATATTACCCGACTAAAGACAAATGCCTCGGATGCAACATCCTAGAGATCCTCAGCTGAGATTTCGCGACCAAATGAACCGTCCAACCTCTTACTCAGTAGTTCTCTTACAATTTTAACAATTTTTGGCGTTCCCATACCCATTTTTACGAATCTGTTTAGTATCTCGTCTTCGTCGAGGCCTTCAGATAAAAGCTGCTTTATTTGTTCACTAATTGTAGCTTCCCAAAGCTGCTGATTTACGGGGGGAAAAGATCTTCGCGTCATATCGGGCAAGCGCGATTCTTTCTCAAGGGATCCAATTCTCTTACCTAGCGCTCGAGTACTATCCAAGATTTCCGCCAAAATATCATTATCAGAACGGGGCGTTGCAACCTCGCGCGGCATGTTTTCCTCCAGAGCGCTTTTAAAGGAAGTAAGGAAGCTCGGCCAATAAACATTAAATATTTTCTCAAGCACTCTCTCCTCTAAAGCTTGCTCACCGAGACAAATATTGAGTGTTTTCACAAGTTCAAAAACACTGTCCTCGTTAGGAAGAGTGTGGTTGAACTGGGCTAGCGGATCTACTAAATCTGACGGCTGGAGATCGACCAAAAACGTACATACACGACTACTACTCAATCCCTTTGCAAGCGCCCCAGTCTCAAACAATATCCAGGGTTTGCTTTTATTCTCCTGCGTTAGACAAACAATGCCTACCGATATATCCCTGAGCTTTTCGTTTATTTCTGAAAACCAAAGTGATCCGCGCTCAATATGGCGTGTTGATATCCATGGCTGCGAGGCCTGGAGTACGCATTTTATCCAATCACTCATAACCTCTGCGACGGCCCTGCTGCGGTCGCCAGACCAACTAATGAATACTTTCAACTCTTGCTCCTTGATCCGGCTCCATGCCGGTCACCCGTAATACCCCATATCAACGAATCACGCCAGCCGGCGAGGATCCCCTATGTCCGCACAACAGAAGAAACACCCATTCGACTTCAAAACCCAATACGGACTCGGCTTCCACCCTCAGGACGATGAGATCGTTGTCGACTTCTTCTGTGGTGGTGGCGGCGCCGGTACCGGGCTGGAAATGGGCCTGGGCCGCGCGGTGAATGTGGCGAAGAACCACAGCCCGCAGGCGATCAGCATGCACACCGTCAACCATCCAGGCGCAAGGCACTTCACCACCGACGTGTTTGAGGGTGATCCGGACACCGAGTGCGACGGCAAGCCGGTGGGCTGGTTCCACATGTCGCCGGATTGCACGCACCACAGCCAAGCGGCCGGCGGCCAACCGCGCAAACGCGAGATCCGCAACCTGTCGTGGATCGGGCTCAAGTGGGCAGGCATGAAGCGCCCCCGGGTGATCAGCCTGGAGAACGTGAAGCAGATTTTGCAGTGGGGCAGACTGATCGCCAAGCGCGACAAGGCCACTGGCCGCGTGGTGACACTGGACCAGGTTCCGCACCCGACCAAGAAGGGAAAGACCACCAACCGCGTGGCAGCGCCTGGCGAACAAGTGCCGGTATCTAATCAGTTCCTTGTGCCTGACCCAAAGCAACGCGGCCGCACCTGGCGCCGCTTTGTGGCCCTGCTGGAAGGCATGGGCTACGTCGTAGAGTGGAAGGTGATCAGAGCATGCGACTTCGGCGCGCCGACCAGCCGGGAGCGCCTGTTTATGATCGCTCGGTGCGACGGCCAACCGATTGTGTGGCCTGAGCCAACTCACGCAAAGAACCCGGCCAAAGGCCAGCAGAAGTGGAAGACCGCCGCTGACTGCATCGACTTCAGCGACCTGGGCAAAAGCATCTTCGGGCGCAAGAAAGACCTTGCTGACGCCACGCTGCGCCGCGTCGCCAAGGGCATGAAGAAGTTTGTCATCGACAGCCCGGCGCCGTTCATTGTGCCGATTGCGAACTGGTCGGGTGAGTCGGTGCAGTCCGCCGGCGAGCCGCTGCGCACGATCACCTCCTACCCAAAGGGCGGCGCGTTCTCCGTAGTCAGCCCGGTTATCGCGCCTGCAACGCACCAGGGCAGCGACCGGATCAACGACCCGCTCGACCCCCTGCCCACGGTGACATGCGCCAATCGCGGCGAGCTGACACTGATCAGCCCGACGTTGATTCAATCAGGCTACGGCGAGCGCCCAGGACAAGAGCCACGCGTGCCGGGCGTTGATCAACCCTTGGGCACCGTTGTGGCCGGCGGCGTGAAGCACGCACTGGCATCCGCATGCATCGTCCAGGCTGGCCACGGCGAAGGCTCAGGCGCAAACAAACGCCGCTCCCACGGGGTGAACGATATCTGCGGCCCGGTGGGCACCGTCACGGCCAGCGGCGGCGGCCAGTCCGTCAGCACTGCGGTTATGATCCAGGCCAATGGCGGATTCAACACCGTGCACGCCAAGGACATCCGCGACCCGATGACCACGGTGACCAACACCGGCAGCCAGCAGCAGTTGGCTACGGCGCACCTGGTGCACATGCGCGGCAACTGTGATGCACGGGACGTGAGCGACCCGCTGCACACAATCAGCGCCGGGGGTCAGCACCACGGCCTGGTCAGCGCATTCATGGAGCGGGCATTCGGCGGCAGTATTGGCCAGGGCCTGGAAGATCCGGCACCGACCATTACCGCCGGCGGTGGCGGCAAGAGCTCCCTGGTATCGCTCACCCTGTCGCCTGAGCATGAAGCTGGTGCGTTGCGCGTTGCAGCCTTCCTGATCAGCTACTACGGCACTGAGAACGTCAGCGCTTGCGATGCACCGGCTCCCACCATCACCACCAAGGATCGCCTGGCACTCGTCACGGTGATGGTCCAGGGCACGCCATACGTGATCGTCGATATCTGCCTGCGGATGCTCAAGCCGGCTGAGCTCTACAAGGCCCAGGGGTTCCCAGCCGACTACATCATCACCCACGGCGCCGACGGCAAGCCCTTCACCATCACCCAGCAGGTGCACATGTGCGGCAACAGCGTCAGCCCGCCGCCGATGGCTGCCCTGGCGCGGGCCAATGACCCGTGGAGAATCGCCGAGCGTCAGGCGGCTGCGGCTTAAACGCGCTCAGCAATCAGCTTGGCCCCGACCTCACGCCCAGCAACCTGCGCCAGGCCACGGTCAACATAGGTACGGTCACCCGCAACAACCGGCACCACCACCTCACCACCGCGCTTTACCTCGACGTTGATACGCCAGGTCTCCCGGCCTTCCTCGTCCTTGTCGCACTCCATGTAGTTCCAAACCTGAAAGCCTTCTATCTCATCGTAAATATCGTGCTTGGTCATGGTCCTGCCCATTTAGAGGAAGGGGCCATCGTAGCACCACACCGCCTGGGCATGGCCCGGCAAGGACTCCCCATGCCTACAGAAAACAAAATCGCTGAGCCCGTGCCGAGCCTGGCAACCGGCCACGGCCTCGACGCTGCTACCTGGGCCGACTTCGTGAGCCGCCTTCGCCATGACTGCGTTGGTCCTGGTGTGCACGATCACTGCACCTCTGCGGCGATATTCATCGTGCAGGCTAGGCGCATCGTCTACGGGATAGACACCGACTACAGCGACAACCGCGTGCTTATCGATCACTGCAATGAGGGTGAGTGGTTCTCGCCAAAGGATTACTGGGACGAACAAGACGAAGATGAGCGGGCCTCCTTGAACAAGGCTATGCAGGTTTGGTCAGGATGCCAGTTCATGAAGGCGGACGAGTCGGATCAGTGGTACGTCCTCGGCGAGCTGGAAGGGCATGCGGTCACTGGCTGGTGCGAAAACTGGGAATACATCAACGCGCATTTCACCAAGGACGCCGCCGAGGCCTTCATCCGGCGCAAGAAGCACGACTATGGCAAAGGCATGCGGGTCTACGTCGAATCCCAGTATTACGCCTGGGAGTTCAACGCCATCAAGGAAGCGATCCTCGACGGCACGCTGACCTACACACCGAAGGAGGCCGCATGAAGCGCATCTACCTCAGCGGCCCCATGACCGGCCTGCCCGGCCTCAACTTCGCCGCCTTCCACGCCATGACCACCAACCTGCGCGCCGGCGGCCACACCGTCACCAACCCCGCCGAGATCAACCCAGACGGCGGCACCTGGAACGACTGCATGCGCCGCGACATTGCCGCCCTGATGGACTGCGACACCGTGGCCACCCTGCCCGGCTGGGAAGAATCGAAGGGCGCCCAGCTCGAAGTCCTGATTGCCCAGAACCTCGGCATGACGGTTGTGAGTGCCCATGATCTGGTAACGAGGGAGGCTGTACGAGCAGCGCCAGGAAACTCACACCTCTGAATAGCTACAAGCGCTCATAAGCTTTGATTTTCTTTTCTAGCCGCTCGATTTGCTGCAGCAGCAGAAAGTTGATGCTGTCCTCTGCATCATTTAACCGATGCGACTCAAAAGACCTCTCTAGCCTCCCGACAATTTCATTATTCATGCTTCGTCTGTCTGCCTTTGCTGTGGCTTTAATCTTCGCATGAAGGTGGCTGGGGAGGCGGACGATAAAAGGCTCAAGATCGTTAGTCATGTTGCGCTCTGCTATTTCAAAGGAGAAATATCATATGGATACCATCAGACCGAAAGCTGTAGGAAGCGTCTGAAAGTGGCGATGAATTTTCCCTGAGCACCTGAATCTTCACATCATCCTCTCTGATAGCAAAACAGCTGTAACCCCTCCCCCTTCAAAGTCAGCCGCTATAGCGGCAAGGACGAACTCGCCCATGAAAAGAACAGTCGTGCTCACCGGCAAAGCAGTCGTGAACTTCCGAAAGGTCATTGAGAACGTCGATGACGATGAAGTGGAGGAGCTGCTGACAAGCAATGACCATCGGGAATCGCAGATTGACGACGATGACCTGCTCGATATCGAGTGGATCCATGACGATGTCGATATCAAGGTGACGCCATGATCGCCCCCCTCTGGTTCGCCTACGTCTTCATCTACAAGGGGCCGAGGCCATGAATGCGCAAGTGCTGGATCCCTGCAGCGCCAGCCGAATGATGTGGTTCGACAAGGGCGACCAGCGCGCCCTGTTCGGTGATATCCGCGATGAAGAGCATGTGCTGTGTGATGGGCGGGTGCTGAAGGTCGAGCCCGACGTGATCATGGACTTCCGGCGCCTGCCCTTCCCTGACGCCAGTTTCAACATGGTCGTGTTCGATCCGCCTCACCTGGTGCGCGCCGGTCGTGAAAGCTGGTTGCGGCTGAAGTACGGAATACTCACCGACGACTGGCGCGACGATCTGCGCAAAGGTTTTGCGGAGTGCTTCCGGGTTCTTCGGCTCGGACAGTTCCTGATCTTCAAGTGGAACGAGACCCAGGTTCGGGTCAGCGAAATCCTAGCGCTTACCGACGAGCAGCCGCTGTTTGGCCACAAGTCCGGGAAGCGAGAGAAAACGCACTGGATCACCTTCATGAAACGCCCCTAACTCCAATCCCCCTACATGCCTGCCGGTCAGCAGACTCAAACATCAAGCTTGGAATGCTCAAATGCTGAATAGGCTTCCTGGGCTTGCAGAAGTTCGGCATGAAGAGCAGAAAACTCTTTCTTATCAGCCGCCCTCCAGGGATCAGGGACCCGCTGGAGAAAGTCCTCCAAACGTTTGCCAGCGCTGGCGACTTGCCGAACTAAACCCGCCACTTCGTTCCAGTAGGCGTTCATAGAGACTCTCCTCTACCTACTGACAAATGAACAAACAAGTAATGAAGCGCCAAGGCCAAGCAGCACCGGCGATTTTAAGAACAAACCAAACACCATAGAAGAGACACCCACCAAAAACCATGGATCTATAAAAACGCTTAACACCTTCATTAATGCACTCCGAGGCAAGGCGATGAACCTTGCTAAAGAATGAAGCTGATCACACAAGTCAAGAGTTCGCCCAGTCCAGAAGCAAGTCCCCCGGTAAAGGCTGCTGTAAATACCCTGGATGGGCGAACGGCAAAACTCTAACTGAAACCCCAACCGAAATATGTAGGAATTTTCCAGAAACTCACAACGAAAACAGCCTTCCGTTGATCGGCTGGCGAGGTGACCCTATGCCACAAGAAAAGAATGCATTCCGCGAGGCCGCTATCGAAGCGATCTCGGATATGGAGCAGCACCTGCCGCTCGATTGCGAGCTGCTGGCGGTGGCCTGCCGCCCAGCGCGGCGAGGACACCCCATGTACGCAACGAAACTCACCCTGCTCCTGACGGCCATCGTGTTGTACGTGGCGGGGTCCACCTTCTGGTTTTTCTGGCAGGTGCCGGAGCTGCTCTCCACCGGTACCGACCAACACCTGATCGCAGCATTTGCCGGCACCGTCGCCTGGATGCTGCTCACCTTCGGTTTCATCATCCACATCATCAAGACGGCGCGGCCCACTGCCGGCGGGAGGTAGAAGTGGGCGCTCAGCAGCTGATCCCCAGATTCATACGTGCAAAGGAAGCACCTGGCTACCTGGGCATGTGCAGAGCGATTTTCGACGAGACCGTCCGGCCTTACGTCAGCGAATTCCCTATCGGTGGCCGCGGCGTTGGGTTCGACCGGCAGGAGCTGGACGACTGGGCCACGGCGTACGTCGAGGCAAAGGCGATTGATAAAAAAGGCGCAACGGAGCAACAATCGCCCCGCAGCGAGCGCCATAAAGGAGATAAATCATGGCGCGAAAATCGATCACAGGGCTCTCCGAGAGGAAAGGCATCTGGCATATCGACAAAAAAATCAACGGAGAACGACTTTACGAAAGCACTGGAACTGGTGACCGGGAAGAAGCGGAGCGCTACCTGATCTTCAGGCTGGAGCAGATCCGGCAGCAGAAGGTGTACGGCGTTAAGAAGGTCAGAACCTGGCGGGAGGCGGCGACTCGCTTCCTGCTGGAGTTCAAGGACCAGCCTTCAATCAAGTTGTCGGCACACCACCTTTCCCAGCTGGACCCCTTCATAGGCGACATGCCGCTGACGCACATTGATGACCAGGCCCTGGTGCCATTCATCAAGGATCGGTTAGCGACGAAGAAGCTTGAAGGCGGGAAGGTGAAGAAGGGTGTCAGCAACAGAACGGTGAATATCTCGATCGAGCGTGTGGTTCGGGTTTTATCGTTGTGTGCCAGGAAGTGGCGAGACGATGAGCGCAGGCCGTGGCTGGATAGCGTGCCGATGCTCACGAAGCTGGAAGAGAAGAAGTCGAGCCGCAAGCCATACCCAATGTCATGGCCGGAGCAGTCGATTCTTTTCGGTGAGTTGCCGGCTCACCTGCAAACGATGGCGTTGTTCAAGGTGAACACCGGCACCCGGGAGCAGGAGGTCTGCAAGCTGAGGTGGGATTGGGAGATCGCGGTACCGGAACTCGGCACCAGCGTTTTTCTGATACCCGCCGACTTTGGTGGCAGGCATGAGCGCTCTGGCGTAAAGAACGGTGACGAGAGGCTGGTGGTGCTGAACAGCGTGGCCAGGTCGATCATCGAAAAGCAGCGCGGCATAAGCAAGGAGTGGGTTTTCCCATACAACGGCACCGCGATGCACCGCATGAACGACTCGGCTTGGAAGAAGGCTCGGGTGAGAGCGGCGAAACTCTGGCATGAGGAAAACCTTCGCCCCGCTCACCCTGGGTATGCATCCATTAGGATCCATGACCTTAAACACACGTTTGGCCGCCGGCTGCGTGCAGCAGGTGTAACCGAGGAAGATCGCAAGGCCCTTCTGGGGCACAAGAACGGCAGCATCACCAGTCACTACTCGGGCGCCGAGCTCGGGCATCTTATTGAAGCTGCGAACATGGTATCAGCAACCGATTCTCGCGGACCGGTCCTGACAATTTTGAAGAGGAAGCAGGCGTGAAAAAACGACAAGTCACGCAAAAGTCACGCACATGAAAAAGGCCAATGCTGTGAACATTGGCCTAAGTCATTGAATAATATGGTCGGGACGGAGTGATTCGAACACTCGACCCCTAGCACCCCATGCTAGTGCGCTACCGGACTGCGCTACGCCCCGACTAGGCGTGAAACTGGGTTCGCTTCATAACGAAGCGATCAGGAATATACCGCAAGCATTTGAAATGTGGAAGTATTTTAAAGGCTTGTTTCACTTTTTCAAAACCACCAGTACATCTTCCAATTCGGAGATCATCTGGCGGATCAGTTGCTTGTATTGGGTGGTGTCGTCTTTGGCTTCATCACCGGACATACGCTGGCGTGCGCCGCTGATGGTGAACCCCTGGTCGTACAGCAACGCGCGGATCTGTCGGATCATCAGCACATCCTGGCGCTGATAATACCGACGGTTCCCGGTGCGTTTGACGGGGTTGAGTTGAGGAAACTCCTGCTCCCAATAGCGCAACACATGCGGTTTTACCGCACAGAGTTCGCTGACTTCACCAATGGTGAAGTAGCGTTTGCCTGGGATGACGGGTAGCTCGTCGTTATGACTTGGTTCCAGCATAAGCCTCAACTCGGGCCTTCAACTTCTGCCCTGGACGAAAGGTGACCACACGGCGAGCCGTGATCGGGATTTCTTCTCCCGTTTTTGGATTGCGGCCAGGCCGCTGGCGTTTGTCCCGCAGGTCAAAATTGCCGAAACCGGACAATTTGACCTGTTCGTTGTCTTCCAGAGCGTGCCTGATTTCTTCAAAAAACAGCTCGACCAATTCCTTGGCCTCGCGCTTGTTCAGACCCAACTCTTCGTACAGACGTTCCGCCATCTCAGCTTTCGTCAAAGCCCCCATACGTCACTTCCTTAACGTGGCGTTCAACCTTTGTTCGAGCGAGGTGAGGATATTTTGCGTCGTGGTATTCACCTCATCGTCATTAAGAGTGCGCGATGGATGCTGCCAGGTCAAGCCAACTGCAAGGCTTTTTCTATGCGGATCAATGCCTTTACCCTGATAGACGTCAAATAGCCTGAGGTCCGTCAGCCATTCGCCTGCATTTTCTCGGATTACTTGCAGCACGGCGCTGGCCGCGACATCACGATCCGCCACCAGGGCCAGGTCACGACGCACTTCCGGGAAACGCGACAGCTCGCTGAATTTAGGCATCTTGCCCGCAGCGACTTCAGCCAACACCAGCTCGAAGACGAACACGGGACGGTCGAGACCGAGGGTTTTCGACAGTTCAGGGTGGATCGCACCGACGAAACCGACCAGGCGACCTTCGCGCTCGATGCGCGCAGTCTGGCCAGGATGCAAGGCCGGGTGGCTGCCAGGGACAAACGCGAAGGCATCCAGCGCGCCGGCAAAGCCCAGCACCGCTTCCACGTCCGCCTTGACGTCAAAGAAGTCCACTGGGTCGCGACCCTGCGCCCAACCTTCCGGCAAACGGCTGCCGCAGACCACACCAGCCAGCATCGGCTCTTGCTTCAGGCCGTCCAGTTGGCCGACAAAGCGCAGGCCGCTTTCAAACATGCGCACGCGGTCCTGCTGACGGTTCAGGTTGTGGGAAAGTGCTTTCACCAAGCCTGGCCACAGGGACGAGCGCATGGCTGCCATGTCGTTGGAAATCGGGTTGGCCAGCAACAGCGGCTCGACACCCGGGGTGAACAGTTCGAACTGCTTGGGATCAATGAAGCTGTAGGTCACCGCTTCCTGATAACCACGGGCGACCAGCAGGCGACGCAGCTCAGGCAGGTGTGCACGGGCTTCGGTCTTGGGTTGCGGGGCCAGGCGCGCTTGCGGGTAACGAACCGGAAGGCGATTGTAGCCGTACAGACGGGCCAGCTCTTCGATCAGGTCGACTTCAAGGCTGATATCAAAGCGATGGCTTGGCACTTCTACACGCCATTGCCCTTCCCCATCAGCGCTGATGCCCAGGCCCAGACCGGTCAGCAGGCGCACGATTTGCGCCTCTTCAATCACCAGGCCGAGCATTTGCTCGACGCGCTGAGCGCGCAACGTCACCGGTGCAATCGACGGCAAATACTGCTCGCTGACCGTCTCGATGATCGGGCCAGCTTCACCGCCGGTGATTTCCAGCAGCAGGCCGGTGGCGCGCTCCATGGCTTCACGGGCCAGTTGCCAGTCCACGCCACGCTCGTAGCGGTGCGAGGCATCGGTGTGCAAGCCGTAAGAACGAGCCTTACCTGCCACAGCGATCTGGTCGAAGAACGCGCTTTCAAGGAACACGTCACGGGTCGTCGCGGACACACCACTGTGCTCACCGCCCATCACACCGGCAATGGCCAGGGCGCGGGAATGATCAGCAATCACCAGGGTATCGCTGCGCAGGGTGACTTCCTGACCATCGAGCAAGACCAGCTTTTCGCCTTCCTCGGCCATACGCACGCGGATCCCACCGTTGATCTCGGCCAGATCGAAGGCGTGCAGCGGTTGACCCAGCTCCAGCATCACGTAGTTGGTAATGTCGACAGCGGCATCGATGCTGCGCACGTCGGCACGACGCAGGCGCTCGACCATCCACAGCGGGGTCGGCCGGGACAGGTCGACATTGCGGATCACACGACCCAGGTAGCGCGGGCACGCGTTTGGTGCCAGCACTTCGATGGAACGCACTTCGTCGTGGACTGCTGGGACCGCTGTCACTACCGGACGCGTGACAGGCACACCGTACAGCGCACCGACTTCACGGGCCAGGCCAGCCAGGGACAGGCAGTCGCCGCGGTTCGGAGTCAGGTCGACTTCGATGCTGGCGTCTTCCAGGTCCAGATAGACACGGATGTCCTGGCCCACTGGCGCATCAGCCGGCAGCTCCATCAAGCCATCGTTGCCTTCGCCAACCTGCAACTCCGCCTGGGAGCACAGCATGCCGTTGGACTCGACGCCACGCAGCTTGGCTTTCTTGATCTTGAAGTCACCGGGCAGCTCGGCACCGATCATCGCAAACGGGATTTTCAGGCCCGGGCGCACGTTTGGCGCACCGCACACGACCTGGAAAGTTTCCGCGCCATTGCTGACCTGGCACACACGCAGCTTGTCGGCGTCCGGGTGCTGCTCGGTGCTCAGCACCTCGCCCACTACCACGCCACTGAAAACACCGGCGGCCGGCGTAACGCTATCGACCTCAAGACCGGCCATCGACAGACGAGCAACCAGCTCATCGCGATTTACCTGCGGGCTTACCCAGCCACGCAGCCATTGTTCACTGAATTTCATCCTGCTCTCCTAAAGGTTCGTTACGACTAGCGAAATTGCGCGAGGAACCGCAAGTCGTTGTCGAAGAACAGGCGCAAGTCGTTCACGCCGTAACGCAGCATGGCCAGACGCTCGACGCCCATGCCGAAGGCAAAGCCCGAGAATTCTTCTGGATCGATCCCGGACATGCGCAGCACGTTGGGGTGAACCATGCCGCAGCCCATGACTTCCAACCAGCCAGTCTGCTTGCAGACCCGGCAGCCTTTACCGCTGCACATCACGCACTCCATATCAACTTCGGCGGATGGCTCGGTGAACGGGAAGTAGGACGGGCGGAAACGTACCGCCAGTTCTTTTTCGAAGAACACCCGCAGGAATTCTTCGATGGTGCCTTTGAGGTCGGCGAAATTGATATCGCGATCAACCAGCAGGCCTTCGACCTGGTGGAACATCGGCGAGTGGGTGATATCGGAGTCGCTACGGTACACACGGCCTGGGCAGACGATGCGGATCGGCGGCTGCTGCGATTCCATGGTGCGGACCTGTACCGGCGAGGTATGGGTGCGCAACAGCATGTTCGCATTGAAATAGAAGGTGTCGTGCATCGACCGGGCCGGGTGATGGCCTGGGATGTTGAGCGCCTCGAAGTTGTGATAGTCGTCTTCGACCTCAGGGCCTTCGGCAATGCCGTAGCCGATGTGGGTAAAGAACTGCTCGATACGTTCCAGAGTCCGGGTAACCGGATGCAGACCGCCAGAGGTCTGGCCGCGGCCAGGCAGGGTCACGTCAATGGACTCGGCGGCGAGCTTGGCCGCAAGATCGGCCTCCTCGAACAACGCCTTGCGCGCATTGAGAACCTCTGTGACACGCTCCTTGGCAACGTTGATCAGCGCGCCGACTTGCGGGCGCTGTTCGGCCGGCAGATTGCCCAGGGTCTTCATCACCTGAGTCAATTCACCTTTTTTGCCAAGGTAGTGAACCCGGATTTGCTCCAGGGCATTGATATCTTCAGCGCTTTGCACAGCCTCAAGAGCTTGAGCGACCAGCGCGTCCAGGTTTTCCATGTACAGACTCCAGATACAAAATAGGGGAAGAGCTTGAAGGCTCTTCCCCTATTTATGACGTTTACCACCTTGGACTACGGCGTAGCCCAGGGTGACTGTCGGGGGTACTTAAGCCAAGGTGGCTTTAGCTTTCTCGACAATCGCAGCAAACACCGCTTTTTCGTTCACGGCCAGTTCAGCCAGAACCTTACGGTCGATTTCGATGGACGCTTTTTTCAGGCCAGCGATGAAACGGCTGTAGGACAGACCGTTAACACGAGCACCAGCATTGATACGAGCGATCCACAGAGCGCGGAACTGACGTTTTTTCTGACGACGGTCACGGTAGGCGTATTGGCCTGCCTTGATTACCGCTTGCTTGGCAACACGGAATACGCGTGAACGCGCGCCGTAGTAGCCTTTAGCGAGTTTCAGAATTTTTTTGTGACGCTTACGGGCAATGACGCCACGCTTTACACGAGCCATGAGTTACTTCCTCTATTCTTGATCCAAAATTAACGAAGGCGCAGCATGCGCTCGACTTTTGCCACGTCAGACGGATGCAGCAAGCTGCTACCGCGCAGTTGACGCTTACGCTTGGTCGACATTTTGGTCAGGATGTGGCTCTTGAAAGCGTGCTTGTGCTTGATACCGTTAGCAGTTTTCAGAAACCGCTTAGCAGCACCACTTTTAGTCTTCATCTTTGGCATGTTCGGATACTCCGCATTCAGTTGATAAACATAATCAGAAGGCCTGCCGTGCCCTATTGATTACTTCTTCTTTTTCGGGGCGATGACCATGATCAGCTGGCGTCCTTCCATCTTAGGATGCTGTTCGACGGAACCGTACTCCAGCAGGTCAGCTTCAACCCGCTTGAGGAGTTCCATACCCAGCTCCTGGTGGGCCATCTCACGGCCGCGGAATCGCAAGGATACCTTGGCCCTGTCCCCATCACTCAGGAAACGTACCAGGTTGCGCAGTTTTACCTGGTAATCCCCTTCCTCCGTCCCTGGACGAAACTTGATTTCTTTAACCTGGATCTGCTTCTGGTTCTTCTTGGCTGCGGCAATCTGCTTCTTCTTTTCGAAGATCGATTTGCCGTAGTCCATCAGCTTGCAGACAGGAGGTACAGCATCGGCGGAAATCTCCACCAAATCGAGCTTGGCTTCTTCAGCCTTAAGAAGCGCGTCTTCAATTGACACAATCCCAAGCTGCTCACCCTCAGCCCCAATTAACCGAACCTCGCGTGCCGAGATATTCTCGTTGATCGGGGCTTTCGGTGCAGCTCGTTTATCTTGTCTCATTTCACGCTTAATAATAATTACTCCGAATCTGGGCGACCACGCCGGGAAACCGCTTGCGCGAGGAACTCAGCGAACTGGGCGACGGGCATCGAGCCCAGGTCAGCACCTTCACGAGTACGCACAGCGACAGTCTGCATCTCGACTTCCCGATCTCCGATAACCAAAAGATAGGGAACCTTGAGCAAAGTATGCTCGCGGATTTTAAAGCCGATCTTTTCATTTCTCAAGTCGGACTTGGCACGAAATCCGCTTTCGTTGAGTGTTTTTTCAACTTCAGCGGCAAAATCGGCCTGTTTATCAGTGATATTCATGATCACTGCCTGGGTCGGAGCCAACCACGCAGGGAAAGCGCCCTCGTAGTGCTCGATCAGGATCCCGACGAACCGTTCGAACGAACCGAGGATCGCCCGGTGCAGCATAACCGGGTGTTTACGGCTGTTGTCTTCGGAGACGTATTCGGCTCCCAAACGGATCGGCAGGTTAAAATCGAGCTGCAAGGTACCACATTGCCAGACACGGCCAAGGCAATCTTTCAGCGAGAACTCGATTTTAGGACCGTAGAACGCGCCCTCGCCCGGCTGCAGATCGTACGCAAGGCCCGCACTGTCTAGCGCTGCGGCCAGTGCAGCTTCGGCGCGATCCCACAGCTCGTCGGAGCCAACGCGTTTTTCCGGACGAGTGGACAGTTTCATTTCCACTTCGGTAAAGCCGAAATCGCGATAAACGTCCATGGTCAGCTTGATGAACGCGGCGGACTCGGCCTGCATCTGCTCTTCAGTGCAGAAGATGTGGGCGTCGTCCTGGGTGAAGCCGCGCACGCGCATGATGCCGTGCAGCGCACCTGATGGCTCGTTACGGTGGCAGGCACCGAATTCGGCCAGGCGCATCGGCAGCTCGCGGTAGCTCTTCAGGCCCTGGTTGAACACCTGCACATGGCACGGGCAGTTCATCGGCTTGATGGCGTAGTCGCGGTTTTCCGACTGGGTCGTGAACATGTTGTCGGCGTAGTTGGCCCAGTGCCCGGACTTTTCCCACAGGCTACGGTCAACGACCTGCGGAGTCTTGATCTCCAGGTAGCCGTTTTCGCGCTGAACCTTGCGCATGTATTGCTCAAGCACCTGGTACAGGGTCCAGCCGTTCGGGTGCCAGAACACCATGCCCGGCGCTTCTTCCTGGAGGTGGAACAGGTTCAGGCGCTTGCCGATCTTGCGATGGTCACGTTTTTCGGCTTCTTCGATGCGCTGGATGTAGGCAGCCAGCTGCTTCTTGTCAGCCCAGGCAGTGCCGTAGATCCGCTGCAGTTGCTCGTTCTTCGCATCGCCGCGCCAGTAGGCACCGGACAACTTGGTCAGTTTGAACGACTTGAGGAAGCGCGTGTTCGGCACGTGCGGACCCCGGCACATGTCGACATATTCTTCGTGGTAATACAGGCCCATGGCCTGCTCGTCCGGCATGTCTTCCACCAGACGCAGCTTGTAGTCCTCGCCACGGGCGGTGAACACGTCGATCACCTCGGCGCGCGGCGTGACTTTCTTGATGACGTCGTAATCTTTCTCGATCAGTGCGTGCATGCGCTGTTCGATGGCTGCCAGGTCGTCCGGAGTGAAAGGACGCTCGTAGGCGATGTCGTAATAGAAGCCTTCGTCGATGACCGGGCCGATCACCATCTTCGCGGTGGGGTACAGCTGCTTGACCGCATGGCCAATCAGGTGCGCGCAAGAGTGGCGAATGATCTCCAGCCCCTCTTGATCCTTGGGCGTGATGATTTGCAGGCTGGCATCGGAGGTGACCAGGTCGCTGGCATCAACCAGCTTGCCGTCGACCTTGCCGGCCACGGTGGCCTTGGCCAGGCCTGCACCGATGGATGCGGCGACCTCGGCTACGGAAACCGGATGATCGAATGAACGTTGACTGCCGTCGGGAAGAGTAATAGTTGGCATGGCGCCTCCTCTCCTAGTGGTGACCCCTACCAAAGGTCACGTGGGTTGGGATGAGCCAGTACAAGATCCAACACCAGGCCGCTCATTGCTGAGCGCCTGCCTTACAGCGGCAGGAGCCTTTCGGCCAACCGATAATCGAACCAGAGTGACTGGAGTTAAACAAAAGAAGCCTGGCATGAAAAAAGCCAGGTCGTGGATGCTAGCACAGATGAACGGTCATGGCGCTGCCCTACCGCCTTGTAGCGACAAACTCCAGGCTTTTGCAGCCAAAAGTGAACTTGGGCTGTACGACGGGCCTCAAACACACTGAAAATCGCCGTTCGTCATATCGACTCAAGGAGCATCTAACCATGCGCAGCACCTCGATCTTCGCCCTTGCCGCTTCCCTGGCCCTGTTCTCCATCGGCGCACAAGCCGCCGCGCCCTCCAACTGGCCTGCCGGCGCCCGGGACAGCTTTGTTCAGGACTGCAGCGCTGCTGCAAGCCAGAACGTTGATGCCAAAACCGCCAAAGCCCATTGCGAATGTGGCGCGGACAAGATCAACGCAGAATTGAGCACTGCGGAAATCAAGGAGCTGATGACCAACCAGAACGCCAGCCCGGAGCTTAGAAACAAAGCAGTCGCGGCTATTTCGTCCTGCAAGGTCGTAAAGAAAAAGTAAGCACGACGAGAATTCAGTCCATCAAAAAGACCTGAAAACCCTGTGAAAACTGCTATTTCGCACAATTTACACAGCTTTTACGGCTTTTTTTACTAGCGGATATTTCGTGCTAAAGCCCCGTAAACCGGGGCTTACAGCCAGCCATGGCACTGAAGAAAACGCGATTGATTAGCAAACAGTGCCTTGGGGGGGCTCCCAAGCCGAACATTTCGACTATGATAGCCCAGTGTGCCCAGTTGGCCTGAGCAGCACAGTACTACTGAAAATATATGTTTCTTGGAGATACACCATGTCTAATCGCCAAACCGGCACCGTTAAATGGTTCAACGATGAAAAAGGCTTCGGCTTCATCACTCCTCAAGGTGGCGGTGACGACCTGTTCGTACACTTCAAAGCTATCGAAAGCGACGGTTTCAAAAGCCTGAAAGAAGGCCAAACCGTTTCCTTCGTGGCTGAGAAAGGCCAAAAGGGTATGCAAGCTGCACAGGTTCGCGGCGAGTAATTCTCCGCTGAGCTAAAAAACCCCGTCCATGTGACGGGGTTTTTTATGGGCGATACAAAAGCGCTGCGTTATCAGCCGCAGTTGACGCGGGTGATCACCAGGTTGTCATCGGTATTGAGGTTCAGGCGATCGGAGCGGTATTCAAGGGTGATCATATCGTTGGGCTTGAGAATGCGTGCATTCTGCGCACCTGCGCGGGTACGGGCCTGCTCCAGCAATTGCGGCGAGGCTTTCTGCCCGATTGCAAACTCCGCAGCCTTCGATTCACAGCGTGTATGAACAGCCGCAGCCGTGTCTTTGGCCGGCTCAGAGGTACCCGAAGTGCTGCAGCCCGCCAGGACGGTTGCCGCCAACAAAGTACCGAATGATGCGAGCTTCCAAGGCATGAAGCCTCCTATGATAAAAATGGACAGAGATCGTGCGACCGTGATTTGGCCAATAGGTTTCAGAATTGTCACAATTGGCCGTAAGCGAGTCTGCCTGACTCGGCCCTACGGCCGGATGAATCATTCGTCACCAGATATGAACAAGTGTCAGTAGACGTCGATGTAGTCAAACGGCGGATTCGGCCAATTCTGTTTCAGCGCGTTATAAATCTGTGTCACCCATACCTCATCACTGGCCGCTATCCGGCCCACATAGCCAGACCCTGCCGCCCAGGTCTCCAGGCGAAACAACAGGCCGTTGACGTCCATCCCGCCCACCACGCAGGAGGAGATATAGGCGATACCAGCCTTGGTCACCCGCAATTGGGTGTGCTGGTCGTCGCTGGCACTGGCAATCATTTGGCGAACGGCTTCCAATGTGAGGCTCTTGGGGTTGGTCAAATCGATGTGCACGTGGCTTGTCCTGGCAATTAAACAAAGTACCAGTGTCGCACAGCCCTCCCCTCATGCCTAAGTAGCAGTGCCAAACGCGGCGCAAGATGGTTAACTCTGCAGGCCATTCCAGCCTTTGCGAACCGCGAGAACCCGATGACCATCGTTACCATCAATGCCGATATCAAAGCCAAGTGGCCCCAAGGGCAAAGCTCCTACAGCCCAGGCAGCCCGGAAGAATTGGCAATCATCGGCATAGACCTGCTGGTCAAGGAACTGGGCACCCAGGCCGCACAAGCCTTTATCGGCCAGATATTCGAAAAATACCCGGCCGACCATATGGGCGTCGAAGACCCCCAGCGCGAATAGAAACCCGCCAACAGGCCGCTTACTTCAGGCGCGCCAGGCGTTCGGTGAGCAGGTCGAAGAAGCCCTGGGCATCGCCGCTTTCCACCCAGAACACGTTCTTGTCGTGCTTGAGGCCATCGTACCAATCGACGATGGTCTGGCCGAACGTCGGGCCTTCGCGGCTATCAACCACCAAATTGGCCTGGCGCCCGGTGAACAGCTCAGGCTTGAGCAGGTAGCCGATCACGGTGGCATCATGCACCGGGCCGCCGCTCATACCGTAGTGCTCCATATCGCCTTTGACGTATTCATTGAGAATATCGCCCACCACTTTGCTGGCGTTGTTGTTCAGGTCGGCGATCTTCTTCAGGCGCGCGTCGCTGGTGAGTATCTTGTGGGTCACGTCCAGCGGCAGGTAGGTCAGCTTGACGCCACTTTTGAGGACAATTTCAGCAGCCGCCGGATCGGCAAACAGGTTGAACTCGGCCACCGGGGTAATGTTGCCGCCATTAAAATGCGCGCCGCCCATGACCACCACCTCCTTGATGCCCTGGGTGATTTGCGGCGCCTGGGTCAGTGCCAGCGCCAGGTTGGTCTGCGGGCCGAGCATGGCAATGGTGATGCTATGGGGCTTGGCGGTGCTCAGGGTCTTGATCAGGTAGTCCACCGCATTGCCTTCGGCCAGGCCTTTTTTCGGCTCATGTACGGTGACCCCGGAAATGCCTTCCTTGCCATGGATATTCTCGGCATAGATCGGCGTGCGCAGCAGCGGCTGCGGCGCGCCGGCATACACCGGAATCTCTTCACGGCCCGCCCACTCACGGGCCAACCGGGCATTGCGCGAGGTCTTGTCCAGGCGCACGTTGCCGGCCACGGTGGTCAATGCCCGGATATTCAGTTCCTGTGGCGACGCCATCGCAAACAGCAGCGCGACCACATCGTCTGCACCCGGATCGGTATCAATGATCAGGTCGATTTTTTCCGCCGCCTGGGCGCTTGCAGCAGTTAGTACGGACAAAAGCAGCACACTCCGAAACAGGTGTCGCAGGGTTGGGGTTCTACGTTGCATGACGCACTCCTTGTCATTGTGGGAAATGCTAGAAAGTCACGCCAGACACCAGCGCGATATTACAGTACGGCTGGCACTCGCCTGTACGCACCACCGCGCGTGCCTTGTGGCTGAGCAACTTGAATTGTTCATGACTGAGCAGGCGACGCTCACCCAGGCCACCCTGGTCGAGCGCGTTGAGATCCGCCAGCGCCGGCGGCTGCTTGAGCAGGATTTCCTCGGCCAATACGTGGCTTTCAACCTGCATCTCGCTGAGCACCACGCGCAGGGTGCTGATGAAATCGGGAATGCCCTGGGTCAGCGCCAGATCGATCAGTTCCACGCCCGGCGGCACTGGCAGACCGGCATCACCGATCACCAGGATGTCGCCGTGGCCAAGAGAGGCAATCAGCCGCGACAGGGCAATGTTGAGCAATGGAGTCTTTTTCATGGGCGAGCAACGCCTTGAACGTCATGCAGTGTAGGAATGGAGGGTTGCGCACCGGCACGGGTGACCGACAGGGCCGCCGCGACCTGGCCGAAACGAATGGCCTCGGCCTCACCCTGACCATTGGCCAGTGCCGCGGCAAAACCACCGACAAAGGTGTCGCCCGCCGCTGTGGTATCCACGGCCTGCACCTTGGGCGCCAGCAAATGCTCGAAGCCCTGGCCATCGGCGAACAGTGCGCCCTGCGAGCCAAGGGTCACAATGACCTTGCCTGCCCCGGCTTTTAGCAAATGGGCAGCCGCGACCTTGGCTGTTTCCAGCGAGTCCACCGGCACACCGCTCAAGGCCGACGCTTCACTCTCGTTGGGGATCAGGTAATCGATCGCGGCGTACCAGTCTGCCGGTAACGGGCCACTGGCGGGCGCGGGGTTGAGGATTACCGTCTTGCCCAGTTCACGACCGCGCTTGAGGGCATACCCCACGGTATCCATCGGCACTTCGAGCTGGCAGACAATCACCTGCGCCGCTTGCAGCACGGCGTCGAACGCCAGCAGCGACGCGGGTGTCAGCTGGCCGTTGCTACCAGCGACAATCACAATCGCATTCTGGCTACTATCATCGACCACAATCAGCGCGACGCCACTGGAGCCCTGCACCTCACTGACCGCCTGGCAGTCGATACCCTCCACCACCAGCGCATCGCGCAGTTGGGCGCCGTAGGCATCGCTGCCCACACAGCCAATCATCGCAACGTCAGCCCCCAGACGCGCCGCAGCGACCGCCTGATTGGCGCCCTTGCCGCCCGGCACCGTGGCAAACGACTGGCCCACCAGGGTTTCACCGCCGCGAGGCAGCCGGCTGGCCCGGGTCACCAGGTCCATGTTCAAACTGCCTACTACCACTACTGTTGCTGGCATACATCAATACTCATCAATTCGTTCAGCGGTTTGAGGCAAACACGCCAGCCAACGGCGCCGTTGACTCACGCAAGACAATGCTCGGCGTGACAATGCGCTGGTCAGCCGGCAATTGTGGTGTCGCAATCCGTCGCAATAACAACTCCGCCGCCGTTTCCCCCAATTGCAGGATCGACTGGCCCACGGTGGTCAACGCGGGGTACACATAGCGGCTCATTTGAATGTCATCAAAACCTATCACCGACAGCTCGGCAGGCACCCGCAGGTTGCGCTCGGCGGCCGCGCGCAGCACACCGAAACCGATCATGTCGTTGCCGGCGAATATCGCGCTGGGCGGTTGGTCCGCCAACAACTGCACCGCCGCCGCATAGCCGCCGGTACTGGTAAAATCGCTCTCCAGCACGCGACTGGCAGACACGACAATCCCGGCCTCCTGCAACGCACGCTGGTAACCGGCCAGGCGCATCTGCGCGACACGCGTGTGCGCGGGCCCACCGATACAGGCGATATCCCGGTGCCCCAGCTCCAGCAAATGCCGGGTTGCCAGGTACGCGCCCTGCTCGTGATCGATGCGCACCAGATCCACATCAACGCCCTCCAGGCCCCGGTCGACAATGACCATGGGCGTGCGCACCGCCTTGAGGCCCGTGGCCAGGCCACTGTCATCACCGCCGACCGAGGTGACGATCAAGCCGTCGACACGCTTCTCCAGCAGCACCCGCAAATAATTGCGCTGCTTCTCGGCGTTATCGTCGGAATTGCACAGGATCACGCAGTAGCCATTGCGCTCGCAGTAGTCCTCGATGCCCCTGGCCAGCTCAGCGAAATACGGGTTGAGGCTGTTGGGCACCAGCAAGCCGATGGTCGCGGTGGTCTTGGCCTTCAGCGAGCGGGCGACCGCACTGGGTACATAGTCCAGCTGCTTGATCGCAGCTTCGACCTTGAGCCGCACGGGCTCGCTGACCGGACGGGTCCTGTTCACCACATGGGATACCGTGGTGTAGGAAATGCCCGCCAGCGCCGCCACATCCTTGATGGTTGCCATGGCTCAGCCCCGCCGACTGGCGCGTTGACTGCGGTAGGTGTCGAGCACCACTGCAATCACGATCACGGCGCCGGTAATGATGCGCTTGGTCGGTTCGGTCGCGCCGATCTGCGCCAGGCCGGCCGCCAATACCGAAATGATCAGCACCCCGAAGAACGTGCTGATCACCGAGCCACGCCCGCCCATCAGGCTGGTGCCGCCGATCACCACTGCGGCAATCACCTGCAGCTCCAGGCCGGAGCCCGCATTCGGGTCGGCCGCTTCCAGGCGGGAAATCTGGAACAGTGCTGCCACCCCAGCCAACAGCCCCATCAGGCTGAACACCAGGATCTTGTAGGGTTTTGGATTGATCCCCGCCAGACGCACCGCTTCTTCATTGGTGCCGATGCCGATCAGGTAGCGCCCAAAGACGGTACGCGTCAGTACTGCCTGGGCGACGATAATCACCAGCAGCGCAATGATGAATGATGGCGAGATACCAAAGGCCACCGGGTTGGACAGCCAGGCGAAAGAGTCGCCGATATAGGCAGTGCGCGACCCGGTCATCTGGTAGGCCGCGCCACGGGCCATTTCCAGCACGCCCAGGGACACAATGAACGACGGAATCCGCCAGGCCACGGTGATCGAGCCGGTGATGGTCCCGGCCAGTGCCGCGCAACCCATGCCGAGCAGCGCTGCCGGGACCACGCTCCAGCCCCAGCCGAGGATCGCCACGCTGACCGCAGACGCGGCCAGGGCCAGCACCGAACCCACCGACAGGTCGATGCCGCCAATGATCAGGATGAACGTCATGCCCACCGCCAGCACCATCAGGTCGGGAATCTGGTTGGCGATGGTGCTGAACGTGTCATAGGACCAAAAGTGGCTGCTCAGAGCCGAGAACAGCGCGATCATGGCCAGCAAGGCGCCGGCCAGGCCCAGGTAAGTGCCCAGGCCGTAGAAATTACCGCCGGCTTTTGCGGTTGGAGTAGCTGTTTTCATGGGGTTGTCCTGGGCGCCGCTTCATTGAGCAGCGCATCACGTTTCTGATAGCCGGCAAATGCGGCGGCAAGCAATTCGTCCTGGGTCCAGCTGTCCCGCTCAAAGGTCTCGATCAGGCGCCCGGCAGACAGCACCCCGATGCGGTCGCAGATCAGCATCAGCTCGCGCAGGTCACTGGACACCACCACCAGCGCCTTGCCCTGGCGGGTCAAGTCACCAAGCAGCGCATAGATATCGAACTTGGCGCCCACGTCGATGCCACGGGTCGGTTCATCAAACAGCATCACCGCACAATCGCGCTCCAGCCAGCGGCCAATCACCACCTTTTGCTGATTGCCGCCCGACAACTCGGACACCAATTGCGCCGGGCTGGAACTGCGGATACGCATCGCGTCGATCTGGCGCTTGGCCAGGGCCGCTTCATCGCGGCCATTGACCAGGCCGGCGCTGGACACTTTGGCCATATTGCCCAGGGCCGTGTTGGCGCTGATGGACTGGCTGAGCAACAGGCCCTCGCCCTTGCGATCCTCGGTGATCAGCGCAATGCCATGCCCCACCGCGTCCACCGGCGAGCGAATGCTCACCACCCGCGCCGGCGAGCCAAGGGCGACCGTGCCACTGTCGGCCAGGTCGGCACCAAAGATCAGGCGCAGCAACTCAGTACGGCCGGCGCCGATCAACCCAGAGATGCCGTAGATTTCACCGGCCCGCACTTCAAAGGACACATCACGAACCTTGTCCGAACGGGTCAGGCCCGTCACCGTCAAGGCCGGCGCGCCGATGGTGCGCGGGCCGAGGTCGATGTGCTCGCCCAGCTCGCGACCGACCATCAACGTGACCAGTTGCTCGCTGTTGTAATTGGCCATCGGCTCGACACATACCAACTGGCCGTCACGCAGCACCGCAATGCGCTGGGCCACCCGTGCCAGCTCTTCCAGCCGATGGGAAATATAAATAATTGCCACCCCCCGGGCCTGCAGGCGGGTGATTTGTTCAAACAGCATCTCGACTTCACGGGCGGTGAGCATCGCCGTCGGCTCGTCGAGGATCAGCACATGGCAGTCGCCGATCAGGTTACGGGCGATCTCGACCATCTGTTGATGGCCGATGCCCAGGCTGCCGACCAGGGTGTCTGGATCGATGGCATCCAGGCCCACTTGCGCCATGGCCTCGATCGCGGCCTTGCGCAGTTGCTTGCGGCTGATCCAGCCACCACGGCTGGGCAGGTTGTCGAGGAACAGGTTTTCGGCCACGGTCAGGGTCGGCAGCAGGTTGAGCTCCTGCATCACCATGCGAACCCCCTGCTTTTCTGCCTGGGTGCGGCTGGCCGGGGCATAGTCCTGGCCGTTGAACTGCATCTGCCCAGTGGTTGGCGTGACCAGGCCGCCGATGATCTTCGACAGGGTGCTTTTGCCCGCGCCATTCTCGCCGGTCAGTGCCAGCACCTCGCCGCGATTGAGCGTCAGGGTGATGTCGGACAGGACGGGCTGGGCATAGGTCTTACCGATACCGCTGACCGAGAGGACAGTGGCCGGTGCGGAAGATGACATAGGAAAATCTCCAGGCGCCCGCTCGACCTGAGCGGGCGCTGTAGTGCGCAGCCAGGGATTATTGCTTGAGGACGAGTTCAACCGGTGTTTCGATCACACCGTCCACGGACTCGACTTTTTCACCCTTGACCAGCTTCAGCGCATTCTGGATACCAAACACTGCTTGTTGTGCAGCCGCCTGGTCGGCGGTAGCCAGGACGCGACCGTCGTTGAGCATCGGCTTGATCGCGGCAATGTTGTCGTAGCCAACTACCTGCACCTTGCCCGCCTTGCCCGCCGCGCGCACCGCAGAAACGGCGCCCAAAGCCATATTGTCGTTACCGGCCAGCAGTGCCTTGAGGTCCGGGTATTCGCTCAACATGGCCGCCGCGACCTTGTTGCCCTGGTCAATTTCCCAGTTACCGGACTGCACGGAGACAATCTTCATGCCGGCCGCATCCATCGCATCCTTGAACCCGGCGGTGCGTTGCTGGGCGTTGGTGGTGGTCGGCACACCTTCGATGATCCCAACCTTGTCACCGCTCGCCAGTTGCTTGGCCAGGTACTCGCCGACCAGGCGCGAACCCTTACGGTTATCCGGGCCGACAAAGGGAACGTCGAGGTTTTTGCTTTTCAGCACTTCAGGGTCGAGGCGGTTATCGATGTTGACCACCTTGATCCCGGCGTCGGAGGCTTTCTTCAGCACGTTGACCAACGCCTTGGAGTCGGCGGGCGCGATGACGATGGCGTCGACCTTGGCGAGAACCATTTGGTTGACGATATCGATCTGCGCCGAGGTATCGGTTTCGTTCTTGATGCCGTTGGTGATCATGTCGAAATCAGCGGCGTGGGCTTTCTGATAGTCCTTGGCACCGTCTTGCATGGTGACGAAAAACTCGTTGGCCAAAGACTTCATCACCAGGCCGACCTTGGGTTTGACGGCGGTGTCATCAGCGAATGCAGAGGAGAGAGGCAGGGCAGCGGATGCGGCAGCCAGTACAGCGGCAGCCAGTAAACGTCCAGCGAATGGCAGCTTCATGGGTTCACTCCGATCTTATGATTATTGTGAGCAACGCCTGCACCTTCACCTCACTCATGGAGTGCTCGTGAAACAGCTCGCAAACGTTTGCGCTAAACAAACTATGCGAAGACTGCTGAATTTTGTCAACGAGAGAAATGTGCTTTTCCTGCGCAGGCTCTAGCGCCTGCCTTACAACTTGACCGCGTGCGGGCTAAACATTCGGGTTGGGTAATCGTTCTCTAAAACGACAGTTGCGCAGGAACACTTCAGGAGGGTGGTGCTGATTTTTCCAGGGTGATTTTCGGACAACCGAACGCCGAAGCCGCCAGCGTTCGGAAATTCGGACACGAGTTAAAGCCAGCAAATTTTCTAAATGTAAAAAAATGATTTAAATCAATAAGTTAAAATCAAACCTAGAACAAAATCCGCCTGGTACAAATCCTGCTCTTAAACAGCACCTTGTGGCGCTCAGCGCAGCCCTGGGTGTTCTGGATGAACCTGCACACGCACTCATCAAAACTAGAGAGAAAAATAATGAAATCTGCACTCAAGAACTTTGTTCCGGGCGCCTTAGCCCTGCTGCTGCTCTTCCCGGTTGCCGCCCAGGCCAAGGAAGTTGAATCCAAGACCAAGCTGTCCAACGTGGTCGTGCTGGCCACTGGCGGCACCATCGCCGGCGCCGGCGCCAGCGCTGCCAACAGCGCCACCTACCAGGCCGCCAAAGTCGGTATCGAACAACTGATCGCCGGCATTCCCGAGCTCAGCCAGATCGCCAACGTGCGTGGTGAGCAGGTGATGCAGATTGCTTCCGAAAGCATCACCAACGAAAACCTGCTGCAACTGGGTCGTCGTGTCGCCGAACTTGCCGACAGCAAGGACGTGGACGGTATCGTGATCACCCACGGCACCGACACCCTCGAAGAAACCGCCTACTTCCTCAACCTGGTGGAAAAAACCGACAAGCCAATCGTAGTCGTGGGCTCCATGCGTCCAGGCACTGCCATGTCTGCCGATGGCATGCTCAACCTGTACAACGCCGTGGCTGTAGCCGGTAGCAAAGACGCACGCGGCAAAGGCGTACTGGTGACCATGAACGACGAGATCCAGTCGGGTCGCGACGTCAGCAAAATGATCAACATCAAGACCGAAGCCTTCAAAAGTGCCTGGGGCCCACTGGGCATGGTTGTAGAAGGCAAGTCCTACTGGTTCCGCCAGCCGGCCAAGCGTCACACCATGAACTCTGAGTTCGATATCAAGAACATCAAGAGCCTGCCGGATGTTGAAATTGCCTACGGCTATGGCAACGTCAGCGACACCGCCTACAAAGCCCTGGCCCAGGCTGGCGCCAAAGCCATCATCCATGCCGGCACCGGCAATGGCTCGGTACCGGCCAAGGTAGTACCTGCCCTGCAGGAACTGCGTAAGGAAGGCGTGCAAATCATTCGCTCTTCCCACGTCAATGCCGGCGGTTTCGTTCTGCGCAATGCCGAACAGCCTGACGACAAATACGACTGGGTCGTGGCTCATGACCTGAACCCGCAAAAAGCCCGCATCCTGGCCATGGTCGCCCTGACCAAGACCCAGGACAGCAAAGAACTGCAACGCATGTTCTGGGAATACTGAGTCACTGATATAACCCTTGCCGGCGATGGTGGTCCCAGGGATGCCATCGCCGGCAAGTCGGCTCCTACAAAAAATCCTCGCTGTACACCAATCCGCGTAAACCGTTGTCACACGGACTTCTTGAATTTTAAGCAGTTGCGAATTTCCTCACAGTTAAATACTGTATGTTCGTACAGCTAATTAAGGACTCCTCCGTGGCCAAGCCCTCCTCCGCAGCACCGACACCTCCCGACGCCTATCAACGCCTGGCGATCCGCGTGCAAAAAATCATCAATTCCACCAACGCGCAAAAAAACAAGGCCGCGCTGATTTTTCGCCTGCCCGAGGAACCCGAGGACGAATGGGCACGACTACTGGAGGAAATCGCAGAAAACGACAACGTCACCCTCGCCTATCGCGATGATGGCGGCGTGCAGATTTTCTGGGTCGTACCGAAGGAAGATTGAGTCAATGAGTGTCCGTTTTATCGCCCTGTTCTGTGTGTTTTTTGCCACCACCGCCCACGCCCAAGCCCCACGCACCTTCAGTGAAGCCAAGAAAATCGCCTGGAAACTCTACGCCCCGCAATCCACGGAGTTTTATTGCGGCTGCAAATACACGGGTAACCGGGTAGACCTGAAAGCCTGCGGCTACATTCCCCGTAAAAACGCCAACCGCGCGGCGCGCATCGAGTGGGAACACATTGTCCCGGCGTGGCAGATCGGCCATCAACGCCAGTGCTGGCAGGACGGTGGTCGCAAGAACTGCACACGTACCGATAGCGTCTTCAAACGCGCCGAAGCTGACCTGCACAACCTGGTGCCGAGCATCGGCGAGGTCAATGGCGATCGCAACAACTTCAGTTTTGGCTGGTTGCCGGTGCAGGGTGGGCAATATGGTTCATGCCTGACCCAGGTGGACTTCAAGGCCAAGAAGGTCATGCCCAGGCCATCCATCCGCGGCATGATTGCCCGGACGTACTTTTACATGAGCAAACAATACGGCCTGCGCCTGTCGAAACAGGACCGCCAGTTGTATGAAGCCTGGAACCGTACCTATCCCGTTCAGCCCTGGGAGCGCCAGCGCAATCAGACCGTGGCCTGCGTGATGGGGCGTGGCAATGAGTTCGTCGGCCCGGTGAACCTCAAGGCCTGCGGATAAACGCGAGCGGGATCCACGGATCCCGCCAACCACCGTATTACGGGCGGGCCTTGTGCTCGATCACCAGCGACTCGGCGTCGGTTTTCTTCTTTTTCACCAGCCTTTCCTGCAATTGGGCCTGCTTTGCTTCGGCCTCGGCCTTGCTGGCGAACGGCCCTAACAGCACCAGGTCCTTGCCGTCTTCCTTGGCCAGATAGAACGTGAAGCCGTTTTCCAGCAACCAGGCGGTCAGGTCACTCAGCGCCTGCAGCTTGTTGTCGGGCGAGCGCACCAGGATGTCCCACTGCACAGCGGCAACCGCAGGAGCCTGGGCCTTGGCGGCTTCAGCCTTGTCTCGGGGGGTGTCGAGATTGGGCCCGTCACCGCATCCGGCCAACGCCAATACCACAATTGCCATCGCTACTTTACGCACTGCCCTGCCCCTTTAAGGATCAAAGAGGCAACTTTATCATTCACTGTCTATTCTGGCCGTCATAAACGTTGGCTTAAACATTGCGAAGGATGTTTCCCAGACCTGTATGATGGCGCCATGGGAATTAATGCCGCCTCCATGCGTCCTAAAGAGGCAGCCACAGGGAAGCGCTTCACAGTAAGCTACACACAACCGACATCCGCCCTGTTAGAAACATGCGTCCTTCAAAGCAATCAAGGAGAAGTCCATGCTGATACTCACCCGCAAAGTCGGTGAAAGCATAAATATCGGTGATGACATTACTATCACCATTCTGGGCGTTAGCGGCCAGCAAGTAAGAATCGGCATCAATGCTCCCAAGGATGTTGCCGTGCATCGCGAAGAGATTTACCAGCGCATCCAGGCAGGCCTGACTGCACCGGACAAACGCGAAACACCTTGAAGCCTCCCCAGTAGCCAGCCCGCTCGCCCCTGTAACGGCTGGCGAAAGCCCCTTGGCCTGCCCACGGAATCCCGTGATCCGCGCAACTTGCGCCAGGCCCCGCCACCAGTGGTCAGCACACAGGTTCAGCCACGGAACTTGCTGCACATTTAGCAGACAAATCTCTCCAGGAACGTAACAAAACCTTACGGTGCATTCGGAGCGCGTTGATGAGGCGATCCCTCAAAGAGCCTTATGCCTACAAATCCTGGATGATTGCCCTACTGATTGCCCTGGCTTTCGTGACAATCGGATACGGCCTCAGGTTTTACATGGAAGGCAGTACCCCCGCGCAGGATGCCGATTCTTGGCCTGACCTGGCGCTGTTTCTCGGTGGCTATCTGTTCTGCTTCTGCCTCAAGCCCCTTCAGGCTGCGATCCAGCGCAAACTCAACCGCCGCGCATTTGGGCGTGGTCACCAGAAAACCCCTTCTTGAAACACCGACTGGATCCTATATTCAAACTATGAGGAACTATCCACGTCGGTAGCACCCATACCCATATCTTTCATAAAAAACATTATCGATATGGACATAGAACATAACGCCAAGCACCTACAGTCCCTGATCGAACAACTCTCGGTAGATAACCCGAAATCCTCCAGCGAACTGCGGGGCAAGCCCGAAGAAATCCTCGCTGGCCTGCGCGAGCTTTATCTGCTGAAACTGATCACGGGCACCTTCACCCTTGGGCACATTGTCGACCCTCTGGGCCACCAGTGGATTGGCGCGCAAAACATCCTGCTGACCCGGCGCGGCATGGCATTCAAGCCGTTGTAGACGGCAGCAGGCGCAGCCGGCCATCAGCATCGCACTGGGCACGCACGTCGTTATAATTTGCAATAGTCCCATGCTCCGTCAGCATCGGCTCGCCATGGGTGGATGTCACCACTACCACGTCCGCGCCCGCCGCCTCGCCTGCACGAATGCCCGCCGCTGCATCCTCGAACACCAGGCACTCGCCTATCGGCACTCCCAAACGCTGCGCGCCGAGCAGATAACAGGTCGGGTCCGGCTTGCCATTGGTCACATCCTCAGCCGTAACCATGACGGCCGGCGGGACCAGGCCTGCGGCGTGCATACGGCTCAACGCAAGGGCCTTGGGCGCAGAAGTGACCACGGCCCAGCAGTGCGCAGGCAAGCTCTGCAAAAAGGCCACGGCACCTGGGATTGCCACCACGCCCTCCACGTCCTCGATCTCTGCCTCGGTAATAGCGCGCGCTTGCGCGTGCGCGTCCACCCCTGGCAAGGCCTGGCGGCTGATCGTGTCGATAGCCCGCACGCCATGGATGGTGGTCAGGAACGCCTCGACGTCCAGGCCATGGCGCAGCGCCCAGGCAGCCCAGACCCGCTCTGCGGCGGCGATGGAGTTAAGGAGCGTGCCATCCATATCAAACAGAAATGCACGGTACTGGCGATCAAATACGGCCGGATGTTTGGCGGACACTGCTGGGTTTCCTCGTGCGCTCGTCGCCCGTGGTTGGGCCGTGATGCAATCTACGGATCAGCCCAGGCGTTGTAAACGGCGGATCGGCCGTCATCAGCAGACCTGGCCAGCGCTCTCGGCGATGTCACGTGGCGTATTCCAGGCGGCCAGGATTGCCACCCGCAGCCCTTCAACCGTTGTCGCCAACGCCATCGAGGGCTGAGGCTCGGCCGCCTGCCCTGGCAGAAAAGGCACATGGATAAACCCACTGCGCACTCCCGACCCCGCCAACGCATGCTGCAAGCTGTAGAACACCTGATTGCATACGAAAGTGCCCGCTGTGTGCGAGACCGAGGCGGCAATTCCGGCCGTGCGTAGCGCCTTGACCATGGCCTTGACCGGCAAAGTGCTGAAGTAGGCAGCAGGCCCCCCAGGAATCACTGCCGTATCCACGGGCTGGGCACCGAGGTTGTCCGGGATCCGTGCATCGTTGAGATTGATCGCAACCCGCTCGATGGAAATATCACTGCGCCCAGGCCCCAGCCCGGTAGCAATCACCAGTTGCGGTCGATGCTCGGCCAATAACTGTTCCAGGCAGGCGCCGACAGTGGCGAAGGCACAGGGCAATTGGCGGGCGACGATTGTCACACCGTCTTGCAGTTGCACCCCATCGAGCAGGCGCACTGCCTCCCAGGACGGGTTGATCAGGTCTTGATCGAACGGCTCGAAACCCGTCAGCAGCACAGTCCCCATCACCACCTCACATCAATACATAAAGAAGGACGATATTGACCAGCAACATCATCAACGCCGTGGGCATCTGCGCCTTGATCACCGCGTTTTTGTCCGGTAACTCCAGGAGCGCCGCAGGCACAATATTGAAGTTCGCCGCCATCGGGGTCATCAGCGTGCCGCAGTACCCGGAAAACATGCCGATGGCCGCCATCACCGCCGGGTTGCCGCCATAAATGCCCACCAGTACCGGCACGCCAACCCCGCCGGTCATGACCGGGAAGGCGGCGAAGCCGTTACCCATGATCACGGTGAACAGCGCCATGCCCAGCACGTAGACCATCACCGCCACCAACTTGTAATCCAGGTTGATGTAGGTGGTGGTGACATGAGCCACGGCCGTGCCAACGCCGGCTTCGTTGAACAGCAGGCCGAGCATGGCCAGCATCTGCGGCAGCACCATGGCCCAGCCCAGGGCTTCGGTCAGGCGTCGCGATTCACGCAAGGCCTGCACCGGCGTATCGCGGGTCAGCCAGCAGGCCAACCCCAGGGCAATCAGGCAACCGAGCCCCAGGGACACGAACGTGGTGTTCTTCGGATCCAGCAGCGGCACGCCACCAATCTCGGTGTTCTTGAGCAGCACCGAGCCAATCACCGTGGTCAACGGAATGGCCAGGGCCGGAATAAATAGTTTATGGCCCAGCCGGCCAGCGCTGGCGCGGGACGCCTTGTCATGCAACTCGGCATGGGTGCCACGCCCTACCCCGCCGAGCCCGGCGATCAGTGCCATCAGCACCACGCCAACACCCACCACCACCGACGGCAGGTGCTCGCCCACCAAAAACGGAATGGCGAACAGCAACCAGAACAACGCGCTTGACCAACGCTTGGGATGGGTCCGGTCAGCCAGGATCATGCCCGCCGTAATCAGCAACAAAACGCCGGCGAGCCAGTACAGGTATTGGATGGAAATGATCATTGCGCGGCCTCCGACTGAGCGGTGACTGGCGCAGTGGCCGTCAGCTCACGGGTCAGCCTTCGGTCAAAGCGATGCAAGCGTATGGCATGCACAATGAACGCACAAATCGCCGTGGGGATGCCCCACACCGCAATATGCAGCGGCTCGACATCAATACCCGAACCCAGCAGGAAGGTATGCATCAGGGCAATCGCACCAAAGGCCACGAAGATGTCTTCACCAAAAAACAGCCCCACGTTGTCTGTGGCGGCGCACATCGCCAGGACCTTGTGCCGCACCTTGTCCGGCAGTTTTCCGAAGCGTTTCTCGGCAGCGCCTTCCGCCATGGGCGCCAGCAACGGGCGCACCATTTGCGGGTGCCCGCCAAGGCTGGTCAGGCCCATGGCCGCCGTGGACTCACGAACAAACAGATAGATGATCAACAGGCGCCCGACGGTGGCGCGCTCGAAGCGCGCAATCCAGTTCTGCGCGTGCAGGCGCAGGCCATGGCGCTCCAGCAGGCCGATAACGGCCAGGGGCAGCAACAGGATCAGTTGCAAAGCGCGGGTCTGCAGGAAGCCATCGCCCATGGTGGCGAGGATTTTTTCCAGGGGGAAGTGCGCGGCAAATCCGGTGGCAATCGCCGCCGCCGTTACCACCAGCAACGGATTGAAGCGCAACACAAAGCCGACCACGATGACGAGCACGCCAATCAGCGGCCACAGGTTCACAACAGTTTGCATGGCGTTGAGTCCTTGATTGCGTGCTGCGACGCCTGCATCGCCGATAAACGATAACGGGCAGCCCGACGCGGATTTTTATTATTGACCGGGTAGGTCGAGGGTCACTGGCGGGCATCTTTGCCGCTTGGAGCGGAGGGTGTCCAACAAGAAAAATTGTTGCTGCAAATCAATAAAGTTTGTGAGGGGATGTAATCCAATCAGGGCTTGCCACGATGTGCAAGGCTCAAACCGTGGCAAGCCCTTTTGGGTCAACCTGCTTGATCAGGGCTGCCAAGCCTTGGAGCCGGCTGCAGCCTTGAATTTGGCGCTGTTTTGCGGTGTGGCGGGCGGCTCGGAATCACCAAAGATGGCTTTGAGCCAATGCCCATCGGTGGGGTTGGGGAAGAGAATAAACTTGCGCCCGAACTGTTGTTTATCCTCGGTCATCAACGCCATGCGTTGCTGCACATCAGACACGTAGTACTTGCGTTTGAAGTCATTGAGGTTGTCGCCCAGCATCACGACCACCTCATAATCCTTGGCAATTTCTATCTGCCGGGGCTCTTTATTGGAAGAGTCGCGATAAACCGTCAGGTGCTTTTCATCGGCAAAGGGCAGCTTGTTCTTGCGCAGGTTGGCCAAGGCGTACTCATAGGTTTTTTCGCCCTGGTCACGGCTCGTGACGTAGAAAACCTCGACCCCTTTGGCTTGCGCATAACTCAAGAACTCCACTGCACCGGGGGTGGCCACCGGGCCGTTTTCAGCCACCCATTGGTCCCAGGCGGCATCATCGAAGAACTCTTTGTCCGAATTGATCATGTAGCCCCAATAGCTATTGCTGCTCAACACGGTGTCGTCGATGTCACTGATAATCGCCAACGGCCGATCACCGGCCTTATGCGCTTGCAGAGCGCTGTCCAGGCGCATCTTGGCGACGTTGAAACCTTGATAGTAGAGCGCCTCGAATTCAGCAGCCGTCTGCCTCCAGGCAACGGCTGCCGTCAAATCATTGGAAACAGCGCCTGTGACTTGCCCGGACCATGCGGGCGCGCACTGAAGCATCAAAAGCGAGAAGAGAATGGGAGCGGCCAGGATCTTGTTGGTTTTCTCTACTTTCATTTTCAAACCCATAGTTAAGCTCTAGACAGCCTCAGCAGGCACTGCAAGGGTGTTGTTCTATAACACCCGGCAGGCCGGCTCAATATGGGTGTCGCGATCATGGATCAATCAGACGCAACTTGCGCACACACTGTGCGGTTTACCACTGATGTGTGTAGCTTGCCGTCAGTACGGTGCCTGGCGCAGGCAGGTGGCTGGTGTTGTTGCTGCTACGCATCAGTTGACTGTAAAGCGGGTAGTAACTGCGATTGAACAGGTTCTGGACCCCCATGCTGACCTGATCATTTTCACTGAGTTGGTATTGGCTGATCATATCGACGGTGGTGTAACTGTCGACCTTGCGTCGCCCAAAGCTGGCAACACCATCCAGGCGATAGTCGGCGCCGTCAAAAAAGTTGGCCTGCAAGCGGTTGCTCCAGGCTTCAGTCGGCTTGAACTCCAGGTACGCGGTCAGTTTGAGCGGCGGGATGCGATACCCGGTCATGTCTTGCCAGCCACGGCCTTCGGGCTGCTCCCGGCCTTTGATCCAGGTAAAGGTGCCGCCGGCGCCCCAGCGCTCATCGTCGGTCAGCCAGTCGGCACTGCCTTCCACACCGTAGATTCGCTCTTGGGTGCGGGTCAGGATCAGGCCATTGTTGAAACTCTGCACATCCCCAAGCTTGGACGTGGTGTAGAACACGGCCAGCGAGGCCAATGTCTGCTCGCCCAGCGCGCCGCGCCAGCCCAGTTCGTAGTTGTTGGTTTTCACCGGCTCCAGGTTGGAGGAGCCGATATCGAATCCACGCCGGGCATTGCGCATTTGCACCCCGATATCGGGCAACTGGAAGCCCTGGCTGAACGCCGCGTAGACCTCCTGGCCCGCTACCGGCGAGTAGGTCAGGCTGATGTTGGACAGCACCGAATCATAATGCACCTTGCCCCCGCGAACAGTGGCCGGCTGGGTCGCTGCCGACTCCGAGAGCGGGATAAAGTCATCGTACTGGGCAGTGGCATATTCGTAGCGTACGCCGCCTTCCACCGACCATTGTTCGTTGAGCTTATGCTGCAACTGTGCAAAGCCGCCGAGGCTGCGGGTTGTCAGGTCGGGCATGTAGGTGAGCTTGCCGATCTTGTCAAACACCCTGCCGCCGCTGGCGTCAAAGGCTCGCGGGTCGAAGATGTCGATGGGCATGTCGCTGCGCTCCTGGTTGAAGTCAGCGCCCCATAACAACTCTGTGTTGCCCAGGCTCCCCAGCGGCGTGCGTAGCGTGACCCGGCTGCCAAACACTTCACTGTTCTGCATGACCTGGTCGACATTGCGTCCACGGGTCGCCACTGCGCGGGCATCGAACGGCGTGAACCGGGTGAAGTAGTCCCGGTAGTAGATCTGCGCATTGAGCGTGCCGCCCAGCACGTCGGCATGGGCGTACTCCAGGTTGAGCAGGGTGTTCTTGATCTGGTTCTGCTCCTCCAACGACAGGCCGGACAACGGGCGCGCAGGCACCGAGCCCGCAGGAAGCCTGGCCACGGACGGGTCGGAGGTGTAGTCGCTGTTTTGCTCGGCGTTGTAATGGCTGGCAGAAAGCTGGATGCGCTGCACATCATCAAGGCGCAAGCCCAACTTGCCGCCGACATTGAAGGTATTGGAGTCGAACAGATCGCCCTGGCTTGGCTCTGGCGCAAGGCGGTGCCCCTTGGCGTCGTAGGAGGCACCAATGTGGCGGGCACCAAAGTCCAGTGCGTACTCCACCCGGCCCTGGGACCCGGCAACATGATGCTGCAACTGGCCGCCCAGGCCATCGCTACCCAGTTTGCTCAAGGGCGAGACGGCGCTCAGGCTGGTGGTCGCTCGCGGCTCGCCGCCTGCCGGACGCGTCGTGATGGAGATGATGCCTCCAGTCGCACCGGCGCCGTAGATCGCACTGCTGCCACGGATCACTTCGATACGCTCGATCAGCGCGGGGTCGATGTTCGCCAGGTTGCGCGAGGAATCGCGGTTGGTATTGAGCGGAACACCGTCGACCAGCACCAGCATCGTCCGCCCGCGCAAGGTTTGCCCGTAGTCGGTAATGGTCCGGCTTGAGTCGGCCATGCCCGGGATGCTCTTGGCCAGCAAGGTGGCCAGGCTGTCCGAGCCCTGGCGCAGTTGCTCCAACTGTTTGTGTTCGATGACATTGACCTGGCGAGCCTGGGGCACCAGGTCGCTGTCGAGCCGCGAGGCGCTGATGGTCAGGCTGGACAGCTCCATTGTGCCTGGCGTGGGGGCCGGCGCCTGGGAGGTGTTGGCGGTATGCCCCTGGACCACCAGGAACGTTTGCTCATCACGCGCCTGCACCGTCAGCCCGCTTTGGCCGAGCAACCGTTCAAGCGCTTCCTGCAATGTGTAGCGCCCGCGCAAGGCCGGTGCGGTCTTGCCGGCCGTGATTTCACTGGCGAACAGGATCTGTGCCGAAGATTGCCGGGCTACGGCATTCAGGGATTTCTCCAGCGATGCGGCCGGGACATCGAAATCAACCGGTGCAGATTCTGCCAACGACCATTGGCTCAGGAGCAAGCTGCTGGCCAGCAAGGACATGCGCACCGGCGCGCGCAGGAAGGACTGACTCACGTTTTTATTCTCCACGAAGTAGGGTTACAGGGAGATAGCCGTCAGCACTGCGGCGCAACCCTACCTCGGTTGAAGATTATTTTTTCTGGCCGGGGGAATCGATCAGGACCGAGCCATCGGTCGCAGTGGAAACGCGCACCGGCAGGATCCCGGGCAACAGCGCCAGCAAGCGATCAACGTGACCACTGTCAAACACACCGGAAACCGGCAGGCGCGCAAGCCTGGGGTCCATGAGCCTTATGGGCTGGCGGTGATAGCGCTGCAGTGTGTCGATGACGTCTTCGAGCGGAGTGCTTTCAAAGACCAGCCGGCTTTGTTGCCAGGCGGTGACGTCATCCACGTCCACCCGTCCCAACCGAGCCTCTTGCCCCTTATGCACACGCAACTGCTGCCCGGGCTCCAGCGCAGCCACTGCCCCCGTAGCGGCCGCACGCACGGCGACCCTGCCTTCAGCCACCGTGACCTGCACATCCTGTTCCTGGCGCCTGACGTTAAAACGGGTGCCCACCACTCGCACCACAGCCAACCCGGCATCGACCAGAAACGGCCGGTAGACCATCGGCGACACTTCAAACAACGCCTGCCCCGCCTTCAGCTCGACCTGGCGGCTGCGCAGGTGCCAACTGATCGTCATCTCGGTGTTGCTGTCGAGCAACACCTGAGTGCCATCAGCCAGCAGCAGCGCCTGGCGCTGCCCTACCTGGCTGGCAACATGCTCGCTGCGGTAAGCAGGATCAATCCAGGCCACACCTGCAACAATCGCCAACAGCAGCAGCCCGAGGGTTTTTCCTGCCGGGCGTTTGTTTTTCGCGGGCGTCGGCGAGGGCAACGGAAATCGTTGCTTGAGGTCCTCACGAACCCGTGCGATGGCCTCGTCTTCCTGGCTGAAGTCCTTGCTCTTGTGCGGGTCGCGACTCATGGCAAGACCTCCGAGCCTAGATGTGCGCGGCACATCCCCATACCCAGGCGTAGGTGCTTTTCGACGGTCTTCAGGGAAATACCCAGGCGCGCAGCCACTTCGGCCTGGGGCAGTTCATGCACTTTGTGCATGACAAACACCATTTGGCAGCGCGGCGGCAGACTGGCAATCGCCTCGGTCAGCAGCTCCAGGGCCCTTTCCCCATCAAGATGACGCTCCTGGCTCGGCGCACCGCAGACCACTTGTGGCAACACCGAAACACCGACCACCCAACCCTGGCGCCGACGCTCGCTGCGATACCGGCTGATCGCCATATCGCTGGCGATCTTGCGCAACAAGGCCACTGGCGTGCGCACACCTTGCTTTTCATCCTGCTCAAGCAACTGCAGGCACAAGTCGTGTATCACCTCACGAGCGAAAATCCGTTCGCCAAAACGCCGGCGCACATGATCCACCAACTCGTCGTAGTGCCGAACCAATGCTGCCAGCAGTGTGGGTTTTGGAGGGTCGGCCTGCACAATGACCTGCGCGATGAGAGGAACGGATGACCTGGAGAAAGGTGCGATTGCGCGCAGTATAAATGCGAATGTTTTACATTTGAAGCGTAGAGATGGACCTTTAGGCGCAATCGCTAAGCGGGTCAGAAATGGCAAATTTCTCGGGATAAGCAACGCTACCTCTACCGGGTAGGTCGTCGGCCTTCAAGCGCAGAAACATGAAGCTGAAAGCCGACCTGAAGGTGCAGTGCAATTGTCGGGGCGAAGCTTTGCATGAAATCCCAGACAACAAAAAAGGGCCCACCTTTCGGTGAGCCCTTCTAGACCGCCCAGCAGAGCGGATTTTGTTTGGTAGGCGCGATTGGACTCGAACCAACGACCCCCACCATGTCAAGGTGGTGCTCTAACCAACTGAGCTACGTGCCTGCTGTGAGGCGGCATTCTACGGAATTCCCGAGGGGTGTCAACACCTTTTTTGCAGCTAAGCCTATGAATATGCGAATTTTTTATTTTTTATTGGCGCCGCTGCTTTTTCCGGGTGGCTGGCAGGGCATTTTCAACTGAGGTAGGATCGGCGCACTCGTAAAAAATATAAAACAGAGGTTCCAGTATGGCGAACACCCCCTACCCCCAGTCCTATTACGCCGCCTCCGCCAATGCGGTACCTCCCCGGCCAGTGCTGCAAGGTGAAGTCGAAACCGATGTATGCGTGATCGGTGCGGGCTATACCGGGTTGTCGAGCGCGCTGTTTCTGCTGGAGAACGGCTTTCGTGTGACGGTGCTGGAAGCCGCGAAGGTAGGTTTCGGTGCATCCGGGCGCAATGGTGGCCAGATCGTCAACAGCTACAGCCGTGATATCGATGTGATCGAGCGTAGCGTCGGTGCGCAGCAGGCACAGCTATTGGGGCAAATGGCATTCGAGGGCGGCAGGATCATTCGTGAGCGGGTCGCCAAGTACCAGATCCAGTGCGATTTGAAGGACGGCGGTGTATTCGCCGCGCTCAATAGCAAGCACATGGGCCACCTGGAGTCGCAGAAGCGCTTGTGGGAACGCTACGGCCATACTCAATTGGAACTGCTCGACGAGCGGCGCATCCGCGAGGTGGTGGCCTGTGAGAACTACGTGGGCGGCCTGCTGGACATGAGTGGCGGGCATATCCATCCGCTCAACCTGGCATTGGGTGAAGCGGCAGCCGTGGAGTCCCTGGGTGGCACGATCTACGAACAGTCCGCCGCCGTGCGCATCGAGCGTGGCGCCAACCCTGTCGTCCACACCGCCCAAGGCAAGGTGAAGGCCAAATTCATCATCGTCGCCGGCAATGCCTACCTGGGCAACCTGGTGCCCGAGTTGGCGGCCAAGTCGATGCCTTGCGGCACACAAGTGATTACCACGGCGCCCCTGGGTGATGAGCTGGCTAAAAGCCTGCTGCCCCAGGACTTCTGCGTCGAAGATTGCAACTACTTGCTCGACTACTACCGACTGACCAGCGACAAGCGCCTGATCTTCGGCGGTGGCGTGGTGTATGGCGCGCGGGACCCGGCGAACATCGAAGCGATCATCCGGCCGAAGATGCTCAAGGCCTTTCCACAATTGAAGGATGTAAAAATCGACTACGCCTGGACCGGCAACTTCCTGCTAACCCTCTCGCGCCTGCCCCAGGTCGGCCGCATCGGCGACAACATCTACTACTCCCAAGGCTGTAGTGGCCACGGCGTGACGTATACGCACCTGGCAGGCAAGGTACTGGCCGAAGCCCTCAGAGGCCAGGCAGAACGTTTTGATGCGTTTGCCGACCTGCCGCACTACCCGTTCCCGGGCGGCCAACTGCTGCGCACGCCATTTGCGGCGCTGGGCGCGTGGTACTACGGGCTGCGGGACAAGCTGGGTTTCTGATCGATACCCTGTAGGAGCCGGCAAGCCGGCTCCTACAAGTTGCATCATCAAATCGCAGACACAAAAAACCCCGGTCTTTCGACCAGGGTCTTTGCTATCGATCCAATCAAGCATAAAGCTCTTCTTGGCGCTCTCAGGGTGTTCAGTGGACCCTGGAACAGATATGGCGCAGCGGACGGGACTCGAACCCGCGACCCCCGGCGTGACAGGCCGGTATTCTAACCGACTGAACTACCGCTGCGTATCGCTCAGACTGCCGAAGTGTCACCTTCAACCGCCTTCAAACATCTGACCGAGCAGCCTTGGCTGTTCAATCTCAAATCCGAAACATCGGACCTGGAAAATATGGCGCAGCGGACGGGACTCGAACCCGCGACCCCCGGCGTGACAGGCCGGTATTCTAACCGACTGAACTACCGCTGCGCGTCGGTGCAACCTTTAACGTTGCGTCTTGCCCTAGGGCAAAACTCTCAAGAAGTGGTGGGTGATGACGGGATCGAACCGCCGACCCTCTGCTTGTAAGGCAGATGCTCTCCCAGCTGAGCTAATCACCCTTTGCTTCGTTGAGGCCGCGAAATTTACGCAGGTAGCGGACCTAAGTCAAGAGCCTGCTTGAAGTTTTTCTGAAAAAGACAAAATCGCTTCAAGACCGCTCCCCGCTCTACTCGCTGTAAATCATCTTCTTGCTCATGCCACCATCCACCACGAACTCTTGCCCAGTGACAAACCCGGCGCTACGCGACAGCAGCCATGCCACCATGGCCGCCACATCCTCAACCGTGCCTACCCGGCCCGCAGGATGCTGCGCATGATCGGCGTCACTCAGTGGCTCTGCACGGCGCGCAGCGGGATCACGGGCGTCGATCCAGCCAGGGCTGACGGCGTTGACCCGCACCTCCGGCCCAAGACTGATGGCCAGCGCGTGCGTCAGGGCTAACAGGCCGCCCTTGCTCGCCGCATAGGCCTCGGTGTCCGGCTCCGACTGCCGGGCCCGGGTCGAGGCCAGGTTGACGATGGCGCCACCATGGGCCCGCAGATAAGGCGCGCAGTGCTTGGCCAGCAACATCGGCCCACTGAGGTTCACCGCCAGCACCCGGTTCCAGTACGCCAGGTCCAGGCTATCCAGTGTGATATTGCGCGGATCGGCCACAGCAGCATTGCACACCAGCGCATCCAGGCGCCCGAACTGGCCCAGCACCTCGGCAACTCCCAGCGCCACCTGCTGCTCATCGGCCACATCCATGGTGATAAACCAGGCGTTATCGCCCAGCACCTTGGACACCTTGGCGCCCCGCTCGCGATCCAGGTCGGCCAACACCACTTGCCAACCTTCGCTGACCAACCAGGCCGCGATCCCCAGGCCGATACCCCGCGCCGCACCTGTCACCAACGCGACCCTGCCATTACTGGCGCCAGCCGCCTCCAGGGACCACTCGATCACAAGGCAGCCAGCCCGCGAGCCAGGTCGGCCTGCAAGTCAGCCACGTCTTCCAGCCCCACCGCAACGCGGATCAGGCTGTCGCGGATACCGGCAGCCTCACGCTCCTGCGGGGCCAGGCGGCCATGGGAAGTGGTGCTTGGATGGGTAATGGTGGTCTTGCTATCACCCAGGTTGGCGGTGATGGAAATCAGGCGCGTGGCGTCGATAAAGCGCCATGCGCCCTCCTTGCCACCCTTGACCTCGAAACTGACCACCGCACCGAACCCACGCTGCTGACGCTGGGCCAGTTCGTGTTGCGGATGGCTCTTCAAGCCGGCGTAGTGGACTTTCTCGATGCCGTCCTGCTGCTCCAGCCACTCGGCCAGGGCCTGGGCGTTGGCGCAATGGGCCTTCATCCGCAGGCTGAGGGTTTCCAGGCCCTTGAGGAAAATCCAGGCATTGAACGGGCTCAGAGTCGGGCCAGCGGTACGCAAGAAACCTACTACTTCCTTCATTTGCTCGCCACGGCCGGCCACCACGCCGCCCATGCAACGCCCCTGGCCGTCGATGAACTTGGTGGCCGAATGCACCACAATATCTGCGCCCAGCTTCAGCGGCTGCTGCAAGGCAGGCGTGCAGAAGCAGTTATCCACCACCAACATCGCACCTTTGGCGTGGGCCACTTCGGCGAGGGCGGCGATATCCACCAGCTCTGCCAACGGGTTGGACGGCGATTCGACGAACAGCAATTTGGTATTGGCCTTGATGGCCCCATCCCAGGCAGAAAGGTCCGCCAGCGGCACGTAGTCGACTTCAATGCCAAAGCGCTTGAAGTACTTCTCGAAGAGACTGATGGTCGAACCAAACACACTGCGCGACACCAACACGTGGTCACCGGCACTGCACAGGCTCATGACCACCGCGAGGATGGCCGCCATGCCAGTTGCCGTGGCGACGGCCTGCTCTGCCCCCTCCAGTGCCGCGATGCGCTCTTCGAAAGCGCGTACCGTCGGGTTGGTGTAGCGGGAATAGACGTTACCCGGCACTTCGCCAGCAAAGCGTGCCGCCGCGTCTGCCGCAGTGCGGAACACGTAGCTGGAGGTGAAGAACATCGGGTCACCATGCTCACCTTCCGGCGTGCGGTGCTGGCCGGCGCGCACAGCCAGGGTATCGAAAGCCACGCCATCGAGGTCGCTGTCCAACCGACCGGCATCCCATTCCTGACTCATGCTGCCACTCCTTCACTCAATTCTTTATTTAAGATACAAAACCGGCCCCTCAGGGCCGGTAGTTACTCAGTTGTTGTACAGATCGATGATCGCGCTGACCGCCTGGGTCTTGATCTTGGAGGAGTCGTTACGCGCCTGCTCGATCTTGTTCAGGTAAGCCTCGTCGACATCACCGGTCACGTACTTGCCATCGAAAACTGCGCAATCGAAATGCTCGATCTTGATCTTGCCGCCGCCAACCGCTTCGATCAAGTCAGGAAGATCCTGATAGATCAGCCAATCAGCGCCGATCAGGTCAGCCACATCCTGGGTCGAACGATTGTGCGCAATCAACTCGTGGGCGCTCGGCATGTCGATGCCGTACACGTTCGGGTACCGCACCGCAGGCGCAGCGGAACAGAAGTACACGTTCTTCGCCCCGGCTTCACGGGCCATCTGGATGATCTGCTTGCACGTGGTACCCCGCACGATGGAGTCATCCACCAGCATCACGTTCTTGCCGCGGAACTCCAGCTCGATGGCGTTGAGTTTCTGGCGTACCGACTTCTTGCGAGCCGCCTGGCCCGGCATGATGAAGGTGCGGCCGATGTAGCGGTTCTTGACGAAACCTTCGCGGAACTTGACGCCCAGGCGAGTGGCCAGCTCCAGCGCGGCGGTACGGCTGGTGTCCGGGATCGGGATGACCACGTCAATGTCGTGCTCCGGACGCTCGCGCAGGATCTTCTCGGCGAGCTTCTCACCCATGCGCAGGCGCGCCTTGTACACCGAGACACCGTCGATGATCGAATCCGGACGCGCCAGGTAGACGTGCTCGAAGATGCATGGTGTGAGTTTCGGGTTGATCGCGCACTGACGGGTATGCAGCTTGCCGTCTTCGGTGATGTACACCGCTTCGCCCGGCGCCAGGTCACGCACCAGGGTGAAACCCAGCACATCCAGGGACACGCTTTCGGAGGCGATCATGTACTCGACGCCTTCGTCGGTATGGCGCTGGCCGAACACGATCGGGCGGATGCCGTGGGGGTCGCGGAAACCGACGATCCCGTAGCCGGTGATCATTGCCACGACCGCGTAGCCACCCACGCAGCGGTTGTGCACGTCTGTCACGGCGGCGAACACGTCTTCTTCGGTCGGCTGCAACTTGCCGCGCTGGGCCAGTTCGTGGGCGAACACGTTGAGCAGCACTTCCGAGTCGGAATTGGTGTTGACGTGGCGCAGGTCAGATTCGTAAATCTCCTTGGCCAGCTGCTCAACGTTGGTCAGGTTGCCGTTGTGCGCCAGGGTGATGCCATAGGGCGAGTTGACGTAAAACGGTTGAGCTTCGGCCGAAGTCGAGCTACCGGCAGTCGGGTAACGCACATGGCCAATGCCCATGTGCCCGACCAGGCGCTGCATGTGACGTTGATGGAACACGTCACGTACCAGGCCATTGTCCTTGCGCAGGAATAACCGGCCGTCGTGGCTGGTCACAATACCGGCAGCGTCCTGGCCGCGGTGCTGGAGGACGGTTAGCGCGTCATACAGCGCCTGATTGACGTTCGACTTACCGACGATACCGACGATGCCACACATGCGACGCAACCCCTACTTAATGAATCTTGACTGAACACTACTTACTGCGGCGTGTTGCCCGGCAAGAGGTGCTCCTTGAACGGAAGATCAGCGGGTACGCTGATTCCGCTGGCCAGCCACTGACTGCTCCACCCCAATATGAGGTTCTTGGACCAGTCTGCAACCAATAGAAATTTTGGCACGAGACTCGACTCCTGCCACCACGAATCCTGCTGTACCGGGCCCAGGCTCAACAGCCCGACCGCAATGACCACCAGCAGCGCGCCACGCGCGGCACCGAAGGCCATGCCGAGAAATCGATCGGTCCCGGAGAGGCCGGTGACACGTATCAATTCGCCGATAAGATAATTGACCATTGCTCCCACCAGCAGCGTGGCGATGAACATGATGGCGCAGCCCGCGATGACACGAGCCGAAGGTGTTTCGATATAACCGGCCAGGTAAACGGCCAGGGATCCGCCGAACATCCAGGCGACGACTCCTGCAACGATCCAGGTCAGCAGCGATAATGCTTCTTTGACGAAGCCGCGGCTTAGACTGATCAATGCGGAGATGGCGATGATGGCTACGATCGCCCAATCAACCCAGGTAAATGGCACAGTGCAGCCTACAGACGGATAAGGCGGCGCATTTTAGCAGAGCGCCGGGCTATCGGTAAGCGGTGTTTGGTGGTCCATTGCAAATCAATGGGTTGTGGCAAGCTACGACCATCTCAAGACAGGCACAAACCAATGTGGGAGCGGGCTTGCCCGCGATAGCGGTGTGCCAGCCAACTGTAATATCGACTGGTGCACCGTCATCGCGGGCAAGCCCGCTCCCACACTGAGACCGCATTGGCAGAATCAGCCGCGCTCTGGCTGGAAGCGCACCACAAAACCTTTCAGGTTCTGCTGGCGACCCAACAGGTCACGCAGGCGGTCCGCCTCGGCGCGCTCGATCAGCGGCCCGACAAATACCCGGTTCTTGCCATCAGCAGTCCGGATATACGCGTTATAACCCTGGCTGCGCAGGGTTTTCTGCAAGGCTTCGGCACTTTCGCGATTGGACAGGCTGGCGACCTGCACCGACCAACTGATCGGCAAGCCATTCGGATCAATACGACTTTGCCCCACATCAGGCTTGCCCGGGGCTGCCGGCTGCGGCGCCACTGGCTTCGGGGCCGGAGCAGGTGTAGCAGGCTTGGCCGCCACCACCGGTGCAGGAGCAGGCTTTACCACCGGCACACTCGGCTGGATCGGCGCCGAAGGTGCTTGCTGCTCGGCAATTTCCGTATCAGTCGGCACCGGCTCTTCCTCGGGCAACGCCTGCGGCTCAGGCACCACCACTGGCTCGACCTGGACCTGCGGCATCACCGGGGCCTGGGGCGCAGCCGGGGCCTCAACCGTGACCTGGCGCTGCTCGTCCTGGCGAGAAAACAGCATCGGCAGGAAAATCACCGCCAACGCCACCAATACCAGGGCTCCGACCATTCGCTGCTTGTATGCGCTATCCAGTAATGCCATGTGCAGCTTCCTCCGTGGAGCGCCGGGCCAACCACTCAAGCGCCTCGGCAACACAATAAAATGATCCGAACAACAGAATCTCGTCCTCGGCCGTTGCCACCGCGCATTGAGCCTCCAATGCAGCGGTTACGCTTGCATGGGACGTCACCGTCGCGCCAAGGTTCTGCAACACCGCCTGCACATCATCGGCCGTACGGGTGCGCGGCGTATCCAGCGGGGCGACTGCCCAGGCTTGCACACTGCCCAGCAACGGCGCGACCACACCATCCAGATCCTTGTCCGCCAGCAGGCCGAACACCGCCAGGCGCCGACCCGCTGGCACTTGGCCGGCCAAACGGCGTGCCAGGTACTGTGCAGCATGCGGGTTGTGCCCAACATCCAGCAACAGGTTCAAGCGCTTGCCTTGCCATTCGAACGAACGACGATCCAGGCGCCCGACCACCTGCGTACGCTGCAAGGTATCGGCGATCTGCGCGCCATTCCACGGCAGATCCAGCAACAAGTAGGCCTGCAGCGCGAGTGCCGCGTTTTCCATGGGCAGGTTCAGCAGCGGCAGGCCGTGCAACTCGACGTCCTGGCCCCGCGTATCGACACCGCGCCACGACCATTGGTCACCAGACACTTCCAGGGCAAAATCACGGCCCCGCAGGAAAAACGGGCAATCCAGCTCGCGCACCTTGTCCAGCAAGGTATGCGGCGGATCCAGGTCACCACACAAAGCCGGCTTGCCCTGACGGAAGATCCCGGCTTTTTCATAGGCCACGGATTCGCGGGTATCGCCCAGGTAATCGGCATGATCCACACCAATACTGGTGACCAACGCCAGGTCGGCATCCACCACATTGACGGTATCCAGGCGACCACCGAGGCCGACTTCCAGCACCACCGCATCCAGCTGTTCACGCTCGAACAGCCAGAACGCGGCCAGGGTGCCCATCTCGAAATAGGTCAGGGAGATTTCGCCACGCCCGGCATCCAGCGCCGCAAACGCTTCGCACAACTGCTCGTCAGTGGCTTCGACGCCGTTGAGTTGCACGCGCTCGTTGTAACGCAGCAGGTGTGGCGAGCTGTAGACGCCAACCTTCAAGCCCTGGGCCTGCAGCAACGCCGCGACAAAGGCGCAGGTAGAGCCTTTGCCATTGGTGCCAGTGACCGTGATCACCCGTGGCGCAGGCCGACCCAACCCAAGGCGGGCCGCTACCTGTTGCGAGCGCTCCAGACCCATGTCGATGGCTGACGGATGCAACTGCTCAAGGTAGGCGAGCCATTCGCCCAGGGTTCGTTGGGTCATAGGTTTGCAGGCACCGGCGGCACAACGATGGGTTCGACCTTGGGCGCGACGTACACTGGTGTCGGCAAGCCCATCATCTGTGCCAGCAGGTTGCCCAGGCGCGGACGCAGTTCGGAACGGGCGATGATCATGTCGATGGCGCCGTGTTCCAGCAGGAACTCGCTACGCTGGAAGCCTTCGGGCAGCTTTTCACGCACGGTCTGCTCGATCACGCGTGGGCCGGCAAAACCGATCAGCGCCTTGGGCTCGCCGACGATTACGTCGCCCAGCATCGCGAGGCTGGCGGAAACGCCGCCGTAGACCGGATCGGTCAGCACCGAGATGAACGGGATGCCCTCTTCACGCAGACGCGCCAGCACCGCAGAGGTCTTGGCCATCTGCATCAGCGAGATCAGCGCTTCCTGCATCCGTGCACCACCGGAGGCGGCGAAGCAGATCATCGGGCAACGGTTTTCCAGGGCGTAGTTGGCGGCGCGTACAAAGCGCTCACCGACAATGGCGCCCATGGAACCACCCATGAAGGAAAACTCAAACGCCGACACCACAACGGGCATGCCCAGCAGCTTGCCACTGACGGAAATCAGCGCGTCTTTCTCGCCGGTCTGCTTTTGCGCAGCGGTCAGGCGGTCCTTGTACTTCTTGCCGTCGCGAAACTTGAGGCGGTCCACCGGCTCCAGGTCAGCGCCCAGCTCGGCACGGCCATCGGCGTCGAGGAAGATGTCGATACGGGCGCGGGCGCCGATACGCATGTGGTGGTTGCACTTGGGGCAAACGTCCAGGGTCTTTTCCAGCTCCGGGCGGTACAACACCGCGTCGCAGGATGGGCACTTGTGCCATAGACCTTCAGGAACCGAGCTTTTCTTCACCTCGGAACGCATGATCGAGGGGATCAGTTTGTCTACTAACCAGTTGCTCATGCTTTCTTTCTCCAGTACCGGTGGCTTGAACACAGCCCCGCGTATGCCCTTGAGCTAAATTCATTGATGTGGCGATAACAACCACAGGACGGGGTCAGACGTTCGACCAGCCATTTCCTGCACCTGCCCTCAGCCTTCCAGACAACCCGCCAGTGCGTGGCTGCCACTTCATTGGCGCCGCCCGAGGGCAACGCCGGCCTGTTTTACACAGTGGTAGTTACTGACGGCGGCAGACTGCCAGCCGTCACATCGCGCCACTGCTGCTGCGCACTGCCTGCATGAATGCGTGAATCTTGCCAGGATCCTTGATGCCCTTGGCCTGCTCCACCCCGCCGCTGACGTCGACGGCATACGGGCGAACCTGGGCAATGGCCTGCGCCACATTATCAGCGCACAAGCCACCCGCCAGGATGATCGGCTTGCTCAAGCCCTGGGGAATCAGCGCCCAATCGAAGGCCTCGCCTGTACCACCGGGAATGCCCTCGACATAGGCATCGAGCAAAATCCCGCTGGCCCCGGCGTAGGCGGCGCAACTGGCGGCGATATCGTCACCGGCCTTGACCCGCAACGCCTTGATATACGGGCGATGGTAGCCGGCGCACTCCTCCGGGGTTTCGTCGCCATGGAACTGCAACAGGTCCAGGGGCACGGCATCCAGGGTTTCATTGAGCTCGCAGGCGCTGGCGTTGACGAACAGCCCCACCGTGGTCACGAACGGCGGCAAGCCGGCAATGATCGCCCGGGCCTGCTGCACCGTCACCGCGCGCGGGCTCTTGGCATAAAACACAAAACCAATAGCGTCAGCCCCCGCCTCGACTGCCGACAGCGCGTCTTCCATGCGGGTAATCCCGCAAATCTTGCTGCGAACGCCTGACATATCGTCAAAACCTCAGGGGGCTGTCCAGGAAAGTCCCGGATGGTAACAAATGCTTTTCCGGGCGTCAGCCGCCAAGTTCAGTGAAACCTGTGAGGAAGTGTGGCCCGATGAAACGCTGCGGCAGCTCGAACTCATCTCGGTACTCCACATCCACCAGATACAGGCCGAACGGGTGCGCCGTCACCCCGCCGGTCCGCCGCACCCGGCTCTCCAGCACTTCCCTGGCCCACTCCACCGGGCGCTCGCCAGTACCAATGGTCATCAGCACCCCGGCGATATTACGCACCATATGGTGCAGGAACGCTCCGGCGCGGATATCCAGGACAATCATCTTGCCGTGACGTGTCACCCGCAGGTGGTGGACTTCCTTGATCGGCGACTTCGCCTGGCACTGCCCGGCGCGAAAGGCGCTGAAATCGTGGATCCCCACCAGATGCTGGGCCGCCTCGGCCATGCGCTCGGCGTCCAGCGGGCGGTGGTTCCAGGTGATTTCTTCGTTCAAGTGCGCAGGACGGATCTGATCGTTGTAGATCACATAGCGGTAACGCCGGGCAATGGCCTTGAACCGCGCATGGAAGTGCGCCGGCATGACTTTGGCCCAACTGACGCTGACATCGTGGGGCAGATTGATATTGGCGCCCATGACCCACGCCTTCATCGAACGCTCGGCCTGGGTGTCAAAATGCACCACTTGCCCGCAGGCATGCACGCCCGCGTCGGTGCGCCCTGCGCACATCAATGAAACCGGCGAGTCGGCGACCTTCGACAGGGCCTTCTCCAGGGTTTCCTGCACAGTCGGCACGCCAGAGGCCTGGCGCTGCCAGCCGCGATAGCGCGAACCTTTGTATTCCACGCCCAGGGCGATTCTGAAAAAGCCGGCGGCCGCCATTTCGGCGGCCGCGTTATCTATATTTGCCAAGAGCTGAGAGCCTGATAGTTGCGCAAAGGCGGCCATTATAAAGTGCCGGGCCTGGTCCTGGGGCATTTTGTGGAAGCTGGCTGGCCTGCGATAGCCTCGCCTCGACTCTACCGAAGGACCGAGTCGCCTCTATCGCGGGCAAGCCCGGCTCCCACCTTTAAATGCAAAACGGCGACCCGAAGGCCGCCGCTGCGTTAATTGCCAGTAATCACGCCAGGCGGCTAAGCATTTCCTTGGCTTCGCTGCGTTGGCCGTCGTCGCCTTCGGTGAGGACTTCGGCCAGGATGTCACGTGCACCACCCTCATCGCCCATGTCGATATAGGCCTGGGCCAGGTCGAGCTTGGTGGCGACTTCGTCGGTGCCCGACAGGAAGTCGAACTCTGGCTCATCGTCGCCCTTGGCGGCATCTTCAGCGGTGAAGCTCGGCTCGATCGACGGGCTTTCCAGGCTCTGGGACAGGCGCTCCAGCTCGGCGTTGACATCGTCAAGCTCGGAGGTGAACGCATCAGGCTTGTCCGATGGCGCAGGTTCGTCGGCCAGGGACAGGTCGAAGTCTTCCGGCAGGTCAAAATCTTCCAGCGCGGCGGGTGTCAGGGTCGGCGGCTCTACCGGTGGCAGGTCCTTCATCTCTTCTTCCAGGCCCGAGAGGAAGTCGTCGTCGGACTGGGAAGCCGGTGCATCCAGTTGCAAGTCGAGATCAAAGTCAGACAAGTCGTCCTCGCTGGCCTTGGCTTCGGTCTGCTGCTGCAAGACCGAGTCGAAGCTCAGGTCATCGACCTCGGGGGCGACCACCGCCGGCGACGCCGCCTCCAGGTCGTCCAGGCTCAGGTCGAAGTCGGTGTCGAACGCATCGGCTTGAGGTGTGGCGGCAGGCGCCGGTTCTTCCTGGAGCAGATCCTTGACGTACTGCGCATCCAGCGCGGCAGCGGCGACTGCAGCACTCACACCCGCAGCCAGCACGGCCATGGCCGGGTAGCGATTTTTCAACAGTTCGACCTGGGCGTGGTTCTCGCCATTGGCGACCAGTTGGCGCTCCTGGGTCACGAAACCATCCTTGTCGCCCTGCTGGCCGTAGACCTCCAGGAGTTTGAGGCGCAGATCGCTGCGCTTGGGCTCCAGCTTGATCGCTTCTTCCAGCACCGCAGCGGCCTGGTTCAAGTGACCACGGTCCAGATGGGACTGGGCCTGGGCCAGGGCATCAGAGGAACCGGGCTCGATGATGGGCTTGCTCGGCGGCGCCATGCTGGTCGCAACTGCAGCTACAGGCGCCACGGCAACCGGAGCTGGAGCTGGAGCTGGAGCTGGAGCCAGCTTGACGTTTGCCGCCGGGACTTCAAGGCCTTCGAAGCTATCGAGCGACAAGTCTTGTTCAAGTTTTGCGGAAAACTCTGGCTCTTCCGCCAGCGCCCGCGCCATGCGCAGGTGTTTTTCCTCTTCCAGGCGCGCATTGCGATGACGTGCCCACAGCAGCAGGAGCAACAGCACTAGGAGGCCGGCAGCGCCGCCGATCACCCCGAGAACAATGGGGTTGGTCAGCAGGTCATTGAATTTGCCTTCGGCGCTGGCCTCGGGCGCAGACTCAGCCGGGCTTTGCACGGGCGCAACCGCCGGCGTTTCGGCCGCCGGAGCAGGCGCAGTCGGCGCCGCAGCCAGTTCGGCAGGTATTACCGCCGGCTGCGCCGGGGCGCCGCCTTCGGCCTGCAATTTGGCCAATTGGTTGTTCTTCAGTTCGATCAGCCGCTGCAGCTTGTCCAACTGACTTTGCAGGTCAGACATGCGGCTTTTGAGTTCTTCGTTTTCGCGGCGGGTCGAATCCAGGCTTTCCTGGGTCACGGCCAACTTATTGTTCAGGGCCTTGCTGTCACCTGCGGCGCCTTTGACGCCGGCCTTGGCAGCCTCGGCCGAGACCAGGCTCAGGTTGTCCTTGGCGGCCGTTTGCGACGGCGCTGCGCCAGCCTGGGCGCGCTTGGTGGCGTCCAGCTGCTGACGCCCCGCTGCTTGATTAGCGGCACCGCGACGCCCCTGGCGCCAGGCCGCATTCTGCGCGGTCACTTCGGCAATCGCCTGGGGTTGCGGCAGGCTGGTGCTTTGCACCGGATCCGGCAGGCGCAATACCTGGCCGGTCTTCATGCGGTTGATATTGCCGTCGACAAAGGCGTCCGGGTTCAGCGCCTGGATCGCCAGCATGGTTTGCTGGATCGAGCCGCCATTGCGGTTTTTCGCGGCGATTTCCCACAGGGTGTCGCGAGAAGTCGTGGTGTGTTCAGCCGCCTTGGTCACGCTGGCAGCAGCCGGTGTGGCAAGGCGCGGCGCTGGGGCAATGACCTCTGGAGCCTTTTGCTCGAACTTGGCCGGGTCCAGCAAGACGCTGTAGTCCCGCATCAACCGGCCATTGGGCCATTGCACCTGCAACAAGAAGCGTACGTAGGAGTCGGGCAACGGCTTGCTGGAGGTGACGCGCACCACACTGCGGCCACTGGGGTTGAGCACCGGGGTAAAGGTCAGCTCATCGAGGAACGCCTGGCGATCGACACCCGCATCCACAAAGGCCTGGGAAGACGCGAGGCTGGGCACGATATCGGAGGCGCTGAGCCCGCCCACATCGAGCAGCTCGATCTCCACCGACAACGGCTGGTTCAACTTCGACTTGAGGGTCATCTCCCCAAGTTGCAGCGCTTGCGCCATACCGGAGGACAGCGCCGAGACGGCCGCTATTGCTAACACCAGTTTGCGAACTTGAACCATAGCCTCATCCTTTGTTTGAACACTCCTCGGCCCGCGAGAAGGTTGGGTACCGCTGCCATTCGGCATGGCGAGCCGATAGGTCACCGACGCGCAACTTTTCCTGCATGGGGCCAAGCATAGCGCTTGGCTAGAATCAATCTACAAATTGCCGCCAAGTATCTTTTACACAAGGTGTTTTATCAACAACTGTGCCAGTTGCACCGCGTTAAGCGCCGCGCCTTTGCGTACGTTATCTGACGTCAGCCACAAGTTTAGTTCCGCCGGGTCATCAATACCGGCCCGCACCCGACCCACGTAGACCACGTCCTGACCGACCGCATCCCCAACAGCGGTGGGGTAATCGCCCTCTTCCACCAGTTCGATGCCCGGCGCCGCCTCCAACACGCGATTGACGGCGCCAAGGTCCACGGCCCCCGCCAGTTGCAGGGACACGCTCAGGCTATCGCCAAAAAACACCGGAGCTTGAACGCAGGTTGCGGAAATCTTCAGTAAAGGTAATTCAAGCAGGCTACGCAGTTCGTGGACCAGGCGTTTTTCCAGGGCGGTGTGGCCCTGCGCATCCGGCGTGCCGACCTGGGCCAGCAGGTTGAAGGCCATCTGCCGATCAAAGAACTTGGGCTCCAGGGGCCGCACATTCAGTAGCTCGGCGGTTTGCCGGGCCAGTTCGCTGACGGCTTCACGGCCCTGGGCAGACACGGCCAGGTTGGCGGTGACGCTCACGCGCTGGATGTCCAACAGGCCGCGCAACGGTGCGAGCACCACCGCCAGGTGGGTGGCGCAAGGGCTTGGACTGCCCACCTGGAACGGCTTTTTCAAGCCGTCCAGTACCTGGGCATTGGCTTCCGGCACCACTTGGGGCGCCTGTTCGGCCGGCAGGGCGCCGGACAGGTCGATCAATGAGCAACCGGCTGCCGTGGCGCGCGGCGCGAAACTCAGGGTGACCGCCGGGCCTGCGGCGAAGAAGGCCAGTTGCACCTTGCTGAAATCGAACTCATCGACTTCCCGTACCCGCACGTTTTTGCCGCGAAACGGCACCGACGCGCCGGCCGACTCGCTGCTGGCCAGCAGGTGCAGGGCGCCTACCGGGAACTCCAGTTCTTCGAGGATCTGCACCAGGGTTTCGCCCACCGTGCCGGTGGCGCCGATCACGGCGATATCAAAGGTCTGGGTCATGGAGGCTGCCTCGGGCATTGCGGGGGGAGCGGCACTTTACCGGGTGGTGGGGGGTGAGGCAATTGGCCTGGGGTTTGTGGTGTGGCGCGGGCCGTCATCGCGGGCAAGCCCGCTCCCACATTTGGATTTGTGAACACATTCAAGTGTGGGAGCGGGCTTGCCCGCAATGACGGCCTCAGGCGCAATAAAAAACCCGCGCCTGTCACCAGAACGCGGGTTTCTTCAACACCACTAAGCGATCAACGCTCCAGCAGAATCCGCAACATCCGACGCAGCGGCTCGGCCGCACCCCACAGCAATTGGTCACCTACAGTGAAGGCGCCCAGGTACTGGGTGCCCATGTTCAGCTTGCGCAGACGGCCCACCGGTACATTCAGGGTGCCGGTGACCTTGGTCGGGCTCAGCTCCTGCATGCTGATATCACGGCTGTTGGGCACCAGCTTGACCCACGGGTTGTGCTGGCTGATCAGCCCTTCGATATCGGCGATCGGCACGTCTTTATTGAGCTTGATGGTCAGCGCCTGGCTGTGGCAGCGCATGGCGCCGATCCGCACGCAAATACCGTCCACCGGGATCGGGTTCTTGAAGCGCCCGAGGATCTTGTTGGTCTCGGCCTGGGCTTTCCACTCTTCGCGGCTCTGGCCGTTCGGCAGTTCCTTGTCGATCCATGGGATCAGGCTGCCGGCCAAGGGCACGCCGAAGTTCTCGGTCGGGTAGGCTTCGCTGCGCATGGCCTCGGCCACACGGCGGTCGATGTCGAGGATCGCACTGGCCGGGTCGGCCAGTTGATCGGCGACGGCCGCGTGGGTCGCGCCCATCTGCTTGATCAGCTCGCGCATGTTCTGCGCGCCGGCACCGGAGGCCGCCTGGTAGGTCATGGCGCTCATCCACTCCACCAGCCCGGCTTCGAACAGGCCACCCAGGCCCATCAGCATCAGGCTGACGGTGCAGTTGCCGCCGACATAGTTCTTGGTGCCGGCGTCAAGTTGCTGGTCGATGACCTTGCGGTTGACCGGGTCGAGGATGATCACCGCGTCGTCCTGCATACGCAGGCTGGACGCTGCATCGATCCAGTAGCCCTGCCAGCCGGCTTCGCGCAGCTTGGGGAAGACTTCACTGGTGTAGTCGCCGCCCTGGCAGGTCAGAATGACGTCGAGGGTCTTGAGCTCTTCAATGTTGTAGGCATCCTTGAGCGGGGCGATATCCTTGCCCACGGACGGCCCTTGGCCACCGACATTCGAAGTGGTGAAAAACACCGGCTCAATAAGATCGAAATCCTGCTCTTCCAGCATCCGCTGCATGAGCACGGAACCGACCATACCGCGCCAACCGATCAGACCTACACGTTTCATCGCAACTACACCTTGTTAAAAAGTGGGCCGCCTTGCAGCAACAACTGCAAGCGGGCCCGAGAGATTACAGATTCCGCAGCGCGGCGACTACTGCGTCGCCCATTTCCTGCGTCCCGACCTTGGTGCAACCCTGCGACCAGATGTCGCCGGTACGCAGGCCCTGGTCCAGCACCAGGCTCACCGCTTGCTCGATGGCATCCGCCGCTTCGCTGAGGTTGAAGCTGTAGCGCAGCATCATCGACACCGACAAAATCGTCGCCAGCGGGTTGGCAATGCCCTGGCCCGCGATGTCTGGCGCCGAACCGTGGCATGGCTCGTACATGCCCTTATTGTTGGTGTCCAGGGACGCCGACGGCAGCATGCCGATGGACCCGGTGAGCATCGAGGCCTGGTCGGACAGGATGTCGCCGAACAGGTTGTCGGTGACGATCACGTCGAACTGCTTGGGCGCACGCACCAACTGCATGGCGGCGTTGTCGACGTACATGTGGCTGAGTTCGACGTCCGGATAGTCCTTGGCCACTTCTTCGACGATCTCGCGCCACAGCTGGCTGGAGGCCAGGACGTTGGCCTTGTCTACCGAGCAGACCTTCTTGCCGCGCACGCGGGCCATGTCGAAACCGACACGGGCGATACGGCGGATTTCACTCTCGCTGTACGGCAGGGTGTCGTAGGCCTGGCGCTCGCCATTTTCCAACTCACGCACGCCCCGTGGCGAGCCAAAGTAGATACCGCCGGTCAGCTCACGCACGATCAGGATATCCAGGCCCGCCACCACTTCCGGCTTGAGGCTCGACGCGTCGGCCAGTTGCGGGTAGAGGATTGCCGGGCGCAGGTTGCCGAACAGGCCCAGTTGCGCACGGATTTTCAGCAGGCCGCGCTCCGGACGGATGTCACGTTCGATCTTGTCCCATTTCGGCCCACCCACGGCGCCGAGCAGCACCGCGTCGGCAGCACGGGCACGGTCCAGGGTTTCGTCGGCCAGGGGCACGCCATGCTTGTCGATGGCAGCGCCGCCGATCACGTCGTGACTCAGTTCAAAGCCCAGGCTGTACTTGCTGTTGGCCAATTCCAGGACCTTGACCGCTTCGGCCATGATTTCCGGACCAATGCCGTCGCCAGGGAGAATCAGAATCTGCTTGCTCATGGGTTCCTCATTTCATCAAGCGACCCGCCCTCGGGCAGGTCGGGAAAATTATTAGCGTTCGGCCCAGACCACCAGCACGTCGGTGCTGAAGGTGCCATCGGCTTGAATCTCAAAATAATCGCGCACTTCCTGGCCCATCGCCTTTTGCAGCTCCAGGATCGCGGCGCGCAATACCTCTGGCGTGCGCATGCGCTCGACCCACGAGGTGTATTCCAGGCGCAGGCGCTGGCGATTGCTGTTGCGTACATGCAGGCCGGCTTCGCTGAGCTGGCGCATCCACTCGCCGGCGGAGTAATCGCGCACATGGCTGGTGTCGCGCAGCACTTCGACGGTTTGCAGGTAAGTGTCCAACAGCGGGCTGCCCGGTGACAAGACATCGACAAACGCCGCTACGCCGCCCGGCTTGAGCACCCGGCGCACTTCGCGCAGGGCCTGGCCCAGGTCGCTCCAGTGATGGGCCGAGTAGCGGCTGAACACGAAGTCGAACTCGCCATCGGCGAACGGCAGGCGCTCGGCGGCGCCGTGCAGGGTACGAATATTGTCCAGGCCACGCTCTGTGGCAGCGGCGGCGACCACGTCGAGCATCTGCTGCGACAGGTCGTAGGCCACCACTTCCTTGACCAGCGGTGCTACGTGGAAACTCACGTGACCGGCACCACAGCCCAGGTCCAGCAGTCGTGCAGCGCCCTGCCCGGCCAGTTCGGCCTGCAGCAGTGCGAATTCGCTGCCCTGGGCGTGCACGGCACTGCTCAGGTAGGCCGAGGCCTGTTCGCCGAATTGTTTTTGCACGACTTGGGTGTGGGCGGTGTTGGTCATGGTGGCTTTCCTCAGGTTTTGGGGTGGCTGTACGGGCGCTATCGCAGGCAAGCCAGCTCCCACAGTTGGAATGCATTCCAGTGTGGGAGTCGGGCTTGCCCGCGATGGGGCCCGCACGGTTACCGCAAATCAGGCATCACGAAACAACCAAGGCTGGCTGGCCCGGTGCTTGGCTTCAAACGCGGCAATTGCCTCGCCGTCCTGCAAGGTCAGGCCGATGTCGTCCAGGCCGTTGATCAGGCAGTGTTTACGGAAGGCATCCACTTCAAAGTGGTACACCTTGCCATCCGGACGGGTCACGGTCTGTGCAGCCAGGTCGACGGTCAACTGGTAGCCCACGTTGGCTTCCACTTGCCCGAACAACTCGTCCACTTCGGCATCGCTCAGGATGATCGGCAACAAGCCATTCTTGAAGCTGTTATTGAAGAAGATATCGGCGTAGCTCGGCGCGATGATGCTGCGAAAACCATATTCTTCCAGGGCCCACGGCGCGTGTTCGCGGCTGGAGCCGCAACCGAAGTTTTCCCGGGCCAGCAACACGCTGGCGCCCTGGTAGCGCTCGGCGTTGAGTACGAAATCCTTGTTCAACGGGCGCTTGGAGTTGTCCTGGTAGGCGTAGCCCACGTCCAGGTAGCGCCACTCATCGAACAGGTTGGGGCCAAAGCCGGTGCGCTTGATCGACTTCAAGAACTGCTTGGGGATGATCTGGTCAGTGTCCACGTTGGCACGGTCTAACGGCGCGACCAGACCTGTGTGTTGGGTAAAAGCTCTCATCGGGTATTCCTCAGATCAATTCGCGAACGTCGATGAAACGACCGTTGACGGCAGCCGCAGCGGCCATGGCCGGGCTGACCAGGTGAGTACGACCACCGGCGCCCTGACGCCCTTCGAAGTTACGGTTGGAGGTGGACGCGCAATGCTCGCCGGACTCCAAACGGTCCGGGTTCATCGCCAGGCACATCGAGCAGCCCGGCTCGCGCCATTCAAAGCCGGCTTCGAGGAAGATTTTGTCCAGGCCTTCGGCTTCCGCCTGGGCCTTCACCAGGCCCGAACCTGGCACCACAATGGCCTGCTTGATGGTCGAGGCCACCTTGCGGCCCTTGGCGATCACCGCCGCGGCGCGCAGGTCTTCGATCCGCGAGTTGGTGCAGGAACCGATAAACACACGGTCCAACTGGATGTCAGTGATCGCCTGGTTGGCTTTCAACCCCATGTACTTCAAGGCGCGCTCGATGGAGCCGCGCTTGACCAGGTCGGCTTCCTTGGCCGGGTCCGGCACGTTCTGGTCAACGGCCAGGACCATTTCCGGCGAGGTGCCCCAGCTGACTTGCGGCTTGATCTGGGCCGCGTCGAGTTCAACCACCGTATCGAACACCGCATCCTTGTCGGACACCAGGTCTTTCCAGGCTTCTACGGCGGCATCCCAATCGGCGCCCGCCGGTGCAAACGGACGACCCTTGACGTATTCGACGGTTTTTTCATCCGCCGCGACCATGCCCACGCGGGCACCGGCTTCAATGGACATGTTGCAGATGGTCATGCGGCCTTCGATGGACAGGTCGCGAATGGCGCTGCCGGCGAATTCGATGGCATGGCCGTTGCCGCCAGCGGTGCCGATCTTGCCGATCACCGCGAGCACGATGTCCTTGGCGGTGACACCAAAGGGCAAGGTGCCTTCGACCAGCACCAGCATGTTCTTCATTTTTTTAGCAACCAGGCACTGGGTGGCGAACACATGTTCCACCTCGGAAGTGCCAATACCGTGGGCCAGGGCGCCGAACGCGCCGTGGGTCGAGGTATGGGAGTCGCCGCAGACCACGGTCATGCCCGGCAAGGTCGCGCCCTGCTCCGGGCCGATTACGTGGACGATGCCCTGGCGCACGTCATTCATCTTGAATTCGGTGATGCCGTACTCGTCGCAATAGTCGTCGAGGGTCTGGACCTGCAAACGCGAGACCTGGTCGGCAATGGCTTCGATACCGCCCTTGCGCTCCGGGGTGGTCGGCACGTTGTGGTCCGGGGTGGCGATGATCGAGTCGACGCGCCATGGCTTGCGCCCGGCCAGTCGCAGGCCTTCGAACGCTTGGGGCGAGGTCACTTCGTGGATGATGTGACGGTCGATGTAGATCAGCGACGAGCCATCATCGCGCCGTTTCACTTCATGGGAATCCCAGAGTTTGTCGTAAAGCGTTTTGCCGGCCATCAGTCGGTCCTCATCAGCGTCTTTCTATGCCCTGGGCGTTGAACGATTCAATAACCCTTTGGCTTGTGAGGCTGATGCTATGGCGTTACATTAAATAACTCAAATTCATATTTTTCATGCTTTGGATAACCAGCTGGAATACGACCATGGACCTGGCCAACCTCAATGCTTTTATTGCCATCGCCGAAACCGGCAGCTTCTCCGGGGCCGGGGAACGCCTGCACTTGACGCAACCGGCAATCAGCAAGCGCATCGCCGGCCTTGAGCAACAACTGAAGGTGCGCCTGTTTGATCGACTGGGCCGGGAAGTGGGCCTGACAGAGGCCGGGCGTGCCCTGCTGCCCCGCGCCTATCAGATCCTCAATGTGCTGGATGACACCCGCCGCGCCTTGACCAACCTGACTGGCGAAGTCAGCGGACGCCTGACCCTGGCGACCAGCCATCACATCGGCCTGCACCGCCTGCCCCCGGTGTTGCGCACGTTCACCCGGGAATACCCGAACGTGGCACTGGATATTCAGTTCCTGGATTCGGAAGTCGCCTACGAGGAAATCCTCCATGGCCGTGCCGAAGTGGCCGTCATCACCCTGGCCCCGGAGCCCCACAGCCTGGTGCGAGCCACCCCGGTGTGGGACGACCCCCTGGATTTCGTGGTGGCGCCCGAACATAGCCTGGCCAGCAACGCCAGCATCAGCCTGGCCGACATTGCCCGGCACCCGGCGGTATTCCCCGGTGGCAACACCTTTACCCACCATATCGTGCACCGGCTGTTCGAGGCCCAGGGCCTGACGCCGAACATCGCCATGAGCACCAACTACCTGGAAACCATCAAGATGATGGTCTCCATCGGCTTGGCCTGGAGCGTGTTGCCGCGCACCATGCTCGATGATCAAGTGGCCAGTATCGCTTTACCGGGCATACAGCTCAGTCGCCAGCTAGGCTATATCGTGCACACCGAAAGGACGCTGTCGAACGCTGCGCGGGCTTTCATGAGCCTATTGGATGCACAGGTCGATCCGGCTGGGATGCCGGCATGAGGCCGTGCGGCCTGTAGACCCTGCTCCCGCGCCGAACGCCCATCGAGCCAAGGCCCCTTGATAATGCCCAACCCTGTCGATCCCGTGCCGCCGCTGCCGCGCATTCACGCCCTGGACCCCCAGCAGGCGGAACAAAGCTGGGAAAACGCCCCGCAACTGCTGGCGGCGCTCAATGCCGCACGGCTCGGCGCCTGGAGCTGGGATATCGACAGCGGGCGGATCAGTTGGTCGCGCGGCACCCAGGCGCTATTCGGCTTCGACCCCCGGCAGCCATTGCCCAAGGACCTGGACTACCTCGACCTGCTGGCCGCCGAGGACCGCGGCCGCGTGATCCGGGCGTTTCACGCGGTCCTGGCCGGCGCACCCTTCGAACAAGCCATGCATCACCGCATCCAGTGGCCGGACGGCAGCCTGCACTGGCTGGAAATCAATGGCAGCCTGCTGCCGGATGCGTCCGGGCGCCGGCGCATGATCGGGGTGATCCGCGAAACCACCCAGCAGCGCGAACGCGAACATGCCCTGGGCCACTCCGAAAAACGCTTCGCCACGCTGTTCCACCTGTGCCCGAACATGGTCCTGCTGACCCGCCAGGAAGATGGCCTGATCAGTGAAGCCAACCAGTATTTTGAAAGCCTGTTCGGCTGGCCGGTGGCCGATGCCATTGGCCGCACCACCCTCGACCTGGGGCTGTGGGTCCACCCGGAGCAACGGGCCCTGTTGGTCAGGGCGACCCAGCGCAAGGGCGAGCCCATCACCATGGAGGTGCAATTTCGCGCCAGCAACGGGCAAATCCATGACGGCACCCTCAGCGCACAAAAGGTCGAGCTCGAGGGCCAGGCCTACCTGATCAGCACCTTCCTCGACACCACCGAACGCAAGAACGCCGAGCAGGCCCTCAAGGACAGCCAGGAACGCCTGGATCTGGCCCTGGACTCGGCCCAGTTGGGCACCTGGGACTGGCATATCCCCAGCGGCATGCTCTACGGCTCGGCGCGGGCCGCGCAGTTGCACGGCCTGGATCCGCACCCGTTCCATGAGTCGTTCGACGCGTTTTTTGAAGGCATGCCCGATGAAGAGCGCGCCAGCATGCGCGATGCCTATCGCACCTTGCGTGAGGGGCCGGCGGGCAACTACCAACTGACCTACCGCGTGCAACTGGAAGACGGCAGCTCGCGCTACCTGGAAAGCCGCGCCCGCCTCTACCGTGACGCGCAGGGCACGCCGGTGCGCATGGCCGGCACCTTGCTGGATATCACCGACCAGGTGGAACGCGAACAGCGCCTGAGTGCCTCTGAAGAGAAGTTCGCCAGCCTGTTCCTCGCCAGCCCCGACCCGATCTGCGTCACACGCCTGGCTAGCGGCGAGTTCATCGAAATCAACCCCAGTTTCAGCCAGACCTTTGGCTGGGCCGCCGCCGAAGTCATCAACCACACCGCCGAGCAGATCGGCCTGTGGGATCAGCCAACCCAGCGCCTGCAGCGCATCGAGCAGGTGATCCGCGAGCAGGCGCTGAACAACGTGGCGATCATCGTCCACCACAAGAACGGCCAGCGCCTGACCTGCATGATTTCCAGCCGGCTGATCAAGGTCGGCAACCAGCCCTGTGTGGTCACCACCCTGCGCGATATCACCCAGCAACAGCGCTCGGAGGCGGCGCTCAAGGCCAGTGAGGAGAAATTCGCCAAGGCCTTCCATTCCAGCCCCGATGCGGTGTCCATTACCGAGCGCGACACCGGGCGCTATGTGGAGGTCAATGACGGCTTCTGCCGCCTGACCGGCTACCGCGCCGAAGAAGCCATTGGCCTGACCCTGTATCAGATCGGCATCTGGGCCGATGAAAACCAGCGCGCCGCGCTGTTGGCCGAATTGCAGATCAAGGGCCGCATCCATCACCTGGACATGCTCTGGCACAACAAACGTGGCGAGTTGCTGGCGGTAGAAGTGTCGGTCGAGCCGATTACCCTCAATGAAACCCCGTGCCTGCTGCTGACCGCACGGGATGTCAGCCTGCTCAAGAGCGCGCAGGCGCAGATCCGCCACCTGGCCTATCACGACCCGCTGACCAACCTGCCCAATCGCGCCTTGCTGATGGACCGCCTGAGCCAGCAGATCGCCCTGCTTAAACGCCACAACCTGCGGGGTGCGCTGCTGTTTCTGGACCTGGATCACTTCAAGCACATCAACGATTCCCTCGGCCACCCGGTGGGCGACACCGTGCTGAAAATCGTCACCGCGCGCCTGGAGGCCAGCGTGCGCATGGAGGACACCGTGGCGCGCCTGGGAGGGGACGAATTCGTGGTGCTGCTCAGCGGGCTGGAAGGTACTCGGTTAGAGGTCAGCAAGCAGGTGCAGTTGCTGTCCGACACCCTGCGCGAACTGTTGTCCGAGCCGATGTTTCTCGATGGCCAGCGCTTGCAGGTCACCCCCAGCATCGGCGTGGCGCTGATTCCCGACCACGGCTCGACCCCGGCCGACCTGCTCAAGCGCGCCGATATTGCCCTGTACCGGGCCAAGGATTCGGGGCGCAATACCACGCAGATGTTCCATAACAGCATGCAACGCACCGCCAGCGAGCGCCTGCGCATGGAGACAGACCTGCGCCTGGCGTTGTCGCGGGGCGAGTTCAGTGTGCATTACCAACCCCAGGTCGATGCCCGGGGCAATCGCATTGTCGGCGCCGAGGCCCTGGTGCGCTGGCAGCATCCGCAGTTGGGTGCGCAATCGCCGACGGAGTTCATCAAGGTTCTGGAAGACAGCGGGCTGATTCTCGAGGTGGGCACCTGGATCCTCGACGAAGCCTGTGGTGCCTTTGCCCGGCTGATCGCCGAAGGCCTGGTGGAGCCGGACGGCTTCAGTCTGTGCGTGAATATCAGCCCCCGACAGTTTCGCCAGAACGATTTTGTCGAACGGGTAGAGCGCAGCCTCAAGCAGCATCAACTGCCGTTCACCTTGCTGAAACTGGAAATCACCGAAGGCATCGTGATCCAGAACCTGGACGACACCATCGGCAAAATGCGCCGCCTGAAAAAACTCGGGGTCAGCTTCGCCATGGACGATTTCGGCACCGGTTATTCGTCATTGACCTACCTCAAGCGCCTGCCGGTCGATGCCTTGAAGATCGATCAATCGTTTGTGAGGGACGCCACCCACGACCCGAACGACGCCGAAATCATCCGCGCGATCGTGGCCATGGCGCGCAGCCTGAACCTGGAGGTGATTGCCGAAGGCGTAGAAACGCCCGAGCAACTGGCGTTCCTGCAGGGGCTGGGTTGCCATCTGTATCAGGGTTATTTGCACAGCCGGCCGTTACCCCTGGATGCATTTATAGAGCTGTTACGGCCAGGCGCCGGGACCTGAAGAGCGCTCTGGGTCCCTGCGCCGGGTATCACACTAATTTCAATGCCCGGTGGAAGTGCCCCTGCCAGTGCGAGTTTTCCAGGCTGAGTTTTTGCCCATACAGGTCCAGCTTGCCGTCGATCACCGCCACCGAGTGGTAGGTGTTGGCCAAGGTGCCCGTGGTGCCACGAGCCAGCTCTTCAACCGTGCTTTCACGGATATAGGCAAACAACCCAAGCCGACGCAATGCGGCGCCGGGGTATTCACCATCGTTGAGTGTTGCCATGGCAACCTCGTAACTTTGGTTGCCACGCGAATCGTTGTTTTCCACCTGGGCCCGCTTGGCACTCACGGCGTACAAGAAGTTGGCATCGTCCAGCAGCGCCGGATTGCTACCCTTCAAGTTTGAGGCAGCCTTGGCCTGTTTCAGTTCATCGTGGGTCAGGGTCAGCTTGAAGGAATCCCTCATGAGCACTTCATAACCCTCAGCCGTGGCGGTGATCTTTTTAAAGATGCCTTGGGGATTTTGTCCAAACCGCATCATGGCCGCCTTGATCGCTGACACGGTGACACAGTTGCCTTCTGCCCCCTGGTAAAAACCGTTCCAGATATCTGCGGGCTGGGTGCCTATGGGCACACTGGATAATTTCAGGTCAGGTAAATCGACGGTTGCGGGCGATACGCCAGGCACAGTCTGGTCATTGAATAACATATAACCGTAACTTCTATCAACCCGCTGTTTTTGCCCATAATTATGTTGGGTATTGTCCATGACAAACGCGGAGCCAAAATTATGGGTTTCCACCACACCTACGGCGCCGCTGGCGGCCATGTAAGTGGCAGGCACAAACTGGGCAAAACCAATCATCCCCATGCCCCGCAGGCAGTTCTGCATCGTTTCACCCTCAAGGCTCTTGTGCAGGACCTTGTCGAAACTGTCATAGCCACCTGCTTGTTGTTTGCGCTTGGCAAAAGCGGCGAGTACAACGTTGGCGTCGTTGATGGCTGCTCGGTCGTTGCCGGAAAATCGCGAGGCCTGCGCCGTAAGTTTTAGTTCATCATGGGACACATGAACCTTAAACTCATCTTTCATCGTAATGTCATAACCATCACCGGTCGATTTAATCTCATCAAACATATCGCGGGGGCTTTGACCAAAGGTCATCATCATCATTTTGATAACAGCCGCATGGGTACTATTGTCAAAATGCTCACCGAATCCACGGGGGGTGGCGGTAAAGGCATTCACGATATCTTGGGGCTTCTCCCCGCCACTAGTTGAAAAAACGTCAGCAGAAACAGCATTGACAGGTTTATCACCCAGCCTATAACTGTCAGTAAATGACCGATTGAGCATATTCACATTCATGACAACCTCCTAACCACAGACTTATTGAAAGTATGACAAGCAAGACATCGCGCAAACCCGCGCATGCCAAGCATCAGGAAAACCCAAAGTAAAATTAACGTTAAAAACCTGCGCAGGAAAACAACAGCCACTCTTATAATTTAAAACGACAACTACACAACACTACTGATCACCCGATTAACGCCACTGCATCCCCATACCGCGGCGCCCTGCCTTTTCGACCCCATAACTCTTCCTTGCCGTCGATCACTGCGACCGAATGCCGGGCGCGGTTGACCATCCCGACCTGGCCGCGGGCCAAGGTATTTACCGGGACATTTTTTATATGCTTCTTTAAGCCCAAGCGCTCGAACCCTTCCCCTGCGCCACGCTCATCTTCACCATCATTGAGACTGCGGATGGCCGCGCTGAAACTTCTCGCCGCTCGACCATCGTTGTTTTCTATCTGCGCACGCTTGGCACTGGCAGCAAACAAAAACTCAGCGTCCTTGAGCATGCCCCTGTCGCGCCCAAAAAAACGTGCGCCCGCTGCCGCCTGTTTCAACTCCTGGCTGGTCAACGTCAAATGAAAACCGTCACGCATCGTCACGTCATAGCCGCGCTCGGTTTTACTGACATTTTTGTAGATATCAGTGGGGCTTTGTCCAAACTTGTGCATGGCGGCCTTGATCGCTGAAACCGTTACGCAATTGCCATCCGGCCCTTGGCGAAAACCACCCCAGATATCATCGCATTTGGCCCCATTGCGCTTGGTCGACAAATCCGGAAGAGGTGTCTGGGGCTTTGGCACTAACGGTATGGGCTTGATTTCAGGCGTGACAGGCGCGGGAACAACCTTGGCTTTATCAAGCTCCTTGCCACCCGACAGCAGCGCTGTAATTTGGCTCAAGAACGTACTGAACATTGAAATGATGGTTTGCAAATCCGCCGCCTGGTTTGCCCCACAGCCGTCCAGGTCAGCGACATGCCTGGGCGAGTGCTGATGGGAAAACCTGCTGACAGCCGAGCCCTGTAGCGAGGGGCTAGCGCTCTCAATACTAAAAGCTCCTGCCAAGTACCCGGAACCATTACACATGACGCTGGAAGCACGGTTAACGCTTGAAACAGACATGTTTTTTCTCGCACAAAGTGCCCCTCCGGCCGATCGCTGACCGGAGAAGCAACTGATTGAAGTTAGAGGTCTATTGGCCCAAGAGGCGCGTTAAAACCGGCGATAGGGACGCGCCGACCACCCCATTTCATCAGGGCGGCATTCCGGCCCCGCAGCGGTCACATCCGGCTCAGGCCCAGGCTTATCCGGTAGCACTTCAGGGTTTGGTAGCGGGGATACCTCAGGCGTTACGCGACTGTCATTCGGGACGGTCGGTTCAGGCACCGCGTCGGGTGTCACCGCTGCAACACGGTTGGGCACCAAGCCCGGCCTCGCCCGACCATCACTCCCAGGCACCTGGGTATCAGGCGTCACCTTCGCATCGTTACCGGGCACTACCGTCGGCTTGGACTGCGGGCCAGGCCTCAGCTGAGCGTCGTGGCGTATCACCACACCTGGCTCGGGTTCGAAACGAGGCGTCACTGTGACGCCGCCGCGCGGGCTGGGTGGCTGGTAAGTCGATGGGCAGTGGCAGTTGTTCACATTCACGTTCACCTGCACATGGTTGTCCGACGACACCTTGGCCTGCGCTTCTGGAGTCCCTGGCATAACCTTGACCTGCGGCAGCACCACAGGTTGTTTGCCGCCATCCAACAGTACCTTGACTTCTTTGCCGGGAGTCGCGGGCTTGGTGTCCGTGTCCAGTTTTTGCTCGGGCTTCTTATCGCTATCAACCAGGACCTTGGCGTCCTTGCCCGCGGGCACGGGCTTGCTTTCGGCGTCCGGTTTTAGCTCCGGTTTCTTGTCGCTATCAACCAGGACCTTGGCGTCCTTGCCCGCAGGTACGGGCTTGCTTTCGGCGTCCGGTTTTAGCTCCGGTTTCTTGTCGCTATCAACCAGGACCTTGGCGTCCTTGCCCGCAGGTACGGGCTTGCTTTCGGCGTCCGGTTTTAGCTGGGGCTTCTTGTCTGTATCAAGCAGTAGTTTGGTGTCGTTGCTCGCAATCGCAGGCTTGCTCTCAGTGTCGGGCTTCTTCTCGGCTAGCTTGTCCGCATCGAGCTGCTTTTTTAAAGCCTGGCCTGAAATCAACAGTTTGCCGGTGGTCTGCGGTGTGTGCGTAGTAGGTTTGTCTCCACCCACCTGTGCCTTTGCATCCTTAGTGGAAATGGCGGCTCTGTCCCCAAGAGCGGGTCTGGTTTCAGACGGTTTATCCGCCGTGGGCAAGGCCTCGGAAGGATGCTTTTTACCCGACAACACATCTCGCATTGCCTTGAAGAGCAGTTCGAACATATCCAGCAGCTTTGCAAGAGCATCCGTACTGACAGTTGTATTTTCCCGCCCAACTTCAACATGCCGAGTGTGTTCCGGCACTACGCTCGACTTAGTATTTAACAACTTACTCACATCACCACTTCCAGGCGGCGCGACCAGATCAAGCTGATGATTAGCAACATTGACGCTCGGAGGATTATTAACAGACAGATAAGACATTATTCATCCCTCTTTCAGAAAAGCACCAGGACGTTCAGACGCCCATGACAAACACTGTTTTTTTATGACTTGAAACGGCAGCGACCGTATCGAAGTCACTGGATTCGTGGGGAAATAAGCGTTCTGGTTCCAGATATCGCGGAAAACATAAGGACACTAAAAGGTAACTTAGGACTTTTACCCATGGACTTCTGCCGAAAACCTGCTTTTCTACGGCTTGTGCCTGATAAAAACACGTCATACCCGTTAATAAACTGCTGCGAGGAAAAAAACCGTTATGATTCGCCGAGTGTGCATGACAGCGCCCATGATATTTCCCGCGCGACTAAGACTGCTGCCATGCATCCAAACAAAGAAACACTCTAACTATGCAAACACGCACCCAACCAAGAAAGTTACACACACCTGCTAGCAAACAAATAAAACAACACACCCTCAACTAAACAAAACTCCCCTCGCTATCGATTAAAACACCTGCAACCTCCTTCAAGCCCCTAAACAAAAAAAGGGCGCCAGAGGCGCCCTTTTTGCAGATGATGAAAGATTTAAAAATATGCGCTTAGTGTTGCAGCGCCGGCTTCTGCGCCCCATTGATCGGGATACGCTTGGCCTTCGCTTCTTCCGGCACGACCCGCAACAGATCGATGCTCAGCAAACCGTTACTCAGGTCCGCAGCCTTGATCTCGATATGGTCCGCCAAGCGGAATGACAGCTTGAAGGCCCGCTGGGCAATGCCTTGATGCAGATAGGTGACACTCTCAGCCCTGGTGTCGCGCTTGCCGCCGCTGACGGTCAACACGCCCTTCTCCACCTGCAACTCCAGATCGTCTTCCTGGAAACCGGCGGCCGCGATCACAATGCGGTATTGGTCTTCGCCATGTTTCTCCACGTTATAAGGTGGGTAGCTGCTGCCCGGCTCATTGCGCAATGCGGTCTCGAACAGGTCGTTGAAACGGTCGAAACCCACGGAAGAGCGGAACAACGGCGCCAGGGAAAATGCGGTACTCATAGGTCAAATCTCCTGAAATATCAGCAAGGTTCTTTATCTCCACGACCCGAGTTCGGCATCGTGTAATCCCTAGATAAGGACCACCCATTACATTTCAAGAGAGGCTGTAAGAAAAATTTCAGGCCGCTTGCGGGTGAGGCATACCGAGCAAACGACTGACCTGCAGCAGATCGGTTTCCCGGCGCAGCGCAGTAAACAGCTCCACGGCTTGCGGGTAATTGCGCGTCAGCATCGCCAGCCACTGCTTCAAACGGCCAGGAGCCTGGCGCTCAGTCAGTTGCGCTACAGACTGCGTCCAGAACTCCCGGAGCATGGGCTGCATCTCCTCCCAAGTCATCTCTACCACCTCTTCACCTGCACGCGCAGCGGCGATTTGCCGGGCCAGGTCGGGACGCGCTACCAGGCCGCGGCCGAGCATGATGTCTTCGACCCCACTGATCTCGCGGCAGCGCCGCCAGTCCTCGACGCTCCAGATATCACCGTTGGCAAATACCGGCACCTTGACCACGTCCTGCACGCGCGGGATCCATTCCCAATGGGCGGGGGGCTTGTAGCCATCGGCTTTGGTCCGCGCATGCACCACGATGTGCGCCGCGCCACCTTCGGCCAGGGCCGTGGCGCACACCAGTGCGCCATCCGGGCTGTCGAAGCCCAGGCGCATCTTGGCGGTCACCGGGATATGCGCCGGCACCGCACGACGCACGTGCTCGACGATCTGGTTGAGCAGCTCCGGCTCCTTGAGCAGCACCGCACCGCCACGGGATTTGTTGACGGTCTTGGCCGGGCAGCCGAAGTTCAGGTCGATTACCTGCGAACCCAGCTCGCAGGCCAGCGCGGCGTTTTCCGCCAGGCACACGGGGTCGGAACCAAGCAACTGCACGCGCAACGGCACACCCGCAGCGGTCTTGGCGCCGTGCAGCAGTTCAGGGGCAAGCTTGTGGAAATAGGCCGGGGTCAGCAGGCGGTCGTTGACCCGGATAAATTCGGTCACGCACCAATCGATACCGCCCACCTGGGTCAGCACATCCCGCAGGATGTTGTCGACCAACCCCTCCATGGGCGCCAAGGCAATTTGCATGGAAAACACTCAACGAAAAACGTGGCGCAGTTTACTGGGTTTCCCACAGTAACCGTTAACCCCCTTGTCAGATGTGCAACGCCACGCCATAGCCCTCGATAAACTCCGCCGGCATGCGCTTGGGCTTGCCACTGGAGAGTTCGATACAGACAAAGGTGGTTTGTGCACGCAGCAAGGTGGTGCCATCACTGGGGCGTATCAGTTGGAAGCGCCGGGTCATTTTCAGGCGCTGGTCCCAATCGACGATCCAGGTCGCCAATTGCAACTCATCACCTTCGTAGCCCGCCGCCAGGTAATCGATTTCATGGCGCACTACCGCCATGGCCCGATCCAGGCGCCGGTACTCGCTGAGGTCCAGGCCCAGGCGCTGGGAATGGCGCCAGGCGCAACGCTCCAGCCAGGAAACGTAGACGGCATTATTGGCATGCCCCAGGCCGTCGATATCCTCAGGGGCCACCTGCAGATCGATGATAAACGGCTTTGCCAAGTCCCAGCCCATGCCCTGCTCCCGGTCGATTAATGTCGGCGGCGAGCAGTGTAACCCATCGTTCGGCTCAAGCGGTTTGCCGCGCTGGTTCACGACAGCCGGCCAGTAGCGCCAGTACGCCTTCGACCACCCGGGGATCGGCCAGGACTTTCTGGTGCCCGCCTTGCTCCAGGCGCAACAGGCGGCTGTCGAACCAGGCCTCGTGGATCATCTGCGAAGCCTTGACCGGGACGAAGGTATCGTCTTCGGCATGCACGATCAGGCCCGGGATATTCATTTGATAGTGCGCCACATCCAGGTGCTTGAGCGGGATGCCCAGGGAGTACTCGACCTCTTGGATAAACGCCGCCCGTGCCCGCGCCGGCATGCCGACCACTCCGGCAAAGCCGCGCAATACATCGAGCAAGCGGGAAGGCGCGGCAATGCTCACCAACGCATTGGTGCGCAGGCCCAACTGGATGGCCAGCATCGCACTGGCGCCGCCCATGGAGTGGCCGACCACCGCGTGCAACGGCGGCAACTCAGCGGCAGCCTCCAGCATCGCCCGGGCAAACAGCACCACGTGGGCCTCGCGGCCCGGCGAGCGGCCATGGGCCGGACCGTCGAGGGCAATCACCGAGTAGCCGGCACCCACCAATGCGTTGATCAGGCTGGCGAACTGGGTCGGGCGCCCTTCCCAGCCATGCATCATCAGCACCGCCGGGCCCTGGCCCCAGCGCAGGGCCGACAGGCCAAAGCGCAAGGTGATGCGCTCGGCCTGCGCCAGCAGCGGCAATTCCCAATCACGCGGCGGCAGGTCCCGCGGCGTCATGAAAGCGCGACGCATCTGGTTGGCGATGGTCTGCGGCGCCAGCCTGCCCACGGTGCCGTTGACACGACGAATCCAGCTCAAGGTGCTCATCCATTCACTCCCCAGGCCCGCAAGCCTTGTTCAGCGCACTGCCGACTTGGAGGCGCGTAATACACGGTCCGACAATTCGCCAGGCCCCAGCGCCCGGGCCAATGCCAGGCCACCAATCATCAAGGCCATGTCGGCCAGGGCCTTATCGGTGTCTTCCGGGCTGGCAGCCAGTTGTGCGGCCATCAGTTCGACGTGCCGGTTCAATACATCGCGAAATTCATCTGGCAGGCGGCTCATCTCGCCGACCGTGGCCGGGATCGGACAGGCCTGGGCGGTGGAATCACGGTGCTTGCGCGACAGGTAGAACGCCGCCACCAGGGCTCGGCGCTCTTCGCCTGTCAGGCTGGGGTCCATATCGTCGATAGACGCCCGACGCGTGGCCAATAGCTGCTCGAACGCCTCCAGCATCAAGGCGTCCTTGCTTTCAAAGTGGGCGTAGAAGCCACCAACGGTCAGCCCCGCCGCCCCCATGACTTCACCCACACTCGGTTCGGCCGGGCCACGCTGGATCAGCGCGGAGCTGGCGGCCTGCAAAATACGTTCACGGGTTTGCGCTTTCTTATCGCTCATGACGGCCTCCGAATATTACGGTTAAAATATTATCTTCATAATAATTTTTAGCAAGCGCTGAATTCGACCGTTGGTCAGAAGAAGTTCTTTGAAAGAGGGAGGGAGAAAACCCAAACGCCAGACAAACAAAAGGGCCATTCAATAATTGAATGACCCTTAAAAATCCCGCAGAGCGGGTAATCGTGGCGTCCCCTAGGGGACTCGAACCCCTGTTACCGCCGTGAAAGGGCGGTGTCCTAGGCCACTAGACGAAGGGGACACAAACCTTCTATACAACTGATCAGGCTGAACCTGATCGATCCAAGGACGGTGTGGCCGGAACCTTGAACCTGTAAATTGGTGGAGCTAAACGGGATCGAACCGTTGACCTCTTGCATGCCATGCAAGCGCTCTCCCAGCTGAGCTATAGCCCCGATTTTTCGCCTGGCGGCGCAGCAGATCTTGCGAGCTGCTTGTTGAAACTGGCGTCCCCTAGGGGACTCGAACCCCTGTTACCGCCGTGAAAGGGCGGTGTCCTAGGCCACTAGACGAAGGGGACAAAACCTTCTGTACAACATGATCAAGCTGGGCCTGATCGATTCAAGGACGGTGTGGCCAGACCTTGAACCTGTAAATTGGTGGAGCTAAACGGGATCGAACCGTTGACCTCTTGCATGCCATGCAAGCGCTCTCCCAGCTGAGCTATAGCCCCTCATCGGTGAGGACGGGGCGAATCTTAATGGCGCTTTGAAAGGCTGTCAAATTTATTTTCAACAATTTCCAAAGTTTTTTGCCGGGATAACAATCACTTACCGTCAAAACCCCGCAAAGCCGGGGTTTTGCCCTCACCAACGCTTAACTAGGCGATAGCAGCCAGCAGCTTTTCCCATTCCTTGTTTTCTTTCTTTGATACACCGCCAAGCAAATCAAGGGCTTGGCGCAGACGGAAACGGGTCAGGTCCGGACCGAGGATTTCCATCGCATCGAGTACCGACACCGAGCTGGCTTGCCCGGTAATCGCGGCAAACATCAGCGGCATGGCATCGCGCAGCTTCAGTTCCAGGGATTCGACCACAGCCTGGATGGTCGCGGTGATGGCCTCTTTTTCCCACTGGCGCAGGCTTTCGAGTTTCCACAGGATCAACTGCATCAACTGGCGAACCTGGTCAGCCGAGAGTTTTTTCGACTCGAACAGCTTGGCATCCGGGTTCACGCCACCGGCAAAGAAGAAGCTGGCCAGCGGGGCGACCTGGCTGAAAGTCTCCACCCTGCCCTGCACCAGCGGTGCGATCTTCATCATGTACTCGGGGTTCAACGCCCACTGCTGCACACGGCTGGCGAACTCTTCCACCGGCAGGTCACGCAGCCATTGGCCATTGAGCCACGACAGCTTCTCGATATCGAAAATCGGCCCGCCCAGCGAGACGCGGGACAGGTCGAAGTTATCGACCATCTCCTGCAGCGAGAACTTCTCGCGCTCGTCCGGCATCGACCAGCCCATGCGGCCCAGGTAGTTGAGCATCGCTTCAGGCATGAAGCCCATACGCTCGTAGAAGGTCACCGAAGTCGGGTTCTTGCGCTTGGACAGCTTGCTCTTGTCCGGGTTACGCAGCAGCGGCATGTAGCACAGCTGCGGCTGTTCCCAGCCGAAATATTCGTAAAGCAGGATCAGCTTGGGTGCCGACGGCAACCATTCTTCACCACGCAACACGTGGGTGATGCCCATCAAGTGGTCGTCGACCACGTTGGCCAGGAAGTACGTCGGTAGGCCGTCGGTCTTCATCAGCACTTGCATGTCCATGCGGTCCCACGGGATCTCCACGTCGCCACGCAACATGTCCGGCACCACGCACACGCCTTCGCTCGGCACTTTCATACGGATCACGTGCGGCTCACCGGCGGCCAGGCGCGCGGCCACTTCTTCCTTGGACAGCAGCAGCGCGCGGCCGTCGTAGCGCGGGGTTTCGCCGCGGGCCTGTTGCTCGGCGCGCATCTGGTCCAGTTCTTCGGCAGTGCAGAAGCACGGGAAGGCGTGGCCCATATCGACCAGTTGCTGGGTGTATTGCTTATAGATGTCGCTGCGCTCGCTCTGGCGATACGGGCCGTGCGGGCCGCCAACATCCGGGCCTTCAGCCCAAGTGATGCCCAACCAGCGCAGGGCATCGAAAATCTGCTGTTCCGACTCACGGGTCGAACGCACCTGGTCCGTGTCTTCGATCCGCAGGATGAATTCACCGCCGTGCTGCTTGGCAAAGCAGTAGTTGAACAAGGCGATGTAGGCAGTACCGACGTGGGGATCCCCAGTAGGCGATGGCGCGATGCGCGTGCGGACGGTGGTCATGGCGGGTCTCGAATGGGCAATAAAGCTGAAAATAAAACAAGGGGCGAATGGTAACAGCCCCAAGCCCCCTGGCTCCAGCGTAGGCCGATCAACAAAGGGCATATAAGCCAAGGTTGGGGCTGGAACCTCGACATGGCTATTTGCCAAATCGTTAGCTGGCTATATTCCATTACCTTTTGTAACTGACACTGCGCCGCCATGCCTGCCCAACTCAAACGCCGCCTGTTTATCTTCCTGTTTATCGTCGCCCTGGTCGCCGCGGGCTTCTTTGCCCATTGGTTCTTCAAGGGACGTTTTTATGAAAGTACCGATAACGCCTACGTGCAGGGCGAGATCACCCGGGTCTCCAGCCAGCTTGGCGCGCGCATCGCCGAGGTGAAAGTGGGCGATAACCAGCACGTAGAAAAAGGCCAGTTGCTGGTCATCCTGGAGCAGGACGACTTCCTGCTGGCCATCGACCGCGCCAACGCCGCCCTCGCCACCCGCGAAGCCGAGCGTTTGCAGGCCACGAGCAAGCTGACCCAACAAGCCAGCCTGATCGCGGCCGCCGATGCCCAGGTGGCGTCCAGCCAGGCGACCCTGGGCCGCGCGCAGATCGACTTGTCCCGCGCGCAAACCCTGCGCAAGCCCGGCTATGTCTCGGAAGAACGCGTCACCACCCTGTCTGCCGACAACCACATCGCCCGCTCCCAGGTCGCCAAGGCCCAGGCTGACTCCCAAGGCCAGCGCCAGCAAGTCAGCGCCCTGAACGCCGAGATCAAGCGCCTCGACGCGCAGATCGCCAATGCCCGCGCCGACATCGCCCAGGCCGAACTGAACCTGACCCGCAGCGAAATCCACGCGCCCATCAGCGGCCTGGTTGGCCAGCGCGCCGCGCGCAACGGCCAGTATGTGCAGGCCGGCGCGTACCTGCTGTCCATCGTTCCCGACCAGGACATCTGGATCCAGGCCAACTTCAAGGAAACCCAGATCGGCCATATGGCCCCTGGGCAGACGGCCGAGTTGACCTTCGATGCCTACGGCGATACCCCCATCGAGGCGCGGGTCGACAGCCTGTTCGCCGCCTCCGGCGCGCAGTTCAGCCTGCTGCCGCCAGACAATGCCACCGGCAACTTCACCAAAGTCGTACAACGAATCCCGGTAAAACTCACCTTTGCCGCCGACAACCCACTGCACGGCAAGATCCGCCCTGGCATGTCGGTGACCGTCAAAGTGAAGATCCAAGACCCTGACCATGGCCGGTGATCAACTGCTGCGCCCGGTCGGCGAACCGACCCGGCGCGACTGGATCGCGGTAATGAGCGTCATGCTCGGCGCCTTCATGGCGGTGCTCGACATCCAGATCACCAACTCCTCGCTCAAGGACATCCAGGGCGCGCTGTCGGCCACCCTGGAAGAAGGCTCGTGGATTTCCACCTCCTACCTTGTAGCCGAAATCATCATGATCCCCCTCACCGCCTGGCTGGTGCAGTTGCTCTCGGCACGGCGCCTGGCGGTGTGGGTCTCGGTGGGGTTCCTCATCGCTTCGCTGATGTGTTCCATGGCCTGGAGCCTAGAAAGCATGATCGTGTTCCGCGCCCTGCAAGGCTTTACCGGCGGTGCGCTGATCCCGCTGGCCTTCACCCTGACCCTGATCAAGCTGCCCGAACACCATCGTGCCAAGGGCATGGCGATGTTCGCCATGACGGCCACCTTTGCCCCCTCCATCGGCCCGACCATTGGCGGCTGGCTCACAGAAAACTGGGGCTGGGAATACATCTTCTATATCAACGTACCGCCAGGGCTGCTGATGATCGCCGGCCTGCTGTATGGCCTGGAGAAAAAGGCCGCGCACTGGGAATTGCTCAAAAGCACCGACTACATGGGCATCTTCACCCTGGCCGTGGGCCTGGGTTGTTTGCAGGTATTTCTTGAAGAGGGGCATCGCAAGGACTGGCTGGAATCGAGCCTGATCGTCAGCCTGGGCAGCATTGCCCTGTTGAGCCTGATCACCTTCGTCATCGTGCAGTTGTCCAAGCCCAACCCGCTGATCAACCTGGGCATCCTCGCCAACCGCAACTTCGGACTTTCAAGCATTTCCAGCCTGGGCATGGGCGTGGGGCTGTATGGCTCGATCTACCTGCTGCCGCTGTACCTGGCGCAGATCCAGAACTACAACGCCCTGCAAATCGGCGAAGTGATCATGTGGATGGGGGTGCCGCAGTTGTTCCTGATCCCGCTGGTGCCGAAACTGATGAAATACGTGTCGCCGAAGTGGCTTTGCGCGGTGGGATTTGGCCTGTTCGGCTTTGCGAGTTTTTCCTCGGGCGTGCTCAACCCGGACTTTGCCGGCAGCCAGTTCAACCAGATCCAGATCATCCGTGCCCTCGGCCAGCCGCTGATCATGGTCACCATTTCGCTGATCGCCACCGCGTACATCCTGCCCCAGGACGCAGGCTCGGCGTCGAGCCTGTTCAATATCCTGCGTAACCTGGGCGGTGCCATCGGTATTGCGCTGCTGGCAACGTTACTGGATGCGCGGACCAAGACCTACTTTGACTACCTACGCGAAGCCATTGTGCCGACCAACCCGCAGGTGGCCGAGCGCATGGCGATGCTGACCCAGAAGTTTGGCAATGAGACGGCAGCGCTGGGCAAGCTCAGTGAGATTGCGCATCAACAGGCGCAGATCATGGCCTACAACGATGCATTTCACTTTGTGGGGTTGGCGTTGGCGGTGAGCATGCTGGCGATCTTTCTGACCAAGGCGTTGCCGGCGGGGCTCAAGGCTGGGGAAGTCCACTAGACCGAGTTGCCCCTATCGCGAGCAAGCTCGCTCCCACATTCGACTGCATTCCAAAGGTGGAACTCGATCAAATGTGGCAGCTGGCTTGCCTGCGATGAGGCCCGAGCAGTCAACGCAAATTCAGACCGCCAGCAACCGCTCGCGCAACTTGCCAATCTCATCGCGCATCTGCGCTGCCGCTTCAAACTCCAGGTCCCGCGCCAACTGGTACATCTTCTCTTCCAACTGGCGGATACGCTTGGTGATTTCACTCGGCGAGCGCAATTCGTTTTCGTACTTGGCGCTTTCCTCGGCAGCCTTGGCCATGCCTTTGCGCTTCTTGCTGCGCGAACCCGGTACGGTGGCGCCTTCCATAATGTCGGCGACGTCCTTGAACACGCCCTTGGGGGTGATGCCATTGGCCAGGTTGAACGCAATCTGCTTGTCGCGGCGGCGCTCGGTCTCGCCGATGGCGCGTTCCATGGAGCCGGTGATGCGGTCGGCGTACAGGATCGCGCGGCCGTTGAGGTTACGCGCCGCACGGCCGATGGTCTGGATCAACGAACGCTCGGAGCGCAGGAAGCCTTCCTTGTCCGCATCCAGGATTGCCACCAGCGACACCTCGGGCATGTCCAGGCCTTCACGCAGCAGGTTGATGCCCACCAGCACATCGAAGGTGCCCAGGCGCAGGTCGCGGATGATTTCCACGCGCTCCACGGTGTCGATGTCCGAGTGCAGGTAACGCACGCGCACGCCGTGGTCGGCCAGGTAATCGGTAAGGTCTTCAGACATGCGCTTGGTCAGCGTGGTGACCAGCACCCGCTCTTCCAGGGCCACGCGCTTGGTGATTTCCGACAGCAGGTCATCGACCTGGGTCAGGGCCGGACGGATCTCGATTTGCGGGTCGACCAGGCCGGTGGGGCGCACCAGTTGCTCGATCACCCGGCCCGCATGCTCGGCCTCGTAGTTGCCCGGCGTGGCGGACACAAAGATGGTCTGCGGGCTGATGCTTTCCCATTCGTCAAAGCGCATCGGCCGGTTATCCAGCGCCGAAGGCAGGCGGAAGCCGTATTCCACCAGGGTTTCCTTGCGCGAGCGGTCGCCTTTATACATGGCGCCGACTTGTGGCACGCTGACGTGGGATTCGTCGATCACCAGCAAAGCATCCGCCGGCAGGTAGTCGTAGAGGGTCGGCGGCGGCGCACCGGACTCACGGCCCGACAGGTAGCGCGAGTAGTTTTCGATGCCGTTGCAGTAGCCCAGCTCGAGAATCATCTCCAGGTCAAAACGCGTGCGCTGCTCCAGGCGCTGGGCTTCCACCAGCTTGTTGTTGGCGCGCAGGTATTCGAGGCGCTCGGCCAGCTCGGCCTTGATCCCTTCCATGGCATCCAAAAGGGTTTCACGGGGCGTCACATAGTGGCTTTTTGGATAGAAGGTAAAGCGCGGCAGTTTGCGGATCACTTCGCCGGTCAACGGGTCGAAGGCCGACAGGCTCTCGACTTCATCGTCGAACAGCTCGATCCGGATCGCTTCCAGGTCCGACTCTGCCGGGTAAATGTCGATCACATCCCCACGCACGCGGAAGGTCGCGCGGGCAAAGTCCATGTCGTTGCGGGTGTACTGCAAATCCGCCAGGCGTCGCAGCAAGGCGCGCTGGTCGAGTTTGTCGCCGCGATCGACGTGCAGCACCATCTTCAGATAAGTTTCCGGGCTGCCCAGGCCGTAGATGCAAGAAACGGTGGTGACGATGATCGCGTCCTTGCGCTCCAGCAGCGCCTTGGTCGCCGACAGCCGCATCTGCTCGATATGGTCGTTGATCGACGCATCCTTCTCGATAAAGGTATCGGAGGACGGCACATAGGCTTCCGGCTGGTAGTAGTCGTAGTAGGAAACGAAGTACTCCACCGCGTTGTTCGGGAAGAACGCCTTGAACTCCCCATACAACTGCGCGGCCAGGGTCTTGTTTGGCGCCAGCACCAGGGTCGGGCGGTTGATCTGCGCGATCACGTTGGCGATGCTGAAGGTCTTGCCCGAACCGGTCACCCCGAGCAACGTCTGGTGAGCCAGGCCGGCCTCGATGCCTTCGACCATCAGGCGGATGGCCTCGGGCTGGTCGCCAGCAGGTTCAAAGCGGGTGACTAGTTGGAAATCCGACATAACGTACCTCTTGAAGTCACCCCAGACTGTAAACCCGTCGGGGACGAAAAAGACCACAGCCCGCGAAGTTTCAGAGCAGACCGTAGGAAAAAACCATGATAGCTGTAGAAGTGGAGGCGAATGTGACGGGTTTCAAGGCACTCGCCCTACATGCCTGTGGCCATCAATGTTGCAATAAGACTAACGGTCGATAAATAAACCGAAAAACTTGGCCGAAAAGCCGTTTCGGCTGTCGCCGCGAGCGGTGTTGGCCTCTATACTAGCTCCCCGTTTGTGCACCGCTCTAGTGCATTCGGCTGGAGCGCGACACGTCCCTCCATTCCCCCATAGAGCTGCCGCAAAAATGAGCCTGTTCTCCGCTGTCGAAATGGCACCACGCGATCCTATCCTGGGCCTCAACGAAGCATTCAACGCCGATACCCGTACTACCAAGGTCAACCTTGGCGTAGGCGTTTACTGCAACGAGGAGGGGAAGATTCCACTCCTGCGTGCCGTTGCCGAAGCGGAAGCCATTCGCGTGGCGCAACACGCCGCTCGTGGCTACCTGCCGATCGATGGCATTGCCGCCTACGACCTGGCCGTACAGAAGCTGCTGTTTGGCGCCGAGTCGCCACTGCTGAGCGCTGGCCGGGTGATCACCGCCCAGGCCGTTGGCGGCACCGGCGCGCTGAAAATCGGTGCCGATTTCCTCAAGCAGCTGCTGCCCAATGCCGTGGTTGCCATCAGCGACCCGAGCTGGGAAAACCACCAGGCGCTGTTTGAAAAAGCCGGCTTCCCGGTGCAGACCTATCGTTACTACGATGCCGCCACCCACGACGTGAACCGCGCCGGCCTGCTGGAAGACCTCAACGCCCTGCCCGCCCAGTCCATCGTCGTGCTGCACGCCTGCTGCCACAACCCGACCGGCGTCGACCTGAGCCCGGCCGACTGGAAAGACGTGCTGGAAGTGGTCAAGGCCAAGAACCTGGTGCCGTTCCTCGACATGGCCTACCAGGGCTTTGGCGACGGTATCGACGAAGATGCCGCCGCTGTGCGCCTGTTCGCCGAGTCGGGCCTGACCTTCTTTGTGTCCAGCTCGTTCTCCAAATCGTTCTCGCTGTACGGCGAGCGCGTGGGCGCACTGTCGATCGTCAGCGAGTCGAAAGAAGAAAGCGCGCGCATCCTGTCCCAGGTCAAGCGCGTGATCCGCACCAACTACTCCAACCCGCCGACCCACGGCGCGGCGATTGTGGCGGCGGTGCTCAACAACCCAGAGCTGCGCGCCCAGTGGGAAGCGGAACTGGCCGAAATGCGCCTGCGCATCCGCGGCATGCGCGAGCAGATGGTCAGCGAGCTGGCCAAGGCAGCGCCGGGCCACGACTTCAGCTTCGTCGGTCGCCAGCGCGGGATGTTCTCCTACTCCGGCCTGACCGTAGAGCAAGTCACCCGCCTGCGTAACGAGTTCGGCATCTACGCCCTCGACACCGGCCGCATCTGCGTGGCGGCGTTGAACCAGGCGAACATCGCTGCCGTGACCAAGGCGATTGTGCAGGTGCTGTAAGCCTGAGCGCGGGGTACGAAGGGGGAAGCCAATGGCTTCCCCTTTTTTGTGCGAGACTCTGTAGGAGCCGGCTCCTACAGAGGCCGTGTTCCTTCACCATTGATATGAGCCGCCTATGAGAAACGACGACCTGGACCTGCGTGCCGACCGCGACGAACTGGACCACTTCACCCCGCGCACGCCCCCAGCCAAGCGGCCAAAAAGCCTGGTCCTGCAAGTCGCCCTGGGCGTCTTCCTCGGCGGCCTGGCCCTGTGGCTGGTACAGCTGGGCGCCACGGCGCTGATGGCGAAACTGGCGATGGGCACCCTGCAATTTGGTGGCTAGCTTGCCGCCTCCTGCAGAGGAATGCGTTCCTCCAGCAGTTGCACAAAGCTGTCCAGACTCTGCGACACCGTGCCCCGGCGCCAGATCAGCCAGGTGTTGAGCAGGCGGAACTCGTCCGCCAACGGCCACACGCTGACCGTGGTAAACCCCGGCATGCTCTCCAGCATACTGCGTGGCATCAGCGCCAAACCGGCGCCGGCGCTGACGCAGGCGAGCATGCCGTGGTACGACTCCATCTCGAAAATCTTCCCCGGCACCGCGCCATCCTGGGAAAACCAACGCTCAAAGTGATGCCGGTACGAGCAGTTGGAGCGAAAGGTATAGATGCTCGCCCCGTTCACATCCTGCCCACGGGTGATCGGCCCGTGATGCAACGGCGCAATCACCACCATTTCCTCTTCAAACACCGCCACGCCTTCCAAGGTGGGGTGCAACACCGGGCCGTCGACAAATGCCGCCGCCAGTCGGCCCGATAGCACGCCTTCGATCATCGTCCCCGAGGGCCCGGTGGTCAGGTCCAGCTCGACCTTGGCGTGTTTCTGGTTGTAGGCCGCAAGCAACGCCGGGATGCGCACGGCGGCGGTACTTTCCAGCGACCCCAGGGCAAATGGCCCCTGGGGTTCCTCACCCGCCACGGTGGCGCGAGCCTCTTGCACCAGGTCGAGGATGCGCCGCGCATAGCCGAGGAAACTCCAGCCGGCAGGCGACAGGCGCAGGCGACTTTTCTCACGGATAAACAACTCCACACCCAGGTCCTGCTCCAGTTGCTTGATACGCGTGGTCAGGTTCGACGGCACCCGATGAATCAATTGTGCGGCAGCGCTGATGCTGCCTTGCTCGGCCACGGCCTTGAAAATCTCCAGTTGCACCAGATCCAAGTCATTCTCCAATCGTGAACGTATTGCTTAATATTATTCAGTTCCCGGAAAAGATACAGCCCCGTACGCTGGGCATCTTCTCCAACACTGCGCAGGACGGTGCCATGACCGCTATTTCTCACCAGACCCATGCCTTGTCGATCAACCCCGCCAATGGCGAAACCGTCGGCAGCTACCCGTACGAATCCGCCGCACAACTGGACGCCGCCCTCACCCGCGCCAGCACCGCCTTTCGCAAAGGTCGCCATACACCCGTGGCACAGCGCGCCGAATTGCTCCTGGCCCTGGCCGGCGCCCTGCGCGAACAAGCTGAAGAAATGGCGCAAATGATCACCCTGGAAATGGGCAAGCCCATCGCCCAGGCCCGTGGTGAAATCGAGAAATGCGCCTTGCTGGCCGAGTGGTACGCCGCCCACGGGCCGGCCATGCTCGCGCCGGAGCCGACCCTGGTCGACAACGGCAGCGCCCGGATTGAATATCGCCCGCTGGGCCCGATCCTCGCCGTAATGCCGTGGAACTTCCCGGTCTGGCAGGTACTGCGCGGTGCCGTGCCGACCATGCTCAGCGGCAACACCTACGTGCTCAAGCACGCGCCCAACGTGATGGGCAGCGCCTACCTGATGCAACGGGCCTTCCACACAGCCGGCTTCGCCGAAGGCTTGTTTGAAGTGATCAACGTCACCGCGCACGGTGTGTCCCAGGCCATCGCCGACCCGCGCATCGCCGCCGTGACCCTGACCGGCAGCGTGCGCGCGGGTATCGCCATCGGCTCCCAGGCCGGCGCGGCGTTGAAAAAATGTGTGCTGGAACTGGGCGGCTCCGACCCCTTCATCGTGCTCAACGACGCCGACCTCGATGCCGCCGTGCAAGCCGCGGTGACCGGCCGCTTCCAGAATTCCGGCCAGGTCTGCGCCGCCGCCAAGCGCCTGATCATCGAGCAAGGCGTGGTCGAGGCCTTCACCGCCAAATTCCTTGAAGCCAGCCGGCAACTGGTGATGGGCGACCCGACATCGAACGACACCTATATCGGCCCCATGGCCCGCTTCGACCTGCGCGACGAACTGCACGCACAAGTCCAGGCGACGCTGGCCGAAGGCGCCAGCCTGCTGCTGGGCGGCCACCCCATCGACGGGCCAGGCAACTATTACGCCCCCACCGTCCTGGCCGATGTCACCGACCAGATGACCTCGTTCAAGCAGGAACTGTTCGGCCCCGTCGCCTCGATCATCACCGCCCGCGACGCCGACCACGCCGTGGCCCTGGCCAACGACAGCGAGTTCGGCCTCACCGCCAGCGTCTTTACCCGCGACCCGGCCAAGGCGCGCGCGATCGCCAACCAGTTGGAAACCGGCGGCATCTTTATCAACGCCTACAGCGTGTCCGATCCTCGGGTGGCGTTTGGCGGGGTGAAAAAGAGTGGATTTGGCCGCGAATTGTCACATTTCGGCGTGCGCGAATTCTGCAATGCGCAGACGGTTTGGGTAGATCGGCGGTAGGCCGATCATCAAGATTCCTCGTTGCCAGCTTGCGGGTTCAGGATATGATCAGGCCGTTATTTGAACCGGACTGCACTGACCCATGCCCGTTGACCTGCAAGCGCTCTATCCCAAACTGATCCATCTGATGCTGGATACGGTTTTCGTGGTCGACAGGGACAACCGGATTGCATTTGTCAGCGACGCCTGCGAGGCACTGCTCGGCTACCGTGCCGACGAGCTGACCGGCAGCCTGATCACCGACTACATGCACCCCCAAGACCTGGCAGCCACCCGGGCCTCGATTATTCGGGTGATGAACGGCCAGCCCCACGTGGATTTCCGTAACCGCTATATCCGCAAGGATGGCAGCCTCGTCCATATCCTGTGGGCGGCGTTCTGGTCCGAGGATGTCGGCGCGCGGATCGGCGTGGCACGGGACATCACCGCCCTCACCCAGGCCGAGGAAGAACTGCGCTTCCTCGCCCATCACGACCCGCTGACCGCCCTGACCAACCGCTCGCTGTTCAATGATCGCCTCGATTCGGCCCTGCGCAACGCGCGCCGGCAGAAGAGCACGCTGGCGCTGCTGTTCCTGGATATCAATGACTTCAAAGGCATCAACGATGTGCATGGGCATGTCGCCGGCGACCGCGTGCTGTGCACCATCGCCAGGCGCCTGGAAGCCTGTGTGCGCGAGACCGACACGGTGGCGCGGATGGGTGGCGATGAGTTCACCGTGCTGTTGACCGACCTTCATTGCGAAAACGCCGTGGCCGAGAAGGTGCAGCAGATCCTCGCCATCATGGCCGCCCCCCTTGGCCCTGAGTTTGGCCCGGTGAAAATGCCATCATGCAGTATCGGCGTAGCGCGTTACCCGGATGACGGGGAAGATGCCGACACCCTGCTCAGCCATGCCGATGGCGATATGTACCGGGTGAAAAAACTGCACCGCGCGGCGGGGTGAAAGTCGCCCCTGCCCTGGCGATTACCCACGCTGGCCATCAACGGTTACTGCGCAGGATCGAAAAATTCAACGCCGCGGCAACACACAGCCACGCCAGGTAAGGGAACAGGATCAACCCGGTTATCAGGTCCAGGCGCACCGCCAGCACCACCATGGCCGCCACGGTGAGCCAAAGCAGGGTGATAACCACCATCGCGGCGAAAATCCGATGTGCGCCGAAAAACACCGGCGTCCACAGGGTATTCAACGCAATCTGCGCCGCCCACAAGGCCAGCACCGTTTGACTGCCGGGGATCAGGCTCAGGCGGTAACCGGCCCAGGCGAGCAGCAGGTAAATCAGCGTCCAGGCCACCGGGAACAGCCAGTTGGGCGGGGTGAAGCGGGGTTTGACCAGGGACTCATACCAGGCACCGGGCTTGAACATGATGCCGGTGCTGGCAGCGGTGGCGCAGGCAAGCAGGAAGATAAAGAAGGTCATTGGCGGTCCTTGGCTCAAGTCAGCAATCTGGAAAGTGTCCCAGGATTGGACGCCCCGGGGGCCCTGAAAAGTTCAGTATTTCCCGGTACGACAATCTGAACCGCAACGGTACTGGCTAGCCCTTCAACTCGCCGGCGCGATTACTCGCGGCGTCGTCATAAGCCACATACAGCGACTCGGCGACCTGGCTCTTGATGGCCTTGCTGGCCTCCAGCCCCAACACAAAGCCTTCGGCCTTGCCGCCAGCGCGGTTCAGGTCTTCGGCGGTGCTGGCGCCAGTGATCGCGTCCAGCAATTTGGTAGCGTGCGGGCCAACGCCCTTGGGCAGGCTGATCTGGTCGATGCTCATTGCACCACCTCGCAGAAGGTTGGGGATGGGGTGCTGCGGGTAAACGAGGTCATATGCGATACCTTGATGGCTTGGGGCCGATAGCGCGTGGAACCACTGCCGGGCAGGCATGGTAGACCGGGACGGAGGAAAAGGGTTGTATAAACGATCAGGCGCCGATGCTGTAGGATCTTTCACCTTTCGTCGCATCGCCAAGGTAATGGAGCGCAGGTCTAAATGGAAAACCCGCAGGGCAAACGAGTCGTGGTGATTGGCGCCGGTATCGTCGGCGCATCCTTGGCCTATCACCTGGCGCAAAAGGGCGCGCAGGTCAGCCTGGTCGAGGCGCATGAGATTGCGTCAGGCGTCACCGCCACGTCATTCGCCTGGCTCCACGCCACCCATCCGGGGCCCGACCCCATTGCCCAATTACGCGGCGCCGCAATCCAGGAATACCACCGCCTCCAAACCCAGCTGCCCGGCTTGCAGATCCAATGGACGGGCGCCTTGTCTTACGATGGCTCGCCACCGGCCTCGACAAACCGGGTATCACACGCGCAGATTCTTGAGCTTGAGCCCAACCTCAAGCAGCCCCCTGACTATGCAACGTACGTAGCCGAAGAAGGTGCCCTCGACGCAGTGGCGGCAACCCATGCGCTGGTCGCCGGCGCCCAGGCGCATGGCGCGAAGCTGCTCACTCAGACGCCGGTGCTGGGGTTTGTCACCGAGGGCCAACAGGTGACCGGCGTCGAAACCTCACGGGGCATCATCCACGCCGATATCGTTGTACTGGCAGCCGGGACAGGCACCACCAGGCTGACAGACATGTTGCACGTATCCCTGCCGATAACCGCATCGCCGTCCATCTTCATCCGCTACAAGCCACAACCCAAGCTTGTGCACACCCTCATTTCCAACCCGCACATGGAAGTGCGGCAAAACGCGGATGGCGCATTGCTGGCAGCCGAGGATTACCTGGGCGACGCCGAGGAAAACCGGGCAGACGCGATAGCACTACGCACAGCCAAGGCGATCGACCATGAGCTCAATGGGCTGGTGTGCCTTGAGCCGGAGCTGGCCTGTGTCGGGCTCAGGCCAATTGCTGCCGATGGCATCCCGATCATTGGGTATCTGCCCCAGGTGGCAGGTGTGTACGTTTGCACCATGCACCCTGGGGTCGCACTGGCTGCGGTCGTGGGTCGGCTTGCCAGTGAAGAGATGCTTGAAGACAACCCAGCAGAGGCGCTTGGGGGATGTCGTCCGGGTCGATTTTTCCGCGGGTAGGCGCCGGCTTGCCTAAGGCAAGGTCGCGCTCTTGAAAATCGGTTCGCTGTGCAGCACTCGCACCCCATCCGGACCGCTTTCAAGCAGCCGGCGCTCGCTATCGGCGACCAGCAGTTCAAGGCCGTACCCTGCAGCCGCCAGGCACCGCGCGATTTCCTGCGCGGCGTCGTGCGCCCACGGGGTGGCGGATTCGAAATGCCCCAGCAGCCTGTCGTTGCTACTAATCATGAGTCGGTATCTATTCATTCTGTTCTCACACGTTCAATGCGGCCAAAACTGACGTTGAGGCCAAGCGGGGAAATGGCCAGCAATTGGTCAAGTCGCACCTCACACTGGCCACTGTCGCGGGCCAGCAGCAAAAACTCTTCCTTGCTCGCCGCAGTTCGCGTAGTCAGCGCCCTGGCGACGAAGCTGCGCCCGTCGATCAGTTCTACCTGCAGGCGGTAACGGTGCATGCAGGCGATCTCCAGGTAGTCGTGCACATCGCAGTTCAGGGGCTGATACGCGTTCATGATGTTTTCCAGCGCCTTATTTCAGGTCATCGATGGACGCACCGAAATTCAGGTGCAACACCTGGCCGTCGTGAACAAACGCAGGGACTGACTTGACCCCGGCCAGTTCGGCTTCGCCAATGCGCTGGGGTTGTTGGCCAAGGTGGACGACCTCGACCTTGAGTGCCGGGTCCAGCAGGTTGAGCAAGGTCTGCTCAGCGGAAATACAGACGGAGCAACCAGCGTGGTAGAAGCGTGCGTTAGACATTTTGCGTCTCCTTCATTGAGTTGGTATCGATTCGATACCTAACCAAGAATTACGCGCGCGTCGGTATTTGTCAATATAGTATTTAATCGATACTATATGTCGACAGGAGTGACTCATGTCCGACACAACCCTTTTCGATCTGCTTGAACGGCTTGCCAGCCTCAGCCGCATCTGGTTCCGCCAGCACCCGTTGCTGGCCGATTTGCAACCCATCCAGTTGAGCGCGCTGATGTACCTTTCGCGCTGCAACCGCTACTCCAATACACCGTTGGGCGTGACTGACTATTTGGGCCTGACCAAAGGCACAGTGTCGCAGTCACTCAAGGCGCTGGAGGCCAAGGGGCTGATCGTCAAAACCCAGGATGTGCACGACAAGCGCAGCGTGCATCTGCAGTTGACGGACACGGCGCGCGGCCTGCTGGACGCGTTGTTGCCGCCGGACTTCCTCGCCGCCGGTGAGGCACGCATGGGCGCGCGCGGCGGGCAACTTCAGGCACTGCTTGGCGAGTTGCTGCGCGAAGTGCAGCGCAGCGCGGACGTGCCCAGCTTTGGCCTGTGCCGCACCTGCCGCTTCCATCAGCACGTCGACGATCTGCCGTTCTGCGGCCTGACCCAGGAACCCCTGGCGCCGAGCGATACCGTGCTGATCTGTCGTGAACATCAAACCCCGCAGGTGCCTGCATGAGCCTGACCACGATTCGCCTCGACACCCTGCTCACCGGGCGTGCGCAGCCTTTCACCCGGCCCGGTTCCCGCAGCGCCATCGACAAACAGCCGCGACCCGGCCCCCTGAAGGTCGCCACCCTGGGCCTCAGTGGCGACGAACAGGGCGACCTGCGCATCCATGGCGGAGTAGAAAAAGCCATCCACCACTACCCGCTCGAGCATTACGCCCGCTGGGCCGAGGAATTGGGGGCCCATCCATTGCTCGCCCAGCCGGGAGCCTTTGGCGAGAACTTCAGCACCACCGGCTGGAGCGAGCATGACGTCTGCCTGGGCGATCGCATCCGGGCCGGGACAGCGTTGCTTGAGGTGTCCCAGGGGCGTATGCCGTGCTGGAAACTCAGCGACCGCTTCGCCGTGGCCGAACTGGCCCTGCGCGTGCAGCAGTCGGGCCGCACCGGATGGTACTACCGGGTGCTGGAGGAAGGTGTGGTGAGCGCCGGCGACAGCCTGCAACTGGTCGAGCGGCAATTTGCCGACTGGTCATTGGCACGCTTGTCCGCTGTGCTGTTCGACAAGCGAATGGAGAGCGAACTGTTGCGCGAATGCCTGGCGCTGCCGTTGGTGCCGTCATGGCGGCGCACGCTGGAGCGGCGCCTGGAAAAAGGCATGACCGAAGACTGGGGGCCCCGCCTGTTGGGTTGAAGCGCGGCGCGGGAGCGAGTGCTGCTGCCCCGCCAGATTGTGCGAACAACCCGGCAGATGCCCAGGTTTTTCGCCGCAAAGCCGGCGCCTACTGGGGGTTGAGCTGATATCATCCAGGCATTAACGCGCTGAGTAGAAAGCATGAACCGTCGTAAGAAACTCAATCAGATATTGAAAGCCAACGCCAAAAAGGCCAATGCCAAACTGGCCCCCAAAAGCAAAGAGAAGTACATCAGCAAGGCCGATCGCCTGAAACTGGAGACCGAGCCCGCTCAGGACGCGCCGATTTCCTCTGACACGCCCAGCTGATTCAGGGCACTCTACGCCGGCGCAGCAGTCTGCTTACAGACACCCACTCTCGCCCGGCGGAGCTTCCCATGATGATTGTTCACCACCTCAACAACTCACGCTCGCAGCGCATTCTCTGGCTGCTCGAAGAACTCGGCCTGCCCTACGCGCTCAAGCTCTACCAGCGCGACCCAAAGACCAACCTCGCCCCACCAGAGCTCAAGGCGATCAACGCATTGGGCAAATCGCCGGTGCTTGAAGACGGCACCCGCGTGGTGATCGAGTCTGGCGCCATTGTCGACTACCTGATCCGCCGCCATGGCCAGGGCCGCCTGCAACCCGACCCGGCCACCGCTGCCTACGACAGCTACGTGCAATGGCTGCACTTTGCCGAAGGCTCGGCCATGCTGCCGCTGATGCTCAACCTGTACGTCGGCCGCCTGGGTGAAGCCGGCGCGCCTTTGCACCCGCGGATCGAATCGGAACTGGCCAACTACCTGGGTTACCTGAACGACGCCCTGGCGCAGTCGCCATACCTGCTGGGCGAGGAACTGAGCGGCGCGGATATCCAGATGAGCTTTATCGGCGAAATCGCCAAGGCCCAGGGCAAGTTGCCGGCGTACCCGAACCTGGCCGCGTGGGTCCAGCGGTTCCAGGCCCGGCCGGCCTATCGCAAGGCGCTGGAGAAGGGTGGGGAATACGCGTTTGCCCAGTAAATCACCGGGCGTTTGACTCCTCTTCCAGAGCCGGCATAATTGCCGGCTTTTTTCGGGACGTCCCCATGCAACGGATTGTAATTCTGGGCAACGCCGGCAGCGGCAAATCCACCCTCGCCCGCGCCCTTGGCCAGCGCCTCGGCCTGCCCGTCGTACACCTGGACACCCTGTTCTGGGAACCCAACTGGGTCGAGACCGACGCCGAACAATTCCGCACACGGGTACGCGAAGCCGTCGCGTCGGACACCTGGGTGTGTGAAGGCAACTACGCCCGACGCACCTTCGACCTGCGCCTGCCCCGTGCCGACCTGATCATCTGGCTGGATACACCGCGACTCACCTGTTTCACCCGGGTACTGATACGCAGCGCCATGAAACGCCCTCGCGCGGATCGGCCCGTGGGGTGTACCGACAAGCTCGACCGGGAGTTCCTGACGTTTCTGGACTTTGTATGGAATTTTGATCGCGGCTATCGGCCGGGTATCGAGGCGATGCGCCTGGCAGTGGGGCCGGCTGTTCCGACAGTGCATTTGCGCGGTAACCGGCAGGTGGCAGATTTTCTCGACCGCTTGCCTGGCCTGGCTGGGCCTGAATATGCTGCTGCGCCCACGCACCTCCCTGACGGTCGGTGAGGCTCACGCCCAACCCGGCACCCGCTGGTTCTTGAAAGGCATGCTGGGCAATGTGCTCAACCCCAAGATCGGGATTTTCTATGTGTCGTTCCTGCCGCAGTTCATTCCCCAGGGCCATTCGTTGATCGCCTGGACATTCGGCCTGGTGAGCATCCATGTGGTGCTCGGCCTGGCATGGTCCTTGACCCTGATCGGCGCTACCCAGCCACTGGCCGCAGTGCTGCGCCGGGGCAAGGTGATCACCTGGATGGACCGCAGCACCGGCCTGCTCTTTGTGCTGTTCGCGGCCCGCCTGGCATTGAGCAAACGCTAATCAGGGCTTGGACAAAGATCCAGCTGGGCGCTGGGGATCACTGCGGCTTCGGGGCCGTCATGTACTGGCTGAAGTTGTTGATGTGATCATCCAGATTGTCTTCGAGCATCATCCGGTACTGCTCACAGAAGTACTTGAGCATCGCTTCTCGCGCTTCGGCCATCTCGGCGCCGGACTTGAAGTTGCGCGCACTCGCCCAGGCGTTGAAACGGGTGGTGCCGAACATCATCGAGGCACTGACCTGGCCCAGGTTCTCGAGGGTTTTGAGTTGCTCGTTCGACAGCTCGATGTGCGCGTCGGCACGGTCATAAAAGGCTTGGTCTGTAGCGTCTGGCATGGTGGAGCACCTGGATGGATTAAGGGTGTCATCAAAATATTTACCGCAGGCAAGACCCTAGACCGGGTGCGTCGCCTCCAGCAACTGGGTAATCCAGCGCACCTCTTGCGCCAGTTCCTGTACTTTCTGTTCGGGCAACGCTTGTCGTGCCTGGGCCAACTGATCCAGGGTGCGTTGTTTGTAGCGCAGCAGGCGCTGCCACTTGGCCAGGAAGGCCGGGCTGCGCGCCTGCATCTGCAAGGGGCCGAAGTACAGTTGCTCGGCGCTGTAGCTCACCGGCCCGCTGCGCTCGGCGACGATGATTTCGTAGTCGAAGCGGTTTTCCCGCAGCAACTCCTCGCAAAGGATGCGGTAGCCGTTGTCCATCAGCCACACACGCAACGGTTGTTCGCCGCCGTTGGGTTGCAGGATCAGGCGTTCCCGGCCGCTGAGATGCGCCTTGCCGCGCTCGAGGATGTCGCGGATGGTCTCGCCGCCCATGCCGCAGATACTCACCGCATCGAGCAGGTCGGCCGGTTCGATAGCCGCCAGGCCATCGGCCAGGCGCACGTGGATGTGCAGTTCGTGGCCGTTGTCGCACACGGTGCGCTGGGCCGCGCGAAATGGCGTCAACGCCACCTCGCCGGCCACTGCCGCGACAATCGCGCCGCGGTTCATCAACGCTACCGGCAGGTAGGCGTGATCCGAGCCGATGTCGGCCAGGCGCGCACCGGCTGGCACCTGCGCCGCCACGCGCTCCAGGCGCTTGGACAATGTGTTGTGGTTCAACTGCTGTTCCTTTTCAAGGCACCGTTGGCCTCGCTGAGGGCCGCAGGGTAAAGCCTCGGCGCCCGCCAGGCCAGCGCCTTGTACAGGTCCACCGCATTGCCATAGGACGCAGCCTGCGCCTGGGCAATGGCCTGGCGCAGGTTGAGCAGGTCGCGCAGGCTTTGCTGCACCGACAGGTAACTGCCGGAACCCGCGCCATAACGGCGCTGGGCGATGTCCAGTGCAGCCTCGGCATGCCGTGCCGATTGCACCAGGTTGAGCAGGTGTCGCTGATGCTCGGCCAGTTGGGTGATGGCACCCTCCACTTCTTCCACGGCCACCAGCAGCACCTGTTCAAAGTGCGCGGTCTCGCGCTGCGATAGCGCCTGGGCGCCCCGCAGGCGCGCACGCACGGTGCCCAGGTTGAGTGCCGGCCAGGTCAGGCCTGGGGTCAGCTCGAATGCCCGGGATGCACTGCCCAGGTCACCGTCGCGCAAGGCGAAAAAACCGACAAACCCACCCAGGTTCAAGCGCGGGTACAGGTCGGCAGTCGCCGCGCCCACATCCTCGACACGCGCCGCCAGCAGCCGCTCGGCCTGCACCACGTCCGGTCGATTGCGAATCAACTGGTCGACATCTCCCAACGGCAATTGTCGCGCTACAGGCCCCGGCGCCAGGGCGTCGAGGTCGACGCTAAAACTGCCCGGCCGCTGCCCCGCCAACACCTGCAAGCGGTACAGGCTGCGTTGCAGCTGGCTTTGCAGCGGCGCAATCGCCGCTTGGGCGCGCAGCGCATTGCCGCGGGCGCTCTCCAACTCTTCAGGCAAGCCACTGCCGGCCTGGCTTTGCGCCTCGGTCAGGGCCACCGTCTCTTGCCAACTGCGCACCGCATCCTGTGCCAACCGTAGTTGTTCGCGCTGGCCCTGCGCCGCGTAATAGGCATGGGCCACTTGCGCGGCAATGCTCAATTGCACCTGCTCAAGGTCAGCCTGCGAAGCCTCGGCACGGGATTGCGCGGCACGGTTCAAGTGATCGAGACGGCCAAACAGATCCAGCTCCCATTGCAGGTCCAGGCCGGCACGCCAGGACTCGGACAAGCTGCGGCTCGGCCGCGCGCCCGTCACCGCCTGCTGCTCCAGGCTGCGCTGGTACGCCGCCGTACTGGTGACCGTCGGCAGGCGCTGCAACGCTTGCTCGTCGACATACGCGCGAGCCAGCAGCAGGTTTGCGCGCGCCTGGCGCACATCGTGGTTGTGGGCCACGGCGCTATCGATCAGGCGCGCCAGCTGGGCGTCGTCGAAAAAAGTCCACCACGCAGCCACCGGCTGCACCGCAGGCCCGGCGAATTCCTGGGCCTGCGGGCTGGCCAGTTGAATCGGCGCGATCTCGGGCACGCGGTAGTGTGGCCCCACCGAACACCCGCCCAGGCCGGCCAACGCGCCAAGCAACAGCGGGTAATGGATAAACGTCTTCATGGGCGTACCTCGACATGCCCGGGCGCCAGGTACTGCTCGGCATCGGCCAATTGTTGCTGGCGCAGGCCCCGCACCCGGTGATCACGGGCCAGCCAGGCATAAATAGTGGGAAGGACAAACAGCGTAAACAACGTACCGACCAGCATCCCGCAGACGATCACCACGCCCAGGCCAAAGCGGCTATTGGCCCCGGCACCGTTGGCGAACAGCAGCGGCAGCACGCCGAAGGTCATCGCCGCCGTGGTCATCAGCACTGGCCGCAGACGGATCTGCGCGGCGCGGATGATCGCGCTGGCGCGGTCGAGGTTCTCGCGCACCTGGAGCTCATTGGCGAACTCCACCATCAGGATCCCGTGTTTGCTGATCAGGCCAATCAAGGTCACCAGCCCGATCTGCGTGTAGATATTCAACGTGGCCCAACCCAGCGCCAGCGGAATCAACGCGCCGCAAATGGACAAGGGCACGGTGACCAGAATGATCAACGGATCGACCAGGCTCTCGTACTGCGCCGCGAGCACCAGATAAATCACCACCAGGGCGGCGAGAAACGCCAGCACCAGCGCACTGCCCTCCTGCACGTATTGGCGCGACTCGGACTGCCAGTCGTGGCTGAACCCCGGCGGCAATTCGCCGGCCAGTTGCTCCAGCAGGGCTACCGCCTGCCCCTGGGAAACGCCCGGCGCCGGAATGGCTTGCAAGGTGCTGGCGTTCTGTTGATCGAACTGCAGCAAGCGGTTCGGCGCCACCGTGATATCCAGGTGCACCAGCGCCGACAGCGGGATCAACTGCCCGCCTTCGGTGCGCACATACTGGCGGGCCAGGGCCTGCGGGGTCAGGCGCTGCTCCTCGGTGCTTTGCGCAATCACATCATAAGAGCGTCCATACAAAGCGAAGCGGTTGATGTACTGCTCGCCCACCAGCACCGCCAGCGAATCGCCGATGTCGCGCATGCCAATGCCCAGGCTCGCGGCCTTGGCCCGATCGACCGTGACTTTGACCACCGGGTTGTTGTAGTCCAGGTCGCTGTCGACCACGGCAAACAGGCCGCTGTCACGGGCACGCTGCTTGAGGGTTTCCATGGTCTGGTACAGCACCGGGTAGTCCTGGGCGCTGCGTAGCACCATCTGCACCGGCAGGCCGCCGCTGGAGCCGGGTAGCGCCGCCACTTGGAAGGCAAAGATGCTGCTGCCCTCGACCTCGCCCACGGCCTGCTGCAACTGGGCCTGGACCTGCTCGGCCGAGCGCTCGCGGGCCTGCCAGGCGCTGAGGTTGATCCCACCGAAACTGGCCGCCGGCCCGTCGGTACCATTGATGATCCAGGTGTCGGTGGTTTCCGGCAGGCTTTCCATGACCCGATTGAGCTTGCTCGCAAAGCGTTCCGCGTAGTCGAGGTTGGCGTACTGCGGTGACTTGATGGCGGTCAATATCGCCGCCTGGTCCTCGGGCGGCGCCAGTTCGCGCTGCGGTAGCGTGTACAACCACGGCAGGCTCAGGCACACCAGCACTGCAACGCCGCCGCTGATCCAGCGTCGCGCCAGGGAGTAGCCCAACACCCGGCCATAGGTCGCGGCCAGTGCGCCAAACACCCGCTCGGCCAACTTGGCCATGCGTCCTTCCTGTTGCCCGGGCTTGAGCAGCAGCGAGCTCATCACCGGCGACAGGGTCAAGGCGACCACGCCCGAGACAATCACCGCCCCTGCCAGGGTCAGGGCAAATTCGCGGAACAGCGTGCCGGTCAGCCCGCCGATCAGGCCGATGGGCGCATACACCGCCGCCAGCGTCAGAGTCATGGCAATCACCGGCCCGGCGATTTCCCGGGCGCCGACCAACGCGGCGGCCACCGGCGTCAGGCCTTCTTCGATATGCCGGTGGACGTTTTCCACCACCACAATCGCATCGTCCACCACCAGGCCGATGGCCAATACCATCGCCAGCAGGGTCAGCAGGTTGAGACTGAAGCCGAAGAGCAGCATCAAGGCTGCTGCGCCGAGCATCGACAACGGAATCGCCAGCACCGGAATCGCCACGCTGCGCAGCGAGCCCAGGCACAGCCAGATCACCAGCACCACGATCAGCATGGCCTCGAGCAAGGTATGCAGCACCTCCTCGATGGACGCCTCGATAAACCGTGCGGTCTCGTAGGCCAGGGCCACATTGACCCCCGGTGGCAAGGTTTGCTGGATTTGCGGCAGCAGTTTGCGGATCCCATCAACGATCACCAAGGGGTTTCCCGAAGGCGTGGGGAACAACCCCAGGTGCACCGCCGGGCGGCCATTCATGGTGGCGCTGGTCTGGGTTGCCGCAGCGCCCAGCTCCACGATGCCGACATCGCGCAGGCGTACCAGGGCCGTGCCATCGTTGCGGATCACCAGGTCACGGAAGGCCTCGACGCTGGTCAGGTCGGTGTCGATATGAATGTCGGCCAGCACGAACTGGCCACGGATCTGCCCCGGCGTGGCCTGGTAGTTATTGCGGCGCACCGCTTGCGCCACGTCGGCGGCGGTCACTCCGCGCCCGGCCATGCGTTCACTGTCCAGCCACAGGCGCATCGCCAGGTTCTGCCCGCCGAAGGTCTGCACCTTGGCTACCCCGTCGATCCCGGACAGCTGCGGTTCGACCACCCGCGACAGGTAGTCGCTGAGCTCGGGAATCGACAGCGTGTCACTGGCAAACCCCACGTAGGCGACGGCGGTGGAGTCGCCGGCCGACAGCTCGACCACCGGGTCGTAGGCATCGTCGGGCAAGCGGTAACGCACCTGATTGACCTTGGCCATGGTCTCGGCCAGCGCCTGGGTCGAATCGCGGTTGAGGGTCATGCGCAGGGTGATCACGCTGCGCCCCTGGACCGACGACGACGCCAGGTAGTCGATGCCCTCTACCGACGACACGGCCTGGGTGATCGGCTGGGTGACGAAGCCTTGCATCAATTCGGCCGAGGCCCCGGGGTACTCGGTACTCACGGTGATGGTCGAGCTTTCCAGCAGCGGGTACTGGCGTACCGGCAACTGGCCGAGGGCAAACAGGCCGGCGAGGACGATCAGGCTACTGACCACCAGCGCCAGCACCGGGCGCCGCACAAAACTGTCGGTGAAGTTCATGAGGCGGGTTTCCCTTCAACGTCCAGGGTGTTTTGCTCGACCGCTTCGACGGGCATGCCGTCGCTGAGCTTGAGCTGCCCGGAGACCACCACCTGGTCGTCCAGCGCCAGGCCCGAGGTGACTTCCACCAGGCCCTGCCAACGCTCCCCGGTAGTCACCTGGCTGCGACGCACACTCAAGGCGCCGGCCGGATCGGCATTGGCGACAAACACAGTCTGCCCGTAGGCGGTATAGGTGATGGCCGTTTCCGGCACCACCAGCACCCTGGGCGACTGCACCGCCGACAGGCGCACGCTGGCATACATGCCGGCCTGCAACGGCCCGCCGGGGTTGGCCAGGGTCGCTTGCACCCGCACCGAGCGCGACTGGCCGATCAGCGGGTCGATGGCGTTGATCTGCGCCGAAAAATGCTGGCCGGGCAAGGCATCCACCGTGACTTCGGCGGTCTGGCCGATGCTCAAGCCTGGGGCCGACTGCTCACTCAGGGCGAAATTCACGTGCAGGCGCTGGGCATCCACCAGGCTGGCGATGGCTTCGCCGGTCTGCAGGTATTGGCCTTGATGCACACGGCGGATGCCCAGTTGCCCGGCGAACGGCGCGCGGATGGCTTTTTGCGCAATCCGCGCGTCGACCTGTTGCAGCTCGCCCTTGGCCATGTCCAGGGCGGCGGTGGCGTTGTCCAGTTGCTCCTGGGTCGCGACATTCACGGCCTCAAGCTTTTGAATGCGCTGGAACAGAGTCTGGGCATTGCGCAGTTGCGCGTGCAGGCGCAAGCGGTCGGCCTGCTCGGGGGCGTCATTGAGCTGCACCAGCAACTGCCCGGCCTTGACCGCTTGCCCGGACTCGAACGCGATCCGCGTGATCCGCCCTGGGGTTTCCGCCGCCACCTGCACCTGGTTGGCCGCCTCCAGTTCCCCGGCGGCAAAGGCCTGGCGAGGCGCCTCGCCCTGGCGCACCTTGGCCAGCGCCACCTTGGCTACCGGCCACGCCGCTGCTGCCTGGGTTGAGGGTTGATTGCCCCATAACGTGATAACCAGGGCCAGCACCGCTACCGCTGCCACGCCCCCGCCCACTAGCATCCTTCTGCCCATGCCCTGCTCCGCTGATTTGTGGTGTGTTCGCTACCGCTCTACCCCACACAGGCGCAAAGCGGTTGCAGCAAAGATCGGGCAGGACTATAAAACCTCAACTTAACTTGAGGGCAACCCCCATGGCAGCAGAAAAGCACCCGGACGGCGTGCGCTCACTCACCATTGGCGAGGTGGCCAGGCGCAGCGGCGTACCGATCTCCACCTTGCACTTCTACGAGTCCAAGGGCCTGATCGCCAGCACCCGCAACGCGGGCAACCAACGGCGCTTCCCGTCGCTGGTGCTGCGCAGCATCGCGATTATCAAAGTGGCGCAACGTACCGGCATCCCTCTGGAAGAGATCAAGCGCGCCCTGGGCCGCTATCCGCCGAACAGCAAACTGACCGCCGCGCAATGGTCAGAAATGTCCTCGGCCTGGCGCGACAACCTCAACGAACGCATCCGAACCCTGCAAGCCCTGCGCGACAGCCTGGACAACTGTATTGGCTGCGGTTGCCTGTCGCTTAACGACTGCCCGTTGCGCAACCCCGGCGATACCTTGAGCCAGGAAGGACCGGGCCCGAGGATCCTCGAGCGCGCCGCTAGCGCATCTGAAATGCAATCATCCAATCCCTGAAGATCAAGGTGGGAGCTGTCGAGCCTTGGCGAGGCTGCGATGGCGGCGGTATTGCTGGGGTTGATGCTGGCTGACCCGCCGCTATCGCTGGCAAGCCAGCTCCTACATTGGATCTTCAGTACATTGAGTACCGTGTGCATCCTGCGGTGGCAGTGAAATGCAATCCTCCAAACCCTGAAAATCGAGGTGGGAGCTGTCGAGCCCCAGCGAGGCTGCGATGGCGGCGGCATTGCTGGGATTGATGCTGGCTGACCCACCGCTATCGCTGGCAAGCCAGCTCCTACATTGGATCTTCAGTACATTGAGTACCGTATGCATCCTGCGGTGACAGCTGAAATGCAATCCTCCAATCCCTGAGGATCAATGTAGGAGCTGTCGAGCCCCGGCGAGGCTGCGATGGCGGCGGCATTGCTGGGATGGAAGTTGGCTGACCCACCGCTATCGCTGGCAAGCCAGCTCCTACATTGGATCGTCGTACATTGAGTGCCGTATGCATCCTGCGGTGGCAGTGAAATGCAATCCTCCAGACCCTGAAGATCAAGGTGGGAGCTGTCGAGCCCCGGCGAGGCTGCGATGGCGGCGGCATTGCTGGAGTTGATGTTGGCTGACCCGCCGCTATCGCTGGCAAGCCAGCTCCTACATTGGATCGTCGTACATTGAGTGCCGTATGCATCCTGCGGTGGCAGCTGAAATGCAATCCTCCAATCCCTGAGGATCAATGTAGGAGCTGTCGAGCTCCGGCGAGGCTGCGATGGCGGCGGCATTGCTGGAGTTGATGTTGGCTGACCCGCCGCTATCGCTGGCAAGCCAGCCACATTTGATCTTCAGCGCCTTGCCAGGTCGGTGCTGACTACGCCGATGACACTTTTGAAGTAAGCCGCCCCGGGCGCTTTCCCGATAATCGAGGGCTTACTGACAAAATGCCGAGGCCCCGCCATGACGCGCGCATCTACCGAACAGGTCCCGCCGCAAACCCTGAGAAAAGTCATCGTCGCCGCCGGTATCGGCAATTTTGTCGAGTGGTTCGACTTCGCCGTGTACGGCTTTCTCGCCACCACTATCGCGCAACAGTTTTTCCCCAGTGGCGATGCCAGCGCGGCGTTGCTCAAGACGTTCGCGGTGTTTGCCGTGGCTTTTGCCTTTCGGCCCCTGGGTGGAATTTTTTTCGGCATGCTGGGCGATCGCATCGGCCGCAAGCGCACCCTGGCGATGACGATTTTGCTGATGGCCGGGGCCACCACCCTGATCGGCCTGCTACCCACGTATGCCGCGATTGGCGTTACCGCGCCGATTCTGCTGTCGTTGATCCGCTGCGCCCAGGGCTTTTCCGCCGGCGGTGAATACGCCGGCGCCTGCGCCTACCTGATGGAACACGCGCCCAGCGATAAACGGGCGTGGTACGGCAGCTTTATCCCGGTGTCGACCTTTGCCGCCTTCGCCTCGGCGGCGGTGGTGGCCTATGCGTTGGAGGCCTCGCTGTCGGCCCAAGCCATGGGCAGTTGGGGCTGGCGCCTGCCGTTCCTGATTGCCGCACCACTGGGCCTGGTTGGCCTGTACCTGCGCTGGCGGCTGGATGAAACCCCGGCGTTCCAGGCGGTGAAGCAGGAGCACGCGGTGGCCCATTCGCCGCTCAAGGAAACCCTGCGCAACCATGGCGCGGCGATCTGCTGCCTGGGCGCCTTTGTGTCGCTGACGGCGCTGTCGTTTTATATGTTCACCACCTACTTTGCCACGTACCTGCAAGTGGCCGGTGGCCTGAGCCGGGCGACGGCGTTGCTGGTGTCGCTGATTGCACTGATCTTCGCTGCGGCAATGTGCCCGCTGGCCGGCTGGTATTCCGACCGCGTCGGGCGGCGCGTCACGGTGATGACCGCCTGCGGGCTGTTGATGGTGGTGGTGTATCCCTCGTTCCTGATGGCCAGTTCCGGCTCGTTCGCCGCGTCCATCGTCGGCGTGATGCTGCTGGCGGTGGGCGCGGTGTTGTGCGGTGTGGTCACGGCGGCCCTGCTCTCGGAAACCTTCCCGACCCGCACGCGCTACACCGCCTCGGCGATTACCTACAACATGGCCTACACGATCTTTGGCGGCACTGCGCCACTAGTGGCGACGTGGCTGATCAGCACCACCGGCAGCAACCTGTCCCCGGCGTTTTACCTGATTGCCGTGGCCCTGCTCGCGCTGGCCGGGGGCCTGGCCTTGCCGGAGACCTCGCGCATTTCCCTGCACGACGCGTAAGGCGCGGCGAACCTTTCTTGCGCAAACACCGTCCGAGCTAGGGCACTGATGCTTTTCGCCCGCTCGGAGGTTTGTGTTTGAAAGCTGCCATCGTCAAAAAGTACCGCCTGATTATCAAGACCATGGGTTATGTCGGCTGGGCACTGTTCTGGCTGCTGCTTTGGGACATTGCGGTCACCGTGGACTTCATGCTGTTTCTCAACGCCAAGATCAACCTACCGCTGATGCCCCTGACGCTGCTCGGTTCAGCGCTGGTGGTGCTGATCAGTTTTCGTAACACCAGCGCCTACAACCGCTGGTGGGAAGCGCGCACGCTGTGGGGCGCGATGGTCAACAATTCGCGCAGCTTTGCGCGGCAGGTGCTGACGTTGCTCGATGACCCCGACAGCGAGGTCAACCCGATCAAGTCGACCCTGCTGCGCCGCCACGTGGCCTATGTGAACTGCCTGGCGGCGCACCTGCGGGGCGAGCCGTGCCCGGAGGAAGTGCGGGCGTTTATTCCTGGGGATGAGTTTGCGCGCAACGGCGCTACCAACAACTTTGCCAACGATATCCTGACCGGCTCCGCCGCCCTGCTGGCGCGCGAGTACAAGGCCGGGCGCCTGGACAGTATTCGCCTGGCGCGGCTCGAATCAACCATGGTGGACTTGTCCAACAGCCAGGGCGGCATGGAGCGCATTGCCAATACGCCACTGCCCTACCCGTATGTGTATTTTCCACGGCTGTTTATCTCGCTGTTCTGCCTGATCGTGCCGGTGGGGCTGGTGGAGTCCCTGGGCTGGTTCACCCCGCTGGCATCGACGGTGGTGGGGTTTATGCTGCTGGCCATCGAACGTATCGGCACTGACCTGCAAAGCCCGTTTCGCTCCAGCGAACACCAGATCCAGACCGAAGCCATCTGCGAAACCATCGAGAAAAACCTGCAGTCGATGCAGCGTGATTCGTTGGGGGATGTTCGCAGGGGCCACTAAAAAGCCTGCATTTTTCGGGCATCTATATAATAATGCGTCGCATTAAACGATTCGTTTATCACACCGCGCTCTTCCCCGCCGAGTGAGCGTCGCATTAGTCAGAAGGATCTCTATGCAAGGCTTTTACCTGCCCTCTGTGCGCCTGCTGGGCGCACTGTTTTTGGCTGTCTGTTCACTGACGGCCCAGGCCGCTACCGATGAAACCGACCACTCGGCCACCTTCGAAAAAAACCAACAGTCCTACGTGATCAATGCCGATGGCAGTTTCGTCCAGACCATCGAGCTGGTCACGCGGATCAACGAAGAACGGGCGATCAAGCACAACGCGCAACGTTCGCTGAGCTACAACCGCTCCCTGGAAAACCTCGAAGTGCTGCAAGCCTTCACCCAGAAACCCGATGGCCGCAAGGTGAAGGTGGGCGCCGAACAGATCAAGGAGCAGCAGGAAACTGCCTCTTCCCAGGCGCCGATGTTCCAGGACTCGCGGGTCAAGGTGGTGATTTTTCCAGAGGTGGCGGTCGGTGACCGGCTGGTCCTGCGCTACCAGCGCCAGCGCACTACGGCGCTGTTCCCGCAGCAGTTCGAAGACTTCTTCGTGCCGGACTTCTACGATGCCGAGCAGTTGAGCCTGAGCTACGACTTGCCAGCCGACAAGCCGCTGTTCGTCGATGCCCGGGGCTTCAAGGCCAGCACCCCGGCCGCGGCAGCCGGGCGCAAGGTGTACCGTTGGGACTACGTACCGCAGGAAAAAGCTCGCATGGAAACCGGCGCCGTGTCCTATGTCGATTACGGCCAATTCCTCGCGGTCTCGACGTTCGCCAGCTACAAGGACTTCGCCCAGGCCTATGAGGCCAGGGCCCAGGTCGAAGTGACGCCGGCCATTGCCGCCCTGGCCAAGCAACTTACGGCCAACCTGAGCACCCCGCGCAGCAAAGCCCTGGCCCTGAGCGACTGGGTGCGTAAGAACATTCGTTATGTCGCGGTGTATGTCGGCGCGGGCGGCGTAGTACCGCATCCAGCCCAAGCCGTGCTGGACAACCGCTATGGCGACTGCAAGGACCATGTGGCCCTGCTGGAAGCCATGCTGCGCGCAGTAGCGATCGAGAGTTCGCCGGTGCTGGTCAACCTGGGTAACAGCTACACCCTGGCCAAAGTACCCACCCTGGGTGTGCTCAACCATGCGATCACGTATGTGCCGGCCCTGGATCTGTACCTGGACTCTACCGCCACGGCCATCGCCGCCGGCTACCTACCGATCCCGGTGCTGGGCAAGCCGGTGCTGTTGACGCAATCGGGCGAACTGGCCAAGACCCCGGCCGCGCAAACCGGCAAGGTTACCAACGACCTGCTATTCAAGGTCGACAGCAACGGCGCGGCGGACTTTGTGCATGCCACCACCGTGGAAGGCTGGGGCTCGGAGTTCAATCGCTACCTGCTCAATGCGATGAAACCGGCTGACCGCGACTCGATGATCCGCAACGTCCTCGGCTGGTACGGGCAAACGGGCCAGGGCACGTTCAAAAGCGACTCCCTGCAGGATGAAGTCAACCCGTTCAAGAACACCCTTGAAGGGCGCACCGACAACCTGGTCAACCTGCCAGGCCCCACCGGCGTGCCAGCGCTCAGCAGCCTGGTCGGCGGCATTGCGCAGAACGTGTTTGCCTTCGCCTCCGAGAAAGACCGCACCCAAGGCTTCGGTTGCCTCTCCGGAGAAACCCAGGAGCAGGCCCGTTTCGAGTTCCCCAAGGAAGTCACCGTGCTCGCCGTGCCCAAGCCGCAGTCCCTGCAACAGGCCGGCTTTGACTACCAGGCCACCTACGCCAAGGAAGGCAACACGGTGCTGATCACCCGCCACTTCAAGTTCGCCCATGCCAATACGGTGTGCAGCCCCGAGGACTTCAAGGCGATGAAGCCGGTGATCGAAAGCATGGTCAACGACCTCAAGAGCCAGATCATCGTGCAGACCCTGTAAGCAGGAGCAGCGCCCAGGCGGCCAGATACAGACCCACCCCAAACACCCCATGTGCCACCGTGCTGCGCAACCGCGCAGTATTGGGCCTGGGGGTTCTGGACGCTGCGATGCCGGCACCCATCGCCGGTTGCAAGATGAAGAACGGCGCGACCACCGATAGCACACCGAAGGTCAGGGCCGGCAGCAACGTAGGCTGTCGCGCCCATTCAAGACCCACCATCAACAGCAGCAACGCCGCAAAGAACACCCCGATCAGGTAATGGGTGACCCAACCCAGCAGCCCCTCCCCCGGCACGGGTGATGATTGGGCGATACCGGCATGCATCCAGCGCCCACGCGGCAGGTGGCCGACCCAACGACCGACCATGGAAAAATCCAGGGACGGCATGCCAAGGCAGCGCTTGAGCAACAACGCCCAAAGATCCATGACCAGGGTCGCACCGGCCCCGATAAACACCGAAAACACAACAAACTCAAGCACGTCCCTACTCCCTTTGACCATTGGCGGTGAGCGCAGCAGCGGTGCTGAAGCGCCAGCAAAAAGACATTCAATTAATTGATTGAATGTTTGGCCGATGCTAGGATCTTTGCCATGAAACCGTCAAGCCCCTTATTCCCCGCCGATCACTTCATCGCCCTGGCCGACATTGCCCGGACCCTGGGCCACGCCCATCGCCTGGCGCTGCTTGAACACATTGCCCAGGAGGAGCGCTCTGTCGAACAACTGGCGCAACTGTCCGGCGTGTCTGTGGCCAATGCTTCGCAGCATTTGCAGCAACTCAAGCGCGCGGGCATCGTGCAGACGCGCCGTGATGGCAAACGGGTGCTGTACAGCCTGGGGGCCGGTCCGGTGGCGCCTTTGCTGGAAGCATTGCGTGGCTACCTGGCGTTCCAGCATGCCGAGATACGCGAGGTAGCCCTCGATAGCCTGTCGCGACGTGACCGCCTGGAGGGTATATCCATCGAGGAGTTGCTGCTGCAGATGCAAAGCCAGAGCGTGGTGCTACTGGATGTGCGCCCCGAAGACGAGTTCGCTTCAGGGCACTTGCCAGGCGCGCTCAACATCCCGGCTGAGGCCCTGCAACAGCGTTTGGCAGAGCTGCCCAAAGGCAAGCACGTGGTCGCCTACTGCCGCGGGCCTTATTGCGTGCTGTCCACCGATGCCATCAACACCTTGCACGCCCATGGCTTGCCCGCACGCCGGCTGCGCGCCGGGTTTGACGACTGGAAAGCGGCCGGCCTGAGCGTCGAATAACCCATCGCAAGACTTAAAAAATGATCAGACCCCTTGACCCCAAAGACCTCGATTGCGTCCTGCAGATCTGGCTGGATGCCTCGCTCATAGCCCACGACTTTATCGACGCCGCCTTCTGGCAGTCGCAGGTCGAGAACATGCGCAACCTTTACCTCCCTGCATCCCAGACCTTCGTCATTGAGCGTCAATCGACGGTGGTGGGGTTTTACTCGTTGATCGAGCAGCAGATGGCCGCGCTGTTTGTCGCCCCCGACTGCCAGGGCCAAGGCCTCGGCAAACAGCTGGTGGCGCACGCCAGGAAGCAGCAGCCCGTACTGACCTTGGCGGTTTATAAAAACAACCGCGCCAGTTACCAGTTCTACCTGTCACAAGGGTTTGTGGTCACCCATGAGGAGATCGATGAGCACAGCGGCCAAGCGCAATACTGGATGAGCAGCGTCGCCAGCACACCTCAGTAATCCGTCATCACCACCATCACTTCAGCGTCCGCCTCGCTTTCGGCGAGGTAGATATGGCCGATGCCGCTATTGAAATAAGCGGTTTCGCGACAGCCAATGCTGATGGACTCGCCCGTTTCGAATTGAATCCGCACCCGTCCGGACAGCACCACCGCGAACTCCTGGCCGGGGTGGCGGATGTAGTCGTCAAACTGGGTCAGTTCACGGGCGAAGATGCGTGCGTACATCGGCGTCATGCGCCGCCCGGGGAAGTCCCCGGCCATCGGGTGATAGTCATAATTGCCCGTGCTGTAGCCCGCCGCGCTATCTATGGCGGTGCTGACCACGGTGGGCTGGACCTGGTTGGGCGCGGTCGTTTCCGGGATGAATAACTGCGCAATATCCACGCCCAGCGCCCGCGCCGCCGCCGCCAGTTTTTCGTAGCTCACCGATACCTGCGCCAGTTCCATCTTCGACAAGGTCGACAGCGCCACGCCCGAACGCTCAGACAATTGCTTGAGCGTCAGTTGCTGGTTTTTGCGGATCCCCCGCAGGCGGGCGCCTACCTGGCTGCGATCTATCAGCGGATGGGCCGTGGAACACGAAGCGGGCGCTGTCTGATCGGAACTCATGCTGACTCTCTGTCGTGGACCAAGCCCGGAATATTAACCCACGAGGAAGGCTTGACTGGGAAATTCTCATACCCTACATTTCTCTTATGTGAGAATTATCAAAAACGAGAAAACCCATTCGCACACAGAAGGTACTCAGGCATGCAGGACCGCGATTGTTTCGATTTCGCCATTATCGGCGGGGGCATTGCAGGCGCTTCACTGGCCTATCGCCTGGCAAGTGAGGCCAGTGTGGTGGTGCTCGAGCGTGAGAGCCAGCCGGGTTATCACGCCACTGGCCGTTCTGCCGCCATGTTCATGGAAACCTACGGCACCCCGCAGATTCAAGCGCTGACCCGCGCCAGCCGGGCCTTCTACGAGCAACCACCGGCAGACTTTACCGAGCACGCACTGCTTGAACCTCGCGGCTGCCTGTATGTTGCCAATCACGGACAGCAGCCATTGCTGAAAAAAACCTTCGACAGCCACTTGGCTACCGCAGCCAATGTGTCGCTGATCGATCGCGAACAGGCGCTGTCACTGGTGCCTTGCCTGCGCCCGGAGGCGATCGCCGGTGCCATGCTTGAAACCGAGGCCCGTGACCTGGATGTGCATGCGCTACACCAGGGTTTCCTGCGGGCGATGCGCCGTGCCGGTGGGGTCTTGCAGTGCAACGCGCAGTTGAGTGGCGCCACCCGCCAGGGCCGTTACTGGCTGCTGACATTGGCCGACGGTCGGCAAATACGCGCACGTAACCTGGTCAACGCCGCTGGCGCCTGGGCCGACCAGGTTGCACAGCTATGCGGCGTAGCACCGGTCGGCTTGCAAGCGTGCCGCCGTACCGCATTCACCTTCGATGGCCCCGAGGGCGTCGACTTTTCACGCTGGCCCGCCGTTATCGGTATCGATGAAAGCTTCTACTTCAAACCCGACGCCGGCCAACTGCTGGGCTCACCGGCCAACGCCGACCCGGTCCCGCCACAGGACGTGATGCCCGAAGAGCTGGATGTTGCCACCGGGATTTATCACATCGAAGCCGCCACTTCCCTGAGCATTCGACGGCCACGCCACAGCTGGGCCGGCCTGCGCTCATTCGTGGCCGATGGCGACCTGGTGGTCGGCTGGGACGAACAGTGTGAAGGCTTCTTCTGGCTCGCCGCCCAGGGCGGTTATGGCATCCAGTCGGCGGCAGGCGTCTCGCAACTGGCCTGCGCCCTATTGCTCGATCAACCCTTGCCTGAAGCGCTGCGGCGCCAGGGCGTAGAACCACAGCGCCTGGCTGCGGCCCGCTTGCGCTGATCATTCACTCTGCCGAGGTTCCTTGTCATGTCAGAAAGTCTCCAGCGTTATCCCAGTCACCTGCCCTACCCGTTCTCCAAAGCCATTCGGGCGGGCGATCAGCTGTACCTCTCCGGGCAAGTACCCATGGACCCAAAGGGCGAAGTGGTACGCGGTGATATCCAACTGCAAACCGAAGCCGTCATGAGCCGCATCGGCGAAACCCTGGCCGAATGCGGTGCCGGGTTTGACCAGGTGGTGAAGGCCACGGTGTGGCTATCAGATATGCAGCATTTCGCCGGTTTCAACGAGGTGTACGCACGCTACTTCAAGCAGGGTTTCCCGGTGCGCTCCACGGTGGGTGGTACGCAACTGGCGCTGGGGGTCGATGTAGAAATCGAAGTCCAGGCCTGGGTCGGCCCGCCTACCCGCTGATAGTTCGCCACAAACCTCAAGGCAACGCGTTGGTTCAAGGACTGCGCGTTACGCCTGCGGTGTTTCACAAGCAAGCTCGCACGCCCCTTAACAAAAACAATTCAAGGGAAGTCGTCATGAAAGAGAGTCTGAAGATTGCTGGTGCATTTGTCGGCGTGATCGTTGGTGCGGGATTCGCCTCGGGTCGGGAACTGTTGCTGATGTTCGTCGATTTCGGCGTATGGGGATTGCTCGGCGCAGTGCTCAGCGCGGCATTGTTCACCTTCCTTGGGATGGCGCTGGCGGGCATGGGAAACCGCCTGCGCGCCACCTCCCATAAAGATGTGGTGTATGCGTTGTGCGGGCGGCACCTGGGGGTGCTGGTCGACCTGATGATCACCTTTTTCATGTTTGCGGTAACGGTGGTGATGCTCGCGGGCGGCGGCGCATTACTGGAACAGCAGTTCGGCATCCCGGCCACCCTGGGCAGCGTGGCGGTCACCCTGGTGGTGATCGTTATTGTGTGCCTGGATGTGCACAAGGTCATCGGCCTGATCGGCTCGGTCACCCCGTTCTTGATCCTCACGGCAGTCGGCGTGGCGCTGTACGGCGTTGCCACCCGAGGCCTGAGCTTTCCTGAACTGGACCAACTGGCCGCCCGCCAGAGTGCCGGCGCCAGCCATTGGCTGCTCGGCGCATTGCTGTACGTGTCCTACAACATTGTGGCCGGCGTACCGATCCTGGCAATCATGGGCGGCGCGGCGAAAAGCGAAAAACAGGCAGTCTGGGGCGGAATTCTCGGCGGTGCCATATTGGGCCTGCTGATGCTGGTCATGAGCCTGGGGTTGTTGTCGCGCCTGGACAGCGTGGCGGATCTGCCGATGCCGATGCTGTCCATCGCCAGCGAAGTCTCGCCGGCGCTCGGGCTGCTGATGGCGGTGATTATCTTCCTGATGATCCTCAATACCGCCGTCGGCACTTTGTACTCCTTCTCGGCCCGCCTGCTGCCACCCGGCACCCGTACATTCCGGGTCGGTTCGGCGGCCTTTGCCACACTGGCCTTTGCCGGCAGCCTGATCGGTTTTATCAGCCTGGTCGGCCAGGTTTACCCGCTGTTTGGCTACCTGGGTTTCTTGCTGATCGCGGCCGTGTTGATTGGCTGGTTGCGCCTCGGGCGCCTGGCCGGGGCCACAAGCTAAACCCAAGGCTGATGGCTGGTCACGCAGTGAATGCCACCACCGCCGGCCGCAATGGCGTCGATATCCAGCTGCACCACCTTGCGTCCCGGATAGAGTCGGGACAACAGGTCGAATGCCTTGCGGTCGGCGGCCTTGTCGCCAAACTGCGGGGCGATCACGGCGCCATTGATCACGAAGTAGTTGATGTAGCCGGCGGCGTAGTCCGGATTGTCACGGCTGAAACGGTTGCTGCGCGGGTTGAGCGGCGGCGATACGGTGTGTATTTGCAACGGCCGGCCATCGGCATCGGTGGCCTGCTTGAGAATCTCCAGGTGGGCCAAGGTCACCTGGTGGTCGTAGGACTCGGGGTCGGTGTCCAGGTTGGCGATGACCACGCCCGGCGAGACAAAGCGTGCGTAAAAGTCGACATGGGCGTCGGTAATGTCCTTGCCCTTGATGCCCGGCAACCAGATGATCTTGCGCAAGCCCAGCCGGCTCTTCAGTTCGGCCTCGACGTCGGCCTTGCTCCAGCCGGGGTTGCGGTTGCTATTGATCCAACTGCTTTCGGTCATGATCCCGGTGCCGTGGCCGTCCACTTCGATGGCACCGCCCTCGCCCACCAGTTCGCTGCGGATATAGGTGGCGCCTGCCAGCTCGGCAACGTGAGCCGCCAGTTCGGCATCGTCGGCGTGCTGCTGCTTGTTGCCCCAGCCGTTGAAGTTGAAGTCCACCGCGCCCAACTGGCCATTGTCATCCACGACAAAGTTGGCGCCGGTGTCACGCATCCAGATGTCATCCAGTTCGGTGTGCACGAAGGTGATGTTGCGGGTGCCGCATTTTTCTTCGGCCAACTCACGCTCTTCTTCGCGGCAGAACACCGTGACCGGCTCATACGCGGCAATCGCCCGGGCGATACGGCCCAGGGCGTCCTGCACAGCGGGGGTAAAGTCCTGGTGAATCGCCTCCTGGGCGCCGAAGGCGATAAAGGCACGCTGGTGTTTCTCACCCTCGTCGGGCATGAACCAGCGGCCCAGGAGTGCCGCCTGCACGGGCAGCCCCATGGAGGCGGCGGCGCCCAGGCTGGCCACCACAGCGGCCTGTTTGATGAATTGGCGACGTGTGCTCATGTGTACCTCTGTAGGTGCCGTCATTGACCGACGGCCGTCTTGAATTTAGTCCAAACCCGCATGCGTGCGCGCATATCGGCCTGGGGAATATCCTGGCCGGCCACCAGTCGCTTGAAGGTGGCGTCGTCCGGGTAAATGTCCGGGTTGTTGCCCATGGCCGGATCCACGCTGGCGCGGGCCTTGGCATTGGCCGTGGGGTAGCCGGTGAAATTGCTGATGGCCGCCATGTTCTCCGGGCGCATGACAAAGTTGATAAACGCGTAGGCATATTCCGGATGCCGCGCATCCACGGGAATGGCCATGGTGTCCATCCACACCGTCGTGCCCTCGCGGGGGATGTGGTATTGGAAGCGCGCCTTTTTACCCGCCGCATCCGCCGCCCGTTGCGCCTGGGTCATGTCGCCGCTGTAGCCCAGGGACAGGCACAGGTTGCCATTGACCAGGTCAGTCACCGGCTGCGACTGGAACTTGCGGATGTATGGCCGCAGCTTGAGCAACAGGGCGCTGGCCGCGGCCAGGTCTTCGGGCTTGGCACTGCGCGGTTCGCGCCCCAGGTAAATCAGCGCGACGGCCAGTACTTCGTCGGGCGAGTCGATCAGCGAAATGCCGCAATCGGCAAATTGGCGCGCCAGTTCCGGCTTGAACAACAGGTCCAGGCTATTGACCGGCGCATTCGGCATGCGCTGTAGGATTTGCTCGGCGTTATAGGTCAGGCCAATCGTGCCCCAGGTGTAGGGCACTGTGGCCTGATTTGACGCGCGGTAATGACTGCGCAGTTGTTGCAGGCCTGGTTCGATATCCTCCAGCGCCGCAAGTTTCGCCGGATCCAGCGGTTGCAGGCTGCCGGCGCGCATCAAGCGCTCGCCCACCGTATCGCCGGGGAAGATCAGGTCATAGCCACTGCCACCAGCCATCAGCTTGGCCTCCAGGGTCTCGCTGCCATCCATCACGTCGTAGATCACCTGGATCCCGGTTTCGGCAGTAAAGCGAGCCAGGGTGTCCTCGGCAAAATAGTCGGCCCAGTTGTACAGGCGCAGGATCTTTTCGTCGGCCTGTACCGTCGGGATGACGATGCTCAGGGCCAGGGTGCAGTGGATCAGCTTCATGTCATACCCCTTGGGTCTGCCAGCGTGGATGCAGATGGCGACCGTCCTGGGTCAGCAAGCCGCCATACATGTCCGGGCGGCGGTCGCGGTAGATGCCCCAGGTCAGGCGCTCTTCGGCCATGGCCGCCAGGTCCAGGCACTGGAGCAGCACGCCGCTGCTGGCGCGGTCGGCCTCGGCCAGCAGTGCGCCTTTGTGGTTGCAGATAAACGACGAGCCGTAGAACGCCATCTGCAAGGCCGGGTCGCTGGTCGCCACTTCCCGGCCGACACGATTGGCCGCCACCACCGGCAACAGATTGGCGGCGGCGTGCCCGCGCATGGTCATCTGCCAGTGATCACGGGAGTCCAGGCTGGCACAACCCGGCTCGGAGCCGATGGCGGTGGGAAACAGCAACACCTCGGCGCCCAGCAACGCCAGGCAACGCGCGGTCTCGGGGAACCACTGGTCCCAGCAGATACCCACGCCGAGGCGGCCGAACGCGGTGTCCCAGACCTTGAAGCCAGTGTCGCCGGGGCTGAAGTATTCCTTCTCCTGATAGCCAATGGCGTTGGGGATATGGGTCTTGCGATACACCCCCAGCAGTTGCCCGTCGGCATCGGCCACGCTCAGAGAATTGAAGTAGGCGTTGCCGGCCTTTTCGAACCAGCTCAACGGCAGCACCACGCCCAGCTCCCCGGCCAGCGCGGCGAAGCGCTTGAGCACCGCGCTATGGCGGTACTCCTCAGCCAAGGCCAGGTGTTTGTGTTGCTGTTCGATGCAGAAATACGGCGTGGCAAACAGTTCTTGCAGCAGGATGACCTGGGCGCCCTGGCTGGCCGCTTCACGCACCAGCCGTTCGGCTTGATCAAGGTTGTGCGGCAAATCCCAGGTGCAGGGCATCTGGGTGGTGGCGATGGTCATCAAGGTCATGGCATCAGCCCTCCACCGGCCAGGCCGGCTGCTGCTGGGTGATGCAATGCACGCCGCCGCCATGGGCCAGGTGGTTGATACGCACCGGTACCACCACGCGATCCGGGAATGCCTGGGCCAGTACCTCGGCGGCCACCTGGTCGGCCGCAATGCCATAGGCCGGCATGATGATCGCGCCGTTGGCGATGTAAAAGTTGGTGTAGGACGCGCAAAACACCTCGGCGTCGGCATCCACCGCCTCGCTGGCCTCAAAGAGTTCGATCAACTCGAACCGGCGGCCCTTGGCATCGGTCGCCAGCTCCAGGGCGCGGCGGTTTGCCCGTGCCACCTCGGCGTACACCGAACCCTGGTCGTGGGTGGCGTCCACCAGCAACACGCCGGGGCGGGCAAAGGCGCACACACCATCGACATGGCCGTCGGTCATATCCCCGGTGACGTAATCCGGATCGCCCGGCAGCCAGATGGTTTTTGTCACCCCCAGCCAGCGCGCAAAGAACGCCTCCATCTCGGCCTTGCCCATGCCCGGGTTGCGATTGGGGTTGAGCAACACCGACTCGGTGGTAATCAACGTGCCCTCACCGTCCACATGAATCGCCCCGCCTTCATTGCTCAACGGCGTGCCAAAGCATGGCAGGCCCAAGTGGTTGAGGGTGCGCCGGGCCAGGCTGTCGTCCAGGTCGTGGGCCGACTTGCCGCCCCACGCGTTAAAACGCCAGCTCACACCGGCCAGGCCCAATTGCGGGTGGCCAATAAAGCTGGGGCCGGAGTCGCGGCACCAACTGTCGTTGACCGCCAGCGCGATCAGTTCGATGTTGGGGCCGCACAGGGCTTTGGCCGTGTCGAGTGCACAAGGGTCAACCACCAGCTTCACCGGCTCGAACCGCGCGATGGCATTGGCGACCCGCGCAAAATCCGCCTGCACCTGGGCCAGGGTCACGCGCCATCCCGCCTCCCAGAGTGCCTGGTTATGGGGCCAGACCATCCAGGTCGCAGCGTGCCTGGCCCATTCCGCCGGCATCCTCCAGCCGCTGTGTGGCATCTCGTTCTGCAGCATGACAACCCCCTTCTGAGTTAAGCCTTTGTGTTCACCGAAAACGACGTACACGCTATGGGGATCCATGCTACGTTTGGCCAAACCGCCAAACAAACGATGGATTTTGCAGGTAAATGATTAGAGAAACTTATCAGCATGCTTAAACACTGGCCGCCCCTGGGGGCACTGCGCGGCTTCGAAGCGGCGGCGCGGTTGGGCAGTTTTCACAAGGCTGCCAACGAACTGCACCTGACCCAATCGGCCATCAGCCAACAGATCCGCAGTCTCGAAGCGTACCTGGAACAGCCGCTGTTCTTTCGCAACGGGCGCAGCGTCGCCCTGACCGATGCCGGCCATGATTTCCTCAGCACCACCCAGGCCCTGTTGCAACAGTTGTCAGTGGGCGTACGTCGGCTGGGGCAGTACCGCAAGGCCAATCAACTGGTACTCAACACCACGCCCGCCTTTGCCCGCCACTGGCTGTTGCCGCGCCTGGCCGACTTCCGCCGACACCACCCGGACGTGGATTTATGGCTGTTCAGCACCGACGAAGTACCCGACATGGCCACCCAGACCATCGACCTCGCCGTGCGCGACGACATCAGCGCCCAGGCCGAGTGCAGCTTCAAAGTGCTGCACACCGACCGCCTGTATCCCGCCGCGCACCCCAGCGTACTGGCCCTGCCCCACGAGCAACGCACCACCCTGCATGGCGAGCGGGAAATGGACTGGAGCCATTGGGCGGTGGAAGCCGGGATCGACGTGGGCCAGCAGGACCAGGGCCTGAACTTCTCCGACCCCGGCCTGCTGCTGGACGCAGCCTGCGGTGGCCTGGGCATCGCACTGGTCAGCCAGTTACTGAGCCAGCACGCGCGGGACAACGGCCTGCTGCAACCTTTGGTCGACGCGACCATTCGCGGCCCCAACTGGGCCTTGCTGACCCACCGCGACAGCGAAAACGACCCACTGGCGCGCAGCTTCAGCCAGTGGTTGCTGGACAACCTGGCGCAGGGTGCCCCGACATGAGTCAAGGACTGGAAGACATCCTGGCCGAGCGGCTGGCCGTGATTTTTTGCGGGATCAATCCGGGCCTGCTGGCAGCCGCCCAGGGCCATCATTTTGCCGGACGCAGCAATCGCTTCTGGCGCACCTTGCACCTGGCTGGGTTTACCCCACATCAAGTTCAGCCCGAGAATGATCGGACAATCTTGCAGTACCACTGCGGGCTGACGACCGTCGTGGAACGGCCAACGGCGCGGGCCGATCAGTTGTCCCAGGATGAATTCAAGGCGGCGGCCGAGGGCTTTGAAAACAAAATCCGCCAGTATGCACCGCGCTATGTGGCGTTCCTGGGCAAGGCGGGTTATTGCGCGCTATCGGGGCAGCGCGAGATCGCGTGGGGGCTGCAACCGCGGACGTTGGGGGATGCCGCGGTGTGGGTACTACCCAATCCCAGCGGGCGGAATCTGGCGTTTACGTTGGAGCAGTTGGTGGCAGCGTATGGGCGGCTCTGTTTGGCAGCATTCCCCGAGACGGGCAAGTAGCGTCAGGGACCAAATCGCGAGCAAAAAAAAGCCTGCATCGCTGCAGGCTTTTCTCTATCTGGCTCCACGACCTGGACTCGAACCAGGGACCCAATGATTAACAGTCATTTGCTCTACCAACTGAGCTATCGCGGAATGCGGCGTATCTTACTGATTGAAAAGGATAAGTCAAATATTTAATGCACTTTTACGTACGCGATTCCAGCGAGTCTGGCAAATTTGGGGAGATTCAACTTTCAGCAGCCTCACTCACAACCTACAAAAAAGCAGGAACCCTCCGACTGGATCATCAAAGCGCTTGAGCTGAATATTTCGCCGGTGTCGCCGAAACTCTTTACCATCCCAGCCAACATTAACCCACCAAGACCTACCCATTCGACAAGGAGTCGGACTACGTGAAAAAACTGCATGACCATCCCTTTTTCAAACCGCGCCACCCCATCACTCCCCTGACGCCGGAAACACCCAAGCTATCTTTAGGCACGCTGCTCTCACTGGCAGCCGTGGTGATCTCGATTGCCGCCGCGTCGATTTCCTTCTGGCAACTGGACCTGATGCGTGAGCACAACCGACTGTCCGTACGGCCCTACCTGATGATCACTCCGCATTTAACGGCACAAAAAAGCGGCCTGTACCTGTCCAATGAAGGGATTGGGCCGGGCATCATCACTGCGTTCAGCATTCGCGTTGGCGATGAACACTTCGATGGGCTGGGGGACAGTCGCTGGCCCGCCGTGCTGGAGAAAGCGCGCTTGAATCCTGAATGTTTCGCCAAAGGCTGGCCCACCAAAGGCTCAGCCGTAAGGCCGGGAAATGACATCGTGATTCTGGAGCCGACTAAAAGCACCCAGTTCGGCCCCTTGTGCCTGCTGCAAATGAGCCTGTTCCTACAAAGGAATGACGTATTTGTGCAGATGGACTACGAGTCACTCTACAAGGAGCCCTTCACCTTTTCTGCGCCCTTAAAAATGAATGAAGCCATGGATATGGGCGCGTTGAGCAAAATATTTCAGTAGCAACCCAACGCGCGCCCATCACGGCAACTGCTCAATAACCCCGTTACTCTTCAGTTGCCCCAACTCCTCACCAGACAACCCCAACCGCCCCGCCAACACCTCATCCGTATGCTGCCCCAGCATCGGCGCTGGTCGCACGTACTCCACTGGCGTGCCAGACATCTTGATCGGGCTGCCAACCATGGCGAAGTCGGGGTTTTGCGGATGGGGGATCTTCACCATCAAGCCACGGGCAATCACCTGCGGCTCTTCCAGGGATTGCGCGATGTTGTTGATCGCACCCACCGGCACTTTCGAGGCATGGATGCAGCTGACCCACTCATCTGCCGTGCGGCCAAGGAAGTGCGCCGACAGCAGCTCGACGATTTCGGCCCGATGGGCGACACGGTCGGCATTGCGCCGAAAACGCGGGTCGTCCGGCAGGTGTGGCAGACCGATGCTGTGGCACAAGGCGATAAATTGGCTGTCGTTGCCACAGGCGATGATGAAGTCGCGGTCGGCGGCGCGAAACACCTGGTACGGCACGATATTGGCGTGGGCATTGCCAAAGCGCTGGGGCACTTTGCCGGAGGCCAGGTAGTTCATGCTCTGGTTGGCCAGGGTTGCCACTTGCACATCCAGCAGGGCCATATCGATGTGCTGGCCGACGCCGGTGCGTTCGCGGCTGAGCAGCGCGGCCTGGATCGCCACGGTGGAATACAGCCCGGTCATCAGGTCAGAAAATGCCACGCCGACTTTTTGCGGGCCGCCGCCCGGCAAGTCGTCGCGCTCACCGGTAATACTCATCAGGCCGCCAATGCCCTGGATGATGAAGTCGTAGCCGGGCTCTTGCGCACGCGGGCCGGTCTGGCCGAAGCCGGTGATGGAGCAATACACCAGGCGCGGGTTGATCTGGGCCAGTGTCGCGTAGTCCAGGCCGTAGCGCGCCAGGGAACCGGCCTTGTAGTTTTCGATCAGCACATCGGAGCTGGCCGCCAGCGCCCGCACCAGTTCCTGGCCTTCGGTACTGGCCAGGTCGATGGCCACCGACAGCTTGCCGCGGTTGGTGGATTGGTAATACGACGCCTGCCCGGACGACTCGCCGGTGTCGGTCTTCATCCATGGTGGCCCCCAGCCCCGAGTGTCATCGCCGCTCTGCGGGCGCTCGATCTTGATCACTTCCGCGCCGAGGTCCGCCAACACCTGGCCACACCATGGGCCGGCCAACACCCGGCTCAAATCCAGTACACGCAAACCTGTTAATGCACCCATTGTTTTTATTCCTGAAAGTCTGTGTCAGCCGATTGCCGGCTCTGGATGGCGCAAGGAAATCCCCAGCAACGCACGGCGTCTCAGCCAGGGGCTGGGGCGGTAGCGTGGGTCGTGGGTGATCTCGCACAGGCGCTGCAAAATCGTCAAAATCCTGCGGGGCCCGAGGGCGTCGCCCCAAGCCAGCGGGCCATGGGGGTAACCGAGGCCCAGGTGTACCGCCTGATCGATATCCTCGACGCTGGCGATGCGCTGCTGCGCAATGTCGCAGGCCAGGTTGACCACCATCGCCAAGGTACGCTGGGCCACAAAGCCAACACTGTCGCCAATCACCGTCACTCCCACGCCATCCCTGGCGAGCAAGGCGTGGGCAGCGTCGCGCATCGGCGCGGCGGTCAGCGGGTTTTGCATCAGGGTGCGATGGCGCGACAGGTCGGGCAGAAGGTCAATGCACAAGGTGCGCGCCGGATCGGTGTGGAACCACTCGCAGGTGGCGGTCGCGTCACGGCCGTAAGGTGCCAGCAGGCACAACGCAGCGGGCGACGGCTGCGCGCCCGTCTCCAATTGCGCGCCGAGGTTGATCAGCAAGGTGCTGAGGCATTCGTGGTCTTCGGGGTTTTCCGTGGCGATCCACACCGCTGGCAGCGTGGTAACAGTTGGCACCGGCTGCGGCTGTGGGCCGTCGATCCTCTGGCCATTTTCGTAGCGGTAGAAACCCTGGCCGGTCTTGCGCCCCAGGCGCCCACCCACCAGCATCTGCCGGGTCAGGGCCGAGGGTTTGTAGCGCGGCTCCTGGTAGAACTGGTTGTAGATTGACTCCATGACCGGGTGGGAAACGTCCAGGCCGGTAAGGTCCAGCAGCTCCAGCGGCCCCATGCGAAAACCCGCACCGTCGCGCAGGATGCGGTCGATATCGCCCCCCTCGGCAATGCCTTCATCCAGCATCTTCAAGGCTTCGGTGCCGTAGGCACGGCCGGCGTGGTTGACGATAAAACCGGGAGTGTCCTTGGCCCGCACGCCACGATGGCCGGTGCGCGCGACAAATCCCAGCAAGGCCTCGCCGACGGCTGGCGCGGTGGCCAGGCCGTCGATGACTTCCACCACGCGCATCAGCGGCACCGGGTTGAAAAAGTGCAGGCCGGCGACTCGCCCAGGATGCTGGCAACCCGCGGCAATCGCCGTGACCGACAGCGATGAGGTGTTGCTGGCGAGGATGCACCCCGGCGTCACGATGGCCTCCAACTGGTGCAGCAGGCCACGCTTGGCATCGAGGTTTTCGACAATGGCCTCAACCACCAGGTCGCAATCGTGCAAGGCGTCAAGGCTGGTGGCCACGTGCAGGTTGTGCAACGCGCTGTCCATGGCCGCCTGGGTGAGCTTGCCCTTGCCGACCAGCTTGGCGAAGGTCGCGTCGAGACTGTCGCGAGCCGCCTGCGCCGCGCCATCGCGGGCGTCGAACAAGCGCACGCGCACGCCGGCCTGGGCGGCAATCTGCGCGATGCCGGCGCCCATGACGCCAGTGCCCACCAGGCCCATGATGTTGATCGAATCGGCCATGGTTATTCCCCGAGGTAGTTGGGTGTGCGTTTCTCGAAGAACGCCGCGGCGCCCTCCTTCTGATCCGCAGAATCGAACAGCAATTGGAACGCCTTGCGCTCCAGTACCAGGGCGCTTTCCAGCGGCAGGTCGGCGCCCGCAAGCATCACTTCCTTGATCTGCTCCACCGCCAGCGGCGGCAGCGCGGCGATCTGCGCCGCCAGCTCCAGGGCTCGTGGCAAGGTCTGGTCGTCGGCCACCACCTCACTGAGCATGCCCATGGCCAGGGCTTCGGGGGCCTTGACCATGCAGCCAGTCAGGGCAATACGCATGGCCTGGAATTTTCCCACCGCACGCACCAGGCGTTGTGTGCCGCCGGCACCCGGCATCAGGCCGAGCTTGACCTCAGGTTGGGCAAAACGCGCCGATTCGCCGGCCACGATCATGTCGCAATGCATCGCCAACTCGCAGCCACCGCCCAGGGCAAAGCCGTTGACCGCAGCGATCACCGGTTTCGGGCAACGGCTGATGGCTTCCCACAGGTACTCGGTGTGCCGGCGATACATCTCGATAGGACTGGCGCTGGCAAACTCCTTGATGTCGGCGCCCGCCACAAAAAACTGCTCGCCACCGGTCAGCACAATGACGCGCACATCCCGGCGCCGGGCCAAGGCACGAAAGTGCCCGGCCAGTTCCTCACGCACCTGGGCGTTAAGGGCATTTTTGACGTCGGGGCGATGGATGCGCACCACGGCAACGCCATTGTCCTGGACGTCGAGGTAGACCACGGGTTGATCAGGATTAGCCACATGTACTCCTGCTGCAATGTTCTTGTTAGTGCGGTCAATGTTAGTTTCGCTATGCGAAATAACATTCCGTATTTAGCCATGATCATAGGTATCGACCCGGCGGGTGTAAATGCAAAAACCGCAACGCCCAATGAAATCTCGATTAACTCATTGTTTATTGAAGGTTAATTAGGAGCGCACGGAGAAAACCAATCAGTTGCTTAGTTTCGCACTGCGGAATACAATTTTGTTTTGTTGATTTTATAAAAAAAGAGGGACTACCATGCGCCGCACACCAGAGGCACCTGCAGGCAGCAACGGGTTCGAACATCTGCGGGTGGATCCGATGAATAGCGAGGAGGAGGAAGACAAGGACCGCCAGTTCATCACGGCCCTGGCCCGTGGCCTGGAACTGCTGCGCTGCTTTACCCCCAGCGAAAGCGTGTTGGGTAACCAGGAACTGGCGCGCAAGACCGGCCTGCCCAAGCCGACGATTACCCGCATGACGCACACCCTGACCCGCTTGGGTTACCTCAAGCACCTGCCGCAGTCGGGCCGGTACCAGTTGGATGTGGGGGTGATGGCGTTTGGTTACGCGATGCTTTCCAACCTGTCGGTGCGGGCCGTGGCCCACCCGCTGATGGAAACCATGGCCAAGTACGCCCAGGCCGCCGTCGCAATGGCCACCCGGGACCGCCTGGACATGGTGTACCTGGACGTGGTCCAGGGCGAAGCGAACATGACCATGCGCCGCCAGGTCGGTACGCGCCTGCCGCTGCACTTGAGTTCGGCGGGCCGCGCTTGCCTGGCGGCGATGCCGGAAAACGAGCGTGAGTTCATGCTCGACCATATCCGCCAGCGTCATCTGGAGGATTGGCCGACGATTCGCAAAGGGCTGGAGCGCGCGTTCAGGGACTACACCGACTTCGGCTATTGCATGTCGATCGGGGAATGGCACCGCGATGTCAACGCCATCGCCGTGCCCATGCTGCACGCACAACATGGGCTGTTGACGTTCAACTGTGGCGGGCCGAGTTTCCACCTTTCCCGGGAAAAACTCGAAGACGACATCGGGCCGCGTCTCAAGCACATGGTCAACAACATCGAGGCCGCCGCCCGCTAGACAGATCGGTGCACGGCCTCGGCAGATCAAACAACAGGCCCGCCGAACGGGCCGCCGAGGAATGCACATGATCCGAGACCCGCAAACGCTGCATCTGCTGCTGGATTCCATTCGCCAGTTCGTCAATGAAGCGCTGATCCCACGGGAAAACGAAATCGCCGAGGCCGATGAGATCCCGGCGGACATCGTCCAGCAATTCCAGGACATGGGCCTGTTCGGCCTGACCCTGCCCGAAGCCTATGGTGGCCTGGGCGTGACCATGGAAGAAGAAGTCTGCATCGCCTTCGAGCTGGGGCGCACCTCGCCGGCATTCCGTTCCTACTTCGGCACCAATAATGGCATCGGCTCCATCGGCATTCTGCTGGACGGCACCGAGGCGCAGAAACAGCACTACCTGCCCAAGCTGGCCAGTGGCGAGTTGCTCAGTTCGTTCTGCCTGACCGAACCGGACGCAGGCTCCGACGCCGCCTCGCTGAAGACCACCGCCGTGCGCGATGGCGAGCATTACCTGATCAATGGCACCAAGCGCTTTATCACCAATGCACCCCATGCCGGGATTTTCACGGTGATGGCCCGCACCAACCCGGATATCAAGGGCTCGGGCGGGATCAGCGCGTTTATCGTCGAGCGCAATACGCCGGGGGTGTCCCTGGGCAAGCGCGACCACAAGATGGGCCAGAAAGGCGCCCATACCAGCGACGTGATTTTCGACAATGTGCGGATCCCCGTCGGGCAACTGATCGGCGGCGTCGAAGGCGTGGGGTTCAAGACCGCGATGAAGGTGCTCGACAAGGGCCGCCTGCATATCGCAGCGGTCAGCGTCGGCGCCGCCGAACGCATGCTCGACGATGCCCTGCACTACGCCATCGACCGCAAGCAATTCGGCCAGCCGATTGCCGAGTTCCAGTTGATCCAGGCGATGCTCGCCGACAGCAAGGCTGAAATCTACGCGGCCCGCTGCATGGTGCTGGACGCGGCGCGCAAGCGTGACGACGGCTTGAACATCGGCACCGAAGCCTCCTGCGCGAAGATGTTCGCCACCGAGATGTGCGGCCGGGTGGCAGACCGCTGTGTGCAGATCCATGGTGGCGCAGGTTATGTGAGCGAGTATGCGATCGAACGGTTCTATCGCGATGTACGGCTGTTCCGGCTGTATGAGGGTACGACCCAGATCCAGCAGTTGGTGATTGCACGCAACATGATTCGCGAGGCCCAGCACTAACCCCGCCTCTACGGTGGGAGCCGGCAAGCCGGCTCCTACAAACCCCCATAAACCGTGCCCTACAACTACAACAAGGTATCGCTATGGAAGTCGCCGCATCGGCGGGTGCGTTGTCGCCCGCAAAAAACAACCTGTGGATCATTGTTTTCATTTTCTGCTTCCTCGGCCTCTTGATCGATGGCGCAGATTTGATGCTGCTGTCCTACAGTCTCAGCAGCCTGAAAGCCGAGTTCGGCCTGACCAGTGTCGAGGCCGGCAGCCTGGGCAGTTTCACCCTGGCCGGGATGGCGGTCGGCGGGATTTACGGCGGCTGGGCCTGTGACCGCTTTGGCCGGGTCAAGACCGTGGTGTGGAGCATCGTGCTGTTCTCGGTGGGCACCGCGATCCTTGGCCTGACCCACAGCTACTGGCAGTTTGCGGCCACCCGTTTCTTCGCCTCCCTTGGCCTGGGCGCGCTGTATGTCGCCTGCAACACCCTGATGGCCGAATACGTGCCGACCCGCTACCGCACCACCGTGCTTGGCACCTTGCAGGCCGGCTGGTCGGTGGGCTATATCGTCGCGACCTTGTTGGCCGGCTGGATCCTGCCGGACCACGGCTGGCGCTGGCTATTCTACGTGGCGATCATCCCGGTGATCCTCGCCGTGCTGATGCAACGCCTGGTGCCGGAGCCCCAGGCCTGGCTCAACGCCCAGGCCGAACGCGCGCGGGAAAAAGCCGAAGGCACCCAGCGCGTCGCGGCGAAAAAGCCCGATGGCATGTTCAAGCTGATTTTCAGTGATCCCAAGGCCAGCCGCATGTTCCTGCTCTGGGCGCTGACCGCAGGCTTCCTGCAGTTTGGCTACTACGGGGTCAACAACTGGATGCCCTCCTACCTCGAAGGCGAGTTGGGGATGAACTTCAAGTCGATGACCAGCTACATGGTCGGCACCTACGCGGCAATGATTTTCGGCAAGATCCTCGCCGGCCTCGCGGCCGATCGCCTGGGGCGGCGCGTGGTGTTTGCCTTCGGGGCATTGGGGACGGCGGTGTTCCTGCCGGTGATCGTGCTGTACCAGAGCCCGGAGAATATCCTTTGGCTGCTGATTGTCTTCGGCTTCCTGTATGGCATTCCCTACGGCGTGAACGCGACCTACATGACCGAGAGTTTCGAGGCGAAATTCCGCGGCTCAGCCGTGGGCGGCGCCTACAACATCGGGAGGATCGGCGCGGCGGTCGCGCCGGCGGCCATTGGCTTCCTGGCGTCCCACGGCTCGATTGGCGTGGGCTTTTTGGTGATGGGCGCGGCGTACTTCATCTGCGGGGTGATCCCGGCGCTGTTCATCCGCGACAAGCAGTTTGACCCGCAAAAACAATAACCCCGCTGTCGGCGCCGGCTTGCCGGCGATAGCGGCGCGCCGGGCCAATACGCTATCGCCGGCAAGCCGGTTTCTCCAATGGGCACTCACACCAATCCCCCTGGAAAACCTAGCCGTTTTGCCAGTTACTTAAACGTTTTGTTCAAACTATCGTGTACCCCACCAATTTTTGATGGCAGGGCCGGAAATGGAATTCATCGAACAGATCCGCCAGGGCTACGCCGCCTTTCGCGGTTACCAGACCTGGTACCGCGTGACCGGCAATCTCGACAGCGGCAAGACCCCACTGGTCGTCCTCCACGGCGGCCCCGGTGGCACCCATGACTACCTGGACGCCTTCAAGGACGTGGCCGCCAGTGGGCATGCGGTGATTCACTACGACCAACTGGGCAATGGCCACTCCACCCACCTGCCCCACCAGCCCGCCGGCTTCTGGACGGTTGAGCTGTTTCTCGAAGAGCTGGACAACCTGCTCGACCATCTGCGCATCAGCGACCATTACGCAATCCTTGGGCATGCCTGGGGCGGCAGGCTCGGCAGTGAACACGCGCTTCGCCAACCCCGGGGCTTGCGCGCCTTGATCGCCGCCAACCTGGCGGCCGGCTTCGATGACCAACCCTTGTGCCGGATCAACCCGTGGCCCGAAGAAGTGGCACGTACCTTCGCCCAGATGGCGGCCGATCCTACGGTTTACAACGCCCTGCACGGCCCGATCAGCATTGGCCGGCTGACGCAGATCCAAGTGCCAACCCTGATAATTTCCGGGCGGCATGACCAGGCCACACCGCTGGAATTCAAGGCATTCCTCGATGAAATCGCCGATGTACGCGCAGCGCTGTTTGAAGACTCCAGCCATATGCCCCATGTGGAGGAGCGCCAGCCGTGCATGGGCACGGTGGTGAAGTTTTTGGATGAGGTGTGCTCACCAACGGTCTTCTAAACACCACCAATCAAATGTAGGAGCGGGCAAGCCCGCTCCCACATTCAGTTTTTTGCGGTGTTTTGGCTACACCTCGCTCGTTTCAGCCCGCCCCGCCACCGTCGCTTTCTGCAGTGATGCATCCACCAGCGGGATCTCCTTGCCCTCGGCATCAAACAATTTGCCCTTGCTGAAATAATCCCCGTCGCGCAGCGCCGCCACATCCTGGAAGCACAGGCTGCGCTCGGTGCCGGCGACGAACACCGACTGCTGGTCCGAGTTGCCGGCAGTGAAGTGGTTGAACGCCAGGTTCAGCAGGATCGCCATGATCGCCGAGGAACTGATCCCCGAGTGGAAGATGGTCGCGAACCAGCTGGGGAACTGATCGTAGAAGCTCGGCGCGGCGATGGGGATCATGCCGAAACCGATGGAGGTGGCGACGATGATCAGGTTCATGTTGTTACGGTAATCAACCTTGGACAGCGTACGTATCCCACTGGCCGCCACGGTGCCAAACAACACGATCCCGGCGCCGCCCAGCACCGAGGTCGGTACTGCGGCAATCACCCGGCCCATGAAGGGCAGCAGGCCAAGGATCACCAGGAACAGGCCGCCCGTGGCCACCACATAACGACTCTTGACCCCGGTCACCGCCACCAGGCCGACGTTCTGGGCGAAGGCGCTTTGGGTGAACGAACCGAAGATCGGCGCGAACATGCTCGACAGCATGTCGGCACGCAGGCCGTTGCCCAGGCGCTTGGAGTCAACCTTGGTGTCGATGATCTCGCCCACCGCCAGAATGTCCGCCGAGGTTTCCACCAGGGTCACCATGACCACGATGCACATGGACAGGATCGCCGCCACATGGAAGGTCGGCATGCCGAAATGGAACGGCGTAGGGAAGCCGATCATCGGGCCCTGGGTCACGGTAGAGAAGTCCGCCATGCCCAAAAACACCGCGATCAATGTGCCAAACACCATCGCCAGCAGGATCGACAGGCGCGAGATGGTGGCGCTGCCCACTTTGCTCAGCAACAGCACCAGCACCAGGGTGATGGCCGCCAGGCCGATGTTCGGCATGCTGCCAAAATCAGCGGCACGGCTGTTACCGCCCATGGCCCAGCGGGCGGCGACCGGCATCAGCGTCAGGCCGATGGTGGTAATCACGATCCCGGTCACCAGCGGCGGGAAGAACTTGGTAATTCGCGAGAATATCGGGGTAATCAGCAGCCCGATCAGCGACGCGGCCATCACCGCCCCCAGGATCGCCGGCACACCGCCTGCGCCATCGCTGCCGACAATCGCCACCATGGTCGCCACACCGGCAAACGACACCCCTTGCACCAAGGGCAACTGACAGCCAAAAAACGGCAGGCCCAGGGTTTGCAACAGCGTGGCCAGGCCACCGGCAAACAACGACGCGGCGATCAACAGGCCAATATCGGCGGGGGATAACCCGGCCGCCTGGCCGACAATCAACGGCACGGCCACGATACCGCCGTACATGGTCAGTACATGCTGCAGGCCGTAAGCCATGTTGGCAGCGACGCCAAGATTCTCATCTTCTGGCCGTTGCGGTGACGCCTTCGGGATAGTCATGGTGAGGGGATCTCTGTTTTTGTTGTGCGCTCACTGTATGCAATAGAAAGATTGGATGTCCATAGAGTTGTATACAATCATTTCCACAAGATACCCGGCATCGACGTTACAAAAATCCATTCAGCCGCCCTGCCCCAAGGCTTGAAGCCGTGCCCACAAGGATCTGAAAAAAATGCTCAACCGCACGCTGCGTATTCACTCTGCGGCCATTTGCTACTTCGATATGGTCCGCCGCTGCCATTCGATCCGCGAAGCTGCGCGCCGGCTGAACGTGGCGTCGTCGGCGGTGAACCGGCAGATTCTCAAACTTGAAGACGAAGTCGGCGCGGCCTTGTTCGAGCGCTTGCCCGGTGGGTTGCGCCTGACCGCTGCGGGGGAAATCCTGACCCGCCATGTCACCCTGGTGTTGCAGGATGTGGAACGGGTGCGCGGCGAACTCGAAGGCCTGAACCAGGTGCAGACCGGGCATGTGGAAATCGCCACGGTGGAAGGCGCGACAGTGGAGTTGCTGCCAGCCGTGCTCAAGCGCATGCGCCAGCGCTACCCGGCGGTGACCATCGGAGTGACCGTGCAGGGTTCACAATCGATTCCGGCGGCGGTGATCAACGGCCAGGCAGACCTGGGGCTGGCCTTTGCCCTACCACGCAGTGCGGAAACCACACAGTTGTGTGTCGGGCATTTCCGCCTGGGTGCGTTGGTGGCACCGGGGCATCCACTGGCCTCACACGCCAGCGTCAGCTACACCCTGTGCGCTGAACACGGGGTGATCCAGGCCAACAGCGAGCTGTCGATCCATCACCTGATTGCCCCGCTGCACAAACGTTCGCCGGCTGCGCACAAGCCGTTGCTGCAAAGCAATTCCATGGAACTGGCGCGGCAGTTGGCGCGCCAGCAATTGGGGGTGGCGTTCCAGACGCGGATCGGGATCGAGGCCGATTTGGCCAGGGGTGAGTTGCTGCACATCCCCTTGAGCGACCAGGGCGGGATGTTCAGCGACCTGGGGCTGTATGCGCGCAAAGGTCGGGATTTGCCTACGGCAGTGGAGTCGATGGCCCACCTGATCAGCGAGGAAATCGCTTTGCGCGAACGCGAAGAATCACCCTGTACACCGCGTATTTCCTGACCTTCAGGCCAGCTTCAGTGCTGCCGATTCGGCAGCAGCCCAGTCGATATTCTGTTCTTTGAGCAGCACGGCGGTTGTGTCGATACTGCGCCCGGCGGCCCCTGCACGGCTGCCATGAGCCAAACGCCAAAGGAACTAAAACAATGAAAAAGGCACTGCACGGCGCAACCGTATTACTCACACTCCTCGGCGGCGGGGAGGCTGTCGCGGTGGAATGGATGAACAACAGCGTAGGATTTCGCTACGGGCAACAGTTCACCAATCCCAACAACCCTGACGAGTTCAGCAAGCGCATCTACAGCTTCACCCACGCCAGCGGCTACCAGTACGGCAGCAACTTCCTACATCTCGATGTATTCCTGTCCGACAGCCGCGATCCGCGCAAGGGCACCGATCACGGTGGCAGCGAGGTGTATGCGGTCTACCGGCACCAGTTGTATGCATCACGGGTATTCGACATGCCGCAGGGCACCGGGCTGATCAAGGATTACGCGCTGACCCTGGGGTTCGACGCCAACCGCAACAACAACCTGGCGTCGGCGAAAAAACGCGCCCTGGTGATCGGGCCGACCCTGAAGTTCAATACCGTCGGGGTGCTGGACCTGAGCCTGATGTACTACAAGGAAAACAACCATTCCGGCATCCCAGGCGCGAAAGATCCGAACCACACCTTCGACGACACCTACATGCTCAACCTGACCTGGATGCGCCCGTTCGAGCTCGGCAACCATGGGGCGAAGTTCCAGGGGTTCATCAACCATGTCGGCGACAAAGGCCACGACTACAACAGTCGCGACACCGCCGCAGAAACGCTGATGCGCACGGCACTGATGGTCGCCGTCCGGCCGGGCAAAAGCGTCAAGCCCAACCTGTACCTGGGCGTGGGCTACGAATACTGGCATAACAAGTTTGGCGTGGACGGCGGCCGTGGCAGCCGCACCTCAACGCCAACCCTGAATATGGAAGTGACGTTTTAAGCTGCCGCCAACTGCGACTCGTCCGACTTGGGCCGCGCCAGCCAGTAACCCAACACCGCCAGCGGCGCGGTCGCCAGCATCACGATCACCGTGACCAGCAATGGCTGCTCCAGCAACGACGACACCAGCAGGCTGGCGACAAAGCACAAGCCCAGTTGCAGGGTGTTTTGCAGTGCCGCAGCCTTGCCGGAGTTTTCCGAAAAAGGCATCAGCGCATTCGCCACTACAATCGGGTAGCTGGCGCCGTTGACCAGGGCCATCAAGCAGAACGGAATCAGCAAGGTGGTCAGCGTCGGCACCGTCAAGGTCGCTACCAAATACAGCGCCACCATGCTTACGCAATACGCCACCAGCAACCAGGGCAACAAGAGTTTGCCCTGGAACCGTTGCAAGGCGCTGCGGCAACTGTAGCCACCCACCAGAAACGCCAGGGTCGGCAGCACATAGCTCAGGCCGATGTCATTAGGGCTGTAACCCATGCCACCGAGAATAAACGGCGAGGCCGTGAGCCAGGCGAAGAAGCTGGCGGAGCACGCGGCGAAGATCAGCACATTGCCGATGAACACCCGCGACTTGAACAGTTGCCCGTAGCCCAACCTGGGTTTTTCGCCGTCGGCGGCCAGGCGTTTGGGCATGGATTTGAGAAACAGGGTCGGTAATAGCAGCAACAGCGAAATACCCAGCAACACGGCGAAGATCGCCTGCCAGCCCCAGTGATTCAATACCACCGCGCCCAACAGCGGCGCCAGCGCCGGTGACAGGGACATCAGCGGCATGATGCTGGCAAACACCCGGTGCGCCTTGTCAGCCGGGTACCGGTCAATCACCAGCGCCTGCCAACTGACTGCGGCGCTGCACACCCCAATCGACTGTACAAAACGCAAGGCCAGCAGTTGCGGCGCGGTCTCGACCCAGAACATCCCCAGGCAGCCGAGCACGAACAGACTCAGGCCGGCCAACAGGATCGGCTTGCGCCCCAGGCGATCAGACAGCGGGCCCCAGAGCAGTTGCCCCACGGCAAAACCGGCGAGGAAGATGCTCAAACTGGCCCCCACCGCACCGGGGGAAATCTGCAAGTGTTCGCCCATGGCGCCGAACGCGGGCAAGTACATATCCATGGCCAGATAGCCGAGCATGCTCAGCCCCGCCAGGTACCAGGTGAAACCAAAAGAGTTTTTCATTGAAGCCTTGTTAATCCTGCCATCAAACAATTTGCTGACTGGCGCCTATTATGAGGCTGACAGTTGCGCTGTGAAGCGATAATAATTGAACACTCTTATCAATATTTTTGAAGGCAATGCCCATGTGGTCCGAATACTCCCTGGACGTGGTGGATGCCGTGGCCCGTCACGGCAGCTTTAGCGCCGCCGCCCAGGAACTGCACCGCGTACCCTCGGCCATCAGCTACACCGTACGGCAAATCGAAGAGTGGTTGGCGGTGCCGTTGTTTATCCGTCGCCACCGGGATGTGGAACTGACCCCCGCCGGCCGCCTGTTTATCGACGAGGCCCGTGGCGTGATGAAAACCATGCTGGGCACCCGCCGACTGTGCCAGCAAGTGGCCAATGGCTGGAGCGGCCAGCTGAAAGTGGCGGTGGATTCCATCGTCAAACAGCAACGCTGCCGGCAACTGGTGCTGGATTTCTATCGCCAGTTCCCGGAAGTGGAACTGCTGCTGGAGTACGAGGTGTACAACGGTGTGTGGGATGCCTTGGCAGACGAGCGCACCGATATTGTGATCGGCGCCACCAGCGCGGTGCCGGTGGCCAGCCACTTCACGTTTCGCGACATGGGCTTGTTGAACTGGCTGTGCGTGGTCAGCGCCCGGCATCCGCTGGCACAGGTCGAGGGTTTGCTCAGCGACGATCAATTGCGGCCCTTTGCGTCGCTGTGCATGACCGACACCTCACGCAACCTGCCCAAGCGCGACACCTGGACCCTGGATAACCAGCGACGCCTGGTGGTCCCCAACTGGGCCTCAGCCATGGATTGCCTGCAGGACGGGCTGTGCGTGGGCATGGTCCCGGCGCACCTGGTGCAGCCATTGATCGACAGCGGCGAACTGGCCGCCCTGGAACTGTCCCGGCCCTTCCCGGCCAGCCCATCCTGCGTGGCCTGGGCCCAGGACAAACTGTCACCGGCCATGGCCTGGCTCCTGGACTACCTGGGGGATAGCCAGACCATGAACCAGGAGTGGCTCAACGGGCCCGTTTCACAGTAACCGAGCGATGCCCCGCACAATCATCTCCACTTCCTTGCTATCCAGGGTCAGGGGCGGCAACAGGCGAATAACCTTGCCCCGCGTGACATTGAGTAACAATCCCTGTTCGCGTGCGGCCCGTTCGGCCAGGTCGCGCTGCGGCGTGGCCAGTTCAATGCCGATCATCAGTCCGCGCCCACGGATCGCCAGCACCTGCGGATGTTCGCTCAATTCCACCCGCAGCCGCGCCAGGAGGCGCTCGCCCTGACGCGCGGCGTTCTCCAGCAGGCCTTGTTCCTCGATGATATCCAGCACCGTACAGCCCACGCGACACGCCAGCGGATTACCGCCAAAGGTGCTGCCATGGCTGCCGGGGGTGAAGAGTTTGGCCACCGAGGCACGGGCCAGGCAGGCGCCAATCGGAATACCGTTGCCCAGACCTTTGGCCAGGGTCATGACTTCCGGGACAATGCCCTCCTGCTGGAAAGCAAACCATGTGCCGGTCCGGCCAATGCCAGTCTGGATCTCATCGAGCATCAATAACCAACCGTGCTGGCTGCAGTGGGCGCGCAAGGCCTGCAGATAACCCGGCGGGGCCAGTTGCACGCCACTTTCGCCCTGGATCGGTTCCAGCAATACAGCCACTATCCTGGGCCCGAACTCACGGGTCACCGCGTCCAGTGCCGCCAGGTCGCCAAAGCCGACCTTGATGAAATCTCCCGGCAAGCGCTGGAACCCCAGGCGCACCGATGGCCCGTCGCTGGCGGCCATGGTGCCCAGGGTGCGGCCGTGGAAGGCGTTCTCCATGACCACCACCAGCGGCTGCTCGATGCCTTTCTTCCAGCCATGCAGACGCGCCAGTTTCAGCGCGGTTTCATTGGCTTCGGCGCCGGAGTTGTTGAAGAACGCCTGGTCCAGGCCGGATAGCCGGGCCAAGCGTTGGGCCAGGCGCTGCTGCCAGTCGATGCCATACAAGTTGGAGGTATGCAACAGCAAGCCGGCCTGCTCGCTGATTGCCGCCGCCAGTCGCGGATGGGAGTGACCGACATTGGTCACGGCGACACCGGCCACGGCATCCAGGTACTCACGACCCTGCTGGTCCCACAGGCGGGTGCCCAGGCCACGGGTGAAGCTCAGGGGCAAGGGTTGATAGGTGTTCATCAGGCAAGCGGCGGTCATGGCATCGGGCTCCATCGTAGTCAGGGCCTCAGTATCGTTAGCCACTCAAGCTGGATAAACTGCGCAGATCTGCAATGACTTTAAACCAAGGCTTGATAATGGACCTGTTCCAGGCAATGACCGTCTACGTCAAAGTGGTGGAGACCGGCAGCATGACCGCAGCGGCCCAGGCGTGCGGCCTGTCGACCACCATGGTCGGCAACCACCTACGCGCCCTGGAGCAACGCCTCGGCGTCAGCCTGCTCAAGCGCACTACCCGCAAGCAAAGCCTGACCGAGTTCGGCGGCCTTTATTACCAGCGCTGCCTGGAGGTGCTGGGGTTGGTGGCCAACTCCGAGCAGTTGGCTGAACAGATCCACAGCGAGGCGCCACAAGGGCTGCTGCGCATCACCGCGCCGCCCGCGTTCGGTGCAGAGCGCCTGGCACCGGCGCTCAGCGAGTTCTCCCGGCGCTACCCGCAGATCCAGCTGTACGTGGTACTGAGCAATCAAGCGATGGATCTGATCGACAGCGGCTTCGACGTCGCAATCCGCCTGGGAGAGCTGCAGCCTTCCAGCCTGATCGCCCGGCCCTTGCAGGACTACACCATGACCCTGTGCGCGTCGCCGGATTACCTGGCCCGCCGGGGTACGCCGCAGCAGCCCATGGATTTGCAGGAGCATGACTGCCTGGCATTCGCCTACCCATCGACCGATGACTGGCGCAACGCCGACAAACTCTGGCGCCTGCGGGGGGCAGCAGGTGAAGTCGAAGTCGCCGTATCCGGGCCCATGACCATCAACAGCTCCCAGGCCCTGCACCGCGCGGCCGTCGAAGGCATGGGCATCGTGATGCTGCCCGACGCGCTGGTTGGCGCCGACCTGCAGGCCGGCCGGCTGGTGGCGCTACTGCCAGGCTATCAGTCACCCTCGCGCTCGATGCACCTCTTATATGCACAGGATCGCTATCGCCTGCCCAAGCTGCGGGCCTTCGTCGACTTTGCGATCGAACAATGGGCGCGCTAGAAACTCACTCCCAGGGCCTGTAGCTCACGACGGGTCTGCGCGGGTGATACGTGATGAATACCGTGCCAGCCCAGGGCGCTGGCGGCATGGGCGTTTTCGGCCACATCGTCGATAAACACCAGCTCCTCGGGCTGGATATCCGGCAGATGGGCGCACACCTGGTCGAGGCTGGCATGGTAGATCGCCGGGTCAGGCTTGATTAGCTTTACCTCGCCGGACACCACGATATTGCGAAAGTGTTTCAGGAAGGGATAGTTGGCGCGGGCGTAGGGGAAGGTTTCTGCGGACCAGTTGGTCAGGCCGAACAGCGGCACTTTGGCCTCATGCAAGTCTTCGAGAATCGCCACGCCGTCGGCGAGCGAGCCGCGCAGCATTTCATGCCAGCGGTCGTAGTAGGCCCGGATCAGCGCCTCATGTTGCGGGTGTTTGGCAATCAGGCTGTGGGTGCCTTCAGCCAGGGTGCGTCCAGCGTCCTGTTCGGTATTCCAGGCCTGGGTGCAGATGTTCTCGAGGAACCATTGGCGCTCCTCGTCACCGGTAATCAGTTTGCGGTACAGATGCTGCGGGCTCCAATCGAACAGGACACCGCCAAAGTCAAAAACTACTGCACGAATCGTCATGAAGATCCTCCGTTAGCCGAGTGTGATAACGGACGCAGTCTGGCACACCGAGGTCAAGAAGGGGCAAGCAAGGAAAGGTAGGACGGTTCCTAAATGTGAGCTTTTGTAGGAGCCGGCTTGCCGGCGAAAAACCCGAGAACGCCACGGGGCGCCAAGCACCTCGCGTAATCGTTGACGATTTTCGCCGGCAAGCCGGCTCCTACAAGGGGTTAAGCCTGGACCAGACCTTCGATCTTCACGGTCGGATTGACGTCAGCGTCGTAATCCACGCCATCAATCTCGAAACCGAACAGGCGCAGGAACTCTGCCTTGTAGCCGGCAAAATCGCTGATCTCGTTGACGTTGTCATCGGTCACCTGGTTCCACAGCGCCGCCACGGCGTCCTGGACTTTCGGTTCCAGCTCAGCCAGGTCAGCACGCAGGCGGCCATCGGCATCAAGCTTCGGCTCGCTGCCGTACAGGCTGTCCTTGAACAGGCCGTAGACCTGCTCGATGCAGCCTTCGTGGGTGCCCTGCTCTTTCATCACCTTGAACAGCAGCGACAGGTACAGCGGCATGATCGGGATCGCCGAGCTGGCCTGGGTAACCACGGCCTTGAGCACCGAGACACGGGCATCGCCCTTGAGTGCGGCGAGGTTGTCGCGCAGGGTCAGGACTTTCTTGTCGAGGTCTTTCTTGGCCTCGCCGATGGAGCCGTTCCAGTAGATATCCTGGGTGAGCTTTTCGCCCAGGTAGGTGAACGCGGTGGTCTTGGCGCCTTCGGCCAGCACGTCGGCGTCACGCAGGGCGTCGATCCACAGCTGCCAGTCTTCGCCGCCCATCACTTTGACGGTGCCGTCGATTTCTTCCTGGGTTGCCGGCTCCAGCGTGGTGTCGACCACAACGCCCTTGTCGGTGTTGATCCCGCGCAGGGTCACGGCCTTGCCGATCGGCTTGAGGGTGGAGTTGTGCACCACGCCCTGCGGGTCGGTACGGCGTGGCGCGGCCAGGCTGTAGACCACCAGGTCGATCTTGCCCAGGTCTTTCTTGATGGTTTCGATGGTCAGGCGCTTGATCTCGTCAGAGAACGCATCGCCATTGATGCTCTTGGCGTACAGGCCTTTTTGTGCAGCAAACTTGTGGAAAGCGGCGCTGTTGTACCAGCCGGCAGAGCTGAGCTTGCCTTCCTCGCCTTCTTTTTCAAAAAACACACCAAGGGTGTCGGCGCCACAACCAAAAGCGGCACTGATACGCGCAGCCAGGCCGTAACCGGTGGACGCACCGAGCACCAGGACTTTCTTCGGGCCGCCTTCGATGGCACCGTGCTGGGTCACGTAGTCGATCTGCTCTTTGACGTTCGCTTCGCAGCCAACAGGGTGGGCGGTCACACAGATAAAGCCACGAACCCGCGGTTTGATGATCATAAAATTTCTGCCTCTTCCAAGGTGCCGATGGCCAATGGTGGCCATTACGGCGTCAATCGTACTGGTCTATGACGTCCGAAAAACCGAAGCGTCACGATAGTCGCAATTCTTCTGTTCGCAAAATCCAATCCACACTGGCCAAAGGCACTATATTTTTCCGACAAGGGCGTGAATTCAGCAAATTCTGCGGCATGATGAGGCAGAGCGGAGTTTGCGTCCTGCCTGTAGGGCAGGGAAAATGCCCGTCCTGTGCGACCGTATTCGGCGCTCGTCATCCTCATGCCACTGGCTGTTCAGCGCCCGGTGGCTGCGCTTTCAGGGAATAAGAATGCCTCAACGCCAAGTCATCAATGCCTCCGTCAGCCCCAAGGGCAGTCTCGAAACGCTGTCGCAACGTGAAGTCCAGCAACTGAGCGAAGCCGGTTCCGGCAGCATCTATACGCTGTTTCGCCAGTGCGCCCTGGCAATTCTCAACACCGGCGCCCATATCGACAATGCCAAGACCATCCTCGACGCCTACAAGGACTTTGAAGTACGCATCCATCAACAGGATCGCGGCGTGCGCCTGGAACTGTTGAACGCGCCCGCCGACGCGTTCGTGGATGGCGAAATGATCGCCAGCACCCGGGAAATGCTGTTCAGCGCCCTGCGCGACATCGTCTACACCGAAAACGAGCTCGATAGCCAACGCATCGACCTGAGCACCTCCCAGGGCATCACCGACTACGTGTTCCACCTGTTGCGCAACGCGCGTACGCTGCGCCCGGGTGTCGAGCCGAAGATCGTGGTGTGCTGGGGCGGACACTCGATCAATACCGAAGAATACAAATACACCAAGAAAGTCGGGCACGAACTGGGCCTGCGCAGCCTCGATGTGTGCACCGGTTGCGGCCCTGGCGTGATGAAAGGCCCGATGAAGGGCGCGACTATTTCCCACGCCAAGCAACGCATCACCGGCGGGCGCTACCTGGGCCTCACTGAGCCTGGCATCATCGCCGCCGAAGCGCCGAACCCGATCGTCAACGAACTGGTGATCCTGCCGGATATCGAAAAACGCCTGGAGGCCTTTGTGCGTGTCGGCCACGGCATCATTATCTTCCCGGGCGGCGCCGGTACGGCCGAAGAATTCCTGTACCTGCTGGGCATCCTCATGCACCCGGACAACCGTGACGTGCCCTTCCCGGTCATCCTCACCGGGCCAAAACAGGCAGCGCCGTACCTGCAACAGTTGCATGCGTTTGTCGGCGCGACCCTGGGTGAGGCGGCCCAGGCCCACTACCAGATCATCATTGATGACCCCGCCGAAGTCGCCCGGCAGATGACCGCGGGCCTCAAGTCCGTCAAACAGTTCCGCCGCGAGCGCAACGATGCCTTCCACTTCAACTGGCTGCTGAAGATCGACGAAGGCTTCCAGCGCCCGTTCGACCCGACCCACGCCAACATGGCCAGCCTGCAACTGAGCCATGCCCTGCCGCCCCATGAACTGGCGGCCAACCTGCGTCGGGCGTTCTCGGGGATTGTGGCGGGTAACGTCAAGGACAAGGGCATCCGCCTGATCGAACAGAACGGCCCGTACGAGATCCACGGCGACCCGAGCATCATGAAGCCGCTGGATGAACTGTTGAAGGCGTTTGTGGAGCAACACCGGATGAAACTGCCCGGTGGCGCGGCGTATGTGCCGTGCTATCGCGTGGTGCAGTAAGGCACATCGCCAGATCATAGGTTGGATTGCTTTAGGGCTGTCTGATGGGTGTCGAGGGTATGAAGGCGGACTAGGGTTTTACCTATTCAGACCAGCGACACCTACCATAGCGTCCAGGACCTCAAGGGCCTGATTCGCAAACCCGCCACGGCCGTCAGCATTGAACAGGTGAGCCAGGCAGTCGCCGCGCAGGGAGCAAAAGCGCGATGATTGGCCAAGATACCTTGGCGTTGCTGCAACGGACCTGCTTTGGTAAAACCTGTGTTCCACCGCCCTTATTAGAGACTGCCCAACGTGCGCACGCTTCTGCTCGCTGCCCTGCTCCTGACACCCACCCTCGCCCTGGCAGAAACCATCGCCTGGCCGGACCTTCCAGAGACCTGTTTCGTCAGCGGCCGTTCTGCCACCAACGACGATGTCGACAATGGCTGTGCGGCGTTTCTGATCAATGTGAAAGGCAAGGCGGCAGGCACGCCCATCAAGCTGGATATCCCCCAATACGCCATGCACGTCGAAGCAGTTACAGGCAAGGAGACGCCGGTGATCATCATCCAGGCGGAAGAGAACGGCGAGATCAAGGCGGTTGGGTACAAGGAGCTAGGTACCGAACAATTGGGGGCGGCACTGCTCAAGGAAGTGCGGCTGCTGGGAACGAAAAAGCCGGGCTAAAGCCAGCCCAGTTGCGCTCCAATAAAGCTCCACAATCAAAAAACCCGCTGACCGTTACCGGTTCAGCGGGTTTTTAACTGTCGATTCAATCCTGTCTCAGGACTGTGTCGACCGCTTACAGCGCGATGTCAGCCGCCGGCTTGCTCGGCTCGGCCGCAGGCTTGGCAGCCTCGGTCGCCTGTGGGGCAGCCATTTGCGGAATGGCTGGCGGAGGCGTCAGTTGCAGAACCTTGGCAGTGTAGGCCCATTCTTGCGCAACGCGCTCAGGGCTGCCGTTCAGCTTGGTGCCATAGCTCGGCACGATCTGCTTCAGCTTTTCCTGCCAGGCCGGAGTAGCGACCTTGTCCTTGAACACTTTTTCCAGCACGGTCAGCATGATCGGCGCTGCAGTGGACGCACCTGGCGATGCACCCAACAGGCCGGCGATGGTGTTGTCGGCGGAGCTGACCACTTCGGTACCGAGTTTCAGGACGCCGCCCTGCTCTTCGTCACGCTTGATGATCTGCACACGCTGACCGGCTTGCCACAGGCGCCAGTCTTCTTTCTTGGCGTTCGGGAAGTACTCTTGCAGCGCCTTGAAGCGGTCGTCATCGGACTGCATCAGTTGGCCAGCGAGGTACTCGACCAGTGGGTATTCACGAATACCGACTTTGGTCATTGGCCAGATGTTGTGGGTGGTGGTGCTGGTCAGCAGGTCCAGGTACGAGCCTTCTTTGAGGAACTTGGTGGAGAAGGTCGCGAATGGGCCAAACAGGATCACGCGCTTGCCATCCAGCACGCGGGTGTCCAGGTGCGGTACCGACATCGGTGGCGCGCCAACCGAAGCTTTACCGTAGGCCTTGGCCAGGTGCTGTTCGGCAATCGTTGGGTTCTCGGTCACCAGGAACGAGCCACCCACCGGGAAGCCTGCGTATTCCTTGGCTTCAGGAATGCCCGACTTCTGCAACAAGTGCAGGGCACCGCCGCCCGCGCCGATGAATACGAACTTGGCGTCGGTCTCGGTCTTGCTGCCATCTTTCAGGTTTTTGTAGCTGACACGCCACGAACCGTCGGCGTTCTTGGTGATGTCCTGCACTTCGCTCGACAGTTTCAGGTCGAACTTGGGCGTGGTCTGCAGGTGAGCGACGAACTGGCGGGTGATCTCGCCGAAGTTCACGTCAGTACCGATTGGTGTCCAGGTCGCGGCGATTTTCTGGTTCGGGTCACGCCCTTCCATCATCAGCGGAACCCACTTCTTGATCTGTACCGGATCTTCGGAGTATTCCATGCCAGCAAACAGCGGGCTCGCCTGCAGCGCTTCGTAACGTTTTTTCAGGAACTTGATGTTGTCATCGCCCCACACAAAGCTCATGTGCGGAGTGGAGTTGATGAACGAACGCGGGTTCTTCAGAACGCCTTGCTGAACCTGCCACGACCAGAACTGGCGGGAGATCTGGAACGCTTCGTTGATCTCGACCGCTTTCGGGATCTCAACGGTGCCGTCCTTGTTTTCCGGGGTGTAGTTCAGCTCAGCCAGCGCCGAGTGACCGGTACCGGCGTTGTTCCAACCATTGGAGCTTTCTTCGGCGACGCCATCCAGGCGCTCGACCATCTCCATCGACCAATCCGGCTGCAGCTCATTGAGCCATACACCCAGGGTCGCACTCATGATGCCGCCGCCGATCAGCAGCACATCGACTTTCTTTGCCTCTTCCGCCTGGACGGAAGTAATCCCCATCGACAAAGCCAGACCCAGCAGGGCAGTGTTCACTTTTTTAAACATCGTAGCACCTATGATAAAACGCCTTCCGCCCTACCGCCCTCGACCTTCCGGCAACCGTGGTGCGCCAAACATCAGGCAACGTCTGGCGGGTTCCCGTACTCGCAAGTACTGCAGGGTGGGCACACAAGGCCGACGTATCGACCTCACTTTTATGTCCCTTCTGCGCTGACTTCTTATCATTATTGGCTTCAGCTACCTCGGCGACAGCTACCCTGCCGGTACGCATTCGGGAGTGCGTACCAGAGAGAGAATAGACCAAGATGGCGCGCAGAATATCATGCTCCGGCGGGATCGGGCGTCTGTTCTGGACTTGACGGTCGTGTTGGCAACAGGCTCAGCGCCACCTCGACAGACTGGCGAAGACGCTCAGGTGTAACGCCATCCCTCGCCTGGATGGAAATACCGTGCAAAAAGGTCGCATAAAAGTCCCCCAGTGCCTGCACGTCGGCACCCGCGCCAAGCTCGCCGCTTTCCTGCCCGCGCTGCAACCTGTCGATAATCGACTGGGTACGTTGCAGGCGGTGCTCGCGCAGCCATTGCTGAACTTCGGCGCCGTCCGGGCTGGTACTGCTTGCGGCACTCACCACCAGGCAGCCGCCGGGCCGACCCGATTGCGTGTAAGTGCTGATGGCATCGTCCAGCATGCCCCTGATCGCGCTTTTCAGGTCTGCCTGCGCCAGCGCATAGTCGGCAAAACCACCCTCGCCGCTTTCATATAACGCCACCGCCTCACGGAACAGCGCCTGCTTGCTGCCAAAAGCGGCGTAAATCCTCGCCGAGGCAATGCCCAGCGCCTCAACCAGCGCCGACATGCTGGTGCCCTCGTACCCTTGCTCCCAGAACAACAACATGGCGCGCTGCAATGCCGCTTCCCTATCAAATTCGCGCGGACGTCCGGCCATTAATTGCTTACCTGTGGGTGTGATTTCATCACTTTAACCCATATCGAGTTGACGGTAATGAATGGACGGGCCTATTCTTTGTCAATCAACAAACAATAGGAACACATGATGCGTACACTTAAAGGACCCAGTTTGCACCTGGCACAATTCAGTGCCGCCGAGCCGCCTTTCAACAACCTGGAGAACATCGCTCAGTGGGCCAAGGCGCAAGGTTTCAAGGCGCTGCAGATTCCGGCCTGGGACAGCCGACTCTTCAATATCGAACTGGCCGCGCAAAGCCAGGCGTACTGCGATGACATCAAGGGCATGCTCGGCGACCACGGCCTGCAGATCAGTGAATTGACCAGCCATATTTTTGGCCAACTGGTGGCGGTGCATCCTGCCTACGACGCGTTGTGGGACGCATCCATTCCAGCACCGCTGCGGGGCAAACCACAGGCCCGTACCGAATGGGCGATCGAACGCATGAAATGGACCATCACGGCCTCGCAACGGCTTGGCCTTGAAGACCTGGGCACGTTTTCCGGCTCCCTCGCCTGGCCCTATCTGTTCCCCTTCCCGCAACGCCCGGAAGGTCTTATCGATGCCGCATTCGATGAGCTGGCCCGACGCTGGCGACCGCTGCTGGACCTTGCCGACGAGCAAGGCGTCAACCTCTGCTACGAAATCCACCCCAGCGAGGACCTCCACGACGGCACCAGTTTCGAGCGTTTCTACGAACGGGTTGACCAGCATCCGCGCTGTCGGATCCTGTTCGACCCCAGCCACTTCGTGCTGCAACAACTGGACTACTTGAGCTACCTCGACATTTACCAGTCGTTCATCCGCATGTTTCATGTCAAGGACGCCGAGTTCAACGCCACCGGCCGCCAAGGTATCTACGGTGGCTACAGCGACTGGGCCAACCGTGCCGGGCGTTTTCGCTCACTGGGTGATGGCCAGGTGGATTTCAAAGGCATTTTCTCCAAACTCGCCCAATACGACTATCCGGGCTGGGCCACGCTGGAATGGGAGTGCTGCTTGAAAAACCAGGAGGACGGAGCCCGCGAAGGCGTCGAGTTCATCAATCGACATATCATTAAAGTCACCGACCGGGCCTTTGACGACTTCGCCGGTGCGCCGGTCGATCAGCGGCAGATCCAGGCCATGCTCGGCCTTCAGCACGAGGCACGACCATGAACGCTCGCACCGCCCTATCCCTCGATACCAGTGACGATTTCACACACCAATACGTGCGAATCGACGGCAAGAAAATCCACTGCGTCATGGCCGGCGCCGGGCAACCGGTGTTGCTGGTCCCGGGCTGGCCACAAACCTGGTACGCCTTCCGGCATATCATGCAAGCCCTGGCAATTCAGGGCTTCCAGGCCATTGCCGTCGACCCGCCAGGCCTGGGCAACTCAGACCGTCCTGCACTGGGCTTCGACACCGGCAATATTGCCGACGTGCTCCATCGGACGATGCTGGGGCTCGGCATCCCGCGCTATCACCTGGTCGGGCACGATGTCGGCATGTGGATCGGCTATGCGCTGGCAAGTGACCAGCCACACGCCGTGCGCACACTGACCGTAACCGAAGCCGTCATACCCGGCCTGGCCCCACCGCCGCCGATTTTTGTTGCGCCGGAACAAAACATCTTCCTGTGGCACTTCCTCTTCAACCAGATCCAGGACCTGCCCGAAGCCCTCACCACCGGGCGGGAGGAAACGTACCTCAACTTTATGTTCGACCGCTGGTCATTTCACCGCGACTCCGTTGCGTCCGACGTCTACATTCGCGCCTATTCGACACCCGGTGGCTTGCGCGCAGGGTTCGACTATTACCGCGCGATTCCCGAAACCATCCGGCAAAACACCGAGCGCGCTACCCGCATGCTGGAAATGCCGGTACTGGCCATCGGCGCCGAACATGCCACTAACGACGCCCCCCTGGTGACGCTCCAGGGGCACGCAACCGACCTGCGCGGGGCGATCGTCGCCGATTGCGGGCATTTTGTGATGGAGGAGGCACCGCAGGCATTCGTGGAGCATCTGCTTGGTTTTCTGCAGGCGCATCCTGAAAGCTAAAGGCTCAGGCCAGAGGAGTGACGGAACAACCTTGGGCGTGCTGGAATCAGGAAAGTCGATGGGAATCATCAAGTTTTCATGGTTTTCATCCCTGCCCGATTGTCGATAATCGCGCCTACTCAAAAGGGAGGCGCGTATCCAGATGACACAGGCAAAAAGCTATACAGCCACGGCAAAGTGGCTGCACTGGAGCATGGCACTCATCTGGATTGCTGCCTGGCTGGTGGGAATCGTGGCCGTTCACTGGCGCGATGAATTAAACCCGCAGCATCAACTCACTTTTTTACACAAGGCGATGGCTAGCACCCTGCTATTGCTTATCGTCCTATGCATCGCCTGGCGCCTGACCCATGCAGCGCCGGCGATGCCCGACACCATGACACCGATAGTCAAGCGTGCTGCGCTCATTGGCCACCTGTTGCTGTATATCGTGGCGCTAGTCGGACTGCCGATATCCGGCTGGTACTGGAGTTCGGTGGCGGACAAACCCATCCTGGTTGCCGGCTTATTCCTACTACCGCCGCTGGTGGAGGCGGATAAGAGTCTCTATGACCTGGCAAAGGCAATTCATACCTACAGCGCGTGGTTATGCGGTGCTCTTGTGGGAGGGCATATGATGGTGGCGCTGAAGCATCACTTTGTTGATAAGGACAAGGTACTGGCGGGGATGCTGCCGGGGCGCGTCGACTGATGTGGAAACGCCCCGGATACCTGGCCTCAACGAGGCCACTCCGTTCCTGATAAACTGATCGCCCTTCGCCTTCCCCGTCCAGATACTTCAATGCCCCTACAAATTGCATCAATGCCACTTTCCCGCCGGTTTTCGGTTGCGCCGATGATGGATTGGACCGACCGCCACTGCCGCTTTTTCCTACGCCTCCTCTCCAAGCACGCCCTGCTCTACACCGAAATGGTCACCACCGGCGCCATCCTCCGCGGTGACCACGAACGCTTCCTGCGTCACAACGAGGCCGAGCACCCACTGGCGTTGCAACTGGGCGGCAGTGTTCCAGCCGATTTGGCTGCCTGTGCCCGCATGGCCGAGGATGCAGGCTACGACGAAGTGAACCTGAACGTCGGCTGCCCCAGCGACCGGGTGCAGAACAATATGATCGGCGCGTGCCTGATGGGGCACCCCGCTCTGGTGGCGGACTGTGTAAAGGCGATGCGTGATGCGGTGTCGATTCCGGTGACGGTCAAGCACCGTATCGGGATTAATGGCCGGGATAGTTATGCCCAGCTGTGTGATTTCGTCGGGCAGGTGAAAGACGCGGGTTGCACCAGTTTTACAGTGCATGCGCGGATTGCGATTCTGGAGGGGTTGTCGCCCAAGGAGAATCGGGACATTCCGCCGTTGCGTTATGACGTAGCGGCGCAATTGAAGCGGGATTTTGCCGAGTTGGAGATTATTCTCAATGGCGGGATCAAGACGCTGGAGCAATGCGAAGAGCATTTGCAGGTGTTTGATGGGGTAATGCTGGGGCGTGAGGCTTATCACAATCCGTATTTGCTGGCAGAAGTGGATCAGCGGCTGTTTGACAGTACGGCGCCGGTGATCAGTCGGGCCGAGGCGTTGGCGAAGTTGCGGCCTTATATCGCCGAGCACCTGGCCACTGGTGGGGCGATGCATCACATTACGCGGCATGTGTTGGGGTTGGGCACCGGTTTTTCGGGGGCGCGCAGGTTTCGGCAGTTGCTGTCGGTGGATATTCATAAGGCCAGCGATCCGTTGGCTTTGTTGGATCAGGCTGGGGCGTTGCTGGAGGGCCACTGACGGAGCGGGTCAGTCGGTTTATTGGACGACTGGTCCAGCGCTATCGCGGGCCAGCCCCACATTTTGATCGCGGTGCAGGCGGAACCTGATGGCGATTCTGCCCTCCTATCTAGCAGCACGGCCGGTCATTCAAACGGCTGTTTTCAGGTTGTTGCCCTCGCAAACGATCGAACGCATTTGCGCCCTTGAGCGGCTAGCAACCCTCGGGTAATGTCATCAGACCCATAGGACAGAGCACGCCCATGACTTCCAAGCTGGAACAACTCAAGCAATTCACCACTGTAGTTGCCGACACCGGCGATTTTGAAGCTATCGCTCGCGTCAAGCCACAGGATGCCACCACCAACCCTTCCCTTTTGCTCAAGGCTGCGTCAATTCCAGGCTACGCCAAGTTGCTGGATGCCTGCGTGCAGGATTGCAACGGTGATGTGGGCCTGGCCAGTGACCGCTTTGCGGTGGCTGTGGGCCAGGAGATCCTGAAAGTGGTGCCAGGACGCATTTCCACCGAGGTGGATGCGCGCCTGTCGTTCGACACTGACGCGGTACTCAAGCGTGCGCATCGTCTGATCGACCTGTACGAAAAGGCAGGTATTGGCCGCGACCGCGTGCTGATCAAGATCGCGTCCACCTGGGAAGGCATTCGTGCCGCCGAGCAACTGGAAAAGGAAGGCATCCAGACCAACCTGACCCTGTTGTTCTCCTTCGCCCAGGCCGTGGCCTGCGCGGAAGCCGGGGTGTTCCTGATTTCACCGTTTGTCGGTCGTATCTACGACTGGTACAAAAAGGCCAACGGCAACGACTACATCGGCGCCGATGATCCAGGCGTGCAGTCGGTCACCCGCATCTACAACTACTACAAGGCCAATGGCTACAAGACTGTGGTGATGGGCGCGAGCTTCCGCAACCTGAGCCAGATCGAGGAGTTGGCCGGTTGCGACCGCCTGACCATCAGCCCGGACTTACTGGAGAAGCTGGCGGCCGACAATGGCAAGCTCGAGCGCAAGTTAGCGCCAGGCCACGCCGGCGAACCTCGCGTGCATATGACCGAGGCGCAGTTCCGTTGGGAGTCCAACGAAGATGCGATGGCCACTGAGAAGCTGGCTGAGGGGATTCGTCAGTTTGCCCGGGATCAGGAGAAGCTGGAGGCGTTGTTGAGCGCCAAGCTGTAAAAAGCGAGCGCGGCAAAAAGGGCGGCATCTTTGAGATGCCGCCCTTTTTTGTACCCGCTCAATATGGGTGGTTGGGCTGGCGCTATCGCAGGCAAGCCAGCTCCTACATTTTGACCTTGCTCAACAGTGAGATCAGTGACGCTCCAGGGCGTTGACCAGGTCGTGAAATGCCTCGCGGTTGGATTCGTTCAGGCCCATCAGGATCTTGTGCGCTTCCAGCACCTTGAGCCGCACCACTTCCTCGGACTGGTCCTGGGAAGGCAAGTCGGTCAGGCATTCCGGACAGGGGATCGGGCGATCGACGATGTTGAACACCTGGTCGAAACCCATCGACTGCAACAGCCGGGTGATGTCTTCGTGTGTGGTGACGACGGTCGGCAGCAGTCCAACCTTCTGCCGCGACAGAATGGACAACTTGGCCAACAGCCCAAGGGTGGTGCTATCGATGCTGCGGGTTTCGGTCAGATCGATCACGATCGCCGAGAAATTCAAGGCTGTGAAAATCCGCTCAATCGTTGCATCCAGCGCCGAACACAAGGTCAGGCGCACTTCACCGACAAACTTCAGGACGAAGGTCCCGTCTTGCTCGGCGAATTGGATTCTTCCGGTACTCATCAAAGATTCCTGCTCAACACCAATAGGGCGATATCATCCGGCATCTCCCCTAGCGTGGCCAATCCAAAAACCTGCCGCAGGCCATCCAGGCTGCCGCCCGCCGACCTTACCCGTTGGGGCAAGGCGGCTTCTTTCTCTTTGAGTGTAGGCTCTGGAAGAAGGTCCAGGATGCCATCGGACATCAGCGTCAGGCTGAAGGCCGGCGGCAGTTCCAGGATGTGATCTTCATAGGTGGCTTCGTTGAACAAACCCACCGGCAGACCACGCCCTTCCAGATAACGCACACTGTCTGGAGTGTATAAAACCGGCAATGGCAGGTGACCGCCAATGCTGTAGGTCAAAAGACCCGTTTCTTCATCAATCACGCCGCCCACCATCGTCACGTGCTTGCCCAGCTTGCAGCTGATCAGGCCCCGGTTGATGTGGCCCAGCACTTGCGAGGGAGTGAACTCCGGCAAAGTGCCGTTGCGCTTGGATTCGAACAACAGCCGTGTGGTCATGAACTTCAACAACACAGTTACGAATGCAGAAGATGCTCCGTGCCCGGAGACATCGGCCAGGTAGAACGCGACACGGCGCTCATCAACGCGAAAATAGTCGACAAAATCACCCGACAAATACAATGAAGGGATGATCTGGTGAGCAAATTGGAACTCGTCGATGCTCCACGGGCTGACCGGCAGCATGTTCATCTGCACCTGGCGACCGGCGTTCTGGTCTTCCTGGAGCAGGTTGAGGCTGGCTTCGAGTTCACGGTTGGCGGTTTCGAGCTTTTCGCGGTAGCGCTGGTTTTCCAGCAGCAGGCGGGCACGGTCCAGTGCACGGCGCACCGAGTGTTCCAGGACGGCCAGGTCTTCCAGGGGCTTGATCAGGTAATCGGCGGCGCCCAGGCGCAAGGCTTCCACGGCGTCGTTCATCACTCCGGCACCCGACACGACAATGACCGGCGTCTGCGGGGCAAGCTCGGTCACCTGGCGGATCAGCTCAAGGCCGCCCATCTGGGGCATGCGCAGGTCGCAGATCACCAGGTCGGGCTGGTCGCGCTCGAACACCTGGAGACCCTGAAGACCATTGCCGGCCTGCAGGACGCTGAAGCCACTGTCTTCCAAATAGGCCGCGAGGCTCGCGCGCACTACTTCGTCGTCATCGATTATCAGCAGCGTGGCACTGGTTTTTTGCATGTGGGCAAACGGCGCCAGAATTAGGTTGGCGTAGGCAGTCAGGCAATGGCCCGGCTCGCACTACTGGATTCGCTTTCTAGCCTCTCTGTCCTACAAAACATGAGCTGTTGGCCCACGCACAAAGGTAAAGCAGAGGTGCCCTTCTAAGGCGCAGACGGTACTCCCATCCGCCAGGGGTTTCAAGCTCATGCCGATGGTCGCTGGGCGTCTTTACATCGCAAATCACCGGGAGTTATAAGAACAGGCAAAACCACAACGCAATGGAAGGATGAAAGCTATGAGCGCAAATGAACGTGACTACGCAGAAAAGCGCGATTTCATCCGCATGCGGGTGGATGCGGACGTGTCGCTGATCCATGCCGGGCAAGAGATTGCCGGGGTCTGCCTGGACCTCTCCAGCTCTGGCATGCAGGTCCAGGCGCAGCATCCATTCAACGTTGGCGACCAACTGAAGGTGCGTATCGACTCAGAACACGCCGCGCTCAAGGGCCTTGAGGCAGACACCGAGGTGGTCTGGGCCAGGAAAGAAGGCGACGACCAACACCTGGGCCTGAAAATCCTCACGATGTACTGAAATCAATGCACACAAAAAAGGCGGCCTCAAGGGCCGCCTTTTTCATTCAAGGTTTAACCTTAAAAGTCATCCACTACATTGCCGTCCTTGACCTTGAACTCGCGGTTCTGCAGATAGGCATTGCGAATAAAGGTGTATTTGTCGCCGTTGATCAGCTTTTCAGCCGACAGCAGGCTGGCGCGGGTATCGATGATATCCAGGCCCATGGCGCTGTTGCGCGTAGGAATGTCGTTCATGTAGCGGTAGGGTTCGGTGTAGCTGTCGACATACTTGGACGGTGCATCACGCAGGGTGCTCGGGCCCAGCAGCGGCAGCATCACGTACGGACCGCTGCCCACGCCCCAGTAACCGAGGGTCTGGCCAAAGTCTTCATCGCTGCGCTGCAGCCCCATTTTGGTGCCGACATCAACCAAGCCCAGCACGCCAAACGTGGTGTTGACCAGCAAGCGCGCGGTATCGACACCGGCCTGATGCGGCTTGAGTTGCAGCACGTTGTTGGCCAGGTTGCCCACATCGCCGATATTGCGGAAGAAGTTGTGGATACCGTCTTCGACAAATTGCGGGGTGATGAACTGGTAGCCCTGGGCCAATGGCTTCAGTGCATAGGTATCAACGGTGTCGTTGAACGTGAAGATCGGGCGGTTGATGCTCTCCCACGGATCTTCTTCTGCGGCCTGGGCGGCGAAAGGCACCAGCAGGACACTGGCACATACCGATAGTTGAGCAAGACACTGGCTCCAGCGCATAGCTTGAACTCCTTGAATGATCTGTCATGGGCGCTATGCCCTGAATAAGGCGGCAGTATATGACGGAAGTGTAGGATTAGGCAGCTTGACGGAATTGTCATTCAGAAAATGTACAAATTCCCTACAATCTCATCAGGTGTCATCTGCCTGTCACGGACCTCCGATAGCGTCACAGCTATTTTCAGGGACGTCGAAATGCCCCACCCCCAGATCGTTGCAGACAACGCCCCTTCCCTGACCGCCGTGTTGTTTGGGCTCAGTGGTTGCCTGGTGGACTTCGGTTCCACGGCCCACGCCAACACCATCCCCGCAGCCGAAACCCTGGCCACCCCTGGTGCCCTGAATATCCTGCAATGGCTCAACACCCAAGGCACCCCCTGCGCCTGGCTGGATGAGTTGCCTTGCGCCGTCACCACCCCGCTGGCCGCAGCCCTGCCCGGCTGGGTGCATGGCTGCCGCCCTGCGACCGCCCCCTGGCCTGCGCCCCATGCCTGCTGGCAAGCGTTGATGGAGTTGAACATCGCACACCTGGATGGCTGCGTGCTGGTCAGTGGCGAGCCGCGGCTGCTGCAATCAGGGCTCAACGCTGGGCTCTGGACAATTGGCCTGGCGTCCTGCGGCTCCCTCTGCGGGCTCTCCCCTGGCCAATGGCAAGCGCTGGACGAACAGGCACGCGAACACAAGCGCGCCAAGGCCACCGTCGCGCTATATGGGCTTGGCGTGCACTCGGTGATTGATCACCTGGGTGAACTGGGCACCTGCCTGGCGGACATCGGCCTGCGCCGGCTCAAAGGCGAGAAGCCCTGATCAAGATCATGCACAGTCGCCGCCAGTGGATTAATCTACAGGTCGTCCCGTAGACCTTTCTCGGCGTGCCGTGGTCTATGCCAGTGCCTATTGATAAAAGGAAGAACGCCATGCCTGCCCGCGAAAAACTGCAAGAACAGGTTTCCATCCTGCGCGAGCAATTGAACCAGGACCCGCCTCTGTCGCTGGAAAAACGCGAAGCGCTGGAAGCGTTGATTGCCAAGTTTGAAGTGCAACTGGAACTAGAACCTGCCACTCAGAACCCCAGCCTTGCCGACGGTGTCAACCTGGCTGTAGAACGCTTCGAGCTGGAGCATCCGGGCATAGCCGGGACATTGCGCAATATTGTGGTGACCCTGGGCAATATCGGGATCTAATCCGCATCCAGGCCAAACCCAGAACCAAAAAATGTGGGAGCGGGCTTGCTCGCGATAACGGAGTGCCAGTCACCGAAGATATTGACTGAAACACCGCTATCGCGAGCAAGCCCGCTCCCACATTTGTGTGGTGTAAAGCTTACTGGCGAGCCAGGCGCAGGTTCTGGAACTGCACAGCCTCGGTACTGCGATAGGGGTTGATATCCAACCCACCGCGACGCACATACCGCGCATACACCGTCAACTTCTGCGGCTTGAGCAACCGCTGCAGGTCGAGAAAGATCCGCTCCACGCACTGCTCATGAAAGTCCGAGTGCTGGCGGAAGCTCACCAGGTATGCCAACAGGCTCGCATGGTCCAGCGCCGCGCCACGGTATTCCACCGCCACGCTGCCCCAGTCCGGCTGGCTGGTCACCGGGCAGTTGGACTTGAGCAGGTGGCTGTGCACGCTCTCCTCCACCACACGGGAATCATCGCAACGCAGCAATTCCGGACGCGGATGCTCGTAGTTGCTGACACTGATATCCAGGTCATCGATGCACACCCCCGGCAGGCGCACCACGCCTTCGTCTTCCACCTCGGCCAGGCTGCGGATGCGCACACCCACGGGTTTGCCGGCCGCCGCGCTCAAGTCGGCACGCAAGGTCGCCTCAAGGTTGGACACATCGGCAAACGGCGTCTGGTTCAACGAGTTGAGGTAGAGCTTGAAGGACTTTGACTCGATGATGTTCGGCGAGTCAGCCGGGATGCTGAACTCACCGATAGCCACCACCGGCTTGCCAGACGGCAGCAGCCAGGACAGTTCAAAACAGTTCCAGAAATCCACGCCCTTGTAAGGCAGCGTCTGGGCGGTGAGGCCCAGCTCGGCCCATTTGGCGGCGCGAGGGATAGGGAACAGCAATGAAGGGGTGTAAGTGGAGATGTATTCACTGGACTTGCCCAGCGGCGAATGTTCGGCTGCGGGATGCATGGCGGAAACCTGGCTAAATAAACCCCGCCAGTCTACCAGCCTTTGCTCCCGGCCTTAACCCGCGCGTCAGGGGGCAACAGTCAGCTTGCCGACCATCCCCGCCTGGTAATGCCCGGGGAGGTTGCAAGCGAACTCCAGGGCCCCAGCCTTGCTGAAGGTCCAGGTCAATTGCGCGGTCTTGCCTGGCTCCACCAGCACGCTGTTGGGATCGTCATGCTTCATGCCACCCATATCACCATGGCCCATCGCCGCGTGATCCATCTGGCCCATGCCGGTGGCGGTCAACATGCCACTGGCTTGCATCTTGAGCATTTCTTTCTGGTGATCGGCATGCATGCTTGCGTCACCCAGGTTGAACTCATGCAGCAACTGCCCCTTGTTGACCAGCACAAAGCGCACCGTCTCACCGGCCTTTACATCAAGTGAGGTGGGTGCAAAGGAAATATCCTGCAGCACCACTTCCACCGTACGAGTGGCCTTGGTCGCCGGCGCCGCCTCGCCAAAGGCAAACGTGTGAGCGCCATCGGCCAGCGCCGGGACGCTCAACATCATCAAGCAACCTGCCAGCCACCCAGATTTACGCAAAAACATGTTTATCCTCCAAAGGTATAAGACCAGCCTGTGGGACACTCTAATAATGCACCGCTGCCAGTTACCTGACTGCTAGATTACAACTTTGTCAGGTTGCGCCAGCCCACCGGCGCACACGGTATAAAGCCCGCTGCTACCCCGCCATGAGTCGCCTATGAAACTGCTGATCGTCGAAGACCAACCCAAAACCGGCCAATACCTGCGCCAGGGCCTGGCCGAAGCCGGGTTCAATACCGAACTGGTGGCCGACGGCACCACCGGCCAGCACTTGGCGCTGACAGGTGACTACGACTTGCTGATTCTCGATGTGATGCTGCCGGGCCGCAGCGGCTGGCAGATCCTGCAGGCGGTGCGCAGTGCCGGCCTGGAAATCCCGGTGCTGTTCCTGACGGCACGGGATGCGGTGGAAGATCGGGTCCACGGCCTGGAGTTGGGCGCTGACGACTACCTGGTCAAGCCATTCGCGTTCTCCGAACTGCTGGCCCGGGTGCGCAGCCTGTTGCGCCGCGGCAGCAGCACACCCCAGGAAACCAACCTGCACCTGGCCGACCTGCGCCTGGACCTGATCCGGCGCCGCGTGGAGCGCAGCGGCCAGCGTATCGACCTCACCGCCAAGGAGTTCGCCCTGCTGGAAATGCTCCTGCGCCGCCAGGGCGAAGTGTTGCCCAAGTCGCTGATCGCCTCCCAGGTCTGGGACATGAATTTCGACAGCGACACCAATATCATCGAAGTGGCCATCCGCCGCCTGCGCTTGAAGATCGATGACGGCTTCCCCAACAAGCTGATCCACACCGTGCGCGGCATGGGCTATGTGCTGGAAGAGCGGTTCAGTTGATGAAACGCCTCTCCCTGGCCAGCCGCCTGGCCCTGCTGTTTGCCGGCTGCACCGCCGTGGTCTCGCTGCTGGCGGGCGTATTGTTCAGCCAGGCCAGCGAAAAGCACTTCATCGAACTCGACCAGCAATTGCTCGACAGCAAGCTGCTGGCCCTGCGCAGTGCCCTGCAAGGCGCCGACACCCCGGCGCTGTTCGCCCAACGCGTGGCCGCACTGACAGACGAACTGAGCCATCAACCGGACCTGGCCGTGCGCGTCAACGCCGCCGACGGCCAGCGCTGGTTTGACAGCGCGCCGCGCATCCCCGCCGACCTGCCCACCGCGCCCGGCCTGCACAGCCTGCAAAGCGCCGGCACCAGCTACCGGGTGTACAACGCTGCGTTGAACCCCGCCCAGCCCGGTTCTGCGCAGTTGGTCCTGATGCTCGACATCACCCATCACCAGCACTTCCTGCAACGCATGCAACACCTGATCTGGCTGACAGTCGGCCTGTCCGCCCTGGCGACCGCGCTCCTTGGCGCCTGGGCCGCGCGCAGCGGGCTGCGGCCCCTGCGGCGAATGACCGAAGTGGCCAGCAATATCCGCGCTCACTCCCTGACCCAGCGCCTGCCCCAGGAACAGATGCCCGCCGAACTGGCGGAACTGGCCCAGGCCTTCAATGCGATGTTTGGCCGCCTCGATGATGCGTTCCAGCGGCTATCGGCGTTCTCTGCCGATATCGCCCACGAACTGCGCACGCCGTTATCCAACCTGCTGACCCAGACCCAGGTGATCCTCACCCAACCCCGGCCGCTGGAAGACTACCGCGAAGCGCTGCACAGCAATCTGGAAGAGCTGCAATGGATGGCCCAACTGGTCAACGACATGCTGTACCTGGCCAAGGCCGACCACGGTTTGCTCAACCCCAAACGCGAACCCCTGGCCCTGGCCGACGAGGTGGATGCCTTGCTGGAGTTCTTCGCGCCGTTGGCCGAGGACGCCCAGGTCAACCTGCTGCGCGACGGCAGCGCCAGTGCCGCCGGTGACCGCAGCATGCTGCGCCGGGCGTTTTCCAATCTGTTGGACAACGCCGTGCGCTTTACCCCGCCGGGTGGCGAAGTACGAGTGAGGATCAGCGAAAACGCCCAGGGCGTGACACTAAGTGTGGAAAACACCGGGACCGGGATTCCCCAAGGGCTGCTGCCCAAGCTGTTTGACCGGTTCTACCGCGCAGATCCGGCTCGGCATGAAGGCAGCAGTGAGCATGCGGGGCTGGGGTTGGCGATTACCCAGTCGATTGTGCGGGCGCATGGGGGGAGGATTTTCTGTGAATCACAACCGGGGTGGACGCGGTTTGTGATTGAGTTGCCACAGGGGGTTTGAGGCAAGCTGGGCGGGCCTCATCGCGGGCAAGCCCGCTCCCACATGTTGATTTGCGAACACCGTCAAATGTGGGAGCTGGCTTGCCTGCGATAGCGATCTCAAGACCTACGAATATCTCAGGGCATGCGCCGGCTCGATCTTCGCCGCCCGATACGCCGGGTAGATCGTCGCCAAAAAGCTCAACACAAACCCCGCGCTGCAAATCAGCAGCACATCGCCACCTTGCAGCTCCGATGGCAGGTTGCTGACGAAATACACGTCCGAACTGAAGATATGCTGCCCGGTCACACGCTCCATCCAGCCCACCAGCTCACTGACGTTGAGCGCGGCTATCACCCCCAGCACGCCGCCAATCAGAGTGCCGACAATACCGATCACCGTGCCCTGGACCATGAAGATCGCCATGATCTGCCGTGGCGTGGCGCCGATAGTGCGCAGGATCGCGATGTCCGCGCCCTTGTCGTTCACCACCATGATCAGCGTGGCGATGATATTGAAGGCCGCGACGGCGACGATCATCAGCAGCAACAGGCCGATCATGGTCTTTTCCATCTTCATCGCGCTGAACAGGCTGCCCTGGGTATGGGTCCAGTCATCGGCCTTGTAGGCCGCACCCAGCCCACTGGCGATGTCTGCCGAAACCTTGGGCGCCGCATACAGGTCCTTGACCGCCAGGCGCACGCTTTGCACCTGGTTGGGCTGCCAACGCAGCATCTGCGCGGCATCGGCGACGTGGATCAGGGCCATCGAGCCGTCCAGCTCGGCACCGACCTTGAACACACCGACCACATTCAAACGCTGCATACGCGGAGTAATGCCGCCGGGAGCCGTGCTGATTTCCGGGACGATCAATGTCAGCTTGTCACCCACATTCAGGCGGAAACGGCGTGCGGTGATTTCCCCGATCACCACGCCAAACTCACCCGGCTGCAGGTCTGCCAGGTTCCCCTGGACGATATGCTGGGTGACGATGGAGACCTTGCCTTCCTGCGCCGGGTCGATCCCGCTGATCTGGATCGGCTGCATCGAACCCTTGTAGGACAGCATGCCCTCCATCTCGGTGAACGGCACGGCGGCGGTCACTTCGGGGTTTTTCAGGGCGGCGGCGGCCACGGGCTGCCAGTCGCTGATCGGGTTTACGCCGACGATGGTGGCGTGCGGCACCATGCCCAGAATGCGTGAACTCATTTCCCGCTGGAAACCGTTCATCACCGACAACACCACGATCATCGCCAGCACGCCCAAGGCGAGGCCGATCATCGAGGTCATCGAAATAAACGAGACAAAACGGTTGCGGCGCTTGGCGCGGGTATAGCGCGCGCCGATAAAAATCGATAACGGTCTGAACATTCGCTTGCACCGCCTGAAAAAAAAGAAAACCCAGGCACAGGCGCCCGGGCTTGAAACAGGTCAGATGGCGACCAGATGACCTTCCTGCAGGTGCAACACGCGGTCCATCTGCCGGGCCATGCTCATGTCATGGGTCACCACCAGGAACGCGGTGCGCATCTGGGTGCTCAGCTCCAGCATCAAGTCCTTGATGCCCTGGGCGGTGTGGGAGTCAAGGTTGCCGGTCGGCTCGTCGAGCATCACCAGGCCTGGGTTGTTCACCAGGGCGCGGGCAATCGCCACACGCTGGCGCTCGCCACCGGACAACTCTGAAGGCTTGTGCTCCAGGCGATGGCCAAGGCCGACGCGCTCCAGTAACGCCGTGGCACGCTGGCGCGCCTGCGGGATCGCGGTCTTGCCGATCAAGAGCGGCATGCACACGTTTTCCAGGGCGGTGAACTCTGGCAGCAAATGGTGGAACTGGTACACAAAGCCCAGGGAGCGGTTGCGCAACTGGCCACGGGCCTTCTCGTTCAACGCCGAGAGCTCTTCACCGGCCAGCCACACGCTGCCGTGGGACGGCGTATCAAGGCCGCCCAACAGATTGAGCAAGGTACTTTTGCCGGAGCCGGAACTGCCGACGATCGCCACGCGCTCGCCGGGATGCAGTTCCAGTTGCAGGTTGGACAGCACCACTACCGATTCCGGGCCTTCCTCGTAGGATTTGCCCAGGTTGCGGCAGCTCAGGATTGCTTTTTCACTCATGCCCGATTCACTCATAGCGTAAAGCCTGCGCCGGCTGGGTACGTGCCGCGCGCCAGGCTGGATATAGGGTGGCAAGGAAACTCAGGACCAACGCGGCGCCGCCGACCATCAGCACATCCTGGCTCTGCACCTGGGATGGCAAATAGTCGATGAAGTAGACGTCGGCGTTGAGAAACTTGTGGCCGATCAGGGTTTCGACGCCGGCGATGGCGGCGCTGACGTTCAGCGCGGCAAAAATCCCCACCGCCGTACCGATCAAGGTGCCGACCACGCCAATCACCGTGCCCTGGACCATGAAAATCGCCATGATCTGCCCCGGCGTGGCGCCAAGGGTACGCAGGATGGCGATATCGCCCTTCTTGTCGTTCACCACCATCACCAGGGTGGAGATGATGTTGAACGCGGCCACGGCGACGATCAGCAGCAACAACAGGCCGATCATGGCTTTTTCCATGCGGATCGCCTGGTACAGGTTGCCGTGGGTACGGGTCCAGTCGCGGGCGTAGTACTGGCTTTCACCCAGGTGCTGGGCAATTTCCCAAGCGCCGCGCGGTGCTTCGAACAAGTCGTTGAATTTCAGGCGCAGGCCCTGCACCTGGTCCGGCTTCCAGCGATGCAGGCGGGCCAGGTCGGTGAGGTTGGTCAGGCCGAGGAAGCCATCGATCTCGCCGGCGCCGACATGAAAGATGCCGACCACGGTAAAGCGCTTCATGCGCGGGAACATCCCGGCCGGGGTCACCGTGACCTCGGGGGCGACAAACGTCAGCTTGTCGCCGATAGCCACGCCCAGCTTGGCTGCCGCCCGGTCGCCAATCACGATGCCGAAGCTGCCAGGCGTAAGGGCATCGAGTTGGCCCTGCTGCATGAACTGGTCAATGATCGAGACCTTGCGCTCCTGCGCCGGGTCGATGGCATTGAGCAGGACTTTCTGCACCTTGCCGTCGTTGGTCAGCAGGCCCTGCATCTGGGTAAATGGCGCGACGGCCAGCACCTTGGGGTTCTGCTTGACCTTGTCGGCCAGGCCTTGCCAGTCACCCAGGGGCTCGCCGGACTCGATGGTCGCGTGGGGCACCATGCCCAGCACGCGGGTGCGCATCTCATGATCGAAGCCATTCATCACCGATAGCACCACGATCATCACGACAACGCCCAGGGCGAGTCCGATCATGGAGGTCAGGGAAATGAACGACACAAAATGATTGCGACGCTTTGCACGGGTATAACGCGTGCCGATAAATACGAAGAGAGGTCTGAACATGTCGGGGCTTGTTCGGAGGAAAAGAAGACGTCCCGGTGGCGGGGTCTGGTAAGCAGCTTTACACTCAGACCATTACCGTTACCTGGGGTTCGCCATGACGCCATTAGATGAAGAAGATCGCCGCGAATACTACCGTATCGACGACATGATCGCACTCCAAATCAAAAGCCTGTCGGCCCCGCAAGCGGCGAGCAAGGAAGTGTTGCTGGATGATTCCCCGCTGTTCAACCTGCTCAGTGAACTGCACCTGAGCGAATTCGAGTCCCAGCACCTGCTGCGCCAGCTCGGCGAGCGCGACCGCACCCTCGCCGCCTTCCTCAAGGTGCAGAACAAACGCATGGACCTGCTCAGCCAAGTCATGGCGCAAAGCCTGCTGGGTGAGATCGGTGCGCCGCAGCCGGTGATCATCTCCGAAGGCGGTATCGACTTCCAGCACCCCACGGTGCTCGCGCCGGGCAGCCACCTGGCAGTCAAGCTGGTGCTGATGCCCCAGGCGCTGGGCCTGTTGTTACGGGCCAAGGTCACCCACTGCGATCCAAAGGGCGATGGTTTTGACGTGGGCACCGAATTCGAATCCATGACCGACGCCCAGCGCCAGTTGCTGGCGCGCTATATATTGCAAAAACAGGCCCAGGAACGGCGCCTGGCCCGGGAACAAAGCGACGGCCAAGACACCTGATTTGATATTTATCCAGCCATACACCTGGCGAAAAGGAGCAACTGTGACCCTGATTTACGGCCACCGCGGCGCTAAAGGCGAAGCACCGGAAAACACCCTGACCAGCTTCCAGCAATGCCTCAAGCACGGCGTGCGCCGTTGCGAGCTGGACTTGCACCTGTCCATGGACGGCGAGCTGATGGTAATCCACGACCCAACCCTCAAGCGTACCGCCGACCGGCGCGGCAAGGTGGTGGAATATGCCGCTGCCGACCTGGTGAAGATGGACGCGCGCAACGGCGGCCCAGGCTGGGTCAGCCCCTGCCCGATCCCGCGCCTGGAAGAGCTGTTCGAGAAGTGCGACTTCGATCACTGGCAACTGGAAGTCAAGAGCGCCTCGCGCACCCGCGCCGCGACCACTGTGCTGGCGATCCGCGAAATGGCCCAGCGTTTTGGCTTGCTGGACAAGGTCACCGTGACCTCAAGCTCGCGGGAAGTGTTGAAGGCTGCCCTGGAGTTGACGCCGGACCTGTCCCGTGGACTGGTGGCCGAATACGCCTGGCTCGACCCGCTGAAGGTCGCGCAGAACTATGGCTGTGAGATTTTGGCGTTGAACTGGACGCTGTGTACCCCTGAACGCCTGGCCAAGGCCCAGCGCCAGGGGTTGCACGTGTCCGTGTGGACAGTCAACGAACCCGCGCTGATGCGCAGGCTCGCCGACTTCGGCGTAGATAGCCTGATTACAGACTTTCCCGGTTTGGCCACTGCCACTCTCGGGAATTACTGAAATCGGTCTCCCCGGCCGGCTCAGGCCACCGGCCGGAGCCGCTCAAAAAAGCCGGTTGAGGCCGTCGTAGGCCGCTACCCGATAGGCTTCGGCCATGGTCGGGTAGTTGAACGTGGTGTTGACGAAATACTTCAGGGTATTTTGCTCGCCCGGCTGGTTCATGATCGCCTGGCCGATGTGCACGATCTCCGAGGCCTGGTAGCCGAAGCAGTGCACGCCGAGCACTTCCAACGTCTCGCGGTGGAACAGGATCTTCAGCATGCCTTGCGGCTCGCCGGCGATCTGCGCACGCGCCATGCTCTTGAAAAACGCCTTGCCCACTTCATAAGGCACCTTGGCCTTGGTCAGTTCGTGCTCGTTCTTGCCGATGGAGCTGATCTCGGGAATGGTGTAGATCCCGGTCGGCACGTCGTTGACGTAACGCCAGCTGCCGTTGTCGACAATGCTGCCAGCGGCAGAACGGCCCTGGTCGTGGGCGGCACTGGCCAGGCTCGGCCAGCCGATCACATCGCCGGCACCATAGATATTGGTGACGCAGGTGCGGTAGTTCTCATCCACCTCGATCTGGCCACGGCTGTTGACCTTGACCCCGATGTTTTCCATGCCCAGCTTGTCGGTGTTGCCGGTACGGCCGTTGCACCAGAGCAAGGCGTCGGCCTTGATCTTCTTGCCGGACTTGAGGTGCAGGATCACCCCGTTGTCCAGGCCTTCAACGCGATCGTATTCCTCGTTGTGGCGCACGGTGATGTTGTTGTTGCTGAAGTGGTAGCTCAACGCCTGGGAAATTTCCGAGTCGAGGAAACTCAGCAACTGGTCACGGTTGTCCACCAACTCCACCAGTACACCCAGGCCACTGAAGATCGAGGCGTATTCACAGCCGATCACGCCGGCGCCGTAGATGATCAGTTTGCGTGGGGTGTGGCCCAGGCTGAGGATGGTGTCGCTATCGTAGATACGCGGGTGGTGGAAATCGATATCGGCCGGGCGATACGGGCGCGAGCCAGTGGCGATGATGATGTGCTTGGCCACCAGTTTCTCGACCACGCCATTGGCGCAGACCACTTCGACAGTTTGCTCGTCGGCGAAGCTGCCGGTGCCGAAGAACAGGTCGACACGGTTACGGGCGTAGTAGCCGGTACGCGAGGCGACTTGCTTGGAAATGACTTTCTCGGCGCTTTTCAGCACATCCGGGAACGAGAACCAGCGCGGCTCACCAATGGCCCGGAACATCGGGTTGGTGTTGAACTGCATGATCTGGCGCACCGAGTGACGCAAGGCCTTGGACGGGATGGTGCCCAGGTGGGTGCAGTTACCGCCGACCTGACGACGGCTATCGACCATCGCCACCTTGCGTCCTGCTTTGGCGGCATTCATCGCCGCACCTTCTCCAGCTGGGCCAGAACCCAGTACCACCACGTCGTAGTTGTAGACAGCCATGCGTACTCCTCAGAACAGGCCAGGGCGCACGGTTGGGCGCCTGGCTAAATCATGCCGCGGCCAGCGGTCATGAAGGATCAAATAGGCTCAGGTGTGTGAGCCGGGGCACAGTCTATATAAGGCTCAACGCCGCGCACATTAACCCTTGGTCGCGTCGTAGGCCAGTTTTGCCTTTACTACACAGTATTGATTACGGCTTGACCGCCGTCAGTTGTTCGAACGCTTTGTTGCTGCGTGTGACGAAAGCATCCCCCTCTCGCATCACAAAAAACGCCGCGATCTGGTGTTTTTCTGCATAGTCCCAGCCTTCTTCAGGCCCCAGCACCAGCAGCAACGTCGACAAGCCATCGGCCATCAACGCCGAAGCCTCCAGCACCGTGACCGACGCCAGGTGATGGGTGATCGGCGCACCGGTTCGCGCATCGAGGGTGTGGGAATAGCGGCGACCATCCTGCTGGAAATAATTGCGATAGTCACCTGAAGTAGACACGCCAAAGCCGTCCACTGCGATAACGCGCTCAGCGACCTGCTGGTCATCGCGGGGCTCCTCCAGGGCCACACGCCAGGGCGTACCGTCAGGTTTGCGCCCGGCGGCCTTGAGCTCGCCGGTCACTTCGACCAGGTACCGCTCAATGCCCAACTGATCAAGCCGCTCGGCAATCCGGTCCACCGTATAGCCGGCGGCGATGCTGTTGAAGTCCACCTGTACCGCCGCATCCTTGCACAACTGGCCAGCGTCGATACGCAGGTGTTGATGGCCGACCCGCTGGCGCGCCAGGGCCAGCGCGATGGGCTCCGGGACTTTTACCTGGCGCGCCTGGGGGCCAAAACCCCACAGGTTCAGCAGCGGCTCGACCGTCAGGTCAAAAGCGCCGCCACTGGCCTGGGACAGTTGCTCGCCCGTGCGCACCAACCGCAGGATCGATTCGGGCATCGCCTGACAGCGGTTGGCCGGCAGGTCGTTGAAACGCTCGATATCGGAATCGCTGCGATAGGTCGACATCTGCCGGTCGACCTCGGCAAGGATGCGCTCGACTTGCGGCTGTACAGCACTGGCCGCCGGCGTACCGGGGGTGCGGACGTACTTGATCGAATAAGTGCTGCCCATGGTCGGGCCGCCAAAAGCCTCCAGGGGCTCACCTTTACCGCAGCCCGCCAGGATCGCCAGTGCAGCGCCCACCACTACGTATCGCAAACCGCCCATAAGCCACACAACCTTCTCGCTGCTGAAAACCAAAATGATGCCGCACTCAAGCATATTTCCCGGGCGAGCCATTATGCGGCATGTCGTCGCCTGCTCAGGACCACTTGCGGCAAATAGCCAGCGTGCTAACGGTTTTTGTTGCTCGGCAACACGGATACACATATGGTTACAAAACTCTTTGGCGCCACCGCGCGCCCAGATTCTGCAGCACGGACGAACAACAACCAGGGATTTCCAACAAGATAGCCAGTTGAGTAAATGACATGTCCAGCACCACGGGCAAAGGCAAGGCGATCTTTCGCGTTGTCAGCGGTAACTTCCTCGAAATGTTCGACTTCATGGTCTACGGCTTCTACGCCACGGCCATCGCCAAGACCTTCTTCCCTGCCGACAGCGCCTTTGCCTCCCTGATGTTGTCCCTGGCGACCTTCGGTGCCGGGTTCCTGATGCGCCCGCTGGGGGCGATTTTTCTCGGTGCCTACATCGACCGCCATGGCCGTAAAAAAGGCCTGGTGATCACCCTGGCCATGATGGCCGCCGGTACGGTGTTGATCGCCTGCGTGCCCGGCTACGCCACGCTCGGGGTGGCCGCGCCGCTGATCGTGCTGCTTGGCCGGTTGCTGCAAGGCTTCTCCGCGGGTGTCGAGCTGGGCGGGGTTTCGGTGTACCTGGCAGAAATCGCCACGCCGGGGCGCAAGGGCTTCTTCGTCAGTTGGCAGTCCGCCAGCCAGCAAGCCGCCGTGGTCTTCGCCGGCCTGCTGGGCGTAGGCCTGAACCACTGGCTAAGCCCCGAGGAAATGGGCGAATGGGGCTGGCGCGTGCCGTTCCTGATCGGCTGCCTGATCGTGCCGGTGATCTTCGTGATTCGCCGCTCCCTGGAAGAAACGCCTGAGTTCCAGGCGCGCAAACACCGCCCTACCCTGCAGGAAATTATCCGTTCCATTGGTCAGAACTTTGGCATCGTCGTGGCAGGCATGGCGCTGGTGGTGATGACCACCGTGTCGTTCTACCTGATCACTGCCTACACACCGACCTTTGGCAAAGCCGAGTTGCACCTGTCGGACCTGGATGCGCTATTGGTCACCGTGTGCGTGGGCATTTCCAACTTTATCTGGTTGCCGGTGATGGGCGCCGTGTCCGACAAGATCGGCCGCAAACCCTTACTGCTCGGCGCGACGATTCTGGCGATTCTCACGGCATACCCGGCGTTGTCGTGGCTGGTGGTCAATCCGAGTTTCAGCCACCTGCTGATCGTGCTGTTGTGGCTGTCCTTCCTGTATGGCTCGTATAACGGCGCCATGGTGGTAGCCCTGACCGAAATCATGCCAGTGGAGGTCCGCACAACAGGTTTCTCCCTGGCCTACAGCCTGGCGACCGCAACCTTTGGCGGCTTTACCCCGGCCGCCTGCACTTACCTGATCCATGTGCTGGATAACAAGGCAGCGCCGGGGATCTGGCTCAGTGGGGCGGCGGTGCTGGGGTTGATTGCGACCCTGGTGCTGTTCAAGGGGAATCGGCATGAACTGCGCACTGCACAGGCTTCGGTAGTCGGTGGGGCCTGATAGATCGCTATCGCGGCGATGCGGCGGCCCGACAAGCCCGCCCCCACATTTGAATGTATTCGCAAATCAAACTGTGGGAGCGGGCTTGCCCGCGATGAGGCCTTCAAATCCAACACAATCCCCCAGACACAAAAAAGCCCCGAACCAGTCGGGGCTTTTTCATCTACCGCTAATGCTTAGCGCGGAAACGCCGGCGGGTTGACCCCAGCCATGTCTTCCATCACGCGCACCACCTGGCAGCTGTAACCGAATTCGTTGTCGTACCAGACGTACAGTACAACGCGGTTATCCTGGGTGATGGTCGCTTCAGCATCGACCACACCGGCGTGGCGCGAGCCAACGAAGTCGGTGGACACCACTTCCTGGGAATTGACGAAGTCGATTTGCTTATGCAGATCGGAGTGCAGCGCCATGTAGCGCAGGTACTCGTTCATCTCTTCACGGGTGGCGGCTTTCTCAAGGTTGAGGTTGAGAATGGCCATCGACACGTTCGGCGTAGGTACACGGATCGCGTTACCGGTCAGCTTGCCGGCCAGCTCAGGCAGGGCCTTGGCAGCAGCGGTGGCAGCACCGGTCTCGGTGATCACCATGTTCAGCGCGGCGCTACGGCCACGGCGATCGCCCTTGTGGAAGTTGTCGATCAGGTTCTGGTCGTTGGTGTACGAGTGAACGGTTTCGACGTGACCGTTGATGATGCCGAACTTGTCATTCACAGCCTTGAGCACCGGCACGATGGCGTTGGTGGTGCAGGAAGCGGCAGACACGATCTTGTCGTCAGCGGTGATTTCGTTGTGGTTGATGCCGTGAACGATGTTCTTCAGCTTGCCCTTGCCAGGCGCGGTCAGCACAACGCGGTCGATACCTGGGCACGCCAAGTGCTGGCCCAGGCCGTCGGCATCACGCCAGACGCCGGTGTTGTCCACCAGCAAGGCGTTCTGGATGCCGTACTGGGTGTAATCCACCTCGGTCGGGTTCTTCGCGTAGATCACCTGGATCAGGTTACCGTTGGCGGTGATGGTGTTGTTTTCTTCGTCGATGGTGATGGTGCCATTGAACGAACCGTGTACCGAGTCGCGGCGCAAGAGACTGGCGCGCTTGGTCAGGTCATTCTCGGCGCCTTTGCGCACGACAATGGCCCGCAGGCGCAGGCCGTCACCACCGCCGGTTTTTTCGATCAGGATGCGTGCCAGCAGGCGGCCGATACGACCGAAGCCGTACAGCACCACGTCGGTACCTTTGCGGGACGCGGCATTTTGCTGGCCAACCACGTCGGCCAGCTCTTCACGCACGAACTGCTCGGCGCTGCGGCCATTGCCTTGAGCGCGGAATTTGAACGCCAACTTGCCCAGGTCTACCGAGGCCGCGCCGAGCTTGAGCTCGCTCATGGCTTTAAGCAGAGGGAATGTTTCGTGGACGGAGAGTTCGCTATCGTCGGCAGAACGATGGCGAGCAAAGCGATGAGCCTTGAGAATCGCGATGACTGATTGGTTGATCAGGCTGCGGCCATAGATCGAGCTCACCACATTGTTATTGCGGTACAGCTGACCGATAAGCGGGATCATCGCTTCTGCGAGTGCTTCACGGTCGATCCATTCACCAAGACACTGGTCGGGCTTCTGAGTCACGGGAACCTTCCACATGTAGGGGCTGAAAAAAGGGGCTACATTATGCCGCCCGACCGCCCCCTGAGCAATGCGCGTCACGCAACAAAAGCCCTTGCAAATAATTTTCACCGCGCTACAGGCCAGTAAATACGCGGCTTCCAGCGAACCCCTCGGAGAGAGCCCCAGGCGACTTATCCGTAACCCTCCGAAACATATGTGCATTTCGGCACTACATATTGAGTCAAAACCGCGCATTGTTTGTCTTAGCCACTACATTTCCTACAAACCGTAATAGGCACAGTCAGCAACTGACAGGCGGCACTCCAGGCCGTTACAATTACCGACTTTGTCGCAACGCTGGAGCTCAACCTTCCGTGCCCGTCCTGCGTCTACCGCTACTCCCTGCCCAGGCAGGTAAACAGCATTGGGGCAATCTGCCCGGTGCCGCCCTGAGCCTGGCCATAGCCGAGGCTGCCAGTGCAGCCAAGCGCTTTACCCTGCTCCTGACCGCCGACAGCCAAAGTGCCGAGCGGCTGGAGCAGGAGCTGAGCTTCTTCGCCCCCGATTTGCCGGTGCTGCACTTCCCGGACTGGGAAACCCTGCCCTACGACTTGTTCTCGCCGCACCAGGACATCATCTCCCAGCGCATCGCCAGCCTGTACCGCTTGCCGGAACTGGCCCACGGTGTACTGGTGGTGCCGATCACTACGGCGCTGCACCGCCTGGCGCCGACCAAGTTCCTGCTGGGCAGCAGCCTGGTGCTGGATATCGGCCAGAAGCTCGACGTGGAGCAAATGCGCACGCGCCTGGAAGCCAGTGGCTACCGCTGCGTCGATACGGTGTACGAACATGGTGAGTTCGCCGTGCGCGGGGCACTGATCGACTTGTTCCCGATGGGCAGCAAACTGCCCTACCGCATCGACCTGTTCGATGACGAAATCGAGACCCTGCGCACCTTCGACCCGGAAAACCAGCGTTCCATCGACAAAGTACAGTCGATCAAACTGCTGCCGGCCAGGGAGTTCCCCCTGCAAAAAGACGCGGTCACGCGCTTCAAGGCGCGCTTTCGCGAGCGCTTTGACGTGGACTTCCGTCGTTGCCCGATCTTCCAGGACCTGAGCAGCGGGATTACGCCCGCCGGTATCGAGTACTACCTGCCGCTGTTCTTCGACGAAACCTCGACCCTGTTCGATTATCTGCCCCAGGACACTCAGGTGTTCTCGCTGCCGGGCATCGAGCAGGCGGCGGAAAACTTCTGGAACGACGTGCGCAACCGTTATGAAGAACGCCGCGTCGACCCCTCCCGGCCTTTATTGCCGCCTGCCGAGCTGTTCCTGCCGGTAGAGGACTGCTTCGCCCGCCTGAAAAACTGGCCGCGCGTGGTCGCCAGCCAGCAGGATGTGGAAGCCGGCGTCGGTCGCGAGCGCTTCCCGGCCCAGGCCCTGCCCAACCTGGCCATCGAGGCCAAGGCCAGCCAGCCGCTGCAAGCGTTGTCCGACTTCCTCGGCGACTTCCCCGGTCGTGTGCTGTTTACCGCCGAATCCGCCGGGCGCCGCGAAGTGCTACTGGAGTTGCTGGAACGCCTGAAGCTGCGACCAAAAACCGTCGACAGCTGGCCAGACTTTGTCGCCGGCAAGGATCGCCTGGCGATCACCATTGCGCCGCTGAACGAAGGCCTGCAACTGGATGATCCGGCCCTGGCGTTGATTGCCGAGAGCCCGCTGTTCGGCCAACGCGTGATGCAGCGCCGGCGCCGGGAAAAACGCGCCGACGCCAACAACGACGCGGTGATCAAGAACCTCACCGAACTGCGCGAAGGCGCGCCGGTGGTGCACATCGACCACGGCGTGGGGCGCTACCTGGGCCTGCAGACCCTGGAGATCGACAACCAGGCCGCCGAATTCCTCACCATGGAATACGCCGAGGGCGCCAAGCTCTACGTGCCGGTGGCCAACCTGCACCTGATCGCGCGCTACACCGGCAGCGACGACGCCCTGGCGCCGTTGCACCGCCTGGGCTCCGAGACCTGGCAGAAGGCCAAGCGCAAGGCCGCCGAGCAGGTGCGCGACGTGGCCGCCGAACTGCTGGACATCTATGCCCGCCGTGCGGCCCGCGAAGGTTATGCGTTCGCCGACCCGAAGGCCGACTACGCCACGTTCAGCGCCGGCTTCGCCTTCGAAGAAACCCCGGACCAGCAAACCACCATCGATGCGGTGCGCGCCGACATGCTTGCGCCCAAGCCCATGGACCGCCTGGTCTGCGGCGACGTGGGCTTTGGCAAGACCGAAGTGGCGATGCGCGCCGCGTTCATCGCGGTGCATGGCGGCCGCCAGGTAGCAATCCTGGTGCCGACCACCCTGCTCGCCCAGCAGCACTACAACAGCTTTCGCGACCGCTTCGCCGATTGGCCGGTGACCGTGGAGGTGATGAGCCGCTTCAAGTCGGCCAAGGAAGTCAACGCCGCCGTCGCCGACCTGGCCGAAGGCAAGATCGATATCGTGATCGGCACGCACAAGCTGCTGTCGGACGATGTGAAGATCAAGAACCTGGGCCTGGTGATCATCGACGAAGAGCACCGCTTTGGCGTGCGCCAGAAGGAGCAGCTCAAGGCCCTGCGCAGCGAGGTCGATATCCTGACCCTGACCGCCACGCCAATCCCGCGCACGTTGAACATGGCGGTGTCGGGCATGCGCGACCTGTCGATCATCGCCACGCCGCCGGCGCGACGCCTGTCGGTGCGCACCTTCGTCATGGAGCAGAACAACAGCACGATCAAGGAAGCCCTGCTGCGCGAGTTGCTGCGCGGCGGCCAGGTCTACTACCTGCACAACGATGTGAAAACCATCGAGAAATGCGCCGCCGACCTCGCCGAACTGGTGCCGGAAGCACGGATCGGCATCGGCCACGGGCAGATGCGCGAGCGCGAACTCGAACAGGTGATGAGCGACTTCTACCACAAGCGCTTCAACGTGCTGATCGCCTCGACCATCATCGAGACCGGCATCGACGTGCCGAGCGCCAACACCATCATCATCGAGCGCGCCGACAAGTTCGGCCTGGCGCAACTGCACCAATTGCGTGGCCGGGTCGGTCGCAGCCACCACCAGGCCTATGCCTACCTGCTGACGCCACCACGCCAGCAAATCACTGGCGACGCCGAAAAGCGCCTGGAAGCCATCGCCAACACCCAGGACCTGGGCGCAGGCTTTGTGCTTGCCACCAACGACCTGGAAATCCGTGGCGCCGGCGAACTGCTGGGCGACGGCCAGAGCGGGCAGATCCAGGCCGTGGGCTTTACCCTCTATATGGAGATGCTCGAGCGGGCGGTAAAGGCCATCCGCAAAGGCGAGCAACCGAACCTCGATCAACCCCTGGGCGGCGGCCCGGAAATCAACCTGCGCCTGCCGGCGTTGATTCCCGAGGACTACCTGCCGGATGTGCATGCACGGCTGATCCTGTACAAGCGCATCGCCTCGGCCACCGACGAAGAAGGCCTCAAGGACCTGCAAGTGGAGATGATCGACCGCTTCGGCCTGTTGCCGGAACCGACCAAGAACCTGGTACGCCTGACCCTGCTCAAACTGCAGGCCGAGCAACTGGGGATCAAGAAGGTCGACGCCGGGCCGCAGGGCGGGCGTATCGAGTTCGAAGCGCAGACGCCGGTAGACCCGCTGGTCCTGATCAAGTTGATCCAGGGCCAGCCCAACCGCTACAAATTCGAAGGCGCCACGCTGTTCAAGTTCATGGTGCCGATGGAACGTGCAGAAGAGCGCTTTAATACATTGGAGGCGCTGTTTGAGCGCCTCATCCCGAAATCTGCTTGAAGGACGCCCCATGCGCCTGCTTCGTATCCTGAGCCTGTTGTTGGTGGTAGTTGCACCTTCGGCGTTTGCCGACAGCCTCTACCAGGTGGAAATGATCCTGATCCGCCAGAATGCGGAGCCGGTGATCAACAGCCGGCCAGCCCCGGAAGACTGGGCCGCCGGGGCGCCACGCCAAGGGGTCGAGAAAATCAGCCCGCCGCGCCTGAACAACATCGTCGAGAAACTCCAGGCCAATGGCGACTACACCGTACTGCTGCACAAGGCCTGGGAACAGAACCTGGGCGAGCAGCCGGTGAAGGTGAAAATCACCGACGGCCAGGAACAGTTCGGCCAGTACCCCATCCAGGGCACCCTGGACCTGCAACTGGGGCGCTTTACCCGTATTGACGCAAGCCTGTGGCTCAATCAGTTCGACAACAACGGCAGCGTGATTGCCAGCGAACACCTGAGCCAGCCAGACGTGCGCACCAAGAACAACCAACTCAACTACCTGGACGGCGGCCACCTGGCCTTGCTGATCAAGATCACCTCCCTCACCGCCAAGCCACCGAGCGCACCGCCGCCCGGCCTCGCGGACTGATCCAGCGCCATGCCCCTGACGCCCTCGCTGACCAAGCCCCTGGCCCCCTCCTGGGCCAACCGCTTCAAGGAACAAAGCCTGGAGCGCGGCCGGCGCTACGCCCTGGAAAACCGCGTGCGGATTGTCGAGTCGGGCGACAGCACCATCATCGCCAGTTGCGAAGGCTCGGGCGGCAATGTGTATCGCCAGACCATCTCTCTGCGCGAGTCGGCCAAAGGCACCCTGATCCTGGTGGACAGCCGCTGCACCTGCCCCGTGCACACCAATTGCAAACACATCGCGGCGGTGCTGCTGCAGGTCCAGGAAACCCTGGCCTACCCGGCAGCGGCCAAGGATGCCGAACTGCTGGAGAAGCTGCAGGCCGTGCTGGATAACCGCGTGGTCCTGCCGCAAGTGGTGCTTGAGGACGTGCAGCCGATTCCACGGCTGTGGCTGGCCAGCATCGAGTTCAGCGCCTTTGAGCCGCGCAACGGCAAGATGCAGCGCTATATCCAGCACCGGGCGGCGCTGTCGTTCAATTACCTGGGCAATTACGTCAGCGGCCAGAAAAACGCCGATATCATCGTGCGCCAGGAAACCCAGAGCCTGCGGATCAAGCGTCACCCCGAGGTGGAACAAGGCTTTCGCGAACACCTGCGCCTGCTTGGCTTCAAGATCGCCACCCGCCAGAGCAAGGCCCTGCCGGAAAGCGCCGGCGAGTTGTTTGAGATGGTCAATGACAGCGCCTGGCTGAACTTCACCCTCAACGCCTCGCCGAGCCTGCGCGCTGAAGGCTGGGAGCTGCAGATCGATGAGGATTTCGGCTTTGACCTGAGCCCGGTCGATGACTGGTACGCCAGCGTCGATGAAGTGCCGGAGCGCGACTGGTTCGACCTGGAGCTGGGGATCATCGTCAATGGCGAACGGCTGAGCCTGTTGCCGATCCTGTTGAACCTGATGCGCTCCCACACCGAAATCCTCAACCCGGAAAAACTCGCGCGCCGTCGCGACGACGAACTGATCCTGGTGAACATCCCCGGCCTACCCAACGGTGGCCACGGCCCACTGCAAGTCGCCCTGCCCTATGGCCGGCTCAAACCGGTGCTGGCGACCCTCGGCGAGTTCTACCTGCAAGAGCCCGGCACAACTACCTTGCGCCTGGCCAAGGCCGACGCCACTCGGCTCAACCCGCTGGAGGACCTGCCCCTGCAATGGGAAGGCGGCGAGCAGATCCGCAGCTTTGCCCAGCGCCTGCGCGACATCAAGGACTTCACCTGCACCGCCCCCAAAGGCCTGAACGCCACGTTGCGCCCCTATCAGCTCGAAGGCCTGAGCTGGATGCAGTCCCTGCGCCAACTGGAAGTGGGCGGGATTCTCGCGGACGACATGGGCCTGGGCAAAACCCTGCAGACCCTGGCACATATTCTCAGCGAAAAAATCGCCGGGCGCCTGGACCGGCCGTGCATGGTGGTGATGCCCACCAGCCTGATCCCCAACTGGCTCGACGAGGCCGCGCACTTCACCCCGCAGCTCAAGGTATTGGCGCTGTACGGTGCCGGGCGCAAGAAACACTTCGCCCAGTTACAGGATTACGACCTGCTGCTGACCACCTACGCCCTGTTGCCCAAAGACATCGAGCAACTGGCCGCGCAGCCGCTGCATGTGCTGATCCTCGACGAAGCCCAATACATCAAGAACCCCACCAGCAAGGCCGCCCAGGCCGCCCGCGAGCTGAATGCACGCCAGCGCCTGTGCCTGAGCGGCACGCCCCTGGAAAACCACCTGGGCGAACTGTGGTCGCTGTTCCACTTCCTGCTGCCGGGTTGGTTGGGCGATGTAAAAAGCTTCAACCGTGATTACCGCGTGCCCATCGAAAAACGCGGCAGCGACGTGCGATTGCAACACCTCAACGGTCGGATCAAGCCGTTCCTGCTACGCCGTACCAAAGAACAGGTGGCCACTGAATTGCCGCCCAAGACTGAGATCATCCACTGGGTCGATCTCAACGAAGCCCAGCGTGATGTGTACGAAACCATGCGCCTGGCCATGGACAAGAAGGTGCGCGACGAGATCACCCGCAAGGGCGTGGCTCGTAGCCAGATCATCATTCTGGAAGCGCTGCTCAAGCTGCGCCAGGTCTGCTGCGACCTGCGCCTGGTGAACGACGCCACCCCGCCCGCGCGCGGCAGCAGTTCCGGCAAGCTCGACAGCCTGATGGAGATGCTCGACGAGCTGTTTGCCGAAGGGCGCAGGATTTTGCTGTTCTCGCAGTTCACCTCAATGCTCAGCCTGATTGAGATCGAACTAAAAAAACGCGGGGTCGCCTATGCCTTGCTGACCGGCCAGACCCGCGACCGGCGCACGCCGGTCAAGGACTTCCAGAGTGGCAGGCTGCAGATCTTCCTGATCAGCCTCAAGGCTGGCGGCGTGGGGCTTAACCTGACCGAAGCCGATACCGTGATCCACTACGACCCCTGGTGGAACCCAGCCACGGAAAACCAGGCGACTGACCGTGCGTATCGCATCGGCCAGGAGAAGCCGGTATTCGTCTACAAGATGATTGCCCGGGGCACCGTGGAAGAGAAGATCCAGGCGTTGCAGCAAGAAAAGTCAGACCTGGCGGCGGGTGTGCTGGATGGTCGTACCACGGGCGACTGGAAGTTGGGCAACGAAGATATCGAGGCGCTGTTCGCGCCATTGCCCCAAAAGCTAGAGAAGCGTTGATAGTTAGATAGCTATCGCGGGCAAGCCCGCTCCCACAGGGGGGGCTCACTGGGGCAGAGATTTTTGGTACCGCCACAAATCAAATGTGGGAGCGGGCTTGCCTGCGATGGGCGCAGCTCAATCTCATTCGATCAACTGCGCATCCCGAAGCGCGCCGAGCGCCGCCAACCAACGTGGGTGCTGCTTGTAGTCAGTCGACGCAATCGCCTGCCCACGCATACGGGCAATGCGCGCCGACGGCGTGACCTTCATGCGCTGGGCGGCACTCAGGGCCAGCTCGGCGGCCGCACGGTCATTGCACACCAGGCCCATGTCGCAGCCAGCACTCAACGCAGCCTCGATCCGACTCGCCGCATCCCCCACCACATGGGCACCGGCCATGGACAGGTCATCACTGAAAATCACCCCGTCGAACTGCAACTCGCCGCGCAGAATGTCTTGCAGCCAACGGCGCGAGAAGCCGGCCGGTTGGTTATCGACCTGCGGGTAGATCACGTGGGCCGGCATGACCGCGGCCAATTGCTTGCTCAGGCGCGCAAAGGGCACCAGGTCGTGGGTGCGAATCTGTTCCAGGCTACGTTCATCATTGGGAATGGCGACGTGGGAATCTGCCTCCGCCCAGCCATGCCCCGGGAAGTGCTTGCCGGTGGCGGCCATGCCGGCGCTGTTCATACCCCGGATAAAGGCGCCGGCCAGCAGCGCTGCACGTTCGGGATCACCTTCGAACGAACGCGTGCCTACGACGGCGCTACGCTGGTAGTCGAGGTCCAGCACGGGGGCGAAGCTCAGGTCCAGGCCAACTGCCAGTACTTCCGTGGCCATGACCCAGCCACACTGCTCGGCCAGGTATTCGGCGTTCGGATTGTCCGCCAGCGCACGCATGGCCGGCAGGCGTACAAACCCCTGGCGCAGGCGCTGGACCCGACCGCCTTCCTGGTCGACGGCCAGCAGCAGGTCCGGGCGCACCGCACGAATGGCGGCGCTCAATTCCCGCACCTGGCGCGGATGCTCGATATTGCGCGCAAAAATGATCAGGCCGCCCACTTCAGGCTGGCGCAACAAGTGGCGATCTTCAGCTGTCAGCCAGGTGCCGGCGACGTCCACCATCAAAGAGCCTTGCAGGGCAGCAGTCATAAATTTTCCTTGAATGACGCGCGCACCCCGCCGCTTCGCCAGGTCGAGCCGGGCAAGGCGATGGGGTGCGGGTAACTAGTTGAAATCGGCATGGGCGGCTAGCTTAGCGGATGCAAGCGGTTGCGCCCAGACGCCAGTGGCTAAACCTTGGCCGCCACCGGTACGGACTTGCTGCGCGGGCGCAGTTGGGCGGCCGCCATGGCCGGGTCGGTAACACCGCTTTCAGCGCGCATGCCAGCGGCCAGGAACGGCACCATCAGGCGCATGACCTGCTCGATGGAGGTGTTGACTCCAAAATCGGTCTCGGCGATGGCGCGCAAAGCCTTGATCCCGGACATGCTGAACGCCGCTGCGCCGAGCATGAAGTGCACGCGCCAGAACAATTCGATAGGCGGAATACGTGGCGCCGCCTCGTTGACCAGCAACATATAGCGACGGAAGACCTTGCCGTACATGTCTTCGAGGTAACGGCGCAAGTGGCCCTGGCTCTGGCTGAAGGCCAGGCCCAGCAGGCGCATGAAGATCGACAGGTCGTTGCCGCTGCGTGGCTGCACCACCAGGGCTTGTTCGACGAGGATTTCCAGCAGGTCTTCCAGGCTCGGCTTATTGTCGGGCTTGGCTTGGCGCCGCTCCAACTCACGGTCGAGGCTGATGCAGAACGGCCCCAGAAAACGTGAGAAGACGGCCTGGATCAGGGCTTTTTTCGAGCCGAAATGATAGTTCACTGCCGCCAGGTTGACCCCGGCTTTGCTCGTGATCAGGCGCAATGAGGTTTCAGCAAATCCTTTTTCCGCGAACAACTGCTCGGCAGCATCGAGAATGCGTTCAACGGTTTCCGACTGGGCCATGGCTACTCCGCCTGACAAACACTTGTTTGAAACATACGTTTCACCTTGTGCAATGTCAAGCCTGCAGGTCCGTTTTCCGGCCGGGCAGTCACCCGATTCGCACCTATTTAATCACATCTTCAACGGCCTGTAGGCCGCGCTATCTCCGGGCTTTGCAAGGACCGACGGATGACCGTCCGGCGGAGTCGGCAAAAACGATGATTGCCAAGCGCAGTTCACTGTATATAATCCCAGTCACTGTATAAAAAGACAGAGCGATCAACATGCTAAAACTGACGCCACGCCAAGCTGAGATTCTCGCTTTTATCAAGCGCTGCCTCGACGACAACGGCTATCCGCCGACCCGGGCAGAAATCGCCCTGGAGCTGGGGTTTAAATCCCCCAATGCTGCCGAAGAACACCTGAAGGCCCTTGCCCGCAAGGGCGCAATCGAAATGACCCCGGGCGCATCCCGTGGCATTCGTATCCCTGGCTTCGAAGCCAAGGCTGACGAATCGACGCTGCCGATCATCGGCCGGGTCGCTGCCGGTGCGCCGATTCTTGCACAACAGCACGTCGAAGAGTCCTGCAATATCAACCCGACCTTCTTCCATCCTCGCGCCGATTACCTGTTGCGGGTCCATGGCATGAGCATGAAGGACGTGGGTATCTTCGACGGCGACCTGCTGGCCGTACACACCACCCGCGAAGCGCGCAACGGCCAGATCGTCGTGGCCCGCATCGGCGATGAAGTGACGGTCAAGCGCTTCAAGCGCGAAGGCAGCAAAGTATGGCTGCTGGCAGAAAACCCCGAGTTTTCGCCAATTGAAGTCAACCTGAAGGATCAGGACCTGGTGATCGAAGGCTTGAGTGTCGGCGTTATTCGCCGCTAACGGAGGCATCATGCAGTTCCCACATGCGCAACAACATACACAACTGCCACTGTTTGAGGCCTTTTTGGCCCAGCCGCTTGCACCTATCCTCAGCGAGACGGTGGAGTCCCCATGGACCGCCCCCGCCGAACCGGAGGTATTCAGTGAATTGTCGTTGCGTGGCGCTGCCGGGAACTGCCTGAGCTTGCTGGCGCCAATCCTGCGTGACCTGAGCGAGGAACAGGACGCCCGCTGGCTGACCCTGATCGCCCCGCCGTCCAGCCTGACCCAGGCTTGGCTGCGGGATGCAGGCCTGAACCGCGAGCGTATCCTGCTGCTGCAACCGCGCGGCACCCAGAGCGCCCAGCAACTGACCTGCGAAGCGTTGCGCCTGGGGCGTAGTCACACTGTTGTCAGCTGGCTGAACCCGCTGGGTGCTTCGGCCAAGCAGCAGTTGATCAGCGCAGCGCGCACGGGCGACGCACAAAGCTTGAATATTCGATTGGGATAAGCCCGAGACTGACGCGCAACGCGTTATCGGGAGTGGTACAGGTCGTCCGATTGCAGCCTGACGTCAGGTCAGTGCCTGCGATGGACGCAAGGCTTCTACAGAATTGAGAAGCCGATTGAACATTTGAATCTTAAAAACGACAAACGGACTCAGTGAAGAACCCGTGGACCGTCGTCTTTCTCTGGCTCACCTTCAGCCAGGCGCCCCGCCATCTGCACACCCACGCTCAACATGGCTTTTGCCACTTCCACATGCTGGCCTTGCAGGAACGCCTTGGCGTCCTCGGAAAAGTCCAAAGTCACCAGAGAACCCTCGTCCTCAGCCCTGCGCAGCTCAATTCGGCCGTCGGGCAATTCAACAATTTCCAGAAAGGACGTTGGCATAAAAATCTGTTCTCCACGAAAGGCCGGCATTATATCAGTCATCAACGCGGCCTCGCTCAGGATCTGAACAGCTTTCTTTACGGCTTGATGAATGGTCTGTAGGCGTTGGCTTGCCAGCGATAGCGCTCCGGCAGTCAACTTGGCATTGCTCGGCAAGCTGGCTCCTACAGTGCCCTGCCGCTCAGCACTCGTTCAAGCCATCCCGAAAGCGGATCGCCAGCTTCTTCAGCTCCTGGCGCCAGCTCTCCAACTCAGCCCGGCTCAGCGGCTCCGGCCCTTCTTCTTCCAGGCTGACCGCAACGATCAACGGCTGGGTCACATCGCCCTTGGGCTTGTGCGGCACACGCGGCGGCTGGAACAGCGCCGAATGGGCAGCCAACAAGCGAGCCAGCCAACTGTCAGGGCTGCGGGCCATTTCCACCAGCTCGGCCAACTCGGGGATGGCCATAGACTCGAGCACCTCACGGGTCAGGATATCCTCGGCCCGAGGCGCATTCGCCTGGGGCAGGCGATAGAAACCGGCAATTTCATGACACAACCCCAGCAAAGCCCCATACAGATGGAACAAGGCCGACTCTCGCCCCGCCTGGACCAGCGCAATAGCATTCATCTCCTTCCCTTCCTCGGCACGACCAAGGGCTTCCAGGGACAAACCCGCGAAGTAAATTTTCTGGTTGGTACGGGTATAGAGTTCGTTGGCCATGACGGCAGTCTCCACAACGACATAAACGTGATGCTGGCTGAACAGTGTCACGGATGAGACAAGCCCACTGCAAGCGCAAAACAAAAGGCCGCCTGTGAAGGCGGCCTTTATTTCAATGCAGGAGCGGGATCAAGCGCCCTGGCGCTTGTCCTCGACCTTCCACTTGCCACCGTCGTAGAACGCCTTCCAGCCCGTAGGCTTGCCGTCCACTTCAGTCTGCACGTACTGCTCCTTGGTCTTGCGGCTGTAGCGGATCACGGCCGGACGACCGTCGGGATCCTTCTTCGGCGCTTCGCACAGGAAGTGGTACTTGGGATCGATCTCGTCCTTGTGCGGCACGATCTCCATCACCAGCGGTGCACGGGTCTCGCGGTTTTTCGGGAACTGGCTGGCGGCCAGGAACAGGCCCGAAGCGCCGTCACGCAGGATGTAGGTGTCGTTGACCTTCTCGCACTTGAGCTCGGGCATCTTCACCGGATCCATCTTCGGCGGCGCCGCGTCACCGCTTTTCAGCAGCTTGCGGGTGTTCTTGCAGGTCGGATTGGTGCAACCGAAGAACTTGCCGAAGCGACCGGTCTTGAGCTGCATCTCGCTGCCGCACTTGTCGCATTCCAAGCTCGGGCCTTCATAGCCCTTGATGCGATAGGTGCCTTCTTCAATCTCGTAGCCGTTGCAATCGGGGTTGTTACCGCAGATGTGCAGCTTGTGCTTCTCGTCCAGCAGGTAGGCATCCATGGCCGTGCTGCAGATCGGGCAACGGTGCTTGCCACGCAAAACCAGCGACTCGGATTCACCCTCGTCGTCAGCGGCGATTTCATCACCCGGCACCAGGTTGACGGTGGCCTTGCAGCGCTCTTTGGGCGGCAGGCTATAGCCCGAGCAACCCAGGAACACACCGGTAGACGCGGTACGGATCTGCATCGGCCGGCCGCAGGTGGTGCACGGAATATCCGTCATCACCGGCTGGTTGGCGCGCATGCCGTTTTCCGGGCTCTCGGCTACTTCGAGTTTTTTCTTGAAGTCACCATAGAACTCGTCGAGGACGTTTTTCCAATCGCGCTCGCCCTGGGCCACGTCATCGAGGTTCTCTTCCATGCCGGCGGTAAAGCCGTAGTCCATCAGGTTGGAGAAACTCTCGGACAAACGCTCGGTAACGATATCGCCCATCTTTTCCGAATAGAAACGACGGTTATGCAGGGCCACGTAGCCGCGGTCCTGGATGGTGGAGATGATCGCCGCGTAGGTCGAAGGACGACCAATACCGCGTTTTTCCATTTCCTTGACCAGGCTGGCTTCCGAATAACGGGGTGGCGGCTTGGTGAAGTGCTGGCTCGGGTCGAGCTTGATCAGCTTCAGCGCATCGCCCTGGGCCATGTCTGGCAGGACGTCGTCATCGCCCGGCTTGGCAATTTGCGGCATCACGCGGGTATAGCCGTCGAACTTGAGGATACGACCCTTGGCGCGCAGCTCGAAGTCCCCGGCACCCACTGTGACGGTCGTGGACAGGTATTGCGCCGGCAGCATCTGGCAAGCCAGGAATTGGCGCCAGATCAACTCGTAGAGGCGCTCAGCGTCGCGCTCCATGCCGCTCAGCTTGCTTGGCTCGGTATTGGCATCGGAGGGACGAATCGCTTCGTGGGCCTCTTGTGCGCCTTCCTTGCTGCTATAGACGTTTGGCTTCTCCGGCAGGTACTTCTTGCCGAATTCGCTTTCAATATAAGTACGCGCCATCGCCACCGCGTCCACCGACAGGTTGGTGGAGTCGGTACGCATATAAGTGATGTAGCCCGCTTCGTACAGACGCTGGGCCATCATCATCGTCTTCTTCACGCCAAAGCCCAGGCGGTTGCTCGCGGCCTGTTGCAGGGTGGAGGTGATGAACGGCGCCGACGGCTTGCTGCTGGTGGGCTTGTCTTCACGCTTGACGATGCTGTAGCTGGAAGCTTTGAGCTTCTCCAGCGCGGCCATGGCCTGGGCTTCGTTGAGCGGCTTGAAGGCCTCGCCTTTCTCGCGGGCCACTTCAAAGCGCACGTTATTGCCCTTGGCGGTGCCGAGGTCCGCGTGGACTTCCCAGTACTCTTCAGGGTTGAACGCACGAATCTCGCGCTCACGCTCCACCACCAGCTTGACCGCTACCGATTGCACACGACCAGCGGACAGGCCACGGGCGATCTTCGCCCACAACAGCGGCGAGACCATGTAGCCGACCACGCGATCGAGGAAGCGCCGAGCCTGCTGGGCATTGACGCGGTCGATGTCCAGTTCGCCCGGCTTGGAGAAGGCTTCCTGGATCGCCTTCTTGGTGATTTCGTTGAACACCACGCGTTTATAGCGGCTGTCGTCCCCACCGATGGCTTCGCGCAGGTGCCAGGCAATGGCTTCCCCTTCGCGGTCCAAGTCCGTCGCGAGATAGATGGTGTCAGCATCCTTGGCGAGCCGGCGCAGCTCCTCGATCACCTTTTCCTTGCCCGGAAGGATTTCGTACTTGGCCTTCCAGCCATGATCCGGGTCCACACCCATGCGCGAGACCAGCTGCTTGCGCGCCTTCTCTTTAGGCGAGAGCACCGGACCTTCGCCCGCAGCCGCCTTGCCGCGCTTGGCAGCAGGCTCCTTGCTGGCGCTAGCCGAACCGCTGGTGGGCAGGTCTCGGATATGGCCGATACTCGACTTCACCACGTACTCGTTACCCAAGTACTTGTTGATGGTCTTGGCCTTAGCCGGGGATTCCACAATGACCAGCGATTTGCCCATGGATCGGAAAATTCCTGAATTCGAGAAGAGAAAGGCGGTTGGCGCCTGACGCGGCAACGCTATATATAGTGGCAACACAGCGAGGTCAAGCACAGCATTCTGCGCAACCTGCCGTTATTGCCCTGAAAAAAGACTGGGTTCGACCTGCACCAAAGCAAAGCGCGGGACCTGCTTGCCGTCAACTTCGACGGTCTCCAGGAACATGCTCAAGGGGCGCACCCAAAAGCCGTAATCGCCATACAGTGCTTGGTAGAACACCACTTCTTCTTCGGTCTCGGAGTGCCGCGCCACATTAAAAACGCGGTACTTGGGACCTTTATAATGCTGGTAGAGCCCTGGTTCGACTTTCATGCTCTGGCCCTCTTACAAAATTTATAAAAAAAAATTAAAAATTCCAAAAAACAAAAGCCGGGGCACTGGGCCCCGGCTTCCGTCAACCCAACGCTTAGACGCGTTCGAAGACGGTAGAAATGCCTTGGCCGAGACCAATGCACATGGTTGCAACCCCAAGGTTGCCGCCATTTTGCTTCATCACGTTAAGCAAGGTGCCGGAGATACGCGCACCGGAGCAACCAAATGGGTGGCCCAGGGCGATTGCACCGCCGTGCAGGTTAACCTTCTCGTTCATCTTGTCGAGTACTTTCAAATCTTTCAGCACTGGCAGGGCCTGTGCGGCGAAAGCTTCGTTGAGCTCGAAGAAGTCGATGTCGGAGATACTCAGACCTGCGCGCTTCAAGGCTTTTTGTGTGGCCGGTACTGGACCATAGCCCATGATCGCCGGGTCCACACCCGCCACAGCCATGGAACGGATCACTGCCAGAGGCTGGATCCCCAGGTCCTGGGCACGCTGGGCCGACATCACGATCATGCACGAAGCACCATCGGTGATCTGCGACGAAGTACCGGCAGTCACGGTGCCGCCCTTTGGGTTGAATGCCGGCTTCAAGGCCGCCAGGCTTTCCAGGGTGGTGTCCGGACGAATGGTTTCGTCGTAGTCGAACAGTTTCAGGAAACCGTTCTCGTCATAGCCGTTCATCGGGATGATTTCATCCTTGAACTTGCCTTCCACAGTCGCCTTGTGGGCCAACTGGTGGGAGCGCAGGCCGAAGGCGTCCTGGGCTTCACGGGTGATGCCATGCATCTTGCCGAGCATTTCTGCGGTCAGGCCCATCATGCCCGAGGCTTTCGCCGCGTACAGCGACATGTGCGGGTTAGGATCGACGCCGTGCATCATGCTGACGTGGCCCATGTGCTCCACGCCACCGACCACAAACACATCACCGTTGCCGGTCATGATCGCCTGGGCGGCGGTGTGCAGTGCGCTCATGGACGAACCACACAGGCGGCTGACGGTCTGGCCGGCAGCGGTGTGCGGGATCTGGGTCATCAAGGAGGCCATGCGCGCGATGTTCCAGCCCTGCTCCAGGGTCTGGTTGACGCAGCCCCAGATCACGTCCTCGACTTCGTTCGGGTCGACCTTGACGTTGCGTTCCAGCAGCTTGCTGATCAGGTGCGCCGACATGTCTTCGGCACGGGTGTTGCGGTGCATGCCGCCCTTGGAGCGGCCCATCGGAGTACGACCGAAGTCGACAATCACGACGTCTCTTGGATTCAAGCTCATAAATATTCTCGCTCTAGTCGTCTGGGCACTTAACCGAAGAAGCTCTGGCCATTCTTGGCCATCTCGCGCAGCTTCGCGGTCGGGTGGTACAGCGGGCCCAGATCAGCGTACTGATCAGCCAGGGCAACGAACTCGGCCACACCGATCGAGTCGATGTAACGCAGCGCACCACCACGGAATGGAGGGAAGCCAATACCGTACACCAGGCCCATATCGGCTTCGGCAGCGGTTTCGACGATGCCATCTTCCAGGCAACGCACGGTTTCCAGGCACAGGGCGATCATCATCCAGTTGATGATGTCCTCGTCGGACACCTCACGCTGCTCGTAGACGATTGGCGCCAGCACTTCGTGAACCGATGGATCGGCAACTTTCTTCTGCTTGCCTTTCTTGTCGGTCTCGTAGGCATAGAAACCCTTGCCATTCTTCTGGCCCAGGCGCTTGGCTTCGTACAGCGCATCGACAGCCGAGCGACGGTCGTCTTTCATGCGGTCCGGGAAGCCTTCAGCCATGACGTCGCGACCATGGTGGCCGGTGTCGATACCGACCACGTCCATCAGGTACGCCGGGCCCATTGGCCAACCGAATTTTTCCATGACCTTGTCGATACGCACAAAGTCCACGCCAGCACTGACCAGCTTGGCGAAACCACCGAAGTACGGGAACAGCACGCGGTTGACCAAAAAGCCCGGGCAGTCGTTGACCACGATCGGGTTCTTGCCCATTTTCTTGGCGTAGGCAACGGTGGTGGCAACTGCCAGCTCGCTGGACTTCTCGCCACGGATCACTTCTACCAGCGGCATCATGTGCACCGGGTTGAAGAAGTGCATGCCGACGAAGTTTTCCGGACGCTTGAGGGCCTTGGCCAGCAAGGTGATGGAAATGGTCGAGGTGTTGGAAGCCAGGATCGTGTCTTCTTTGACCTGGGCCTCAACTTCAGCCAGGACCGCCTGCTTGACCTTCGGGTTCTCGACAACCGCTTCGACCACCAGGTCGACGTGGCCGAAATCACCGTAGGACAGCGTAGGACGAATGCCGTTAAGCACTTCAGCCATCTTCGCAGCGGTCATGCGACCTTTATCAACGCGGCCTACCAGCAGCTTGGCGGCTTCCGCCAGACCTTGCTCGATACCGTGCTCGTTGATGTCTTTCATCAGGATCGGCGTGCCTTTGGACGCCGACTGATAGGCAATACCACCGCCCATGATCCCGGCGCCGAGGACGGCAGCCTGTTTCACGTCTTTGGCAATTTCGTCGTAGGCCTTGGCCTTTTTCTTCAGCTCCTGATCGTTCAGGAACAGGCCGATCAGGCTCTGCGCAGCAGAAGTCTTGGCCAGTTTGACGAAGCCGGCGGCTTCGATTTCCAGGGCCTTGTCGCGACCGAAGTTCGCGGCTTTCTGGATGGTCTTGATCGCTTCGACCGGGGCCGGGTAGTTAGGGCCCGCTTGACCGGCGACGAAACCCTTGGCGGTTTCGAACGACATCATTTGTTCGATGGCGTTGAGCTTGAGTTTTTCCAGCTTCGGCTGACGCTTGGCCTTGTAGTCAAATTCGCCGCTGATGGCGCCCTTGATCAGGTTCAGTGCAGCTTCTGCGAGTTTGTCCGGAGCAACCACGGCATCCACGGCGCCGACTTTCAGCGCGTCTTCAGCACGGTTTTCCTTGCCGGCGGCAATCCACTCGATGGCGTTGTCGGCACCGATAATACGCGGCAGGCGTACGGTACCGCCGAAGCCCGGGTAGATGCCCAGCTTGACTTCCGGCAGGCCGATTTTCGCGCTGGAGGCCATGACGCGAAAGTCCGCGGCCAGGCACATTTCCAGACCGCCGCCCAGAGCGATGCCATTGATCGCGGCAACGGTCGGCACGTTGAGGTCTTCGAAATCGCTGAAAATCTTGTTGGCTTCGAGGTTGCCAGCCACAAGCTCGGCATCGGGCAGCTTGAAGTTGTCGACGAATTCGGTGATGTCAGCGCCGACGATGAACACGTCTTTGCCGCTGGAGACGATCACACCCTTGATCGATGCATCAGCCTTGATGGTGTCTACGGCCTGACGCAGTTCGTTCAGGGTTAGACGGTTGAACTTGTTGACGGACTCACCCTTGAGGTCGAATTTCAATTCGACGATGCCACTTTCAAGAGCCTTAACCGTGATGGCTTTACCTTCGTAAATCATCAACTGATCTCCACGATATGGAAGCTGAACAGTACACATCGGACGCTGGCCCCTGGTCGGGCATTGATCACTTCGTCAATGCTCATACCAACGCGCCAGGCACACCCGCCAATGCGATAGTCGGGATTATGTATGAGATGCCTGACAGACAAACACTCAATTCATACGCCCGTTTGATTTGGGTACGCCACCTTCAGCCAATTCCGGGCAATTGTCAATCGCCCGAAAGCGCCGTAAAAACGCGACTTTTCAGTCATTTCATAACCGCCAAGGCTAATCAATGCGCAGGCATTCACCCGATCAATAATGCGAAAGAGCCAGCAACGGCCTGTACAGCGGCGGATATCCGGCTAGGCTAGCCGCATGTGAGAACGCCTGTGCGAATGCGCGGCGTGACGAATTACAGATTTACCGGCCTGCCTGGCCAGTTCCAGCCCGATGATGATGTCGGGCTTTTTATTGCCTACGTTTTATTGCCGGCGATGGCGTGCTCAACGGCCCTATCGCCGGCAAGCCGGTTCCTACGGGTGTGTCAGGCCAAGGCCTTGAGTAACGCACTGATGGCCTGCAAGTCGCTGGACTCGCCCTTCTCACCCCAATACACGGCGATCATTTGCTTGTCCGCCTCCACTTTGTAGACATTGGCCGGCAGCGTTGCAAAATGCGGCAACAACTTCTCGTCCACGCAGGTTTCCTGCCATTGGTTGACCCACACCCCCGGCTCCTGCTGCCAGTAAACCCAGAGTGCGGGTTTGCTGCCGCGCCGTGGCCGACAGTACTGCGCACAGGGGCTGGGCGGCTCTTGCTTGAGCCAGTGCGGCCACTCCTGGGGCGACAATTGCATCGCCAGGCCGATGCGGCGCGCCTCCATGCGCAGGGCCATGCGCCCGCTCTGGTGGCGCGACGGTCGCAACCATGCCAGGGGGCTCAAGACCACTAGAAGGATTGACACCACTATCCAGACCGTCATATGTGTACTCCCGAATTTCTAGATGAGCGGATTTGACCTGACTCAACCCCATCCGCTTGAAAGCAGCCATACTGAACTTATTGCAGTCCCCTGGAGGAACGCCTCATGACTTACGAACATATTCTGGTCGCCGTGGACCTGACCGAAGAGTGCGATCCGGTGATCAAGCGCGCCGTGGCCATTGCCGGCGATACCGTGAAGCTGTCCCTGGTGCATATCGTCGAACCCATGGCCATGGCCTTTGGCGGCGACGTGCCGATGGATCTTTCGCAACTGCAACAGCAGCAGTTCGACCAGGCCAAGGAGCGCCTGGACCGACTGATTGACAAGTATCCCGCGCTGAAAAAAGACCAAAGCCACCTGACCTATGGCCAGCCGCGCCAGGAAATCCACCACCTGGCCAAGGAACAGAGCTGCGACCTGATCGTGGTCGGCAGCCATGGTCGTCACGGCTTGGCGTTGCTGCTGGGCTCCACTGCCAACGATGTACTGCACGGCGCGCCTTGCGACGTACTGGCAGTGAAGCTGGTAAAAAGCTCGTAAGAACACTGCAAATCAAATGTAGGAGCTGGCTTGCCTGCGATAGCAGTCTGTCAGTTGATACATCTGGTGGCTGGCATACCGCTATCGCAGGCAAGCCAGCTCCTACCTATTGAAATGCATTTCATATAAAAAAACCGGTGCTCGTAAGAGCGCCGGTTTTTTATTGCCGCTTAATCAATCAGGCATCCAGCTCGGCCCAACGCTCAACCAATACTTCCAGCTCCTGGTTCAGCTTCTCAAGGGACTCGATGACCTTGGCCGTTTCTGCCGCAGGACGCAGGTAGAAACCCGCGTCAGCCATGTCGGCCTCCACGCCAGCGATCTGCTTTTCCTTGGCCTCGATCTCACCCGGCAGGGCTTCGAGCTCACGCTGCAGCTTGTAGCTGAGCTTCTTCTTGGCGGCCGGCGCGGCTTCTTGAACCGGCGCAGCAGCCGCCGGTGCAACCACCGCAGAGTTCAAGTCGGCCTTGCCGGACTTGCTCTCGGTCACACCCAGCAGGCGCGGCGAGCCGCCCTGGCGTAGCCAGTCCTGGTAACCACCGACGTATTCGCGCACCTTGCCTTCACCCTCGAAGACCAGGGTGCTGGTGACCACGTTGTCGAGGAATGCCCGGTCGTGGCTGACCATCAGCACGGTGCCGTTGAACGTCAGCAGGACCTCTTCCAGCAACTCCAGCGTTTCCACGTCGAGGTCGTTGGTCGGTTCGTCGAGCACCAGCAGGTTGGCCGGCTTGCTGAACAGCTTGGCCAGCAGCAGGCGCGCACGCTCACCACCGGACAACGCCTTGACCGGCGTACGCGCACGTTGCGGGCTGAACAGGAAGTCGCCGAGGTAGCTCAGCACGTGGCGGCTCTGGCCGTCGATGTCGATAAAGTCGCGGCCTTCAGCGACGTTGTCGATCACGGTCTTTTCCAGGTCCAACTGGTGGCGCAGTTGGTCGAAGTAGGCCACGTCGATGCGCGTGCCCTCTTCCACGGTACCGCTGGTCGGTTGCAGGCCACTGAGCATCAGCTTGAGCAAGGTGGTCTTGCCGGTACCGTTGGCGCCCAGCAGGCCGATGCGGTCGCCGCGCTGCAGGACCATGGAGAAGTCCTTGATCAGGAACGGGCCATCCGGGTGATGGAAGCTGACATTCTCCAGGACCATGACCTGCTTGCCCGACTTGTCGGCGGTATCGAGCTGGATATTGGCCTTGCCAGTGCGTTCGCGACGCTCGCTACGCTCCACACGCAAGGCTTTCAGGGCCCGTACGCGGCCTTCGTTACGGGTGCGGCGGGCCTTGATGCCCTGGCGGATCCAGACTTCTTCCTGGGCCAGTTTCTTGTCGAACAGCGCGTTGGCGGTTTCTTCGGCGGACAGCGCGGCCTCTTTGTGCACGAGGAAGCTGGCGTAGTCGCCGTTCCAGTCGATCAGGCCGCCGCGATCCAGTTCGAGGATGCGCGTGGCGAGGTTCTGCAGGAAGGACCGGTCGTGCGTGATGAACAACACGGCGCCCTGGAAGTCCTTGAGGGCTTCTTCAAGCCAGGCAATCGCGCCGATATCCAGGTGGTTGGTCGGTTCGTCGAGCAGCAGCAGGTCCGGCTCGGAAACCAGGGCCTGGGCCAGCAGGACGCGGCGACGCCAGCCGCCGGACAATTCGGCGAGGGTCTTGTCGGCCGGCAGTTGCAGGCGGCTCAGGGTGCTGTCGACCAATTGCTGCAAGCGCCAGCCATCACGGGCTTCGAGGTCTTGCTGGACGTGCATCAGTTTATCCAGGTCGGCATCGGTGACGCAGTTCTGCGCCAGGTGATGGTATTGGGCAAGCAATGCGCCCACGCCGTCGAGGCCTTCGGCAACCACGTCGAACACGGTCCGTTCGTCGGCCACCGGCAATTCTTGCGGCAATTCGCCGATCTTCAGGCCCGGGGCGCGCCACACGGAGCCGTCATCGGGCTTCTGGTCGCCTTTTACCAGCTTCATCATGCTGGACTTGCCGGTGCCGTTGCGGCCGATGATGCACACCCGCTCACCACGGGCGATCTGCCAGGACACCTTGTCCAACAACGGCATAGCGCCGAAAGCAAGGGACACATCGCTGAATTTGAGCAGGGTCATACGCTTCTCCAAAAACTGGGCGCGCATTCTACCTGAGTTGGGGGGTGAAGCGGCCGGCATTTTCGTGCCCGACACGTTCTGTAGGACATTTCTTTAGAACTTCAGCGAAGCGGCCTGCAAAGCTTTCACCGGCTGCGGGCAAAAGGCTAAGCTAGGGGCAATCAGTGTCGGCGGCGCCGGCACTAGTCCTGATTTCTTTGCACGGACGTCTCATGCGCAGTCGCCTTTTCAGCTTTTTATCTTGCCTGCTTCTTTCCTCCACCGCCGTCCAGACCGCCCAGGCAGTGGACCTGACCACCCAACGCCAATATTACGACCAAGCCAAGCGCGCCCTGGCCAAAGGCGATACCGGCCCCTACATGCAATACAGCCAGGCCCTGGCCGATTACCCGCTGACGCCGTACCTGGCCTACGACGAACTGACCGCTCGCCTGAAGTCCGCGAACAACCAGGAAATCGAACAGTTCCTGGCCAAGCATGGCGACCTGCCCCAGGCCAACTGGATGAAGCTGCGCTGGTTACGCTGGCTGGCCGAGCGTGGTGATTGGCAGACCTTTGAAAAGTACTACGACGCCAAGCTCAATTTCACCGAGCTGGACTGCCTGCATGGCCAGTACCAGTTGAGCCACAACCTCAAGGCCGAAGGCTACAAGACTGCCGAAGCCCTGTGGATGACTGGCAAATCCCAACCGGCCGCCTGTGATGCCACGTTTGGCCAGTGGGCCGCCGCTGGGCAATTGACCGAACAGAAAATCTGGGACCGCGCCAAGCTGGCCGCCGAGGCCCGCAACTATCCCCTGGCCAACAGCCTGGTGAAAACCCTGCCCACCCTGGGTGCCCAGGGCCGCCTGATGGTGGATGTAGCGCAAAAGCCCACCATGCTCAGCGACCCATCGCGCTTCCTGCCCGCCACTGAAGCCATGTCCGACGCCGTCGGCCTGGGCCTGCGCCGCCTGGCGCGCCAGGACCCGGAACAAGCCATGGCCCTGCTGGATGGGTATGCCAGCAGCATGCACTTCTCGCGCGACGAAAAAGTGTCCATCGCCCGGGAAATCGGCCTGACCCTGGCGCGCCGCTACGACCCGCGCGCCCTGGATGTGATGACCAAATACGACCCGGAACTGCGTGACAACACCGTCTCCGAATGGCGCCTGCGCCTGCTGCTGCGCCTGGCCCGCTGGGAAGATGCCTATCAGTTGACCCGCAAGCTGCCCCAGGACCTGGCCACCACAAACCGCTGGCGCTATTGGCAGGCCCGTGCCCTGGAGCTGGCCGAGCCGAAGAACCCGCAAGCGCTGGTCCTGTACAAAGGCCTGGCAAAGGAGCGGGATTTTTATGGCTTCCTTGCCGCAGACCGCTCCCAGGCTCCGTATCAACTGAATAACCAGCCGCTGGTGATGAGCCAGGCCCTGGTCAACAAGGTGCGCAATACCCCGGGTGTACGCCGCGCCCTGGAATTTTATGCCCGCGGCCAGATCGTCGACGGCCGCCGCGAGTGGTATCACGTCAGCCGTCACTTCAACCGTGACGAAATGGTCGCCCAGGCCAAGCTCGCCTATGACATGAAGTGGTACTTCCCGGCGATCCGCACCATCAGCCAAGCCAAGTACTGGGACGACCTGGACATCCGCTTCCCCATGGCCCACCGCGACACCCTGGTGCGTGAAGCCAAGGTCCGTGGCCTGCATTCGAGCTGGGTGTTTGCTATCACCCGCCAGGAAAGCGCGTTTATGGATGACGCCCGTTCCGGCGTGGGCGCCAGCGGCCTGATGCAATTGATGCCCGCCACCGCCAAGGAAACCGCACGCAAGTTCAGCATTCCGCTGGCATCACCGCAGCAGGTGCTGGACCCGGACAAAAATATCCAGCTCGGCGCCGCCTACCTGAGCCAGGTCCACAGCCAGTTCAACGGCAACCGCGTGCTCGCTTCCGCCGCCTACAACGCCGGCCCTGGGCGCGTACGCCAATGGCTGCGTGGCGCGGACCACCTGAGTTTCGACGTGTGGGTGGAAAGCATCCCGTTCGACGAAACCCGCCAGTACGTGCAAAACGTGCTGTCTTATTCTGTGATCTACGGGCAAAAGCTCAATTCACCACAACCGCTGGTGGACTGGCACGAACGTTATTTCGATGACCTGTAGGAGCCGACCTGGCGATGGCGATCTCACGGACGCCATCGCCAGCCCCCCTACACGGGTTCTTCGCTAAATTGCAGGGCCGCCAGCCGCGCATACAACGGGTTACTGGCAATCAGTTGCTGATGTGTGCCCACAGCCACCAATTTCCCCTGATCCATCACCGCAATCCGGTCGGCGTTTTTCACCGTGGCCAGGCGGTGGGCGATCACCAGGGTGGTACGCCCCTGCATCAATTGCGGTAATGCCTGCTGGATCAGGTGTTCACTCTGCGCGTCCAGGGCGCTGGTGGCCTCGTCCAGCAACAGGATGGGCGCATCCACCAGCAAGGCCCGGGCAATCGCCAGGCGTTGGCGCTGGCCGCCAGAAAGGCCCATGCCGCCATCCCCCAGGTGGGTCTGGTAACCGTCAGGCATTTGCAGGATGAAATCGTGGGCGTGGGCAATGCGCGCCGCCTCTTCGACCTGGGCAAAACTGGCCTTTGGGTTGCCGTAGCGAATGTTGTCTTCGACGCTGCCAAAAAACAGCGCCGGGCTTTGGGACACCAAGGCAAAACAGCGGCGCAGGTCCAAAGGATCGAGGCTGGTCAGCGGTTGGCCTTCGAGCAGCACCTGCCCCTGTTGCGGGTCGTAGAAGCGCAGCAGCAAGTCGAACAGAGTGGACTTGCCCGCCCCGGACGGCCCGACCAGGGCCAGGGTTTCTCCGGCCTTGATACTCAGGCTCAGGCCCTCGATGGCAAAACGATCGGGACGCGACGGGTAGGAAAAGTACAGATCCTGTAGCTCCAGGCGGCCACTGACCCGCTGCGGTAACGTGATCACGCCCGTGGCAGGCGCGTGGATGTCATTGTTCGACTGCAACAGCTCGGCAATCCGCTCCGCCGCCCCGGCGGCCCGTTGCAACTCGCCGATCACCTCGCTCAAGGTGCCAAAGGCGCTGCCGACGATCAGGCTGTAGAACACAAAGGCCGCCAGCTCACCGCCGGAGATGCGCCCGGCGATCACATCCATGCCACCCACCCACAGCATCACGCCGACAGCGCCCAGCACCAGCACAATCACCAGGGTGATCAGCCAGGCACGCTGCACGATGCGTTTGCGCGCCGTGGTGAACGCCTCCTCCACCGTCACCGCGAAGCGCTGCTCATCCTGCACCTGATGGTTGTAGGCCTGCACGGTCTTGATCTGGCCCAGGGTCTCGGACACGTAGCTGCCGACGTCGGCAATCCGGTCCTGGCTCTGGCGCGACAGGCTGCGCACGCGGCGGCCAAAGACCAGGATCGGCGCCAGCACCAGCGGCAATGCCACCACCACAATGCTGGTGAGCTTGGGGTTGGTGATAAACAGCAACACAATCCCGCCGATCACCATCAACGCATTGCGCAGGAACAGCGACAGGGATGAGCCGATCACCGATTGCAGCAAGGTGGTGTCGGCGGTCAGGCGCGACTGGATTTCCGAGCTGCGATTGTTCTCGTAGAACCCCGGATGCAGGTAGATCAGGTGATTGAACACCTGCCGGCGAATGTCCGCCACCACCCGCTCGCCGATCCACGACACCAGGTAGAAGCGTGCAAACGTGCCCACCGCCAGGCCCAGCACGAGGATCATGAACAGACCGATGGACTGGTTGAGCAGGTGCGGCGACTGGGTCATGAAGCCCTGGTCCACCAACAGGCGGATGCCCTGGCCCATGGACAACGTAATGCCTGCGGTGACGATCAGCGCCAGCAAGGCGCCGACGGCCTGCCAGCGATAGGGGGCGATAAAGCGCATGGCCAGGCGAATGGCGCGGCGTTGACGGGCTGAAAGCATGGAGAGCATCACCTGAGGAAGACAACCTCAAGCCTACACCGCAATCGGATTGAACTTGGGTAAATCACAATGAGTCAGGTTAATTATGCCCGGCAAGACTAGGCCCTAGAGGCTATCGGTCTAAAGTGCGGCTGGAAATCCAAAGTGATTTCTGCTGGACTGGGCATTCGATCCGTCGACGGGCCATGGAGTTGTAACAGCTCGGTCACGCGGGGGAATTAGAGTAGGTACACAACCTGATGAGGAGACAGGCCATGTCCTTGCAAAACAGCAGCACTGACAAAGTTGAAGTAATCCGCCAGCCGCAGCAGTTGCCATGCTCGTACATCGATGCCCAGGGCCGCGAAGTGCAGATTACCGAAGAGATGATCCAGGGCGCGTGCGCCGAACTGGAGCAGAAACTGGTCAAGCCTGCCCAGCAAGGCTGATACGCCCCAGCTCTTTCAGACCCGGCCCCGGTGGCCGGGTTTTTTATGCCTGCGCTGTGTACATCAGCAAAGGTTTGCGCCCAGGGCGTTGACGAGGCTGTGCAACGCCGCCGACTCCCCGCTGACCCGCACCTTCAAGCCGTCAATCTCGCGGCGATCCGGGTAGTGCTTGCGCAGCAGGTCGAAGGCCTTGCGCTGCTGCTCCACAGTGCCCACCAGGCTGCGGCGAAAATCCGCATCGTCACGGCGCGGGTCGTAGACGCTGCGGCACAACGTCGCCAGGGCCCAGGCCGGGTCGGTGCTGGCATGCAGGTTGACCTCGGCCAGCCAAGGCTCGGGCAGCAAGTCACTCAGTTGGATGCGCGCCGGCTGGCCAAGGTGCGCGCACAGCGCCTGGTAGATCTGCGCCGTGCCGCGCTGCTTGCCGTCCAGGCTGTAGCCGGCGATATGCGGGGTCGCCAGCACGCACAACTCGGCCAGCTCGACATCCACCTCAGGCTCGCCTTCCCACACGTCCAGCACCGCCTGCAGGTCTTCGCGCTCCAGCAACACCTCGCGCAGCGCCGTGTTATCCACCACCGGGCCACGGCTGGCGTTGATCAGCCAGGCACCGGGCTTGAGTTGCTCCAGGCGCTGGCGATCCAGCAGGTGCCAGGTCGAGCCACTGCCGGATTTTTTCAGCGGGGTATGCAGGCTGATCACATCACATTGCTCGATGATCTGCTCAAGGCTGACGTAATCACCGTCTTCGGCAATCTGGCGGGGCGGATCGCAGACCAGCACCTTCCAGCCCAGGCCCCTGAGCACCTTTACCAGGCGCCCGCCCACTTCACCGGCACCGACGACGCCATAGGTGCGCTGGGTCAGGTCCGCACCCTCGATTTCAGCCAGGGTCAGCAGGCTGCCCAGCACATAGTCCACCACCCCACGGGCGTTGCAGCCCGGCGCGCTGGACCATTGGATACCGGCCTTTTGAAAGTAGTCGAGGTCCAGGTGATCGGTGCCGATGGTGCACGTGCCGACAAACCGTACCGGCGTGCCTTCGAGCAGCGCCCGGTTGACGTTGGTCACCGAACGCACCAGCAGCACATCGGCCTGTTCAATGGCGGCGCGGTCGATGGCGCGGCCCGGCACCCGGCGGATCTCGCCAAAACCTTCAAAGAACGCATCGAGCAGCGGGATATTTTCGTCGGCAACAATCAGCATGGCAGGCTCCTTTGGCGGACCCGCAGTGTACAGGCACCAGCCTGTGGCGCGTTTACAAATCCGCTACACAGGTATTTTCCTGACCTACCCGTCAAGGCGTAGAATGCGCCGTCCTGCGCTCCCCCTTATCGGACATCTGCACGTGAACACTGCCACTCTGCCCCTCTCCCGCCCTGCCCGCGTTCGCCGGGAAGTCCACAGCCTGCTGGCGCTGGCCCTGCCGATCATGATCGGGCAACTGGCAACCACTGCCATGGGGTTTGTCGATGCAGTGATGGCCGGGCGCGTGAGTGCGCGGGACCTGGCGGCGGTGGCCCTGGGCAATTCCATCTGGATCCCGGTGTATCTGTTGATGACCGGCACCTTGCTGGCCACCACCCCCAAAGTCGCCCAGCGCTTTGGCGCCGGCAGCCACACCGAGATCGGCCCGCTGGTGCGCCAGGCGTTGTGGCTGGCGCTGGTGGTGGGGTGCACCGCGGCATTGCTGTTGATCAGCGCCGAGCCGATCCTGCATGCGATGAACGTCGACCCCGAGCTGATCGCCCCCTGCATGGGCTACCTGCACGGCATCGCGGCGGGCATGCCGGCGGTGGCGCTGTATTACGTACTGCGTTGTTTCAGTGACGGCCTGGGCCGCACGCGCCCGAGCATGATCCTCGGCCTGGGCGGGCTGGCGTTGAATATCCCGCTGAACTACGTGTTCATCTATGGCCATTTCGGCGTGCCGGCCATGGGCGGCGTGGGCTGCGGCTGGGCCACCGGGATCGTGATGTGGGCAATGATGCTGGGCTTCGCCGCCTGGACGCGCTGGGCCCCGGTCTATCAAGCCAGCGAGCTGTTCAAGCGCTTCGACTGGCCGAAATGGTCGGTGATCAAGCGCATCCTGGGCATCGGCCTGCCGATTGGCATCGCCGTGTTTGCCGAATCGAGCATCTTTGCGGTGATCGCCCTGCTGATCGGCAGCCTGGGCGCAACTGTAGTGGCCGGGCATCAGATCGCCCTGAACTTCAGCTCCCTGGTGTTCATGATTCCCTACTCCCTGAGCATGGCCGTGACCGTGCGGGTCGGCCAGGCCCTGGGCCGTGGCGAACCCCGTGAAGCGCGCTTCGCCGCAGGCGTGGGGATGGGCACCGCACTGGCTTATGCCTGCCTGTCGTGCAGCCTGATGCTGTTGTTTCGCGAGCAGATCGCCACGATCTACACCGCCGACCCACAGGTGGTCCAGGTGGCGGCGATGCTGATTGTGTTTGCGGCGCTGTTCCAGTTCTCCGATGCGATCCAGGTGACCGCCGCCGGCGCCCTGCGTGGCTACCAGGACACCCGCGTGACCATGATCCTGACCCTGTTCGCCTATTGGGGCGTGGGCCTGCCGGTGGGTTACTTGTTGGGCCTGACCGACTGGCTGGGCCAGGCCAACGGCCCGAGCGGCTTGTGGCAGGGGCTGATCGTCGGCCTCAGCTGCGCGGCGGCGATGCTGGTAGTGCGCCTGGCACGCAGTGCGCGCAAGCGCATCCGCACGGCGGTTTAAGCGAGCTTCTTGCGGATCCAGTACAGGTAAGTACCGGCCTCTTCGCGCTGTTCTACCAGTTCATGGTCCAGGAACACGCAGAACTTGGGGATATCGCGACGGGTCGAGGGATCGGTCGCGATGACCTTGAGCAGGCCGCCCGGTGCCAGGTCGCGGATATGCTGGTGCAGCATCATCACCGGTTCCGGGCAGTTGAGGCCGGTGGCGTCGAGGGTGCCGTCGACGGGTACATCCGAAAACTGACTCATACTTCACTCCGAAAACAGATCCGCCCCTGTGTGGGAGCGGGCTGCCCGCGATGACGTGGGCACATTCAACATTGATTTCGATTGTTATAACGCTATCGCGGGCAAGCCCGCTCCCACATTTTGGAGCGGTGCCCGCCACAGGATCAACGGGCCTTGGGTTTCTTTACGTCCAGGCGGCGCAGGTGGCAGGTCACTTCCTCGCGGTCGTGGTACAGCTGCTTGCAACCGATTTCCACGCGAATGCCTCGCGCCTTGAAGCCTTCTTCGATGCGCTCCAGCAGGCGCTTCACTTCGGCATAACGCTGTTTCATCGGCAACTTGAGGTTGACCACCGCTTCGCGGCAATGCCCCTCGCCAATCCAGGTTTCCAGCAGGGCTGCGTTGCGCGCCGGCTTCTCGACGATATCGCAGACCATCCAGTCCACCGGCTGCTTGGGGGTGAAGGTAAACCCATCCGCCATCAGGTGTTGCACCAGGCCGGTGTCCATCAGGCTTTCGGCCATGGGGCCGTTATCGATCGCCGTCACCAGCATGCCACGGTTGACCAACTGCCAGGTCCAGCCGCCCGGCGCTGCGCCAAGGTCCACGCCAGTCATGTCGCCGTGCAGGCGCTCGCCCCACTGGTCCCGGGGGATAAAGTGGTGCCAGGCCTCTTCCAGCTTGAGGGTCGAGCGGCTTGGCGCGTCACGGGGGAATTTCAGGCGCGGGATGCCCATCGGCCACATCGCCGAGTTATTTGACTCGGCCAGGCCCATGAACACTTCGCGGCCGCTCTTGAAGGTCAGCAGCAGGCGCGGCTTGCTCGGGTCTTCGACCAGTTTGCCGGCGGCCAGCAGGGCCTTGCGCAGGTGCACTTCGAATTTCTTGCAGAAGTTCGACAGTTCCTTGCCGTCGTTGGTATCGACCATTTCCAGCCACAGGCTGCCGCACACCGGGAAATCGCGCAGGTGCGCGAGGATCACGCTGATGCGGTCGGTCTCTGGCAAGTCGATGAACACCCCACGCGCCCACTGCCTTGGGAAGATCAGCTCGGCAAAGCGTTGGCCGCGCATCAGGCGCTGGGCGCCGTCTTCTTCGGTGCAGACAAATTCGGCGCAGGCGCTGCCGGTCTTGGCCTTGGCATAGCCGGAAACGTTCAGGCGCGCGGCGTGTTCCGCGATCTCGGAACAGACTTCGCCTTCAAAACCCGGGCGGCAGTGCATAAAAAGGGTGTTCATTGAATCTCCTGGCAACTGGCTTGCTCTATCGCAATGCCTGTCATGAAAACGCGCGCATGATAGCTGAGTTCGGAACCTTGGACTTGTCCATAGAGTCCAGTTATTAGCCTGCTACTGAAAACAGGGCTAAGTTGAAAGCTCTGTTCGTCCCGTCAGGTCCGTAGCCGTGCGGACCATAAGGAGTCATGTAATGTCATCCGTTGATAGCCTGAGAACCCTTAAGACCCTGCAAATCGACAGTAAGACCTACCACTACTTCAGCTTGCCCGAAGCCGCCAAGAGCCTGGGTGACCTGGACAAGTTGCCGATGTCCCTCAAGGTGCTGCTGGAAAACCTGCTGCGCTGGGAGGACGAAAAAACCGTGACCGGAGCCGATCTCAAGGCGCTGGCCGCCTGGCTCAAGGAGCGTCGCTCCGACCGCGAGATCCAGTACCGCCCGGCCCGGGTACTGATGCAGGACTTTACCGGCGTACCCGCCGTGGTCGACCTGGCCGCCATGCGCGCCGCCGTGGCCAAGGCCGGTGGCGATCCGCAGCGCATCAACCCGCTGTCGCCGGTGGACCTGGTGATTGACCACTCGGTGATGGTCGACAAGTTCGGCAACGCCGATGCCTTCGAGCAAAACGTCGATATCGAAATGCAGCGCAACGGTGAACGCTATGCGTTCCTGCGCTGGGGCCAGAGCGCCTTTGATAATTTCAGCGTGGTGCCACCGGGGACCGGCATCTGTCACCAGGTCAACCTGGAATACCTGGGCCGCACGGTGTGGACCAAGGACGAGGACGGCCGCACCTACGCCTTCCCGGACACCCTGGTGGGCACCGATTCCCACACCACCATGATCAACGGCCTCGGCGTCCTGGGCTGGGGCGTGGGTGGGATCGAGGCGGAAGCGGCGATGCTCGGCCAGCCGGTGTCGATGCTCATCCCGGAAGTGATCGGCTTCAAGCTCACCGGCAAGTTGAAAGAAGGCATCACCGCCACCGACCTGGTGCTGACGGTCACGCAAATGCTGCGTAAAAAAGGTGTGGTGGGCAAATTCGTCGAGTTCTATGGCGACGGCCTCGCCGACCTGCCCCTGGCCGACCGCGCGACCATCGCCAACATGGCCCCGGAATACGGCGCCACCTGCGGCTTTTTCCCCGTCGATGAGGTGACCCTGGACTACTTGCGCCTGTCGGGCCGGCCTGCGGCCACCGTCAAGCTGGTCGAGGCGTACACCAAGGCCCAGGGCCTGTGGCGCAATGCCGGTGAAGAACCAGTGTTCACCGACAGCCTGGCCCTCGACATGGGCACCGTAGAAGCCAGCCTGGCCGGGCCCAAACGCCCGCAGGACCGAGTCTCGCTGCCGGATGTGAGCCAGGCGTTCACGGACTTCCTCGACTTGCAGTTCAAACCTGCCAGCAAGGAAGAAGGTCGCCTGGAAAGTGAAGGCGGCGGTGGTGTCGCGGTGGGTAACGCCGACCTGGTCGGTGAAGCCGACTACGACTTTGAAGGCCAGACCTATCGCCTGAAAAACGGCGCGGTGGTGATCGCCGCGATCACCTCCTGCACCAACACCTCCAACCCCAGCGTGATGATGGCTGCAGGCCTGGTCGCGAAAAAAGCCGTGGAAAAGGGCCTGAGCCGCAAGCCCTGGGTAAAAAGCTCGCTGGCGCCAGGCTCCAAGGTGGTCACCGACTACTACAACGCCGCCGGCCTGACCCCCTACCTGGACCAATTGGGCTTCGACCTGGTGGGTTATGGCTGTACCACCTGCATCGGCAACTCCGGGCCATTGCCCGAGCCTATCGAGAAAGCCATCCAGAAAGCCGACCTGACCGTGGCGTCGGTGCTGTCCGGCAACCGTAACTTCGAGGGCCGCGTGCATCCGCTGGTGAAAACCAACTGGCTGGCCTCGCCGCCGCTGGTGGTGGCCTATGCCCTGGCCGGGACCGTGCGCATTGATATCAGCAGCGAGCCCCTGGGCACCGGCAAGGATGGTGCGCCGGTCTACCTGCGCGATATCTGGCCCAGCAGCCAGGAGATCGCCGACGCGGTGGCCCAGGTCAGCACCAGCATGTTCCACAAGGAATACGCCGAGGTGTTCGCCGGTGACGCACAGTGGCAAGCCATTGAAGTGCCACAGGCCGCGACCTATGTATGGCAAAAAGACTCCACCTATATCCAGCACCCGCCGTTCTTCGATGACATCGCCGGACCGCTGCCGGTGATCAAGGATGTGCCGGGCGCCAATATCCTGGCCCTGCTTGGCGACTCGGTAACCACCGACCACATCTCCCCGGCCGGCAATATCAAGGCCGACAGCCCGGCCGGCCGTTACCTGCGCGAACAGGGCGTGGAACCGCGGGACTTCAACTCCTACGGCTCGCGCCGTGGCAACCATGAAGTGATGATGCGCGGTACCTTCGCCAACATCCGTATCCGCAACGAAATGCTTGGCGGCGAAGAAGGGGGCAACACCCTCTACATTCCCACCGGCGAGAAGATGCCGATCTACGATGCGGCCATGAAGTACCAGGCGTCCGGCACGCCACTGGTGGTGATCGCCGGCCAGGAATACGGCACTGGCTCCAGCCGCGACTGGGCCGCCAAGGGCACCAACCTGCTGGGGGTCAAGGCGGTGATTGCCGAGAGCTTCGAGCGCATCCACCGCTCCAACCTGGTGGGCATGGGCGTGCTGCCGCTGCAGTTCAAGCTGGACCAGAACCGCAAGGCGCTGCAACTGACCGGTAAGGAGAAGATCGACATTCTCGGCCTGACCGATGCCCAGATCGAGCCACGGATGAACCTGACGCTGGTGATTACCCGCGAGGATGGCCGCAGCGAGAAGGTCGAGGTGCTGTGCCGGATCGACACCCTCAATGAAGTTGAATACTTCAAGGCGGGTGGGATTCTGCACTATGTACTGCGTCAACTGATCGCTTCGTAAACCGCGCAGCACACCTCTCGCTGAGGGGTGTGCTGTTTGTTCAGCACAGGTTTATTGGTCTTTAAATCCCAGTTGTTTGAACAACGTGGCCATATTGTAGTAATCCGTGCACTCGATGATTTTACTATTGGCGGTTTTAATCACGCACACCCCGCGAACCAAAATCTCTTTATGGGTTGCAGCCCGATCAAACAACGTCCCTTTGTGCGTGCCTGTCATATGCCATTGAATAGTGCCGCCGCCCTCTCCCAGGCTGATCACTTCCTCGAACACCTTGAAGTCCGGCAAGGCTTGCCTGATCAAGTCGAAAAACCCGCCTAACTCGGGTTTTCCCTTCATTTTCATTTCAGCCGCGACATCCTCGTAAATGCAATCATCTGCAAAGATCGCGAGAAATCGCTGTTTGGAGGAAGTGGACCATGCGTCGGCCCATTCTTTAATCAGTTGATGATCATTCATTGTAAAAGCCTCTGAAAGTCGGGAACACGCCTCTTGCGCTGCATACTCCGCCTGACAGATACACCTTCAACTCCTGCTGAGCAGATACTCCCTCTGTTCGTAAGCGTGAAAAAAGCTTAGTTGCCGCCGCGCCATCCAACCAATGTCCAGATGGCGGTTTTTTCATTTAAGTGATCAATGGCGCTCCGTATAATCGGCCGCTGATTCCTGGGCGCCGATTAATGCTGAGCGCCCGCTTGACCGTCACAAGGACTTCTCATGTTTGCTGCTTTACCCTGGCTGTACCTGGCGCTTCTTTCGATTGGCTATGCGCTGGCCCTGACCTATGGACAACTGGGGTTGCTGGCGCTGGTATCGGTCGGTTTACTGGGGGGCGCCGGGTATGCCGTGCGCCAACAACACATCCCCTGGGCCCGCTACCTCGGCCATGGCCTGTTCATCGTATTGGCCCTGGGCCTGGCGATGCACTGGCTGCCCGGTTTCTACAACGGTCGCGGCATCGACCCACAGCGCTTCACGGCCGATGCCGTGCCCTTCTCGATGTACCTGAACCAGGACAAGCCGCTGATCGGCTTCTGGCTGCTGCTCGCCTGCCCGTGGATCGTCGCTCGCCGCCCGTTGCGCCTGTCGATCTACGCCACGGCCCTGGCCTTGACCCTGACCACCATCGCCGCCCTTGGCGGTGCGGTACTGCTGGGCATCATCAGTTGGGCCCCCAAATGGCCGGACCAGGCCTGGCTCTGGGTGTTGAACAACCTGTTGCTGGTGACCCTGGTTGAGGAGGCACTGTTTCGCGGCTACATCCAGGGCGGCCTGAGCCGGCGCTTCAAACAACTGCCCTATGGCGAAAACCTCGCCTTGCTACTGGCTTCGCTGCTGTTTGGCCTGGTGCATGTGGGCGCGGGTTGGCAGTGGGTGCTGCTGGCCAGTATCGCCGGCGCGGGGTATGGCCTGGCCTACCGCTTCGGCGGCCTGGGCGCAGCGATTGCCACGCACTTTGGCTTGAACCTCCTGCATTTCGGCTTGTTTACCTACCCGATGCTGGCGGGCTGAGCAGTCCCTCTGCACTGAACACAAAAGCCGCCTTCGGGCGGCTTTTGTGTGTTCGGCGCTCGATAAAACCTAGCCGGACGGTCAGTGGTCGCCCCTCCCCCCGTTCGGCAGAATGCCTAGGAGCTTTCGTACTCACCCAACCAGCAGCGTTTCAATTGCCGGGGTTGCGATGAGGCAACCCACGCCTGTGTGTCAGGCATCCAATAAGAACCCACGCCCATGCCTCTCAAGACCCTGTCCATCTTCGGCACTCGCCCGGAGGCCATTAAAATGGCACCGCTGGCGATCCAACTGGCAAGCGATGCCCATTTCGACTCGAGGGTCTGCGTCACCGCGCAGCACCGCGAGATGCTGGATCAAGTTCTCGAGCTGTTTGAACTGGTGCCGGACTATGACCTGAACATCATGAAAGCCGGGCAAAACCTGACAGATGTGACCACGGCCATCATCCAGGGGCTCCAGGCAGTGCTGGATGACTTCAAGCCGGATGTGATCCTGGTCCATGGCGACACCGCTACCACCTTCGCTGCCAGCCTGGCGGCCTATTACCGGCAGATTCCGATTGCCCACATCGAGGCCGGGCTGCGTACCAACGACCTGTATTCACCCTGGCCGGAGGAAGGCAATCGACGCCTGACCGGCAGCCTGGCGACGCTGCACTTTGCCCCCACGCAAACCTCCCGGCAAAACCTGCTCAAGGAAGGCGTGGCCCCGGACAGGATCCATGTCACGGGCAATACCGTGATTGATGCGCTGCTCAGCGTGGTAGAGAAGCTGATGCCGATGCGCGCCCGGCTTGATCGACAGTTTTCGTTCCTGCCCAAGGGGCAACGCATGGTGCTGGTAACCGGGCATCGCCGGGAAAACTTTGGCGAGGGTCTGGAGCGTATCTGCCAGGCCCTGGCAGACAGCGCCCGGTGCTTTCCAGAGGTGGCCTTTGTTTACCCGATGCACCTGAACCCCAATGTGCAGAAGCCGGTAAAACGCCTGTTGGCCGGGATCGACAATGTGTACCTGATCGCCCCGCAGGATTACCTGCCCTTCGTGTACCTGATGACCCGCGCCTACCTGATTCTCACCGACTCGGGCGGCATCCAGGAGGAAGCGCCCGCCCTGGGCAAGCCGGTACTGGTGATGCGCGATACCACCGAGCGCCCCGAGGCTGTGGCGGCAGGCACCGTCAGGCTGGTCGGCACCGAGGTCAGTTGCATCACCCACCACCTTAACCAGTTGCTGGAGAACGAGGCCGCCTATCGGCAAATGAGCATCGCCCATAACCCTTATGGCGACGGGAATGCTTGCGTGCGTATCCGGGCTGCGTTGCTGGACCTGCCGCAAAAAAGCGAGGCCGCTGCATGAATGTCGAGAAGATTTGCGTCATGGGCCTGGGCTACATTGGCCTGCCCACCGCGGCCATTTTTGCCTCGCGCAAAAAGCAGGTGATCGGCGTGGATATCAACCAGCGCACCGTGGACATCATCAATCGCGGAGCCGTGCATATTGTCGAGCCCGAGCTGGAGCTGCTGGTCCACGGGGTGATCACCCAAGGCTACCTACGGGCAACCACTACGGTGGAGCCTGCCGAGGCGTTCCTGATCGCCGTTCCCACGCCGTTCACGGGCAACCATGAACCTGACCTGAGCTACATCCGGGCCGCTATCGAAGCCCTGGCTCCGGTGCTGAAAAAACACGACCTGGTCGTCCTCGAATCCACCTCACCAGTGGGCACCACCGAGCGCATGGCCCAGTGGCTCGCCCGGGCACGACCCGACCTGACCTTCCCGACGACCCACGGCCAAGCCAGTGATATCCGCGTTGCCCACTGCCCGGAGCGTGTGTTGCCGGGCCATGTACTGCGCGAGCTGGTGAGCAATGACCGGATCATCGGCGGCCTGACGCCGGCGTGCTCGGCGGCCGCCACCCAGTTGTACCGGACATTCGTCAAAGGCCAATGCATCGAGACCGACGCACGCACGGCAGAGATGTGCAAGCTCACGGAAAACAGCTTTCGCGACGTCAATATCGCCTTTGCCAATGAGCTTTCAATGATCTGCGCACAGTTGAAGATCAACCCCTGGGAGCTGATTCGCCTGGCCAACCATCACCCGCGGGTGAACATCCTCCAGCCAGGGCCGGGTGTGGGCGGGCACTGCATTGCCGTCGACCCGTGGTTCATCGTCAGCAAGAGCCCGGACCTGGCGCGTTTGATCCGCACGGCGCGGGAGGTCAATGAGCATAAGCCGCAGTGGGTGATCCAGCAGGTCAAGCTGGCGCTGGCATCCCTGCTGCTCAAGCGTACCGACCTGCAGGCCGGCAGCGTGCGCATTGCCTGCTATGGCCTGGCATTCAAGGCCGATATCGATGACTTGCGTGAAAGCCCGGCCTTGAGTATCGCCCGGCAACTGGGCCAGGAACTGGGGGTCAAGCTGCTGCTGGTGGAGCCCAACATCGAGGCGCTGCCCGCCGACATGGCCATGCACTCGCTGACTGACACCGCCGACGCCCTCGAGCGCGCACAGATTCATGTGTTGCTGGTCAGGCACCGCGAGTTCGTCTCGATGCCCGCCCTGCGCGATGGCCTTCTGGTGATTGATGCTGCCGGCGTGCTGGCAGCCTGAGAGGTACCGATAATGAATGCGATGGAACGCGCCGCACACAAGCAAGTGCGCCACGACCTGGAGGAGCAACGCGCTACCAGCGAACAGCTGCAGGCTGCCCTCAGCCAAGCCCGTGAGCAGATCGCCACGCTCAACGACAACCTGCACAGTGCCAATGCCAAGCGCCATCTGGCAGAACAGCGGCTGATCAAGACGCGCGCCAGCCTCACCTATCAATTGGGTTATCAATTGAAGGCCGGCACCCGCTCGCTGGGCGCATTGCTGCGCCTGCCAGCGACCTTGTTCAGGCTGTACCGCCAGGCCCGCAGGAGCCGTCCGATCACCCAGCAAGCAAGCGCTGAGCACCCACGACAGCCGCTGCCAGCCACGGCACCGGTTACAGCGACACCCCGGCCCCGTCCGCTGGCAGAGGCCGACTACATCCACGACCACCTGTTGCCAGGCGCCCAGGGCAATGCCCAGCCACTGAGAGTGGCCTGCGTGATGGACCCGTTTACCTACGATGCCTACCGCCACGAATGCCAGTTGCTGCAACTGACCCCGGCCCACTACCTGGCAGAACTTGAAGCGTTCCAACCCGAGCTTCTGTTTATCGAGTCGGCTTGGCGCGGCAAGGATGACCTGTGGCACAACAAAGTGGGGCACAACTGCGAGGAACTGCGGGGCACCTTGCAGTGGTGCAAGGAGCACGGCGTGCCCACGGTGTTCTGGAACAAGGAAGACCCCGTGCACTACGAAACCTTCCTCAATACGGCCAAGCAATTGGACTTTGTATTCACCACCGATATCGACTGCATTCAGCGCTATAAAGGCGCATTGGGACACGAGCGTGTCTACCTGCTGCCCTTTGCGTGCCAGCCCGTGGTGCACAACCCGATTGAGCTGTATGAACGCAAGGACGGGTTCTGCTTTGCCGGTGCCTACTACGTCCGTTATCCCGAACGGACCCGTGACCTGGTCAATCTCATCAGCGAACTGCCACGCTTGCGCCCCTTGGAGATCTTTGATCGCAACTTCGGCAAACAAGACACCAACTATCAGTTCCCCGCCGAATATCAACCCTACATCGTCGGCACGTTGAGCCCTGCACACATGGACCTGGCCTACAAAGGCTATCGCTACGGGGTCAACCTCAACTCGATCAAGCAATCCCAGTCCATGTTCGCGCGGCGCGTCTTCGAGCTGCTGGGCTCCAACACCCTGACTGTCAGCAATTTTTCCCGTGGCCTGCGCGTATTGCTGGGTGATCTGGTAATTACCACCGACAACAGTGCGCACATGCTCAACCGGCTCAAGGCGCTGGCGGATAACCCGCAACATAGCGCCAGACTGCGCCTGGCCGGTTTGCGCAAGGTGATGCAGGAACATACCTACGCCCATCGCTTGCGCTATGTCATGGCCAAAGTCAGCGGCACGCCCCAAGACGATCCCTTGCCCACGATTTGCATCATCGCCAATGCGCGCAACAATGCCGAGCTGCAGGCACTGACCCGGCACCTGCAGCGCCAGCGCTACAGCAATATCATCATGAAGGTCGTGGTGAACACGGGCGCAACCGCTACAGACCCGCGATTACACCTGATCAGCCGCACGCAGTTGAACGCCGTTACCGTGGCTGAACTGGCCAACGGCGCCGCCTGGGTTGGCGCGATGGTCGCGCAGGACTACTACGGCCCCCACTACCTGCTCGACCTGGCCCTGGCCACGCGCTACAGCCAGGCCAACGTGATCGGCAAGGCGGCGCACTACGTAGCCGATGAACATGGCATCCACCTGCACAATGCCGGGCAGGACTACCGCTGCGCCAGCGCCATCGCCGCCCGTTGCGCGCTGATCAAGCCCTCATTGCTGGCCAGCCAAACGGTTGGCGACTGGCTCCGCGCCCTGCCCTCCCTTGAGTACCGCAACCCGAAGGCCCTGGCGAGCGACGTCTTCAACTATTGCAAAAACGCGGCGGGCACCCACCCGCAGCAGGTCAGCGCCATGGTGGATGATCTTGCGGTGGATAGCGGTGTGAGCCTCGCCACCCTGCAACGGCACGCCGAAACCATTCCCCCGCTGCAAGCGAGCGCCAGTACGCCGTACATCAGTGGTGCAGCCCTGGCGAAACTGTTTGCCCCCATCGCCAGCAAGTTCCTGCAAACCAAGGTCGATGCCGATACCTGGCATATCTCCTCATCCCTGGCGGACGGTAGGCACGAGTACCATTACGCCAGGCAGGAACTGCCCGTGGCCCAACTGGCAACCGACGCGCCTCTGCAACTGTTCCTCGACGCCACCCCAGGCCTGAACATTCAGTTGGTCGTCCTGTTCCTGGATGCACAGAAACAACGCATCAGCCATCTGCTGCAAACGGCCAATCGCAACCAGAGCTGCGGGGTCCCTCCCGAAACCGCCTACGTGCGCCTGGGAATCCGTGCTTACGCAAGCGGCAGTTCCACGATCAAGGAACTGGTCCTCGGCCATCGTGATATCCAGCCATCCACCCTGCTCGCCAAGGCCGGGCACCTACTGCTGACCAACCACTACCCGGCCTATGACGATCTGTACCGCAACGGCTTTTTGCACACCCGTGTAAGCGCCTATCAAGCACAAGGCTTGCCGGTGGATGTGTTTCGCCTGCGCGCAAATGAGCCGGTCAGCTATCAAGAGTTTGAAAACGTCGATGTCATCACTGGCTCCCAGGCAGCCCTGGCCAACATGCTTGGGTCAAGGTGTTATCAATCGGTGCTGGTGCATTTTCTGGACCCGCAGATGTGGGAAGTCCTGCGCCTGCACGCCATCCCCACCATCGTCTGGGTGCACGGTTCCGAAATCCAGCCATGGTGGCGTCGGGCGCACAACTACGGCAGCGATGCGCAACGGCAGCTGGGCAAGCTCGAAAGCGAGCGGCGCATGGGCTTCTGGCGCAAGCTGCTCAACCCCATGCCGGCCAATTTGCAGTTGGTGTTCGTATCGCATCACTTTGCCGAAGAGGTCATGGAAGACCTGGGCTTTCGCCTGCCAAAAGGCCAGTACCGGATCATTCACAACCCGATCAACACCCAGTTGTTTTCCTATCAAGAAAAACCGCCGGAACAGCGTAAGAAAATCCTCTCGATCCGCCCTTATGCATCGCGCACCTATGCCAATGACCTGAGCGTCAAGGCCATCCAGTTGCTGGCGCAAAAGCCCTGGTTCAGTGAACTGCAGTTTCGCCTGATCGGGGATGGGCCGTTATTCGAGGAGACATTGGCGCCCCTGCGCCAATACCCCAACGTACAGATTGAAAGGGGCTACTTGAAACAGTCCGAAATCGCCGAACTGCACAAACACTATGGGGTATTCCTGTGCCCCAGCCGCATGGATACCCAAGGTGTCTCTCGTGATGAAGCAATGGCCTCGGGCCTGGTACCGATCACCAATCGAGTCGGGGCAATACCGGAGTTTGTCGATGACAACAGTGGTTTTCTAGCGGCCCCGGAAAGTTTCATCGAGCTGAGCGAAGCCATTGAAACCCTGTTCCTGCACCCCTGCACTTTCCAGGAAAAATCCCTGAGCGCCAGACAACGCGTGGTCATGCAAAGCGACACGCTGCAGATTTCAAAAGCTGAACTCAACCTCATACGAGACACAAATGACCATCGAGAAAGAGTCGACACTCCAGATAATCCTGCTATCGACACTCGGCTGGTGCATGTCATTGGCTCGTAAATTCATACGAGTCACTCCGACCGCAACTTTCACCGCCCATACCGCACATTTTTGCGCGCAAGGCCTATTGATCGTAACGTTCCTGTTACCGCTGAAAATCCTCATCCTGCTGGGCTCCGAGTCAATTCCCGAATATTTGCCGCAGGCATTCAAGTCGTTCAGCAAACCCTGGCTGATTATTGGCCTCAGTTTATTGACCGCTGTGTTTTATGGCCTCTATTTGCTGTCGGAAGTTATCGCGTCACGTTATTCGAGAACGGGCGCCTACCAACTAATGAACCACAACCAGAAGTCCAACAGTCTGGGTAACCAGCGACCTCTGGCAGTACTGGCGTTCTCCAGGTTCACCCGGGGCTTGTCTGCGGCCAGTTTTGTGACCATTGCCCTGAGCCTATTGCTTTACATCTACCCGGCGCTGCTGACCATTGCCCTGGCCTATATTGCGGGGGTCACGACACTGATCATCGTTTTATACAATCGCAAACACCGCATACGTTCAATTGTGCAGCGCCACCATCATGCGTTGCTCAATGCACTTTCGTCCCTGGGGTTCCTGGGGACATTTGCCTTCATGGTCATGGACTTTCTGTACATGACACCTGCCCCCATCTCTATCGCGCTCATTTCATTGATTCTGGTCCGGCAAAGCCTTGCCCGGCTCAAGTCGATGATTGAGGACGCTATCTACCTGAAAAACCATCAACAGAAAATCAATGCGCTGTTCTTCGCCTATTGATTGCCAACGTGCCGAACAGGAGTGGGTTCCCGTGAATCGTATTGCCATGCTCGTATGGAACGAATTTCGTAACGACGCCCGCGTGTTGAAACAGGCCCAGACACTTCAGTCGGCGGGCTATCAAGTCACGGTTTTTGCCCTGCATACCCCAGGTATAACCTGCCAAAAAGAAACCCTCGCGGATGGCACTCAGGTGATACGAGTCGCGCGGCGTCCGTTATGGCGGTGGCGCAGCGCCAAGGCGCAACAATCGAGGGGCGCGTCGGCGACTGGCAAGCCAATGTCAGTGCTGCGCGTACTTGCGCGGGTATGGACACATATCGGCCTGGTGACCCGTATCGCCTGGCATCGCGCAACGGTGATCCACGCCCATGACGTCAATACCCTGCCCAGCGCCTGGCTCGCCGCCCGGCTCAGCGGGGCCAAGCTGGTGTATGACGCCCACGAAATCAGCACCAGCCGCGAAGGTTACGGGCGCTATCGCCAGTGGGTGGCGCGGGTCGAGCGCACGCTGATGCCCAGGACTGACGGCAACATCACCACCACCGAGACGCGGGCGAAGTTCTTTGCCCGCGCCTACGCCATCGCCCGCCCGCTGGTGCTGCAGAATCGGCCACGGTTGAGCAGCAGCCCGCCAACACAACGGATCCGCCATGAACTGGGGCTGGTACAGCCCTGGCCGATCATCGTCTATCAGGGCGGATTGCAGCAGGGACGCGGGCTGGAGCGCCTGCTGCGGGTAGCGGCAAGCGTACCGGATGCCTATTTCGTGTTGATTGGGGGCGGAAATCTGTGCGGGCCGCTGCTGGCATTGCGCGATGAACTGGGCCTGGCCGAGCGCGTGCATTTTATCCCCGTGGTGCCCCTGGCGGATCTGCCCAGCTACACCGCATCAGCCGATATTGGCGTGCAACCCATCGAACACACCTGCCTGAACCACTTCACCACCGACTCCAACAAGCTGTTCGAGTACGTGATCGCCGGGCTGCCGGTAATAGCCACGGACTTCCCGGAGATTCGCCGGATTGTCAAAGCCCATGACATCGGGTTGCTGGTGCCGGCCGGTGACGACCTGCAATTGCGCGCGGCTCTCAGGCATTTGCTGGATGACCCGGTGCTACGCCGCAGGTATGCCGGCAACACACGAATTGCCGCCAGGTACCTGAACTGGGAACAGCAGGAGCCAGAGCTCGTGACGCTGTACTACCGGTTGACGGGCATGGGCCAGGTGCATCCATGACGATGCGTATCCTGTTGTTGAGCTACTACTACCCACCTGACCTGGCAGCATTTCGGGTCGAAGCGATGGTCGAGGCCCTGCTCGCACACCCTGGCGGCGAGGCGCAGATCGACTTGCTCACCACTTGTCCCAACCGCTATGCCGCCTCTTACGTGGCAGGCAGCGATGGCCCACAACGACCGGGGCTTTGTATTACGCGCATAGCCCTGCCCAGGGCCCCCAACAACTTCCGCGATCAGGCAAGGGGGTTTGCGGCCTATGCCCATGGCGTACGCAAGGCGATAAAAGGCAAGGAGTACGACTTGATCCTTGCCTCCTCCTCGCGGCTGATGACCGCCGCGCTGGCGGCCTCTATTGCCCGGGCTCGCAAGACCCCGCTCTACCTGGATATCCGCGATATTTTCGTCGATGTGCTGCCCGAGCTTTTCCCTGGCCTGCGTGGCAACATCCTCGCCCGGCTGTTTGCCGTGGTCGAGCGACTGACGATCAACCAGGCCTCGCGGATCAACCTGGTGTCACCGGGGTTTCTCGGTTACTTCGTCGCACGCTATCCGCACAAGAGGTTTGCCACCTTTACCAATGGCATTGACGATCTGTTTTTCCAGTCAGCGTTCCCCCAAGGCATACCCTGCGCACCTGCCGGCCGATTGAAAATCGTGTATGCCGGCAACATCGGCGCCGGCCAGGGCCTGGAGAAAATCATCCCGCAACTGGCGCAACGGTTGGCCGACCGTGCCAGCTTTTATGTGATTGGCCATGGCGGCACACTGCACAAGTTGCGCGATAAGCTGCAACGCCTGCACATCACCAATGTCGAGCTGATTGCCCCCATGCCCCGCGCCCAGCTCATCAATCACTATCGCCAGGCCGATGTGCTGTTTTTGCACCTGAATACGTTCAAGGCATTCCTCAAAGTCATACCCTCAAAACTGTTCGAGTACGCCGCCACCGGCAAGCCGATCCTGGCGGGCCTGGATGGTTACTCAAAACACTTCGCCACCACCCATATCGCCAACACCGCAGTGTTTGCCCCCGCAGACCTGGAGTCCGCCATCGCCGCCCTGGCTCGACTCAGGCTCGAACCCACCGACCGTTCGGCATTCATTCGCGATTACGCGCGCACGACCATCCAGCAACACATGGCGATCGACATTCTGAGCACCCGATAAGCGCCCGCCGATTATTGCAAAAATAAGTTAAATAAAAGCCCGCCGGGGCCGACAACCTGTCAAAGCCTTGCGGATTGATCAATCATGCGTAATAACCAACCCGTTACCCAGCGCGAACGTACCTTCCCCGCTCAACAACGGTTGATCTCCACGACCGATGCCAAAGGCGTGATCACTTACTGCAACGACGCGTTCGTCGAAATCAGTGGGTTTTCCCGGGATGAACTGATGCGCGCCCCGCACAACCTGGTTCGCCACCCGGATGTGCCGGCCGCGGTGTTCGCGCATATGTGGGCGACGCTCAAACAAGGCTTGCCATGGATGGGCATCGTCAAGAACCGCTGCAAGACCGGCGATCACTACTGGGTCAACGCCTATGTGACCCCGGTGTTCGACGGCGAACAGGTGATCGGCTACGAGTCGGTACGGGTCAAGCCGACCGCCGAGCAGATCCGCCGTGCCGAAGCGCTGTACCAGCGGATCAACCAGGGCAAGTCGGCCATCCCGCGCAGTGATAAATGGCTGCCGGTGTTGCAGGACTGGCTGCCGTTTATCCTGGTCAGCCAGTTGAGCTTCCTGATCGGCATCTGGTTCAACTCCCACTGGGGTTTTGCCCTGGCCGCCGCACTGTCGGTGCCGCTGGGCCTGCTCGGCCTGAGCTGGCAGCAGCGCGGTCTCAAGCGCCTGTTGCGCCTGGCCGAACAGACCACCTCCGACCCGCTCATCGCGCAGATGTACACCGACAGCCGTGGCGCGCAAGCACGCCTGGAGATGTCGATCCTCAGCCAGGAAGCCCGCCTGAAGACCTGCCTGACCCGCTTGCAGGACACCGCCGAACACCTCAACGACCAGGCGCGTCAGTCCAACACCCTGGCCCACAACAGCTCGACCGGCCTGGAACGCCAGCGCGTGGAGACCGAGCAGGTAGCCACCGCCGTCAACCAGATGGCCGCCACCACCCAGGAAGTCGCCAGCCATGTACAACGTACGGCTGACGCCACCCAGGAGGCCAATCGCCTGACTGGGCGCGGGCGTGATATCGCGGGCGAAACCCGCGAAGCCATCCAGCGCCTGTCAGTGGTGGTTGGGGAAACCGGCGTGACCGTGACCCAACTGGCCAAGGACAGCGACGAGATCGGCGGCGTGGTGGATGTGATCAAGGGCATTGCCGACCAGACCAACCTGCTGGCCCTGAACGCCGCCATCGAAGCGGCGCGCGCCGGTGAAATGGGCCGCGGGTTTGCGGTGGTGGCCGATGAAGTGCGGCAACTGGCGCAACGTACCAGCGAATCCACCGGGCAGATCCATGCCCTGATCGCCAAGTTGCAACAGACCGCCAGCACCGCCGTGCAGACCATGGATGCCGGGCATCGCCAGGCCGAAGAAGGCGTGGCGCGAGTGATGGAAGCGGACGCGGCGCTGGTGGGGATCAGCGAGGCGGTGGCGCACATTACCGACATGACCACCCAGATCGCCGCCGCGACCGAGGAGCAAAGCTCGGTCGCCGAAGAGATCAGCCGCAATATCAGCACCATTGCGCTGCTGGCGGACCAGACTTCGGAGCAGGCGTTGAATTCGGCGCAGTTGAGTGAAGAGCTGACCCATACGGCCAATACGCAGTATTCGCTGGTGGAGCGGTTTAACCGCTAAATTGCTATCGCAGGCAAGCCAGCTCCCACATTTTGATCTGTGAATACATTCAAAATGTGGGAGCTGGCTTGCCTGCGATGAGGCCCTAACGGGTGCCGAGAAAACCAGCCACCTTCCCCGCCGCAGCTTCCAGATGCTGCTCATGGGTAAACCCCGAAGCCTTCAACGGCTTCAAATCGTGATCCCCCGCCACCAGCCACATCACCTCGATGCTCGGCGACAATACATACCCCTCCACCGCCGCCCGATTGCCCAGCGCATCGCGTTCGCCCTGCACAATCAAGGTCGGGGTCTTTAGCCCTGCCAGATGCTCGACCCGTGGCTTCTCTGGCTTACCCACCGCATAGAACGGATACCCCAGGCACACCAGTGCATCTGCCGCCAATTCATCGGCCAATAAACTGGCCATCCGCCCGCCCATGGACTTGCCGCCAATCGCCAAAGGCCCAGCGACATGACGTCGCACCTGGGCATATACCTCGCGCCAGCATTCCAGCAGTTTTGGCGCCGGGTTCGGCGGGCGTTTGCCGCCATCCACACGGCGCTGGGCCATGTAGGGAAACTCGAAGCGCAACACGTTCACGCCATGCCCGGCAAGGCGTACAGCCATGTCGTCCATAAAGCCCGAGTCCATCGGCGCGCCGGCACCGTGAGCCAGGATCAGCGTTGGTGATTGGCCCGCGTCAACGCTCGTGGCCGCATTCCATAACCACCCGTGTTCACGCACACACTGCGCCCATTGATCCCCGTCAATACTGGCCTTGTGCTCTTTGCCCATGCTTGCCTCGCTTTTTAGTCTGCCTATAACTCCAGCCCAAGTGCCGCATCTGCTTGGGTTGAACCGTGGATGGGGAACCATGAACACTACTTTAAGTACCGCCTATAACTACAAGGTGGTCCGCCAATTCGCCATTATGACGGTGGTGTGGGGCATCGTCGGCATGGGGCTCGGGGTTTTTCTCGCCGCCCAGTTGGTATGGCCCGAACTCAACTTCAACCTGCCTTGGACCAGTTTCGGTCGATTGCGCCCACTGCACACCAACGCGGTGATTTTCGCGTTTGGTGGCTGCGCGCTGTTTGCCAGCTCCTTCTACGCGGTGCAACGCACCTGCCAGACCCAGCTGTTCGCGCCGAAAGTCGCCGCGTTCTGCTTCTGGGGCTGGCAGTTGGTGATCCTGCTGGCAGCAATCAGCTTGCCACTGGGCTACACCAGTTCCAAGGAATACGCCGAGCTGGAATGGCCGATCGACATCCTGATCACCATCGTCTGGGTCGCCTACGCCATCGTGTTCTTCGGCACCGTGGCCAAGCGCAACACCAAGCACATCTATGTCGGTAACTGGTTCTTCGGTGCGTTCATCATCACCGTGGCGATCCTGCATATCGTCAACAACCTGGAAATCCCGGTCAGCCTGACCAAGTCCTACTCGCTGTACGGCGGTGCGACGGATGCCATGGTGCAGTGGTGGTATGGCCACAACGCCGTAGGTTTCTTCCTCACTGCGGGCTTTTTGGGGATGATGTACTACTTCGTGCCCAAGCAGGCCGAGCGTCCGGTTTACTCCTATCGCTTGTCCATCGTGCACTTCTGGGCACTGATCACCCTGTACATCTGGGCCGGTCCTCACCACCTGCACTACACCGCGCTGCCGGACTGGGCACAGTCCCTGGGCATGGTGATGTCACTGGTTCTGCTGGCGCCAAGCTGGGGCGGCATGATCAACGGCATGATGACCCTCTCGGGCGCCTGGCATAAGCTGCGCAGCGACCCGATCCTGCGCTTCCTCGTTGTATCGCTGGCGTTCTACGGCATGTCGACCTTCGAAGGGCCGATGATGGCCATCAAGACGGTCAACGCCCTGTCCCACTACACCGACTGGACCATCGGCCACGTACACGCCGGCGCCCTCGGTTGGGTAGCGATGATCTCCATCGGCGCGCTGTACCACATGATCCCGAAAATCTTCGGTCGCGAGCAGATGTACAGCCTCGGCCTGATCAACGCGCACTTCTGGCTGGCGACCATCGGCACCGTGCTCTACATCGCTTCGATGTGGGTCAACGGCATTGCCCAAGGCCTGATGTGGCGTGCGGTCAACGAAGACGGCACCCTGACCTACTCCTTCGTCGAAACCCTGGTGGCCAGCCACCCAGGCTTCATCGTGCGGTTGGTGGGCGGAGCGATCTTCCTCAGCGGCATGTTCCTGATGGCTTACAACACTTGGCGCACCGTGCGTTCGGCACAACCTGCCGAAGTGGCCGCTGCGGCGCAGATGGCCTGAGGAGTCGATGATGAAACACGAAACGATTGAAAAGAACGTCGGCCTATTGATGCTGCTGATGGTGCTTGCCGTGAGTATCGGCGGCCTGACGCAGATCGTCCCGCTGTTCTTCCAGGACGTCACCAACAAGCCGGTCGAAGGCATGAAGCCCTACACCGCGCTGCAACTGGAAGGCCGTGACATCTACATCCGCGAAGGCTGCGTACAGTGTCACTCGCAGATGATCCGGCCGTTCCGCGCCGAGACCGAACGCTACGGCCACTACTCGGTCGCCGGCGAAAGCGTGTGGGATCACCCGTTCCTGTGGGGTTCCAAGCGTACCGGTCCGGACCTGGCCCGTGTTGGCGCGCGCTACTCCGACGACTGGCACCGCGCGCACTTGTACAACCCGCGCAACGTTGTGCCTGAGTCGAAGATGCCGGCCTACCCTTGGCTGGTCACCGCCCAGGTCGACAGCAGCCACACAGAAACCAAGCTCAAGGTCATGCGCACCCTCGGCGTGCCGTACACCGACGCAGACATCACCGCGGCCGTGGACAGCCTCAAGGGCAAGACCGAAATGGACGCCCTGGTCTCCTACCTGCAAGTGCTCGGCACTGCAATCAAGAGCAAGAGGTGAACCATGGGTTTTGAACTGGATACCGGAATGATCCGCGGCCTCGGCACGCTGGTGGTGGCAATTGCCTTCATCGGCCTGTCGCTGTGGGTGTTCAACTCCAAGCGCAACCCGGAGTTCGCCGAGGCCTGCCTGCTGCCATTTGCCGATGAGCCTAAGCCTGACGCCATCGACACCCCATCCGACGCTCAAGAAGAGCCTGTAACAAGGAGCATTCGGCCATGACTACCTTTTGGAGTACATGGATCTGTGTACTGACCCTCGGCAGCCTGATCGGCCTGACCTGGCTGCTGTTCGGCACCCGCAAGGGCGAGACCAAGGGCAGCGTCGACCAGACCATGGGCCACGCCTTCGACGGGATTGAGGAGTACGACAACCCCCTGCCCCAGTGGTGGTTCATGTTGTTCGCCGGCACCCTGGTGTTTGCCGTCGGCTACCTGATCCTCTATCCGGGCCTGGGCAACTGGAAAGGCGTGTTGCCGGGCTATGAAGACGGCTGGACCCAGACCAAGGAATGGGACAAGGAAATGGCCAAGGCCGACGCCAAGTTCGGGCCGATCTTCGCCAAATTCGCAGCCATGCCCGTGGAAGAAGTAGCCAAGGACCCGCAAGCGTTGAAAATGGGCGGCCGCCTGTTTGCCTCCAACTGCGCGGTGTGCCACGGCTCCGATGCCAAGGGCGCCTATGGCTTCCCGAACCTGGCGGACGACAACTGGCGCTGGGGTGGTTCGGCAGACGCGATCAAGCTGACCATCATGAACGGGCGCCACGCCGCCATGCCGGCCTGGGGTGAAGTGTTGGGCGAGGACGGGGTGAAAAACGTCGCGGCCTATGTGCGCCACGACCTGGCCAAGTTGCCGCTGCCGGCTGACAGCAAGGTCGACCTGGCTGCTGGCAAGCAAGCGTTCGACACCACCTGCGTGGCCTGCCACGGCCCAGAAGGCCACGGCGTTGAAGCCATGGGCGCGCCAAACCTGACGCAGCCTGCCGGTTTCATCTACGGCACCAGCCTTGCGCAGTTGCAGCAGACCATCCGTCACGGCCGCCAGGGCCAGATGCCGGCGCAGGAAGCTCTGCAAGGCAACGACAAGGTCCACCTGCTGGCGGCCTACGTCTACAGCCTGTCGCAGAAAGAGCAGAAGTAAGCTTCAAGCTGCACGCTGCAAGAGAAGAGTTCTCAACTCGGCTCTTGCAGCCCTCCCTCTCCCCGCTCCAAACCTGCCCCTTGCAGCTTGCTACTAACCGCTGCGCCCTGCGCCAGATTGTCACACCCTTCTAAAGCACACCTTTCCCCTCTCGCCATTCGGGTCTACGCTTGTTTCCACAGTGGGCCGGTGTTGATCGGTCGCAGCTCGACTTGCACTCGATGAGTCAGACACTCCAGCAGGGTGACAGGCGCAAAGGCTGGCAGTTACCGGCTGTCGTGCCATTGACCATTCGTCACTCCGCCAGCTTGTTTGTACATACCTCGCTACAAGTACCTGCGCCCCCTCAAAATTCCTGTCCAACCCGTCAGCTTTTCATTTTTGATTTTGTCCTTACGCCAAACATGGAAAGGGCGCAGAATCTGGTTTGTAAAGCATTGACGCAGGTCAGCGTTACGTTGCAATGGCACCTCGCTTTCTCCATACTTGCGACCGATTTTTATCCTAATAAAACACCTAAACCGTGGAACCTTAGAATGAGCACAGCAATCAGTCCGACTGCTTATAACTATAAGGTAGTCCGCCAGTTCGCCATCATGACGGTGGTCTGGGGGATCCTTGGCATGGGGCTCGGTGTCTTCATCGCCTCGCAACTGGTCTGGCCGGAGTTGAACTTCGACCTGCCATGGACGACGTTTGGACGCCTACGCCCACTGCACACCAACCTGGTGATCTTCGCCTTCGGCGGATGTGCACTGTTTGCCACTTCCTACTATGTCGTGCAGCGAACCTGCCAGACGCGACTGATTTCCGATGGTCTCGCCGCCTTCACCTTCTGGGGATGGCAAGCGGTGATTGTCGGCGCCATCATCACCCTGCCAATGGGCTTCACCACCACCAAGGAATACGCGGAATTGGAATGGCCCCTTGCCATCCTTCTGGCGATCGTCTGGGTGACCTACGGCATTGTGTTCTTTGGCACCATCGTCAAGCGCAAGACCAAGCACATCTATGTCGGTAACTGGTTCTACGGCGCATTCATCGTCGTGACGGCGATGCTGCACATCGTCAACCACGCGTCCCTGCCGGTGAGTTTCTTCAAGTCCTACTCGGCCTACGCCGGTGCGACCGATGCGATGATCCAGTGGTGGTACGGCCACAACGCCGTAGGGTTCTTCCTGACCACCGGCTTTTTGGGGATGATGTACTACTTCGTGCCGAAACAGGCCGAGCGTCCGATCTACTCCTATCGCCTGTCCATCGTGCACTTCTGGGCGCTGATCACCCTGTATATCTGGGCCGGTCCGCACCACCTGCACTACACCGCACTGCCAGATTGGGCACAGTCCCTGGGCATGGCCATGTCGATCATCCTGCTGGCTCCAAGCTGGGGCGGCATGATCAACGGCATGATGACCCTGTCGGGCGCCTGGCATAAGCTGCGCACCGACCCGATCCTGCGCTTTTTGGTGGTATCGCTGGCGTTCTACGGCATGTCGACCTTCGAAGGGCCGATGATGGCCATCAAGACGGTCAACTCGCTGTCCCACTACACCGACTGGACCATCGGCCACGTCCACGCCGGCGCCCTCGGCTGGGTAGCGATGATCTCCATCGGCGCGCTGTATCACATGATTCCCAAGCTCTATGGCCGGGCGCAGATGCACAGCACCAGCCTGATCAATACCCACTTCTGGCTGGCCACCATCGGCACCGTGCTCTACATCGCCTCGATGTGGGTCAACGGCATCACCCAGGGCCTGATGTGGCGTGCGATCAACGACGACGGCACCCTCACCTACTCCTTCGTCGAAGCGCTGCAAGCCAGCCATCCTGGTTTCATCGTCCGTGCCCTCGGTGGTGCGTTCTTTGCCAGCGGCATGCTGTTCATGGCCTACAACGTGTGGCGCACCGTGCGTGCCTCCAACCCTGTAGAGGCTGAAGCCGCCACCAAGATCGCCGTCGTGGGAGCTCACTGATGAAGCATGAAGTAGTCGAGAAGAATATCGGCCTGCTGGCCTTCTTCATGGTCATCGCCGTGAGTATCGGCGGCCTGACCCAGATCGTTCCGCTGTTTTTCCAGGACGTCACCAACAAGCCGGTCGAAGGCATGAAGCCACGTACCGCCCTTGAACTGGAAGGTCGCGATGTGTACATCGCCAACGGCTGTGTCGGCTGCCACTCACAGATGATCCGCCCGTTCCGTGCTGAAACCGAACGCTATGGCCACTACTCGGTCGCCGGCGAAAGCGTGTGGGACCACCCGTTCCTGTGGGGCTCCAAGCGTACCGGTCCGGACCTGGCCCGCGTGGGTGGTCGTTACTCCGATGACTGGCAGCGTGCGCACTTGTACAACCCGCGCAACGTGGTGCCCGAGTCGAAAATGCCGGCGTACCCGTTCCTCGTGGAAAACAAGCTCGACGGCAAAGACACTGCCAAGAAAATGGAAGTCTTGCGCACCCTCGGCGTGCCTTACACCGACGAAGACATCGCCGGTGCCCAGGCAGCCGTCAAGGGCAAGACCGAAATGGACGCGCTGGTGGCCTACCTGCAAGGCCTGGGCACCATCATCAAAAGCAAACGGTGATCTGAATGGATATCGGGATGATTCGAGGCCTGGGCACCGTTGTCGTGATGGTGGCCTTTATCGGCCTGGCGTTGTGGGTGTTCAGCCCCAAGCGCAAGTCAGAGTTTGAAGACGCGACCTTGCTGCCTTTTGCGGATGATCCCGAAGCCATCAAGCACGTCGAGCAAGCTTCTAGGAGTAACAAAGAATGACTACGTTCTGGAGTCTGTACGTCACAGTCCTCAGTCTGGGTACCATTTTTGCCCTGACCTGGCTGCTGCTGTCGACCCGCAAGGGCCAGCGCGCCGAACAAACGGACGAGACGGTTGGCCACTCGTTCGATGGCATCGAGGAATACGACAACCCACTGCCAAAGTGGTGGTTCATGTTGTTCGTCGGCACCATCGTGTTTGCCCTGGGCTACCTGGTGCTGTACCCGGGCCTGGGCAACTGGAAAGGCCTGCTGCCGGGCTATGCCTACCTCGATAACGACAAGCAAACCCCATTCGCCAACGGCCAGAGCGGCTGGACTGGCGTGCACGAGTGGGAAAAGGAAATGGCGCGCTCGGACGCCAAGTTCGGGCCGATCTTCGCCAAATTCGCGGCCATGCCTATTGAAGAAGTGGCCAAGGACCCGCAAGCCCTGAAGATGGGAGGCCGCCTGTTCGCCTCCAACTGCTCGGTCTGCCACGGTTCCGACGCCAAGGGTGCCTACGGCTTTCCCAACCTGACCGACGCCGACTGGCGCTGGGGCGGCGAGCCGGAAACCATCAAGGCCACCATCATGGGCGGCCGCCATGCAGTGATGCCGGGCTGGGCTGAAGTCATCGGCGAACAAGGCGTGGCTGATGTGGCCGGCTTCGTGCTGACCAACCTCGATGGCCGCAAGCTGCCGGAAGGCGCCAAGGCCGACGTGGCCAACGGCGAGAAACTCTTCGCCGCCAACTGCGTGGCCTGCCACGGACCGGCCGGCAAGGGTACGCCAGCAATGGGCGCACCCGACCTGACCCACCCGGGCGCGTTCATCTACGGCTCCAGCTTCGCCCAACTGCAGCAGACCATCCGTTACGGCCGCCAGGGTCAGATGCCTGCGCAAGAGCAACTGCAAGGTAACGACAAGGTGCACTTGCTGGCGGCGTATGTTTACAGCCTGTCGCACAAAGAGCAGCAAGAGCAGAAGTAAGCTGCAAGCCCCAATAAAAAGCCCCGTACAGCGCATGCTGGCGGGGCTTTTTTGGTTCTGGTGAAGCCTATCGACCGTTTGTAGCTTCAAGCTTGTGGCTTACAACTGCGTAGTAGTAACGTAACTACATTCACCCATCCCGCTGGGAGGCGCCCCATGACTATCACGACAATCTCCAGCCGCGAATTCAACCAGGACACAAGCGGTGCCAAAAAAGCCGCGCGCCAAGGACCGGTTTTTATTACCGATCGAGGCAAGCCTGCCCATGTACTGCTAAGTATTGAGGACTACCAAAAATTGACAGGCATCAACGCCGATATCGTTGACCTGTTGGTGATGCCCGAAGCGGCGGATATCGAGTTTGAAACCGAGCGTGCCGTGATTACACACCGACCCGTGGACCTCTCCTGATGTATCTGCTCGATACCAACGTCATTTCCGAGTTACGCAAACCCCAAGCCGACAAAAATGTGGTGGCCTGGGCCAGAACCGTCGCCGCACCGCGCATGTATATTTCGGCGATTACCTTGAAGGAACTCGAGACGGGGGTGCTGCGAATGGAGCGCCGTGACCCCGCGCAGGGCAAGGTCTTGCGCACCTGGCTCAAACGCCACGTCATGCCGGCCTTCGATGCCAGAATCCTGCCAATTGACGCTGCCGTGGCATTGCGCTGCGCCAGCCTGCATGTGCCCGATTGTGCCAACGAAAGTGATGCGCTTATCGCCGCAACCGCTCTGGTTCACGGCCTGACCGTGGTCACCCGCAATGTCACCGACTTCCAAAGCAGCGGTGTGACACTGATCAACCCATGGGACGAATGACCTTCGAGCCCTGAAAAACCGTCCATACTCATCCTGTCAATTGATTCAAGTCACGTACACCATCAATTGATTTCCCCCAACGCGACCAAAGGTCGCACCCGTTCATCGGTACTACAGGCGTATCATTACGCCACTGCAAGACCCCTATTTTGACCCCGGCTGGCACGTACTGGCCGAGGCAAATCTCCACTGCCGTGGGATGCAATGATGAGCAACCAGATTCCGGTACATGACGTTACCCCGCCTGCCAAAAAAACCAGCGACACCGTCGATCTCTACGCCTCGCGGGAGAAAATCTACACCCGTGCGTTCACCGGGATGTTCCGCAATCTGCGGATGCTCGGCGGTGCCGGGTTGTTCCTGCTGTACTTCGGTACGGTGTGGCTGAACTGGGGCGGGCACCAAGCCGTCTGGTGGAACCTGCCAGAGCGTAAATTCTTCATTTTCGGTGCGACATTCTGGCCCCAGGACTTCATCCTGCTGTCGGGCATCCTGATCATCTCGGCCTTTGGCCTGTTCTTTATCACCGTGTACGCCGGGCGGATCTGGTGCGGCTACACCTGCCCGCAAAGCGTGTGGACCTGGATCTACATGTGGTGCGAAAAGGTCACCGAAGGCGACCGCAACCAGCGGATCAAGCTGGACAAGGCGCCGATGAGCGCCAACAAGTTCCTGCGTAAACTCAGCAAGCACAGCCTGTGGCTGATCATCGGTTTTGTTACCGGCATGACCTTTGTCGGCTACTTCTCGCCGATCCGCGAACTGGTCTTCGACTTCTTCACAGGCCAAGCCGATGGCTGGTCGTACTTCTGGGTCGGCTTCTTCACCCTCGCCACCTACGGCAACGCCGGCTGGCTGCGTGAACAAGTGTGCATCTACATGTGTCCGTATGCGCGCTTCCAGAGCGTGATGTTCGACAAGGACACCCTGATCGTCTCCTATGACCCGCGTCGTGGCGAAGTGCGTGGCCCACGCAAGAAAGGCATCGACTACAAGGCCCAGGGCCTGGGGGATTGCATCGACTGCACCATGTGCGTGCAGGTCTGCCCCACCGGGATCGACATCCGTGACGGCCTGCAGATCGAGTGCATTGGCTGCGCGGCCTGCATCGACGCCTGCGACACCATCATGGACAAGATGGACTACCCTCGCGGGTTGATCAGCTACACCACCGAACATAACCTGTCGGGGCAAAAGACCCACAAGTTGCGCCCGCGCCTGATCGGCTATGCGCTGGTGCTGCTGGCGATGATCAGCCTGCTGGCCACGGCGTTTTTCATGCGCTCGCTGGTGGGTTTCGACGTCAGCAAGGACCGCGTGCTCTACCGCGAAAACGCCGAAGGGCGGATCGAGAACGTCTACAGCCTGAAAATCATGAACAAGGACCAGCACGACCACACCTACGTGCTGGACGCCAGCGGCCTGCCGGACCTCAAGCTGCAAGGCAAGCGCGAGATCAAGGTCGCCGCCGGGGAAATCTTCACTATGCCGGTGGAGCTGTCGAGCGCGCCGGAACAATTGCCATCGAGCACCAACGAGGTGAAATTCATCCTCAAGGATGCTGACGATGACAGCGTCCACGTTGAAGCCAAGAGCCGGTTCATCGGCCCACAAATTCGTTAAAAGAGAGCAGAACAATGCCCGTAGCAACTGCCGCAAGCCCCTGGTACAAGCACCTCTGGCCCTGGATCATCATTGCCATCCTGGCCTGCTCGGTGACGCTGACCTTGTCCATGGTGACCATCGCGGTGAACAACCCGGACAACCTGGTCAACGACAACTACTACGAGGCCGGCAAAGGCATCAACCGCTCCCTGGACCGCGAACTGCTGGCCCAGACCCTGCAAATGCGCGCCACCCTGCACCTGGATGAACTGACCGGTGAAGTGGAACTGTTCCTCACCGGCAACAGCGGGCCGACTACTCTGGAGCTGAACCTGATTTCGCCGACCCAGCCGGAGAAAGACCGCAAGGTCGTGCTCACCCGCAGCCAGAGCGAGCCGGGGCGGTACATCGGCCAGGTGACCGACAAGGTCGAGGGGCGGCGCTTCGTCGAACTGCTGGGGGTCGAAGGCGACAGGACCTGGCGCATGTTTGAAGAGGAAGAAGTCAGCCATGGCACCGACTTGAAGTTAGGTGACGAGCCGTTGCAGGGTGCTGAAGACCTGAAGAACTGACAGCCGCGCTTCGCGCATCGCCGGCAAGCCGGCTCCTACAGGGAGTGTGCGATAACCTTGTAGGAGCGGGCTTGCCCGCGATGAGGCCCTTCCCGCCCACACAGATCCAAAACCATGACCACCCCAACCCCCTGCTACCACTGCGCCCTCCCCGTCCCGCCCGGCAGCCGCTTCACTGCGGTGATCCTTGGCGAGTCCCGCGAGCTCTGCTGCCCGGGTTGCCAGGCGGTGGCCGAGGCGATTGTCGCAGGCGGGCTGGAAAGCTATTACCAACACCGCAGCGAGGCCTCGGCCAACCCCGAAGCGCTGCCCGTGCAGTTGGTCGACGAACTGGCGCTGTACGACCGCGCCGATGTGCAAAAACCCTTCGTGCGCCACGACGGCGACCTGGCCGAAGCCACCCTGTTGATGGAAGGCATCAGTTGCGCCGCCTGCGGCTGGCTGATCGAAAAACACCTGCGCAGCCTGCCCGCCGTGGCCGAGGCGCGACTGAACCTGTCCAACCATCGCCTGCATGTGCGCTGGGCCGATGGGCAGTTGCCGTTGAGCCAGGTGCTCAGCGAGCTGCGCCAGATCGGCTACGCCGCCCACCCCTATCAAGCCGACCGCGCCGCCGAACAACTGGCCAGCGAAAACCGCCTGGCCCTGCGCCAACTCGGCGTCGCCGGCCTGCTGTGGTTCCAGGCGATGATGGCAACCATGGCCACCTGGCCGGAATTCAATATCGACCTGAGCCCCGAGCTGCACGTGATCCTGCGCTGGGTCGCGCTGTTTTTGACCACCCCCATCGTGTTCTACAGCTGCGCGCCGTTTTTCAAGGGCGCCATGCGCGACCTGCGCACTCGCCACCTGACCATGGATGTCTCGGTGTCACTGGCCATCGGCGGCGCTTACCTCGCGGGAATCTGGACCGCGATAACGGGAGTGGGCGAGCTGTATTTCGATGCCGTGGGCATGTTCGCCCTGTTCCTGCTGGCCGGCCGCTACCTGGAGCGCCGTGCCCGCGAGCGCACGGCCGCCGCCACCGCCCAGTTGGTCAACCTGCTACCGGCCTCGTGCCTGCGCCTCAAAGGCGATGGCCAGAGCGAACGCATCCTGCTCACCGAACTGGCCCTGGGCGACCGGGTGCTGGTGCATCCGGGCGCGATCCTGCCGGCTGACGGGGTGATCCTGGAGGGCCAATCGAGCATTGATGAATCCCTGCTCACCGGCGAATACCTGCCACAACCGCGACAGGCCGGCGATAGCGTCACCGCTGGCACCCTCAACGTCGAAGGCGCGTTGACCGTGCAAGTGCGCGCCCTGGGACACGACACCCGCTTGTCGGCCATCGTGCGCCTGCTGGAGCGGGCCCAGGCCGAAAAACCGCGCCTGGCAGAAATCGCCGACCGCGCCGCGCAATGGTTCCTGCTCTGCTCACTGATCGCCGCCGCTGTGATCGGCCTGCTGTGGTGGGAGCTGGATTCATCGCGAGCATTCTGGATTGTCCTGGCGATGCTGGTGGCGACTTGCCCGTGCGCCCTGTCCCTGGCAACCCCCACGGCCTTGACCGCCGCCACCGGCACTCTGCATAAACTCGGCCTGCTGCTGACCCGTGGCCATGTGCTGGAAGGCTTGAACCAGATCGACACAGTGATTTTCGACAAGACCGGCACCCTCACCGAAGGCCGCCTGGCCCTGCGCGCCATCCGGCCGCTGGGCAGCATGAGCAGCGATCTCGCCCTGGCCCTGGCCGCCGCCCTCGAAAACCGCTCCGAACACCCGATTGCCCGGGCCTTTGGCCGCGCGCCGCTGGCAGCTGAAGAGGTGCTCAGCACCCCTGGCCTGGGGCTCGAAGGGCGGGTCGGCGAACGCCTGCTGCGGATCGGCCAACCCGCTTTTGTCTGTGAATTAAGCGGCTGTGGGATTCCCGATTCGCCGCAAGACGCTGGCCAATGGCTGCTGCTGGGCGATACCGGCGGGGCCCTGGCCTGGTTTGTCCTGGATGATCGCCTGCGCAGCGATGCACCGGCGCTGCTGGCCGCGTGCAAGGCGCGGGGCTGGCGTACCTTGCTACTGTCGGGTGACAGCTCGCCGATGGTCGCCAGCGTCGCCGCCGAACTGGGGATCGACGAAGCCCGTGGCGGCCTGCGCCCGGATGACAAGCTGCAGGTGCTGCAACAACTGCACAAGGAAGGCCGCAAGGTGCTGATGCTCGGGGACGGCGTGAATGACGTGCCGGTATTGGCCGCCGCCGATATCAGCGTGGCCATGGGCTCGGCCACTGACCTGGCGAAAACCAGCGCCGATGCGGTGCTGTTGTCCAACCGCCTGGACGCCCTGGTGCAAGCCTTCAGCCTGGCCCGGCGCACGCGCCGGGTAATCATTGAAAACCTGCTGTGGGCCGGGCTGTACAATGGCCTGATGTTGCCGTTCGCCGCCCTCGGTTGGATCACGCCGATCTGGGCTGCGATCGGCATGTCCCTCAGTTCGTTGACCGTGGTGCTCAACGCCCTGCGCCTGACACGCCTGCCGCGCGCCAGTGCCGCGAGCACCACCCCACAGCCCCGCCCGCTGCCGGCTTGAGCCGCGCGGGCATGGAGTAGCGATGCCAGCTCTTTACGTAATGATTCCTGCGGCGCTGCTGATCGTCGCCATCGCCATCTACATCTTCTTCTGGGCGGTGGACAGCGGCCAGTATGACGACCTCGACGGGCCGGCCCACAGCGTGTTGTTCGACGACCAGGACCCCAAGCACCTGGCCGCTGTCGACGAAGCCAGCAGCCATGCGCAACCACCGACCAAGCCTGACGAGCCGGCGCCGCCCCATGCTTGACCTCGCGCCGCTGCTGGTTTCTGCGCTGATCCTCGGCCTGCTGGGCGGCGGTCATTGCCTGGGCATGTGCGGCGGCCTGATGGGCGCGCTGACCCTGGCCATCCCCCCGGAGCAACGCAGCCGGCGCTTTCGCTTGCTGCTGGCGTACAACCTGGGACGCATCCTTAGCTATGCCTGCGCCGGCGTATTGATTGGCCTGGCCGGCTGGGCCGTGGCCAACAGCCCGGCGGCGATGTTCATGCGCATCCTCGCGGGCCTGCTGTTGATCAGCATGGGCCTGTACCTGGCCGGCTGGTGGAGCGGCCTGACCCGTATCGAAAGCCTCGGCCGCGGCCTGTGGCGCCATATCCAGCCGTTTGCCAACCGTTTGCTGCCGGTGTCCAGCCTGCCCCGCGCCTTGCTGCTGGGCGCGCTGTGGGGTTGGTTGCCGTGCGGCCTGGTCTACAGCACCTTGTTGTGGGCGGCCAGCCAGGGCAATGCGATGGATAGCGGGTTGCTAATGCTGGCCTTCGGCCTTGGCACCTGGCCGGTCTTGCTCGCCACCGGTCTGGCGGCGGAGCGTGTCACCGCGCTGTTGCGCAAGCGCAGTGTGCGCGTGGCGGGCGGCCTGCTGGTGATGGTGTTCGGGATCTGGACCCTACCCGGCCCCCATCAGCACTGGCTGATGGGCCACTAAAAGGCCATGTGGCATAGCGCCGCTCCCCTTTGATACAAATCAAGATGACCGCCCGGCCATGCCCCTAGACTCGGCCCACTAGCCAATCCGGGGAACGCCCGCATGCTCGACGCCATTCGTTGGGATACTGATCTGATTCATCGCTACGACCTCGCGGGGCCGCGCTACACCTCCTACCCCACCGCCGTACAATTCACCAGCCAGGTTGGCACTTTCGACCTGCTGCACGCCCTGCGCGACAGCCGCAAGGCGGTGCGCCCGCTGTCGCTGTATGTGCACGTGCCGTTCTGCGCGAACATTTGCTACTACTGCGCCTGCAACAAAGTCATCACCAAGGATCGCGGTCGCGCCCAGGCCTACCTGCAACGCCTGGAACAAGAGATTCAACTGGTCGCCTGCCACCTGGACCCCAACCAACGGGTGCAGCAGCTGCATTTTGGCGGCGGCACACCGACCTTTCTCAGCCACGACGAATTACGCCAACTGATGGCGCAACTGCGCCAGCACTTCAACCTGCTGGATGACGACTCCGGCGACTACGGCATCGAGATCGACCCCCGGGAAGCCGACTGGGCCACCATGGGCCTGCTGCGTGAACTGGGCTTCAACCGCGTGAGCATCGGCGTGCAGGACCTGGACCCCGAGGTACAGCGGGCGGTCAATCGCCTGCAAAGCCTGGAAGAAACCCGCGCGGTGATCGACGCGGCGCGCACCCTGCAGTTTCGCTCGATCAATATCGACCTGATCTACGGCCTGCCCAAGCAGACCCCGGAGCATTTCGCCCGCACGGTGGCCGAGGTCATCAGCCTGCAACCCGACCGCCTGTCGGTGTTCAACTATGCCCACCTGCCGGAACGCTTCCTGCCCCAGCGGCGAATCAACGGCGAAGACCTGCCGGCCCCCGCCGTCAAATTGCAGATGCTGCAGGAAACCATCGAACAGTTGACGGCGGCTGGCTACAACTACATCGGCATGGACCACTTCGCCCTGCCCGATGACGAATTGGCCATTGCCCAGGAAGAGTCCACCCTGCAGCGCAACTTCCAGGGCTACACCACCCACGGTCACTGCGATTTGATCGGGCTCGGCGTTTCGGCCATCAGTCAGATTGGTGACCTGTACTGCCAGAACAGCAGCGACCTGAATCACTACCAGAACGCCCTTGCGGGGGCGCAACTGGCCACCAGTCGCGGCCTGCTCTGCACGGCGGACGATCGTTTGCGCCGGGCGGTGATTCAACAGTTGATCTGTCACTTCAGCCTGGACTTCGAAAGCATCGAGCAGGCCTTCACCGTGGATTTTCGCGGCTATTTCGCCGAGCTTTGGCCACAACTCCAAGCCATGGCCAGTGACGGCCTGATCGAACTCGACGCCGAAGGCATTCGGGTACTGCCGGCCGGACGCCTGCTGGTGCGCTCGGTGTGCATGGTGTTCGATGCCTATCTGGAGCAACAGAATAGGCAGCGATTTTCGCGGGTGATCTAAGCCGGGTTACTTGGCCATCAACGAGGCGGCCTTCACCGCGTCTTCGGCGCTCAGGTTCTTCATCGCTTCGCTCAACGACGCATAGGCGCCGGTCAGCGAGGCTTGCAAGCCGCCCAACGCCGATTGCACGCCGCTCAGTTTCGCCAGGACCTGCTCCGGGCTGAGGCGCTTGTCGGACATGATCGCCGACATCTCTGCCATCTTTTCCGCGATCTGCTGCTTCAACTGGCGAATCATTTTCAGCAGTTTCTGCACGTTCTCGTCCAGCCCGCTTTCTTCGATATCGTCGTTGGCGGTCTTCTCGGCGCTGGCAGCCTTCAGCGACGCACCGGAAAAGGTCACACTCACGCCTTCGGCAGGCTGGGTTTCACCCAGCGCCGTTGATTCGGTACCGGCGCCCACGGTGCTGGTTTTTTTCGGTTCAAGCAGCGTCGGCACAGTGGTGCGGGACGGGAGATTGCCGTCGATGGAAAGCATATCGTGAGCCTCCAAGCTCTTGGTCGTTAGCAGTTCATCGGCCGCGGGGTAAAATTCTTTATACCCCTGCCGGTTTTTTGTACAGGCTGGCCTGATAGTCCCTCAGTGCGGTACCCTTACGTCTTATGTGTGTTTTCCCACAAGGATTTAAGAAATGTCCGAGCCAGTTAAACTGCGCGCTCATAGCCAGGCTCACTGCAAGGATTGCAGCCTGGCGCCCCTCTGCTTGCCACTTTCGCTGAATCTGGAAGACATGGATGCGCTGGACGAAATCGTTAAACGTGGTCGCCCCCTGAAGAAAGGCGAGTTTCTGTTTCGCCAGGGTGACAAGTTCGATTCCGTCTATGCAGTACGCTCGGGCGCCTTGAAGACGTTCAGCCTGAGCGACAGCGGCGAAGAACAGATCACCGGCTTCCACCTGCCCAGCGAGCTGGTGGGCCTGTCGGGCATGGACACCGAGATTCACCCAGTGTCGGCCCAGGCCCTGGAAACCACGTCGGTGTGCGAGATCCCGTTCGAACGCCTGGACGAACTGGCCCTGCAATTGCCGCAGTTGCGCCGCCAGTTGATGCGCGTGATGAGCCGGGAAATCCGTGACGACCAGCAAATGATGCTGCTGTTGTCGAAAAAAACCGCCGACGAACGGATTGCCACCTTCCTGGTCAACCTGTCGGCGCGTTTCCGCGCCCGGGGTTTCTCGGCCAATCAGTTCCGCCTGAGCATGTCGCGCAACGAAATCGGCAATTACCTGGGCCTGGCGGTGGAAACCGTATCCCGGGTATTCACGCGCTTCCAGCAGAACGAACTGATTGCCGCCGAGGGCAAGGAAGTACACATCCTCGACCCGATCCAGCTCTGCGCACTGGCCGGCGGCTCCCTCGACGGCTGACCGCCGGACCAGGGGCGCGACACTTGCGGCCAAGCCAACCGGCGAGGCCGCAGGTATACTGCGAAGTCTTTGCGCCCAGGACTCCCGACGATGGCTTTCGACTCCTTCGACATCAAATCCCTGATTCGCCCCGTCATCGACTTCCCCAAGCCTGGGGTGATCTTTCGTGATATCACGCCGCTGTTCCAGTCGCCCAAGGCCATGCGCCTGGTGGCCGACACCTTTATCCATCGCTACGTCGAAGCCGAGTTCAGCCATATCGGCGCGATGGATGCCCGCGGCTTTCTGATCGGATCGGTGATTGCCTATCAACTGAACAAGCCTCTGATCCTGTTCCGCAAACAGGGCAAGCTGCCAGCAGACGTACTGTCCGAGGGCTATCAGACCGAATATGGCGAAGCGTTCCTCGAAGTACACGCCGACAGCCTGTGCGAAGGGGATTCGGTATTGATGTTCGATGACCTGATCGCCACGGGTGGCACCTTGATTGCTGCGGCTAATCTGGCGCGGCGCATGGGAGCACGGATTTTCGAGGCCGCGGCGATTATTGATCTGCCGGAGCTGGGGGGCTCGCAGCGTTTGGAGGATATGGGGATTGCGACCTTCTGTTTGACGCAGTTTGGCTTGACTGAGCGGTAATTTGCGCTGGTCTTGCGGGCCTCATCGCGGGCAAGCCCGCTCCCACTTTTGAATGGGTTCACAAATCAAAATGTAGGAGCGGGCTTGCCCGCGATGAGGCCAGTAATAACACCCTCAATCACAACCCCATCTGCTTACTGATGATTTCATTCATCACCTCCCGCGTCCCGCCACCAATCGACAAAATCCGGTTATCCCGGTACAGCCGCTCCACCAGGCTGCCGCGCATATAACCCAGGCCTCCCAGGATCTGCACCGCGTCATACGTCACCCGGTCGGCGGTGTCGGTGGCCAGGTTCTTGGCCATGGAAATCTCCTTGATCACACTCTTGCCCGCCGCCATCTTCGCGGCCTGGCGGTAGGTGAACTCGCGGGAAACCTCGACCGCCGTGGCCATCTCCGCCAGGCGGTGCTTGAGCACCTGGAACTTGCCAATCGGCTTGCCAAAGGCCTCGCGCTGCGCAGCCCACTTCAGGCTCTCTTCCAGGGCCATCTGCGCCGTCATGTTGGCCATCAATGCCAGGGCCAGGCGTTCGCTCTGGAAATTGCCCATGATGCAGGCAAACCCCATGTTTTCGCTGCCGATCAGGTTGCCTGCGGGCACCTGGCAATTGTCGAAGAACAACTCGGCAGTGTCCGACGCCCACCAGCCCATTTTCTTCAGCGGTTGGCCGACGGTGAAGCCAGGTGTGCCCTTCTCGATCAGCAACAGGCTGATGCCGGCAAAGCCCGGCCCGCCGGTACGTACGGCGACGGTGTAGTAGTCGGCGCGCACGCCACTGGTAATAAAGGTTTTGCTGCCACTGACCCGATAGCAATCGCCATCGCGCACGGCACGGGTTTGCAGGCTGGCCACGTCGGAGCCACCACCGGGCTCGGTGACGGCCAGGGCCATGATCTTCTCGCCAGACAAGACCTGCGGGGCCACGCGCTCGCGGATTTCGGGGCGGGCCCATTTGACGATGGGCGGCAGGCCGATATCCAACGAGCCCAGCCCCGCCACCACGCCGCCGGAGCCACAGCGCATCAGCTCTTCGCTGGCGGCCACCTTGGCGAACAGGTCGCCTTCATGGCTGCCGCCGAGGGCTTCGGGGTAACCGATCCCGAGAATCCCCGCCGCACCGGCCTTGAGGTACAGCTCGCGAGGGAAGTGTTCGGCCTCCTCCCACTGCTCGATGCCCGGCACAATCTCGCGCTCGACAAAACGGCGCACGCTGTCGCGGACCAATTGGTGACTGGGGTCGAAATATTCCTGGTAGGCAGACATCGGCAAGCTCCATGCAGAGATGGAGCGAACTTACCAAGCGCTTGCTTGGTTATCAAGCCGAACGCAAATGCAATGTGCATGCTTGTGCAGGAACTGGCTTGCCTGCGATGGTATCGCCTCGGTCCCCCTGATACACCGCAGTGCCTGCATCGCAGGCAAGCCAGCTCCTACACAAGCCAGCGTGCCCCAGGGAGTTTGGCTTACAGCGCGATAGGTTTACGCCCGGCAAACGAGTGCGCCAGGGTGCCGCCGTCCACCAACTCCAGCTCACCACCCAACGGCACGCCGTGGGCGATGCGCGAGGTGATCAGGCCTTTGTTGGTCAGCAGTTGCGCGATGTAATGCGCCGTGGCTTCCCCTTCCACCGTAGGGTTGGTGGCCAGGATCACTTCGGTAAAGGTGCCCTGCTCTTCGATGCGCGCCACCAATTGCGGGATACCAATGGCTTCAGGCCCCAGGCCGTCAAGGGGCGACAGGTGGCCCTTGAGCACGAAGTAGCGCCCGCGGTAGCCGGTCTGCTCCACCGCATACACGTCCATCGGCCCTTCGACCACGCACAGCAGGGTGTCGTCGCGACGGGGGTCGGCGCATTGCGGGCACAGTTCTTCTTCGGTAAGGGTGCGGCACTGACGGCAATGGCCCACACCTTCCATGGCCTGGCTCAAGGCCTGGGCCAGCCGCGAGCCACCGCTGCGGTCACGCTCCAGCAGTTGCAGCGCCATACGCTGGGCGGTTTTCTGGCCCACGCCCGGCAAGGTGCGCAGGGCGTCGATCAGTTGACGAATCAGAGGGCTGAAGCTCATGGGGCAAAGGTCCGACAAAACAACGAGACGCGGTTTATACCCGCGCCTCGGATAAGCGTCAAATACGCACGACCAACTTGCCGAAATTGCGCCCTTCCAACAGGCCGATAAAAGCTTCGGGCGCCTGCTCAAGGCCCTCGACCACGTCTTCGCGAAACTTGACCTTGCCGTCCCGCACCCACGGCGCCATGGCGCTGATGAATTCCGGGTGGCGGTCGCCATAGTCGTCGAACACGATAAAGCCCTGGATGCGCACGCGTTTGGTCAACAGGGTGCGTTGCAGCGCCGGCAGCCGATCGGGACCGGTGGGCGCTTCATGGGCGTTGTAGCCGGCAATCAGGCCACACAGGGGGATCCGCGCCTTGGGATTGAGCAGGGGCAGTACGGCGTCGAAAACCTTGCCGCCGACGTTCTCGTAATAAATGTCCACCCCTTTGAAACAGGCCTGGGCCAGTTCATCGGCAAAATCTGCGCCTTTGTGATCGATGCAGGCGTCAAAACCCAACTCTTCCACCACATAGCGGCATTTGTCTGCGCCGCCCGCGATGCCAACCACCCGCAGGCCCTTGAGCTTGGCCACCTGGCCAACCACCGAGCCCACTGCACCGGAGGCCGCCGCCACCACCAGGGTTTCCCCGGCCTGGGGTTGGCCGATATCCATCAGGCCCATGTAGGCCGTCATGCCGGGCATGCCCAGCACACCCAGGGCCATGGATGGGCTTGGCAAGCCGTTGGGCACCGGTATCAAATTGCGGCCGTCACTGATGCTATGGCTTTGCCAGCCGGTGGTGCCGACCACCAGGTCACCCACCTCGAACTTGGGGTTGCGCGACTGTTCGATGCGGCTGACAGCGCCGCCAGTCATCACCTCGCCGATTTCTACCGGGGCTGCGTAGGACGGCGCGTCACTCATACGTCCACGCATGTAGGGGTCCAGGGACAGGAACAGGGTCTTGAGCAGGACCTGGCCGTCTGCCAGGTCGGGCAGCGTCACGCGCTCCAGGCGGAAGTTTTCCGGCACGGGCGCACCCTGCGGGCGTGATACCAGGACGATGCGCTGGTTGAGGGTCATGGCTTGGGTCATCAGCGAGGCTCCTTTATATCGGTGATTGAATTCAGCGGTATAGGGTGCAGACAGCTGTTGCAGGGCTGACGTTCGATTGTGCCCGACACAAACAAAAATGCCAGGCGCGATGCCTGGCATTTTCAGTCTTGCGCTGGCCGGTCAGAACGGCAGCTTCATGCCCGGCGGCAGTTGCATGCCCGCGGTCACGCCGGACATTTTGTCCTGGCTGTTGGCTTCGATCTTGCGCACGGCGTCGTTGACGGCCGCGGCGAACAGGGCTTCGAGCATTTCCAGGTCGTCTTCGCCAACGCCCGGCAATACGCTTGGGTCAATGCTCACGCGCTTGATGTCGTGACGACCGGTCATCACCACGCTGACCATATCGCCACCGGCTTTACCGGTGACTTCGGCGTTGGCCAGTTCTTCCTGCATCTTGGCCATCTTTTCCTGCATCTGCTGCGCCTGCTTCATCAGGCCGGCCATGCCACCTTTCATCATGGGAATCACCTCAAAAGTACGTGGATCAATACGGCGCCGAGCCTCGGGGCACGGCGCCTGCAATTATCAGCCCGCTGCAGCCTGGGCTTCGACAGGTTCAATAGTATCGTGTCGCACCACTGCGCCAAACTGCTCCATCATCTGCTGGATCAGCGGGTCGGCCTGGATCGACTCCTCGGCCTCGCGCTGGCGGTTGAGCCGGCGACGGGTGGCGGCCTGGGCCGGAGTTTCCTGCTCGGGCTTGATCAGCTCGATGGTCACCGTCAGGGTGCGTTCGTGGAACTGGTTCAGGGCATCGTTGAGCCGGCGCTGCTGGGTCGCGTTGAACAGGGCGCTGTGGGCCGGGTCCAGGTGCAACAGCCAGTGATCGCCATCGACAGCGATCAGCGTGCAGTTGGCGGCGATGCTGCCGGTCATGCCGGAAATCGGCAATTTCGGGAACAGCTCCAGCCATTGCAGGGCCAGGCCAGTGGCCGGCATGGCGGCAGGCTCCGCCTCGGGCTCGGGCGCAGGCTCGGCGGTGTGCTCGCTGGCCAGGTCGTCCAGGTAGCTGTAGGCCGAATCCATGTCCGGCTCGATGTAATCTTCGTCCAGCGGCGGTTCGTCATCCAGGTCGATGCCTGGGGTAGCGGCGTCCACTTCGGCAATAGTCGGCTCGGGCACGGGTGCCGAGACCCATTCCGGCGCGTCGGGTACCACGCTGTCGGGGGTTGGCGTCGGCATCGGCGTCAGTTCAGGCTGCTCGCCGGTGGTTTCGAGGACAGGCTCGACGGCAGGAGCCAGCTCGACCACGGCCTCTGCCGGCTCATTCCAGGGCAGATCGACTACCGGCGCGGGCTCGGGCTCGACCATCGGCTGCGGCGCCACTACAGGCGCCACAGGCTCCACCGCGACCATGGCTGGAGCAGCGGCCACAGGTTGCGGCGCGCTTACTGGCGCAACGACCGCCGCGCCAGCCACTGGTTTGGCGGAATCAACTGTGGCCTGGCTGATCCCCACTGGCTTTAGTGGCTGTCTCGGCGCGTCGGCGGTATCCGCGGGGCGAAACGCCAGCATGCGCAGCATGACCATTTCGAAACCGCCGCGCGGGTCTGGTGCCAACGGCAGGTCGCGGCGCCCGATCAGGCCCATCTGGTAGTAGAACTGCACATCTTCGGCCGGCAGCGCCTGGGCCAGTGCCAATACGCGGTCGCGGTCGCCGTGGCCGTTGTCGACCCCCTCAGGCAGGGCCTGGGCGATAGCGACGCGGTGCAGCACATTGAGAATTTCCGAGAGCACGCCATTCCAGTCCGGCCCCTGCTCCGACAGATGGCGCACGGCTTCGAGCAACGCCTTGGCGTCGCCTTCGATCAGCGCATGCAGCACGTCGAACACTTGGCCGTGATCGAGGGTGCCGAGCATGGCGCGCACGTCGGCGGCCATTACCTTGCCTTCACCGAAGGCAATCGCCTGGTCGGTCAGGCTCATGGCATCGCGCATCGAGCCATCGGCGGCGCGGCCCAGCAGCCACAGCGCATCGTCTTCGAACGGCACGTTCTCCACACCCAATACGTGGGTCAAATGCTCGACCACCCGCTCAGGGGTCATGTTCTTCAGGGAGAACTGCAGGCACCGCGACAAAATCGTTGCAGGAAGTTTCTGCGGATCGGTGGTGGCCAGGATGAACTTAACGTAGGGCGGCGGCTCCTCCAGGGTCTTCAACAGGGCGTTGAAGGAGTGGCTGGAGAGCATGTGCACTTCGTCGATCAGGTAGACCTTGAAGCGCCCGCGGCTGGGGGCGTACTGCACGTTGTCCAGCAGTTCGCGGGTGTCCTCGACCTTGGTGCGGCTCGCGGCGTCGATTTCGATCAGGTCGACAAAGCGCCCTTCGTCGATCTCCCGGCACACCGAGCAGGTGCCGCAGGGCGTCGAGGTGATGCCGGTCTCACAGTTCAGGCACTTGGCAATGATCCGCGCAATGGTGGTCTTGCCCACCCCGCGCGTGCCGGTGAACAGGTAGGCGTGGTGCAGCCGTTGGCTGTCCAAGGCATTGATCAGAGCCTTGAGCACATGGGTCTGGCCGACCATTTCGCGGAACGAGCGCGGACGCCATTTACGTGCAAGAACCTGATAACTCATCGAAAACCGTCGCAACTGGGAAGCGGAAGCCGGTAATGCTAGCGGAGCAGGGGGGAAATTGCATCCGGCACGCTCGCCTAATCTGACTAAGCTGGTAGTGGCACGCCCTGCAAAGGGCTGATCCCGGAGAGTTTATGCGCGTAGTCCTGGGCGCTTTATGGATGATCACCACACTGAGCCTGGCGGCGCCCGCCCCGTTGCGCTTCGCCATTTCCGACAGCTGGGCCATGCCCATGGTGCAGATCGAGGGGGCCCAGCCGACCCAGGGCATTTTGTATGACTTGATGCTCAGCCTGGCAACCCAGGTCGGCCACCCGGCGCAGTTCCAGGTACTGGCCCGGGCCCGTATTGCTCCAGCCATGGAGCACGGCGAGATTGATGTGCGCTGCTACGTCGCACAAGCGTGGCTGAATAATCTGTCCGGGGACTACGTATGGAGCATTCCGTTATGGGTGCAGCGCAATGTCCTGGCCAGCGCCCATGTGCCGCCGCTGTCGGTGAATGTGGCGCAGCTGGCGGCACAGAATATCGGCACGGTGCTCAACTACAGCTACCCGACCCTCGAACCGCTGTTTGCCAAGGGCCAGCTCAAGCGCGACGACGCCCGCAGCGAAGAGCAAGTGCTGCAAAAGCTGGTGGCGGGACGCTTCAAGTACGCGGTCACCAACGAATGGACCCTGGAACGCTTCAATCAGCAGTTACCGGCAGGTCGCAAGCTGCACGTGGTGGCCGTGATTGAAGAGCAGAGCCTGGGCTGCTACGTGCGCAACGACCCAGCCCTACCCGTGCAGCGGATTTTGCGCACACTGCTGCGTATGAAAATGTCCGGGGAGATAGACGCAATCATCCTGCTCTATACCGGCGACGCTGGGCGCCTGCCTCAATCCCCGCCAGCGCCATAGTTGAGCAGATCAAACCCCGCCGCCCAGGCCGGCACCTCGGCTGCCGGCATCGGTTGGGCGAAGTAATAGCCCTGGGCCACTTCACAGCCCATGCGCAGCAGCAACTGGCCATGCTCGAGGGTTTCCAGGCCCTCGGCGATCACTTCGCGACCAAATGCCCGGGCCAGGCCGATCACCGCCTGGGTCAGCGCGAGGTCATCCTTGTCGTGCAGGATGTCGCGCACAAACGACTTGTCGATCTTGATGGTCTGGGTGGGCAGGCGCTTGAGGTAGCTGAGGGACGAATAGCCCGTGCCGAAATCGTCCAGGGAAAACCGCACTCCCAGCGCCTGGCATGCCGCCAGGTGCTCGGTGACGCGCTGGATATGATCGATGGCTACCGATTCGGCGATCTCCAGGTCGAGCATGTGCGGCGCAACGTCAGGATGCTGGGCCAGCAGCTGTTGCAAGCGCTCGACAAAATCCGCGCGCTGGAAGTGTCGCGCCGCGATATTCACGCTAACCGGCCAACAATGCCCGGCGTCTTGCCACTGGCGTATCTGCGCCAGCACCTGGTCCATCACCCACTCGCCGACATCGACGATCAGGTCGGTCTGCTCGATCAACGACAGGAAATCCTTGGGCGACACCAGCCCGCGAATCGGGTGCTGCCAGCGCAGCAATGCCTCAAAACCCACGACCTGGCCGTGGCGCAGGTTGATCTTGGGATGGAAGTGCAGGCACAACTCCCCCGCTGCCAGGGCCTGGCGAATCTGCTGCACGGTCTGGTGGGTGGCCTTGACCTCCTGCTCCAGGGACACATCAAACAGCTGGTAGCGGTTACGGCCACTTTGCTTGGCCACGTACATCGCCTGGTCGGCATGGCGCAGCAGGGTGTCGGCATCCTCGTCATCCAACGGGAACAGCGTGACGCCAATGCTGGCAAACACGTTGATCTGCGCGCCGAGGATCGAGTACGGCTCGGAAATGGCCGTGAGGATGCGCCGCAAAGCGCGGTTCAACTCCTCGGCATCGCGCACGTAGCGCAGGATCAGCACAAACTCGTCACCGGCAAGCCTTGCGACCACGTCTTCGCCACGGATGATGTCGCGCAGGCGGCTGGCGACCTCCACCAGCAACAGGTCGCCAGAGGCATGGCCGTAGCCGTCGTTGACCGCCTTGAAGCCGTCCAGGTCGAGCATGCACACCGCCAGGGGGATGTGCTCGCTGCGGGAAAACTCCAAGGATTGCACGAGCAGTTCAGACAGATAGGCACGGTTGGGCAGCCCGGTCAGCACATCATGGCCGACCCGCCATTGCAGGGTCTGCAACAACTGGCGCTTTTCGCTGACATCAAAACGAATCGACACGTACTTCTGCACCTTGCCGGTCCGCTCATCGACCAGCGGCACCATGGTGCTGTCGACCCAGTACAGCGAGCCGTCCTTGGCGCGGTTACAGATTTCCCCGCGCCAGACCTTACCCTCGGTGATGGTGCGCCACATCCCCTGGAAAAACCCGGCAGGATGCAACCCGGAACTGAGGATCCGGTGGTTGCGCCCCAGCAACTCGTCGCGGCTGTAGCCGGACATGCCGCAGAATTGGTCGTTTACATAGGTGATGCGGCCGGTGAGGTCTGTCTCGGAGAAAATGGCGGCGGCATCCACGGCCCTGCGGTATTTCTCATCCATGAATGAGGCTCTAGGTGGCTAGCGGTTGAACCGCTCGACCAGGGCACGCAACCCGGAAGAGATGCTTTCAAGTTCCCGGCCCCGGGTGACTGCAGCGTTGGCATTGCCCGCTGTCTTTTGTACCGTGGCCGCGACGTTATTGATCTGTTGTGAAACATCCTCTGCGACGTGGGATTGTTCCTGCGAGGCAGCAGCCATTTGCTGACTCATGCCGGTAATGCGCTCTACTGCCTGGCGAATGCCCAGCAGTGCCTGTTGCGCCTGCAATACCTGCTGCACGCCCTGCTCGGCCTCATGAATACCGGTGCTGGCAATTTCCACTGCTTCATCGGCGCCCGCGCGTAGATTCTGGATGATGCCCTGGATCTGCTCGGTCGACTCCCGGGTCTTGCCCGCCAGCGCCCGCACTTCATCGGCCACCACCGCAAAACCACGGCCCTGTTCACCAGCCCGCGCCGCCTCGATGGCAGCATTCAGGGCCAGCAGGTTGGTCTGGTCGGCAATCGCCTGGATCATGCTCGCCGCCACGCGGATTTCCTGGGTCTGGCCGGCCAGGTGGCCCACCGCCTGGTTGATCTGGGTAACGGTGGCCGCCAGCAGTTGGATCGCGTCGCGTGTGGTTCCGACCACCTGGCTGCCATGCCCGGCCAGGTCGTTGGCGGTACGGGCTTCGCTGGCGGTCTGCTGTACATGTGTCGCCACTTCGGCGATGGAGGCGGCCATTTCGGTCATGGCCGCGGCGGTCATATCGGTTTCGGCGCGCTGTTCCAGCAGCGCCGACTCGGTATTGCCCGACAACACGCTGGAATCGGTAGCCGCCTCGGCCATCTGTGTGGCCAGGTCGCTGAGCCGCGTGAGGGCGGTTTTCAAGCGCGCCTCTTCGCTGATCAGGATCATCTCCAATTGCGCGGCCGGACCTAGCGCATCGCTGTAGGTCATGGCGCTGATCGGGTCGGAAAAGGTGTTGGGAGTGTGCTCGACAATCTGCTTGAGCTGCTGCCCCAGACGCAGGTGCGCCCAGGCGCCCAGACCGAGAAACAGCAGCGCAGTCGTTGCCTGCGCCCAGCCGCTGGGCAGCCATTGCACCGCGCCGCCAGCCGCCACCGCCGCCAGGGCGGGCACGGCCAGGGCATTGCCGACCTGGCCCAGGCGTTGCAGCGGCGAAACCGCCGAACGCCCGGCACGCAAGCGCGCGTAGAGCGCTTCGGCACGCCGCACCTGTTCGCGCGTCGGCTTGACCCGCACCGACTCATAGCCCACCAACCGGCCGTCTTCGAGGATGGGGGTCACATAGGCGCTGACCCAATAAAAGTTGCCATTTTTGCAGCGATTCTTGACCACGCCCATCCAGCTCTGGCCGGCCTTGAGGTAGCGCCACATCAGTTCGAAGACCGCCGGCGGCATATCCGGGTGGCGTACCAGGTTGTGGGTACTGCCGATCAGCTCGGCTTGGGTGAAGCCGCTCATGGCAGCAAACTCGGCGTTGCAGTAGGTAATGTGGCTATTGATGTCCGTCGCGGAAATGAGCCGTTGCTGCTCCCCGAAAGTCTGTTCAACTGTGGTGACCGGCAAATTGACGCGCACTTTAAAGCTCCATGGACAGCATTCGATCTACCGGCCCGGGATCGGGTAGATCCGGCAGGTAGAGGGGTATTTCCAGACGGGTAAACCGTCAATCGGCTGGCTGGCGCCATTGGGCGGCCAAACCAGGTTTTGCCCAGCACCTGAGCTTCGGTTTGACGAAGATCAACTAGGCTTTAATTCGAGCGTCTGGTGTGAAAGGCGGGGCTGCATGGGCACGTGAGAGCGAGCCTGGCGCTACGGCCGAGCAACTGTTTTGCAGCCACCTTTATGAAAGTGAGGAGAAAGCAATGATTTCCTGTTTCATAAAGGTGCCCTGTGAAACGACACCGCCAAATACTTGTCCTAAACGCCGATTCTACGAATTACATCACATTTTGCAAGAAAAGGTGATGGTGCGTGCCGTTGTCTAATGCCAATATTTATCGTTAAGTTCTTGATTCTAAATGGGAATTGAGCGATGCAAATTTCAAGTTTGGGTCCAGCCATCAGACGTTATCGAAAGGTAGCGGGGCTTACTCAGGCTGAACTAGGTGAGAAAACCGGTTTTGACCCTAAAACCATCAGCCGCTTCGAAACCGGCACCTATACACCCAGCGTTGACGCTCTCTTCTTGTTTGCAGAGGCTCTGGGAGTGAAGCTGAAAGTCTTTTTTGCCGATCTGGGCGATGAGGACGAACAGCGCGCTTATCTGTTCGGTGTCATTCATAAAGCCACCCCGAAGGATCCGGGAAAGCTGATAGCGGCGGTAGACCAGGCCTTGTCCAAGCCTTAGAGCTCGTACGACATAAAAAAGAGCAGGTCGCTGATGCTGCCTGCTCTTTGCTCTTTGCCTACTGACATGATCCGACCGGACAGCGCCTCTCCTGGCAGGCGCTGGGCCACGCCTTTTGCCAATATGCTCGCGCAGCCCAAGCGGACTCGGCATCCTTTCGCGCAATTACTTCAAAATGCAAGGGACTACCATGAGCTACCTCCGCCTGCTGGCGGTGGCTGGCACCTAGAACCTGCCTGCACGATCGGCATCTTCCTGCTGGCGGCGAAGAAGCTTCTTCAACCGCAATAAAGGCTGATAGCCAGACACGAAAACGCCGCGAAAAAACGCGGTGTACAGACGGCTTCGACCGCTGCGCAATAACGCACGGCAAAGTGATAATTTTTGATCAGAGGGAGAGTTGTTACGAAGGGAGCGTTATGGAGGCAACCCCACCAGCCACACCCCGGCACACAATGTTCCCGCTGTGGCTGCTGCCTTCCGGCTCTGACCAGGTTCACGGGTAATCGTTGCGGGGGGACCGATGGGGTCACCATAACGACGCTGGCCTCTCGGCAAGCCGCGCCATTGTACCGATCTCATCGGAAGTTACAACCGTTGGTGCCGGATTAAAAAGCCAAGGGGCTCAAGTACTTGCCATAGCCCTGAAGAACACCCTCTATGTGGTGTGGGAGCGGGCTTGCCCGCGATGGCGGTGGTCACGTCATCGCGGGCAAGCCCGCTTCCACATTGGATCATTGGGCTTTCAACACCTCATCCGCCCGGCCGCCCTCCTCCTGGATCACCAGGTGGATGAAATGCAGCTTGGCAATCACCGCCGGTGGCAGCACGAAGGGATAGAAATCCGGTTGCCCCATGCTGCGGGACAGTTCGTTGAGCATGCCGGCCAGTTCGATCCAGGCGTTGACGAACGACAGGAACGCCGCCCCGCCAGGGTGTTGCGGATCGTAGAGCGTGGCGAGGGGAAACGACTGGTAGTCCAGGTCCATCTCCCGCGCGCTCATGCCAAAGCCCAGGGCGGTATCGACCGCGTCCATCATGTGCAGGTAGTGGGCCCAGGTTTCCGCCCAGTCTTCCCAAGGGTGCATGGTGGCGTAGGCGCTGACGCAGGTTTGCTGCCAGCCCGGGCGCGGGCCGTTCTGGTAGTGCTGCTCGAGAGCATCGGCATAGCTGGCACGCTCATCACCAAACACCTGGCGGAACGGCTCCAGCCAGTGGCTGCCGGCGACCAGGCGATCCCAGTAATAGTGACCGACTTCATGCCGGAAATGACCGAGCAAGGTGCGGTACGGTTCACGCATCTGCACGCGAATTTTCTCACGGTGTTCGTCGTCGGCTTCCTTGATATCCAAGGTGATCAAGCCGTTGGCATGCCCGGTAGTGGGGGCCTTGCCTTGCAGGTCGATACCGACGAAGTCAAAGGCCAGGCCATTGGCTTCATCGACGGACTTGGGGACCACCTGCAACCCCAGGCTGATCAGTTGCGCCACCAGCCGGCGCTTGGCGGTTTCGACTTTGCGCCAGCGCTCGGGGTTTTCTGCAATCGACAGGTCGGGGATGGTGCGATTAAGGCTACACGCCACGCACAGCGGTGCGGTGCTGTAGGCCGGGATCAGCCAGTTGCAGGCAGCAGGCGTGTCGAGGTTGGCGCAGCGGCGCCAGGCGCCCGCGTCAAGATTATCGTCCTGCAGCCAGGTATTGACGACCGGCCCAGGTTGCAGGGACGACAGCCGGCTTTGCTCGGGCAGATAGCCCAGCAGCGCCGAACAGGACAGGCATTGGCTGTTGCGAAAGAACAGGGATTGCCCGCAACGGCACTGCCACACCTTGCTATTGCGCGAAGTCCCGGCCATGAACGGTGCGGCGATGCGCGAACTGAGCTGTTCGAAGAAGCGGTACATGGCGATCTCTCCAGGGGCGTGCCCAAGACTAGATCATTTACCACGCAAGATCGTTCCCACACTCTGCGTGGGAACGATCGTCATCATCAGATGGAGATGTTGTGGCGGGTCAGAAAGGCAACAAAAGCCTCTTCATCCATGACTTTCAACCCCAGCTCACTGGCCTTGGCCAACTTCGACCCGGCGCCTGGCCCCGCGACCACGCAATAGGTTTTCGCCGACACCGAACCGGCGACCTTGGCGCCCAGGCTTTCGAGTTTTTCCTTGGCCACGTCGCGGCTCATCAACTCCAGCGAGCCGGTCAGCACCCAGGTATGGCCCGCTTCGGGCAAGCCCTCGAGGACTTTCTTCTCGCTCTGCCAGTGCATGCCAAAGTCCTTGAGCTGCTGCTCGATGGCTTGCGCACGCCGGGCATTGTCCGGATTATCAAAAAACTCGCGCACGGCCTTGGCCTGTTTCTCTGGGAGTGCCTGGCGCATATCCAGCCAATCGGCCTGGATAACGCCCTCCAGGGAGCCGAACTTGTCCGCCAGCTTCTGCGCAGCCCCCGGCCCCACGGAAGGCACGTGCAGCTTGTCGAGAAAGCCGCCCAGGGTGGTGCTGGCCGCGAACTCGGCGCTCAGTTCGCCCTGGTCCTGCAATTGCAGGCCGCACTCATCCGGCGACAGTAACGCGCCAATCACCTGCTGGTTATGGCTGTCTTCAAAGAAGCTGTGGATCTCGTGCGCCACCTCCAGGCCAACATCCGGCAAGTACGTCAACACTTCCGGCAAGGCTTGCTGCACGCGCTCCAGGGACGCCAGGGAGCGCGCCAGCACCTTGGCGGTTTCCTCGCCGACATCGGGAATGCCCAGGGCGTAGATAAACCGTGCCAGGGTTGGGGTCTTGCTGTTTTCGATGGCAGCGATCAGTTTCTTGCTGGAAACATCAGCGAAGCCTTCCAGGTCGATGATCTGTTCGTACTTGAGCTTGTACAGGTCAGCCGGCGAACCGATGAGCTTTTCATCGACCAGTTGCTCGATGGTCTTGTCGCCCAGGCCGTCGATATCCATGGCCCGTCGCGAGACAAAATGGATAATCGCCTGCTTGAGCTGCGCACCACAGGCCAGCCGCCCGACACAGCGATACACCGCGCCTTCGCTGACGGTTTCCTTGCCCTTGCTGCGCTTGACCAACTGCGTGCGTTCCACATGGGAGCCACACACCGGGCAGGTTTGCGGGATCTGTACGGCGCGGGCATTTTCCGGGCGGCGCTCGGCAACCACCGACACGACCTGTGGGATTACGTCACCGGCACGGCGGATAATCACGGTGTCACCGATCATCAAGCCCAGGCGCGCCACTTCGTCCATATTGTGCAACGTCGCATTGGACACAGTGACGCCCGCCACCTTGACTGGCTTCAAGCGTGCTACCGGGGTCACGGCGCCGGTGCGGCCGACCTGGAACTCAACGTCCAGCAGCTCGGTGAGTTCTTCCAGCGCCGGAAACTTATGAGCGATGGCCCAGCGCGGCTCGCGGGCGCGAAAGCCCAGTTCACGCTGGTAGGCAATGCTGTTGACCTTGAACACCACCCCGTCGATTTCATAGGGCAGGCTGCTACGCCGCTCACCGATGTCGCGGTAGTACGCCAGGCAATCCTCAATACCCTTGGCCAGCTTCAACTCATGGCTGATGGGCATGCCCCATTTCTGCAACTGCTGCAGGTTGCCGATATGAGTGTCGCTGATATCCGTGGTCACGCCGTAGCAGCAAAACTCCAGGGGGCGACTGGCTGTGATCTTCGAATCGAGTTGGCGCAGGCTGCCGGCGGCGGCGTTGCGCGGGTTGGCGAAGGTCTTGCCGCCGACTTCCAGTTGCGAGGCATTCAAACGCTCGAAACCGGCCTTGGACATGAACACTTCACCACGCACTTCCAGGGTCGCCGGCCAGCCTGTGCCGTGCAGTTTCAACGGGATATTGCGCACGGTGCGCACATTGACGCTGATGTCTTCGCCCGTGGTGCCGTCGCCACGTGTCGCGCCGCGTACCAACTCGCCATCCTGGTACAGCAGGCTGACCGCCAGGCCATCGAGCTTGGGTTCGCAGCTGTATTCCACCGCCGCACCACTGCCAAACAGATCGCCCACCGGCAGGTCGAGGCCCTCGGTGACCCGACGATCAAATTCCAGCATGGTGGTTTCATCAAACGCGTTGCCCAGGCTGAGCATGGGGATCTCATGGCGCACCTGGGTAAACGCCGACAACGCCGCACTACCCACCCGTTGCGTTGGTGAATCACGGGTCACCAGGTCGGGGTGCTCGGACTCCAGGGCCTTGAGCTCATGGAACAACCGGTCGTACTCGGCGTCCGGGATGCTCGGCTCGTCGAGTACGTGATAACGGTAGTTGTGCTGATCCAGTTCAGCGCGCAGTTCGAGGATGCGGGTGTGGGCGGCGGTCATGGGTGTTCTCTCATAAAGCAAAAGAGCAGCCGAAGCTGCTCAATATGTTAGTGCGCTTAATTCTACTGACAACGCTGAAGACCAATCCTCAGCGTTTCTGTGTCAGGGCGCGACGCTCGAACTCGACGATGCGCTGACGGTAGTGTTCGATGGTCTGGGCGGTCAGTACGCTGCGCTGGTCGTCCTTGAGCTCACCGTTAAGTTCCTGGGACAGCTTGCGGGCGGCGGCCACCATGACGTCGAACGCCTGTTTCGGGTGGCGCGGGCCTGGCAGGCCGAGGAAGAAGCTCACCGCCGGGGTGCTGAACAGGTCGATATCGTCCAAATCGAAGGTGCCCGGCTTGACCGCGTTGGCCATGGAGAACAGCACTTCACCGTTGCCCGCCATGCTTTCGTGACGGTGGAAAATATCCATCTCGCCAAAACGCAGGCCGCTTTCCAGGATGTTCTGCAACAGCGCCGGGCCCTTGAAGCCGGCCGCGTCGCGGCAGATCACGCTGATCACCAGCACTTCTTCAGCCGCCGGCTGATCCTTGGAGGACTCACGCGGTGCGCTCTTGGCCGGGGTTTCATCCGGAAAATCACCGTCACGGCTACTGAAGCTCGGGCCTTCGTCGACGTCGAGGTTCAGGTCGCCCTGATGCGGCTCGGCCACGACAGCACTGCCACGCTTGCCGCGCTTGGACGACGGCTCGCGGGGCTCGCGCACCGGCGCGCTCATCGACGGCAGGTCGTGTTCGTCCAGTTGCGGTTCTTTATGGGTATCCAGGACACGGGGAGGCCCCAGCAGCTCGGCGGCGCCATCGTCGTCGGGCAGATTGGACAGGTTTCGGTCCAGGCGGAATTTCAGCTTGCCCTTGCCGCCGCGCATACGGCGCCAGCCATCAAAAAGAATACCGGCTATTACAATAATGCCGATGACGATCAGCCACTCGCGCAGACCGATTTCCATGTAATCCCTTGCCTCTATAAAAAATGCTGAAAAATAAGGGGTTTAGCACCGTGCAAACCGCTTTAAAACGTGGCGCCAACTCTATGTTCTGACTGACGTTTTGCCCACGCATACGAAAAATTGACATTAAACTAGCACGACCAAAGATAACTTTACACAGTTGGCGCAAAATGTGTCGGCTAACGCAGGAATCAGGCTACAAATCATAAGCTTCAAGCCGACACTCTTGCCCCTTGAAGCTAGCAACTTGCCGCTAACTTTCCACCATCGCCATCGCCTCTTCCACATCCACCGCCACCAGTCGCGAACAGCCCGGTTCATGCATGGTCACCCCCATCAATTGATCAGCCATTTCCATGGCGATCTTGTTGTGGGTGATATAGATGAACTGCACCGTCTGGGACATCTCTTTAACCAGGCGGGCATACCGTCCAACGTTAGCGTCATCCAGCGGCGCGTCAACTTCGTCGAGCATGCAGAACGGCGCCGGGTTCAACTTGAAGATGGCAAACACCAGGGCCAATGCGGTCAGGGCCTTCTCGCCGCCGGACAACAAATGGATGGTGCTGTTCTTCTTGCCCGGAGGCCGCGCCATGATCGTTACCCCTGTATCGAGTAGATCTTCGCCCGTCAGTTCCAAGTAAGCGCTGCCACCACCGAAAACTTTTGGGAATAAGGCCTGTAAACCGCTATTAATCTGATCAAAGGTATCTTTGAAGCGGTTTCGGGTCTCTTTGTCGATCTTGCGAATGACGTTTTCCAAAGTGTCGAGGGCTTCCACCAGATCGGCGTCCTGGGCATCCAGATAACGTTTGCGTTCGGACTGCTGCTGGTATTCGTCGATGGCCGCGAGGTTGATCGCCCCGAGTCGTTGAATACGTGCGCCAATGCGCTCAAGTTCTTCCTCGGCGTCCTTCTCGTTGGCCTGGGCGGTCAGGGTATTGAGTACGCCGTGCAGGTCGTAGCCATCTTCCAGCAACTGGTCTTGCAGAGTCTTGCGGCGCACCGTGAGGGCTTGCCACTCCATGCGCTGCTGTTCGAGCTGGCCGCGGATCAATTGCGATTGCTGCTCGGCCTGGGTCCGGCGCTTTTCTGCGTCGCGCAGTTCGCGGTCGGCGTCTTCCAGGGCGATTTGTGCGGTCTTGAGTTCTTCGTCGACGCTCATGCGTTTATCGAGCAACTCTTCGAGCTTCAAGCGCAGCTCTTCCAGCGGCGCCTCGCCCTCCTCCAGGTTGAGGCTCAGTTGCTCGCGCTTTTCCGTCAGGCGTTCGGACTGCATCTCCAGGCGCTCCAGGGCCTGGCGCGTGGAATCGTGCTGGGCGCGCAAGGAGCCCAGGCGCACGGCCAACTGGTGGGCGTGATCCTTGTGCTGGCGCGCTTCCTGGCGTACCCGGTCGAGGCGCTCGCGCAGGCTGTCACGCTGGGCCAGCAACAGTTCGCGCTGCTCGGTATCGAGGGCCATGCTGTCGAGGGCCTCCTGCAATTGCAGGCGTGCCTCACCGACTTGTTCGTGTTCGAGGGCGCGCTGTTCGCCCATTTCGGCCACTTCTTCGTCGAGCCGGGTGCGGCGCAGGGTCAGCTGTTCGGCCTTGGCCTTGCTGGCCGAGAGTTGGGCTTTCAATTCGCCCTGCTGGCGCGCTTCGTCCTGCAACAGGCGGCGCAAGTGTTCGCGGCCGGTCTCTTGCTGGCGCTGAGTGGCGCGCAGGGTTTGCAGTTGGGTTTCCAGGGACTCAAGGGTGGCTTCGCGCTCTTCACGCTCGGCACTCAGGTTGACGATTTCCTGGCCACGGGCCAATACGCCACTTTCGGCTTCACTGGCGCGGCGCACCCGCAAAAAGTGCCGGCCTACCCAGTAGCCGTCGCGGCTGATCAGGCTTTCGCCAGAGATCAATTGGCCACGCAGCGCCAGGGCCTGTTCCAGCGAGTCCACCGGTTTGACCTGGCCCAGCCACGGCGCCAGATCAATCTGCGCCTCGACTTTATCCAACAGGCTGCCGGGCACGCGGGTGCCATCGGCTGCCGGGCTGAGCAGGCGCAAGTCACCTTGTGTGAAGCCCGCCAGGTCAAAGCCGCCAAAATCGTCCACCAGCACCGCTTGCAGGTCCGCACCGAGCACGGTTTCCACAGCCAATTCCCAACCAGCTTCAACCTTCAAGCCTTCGGCCAGGCGCGGGCGCTCGGCCAGGTGCTGGTCGCGCAGCCATTCGGCGGTGCCGGTGCCTGGGTCCAATGCGGCCTGCTGCAAGGCTTCAAGGGAGGCCAGGCGCCCGTTAAGGCGCTGTAAATCGCCCTGGGCCTGCTGTTGCGCCTGGGTCGCCTGCTGCAGCTCCTGACGCAATTGCTCCAGGCGTTCCACTTGTTGTTCTTCGCTGGCCTCCAGCTCTTCCAGGGTCATTTCGCTTTCGGCCAACTGCTCGCTCAGCGCCATGATCGCCGCGTCTTCCGGAGCGGAGGCGAGCAACGCGCGCTCCTCCAGGGCCCGGCGCTGACGCTCGGCCAGGCGTTCCATACTGGTTTCCAGTTGCTGGATGCGCGACTGCTGCACCTCAGCCTGGCGCCGTGGCTCGGCGGAGCGCAGGTTGAACGCGTCCCACTGCTCCTGCCAGCCGTGCATGGTGGTTTCCGACTCTTCCAGGGCGGCGGCGGCTTCTTCGGCGGCGGCGCTGGTGATTTCCTGCTCGGGGGTGAGCATGTCCAGCTCTTCGCCGAGGGTCAGCAGCAAGGTGCGGTCGTGGCCCAGGTGGGATTCGGTTTCCAGCCGCGCCCGCTCCGCTTCCTTGAGGTCATCCTGCAACTGGCGCAGGCGCTGCTGGCCGTGCTGGATGCTCTGCTCGACCCGCGCAATATCGCCGCCCACCGAATAGAAACGGCCCTGCACCAGATTGAAGCGCTCGGACAGATCATGGTGACCGTCACGCAGGCGCTCGATGCTGGCGTCGGCATTGCGCTGCTCGGCCACCAGGGCTTCGAAGCTGATTTCCTGGGTGCCGATGATCGCTTCGCGCTGGCCCACCTGGTCATTCAAGGCCTGCCAGCGCAGGGCCGAGAGTTGTGCCTTGAGCTGGCGCTCTTCGCCTTTGTATTCCTGGTATTTCTCGGCGGCCTGGGCCTGGCGGTGCAGGCGCTCCAACTGGCGCTCCAGCTCTTCACGCAGGTCGGTCAGGCGCGCCAGGTTTTCGTGGGTGCGGCGGATGCGGTTCTCGGTCTCGCGCCGGCGCTCCTTGTACTTGGAGATGCCGGCCGCTTCCTCGATAAAGTTGCGCAAGTCCTCGGGCTTGGCTTCGATCAGCTTGGAGATCATGCCCTGCTCGATGATCGAGTAGCTGCGCGGGCCCAGGCCGGTGCCGAGGAAGATGTCGGTGATGTCGCGGCGCCGGCACTTGGTGCCATTGAGGAAGTAACTGTTCTGGCTGTCGCGCGTCACTTTGCGGCGGATGGAAATTTCTGCGTAGGCCGCGTATTCGCCCACCAGGGTGCCGTCGGAGTTGTCGAACACCAGTTCGATGCTGGCCTGGCTCACCGGCTTGCGGCTGGTGGAGCCATTGAAGATGACGTCGGTCATCGACTCGCCACGCAGGTTTTTTGCCGAGCTCTCGCCCATCACCCAGCGCACGGCGTCGATAATGTTCGACTTGCCGCAACCATTGGGCCCGACCACTGCCGCCATGTTACTGGGGAAGTTCACCGTAGTCGGGTCGACGAAGGATTTGAACCCCGCCAGTTTGATGCACTTGAGCCGCACGCTTAGGCGTCCGCCAGGGCTGCGATAACCAGGGTGCAACTGCGCTGGCCATAGGCCGACAACACTTGGCGAATCTGCGGCAAGTCACGGGCCAGTACGGCAGCGAGCAGTTGCTCGAACAGCACCAGGTACTCGCTCATGGACGCCTTGCGTTGATCCAGGGCCAGGTAATAGGCGCGATTCATCGCCGGCTGCAGGTTCTCGACGGTTTCCTGCAGGTAAGGATTGTTGGCAAAGGGGTATGCGGCGCGCATGACATTGAAGCATTCCTCGACAAAGGCGCGGATGTCCTGGCGTTCGAAATTGCTCACCAGTCGTTGCTGGATCTGCACGAACGGCGCCATGTCGACCTGGGTCTGCCAGCCTTCGGCAACCGCGTTGCCCAGCAGGATGTACAGCTCGCTCATCAGCGTGCACAGGCTCTGCACCTTGTGTGCGGTGAGCTCGGTGACGTGGGCGCCACGGCGCGGCAGGATGGCGATCAGGTGCCGCCGCTCGAGGATCAGCAAGGCTTCGCGCACGGAGCCACGGCTGACATTGAGTGCCAGCGTGACTTTCTGTTCCTGGATCCGCTCCCCAGGCTTGAGATCGCCGCGAATGATGCGTTCGGCGAGGTGGTGAGCGATTTGCTCGGCGAGACTATCCGGCGCCTTGAACGTCATGTTTTCCCTTCAAAATCGTCTATCGGTACAAGGGCGGCAGTGTAGCGCAATCACTGGGCCAGCAACGCCGAATTTGGCATGAAATAAGCAGACGATAAAGCCCAGGCGCCCCTGAAAACGGCGGTTACAGGGATCTGAACCATAATCAAAGGTGTTGCAATCGCATTTTCTTGACCTTCTGGTCAGAAAATCGTTGACCGAAAAGTCAGACATGACTAGATTCGGCGCAAAGCGGTTAACAACAATAATGAGTCTGCGAGGCCTTCCGTGATCCAGTTTTTACTAAACCAGGAGCTCCGTAGCGAGCACGCCCTGGACCCGAACCTGACTGTGCTCAACTACCTGCGTGAGCACCTGGGCAAATCCGGAACCAAGGAAGGCTGCGCCAGCGGCGACTGTGGTGCCTGCACCGTGGTAGTCGGCGAGCTGCATACCGATGAGCAAGGTGCCGAGCAAATTCGCTATCGCAGCCTCAATTCGTGCCTGACGTTTGTCTCGTCCCTGCACGGCAAGCAACTGATCAGCGTCGAAGACCTCAAGCACCAGGGCCAGCTGCACAGCGTGCAACAGGCGATGGTCGAGTGCCATGGCTCGCAGTGCGGTTTCTGCACGCCGGGCTTTGTGATGTCACTGTTCGCCCTGCAAAAAAACAGCGACGCCCCGGACAGCGCCAAGGCCCATGAAGCCCTGGCCGGCAACCTGTGCCGCTGCACCGGCTACCGGCCGATCCTGGCCGCCGCCGAACAGGCCTGCTGCAACAAGCCCCAGGACCAGTTCGACAGCCGCCAGGCGCAGACCATCGCCCGCCTCAAGGCCATCGCCCCGACGCAAACCGGTGAACTGAACAGCGGCGACAAACGCTGCCTGGTGCCCCTGACCGTCGCCGACCTGGCCGACCTCTACGACGCCTACCCACAGGCCCGGCTGCTGGCCGGCGGCACCGACCTGGCGCTGGAAGTGACCCAGTTCCACCGCACGCTGCCAGTGATGATCTATGTGGGCAACATCGAGTCCATGAAGCGCATCGAGACCTTTGACGACCGCCTGGAAATCGGCGCCGCCACCGCCCTCTCCGACTGCTACAGCGCGCTGCACCATGAATACCCGGACTTCGGCGACCTGCTGCACCGCTTCGCCTCCCTGCAAATCCGCAACCAGGGCACCCTCGGCGGCAATATCGGCAACGCCTCGCCCATCGGTGATTCGCCGCCGCTGCTGATCGCCCTCGGCGCGCAGATCGTGCTGTGCAAGGGCAGCGTGCGCCGCACCCTGGCCCTGGAAGACTACTTTATCGACTACCGCGTCACTGCCCGCCAGGACAGCGAGTTCATCGAAAAAATCATCGTACCCAAGGGCCACGCGCTGTTTCGTGCCTACAAGGTTTCCAAGCGCCTGGACGATGACATCTCGGCGGTGTGCGCGGCGTTCAACCTGAAAATCGACAACGGGGTGATCAGCGATGCCCGCGTGGCCTTCGGCGGCATGGCCGCCACGCCCAAACGCGCGCAACACTGCGAGACGGTGCTGATCGGCGCCACCTGGAACAGTGCCACCGTGGAGAAAGCCTGCGCGGCCCTGGCCGAGGATTTCACCCCGCTGTCGGACTTTCGCGCGAGCAAGGAATACCGCCTGCTCAGCGCACAGAACCTGCTGCGCAAATACTTCATCGAACTGCAAACGCCGCACATCGAGACTCGGGTGACCGCTTATGTCTAACCATCACGCCGTGGTAAAAACCCAAGCCGAAATGGCCGCGCTGTTTGCCCAGGACCTGACGTCCGGGGTCGGGCGCAGCGTCAAGCATGACAGCGCCGCCAAGCACGTGTCGGGCGAAGCGCAGTACATCGATGACCGCCTGGAATTCCCCAACCAGTTGCACCTGTATGCGCGCATGTCCGACCGCGCCCATGCCCGGATCCTCAGCATCGACACCGCACCTTGCTACGCCTTCGAGGGGGTGCGCATCGTCATCACCCACGAAGACGTACCGGGCCTCAAAGACATCGGCCCGCTGATGCCCGGCGACCCGTTGCTGGCCATCGACACCGTGCAGTTCGTCGGCCAGGTGGTGCTGGCCGTCGCCGCCCGCGACCTGGAGACCGCACGCAAGGCCGCCATGGCGGCGGTGATCGAATACGAAGACCTGGAGCCGGTGCTGGATGTGGTCGAGGCCTTTCGCAACAAACATTTCGTGCTGGACAGCCACACCCACCAGCGCGGGGATTCGGCGGGCGCCCTGGCGAGCGCGAAACACCGTATCCAGGGGACCCTGCATATCGGCGGCCAGGAACACTTCTATCTGGAGACCCAGATTTCCTCGGTGATGCCCACCGAAGACGGCGGCATGATCGTCTACTGCTCCACCCAGAACCCCACCGAAGTGCAGAAACTGGTGGCCGAAGTGCTGGACGTGTCGATGAACAAAATCGTCGTGGATATGCGCCGCATGGGCGGTGGTTTTGGTGGCAAGGAAACCCAGGCGGCCAGCCCGGCATGCCTGTGTGCAGTGGTCGCGCGCCTGACCGGCCAGCCGACCAAAATGCGCCTGCCACGGGTCGAAGACATGCTGATGACCGGCAAGCGCCACCCGTTCTATATCGAATACGACGTGGGCTTTGACGACAACGGCCGCCTGCACGGGATCAATCTGGACCTGGCGGGTAACTGCGGCTGCTCGCCAGACCTGTCTAACTCGATTGTCGACCGCGCGATGTTCCACTCCGACAACTCCTATTACCTGGGCGACGCCACCGTCAACGGCCATCGCTGCAAGACCAACACCGCCTCCAACACCGCCTACCGTGGCTTCGGCGGCCCGCAAGGCATGGTCGCCATCGAGGAAGTGATGGACGCCATCGCCCGCCACCTGGCGCTGGACCCGCTGGCGGTGCGCAAGGCCAATTACTATGGCAAGACCGAGCGCAACGTCACCCACTACTACCAGACTGTCGAGCACAACATGCTCGAAGAGATGACCGCCGAGCTTGAGGCCAGCAGCCAATACGCCGAGCGCCGCGAAGCGATCCGCCTGTACAACGCCCACAGCCCGATCCTGAAAAAAGGCCTGGCGCTGACCCCGGTCAAGTTCGGTATTTCGTTTACCGCCAGCTTCCTCAACCAGGCCGGCGCCTTGATCCATATCTACACCGACGGCAGCATCCACCTGAACCACGGCGGCACCGAGATGGGCCAGGGCCTGAACATCAAAGTCGCGCAAGTGGTGGCCGAGATTTTCCAGGTGGAAATCGACCGGGTGCAGATCACCGCGACCAACACCGACAAAGTGCCCAACACCTCGCCGACCGCCGCCTCCAGCGGTGCCGACCTCAACGGCAAGGCCGCGCAGAATGCCGCCGAGACCATCAAGCAGCGCCTGGTGGAATTTGCCGCGCGCAAATACGACGTCAGCGAGGCCGATGTTGAGTTCCACAACGGCCATGTGCGGGTGCGTGAGCTGATCCTGACGTTCGAGGAGCTGATCCAGCAGGCGTATTTCGCCCAGGTGTCGCTGTCCAGTACCGGGTTCTACAAGACCCCGAAAATCTTCTACGACCGCAGCCAGGCGCGGGGTCGGCCGTTCTACTACTTCGCCTTCGGTGCGGCCTGCTGCGAAGTGATCGTCGACACCCTGACCGGCGAGTACAAAATGCTGCGCACCGACATCCTCCACGATGTGGGCGCCTCGCTGAACCCGGCCATCGATATCGGCCAGGTGGAAGGCGGCTTTATCCAGGGCATGGGCTGGCTGACCATGGAAGAGCTGGTGTGGAACAACAAGGGCAAATTGATGACCAATGGCCCGGCCAGCTACAAGATCCCGGCGGTAGCGGACATGCCCCTGGATTTGCGGGTCAAGCTGGTAGAAAACCGCAAGAACCCGGAAGACACGGTGTTCCACTCCAAGGCCGTGGGTGAGCCGCCATTCATGCTCGGGATTGCCTCGTGGTGCGCGATCAAGGATGCGGTGGCGAGCCTGGGTGACTATCGCCATCAACCCAAGATCGATGCACCGGCGACCCCGGAGCGGGTGTTGTGGGGGTGTGAGCAGATGCGCCAGTTGCAGGTGGCGACGGTGGGTGAGGCAGAGACCGAGATGGCTTCGCTCTAGACCCAGGTGCTGCCATCGCGGGCGAGCCCGCTCCCACATCTGGATTGCATTCCCCTGTGGGAGTGGGCTTGCCCGCGAAGACGGCCGAACTGACAACAGAAATGTTGAGGTAGACATGAACAACTGGATCAGCGCCCTCGCCGACCTGCAACACCAGGGTGAACCCTGCGTGCTGGTGACCATCATCGAAGAACTCGGCTCCACGCCGCGCAACGCCGGTTCCAAGATGGTGATCAGTGCCGCCCGGACCTTCGACACCATCGGCGGCGGCCACCTGGAATACAAAGCGATGCAGATCGCCCGCGAGATGCTCGCCAGCGGTCAGCACAACACCCATCTGGAGCGCTTCAGCCTGGGGGCCAGCCTCGGCCAGTGCTGCGGCGGCGTGACTGTGCTGCTGTTTGAGCCCATGGGCCAGGTGCAGGCGCAGATTGCCGTATTCGGCGCCGGCCATGTCGGCCGCGCGCTGGTGCCACTGCTGGCCAGCCTGCCATGCCGGGTGCGCTGGATCGACTCGCGGGAACAGGAATTCCCGGAGCACATCCCCCAGGGCGTGCGTAAAATCGTCAGCGAAGAGCCGGTCGATGAAATTGCCGACCTGCCGGCGGGCAGTTACTGCATCGTCATGACCCACAATCACGCGCTGGACCTGGAACTCACCGCCGCCCTGCTCAAGCGCAATGATTTTGCCTACTTTGGCCTGATCGGCTCGCAGACCAAACGCGTCAAGTTTGAACACCGCCTGCGTGAGCGCGGCTTCGAGGCCGCGCAGTTACAACGCATGCGCTGCCCCATGGGCCTCACCGAGGTGAAGGGCAAATTGCCGGTGGAAATCGCCATTTCCATCGCCGGCGAGATCATCGCCACCTATAACGCCAATTTCGGCCAGCACACCGCGAGTGCCGAACCCATTGCCAAACTGCTGCCGGCCTCGCGCCGCAGCCAAGCTATCAATTGAGACGACCATGCCTTTGACTCGCAAAGCCTACCGCGCCGCCATCCTGCACAGCCTCGCCGACCCTGCCGTGGTTGGGATCGACGCCTCCTACGAGTATTTCGAAGACGGCCTGCTGGTGATCGACAACGGCCAGATCAGCGCCCTGGGGCATGCCAGCGACTTGCTGCCGACGCTGGCGGCCGATATCGAAATCACCCATTACCAGGACGCGCTGATCACCCCCGGCCTGATCGACACCCATATCCACCTGCCGCAAACCGGCATGGTCGGGGCCTACGGCGAACAACTGCTGGATTGGCTCAACACCTATACCTTCCCTTGCGAAAGCCAGTTCGCCGACAAGGCCCACGCCGAAGAAGTGGCGGATATCTTTATCAAGGAACTGCTGCGCAACGGCACCACCACCGCCCTGGTGTTCGGCAGCGTGCACCCGCAATCGGTCAACTCATTCTTTGAAGCCGCCGAGAAACTCGACCTGCGCATGATCGCCGGCAAGGTGATGATGGACCGCAATGCGCCGGACTACCTGACCGACACCGCCGAGTCCGGCTACCAGGAGAGCAAGGCGCTGATCGAGCGCTGGCACGGCAAGGGCCGTTTGCACTACGCCGTGACCCCGCGCTTCGCGCCTACCAGCACACCGGAACAGTTGACCCTCGCCGGGCAATTGCTGGGGGAATACCCGGACCTGTACATGCAGACGCACATCAGTGAAAACCTGCAGGAAGTGCAATGGGTCAAGGAGCTGTTCCCGGAGCGCAGCGGCTACCTGGACGTGTACGACCACTACAAGCTGCTGGGGGAACGTTCGGTATTCGCCCATGGCGTGCACCTGTGCGACGACGAATGCGCGCGACTGGCGCAAGCGGGTTCAGCAGTGGCGTTCTGCCCGACGTCGAACTTCTTCCTCGGCAGCGGCCTGTTCAACCTGCCGATGGCCGAGAAGCACCAACTCAATGTGGGCCTGGGCACGGACGTGGGGGGTGGCACCAGTTTCTCGCTGCTGCAGACCCTGAACGAGGCCTACAAGGTCATGCAATTGCAGGGCGCGCGGTTGAGCCCGTTCAAATCGTTGTACCTGGCGACCCTGGGCGGTGCCAAAGCGCTGCGCCTGGAAGACAAGATCGGCACGTTGCAGCCGGGCACCGATGCCGACTTCCTGGTCCTGGACTACAACGCCACGCCACTGCTCAGCTATCGCCTGAAGCAGGCCAAGAACATTGCCGAGACGTTGTTTGTATTGATGACACTGGGGGATGATCGGGCGGTGATGCAGACGTATGCGGCGGGCAATCTGGTACACCAACGCTGACCCAAAGAACACCACAAAACCCTGTAGGAGCTGGCTTGCCAGCGATAGCATCACCGCGGTGAACAGATACACCGCGGTGCCTGCATCGCTGGCAAGCCAGCGCCTACACAGTTTGATCGGGTTTACAGCTTGATCGAGGAGCGGCCCGGCTTCTTGGTCTGCAGCAAATGCGAGAACACCGCATGCAAATCATCCGACGCGCTTTCCTCATCGAGGTTGAGCTTGCTGTCGATATGATCCATGTGATGCATCATCAGGTTCACCGCCAGCCCCACGTCCCGGGCTTCGATGGCATCGATCAACTGGGTGTGCTCGTCGTAGGAACAGTGTGAGCGGTTGCCGCTTTCATACTGGGCGATGATCAGCGAAGTCTGGGACACCAGGCTGCGTTGGAAGCTGATCAGCGGGGCATTCTTCGCCGCCTCGGCCAGTTTGAGGTGGAACTCGCCAGAGAGCCGGATACCCGCGCCACGATCGCCACGGGAGAAGCTGTCGCGCTCGTCATTGACCATCTGCCGCAACTCGGCCAACTCTTCGGTGGAGGCATGCTGCACCGCCAGTTCGGTGATAGCCCGCTCGACCAGGCGCCGGGCGAGGAATACCTGGCGGGCTTCCTCGACACTTGGGCTGGCCACGACCGCACCCCGATTGGGGCGCAACAACACCACGCCTTCATGGGCCAGGCGCGACAAGGCGCGGCGGATGATGGTGCGGCTGACGCCAAAGATCTCGCCCAGTGCTTCTTCACTCAATTTGGTACCGGGCGCCAGGCGTTGTTCGAGGATGGCCTCGAAGATATGCGCGTAGACGATATCGTCCTGGGTTCCACTGCGACCGGCCTTACCGGCTCGCGGCTGTTTCTTGAGGGGCTGCAACTGTTCGTTCATGGGCACTCGGGTCGGGAGAACGGCGGCGAATTGACGTTGACTGTAATAAGGGTATAGCGGGTCGCTGGCAAGTATCGCGTAAAAACAGCGCACATTGTACACAACCCGTTGCGCCAACACACTGTACGGCTGTTTGCGCGGCCGGCTGTATTGCAACAGTCAGTTACGTTTGAGTTTAGGCTTGATTCCACGATTTCCCAGGTACAAGGAACACCGCCCCATGACCGACGCGACCCAGGCGCCCCTGCGCCCACTGGCCGACACTTCGCCCTCGGCCATTGTCGCCGGCTTCATCGCCATGATGACCGGCTACACCAGTTCGCTGGTGCTGATGTTCCAGGCCGGCCAGGCTGCCGGCCTGACCACCGGGCAAATCTCCTCGTGGATCTGGGCGATCTCCATCGGCATGGCGGTGTGCAGCATCGGCCTGTCCCTGCGCTACCGCACGCCCATCACCATTGCCTGGTCGACTCCCGGTGCGGCGCTGCTGATTACCAGCCTGGGCGGGGTCAGCTATGGCGAGGCCATTGGCGCCTACATCACCTGCGCGGTGCTGGTGACGATCTGCGGCCTCACCGGCAGCTTTGAGAAACTGGTGAGGAAGATCCCCGCCTCGCTGGCCGCCGCGCTGCTGGCCGGGATTCTGTTCAAGATCGGCAGCGAGATTTTCGTCGCCGCGCAGCACCGCACCGCCCTGGTACTGGGCATGTTCTTTACCTACCTGATCATCAAGCGCCTGTCGCCCCGGTATGCGGTGCTGGCGGCGCTGCTGATCGGCACCGCCTTGTCCGGGCTGATGGGGCTCCTGGATTTCAGCGGGTTCAGCCTGGAAGTGGCGACGCCGGTGTGGACCACGCCGCACTTCTCCCTGGCGGCGACCATCAGCATCGGTATTCCGCTGTTCGTGGTGGCGATGACTTCGCAGAACATGCCGGGGGTCGCGGTGTTGCGCGCCGATGGCTACGATGTACCGGCCTCGCCACTGATCACCGCCACCGGCCTGGCCTCGCTGGTGCTGGCACCGTTCGGCTCCCACGGCATCAACCTGGCAGCCATCAGTGCGGCCATCTGCACCGGGCCTCACGCCCATGAGGATCGCAACAAGCGCTACACCGCCGCGGTGTGGTGCGGGATTTTCTACGGTATCGCCGGGGTATTTGGCGCAACCTTGGCGGCATTGTTCGCCGCATTGCCCAAGGAGCTGGTGCTGTCGATCGCGGCATTGGCGTTGTTTGGCTCGATCATCAATGGCCTGAGCATCGCCATGAATGAGCCCAAGGAGCGGGAAGCCGCGCTGATTACCTTTATGGTCACGGCGTCGGGGCTGACGCTGTTTTCCATCGGTTCGGCATTCTGGGGGATTGTGGCGGGGGTGTTGACGCTGGTGATTCTGAACTGGCGCAAAGCCTGACTTTAATACCCTGAAACGAAAAAGCGACCCGGGAGGGTCGCTTTTTCATGACATCAGACAGCCGGGTTGATCGGCTTTTCTGGGTGCCAGGCGTCCAGCAGTTCGCTGACTTCAACGCGGGTCAGCTCTGGGCGAGCCTTGAGCCACGCTTCGACAACTGCACGCTGCTCAGGGGTAACCGAACCACGGGTGGCTTTGCAGACCAGACCGAAGTCGTCGCCGCCCACGTAGTCCAGGCCATTGCCATCCATCGCTTCGGTCAGGAAGGCGTCGATGAAAGCGTCAACCGCTTTGTCGTCCAAACCTTCTTTGAAATCCAGGTTCAGTTCGAAACCCAGCTCTTGAAATTCATCAACGCACAGTTTTTTGCGCAGACGCCGGGAACGGTTAGTCGCCATTGGAACAATCCTCTTAAGTATTAACGGCCGGCACTCTACCAGTTTAAGGCGCTGATTGCCCGGCAATCCAAGACGGGTGGCACGATAGCGCGAAAAAAAACCGTGATTTGCAGCTATCGTTGAGGCACAAGTAGCTCCACCTTGGGGCATAATGCCGACACTTTCATGACCACTGGGGGATTTTCTTACATAGCCCCCGCTATATTCACCCTCCTATGCAGTAGGGTCTTACTTCTTATGATCAAATCCTTGCGTCCATTGTTACTCGCCAGTTTCCTTTTGCCCCTGGCCCTCTCTGTCACCGCCGCCCCGATCAATACCACCTTGCCACCTAAAGTCCAGGAAGCCCTGCAGAAAGCCAAGCTGCAGAACAATGCACTGTCCCTGGTGATGATTCCGCTCAATGGCCCCGGCACTGCCACGGTGTTCAACGCTGACGTCTCGGTCAACCCGGCGTCGACCATGAAGCTGGTCACCACCTACGCTGCCCTGGAAATGCTCGGCCCCAATCATCAATGGAAAACCGAGTTCTACACCGACGGCACCCTCAGTGGCGGCGTCCTGCGGGGCAACCTGTACCTCAAGGGCGGCGGCGACCCCAAGCTGAACATGGAAAAACTCTGGCTGCTGATGCGCGACCTGCGTGCCAATGGCGTACAGCAAGTCACCGGTGACCTGGTGCTGGACCGTGGCTTCTTTATCCAGCCGCAATTGCCGGAATTCAACGACGACGGCAACGACGCCAACAAACCGTTCCTGGTCAAGCCGGACGCCCTGCTGGTCAACCTCAAGGCCCTGCGTTTCGTGACCCGCAACGATTCAGGACGGGTGTTGGTGTCGGTGGAACCGCCGATTGCCAGCATCCAGATCGACAATCAGGTCAAGGCCACCAACGCCAAGCAGTGCACCGGTGACGTGCGCTACAACCCGGTCACCGCCGCCGATGGCAGTGTCACCGTGACCGTCAGCGGCCAGTTGGGCGATGGCTGCAGCTCGCAGACATATCTGTCGCTGCTCGACCATGCCACCTACACCGCTGGTGCCGTGCGCGCGATCTGGAAAGAACTCGGCGGCACGATCCAGGGCCGCGACGTGCTGGCCCCAGTGCCGAAAACCGCCAAGGTCCTGGCCCGGGCGTTCTCCCCGGACCTGGCCGAGATCATCCGCGACATCAATAAATACAGTAACAACACCATGGCCCAGCAACTGTTCCTCAGCCTCGGCGCGCAATACCGCAACGATGCCGATGGCGACGATGCCAAGGCTGCGCAGCGTGTGGTGCGCCAGTGGCTGGCGAAAAAAGGCATCACCGCGCCGCACCTGGTGATGGAAAACGGCTCCGGCCTGTCCCGTGCCGAACGGGTCAGTGCCCGGGAAATGGCGACCATGTTGCAGGCTGCCTGGAGAAGCCCGTACGCGGCAGAGTTCATCAGCTCGATGCCGATTGCCGGCAGTGACGGCACCATGCGCAAGCGCCTGAAGACCACGGCCCTGCGTGGCGAAGCCCACGTCAAGACCGGCACCCTGAACACCGTGCGCGCCATTGCCGGCTTCAGCCGTGATAACAATGGCAATACTTGGGCGGTGGTGGCGATTCTCAACGATCCGAAGCCTTGGGGTGCTTCATCGGTGCTCGACCAAGTGCTGCTGGACCTGTATCGCCAGCCGAAGCTGGCAGCAGCGGCACCAGGTCTATAGATGGGGACTCAATGTGGGAGCGGGCTTGTGTGGGAGCGGGCTTGCCCGCGATAGCTGTGGGTCAGTCAGCACATTTGGCACCTGATACACCGCCATCGCGGGCAAGCCCGCTCCCACACAAGCCTGCTCCCACATTCGGCATACGGTACTCAGGCAGGCAAGCGCTGCGCCTCGACCCGATCCCGGCCCGCCTGCTTGGCCGCATACACCGCCGAATCCGCACGCAGCAACAAGCTATCCACCCCCTCATCGACCCGCCAACTGGCCACGCCGAAACTGGCCGTTACCGTGCCGACGCCGTCCATTGGTGTACTGCGCAGCACTTCCCACAACTCAACGGCCAGGCTGTAGGCCTGAACGCCATCGGTGTTCGGACACAACACCATGAACTCCTCACCGCCCAGGCGACAGAACACATCGCTGCGGCGCACACGCAGGCGGATACGCCGGCACAGCTCCTGCAGCACGCCATCTCCCGCCGCGTGCCCATGCTGGTCATTGATACGTTTGAAGTGATCGATATCCAGCATGATCACTGCCAGTGCTCCCGACGTGCGCCGCACCCGGCTCATCTCGGCCTTCAGCCGGTCCTGGAAATAGCGACGATTATGGATACCCGTCAACGAGTCGGTGATGGACAACGCCCGCAACTCTTCCTCTACCCGCTTGAGATCGGAGATATCCGACACATAGCCATGCCATAGCGTACCGCCGCCAGGTAACTCTTCCGGCGTCGCCTCGCCGCGAATCCAACGCAGGCCCCGACCTGGCAGTTGCACCCGGTACTCTTCACGCCAGTGGCTCAATTGCAGCGCTGACAGGCGGATGGAGGCGCGGATGCGCTCGGCGTCCTGGGGATGAATTCGCTCGAAGACTTGCTTGGCATCTTGTTGCAGCAACCCCGGATCGATTTCGTAGATATCGCGGATACCGTCGCTGGCGTAGATAAACCGCCAATTGTCGTTGGGCTCCAGGGTGAACTGGAAGATCCCGCCCGGCACATGGGCGCTGAGTTTTTTCAGCAACCGATCCCTCGCCGCCAGGGCCTCATAGGCGCGTTTCTGTTCGGTGACATCCAGGCAGATCGCCAGGTGCCCGACCCACAAACCATGCTCATCAAGCAAGGCTGTGGCCAGCATATTCACGGTCAACTGGCTGCCGTCCTGGCGCACCAGCGTCCACTCCCTGGCCTCATGCAGGCTGTCGGCGCCCTCCACCAGCATCGCCTGGCCGGGCATGATCCGCTTGCCTAGGGCATGGCTCAGTTGCATGGCACGGGTTTCCAGCTCCACCGCCAGGTGCAGGCTTTCGAGGGTCATGTGGCCCAGCACCTGGTCAGCCGGATAACCCAGCATTTGCTCGGCGCCGGCATTGAAGGTGCTGATCACGCCCCGCAAATCGGTGGCAATGATCGCCACCTGGGTCGCGGCGTTGAGCACACTGCGCAACTGGCCGTGGGCACCGCGCAACTCGTACTCGCGCTGGTGCAATTGCCCGGTGCGTTGCTGCACCAGCCGCACCGCCCGTTGACGCTGGCTGACCAGCACATAGAGCAAGGCACTGAGTAACAGGCTGAGCAAACAGCCCATGGTCAGGATACTGGCGACGGAGGAATGATTGGCCTGGGCGAATACCTGGCTGGGGCGCAGGCTCAGGGCGTAGACATGATCCCCAAGGGTCAGCCGGCGGATCGCTTCCAGGCCACTATCGCCCAGGGCATTGTCCGACGCATACAACACCCGCTGCTGGGTATCGGAAGTATCCACAATCTGCATCACCAGGTTGTCCCGCGCAGGTTTAGGCAGACCGTCGGCGACCAATTGGCGCATGCTGATCACCGCCATGACGAAACCGTAGGGTTCGTTGTAGGGCATTTGCGCGGTGGGCGCTCGAGTGACGGGCGCCACCAGCAACACCCCCATGGCATACGCCGGCTCGACACCCACCAGCGACATCGGTTGGGACACGGCGATGGTGCCGGAACGGTACGCCCGCTCGACCGTCGAGCGGCGCAGTGGCTGCGCCAGCAAGTCAAACCCCAGGGGTGAGCCGAGCAGGCTTTGGGTCTGGCTGTACAACACCGGCACATATTCGTCGCGCTCGCCCGCCGTCACCAAAGTCCCGGCTTCGTTCAGCTCGCGAATGGAGAACGACATGCCACGCTGGAGTGACACTTGCTGTTCAAAAGCCTGGCGCTGATCGCGAAATATCCGTGGCGCCCAGGCGTAGGCACGCGCGCGCAACAGTAGCGGCTGGGCGAACCCATCGAACTCTTCGCGGGAAACATCATGGGAGTTGACGAAAAAACGCCGCAGGCTGCCCAGGCGCTGTTCCTGGTCTTCAAAACGCTCTTCCAGGCGGCTATAGCGTTCGTTGACCAACAACTGAAAACGCTGGCGGACCTCCTGGTGATGCAGGTCGGCCGTGGCCAGCGCCAGTACGCCGGTAAGCGCCACACCCACCAGCAAGACCACCAAAGCCACCAGCCAAGCCGACGCCTGTTCGCTGATAAATCCCAGTATTTTCGGGCGGACGGCTTGCAACGGCATAGGCAAAACTCGCAACACCAGCGTGCAGGGGCGCCACTTTGGCTAAGAGAATAGTTATAGCCATCGAGCCCACTTTTGACCAGCGCAAAAAAGCCGCGAGCCCGGAAAAATCCAGGCTCGCGGCTTCAAGGTCGATCAGCGTGCGGTGATTTTCCAGGCGCGGTGGATTTTCGGGTTACGGGCGAAATCCGGATCGATGGTTTTGTCGCTGATTTCCTCGACGGCATAGCGCTCGCCCAGGTTGTCTTCCAACTGGAACTTGCGGAAGTTGTTGGAGAAATACAGCACCCCGCCCGGCGCCAGGCGAGCCATGGCCAGGTCCAGCAACTGCACGTGGTCACGCTGGACGTCAAACACGCCTTCCATGCGCTTGGAGTTGGAGAAGGTTGGCGGATCGATGAAGATCAGGTCGAACTCATCACGACTGGCTTCCAGCCACGCCATCACATCACCCTGCTCCAGGCGGTTCTTGTCGGAGAAGCCATTGAGGGACAGGTTGCGACGTGCCCAGTCCAGGTAGGTTTTCGACAAATCGACGCTGGTGGTGCTGCGCGCACCGCCTTTGGCCGCGTGCACACTGGCAGTGGCGGTGTAGCAATACAGATTGAGGAAGCGCTTGCCGGCGGCTTCTTTCTGGATGCGCATGCGCATCGGGCGGTGGTCGAGGAACAGACCGGTGTCCAGGTAGTCGGTCAGGTTGACCAGCAACTTTACCCCGCCTTCGCTGACTTCCGTGAACTTGCCCTGGGCACTCTGGCGCTCGTACTGCTTGGTGCCGCTCTGGCGCTCGCGGCGCTTGACCACCACACGGCTCTTGTCGATGTTCAGCGCCTGGGGAATTGCGGCCAGGGCATCGAACATGCGCGCCGAGGCTTTTTCCGGGTCGATGGATTTGGGTGCCACGTATTCCTGGACGTGCACCCAGTCGTGGTACAGATCGATAGCCATGGAGTATTCGGGCATATCGGCGTCGTACACACGGTAGCAATCCACACCCTCGCGCTTGGCCCACTTGCCTAGCAACTTGAGGTTCTTTTGCAGGCGGTTGGCAAACATCTGCCCGCCTTCGCTCAAGCGCGCCTGCTCGACCACCGGAGCCGGTGCCGGCGCGGGTTTGATCGGGTTACCGTTCTTATTGTACTGGCGCTCTTGCGGCTCGGTCGGGGCCTGGTCGTAAGCGGCTTGCTCACGTTCGGCCTGGCGCTGTTCCGGGGTGCGGCGCTCGCCGGTGACGAACTGGTCCGGGTTGACCTTGATCAGCAGCAGCTTGCACGGCAAGGCGCCGTTCCAGAACGAGTACTGCTTGTGGCTGCGGATACCCATACGCTTGCCCAGGTCTGGCGCGCCGGTGAACACCGCCGCTTCCCAGCCCATGCACGCCTGGCGCAGACGCTCGCCAAGGTTCTGGTAGAGGTACAACAGGCTGGCTTCATCACCCAGGCGCTCGCCGTACGGCGGGTTGCAGATGACCAGGCCTTTCTGGTTCTGGTCCGGGCGCGGTTCGAAGGTGCCGACTTCACCCTGGTAGATCTTGATCCAGTGGCTCAGGCCGGCGCGCTCGATGTTGTTGCGCGCGGGCTGGATCAGACGCGGATCGGCTTCGTAGCCACGGATCCACAGTGGTGGCTTGTTCATGCCGATAGCCGCACGCTCGCTGGCCTCGGTGTGCAGTTTTTTCCACAAGGCCGGCACGTGGCCGAGCCAGGCGGTGAAGCCCCACTGCTCGCGATTGAGGTTGGGGGCCATGTCGGCGGCGATCATCGCGCCTTCGACCAGGAAAGTGCCGACGCCGCACATCGGGTCAGTCAACGCGCCGTTTTCAGCGGCAATGCGCGGCCAGCCGGCACGAATCAGAATTGCCGCCGCGAGGTTTTCCTTCAACGGTGCCGCACCCTGCTGCAAGCGGTAACCGCGCTGGTGCAGGCTATGGCCGGACAGGTCAAGGGAGAGGATCGCTTCGCCACGGTCCAGGCGCAGGTGAATGCGCAGGTCGGGGTTGATCTTGTCGATGGACGGACGTTCGCCGGTCGGGGTACGCAGCTTGTCGACAATCGCATCCTTGACCTTCAGCGCGCCGAAGTGAGTGTTGTCGATACCCGAGCCATGGCCGCTGAATTCCACCGCGAGGGTGCCATCAGGGACCATATGGTCTTGCCATTCGATATCCAGCACGCCGTGGTACAGGTCTTCGGCATCCTTCATCGGGAAGCGCTTGAGTACCAGCAACACGCGGTTGGCCAGGCGCGACCAGAGGCACAGGCGGTAGGCGGTTTCCATGTCGGCCATGCCGCGCACGGCCGAGGTGTGCTCGCGCGCATCTTCAAGGCCAAGCCCGACGGCTTCCTCGATCAGCAGGCCTTCGAGGCCCTTGGGGCAAGTGAGGAAGAGTTCGTAACGGTCCGACATGGGCATTCCAGGCTTTTCAGCAATAAGTGAACGGGCGACGCATCGCGCGTTCGGTTTTCAATCAAGCGCTTTTCTTGAAGAGCGCTCGCGTGGCACGAATGTGTGCCGTTCCACCCCGGTCTCCTGGCCTATTGGCCTTGATTGCCGGGGCAGAGAGATAATTTGTGCAACAAAAGGAAATATTCTGACCCTTCGTCGAATAATAACCGACTGCAAGCGGCGGGTATTCTCACTAAAGGATTAAACCCATCCTCTATACAGGGCACATCATAGCTGGCTTTGCCCTGTAAATGGGGCGAAAAGCCATCCCAGCTTATGGCTATAGCATCGTTATCGTTACGTGCTTATGACAAAACGATCATTGAATCCATGTGACCTATTGGTTAGAACTCAACACAGGTTAGCGCCGCAACGACGCTGACACAGAGGCTCGCCACGCCGGCAGCGAGCCACACCAACGGCAGAAAAACTCTGCCCGGCCTCGGATGAGGTCGAAGGATATCAAGACAGTCAACAAGTGAGGGAAACACCCTATGAGAAGACTTAAGCGTGATCCGTTGGAAAGAGCATTTTTACGCGGATATCAGTATGGCGTTCATGGCAAATCCCGTGAGCTTTGCCCCTTTACTCTACCGTCGGTACGCCAAGCCTGGATTAACGGCTGGCGCGAAGGACGCGGCGACAATTGGGACGGTATGACCGGCACTGCGGGGATCCACAGACTCAACGAACTTCACGCCGTCGGCTAATCAGGGCACTTAATTCCGACAACCACCTTGAAGAATGTAACGACTTAACCACGCACGCCCCATCCGGGCGGCGGGCTTCGGCCCAGGGGCTCCTTCGAGGAGCCCTTTTTTATGGGCCGGCTCCTACAGGGGCTCAGGATTTGGGGAGCGCCGCGATAGCGTCGACCGATTGGCGAATCAGCGCTGGCCCCTTGTAGATAAACCCGGAATACAACTGCACCAGGCTGGCCCCTGCGGCGATTTTCTCGGCAGCGTGCTTGCCTTCGGTGATCCCGCCCACGGCGATGATCGGCAAACGACCGGCCAGTTCGGCCGCCAGCACCTTGACGATATGGGTGCTCTGGTCACGCACTGGCGCACCGGAAAGGCCACCGGCTTCGTCACCGTAGGCCAGACCTTCAACGCCGACACGGCTGAGGGTGGTGTTGGTCGCAATCACCGCGTCCATCCCCGAATCCACCAGAGCCTGGGCCACCAGCACGGTTTCTTCGTCGCTCATGTCCGGGGCGATCTTGATTGCTAACGGCACGCGCTTGCCGTGGCGTACCGCCAGGTCTTCCTGGCGCTGGCGCAGGGCTTCGAGCAGTTGCTTGAGGGAATCGCCAAATTGCAGGCTGCGCAGGCCCGGGGTGTTGGGCGAACTGACGTTGACTGTCACATAGCTGGCGTGGGCGTAGACCTTGTCCAGGCAAGTCAGGTAGTCATCCACCGCACGCTCCACCGGGGTATCGAAGTTCTTGCCGATATTGATCCCGAGGATGCCCTTGTACTTGGCGGCCTGTACCCGGGACAACAGGTGGTCAACCCCCAGGTTGTTGAAGCCCATGCGGTTGATGATCGCCTCGGCTTCCGGCAGGCGGAAAATGCGCGGCTTGGGATTGCCCGGCTGCGGGCGCGGCGTGACGGTGCCGATCTCGACAAAACCGAACCCCAACTGCGCGAAGCCATCGATGGCCGCGCCATTCTTGTCCAGGCCAGCCGCCAGGCCCACCGGGTTGGGAAAATCGAGCCCCATCACCGACACCGGCATCTTCGCCGGCGCCTTGCACACCAGGCCATTGAGCCCCAGGCGGCCACCCGCGCCGATCAGGTCCAGGGACAGATCGTGGGAAGTTTCCGGGGAGAGTTTGAACAACAGCTGGCGGGCCAGGGTATACATGGGCGGGCTTGACTCGGATGGCGGCAAAAGGTGGCGGCGATTATAGCCGGGGTGGCGGGTCCGTGCGAGGCATGGCACACCGCCGGTCGATCATCCATTGCGATGGGCCATCAACTCTTCATAGCGGCTCCAGATCTTCTGCGCGTAGCGCAAGCGCAACGCGTCACGCTCGGCCCCCGCCCCAGGCCCGACGTTATAGGCGCCCACGGCAGTCCAGTTGTAGCCAAACTGCTTGATGAAGCCGGCCAGGATCGAGGCCCCCACCTCGACCGACAGACAGGGCTCATCCAACAGGCGCTGCTCGGTAATGCCCTGCTTGAGCAGGCGAGGCAGATGAATACTGTTGATTTGCATCAGGCCAATATCATAGGTGCCGTTGTTATTGCTGTAGTTCATGGCCTCGGCGCGGTAGCCGGACTCCACAGCGGCAATCGCCTGCAACAGTTCCGGCTCGATATCGTATTGACGAGCGGCCTCGGCCCAGCAGTAAGCCCGGGCTTCGCCTGCCCCGCCCAGGCAAAGCAACAACAGTCCCAGCCGGCAGGCGCGTTTCATGCCCGCTCGCCATACCATCCACAGGCAGGGCACGCACGGGGCGCTTTGCCCGCCGCCTGCGCCGGGCCAGGTGGCTCGATCACCCGCACCCGGCCATTGAAGCGATAACCGCGGCCATACACGGTCGCGATCAACGCCCGATCGCCCTCCAACTGCTTGCGCAGCGCGTAGATGCACCGGGTCAGGGATTCTTCGGCGATATCGGTATGGGGCCAGACCTGCTCCAGCAGGTGGTCCTTGCTGACCAGCACGCCGGGCGTGGCCAGCAACAGGCGCAACACGTGACATTCCTTGGGTGGTAACTGAATGTCGCGACCTTCAGTGGTCAACCTGCCATCCGCCTGCAACCTCCAATGACCAAAGGCGAGGGACGCCGCCATCAAGCCCTCAACTGCAACAACCATTCAAACCTCTGTACCTGTCTGCGGACATTCACGGCGCCCTGATTTTCCATAGCGCACCGTCTGGGAGATAGGGCGACTATAGAAACCCGCAGCCAGTTTCACGTTAGGAAAAAGCCCGCTGCTTCGAAGTTTTCCGGGAGTGTTGCGTAGGAACTTTCGAAGTCTGTACAAACCCCGCTACGGCTCAGCGATCCGCGCAAATGCACGCCGCACACGCTCGTATTGCTCGGCACTCAAGGGCGTCGAAGTGACGGAATGCGCGGGTGTGTCCAGCTCAGCCACCAGTTTTTTGATCAGCCTCAACTGCTGCTCACTGCCTTTGACCAGCAGGCTGTTGGTCTCTGGGTAGGCGATTACCACCGCGCCGGTGCCGGCCTTGCGCCCCAGCGTGGCGAGCTGTTTCTCGAGCAGCGTGGCGACACCCGGCACGGTGATGGTCTGCGAGCCCATGTCATACCGACGGTCCGAGACGTCGGCATTCTGCACCTGGACTACGCCCACTTCAGGCGGGGCCTCGCGTCGCGCCGGGCGCGGGCGATCCATCAACTGGGCCAGGCGCAGGACGTGGTCGACGTAATTGGCGGGCCCCGACACATAAAACAATCGGGCGCCGGCCTTGCGCAGGGGGTAACGCGCCTCTTCGAGCCCCGCGCGGCGCATGACCTGGCGCAATCGGTCGACGGTCATGTAGCGCAGGGTCACCCCGGAACTCTTGGCCTCGCTGGCGTCGTAGAGATGCAGCACCTGGCCGTCGCTGTACCAGATCAGATCGTGCTGCAACGCCACGCTCTCCAGGACCGCTTGTGCATGGGCAAAATCAAAATGCCCGGTAATGCGCTTGCCCGCCGCCAGTTTGCTGACCACGATGGGCTGGCCCAGGGGCACCGCAAGCCGTCTGAAGAAGCCTTGTAGGCTTTCGTCCCACATCAGATAGGACTCGCCCATGGCCGGCAAGGCATTGAGCATCAACAGCCCGCCCAGCAGCCAGCGCCGTAAAAAGCCACGACAGGTCGTTGCAGTAGATCGATCAAGGAGCACGCCGGGTTTCCTGGACGGTGTTGCGTGAAAGAGCGCCATAGTGAAAGCCCACCCGGGTGCAATCTTGATGAAAACCTGATCAACCACCACTCGCCCGGGCGCCGTGGCATGTGCCTTGCTTTGCCCTACCCAGCGCAGCCCGCGCCAACGCCGGAACGGGCTCACAGACAAAGGCGTCGTTACCTGCCGCGGCTTGCATGCCGCCTGGCATGACGACGCCTTTTTTCATACAGAAGGTAGGTGTAGATGAGTGATCAGCTCGGCAACAGCCAGGCCAACAACCCTCTGGCCTGGGTCAACGGCAGCGATGCCCCGGAAAAGAGCAGCCTCGACCTGGGCTTCATGGCCTTGAGCGATTGTGCCTCGCTGGTGGTCGCGGCGACCCAGGGGTTTGCCCAGCCCTACGGCCTGACGCTAAACCTCAGGCGCCAGTCATCCTGGGCCGGCCTGCGGGACAAGCTGGTCAGCGGCGAACTCGACGCCGCCCACAGCCTGTACGGCCTGATCTATGCGGTGCACCTGGGCATCGGCGGCGTTGCGCCGACCGACATGGCGGTGCTGATGGGCCTGAACCAGAACGGCCAGGGCATCAACCTGTCCCAGGGCCTGCAGCACCAGGGCGTGACCAGTCCTGAGGCACTGGCGCGCAAGGTGCACCAAAGCCGGACAAAACTGACCTTCGCCCAGACGTTTCCTACCGGCACCCACGCCATGTGGTTGTATTACTGGCTGGCTAGCCAGGGCATTCATCCATTGCGGGATGTGGACAGTGTGGTGGTGCCGCCGCCGCAGATGGTCGCGCACCTGCAAGCCGGGCGGATCGACGGCCTGTGTGTCGGCGAACCCTGGTGCGCCAGCGCGGCGCAACAGCACCAGGGTTTTACCCTCGCCACCAGCCAGGCGATCTGGCCGGACCACCCGGAGAAAGTCCTGGGCTGCACCCAGGCGTTTGTCGAGCAGTACCCCAACACCGCTCGGGTGCTGGTGATGGCGGTCCTGGAAGCCAGCCGCTTTATCGACGACAGCATCGAAAACCGACGTTCCACCGCGCAACTGCTGAGCGCCCGGGAATACCTGGACGCCCCGCTCGACTGCATCGAGCCACGGCTGCTGGGCGCCTATGCCGACGGCCTGGGCAACCACTGGCAGGACGCGCACGCGCTGCGCTTCCATGGCGAGGGCGAGGTCAACCTGCCGTACCTGTCCGATGGCATGTGGTTCATGACCCAGTTCCGCCGCTGGGGCCTTTTGCGGGAAGACCCCGATTACCTCGCCGTGGCCCGCCAGGTGCAACAACTGGATCTCTATCGCCAGGCCGCAAGCGCCGTGGGCGTGGCGGCCATGGACACGCAGATGCGCAGCAGCCAATTGATCGACGGCAAGGTCTGGGACGGCTCGGACCCGGCCGGTTATGCCCGCAGTTTCCGCCTGCATGCCCTGGCCGACGATGTCGTCCGCCAGGCATTGCGCTGATGGGAGGCCACCCATGTTGCGAATCCTGCTGATCAATGACACCCCACGCAAAGTCGGGCGCCTCAAGAGCGCGCTGACCGAAGCCGGTTTTGAGGTAATCGACGAGTCCGGCCTGACCATCGACCTGCCGGCGCGCGTCGAAACGGTGCGCCCGGACGTGATTCTGATCGATACCGAATCACCCGGGCGCGATGTGATGGAGCAAGTGGTGCTGGTCAGCCGCGACCAGCCGCGGCCCATCGTGATGTTTACCGACGAACATGATCCCGGGGTAATGCGCCAGGCGATCAAGTCCGGGGTCAGCGCCTACATCGTCGAAGGCATCCAGGCCCAGCGCCTGCAACCGATCCTTGATGTCGCCATGGCGCGCTTCGAGAGCGACCAGGCCTTGCGCGCACAACTACTGGCCCGCGACCAGCAACTGGCGGAACGCAAGCGCATCGAACTGGCCAAGGGCTTGCTGATGAAAATGAAGGACTGCAATGAGGAACAGGCCTACACCCTGATGCGCCGCCAGGCCATGAGCCGCCAGCAGAAGTTGATCCAGGTGGCGGAGCAGATTATTGCCATGAGTGAATTGCTAGGCTGAGCCACACAACCGCAATCGCCCAAGGTGGGAACGGGCCTGCCCGCGAGGGCAATGTCACGGTTGGCGCAAGACTTGCTAACTAAACACCACAGGTAGCCAACGGCGGTTGCCCCTCCACGACAAAGACGTCGCACATCCGGTTTGCCCAGGCGAACCCGGTGGCGGCGTTTTTTCGTTTGGATGGGGCGGCCTTCGCTGGCCGCTCCATCACCAGGCCTTCTACAAGATCCCCAATCTGAGGTGCGTGATGAAATCAAGCTTCTGGAAATCCGGGCACACCCCGACCTTGTTTGCCGCGTTCCTGTATTTCGACCTGAGTTTCATGGTCTGGTACCTATTGGGCCCGCTGGCGGTGCAGATCGCCGCCGACCTGCAACTGACCACCCAGCAACGCGGGCTGATGGTCGCCACGCCGATCCTGGCAGGGGCGATCCTGCGCTTCCTGATGGGCATGCTCGCGGACAAGCTGTCGCCCAAGACTGCCGGCCTGATCGGCCAGGTGATCGTGATTGTGGCGCTGTTCTGTGCCTGGAAACTGGGGATCCACAGTTATGAACAGGCGTTGCTGCTAGGACTGTTCCTCGGCATGGCCGGGGCCTCGTTTGCCGTCGCCCTGCCGCTGGCCTCCCAGTGGTACCCCGCCGAACACCAGGGCAAGGCCATGGGCATCGCCGGGGCCGGCAACTCCGGCACGGTGTTCGCCGCGCTACTGGCACCGCTGATCGCCGCCGCATTTGGCTGGACCAACGTGTTCGGCTTTGCCCTGATCCCGCTGATCCTGACTTTGATCGTGTTCGCCTGGCTGGCGCGCAATGCGCCTGAGCGACCCAAAGCCAAATCCATGGCCGACTATTTCAAGGCCCTGGGCGACCGCGACAGTTGGTGGTTCATGTTCTTCTACAGCGTGACCTTCGGTGGTTTCATCGGCCTGGCCAGCGCCCTGCCCGGCTACTTCAACGACCAATACGGCCTGAGCCCGGTCACCGCCGGTTACTACACCGCCGCCTGCGTGTTCGGCGGCAGCCTGATGCGGCCCCTGGGCGGCGCCCTGGCTGACCGTTTCGGCGGGATCCGCACCCTGCTGGGCATGTACGGCGTGGCGGCCGTGTGCATCGCCGCAGTGGGCTTCAACCTACCGAGTTCCTACGCGGCACTGGCACTTTTCGTGTGCACCATGCTCGGCCTGGGTGCGGGTAACGGTGCGGTATTCCAACTGGTGCCCCAGCGCTTTCGCCGCGAGATTGGCGTGATGACCGGGCTGATCGGCATGGCCGGCGGTATCGGCGGTTTCGCCCTGGCAGCGGGCATGGGCGCGATCAAGCAAAGCACCGGCAGCTACCAGTTGGCACTGTGGCTATTCGCCAGCCTGGGCGTGCTGGCGTGGTTCGGCCTGTATGGCGTGAAGCGCCGCTGGAGGACCACCTGGGGTTCGGCGGCCGTCACCGCCGCGCGGGTCTGATGAGCCTGCAATTGAGCGTGGCCCAGGCCAGCGCCATCGGGCCACGCGCGGAAAACCAGGACGCCCTGCGCCTGGTCACGCCGGCTCCGGAACTGGCCGCCAGCAAAGGCTATCTGTGTGCTATCGCCGATGGCGTCAGCCAATGCGCCGACGGCGGCCTGGCCGCGCGCTCGACCTTGCAGGCCCTGGCCCTGGATTACTACGCCACGCCACAGACCTGGGGCGTGGCCCAGGCCCTGGAGCGGCTGTTGCTGGCACAGAATCGCTGGCTGCAGGCCAATGGCGGCGGCCAACCGTTACTGACCACCCTCAGCGCCCTGGTGTTTCGCGGCCAGCGCTTTACCCTGGCCCATGTTGGTGATTGCCGGGTGTATCGCTGGTTTGACGGTGAGTTGCAGCGCATCACTCAAGAGCATGTCTGGGAGCAGCCCGGCATGCAGCATGTGCTCAAGCGCGCCCTGGGCCTGGACCAGCATCTGGTGGTGGATTTTCTCGACGGTGAACTGCGCCAGGGCGAATGTTTCCTGCTGCTCAGCGATGGTGTGTGGGCGACCCTCGCCGACCACAGCATCCGCGCGATCCTGCGCGAACAGGCCGACCTGGACGTGGCGGTCAATACGCTGGTCAACGCCGCGCACCTGGCAGGTAGCCAGGACAACGCCAGTGCCCTGCTGGTGCGCATCGACCGGCTCGGCGCCGCGACCCTGGGTGATGCGCTGGTGCAGTTGCAACAGTGGCCATTGCCGCCACTGTTGAAGGCCGGGCAATCCTTCGAAGGCTGGCAGGTGGAATGCCTGCGGGCACACAGTCGCCAGTCGTTGCTGTACCGGGTCCGGGATGCCCAGCAGCAACCCTGGCTGCTCAAGACCCTGCCCCCTGACCACGATGATGATCACGATGCCGCCCAGGCCCTGCTCGCGGAGGAATGGTTTCTGCGCAGGGTGGCCGGACGGGCATTTCCTGAAGTCCATCCGGGCGGCGGGCGTCAGCATTTGTACTACGTGATGCGTGAATACAGCGGGCAAACCCTGGCGCAGCTGTTCCAGCGGCAAGGCCCGTTGCCACTGGCGCAGTGGCAATCCATTGCCGAACGCTTGCTGCGGGCAGTCGGCATGCTGCATCGCCGGCAAATCCTGCACCGCGACATCAAGCCGGAAAACCTGCTGCTGGGCGACGACGGCGAACTGCGGGTGCTGGATTTTGGCCTGGCCTATTGCCCTGGGTTGTCCGAAGACCGCGCTCACCTGTTGCCGGGCACGCCCAGCTTTATCGCGCCCGAAGCCTTCAGCGGCGAACGTCCGACCCCGCAGCAGGATTTGTACAGCGCCGGTGTGAGCCTGTATTACCTGCTCACCGGGCATTATCCCTACGGTGAGATCGAAGCTTTCCAGCGGCCCCGGTTCAACACGCCGGTCAACGCCAGCCGCTACCGGCCGGACCTGCCCGATTGGTTGCAGCAAAGCCTGGAACGCTCGGTTGCCGCGCAAGCAGATCAGCGTTACGAAACCGCCGAGCAATGGCTGCTGGTACTGGAACAGGCCGACCGCCGCGAACTGAGCCTGCGCCCGCGGCCGCTGCTGGAACGCGAACCGCTGAAGGTCTGGCAAACCCTGGCGTTGGTGTCGCTGCTGATCAATCTGCTGTTGCTGTATCTGTTATCCCTGTAGGAGCCAGCTTGCCGGCGCAAAACCCACAATCACCGTATTCATCCAGGTACCTCGCGTTATCGTTAACGTCCTTCGCCGGCAAGCCGGCTCCTACAGGAGGTCGACGCGCCAGTTGTGGGCATCGCGCCTTTAAATGGTGCGAAACAGCCTTGTGGCAACCGCCAGAACCTCAGTAAATCCGGCTTTTCACGACTTGGCACAACCGCTGCATTAGCTCCTGCAACACCCCCACATACAGCCCACCCTTCAACGACGAAGGTGGGGCTCTCCCGAGAGAACGGGACCAGGACAAAGGCGTCCTCGCTAGGCAACTAGCGGGACGCCTTTTTTGTTTGCGCGTGATTTGTCGAGCCACTGCGGAGAACGACATGAAGAAACTCAAACTGGTGATGATCGGCAACGGCATGGCCGGGGTTCGCACCCTTGAAGAACTGCTGAAACTGAGCACCGAGCTGTACGACATCACGGTGTTTGGTGCCGAGCCCCACACCAACTACAACCGCATCCTGCTCTCGCCGGTGCTGGCCGGCGAGCAGACGTTCGAAGAGATCGTGCTCAACGACCTGGACTGGTACCTGCAAAACAACATCAAGCTGCTGCTCAACCGCAAGGTGGTGCAGATCGACCGGGTCAAGCGCAAAGTCATCGCCGAAGACGGCACCGAGGCCGAGTACGATCGCCTGCTGATCGCCACCGGTTCGACCCCGTTTATCCTGCCGATCCCCGGCAACACCTTGCAGGGCGTGATTGGCTACCGCGACATCGCCGATACCCAGGCCATGATCGACACCGCCAAAACCCACAAGCACGCAGTGGTCATCGGCGGCGGCCTGCTGGGCCTGGAAGCCGCCAATGGCCTGATGCTGCGCGGCATGCACGTGACCGTGGTGCATATCGGCGAATGGCTGCTGGAGCGCCAGCTGGACAAGACCAGCGGCCAGTTGCTGCAAACCGAACTGGAAAGCCGGGGCCTGGTGTTTCGCCTGTGCGAACAGACCCAGGCCCTGCATGACGCCGGCAATGGCCGCGTGGGCTCGGTGCAGTTCAAAAATGGCGAAGTGATTCCGGCCGACCTGGTGGTGATGGCCGCCGGTATCCGCCCCAACACCGAACTGGCGGAACGGTCCGGCATCCCGTGCAACCGTGGGATCCTGGTCAACGACACGCTGCAAACCTACGACCCGCGCATCTATGCCATCGGCGAGTGCGCCAGCCATCGTGGGATTGCCTACGGCCTGGTGGCACCGCTGTTCGAACAGGCCAAGGTGTGTGCCAACCATCTGGCGCAGTTGGGCTTCGCCACCTACAAAGGCTCGGTGACCTCGACCAAGCTCAAAGTCACCGGCATCGACCTGTTTTCTGCTGGCGACTTCATGGGCGGCGAAGGCACCGAGACCATCACCCTTTCCGACCCCATTGGCGGCGTCTATAAGAAGCTGGTGATCAAGGACGACATACTGGTCGGCGCCTGCCTGTACGGCGATACCGCCGACGGCGGTTGGTATTTCCGGCAGATCCGTGAGAACCATGGCATTGGCGAGATCCGCGATCACCTGATGTTCGGCGAAAACGCCTTGGGCGACGTAGGCCACCAAGGCCAGGACAAAGCCATGAGCATGGCCGACAGCGCCGAAGTCTGCGGCTGTAACGGGGTGTGCAAGGGCACCATCGTCAAGGCGATCCAGGAACAGGGCCTGTTCAGCGTCGATGAGGTAAAAAAACACACCAAGGCCGCCAGCTCCTGCGGCTCCTGCGCCGGGCTGGTGGAGCAGATCCTGATCAATACCGTGGGCGGCGCCGCCGACGTCAAGCCCAAAAGCGAAAAAGCCATCTGCGGTTGCAGCGACCTCAACCACGGGCAAATCCGCCAGGCCATCCGCGACCAGCATCTGCTGACCATCGCCGACACCATGGGCTACCTCAACTGGCGCACGCCCAACGGTTGCGCCACCTGCCGCCCAGCCTTGAACTACTACCTGATCTCCACCTGGCCAGGCGAAGCCAGGGACGACCCGCAATCGCGCCTGATCAACGAACGGGCCCACGCCAATATTCAGAAAGACGGCACCTACTCGGTAGTCCCACGGATGTGGGGCGGTGTGACCAATCCTTCCGAGCTGCGGCGGATTGCCGATGTGGCCGACAAGTACAACGTGCCAATGGTCAAGGTCACTGGCGGCCAGCGCATCGACTTGCTGGGCATCAAGAAACAGGACCTGCCCGGGGTCTGGAAAGACCTCGATATGCCGTCCGGGCATGCCTACGGCAAATCCATCCGCACCGTGAAGACCTGTGTCGGCAGCGAGTTCTGCCGTTTCGGCACGCAGAACTCCACGCAACTGGGCATTGAGCTTGAGCATGACCTGTTCAATATGTGGTCGCCCCACAAGGTCAAGCTGGCGGTCTCCGGGTGCCCGCGCAACTGCTCGGAAGCCGGGATCAAGGACGTGGGAATAATCGGCGTCGACTCGGGGTGGGAGATGTATATCGGTGGCAATGGCGGGATCAAGACCGAGGTCGCGGAATTTTTCGTCAAGCTCAAGACCGCCGAGGAAGTGCGTGAGTACAACGGCGCTTTCCTACAGCTGTACCGCGAAGAAGCCTTCTACCTGGAGCGCACCGTGCATTACCTGCAACGGGTCGGCATGGACCACATCAGGAAGGCCGTGCTGGAAGACCCGGCGCGGCGCCAGGCCCTCAATGAGCGCCTGCAATTTTCCCTGTCGTTTGAACAGGACCCGTGGAAAGAGCGCCTGGAGCAGCCATTGCTGAAAAAGGAATTCGACACCATCGCCGTCAAACAGCTGGAGGTAGTGCTATGAACTGGCTGGATATCTGCGCCCTCGAAGAAATCAACGCCCTGGGCTCGCGCATCATCAGCGGCCCGAAAGGGGAAATCGCGATTTTTCGTACCAGTGACGATGAAGTGTTCGCCCTCGACGACCGCTGCCCGCACAAGGGCGGCCCACTGTCCCAGGGGCTGATCTATGGCAAACGCGTGGCCTGCCCGCTGCACAACTGGCAGATCGACCTGGCATCCGGCGAAGCCCAGGCCCCGGATATCGGCTGCGCCCACCATCACCACGCCCGGGTGGAAAACGGCCGGGTGATGCTGGCCCTGCGGGACGCCGGTTGATGAACCGCCAGGTCACCGCATCGACCTGCTGCTACTGCGGGGTCGGCTGCGGCGTGCTGATCGAACATGATGGCACGCAGATCCTCGGGGTCAGCGGCGATCCGGCGCACCCGGCCAACTTCGGCAAACTGTGCAGCAAGGGCTCCACCCTGCACCTGACCGGCGACCGGTCGGCGCGGGCGTTGTACCCGGAACTGCGCCTGGGCAAAGGCCTGGCCCGTAGCCGCACCGACTGGGACACGGCCCTGGAACACGCGGCCAATGTGTTCGCCGATACCATCACCGAGCATGGCCCCGACAGCGTGGCGTTCTATATCTCCGGGCAACTGTTGACCGAGGACTACTACAGTTTCAACAAACTCGCACGGGCCCTGGTGGGCACCAACAATATCGACAGCAATTCCAGGCTGTGCATGTCCTCGGCGGTGGTCGGCTACAAGCGCAGCCTGGGTGCCGATGCGCCACCGTGCAGCTATGAGGATCTGGAGGCCAGCGATTGCGTGATGATCGTCGGCAGTAACATGGCCTACGCCCACCCGGTACTGTTTCGCCGGCTGGAAGAAGCCAAGGCGCGCCGACCGGACATGAAGGTGCTGGTCATCGATCCCCGACGCACCGACACCTGCGACCTGGCGGATATTCACTTGGCGATCCTGCCGGGGACTGATGTAGCGTTGTTCCATGGGATTTTGCATCTGTTGCTGTGGGAAGAATGGATCGACCGCGACTTTATCCAGGCCCATACCGAGGGTTTGGTCGAGCTGAAACGGCTGGTGCATGACTACACGCCGCAGATGGTCACGCAATTGTGCGGGATCAGCGTCGAACAACTGCGCCAGTGTGCAGAGTGGGTCGGCACCTCGCCGAGTTTCCTGTCTTTGTGGTGCATGGGGTTGAACCAGTCCACTGCCGGCAGCGCGAAAAACAGTGCATTGATCAACCTGCACCTGGCCACCGGCACCCTTGGGCGCCCAGGTTGCGGGCCCTTTTCCCTGACCGGCCAACCGAATGCCATGGGCGGCCGGGAAACCGGCAGCCTGTCGAACCTGCTACCGGGCCATCGCGACGCCGGCAACGCCGAGCACCGCGCCCAAGTCGCCGCTTATTGGGGGGTTGAGCAACTGCCATCCAGCACCGGCTTGACCGCCATCGAACTGTTCGAGCAGGTGCAGGCCGGCAAGATCAAGGCATTGTGGATCGCCTGTACCAACCCGGCGCAATCAATGCCGGACCAGAACAGCGTGCGCCTGGCCTTGGCCGCGTGCCCGTTCGTGGTATTGCAAGAGGCCTTTCGCACTACCGAAACCGCGACCTTTGCCGACCTGTTGCTGCCGGCTGCCAGTTGGGGCGAGAAGGACGGCACGGTTACCAATTCCGAGCGGCGCATTTCCCACGTCCGCCAGGCCATCACCCCACCGGGCGAAGCGCGACCGGACTGGGCAATCACCGTGGATTTCGCCCAGCGCCTGGAACGCCGCTTGCGCCCGCAGAAAACCGGCCTGTTCACCTTCGAAAACCCGGCGCAGGTGTTTGATGAATACAAACAGCTGACTCGTGGCCAAGACCTGGACCTGTCAGGCCTCAGCCACGCGCTGCTCGACCGGATCGGCCCGCAGCAATGGCCGTTTCCCGCAGAGGCCCAGGCCGGCACGGCACGCTTGTACACCGACGGTATCTTCCCAACCGCCAATGGGCGGGCGCGGTTTGTCGCCGACCCTTATCGCGCCGCCAAGGAGCAGCGTGATGCGCGCTTTCCCCTGACCCTGGTCACCGGCCGCCTGCGTGACCAATGGCACGGCATGAGCCGTACCGGCACGGCGGCGCAGCTCTTCGGGCACGTCAGCGAAGCGTTGCTCAGCCTGCATCCGGACGAATTGCGTCGGCATCGTTTCAAGGACGGCGACCTGGTCAACCTCAAGAGCCGTCGTGGCAATGTGATCGTGGCGGTGAGCAGTGATGACAGCGTGCGCCCCGGCCAGGCGTTCCTGCCGATGCATTGGGGCGATCGCTTCCTCAAGGGCGGCGTCAACACCCTGACCCAGCCGGCGTTCGATCCACTGTCGAAACAACCGGAACTCAAGCACAGCGGCGTGCGCCTGGAAGCCGTGCAATTGCCCTGGCACTTGTTCGCGCTGATCGAGGGCGATGTGCAGCAACACTTCGAAGCCTTGCGCCCCCTGTGCGAGGGTTTTGCCTATGTCAGCCTGAGCCTGGCCGGGCGCGAACGGCCTGCCCTGCTGGTACGCGCGGCACATAGCGAGGCGCCGGACCTGCAACTGCTCAAGGCCATCGACCAACTGCTGGGCCTTAATGACGGCCCGGTCATGGCCTATGACGACCCGCGGCGCTCCATCGGCAAACGGGTAAAAATCGAGAAAGGCCGGATTACCGCGATCCGCCTGGCCGGCGAAACCCTAGCCCGCCACTGGCTGCAAAGCCTGTGGCTGGAAGGCCGGGCCGACGAGCAATTGCGCCGTTGGCTGCTAGCACCGCTGAGTGCGCCACCTGGTGGTGAAATGACCAGCAACAGAACCCTCTGCAACTGCAAGAACGTCAGTGAAAGCGCGATATGCGCCGGCATCGGCCGTGGTTTGGATCTGGATGGGCTGAAACAAGCGTTGGGCTGCGGCACGCAATGTGGCTCCTGCGTGCCCGAAATCAAACGGCTATTGGCGAGCACCTCGCAGCCAATCGCTATCAGTGTGTGAGGACAATACCTATGAACGCAAAAGTCTGGCTGGTGGGCGCAGGCCCAGGTGATCCGGAGTTGTTGACCCTCAAGGCGGTACGGGCCCTGCACGAGGCCGATGTGGTACTGATTGATGACTTGGTCAACCCTGCGGTACTTGAGCATTGCCCCGGTACGCGGGTGATAACCGTCGGCAAGCGCGGGGGATGTCGTTCTACGCCCCAGGACTTCATTCACCGCTTGATGCTGCGTTATGCACGCCAGGGCAAATGTGTGGTGCGCCTGAAAGGCGGCGATCCGTGCATTTTTGGGCGCGGCGGCGAAGAGGCGAGTTGGCTGAGGGATCGAGGGGTGAGCGTGGAGTTGGTCAATGGCATCACGGCGGGGCTGGCGGGTGCCACAAACTGCGATATACCGCTGACGTTGCGGGGAATCAGTCGCGGCGTAACGCTTGTCACCGCCCATACCCAGGACGACAGCCGCCTCAATTGGCGGGCATTGGCCGAGGGTGGCACGACACTGGTGGTGTACATGGGTGTGGCGAAGCTTTCAGAGATTGCCCGGCAATTGCTCGAAGGGGGCATGGCCCCTGATATGCCGGTGGCGATGATCGAGAACGCCTCGCTGCCCCAGCAGCGTGAGTGCCGCAGCTTCCTGGCGCACATGCAGGAGGATGCCAAGGCGTTTGCCTTGAAGAGCCCGGCGATCCTGGTGATCGGAGCTGTGGCGGGCAACGTGGTAGAGGCCGCCTTGCAGGCCAGCGCCTGAGGCAAATGGCAGGCGAAAAAAAGCCCGGCCTAAGCCGGGCTTTTTTCTACCACTCAGTAATTACTGAGCTTGAGCTTCAACCGACGCTTCTACACGACGGTTAACAGCACGACCAGCTTCAGTTGCGTTGTCAGCAACTGGGCGGGATTCGCCGTAACCTACCGCGGTGATGCGGTTGGCTTCAACGCCATCATTGGCCAGGACTTTCTTAACAGCGTCAGCACGACGCTGGGACAGCTTCTGGTTGTAGGCGTCTGGACCGACGGAGTCAGTGTGACCAGCAACTTCTACGTTGGTAGCTGGGTACTGCTTCATGAAGTCGGCCAGGTTTTTCACGTCGCCGTAGCTGTTAGGCTTAACAACGGCCTTGTCGAAGTCGAACTTCACGTCCAGCTCAACACGAACAACCTGAGCAACCGGAGCTTCTGGCTCTGGAACTGGCTCTGGAGCTGGTGCTGGGGTAGGAGCTGGAGCAACTGCGCCAGCGTTACCGCCGAAGTTTACGCCCAGGCCGACCAGTGCGGAGTAGTCCCACTTGCCGTTGTCCAGACCGTAGTCAGCTTCAACACCGGCACGAGCGTACAGGTTGTTGGTGAAGTAGTACTTAACACCAGTACCAACGGTAGCGAAAGTAGTCTGATCACGACCAGTGTGGCCATCAGCACGTACGTTGCCACGGCTCTGGTGACCGAAACCGCCTTCTACGTATGGACGCAGGGAGTCGACGCCAGCTTGACCGAAGTGGTACTGAGCAACGAGGCTGCCGGTATCACCTTTGATCTTCTGGTTGCCAGTACCGTCAGTCGAACGGGTGTGGTTGGTCTTGTCGTAGGACAGGTTCAAGGACAGGTCGTCGGTCAGGAAGTAACCGATGCGAGCGCCAGGATTGAAGCCGTCTTCGATGTGCTTGACGCTATCGTTGTACTGCTTCTTGTAGAACAGCTCGCCTTCAACTGCGCCTTGGCCTTGTGCCAGAACGCCGAAAGAAGTAGCGGCAATAAGAGAACCAATGGCCAAGCCCAAGGTGTTTTTCAGTTTCATCCGTTAAATCCCCATCTGGTGATTGTAAAGCAGTCCCACATACCGGGGGACAACTCGGCGACAAGTCTAACAGAACTTGCCTACACGTAAGAGATATTTGCACCGAACTAAGTTTCAGTACTGTCCGCAAATTTCTCACGCAATTTATCAAGAGCACGTTTGTAACGCATTTTTGTAGCACTCAAACCCATATGCATAATGTCAGCAATTTCCTGAAATTCCAGTTCTGCGACAAATCGTAGCACCAGAATTTCCCGGTCAATTGGATTCACATGCACCAACCAGCGATCAAGCCCGCCCTTCTCCTCGGGTGCCGGCGTCTTTTCTTCAGACGCCTCCTCAAGGGGGTCCAGGCTCAACGCGTCCATCAAGCGACGCTTTCGCCGTTCCTTACGATACTGCGTGATGCACTCGTTGTACGTGATGCTGTAGAGCCAGGTTTTGAACTTCGATTTACCCTCGAAGTTCTTCAGGCCATACAACACCTTGAGCATCACTTCCTGACAGACATCATCCGCATCACGATCGTTCCCTAAATATCTTGAACAAACGTTGAACAGAGTGCGTTGATACCTGCGCATCAATTCTTCGTACGCGCGTGTTACGTGAAACAGCTCCGTGTGCGAGCGCGCGACCAACTCCTCATCAGAGAGCTCACGGGGGTCATAGCGCGTGGACAGCGTTTGGGCTTTATTCAAAACAAGTCGTGCCGACAGTCAGGTCAATGTCCGCCACAGCCTGGATACCCAGGTTTGCGGCGGCGTACATTAGCAGGGTTTACCGGGTTAGCGGCTATTGACCTGCTGTTCCAGCAGAACCCGATTGGACAGCGACACTAGTTCGCCATCATCGGTCAGCACCGTGGTTTTCACCGTACCGATCTCTTCAATCTGCCCTTCGACCTCGCCAACACGCACGTGTTGCCCAACCTGATACAACTCACGCACATAGATTCCCGCAAGAATCTGACCGGCAATTCCCCGGCTTCCCAACCCCATGGCCAGTGCAACGGCCAGACCAACGGTAATCAAAACGATCACAATCACATGGTTGAGCAGGTCAGTCTTGACCTCCAACTGGCTGATCGCCACCGAAATACTGATGATGATTACCAGCCCCTGGGCGATTCGCCCCAGGCCGCTGGCATAGTCCAGGCCCACTCCTTCGGCAGCGCCGCGTACCAGCCCATTGGCCAGTTGCGCCAGCAAAACCCCCACCAGCAACACCAGCGCGCCGCCGAATACCTTCGGCAAATACAGCGCCAGCATGTCGAGCGTAGCTGAAACTCGCTCAAGTCCAAGTGATTGCGCCGCAGAAACCAGAAAAATCAGCAAAACAAACCAATAGACGATCTTGCCGATCAGTGTCGAGATCGGCACTTGCAGCCCGGCACGCCCCAGCAGCTTGGTCAATCCGGTGCCGGCCATCAGGCGATCGAGGCCCAGCTTGGCGAGCAATTTTGAGAGCAGGGTGTCGAGCAACTTGGCCACGACAAAACCCAGCAGCACCAACACCAGCGCACCAAACAGGTTGGGAATGAAATTCGCCACCTTGGTCCACAACGCAGTCATTGCAGTGACCAGACTCTGCGTCCAGAGATCAAGTTCCATATTCAATCAGCCTTATCAGCAGTGCGAGCAATAGGTTTACGACGAGAAACAGGTGATACGTGGGCCGAACCATTGTTCAGGGCCATCATCAATGCCGGCACCCAGCGGCCGAGCAGACCAAACAGATCGCCCGCACCTACCTGGCGGTTGGCAGTTTTCAGTACGCGGCCCAGGCAAGCGTCGTCGTCACGGTTGGACGGCGAAGCATTAAGCATGTCACGCAGAGACTGTTCAAACGGATCGTGCATAGGGACCTCTCGCAAGTGAGTTAAAAGACGAGGGCAAAATTCGTCGGGTCACATGACCTCTCCCGCCGTTCAGGTCACGTTCAGGTCAAACCCAGCGTAAACGTCGAAACAACCACCACTGCCCAAGGGCCACCGAGACCATCAACAGGCACGCTAGCGCGAAACCATATGGGCTCTCGGAGAATGGAATTCCGCCCACGTTGATCCCCAGCAACCCTGTCAGAAAACTCATCGGCAAAAAGATCCCGGTGATGATCCCGAAGCGGTACATGGTGCGGTTCATGCGCACGCTCAAACGCCGATCCTCGGCCTCCAGCACCAGCCCCACGCGCTCCCGGCTCAGTTCCAGCTCTTCCAGGTAACGGGTCAGGCTGTTATTCAATTCATTCCAATAGTCAGCATCGTCATCGGCAAACCATGGCAGTTTTATGCGTGTCAGTTGCGCGAAAATATCGCGCTGCGGCGCCAAAAAACGCTTGAGCGCGGCGGCACGCCGACGGATCTGCAGGACACTGCCATGCTCCGGGGTATACCGTTCGTCGGTATCGAGTTTTTCTTCTTCGATATCGACGATTTCAGACAGGTCACTGACCAGATCCTGCACTTTATGGGTCAGGTACTGCGCCATGTACAGGATCAGCTCGGAAGCAGTCCTGGGGCCTTTACCATCCGCCAACTGCACCAGCAACTCGTCGGTGGCGCGCAATGGCCGCAGACGCAGGGAGATGACCCGGTCAGCCGAAGCAAAGATACGCACCGACACCATGTCTTCCGGCTCGGCTCCTGGGTTGAGGTTGATCCCGCGCAGAAACAGCAGCAATTCGTCGTCCGGCAACGGCAGCAGACGCGGGCGGGTGTTCTCCTCCAGCAGCAGGTCACAGGCAAACTCGCTCAGGCCACTGGATTTGCGCAACCAGGTCTGGGTCTGGGGATGACTGCGATCCCAATGCAGCCACAGGCTTTCCTGAGGCTGCAGTTGCAGCTCGTCAAGCTCAGTCCGGGCAATTGAACGCGCACCGCCTTTACCGTCCAGCACCAGGGCATGCACCAGCCCCCACTGCGCGTTTTCTTCCTCGAACATCCTCACCCCTGTCGGCTGCTGCAGTTATTCAGGCATTTTCAAAGGGCTTGGCGAAACAATCACGCCATTATTATCGGCATAGACATATTCGCCTGGACGCAATGTCACGCCGGCAAAGATCACGGCCCCGCCCACGTCACCCACACCCTGGCGATGACTCTTTTTAGGGTGGCTGGCCAGGGCCTGCACACCCAGGTCGGTCTGCGCCAGTACGTCAACGTCACGCACACAACCGTAGATCACCAAGCCTTCCCAACCATTCTTTGCGGCTCGATCAGCGATCATGTCGCCCAGCAAGGCGCAACGCAGCGAACCACCACCGTCGACCACCAGCACTTTGCCAGTGCCGTCCAGCTCGGCCTGTTCCTTGACCCGGGAGTTGTCCTCAAAACACTTGACGGTCACGATCTGCCCACCGAAGGAGTCCCGGCCCCCAAAGTTGGCGAACATCGGCTCCAGCACCTGCACCAGGTCCGGGTAGGCGTCACACAGGTCGGGGGTAACGTAATGGTTCATCGAGAAACTCCTGTCGGTGAAAGAAGATGTCGAACATCCACAGCCACATCAAGAAAACGCATCGCAACGGGCATTCTTTAAGACCTGCCGCTGCAAGGGCGACAATGATCAGACCCACCAGACTGTAACGCAATAGCCACTGCGCGACTGAATATGACCAAAATAGCTCGGTGCGTCATATCTTAGCCGTAAGCCACTTCAAGCGAAACGCCCTCTTTAGAGCCTTTTCTCAGACAGTCGCAGGCACCGGCGCCTGTGCATCCACCGGAGGTGTCAGGGGATCTTTCAGCCAGCGCTGCACCAGTGGCCATACTTCGGCCTGCGCCGCTTTGCTGACCAGCATCTCGACATGCCCGAAATCACCGCTGAACCCATGCTTGCGCCCCAGGCACAGATAGTGGCGATGCTCGCTGCCCACCTGCTCAAACAGCTTGCGGCAGGCCCAGTCCGGGTCCTGATGATCGCCAGCGGCACTCACGGCCAGTAGCGGCACATCGACCTCGGCCAGGCCTTTCCACCAGTCGCGCTCGGCATCGCCGAAACGCCCGAACAAGCCATGCCAGCGCATGCTTTCCAGGGCCAGGCCGATAGGCTCGTCTTCCGGACCACGCTTGAGGCGCGAGCCGGAGAGCTGGGCAAAGCGCTTGAGGATCAAGCGTCCACCCCACTCCACCGGCGGAATCTTCAACGGCCAGTAAGTGCGGCTGACCTGGCAGCCAAACAACGCCACCGACGCCACCGCCGGCGCGCCCAGATAGTGGCCGCCCAAGGCTGCCGCCAGAGTCGTGCCACCCAATGAATGGCCGATCCAGTGCGGGATCTGCGCACTTTGCTCACGCACAAAGGCGGCAATGGCTGGCAAATCGTAACGAGCATAGTCGGCGACACGATTCTTGGCGTAGTCCTGGTTGCGCCGGGAAAGCCCGTGGCCGCGCATTTCCGGGATCCATACATCAAAGCCCTGGCGCGCCAGGTACGCCCCCAGGCCGATACCTTTGGGCGAATACCAGAAGCGCCGGTTGGAAAAGCTGCCATGCACCAGCACCACCGGTATGCCACGGCTTTGCGCGACATCGGCCAGGCCCAGGCGTGTCACCGCCAGCTCTACGGTGCTGTCGGGGCTGTTGCCAGGCTTGAGGCGATAGACATCTTCACTCAGGTCGCCACGACGCTCAGCGCTGATCAAGGCGACGGGAAACAGGTTGCTGCTGCTTTGCATAATGTTCTTGCACAAAAAAGGGCGGCGTCCGGTAGGAGTTCCGCCCTGTACAGAATGAGAAATGCCGGCCAGCCGCACTGGCTGGCCGGCAAATGGCAATTACGCCGAGGCTTGACCTTCAGCCAGGAAGAACCAGGTTTCCAGCACGGAATCGGGGTTCAGCGAGACGCTTTCGATGCCCTGTTCCATCAGCCATTTGGCCAGGTCCGGGTGATCGGAAGGGCCTTGGCCGCAGATGCCGATGTACTTGCCGGCCTTGTTACAGGCCTGGATGGCGTTGGCCAGCAGCTTCTTGACCGCAGGGTTACGCTCGTCAAACAGGTGCGCGATGATCCCGGAGTCACGGTCCAGGCCCAGGGTCAACTGGGTCAGGTCGTTGGAACCGATGGAGAATCCATCGAAGAACTCCAGGAACTCTTCGGCGAGGATGGCGTTGGACGGCAGCTCGCACATCATGATCACGCGCAGGCCGTTTTCGCCGCGGGTCAGACCGTTCTCGGCCAGCAGGTCAACGACTTGGCTCGCTTCGCCCAGGGTACGCACGAAGGGCACCATGATCTCGACGTTGGTCAGGCCCATCTCGTTGCGCACACGCTTGAGAGCGCGGCACTCAAGCTCAAAGCAGTCACGGAATGCTTCGCTGATGTAACGCGAGGCGCCACGGAAGCCCAGCATCGGGTTTTCTTCTTCCGGCTCGTAGAGCTTGCCGCCGATCAGGTTCGCGTATTCGTTGGACTTGAAGTCGGACAGGCGCACGATGACTTTCTTCGGCCAGAAGGCCGCCGCCAGGGTGCTGATGCCTTCCACCAACTTCTCGACGTAGAAGCCCACCGGGTCGTTGTAGCCGGCGATGCGCTTGTCGACGCTGTCCTTGATTTCCACCGGCAGGCCGTCGTAGTTCAACAGGGCCTTGGGGTGCACGCCGATCATGCGGTTGATGATGAACTCCAGGCGGGCCAGGCCCACACCGGCGTTCGGCAACTGCGCAAAGTCGAAGGCGCGGTCGGGGTTGCCGACGTTCATCATGATCTTGAACGGCAGGTCCGGCATGGCGTCGATGGAGTTTTGCTTGATATCGAAGCCCAGCTCACCTTCAAAGATGAAGCCGGTATCGCCTTCGGCGCAGGACACGGTGACGCCCTGGCCATCCTTGAGCAGTTGGGTGGCGTTGCCACAACCCACCACTGCCGGGATCCCCAGCTCACGGGCGATGATCGCCGCGTGGCAGGTACGCCCGCCACGGTTGGTGACGATGGCGCTCGCGCGCTTCATCACGGGTTCCCAGTCCGGGTCGGTCATGTCGGAGACCAGCACGTCGCCTGGCTGGACCTTGTCCATCTCGGACACGTCCTTGATGATCCGCACCTTGCCCGCGCCGATGCGCTGGCCGATGGCACGGCCCTCTACCAGCACGGTGCCGGTTTCTTTCAATAGGTAGCGTTCCATGACATTGGCCGAGGTGCGGCTCTTCACGGTTTCCGGACGGGCCTGGACGATGTACAGCTTGCCGTCGTCGCCGTCCTTGGCCCATTCGATGTCCATCGGGCACTTGTAGTGCTTCTCGATGATCATCGCCTGCTTGGCCAATTCGCTGACTTCGGCATCGCTGAGGCAAAAGCGCGCACGCTCAGCCTTGTCGACATCAACGGTTTTCACCGAGCGACCGGCCTTGGCCTCGTCGCCGTAGATCATCTTGATGGCCTTGCTGCCCAGGTTGCGGCGCAGGATCGCCGGGCGACCGGCCTCAAGGGTGTGCTTGTGCACGTAGAACTCGTCCGGGTTGACCGCGCCTTGTACGACGGTTTCGCCCAGGCCGTAGGCGCCGGTGATGAACACCACGTCACGGAAGCCCGATTCGGTATCCAGGGTGAACATCACGCCGGCAGTACCGGTTTCCGAACGCACCATGCGCTGTACGCCGGCAGACAACGCTACCAACTTGTGGTCGAAACCCTGGTGTACACGGTAGGAAATGGCGCGGTCGTTAAACAGCGAGGCAAATACTTCCTTGGCTGCACGGATAACGTTTTCCACGCCACGGATATTCAGGAAGGTTTCCTGTTGGCCGGCGAACGAGGCGTCCGGCAAGTCTTCGGCGGTGGCCGAGGAACGCACGGCGACGGCCATGTCCGGGTTGCCGGCCGACAAGGTGGCGAAGGCTGTGCGGATTTCGGCGTTGAGCTTCTCGGGGAACTCGGCTTCCATGATCCACTGGCGGATCTGTGCGCCGGTCTTGGCCAGGGCATTGACGTCATCGACGTCCAGCGCGTCCAGGGCAGCGTGGATCTGGTCGTTGAGGCCGCTCAGTTCGAGGAAATCGCGGTATGCCTGGGCCGTGGTGGCGAAACCACCGGGCACCGAGACACCAGCGCCCGCAAGATTACTGATCATCTCGCCGAGGGATGCGTTCTTGCCCCCCACATGCTCTACATCATGGACGCCGAGCTTATCGAGGGAAACTACGTACTCTACCAAGGTGATCTCTCCACTAACTGTGTTGGAAAAGCTCAGGGCGCCGGCGGCTCAGTAGGAGCATTTACCGGCGTTTGTGGCCTGGACCTGGAAAATAAGTGAGAATGCGGCCCACTGTGGGACGGCAAAATCGCGCCTATCATATCCAAGATTCGTCATCAGCTTAAGGCCCAAGGCTCAAATGAAACGATCTGCTTTCTTTATCTCCGATGGCACCGGCATTACCGCCGAAACCCTGGGTCAGAGCCTGCTGGCGCAGTTCGAAAGCATTACCTTTGCCAAATTTACCCGGCCTTATATCGATAACGTGGATAAAGCGCGGGCCATGGTACAACAAATCAATCTGGCCGCCGAAAAAGACGGTGTGCGCCCGATCATTTTCGACACCATCGTCAATCAGGACATCCGTGAGATCCTCGCGACCTCCAATGGTTTCATGATCGACATCTTCTCGACCTTCCTAGCGCCCCTGGAACAGGAGTTGAGCGAACACTCCTCGTACTCCGTGGGTAAGTCCCATTCCATTGGCCATAACTCCAACTACATGGAGCGGATCGAGGCGGTCAACTTCGCCCTGGACAACGACGACGGCGCCCGCACCCATTACTACGACAAGGCCGACCTGATCCTGGTCGGCGTGTCGCGCTGCGGCAAGACCCCGACCTGCCTGTATATGGCCATGCAATTCGGCATCCGCGCGGCCAACTACCCGCTGACCGAGGACGACATGGAGCGCCTGCAACTGCCGGCGGTGCTGCGCACCCATCAGCACAAGCTGTTCGGCCTGACCATCGACCCGGACCGCCTGACAGCGATCCGTAATGAACGCAAGCCCAACAGCCGCTATTCGAGCTATGCCCAGTGCGAGTTCGAGGTGCGGGAAGTGGAAAATCTATTCCGTCGGGAGAACATTGCGCACATCAATTCCACGCATTTTTCGGTGGAAGAGATTTCGGCGAAGATCCTTGTGGAAAAGGGCGTCGAGCGGCGCTTCAAGTAATTTGCATTGCTTGAGCCAGCTCCCACATTTGATAGGGTTCACACGTCAAATGCGGGAGCTGCGGTGGGACAATTCGACTTGCCTGCGATCAACGATAACCCAGCCTCACAGATGAAACCGGTCCCCACCCTGCCCCAGCGCCGTGGCCAGCGCATCAAACCCTGCCCTTAGCAACTGATCATCCCCAGACGTATTGCAGATACTCGCCCGAATAAACTGCGGCACGGCCGTCTGCCCCACGGCGAAGGCCTCGGCCGTCGCGATCAGGTAATTGTTCTGCTTGAGCTCAGCCTCGATTTCCGACGCACGCCATGGCTCCGGGACTTCAATCCAGAAGTGCGGGCTATTGGGGTGCGTCCGGTATTCCAGGCCGCTCAGCAGGTCCTCGACCAACGCCTTGCGCCGGCTGATTTCGTGGATCTGCTGACGCAACAGATGCGCTGCCGTGCCGTTTTCAATCCACTGCGTGGCCAGTTCCAGGGTCACAGGGGTGGCCATCCAACAGGTTGAGCGCAGCGCTGCGGAAATACGGCTGACCAACGCCGGCGGCGCATGCACATACCCCACGCGCAAGCCCGCCGACACCGCCTTGCTCAGACTGCTGATCAGAATCGTGCGCTCCGGGGCAAAATGACTCAGGGGCGGCGGGCGATCCTCCACCAACACACCATGGGCCTCGTCCTCCAGGATCAGCAGGTTGTGCTCACGGCAGACCCTGACCAGCGCCTCGCGACGGGCAACCGACAAGACCGCCGTCGTCGGATTCTGGATAGTCGGCGTGCAGTACAGGGCAGAAACCCGGTGATTACGACACACCTCCTCCAGGGCCGTCGGCAGCACACCCTCCTCGTCCATTTCCAGGCCGATCAGGCGGATGCCAAGCATCCGTGCGGCAGTGATCAGACCGGGATAGGTCAACTGCTCGGTGACGACCGTATCGCCCGCGCGCACCAACGCCATCAACGCGCACAACAAACCATGCTGGCCGCCGTTGACACAGATGACCTGCTCGGGAATCGGATGAAAATCACGCTGCACCAACCATTGCGCACCCGCCGCGCGGTAGCGGGGCAAGCCAGCGTCTGGGGTGTAGGCACTGATGTCCTGCAGGAACTTGGCATTGGTGGCCAGGGTTTCAAAGCTCTGGGCCAGGAACGTGGTCTCCTGCCCCGGGATGTGCATATTGCGGCTCATATCGAAGTACTGGCGCGGTTCCTCGCTGACGTTGCGAAAGCCTTCGTCGCGCTGGCGCTCCATCCCACGCTTGCGCACGAATGTGCCGTCGCCCACCCGCGCCACCACCAGGCCCAGGCGTTCCAGTTCGCCGTAGGCGCGGCTGATCGTGCCGATGGTCACCCCCAGGTTGTCGGAAAGCACCCGATGAGGCGGCAGTTTGCGCCCTGGTTCGATCAAGCCCTCGAGGATGCCCCGCTCCATCACATCAGACAGGCGTTTGTACTTCACGCCCTGCCCACTGGACAGTCCCTCTCGCATAATTGACACCATGTCAATATTTGTTTTGACAGCCATCATTCGCCCTAATAGTGTGCTTTTACGGGTTCAATCACCGGGTGAAACCTCTAATTACAAGTCCAATATAGAGTTCAATTCCGGCTCAGGGAAGCAATAAACGATGCCAATGTCCGCCGTTCTCGAAAATTCCGAAAAAACCAAATCCCCCAAACAATGGCTGGCTGGCCTGATCACCAGTGTGATGTTCCTGATTGTCTGCCTGAGCTGGGGCACCACCTGGCTGGGGATCAAGATCGCCGTGGAAAGCGTGCCGCCCCTGACGTCGGCGGGCCTGCGCTTTTTGATCGCCTTCCCGCTGTTCCTGTGTTTTGCCTTCCTGCGTCGCGAGCCGATCCTGTTTCCACGGGAAAGCCGTTGGTTCTTTGTGTTCGTGACCCTTTGCTATTTCAGCGTGCCCTACTACCTGCTCAACTATGGCGAGATGCACGTCTCGTCCGGCCTCACCGCCCTGCTGTTCAGTTGCATGCCGGTGTTCATCCTGATCTTCTCCGCGCTGTTCCTGCGCGAGCGCATCTACTTTTCCCAGGTCGTGGGGATCGGCATCGGTTTCGCCAGCCTGTACATGATCATCAAGAGCCAGGGACTGCACCTTGACCATGCCGAGTTCTTCGGCGTCCTGGCCATTCTGAGCGCCGCGATCATGCATGCCTTGTGCTATGTCATTACCAAGCAAAAAGGCAGCGCCATCAGCGTGATCACCTACAACACCCTGCCCATCGGGATTGCCGGGCTGATGCTGTTCGTCGCCGGGCTGTGGTTTGAATCACCGACCTTCGAGGCCATTACCCTGCGTTCCTGGAGCGCCCTGTTCTACCTGGGCCTGGTGGCCTCAGTCGGTGGGTTTATCGTGTACTTCATGCTGCTCAAGCGCCTGAGCCCGATCATCCTGTCGTTCGTCTTCATTATTTTCCCGGTGTTCGCCGTGATCATCGGCGCCTGGTACGAAGGCCTGGAACTGTCCCGGGACCTGATGCTGTATTCGGCGATCCTGCTGGTCGGCTTTGCCATCACCAAGTTGCCGATCGAAAAGCTGCTGGCAAAACCCAATTGACCCTTTCCCCACCACGCGAGAGAAACATGGACGTCCTCCGCCAAACCGCCCTGGCACAGATCTACGCCCACGCCAGCAGCACCTACCCCGAAGAGTGCTGCGGCTTTGTCTTCGCCGACGGCAGTGTGTACCTGGGCAGCAATATCCAGAACGAGTTACACCGCAAGAACCCCGAGGCCTACCCCCGCAGCGCGGCCAACGGCTACACCTTCTCGGTGACCGACACGCTGCTGATGAACAAGGCCTTTCGCACGGATAACCCGGTGGTGGTGATCTACCACTCCCACCCGGATGTCGGTGCCTATTTCAGCGACGAGGATCAGGACAAGGCCCTCTACATGGGGGAACCGATCTACCCCGTCAGCTACCTGGTGGTGGATGTTCGCCAGGGCAAGGCCCTTGGGTCGAAGCTGTTTGCCTGGGATGGCACGCACTTCGCCCTCAACCCCTTCAACGACCTGCAAACGGAGTTGTACATGAACGCTGTCTCTTTCCCCGACATCCTGGCCCGTGTGGCCAAGTTGCCAGAATCGACCCTCGAGGGTGCCGGATCGACATTGCGCGAAGTCATTGAAGGCCTCTGTGCCCGCTACCCGCAGCTACGGGCACACCTGTTCCACGAGAACAACGGCCGGCTAAAGGAACACTTCCTGTTCACGACCGGGGAAGAACTGATCGATCCCGACGAGCCGCTGCCCGAAAAAGCAAAAATCGAAGTGCTGCTCGCCACCTCCGGCGGCATCGACATCGAGTCCCTGAGCAACGAGGAAGTGCAGCGCTATGTGCGCCATATCACCCTGCCCGGCGTCGGCCGCGAAGGGCAACTGAACCTGAAGAAAGCCAAGGTGCTGATCATCGGTACCGGTGGCCTGGGCTCGCCCATCAGCCTGTACCTGGCCGCAGCCGGCATCGGCACCCTGGGGCTGGTGGACTTCGATGTGGTGGAAAGCAGCAACCTGCAACGCCAGGTCGTGCACGGCAACAGCACCCTGGGCCTGCCCAAGGTCGAATCCGCCAAGCGCCGGCTGCAGGACCTCAACGCCCATATCCGGATCAACACCTACGACACCGCGCTGAATGCCGACAACGCCCTGGAACTGGTCGGCGCCTACGACCTGGTGATCGATGGTACTGACAACTTCGAGACCCGCTACCAGGTCAATGATGCCTGCGTACAGTTGGGCAAGCCGTTGGTGTACGGCGCGATCTACCGCTTTGACGGCCAGATCAGCGTGTTCAACTATCAAGGCGGGCCCTGCTACCGCTGCCTGTACCCCCACGCGCCACCCGCGGAACTGGCGCCCAATTGCAGCGCCGGTGGGGTGATCGGTGTATTGCCCGGTGTGGTCGGGATGATCCAGGCCACCGAGGCGATCAAGCTGTTGATCGGCCTCGGCGAGTCCTTGTCCGGCCGGTTGATGCGCTTTGATGCCCTGGCCATGAAATTCAGTGAACTGCGTTTCAAGCGCCGCGCCGACTGCCCGTGCTGTTCCGACTTGCGTGAAGAACACCAACCCGCCGCCGCCGTGTGTGCCGATACCCTCCGCAGCACCCAGGGCCTGGCAGAAGAGCACTACATCAAGCCCCAGGTGCTCAAGCAACTGCTGGAGCAGCGCCGCAGCGCCGATATCCTGCTGGATGTACGCGACGCCAGCGAGCTGGAGGTCTGCCAACTGCCCGGCGTGGTGCACATCCCCCTGGCCCAGCTCGACGAGCAACTCGATACCCTCAGCCGTGACAACACCCATTACCTGATCTGCTATGCCGGCAGCCGCGCCGAGCAAGCCGCCAGTACGTTGCTGGCCGCAGGCTTTGCCAACACCCGGGTGCTGCAAGGCGGCATGAAACACTGGGTACGCGACGTCGAACCCGACATGCCGTTGTACTGACCACAGGCCTTGGGGTACTTATCCGATGCTGCATAACTCCATACTCGACGCCATTGGCCAAACGCCTATCGTGCGCCTGGAACAATTCTCCGAAGACCTCGGCATCGAGGTCTTCGCCAAGCTTGAATCCCTGAACCCGGGCGGTAGCCACAAGGCACGGATTGCCCTGGGAATGATCCTCGACGCCGAGCGCCGGGGCATCCTGATTCGCGATTCGGGGCAAACCATCATCGAACCCAGCGGCGGCAACACGGGCATCGGCCTGGTGATGGCCGGCAACGTGCTGGGCTACAAAGTGGTGCTGGTGATTCCCGACAACTACAGCCCCGAAAAGCAAAAGCTGCTGCGCCTGTATGGCGCCAAGGTGGTGCTGTCCGATAGCCGCCTGGGCAATAACTCCCATGGCGAAAAGTGCATGGAGTTGCAGCTGGAAAACCCCAGCTTCGTCATGCTCAACCAACAGCGCAACGGCGCCAACCCCCAGACCCACCGCGACACCACCGCCCCGGAAATCATCCGTGCCTTTGGCGAGCGCCAGGTCGACTATTTCGTCAGCGGGATAGGCACCGGGGGCCACATCACCGGGATCGGTGAAATCCTCAAGGCCACCTGGCCGCAGATCCGCGTGATGGGCGTGGAGCCCGAGGAGTGCGACCTGCTAAGTGATAGCCATGCGCCGCATCATATCCAGGGCCTGTCCATCGGCCTGATCCCGAGCATTCTCAACCTGAACGTGCTGGACGGCATGCTCAAGGTCTCGCGCCTCGATTGCCTGGAAATGATGAAACGCATCATGCGTACCGATGCCATCAGCCTGGGGCTGTCGTCGGCCGCCAATATGGTGGCCATCGCCAAGCTCGCACCGGAACTGCCCACCGACACCGTCGTCCTGACCATGGTGTACGACAGCGCCGACAGTTATCTGCCCTGCTTCGAATAACGACAATTACGGGGGTGCCTTCCATGGGAGGCTTTATCGACATGCAACAGCTGCACGATGAGCTGCTGACCCACCTCATCAAGACCCTGTCGCCGGCGCAGATGGCACAGTTGCAGCCACACCTGGCGGCGTTGATCCAGCCCGCCGCGCAGGAGGTGGCCGAGGACTTGATCGCCTATGCCTGGCGCGATCCGGCGTCCAGGGGCCGCGGCGAACTGATCCTGGAGTCCTACGCCTCATTCAAGGCCGTGCTGTATTACCGGCTGGCGCATCGGGTATGGAATCTACCCGACCAGGCCCACGGCCAGTTCTGTGCGATCGCGCTGACGTTGAGCAACCAGGGCAAGATCCTGTCCGGCGCCGAAATCCACCCCGCCGCCCGCATTGGCCGGCGCTTCGTTCTGGATCATGGCTTTGGCACGGTGGTCGGCGAGACCTGCGAGATCGGCAATGACTGCTACATCCTGTGTGGCGTGACCCTGGGCGCCCGGGGCATCGCCAACAACCCCGACGGCAAGCGTCACCCACGCCTGGGCAACAACGTGGAAGTCGGCGCGGGCGCGAGGGTGCTCGGGTATGTGCTGATTGGCGACAACGTGTTTATCAGCCCCTCCTGTGTCATCACCCAGGACGTGCCCGCGGGCACCAAGGTCAAGGTGGTCAACCAGATCCAGTTGCAGAAAAACGACGAAGCTGACGCCAGCAATTACCTCGGGGCATTTGCCCTCGACGAGCGCCTGCACGTGGTCGGCGAAGTCAACATCAGCCACCGGGTCACTGTGCTGGATGCCGACTTCCACCCACTGTCAGGCCTGGTGCTGGAACCCACGGTCAAGGAGCGTCATCACCTGCAGTTTCGCCTGCGCACGCTGCAGGCCCCCACCTACCCCCCGCGCCTGCCGCTGAACCTGAAGGTGTGCGGACCGAGGTTCGAGGTCACCCTGCTCTCCCCACCCGGGCTGAGCGCAATGGTGCGGCGCCTGCTGCAAACCAGCCCACTGATCGTTGGAGGATGAACATGTCCGTACACACCATGGAAACCTTGGCGCTGTTCGACAGCGCGCCTTACCAGAACGCCTTCAGCGCCCGGGTAATCGCCGTCAGCGAACAGGGCGTGGCCCTCGAACACACGCTGTTCTACCCCACCGGCGGTGGGCAACCCGGCGATACCGGTTACTTCACCCTGCCGGACGGCAGCCGGGTCAATGTGACCGGCACCGTACGCGACCCGGTCCTGCGCTCGATCATCTGGCACCAAGTGGAACACTGCCCCGAGTCATTGCGTGCGGGGGTACAGGTAGATGCCGGCCTGAACTGGGAGCGTCGCTACCAACACATGAAAATGCACACCTGCCTGCATCTGTTGTGCTCGATCATCGACGCACCGGTAACCGGTTGCAGCATCAGCGCCGACAAGGGCCGCCTGGACTTCGACCTGCCGGAAATGACCCTCGACAAGGAAAGCATCACCCGCGACCTCAATGCCTTGATCGAGCAGGCCCATGGGGTCAAGTCGCTGTCGATGCCGGCCTCCGAATATTCCACCCTGCTGCAAATCACCCGCACCCAGGCCGTCGCGCCTCCGGTGATCCAGGGCGCGGTACGGGTGATAGAAATTGCCGACATCGATATCCAGCCGTGTGGCGGCACCCATGTGGTCAACACCGAGGAAATCGGTCGGGTGTTCTGCGAAAAAATCGAGAAGAAGAGCAAGCACAACCGACGGGTGATCCTGCGGTTCGAGTGAATCGGCAAGCAGCCAACAGGGAGGCCCAGCCTCCCCTTATCGACGCGTTTGCCCTTACTTCGACTGGGCTTTGACCTGGGCACTCAATTGCGCTATTTGCTGTTGCAGTTGCGAAATCACCTGGGTGAACTCAGTCATCATTTGATCGATGCGAGCGCGCAATTGCTCGTTCTCACGCATAAGATCATCAACACTGCGGGCCGACGGCGCCGTGGCTTCATCGGCCTGGGCCGATGGGGTGGCGCCCTTGGCACGGGGCGCTTGCTCAGCCGGCGCAGAGTCCGACGCGGTATTGCTGTCAGCCTTCGGGCCTGCGCTAGGAGCCTGGTTTGCGGAAGTACCGGCCCCCGTTATTTTCTGGCTCAACGCCTGGATCTGCTCTTGCAGCCTGGTAACCACCGTCGTGAACTGGGTTTGCAACCGCTCGACCGTTTCACGCAGTTGGTCGTTTTCAGCAGTCAACTGCTCAAGATTACCCGGCGCTTCGGGGCCTGAAGCCGGCGTACTTTCTGCGCGGGCCGATGCTGCAGGCGCTGTTCCGTCCTGCTGCACCGCTGTGCTGTCCTGCCGAGCCGCTGGTTTTTCACCCGCGCCCTGATTGGATGGAGCGTCCTCTTTCTGCGGTTTTTGCATCGTGTTGACTTGCTGAGCCAGCTCAGCCACTTGCTGCTGCAGCGCGGTGATTATCGGCGAGAACTTGGCCACCAACTGGTTAAGCTGGTCGCGCAGCTGATTGTTTTGCTGGGAAAGCTGAGCGAGCTGGGCCGGGGCGGTATTGGTCGCAGATGACGGTGAGTTGACCAAGCCCTTGTGGGCCGCAAACTGCCCGCGCTGCTGTGCAGTCATAGGCTTTCGAGGGGATGCTGAATCTGCTGGAGTCTGGCCGGGAGTCTGGGTTTTGGCGCTGTTTTCGGACTGCGCGGATGCAGGCTTGGAGGGCATTTCATAGCCGTGGTAGGGCGCGTACTGCTGCTGGTTTACGCTAGTCATGGCGAACCTCTCATTTAATTCACAGGTATTGCTTGCCAGACGACCCGGTACAAAAGGTCATCTGGCTACCTGATTGGCAATTATCTGAAGACGGTTCCGAAGATGTAGGACATACGATTGGCAAAGTGTGTCGACTGCAAATCCTGCCACCTTGCAGCGGCTTTTATTACATCACCCACAGATCCACAAACCGATTCACCGGCGTCCCTTCCAGCCGTGCCTGGTCCTTGCACAGTGCAAAAATCTCAGCGCTGCGCTGCGCGGTGAAGCGTGTCGCCAGGTTGGCCTTGAACTTGTCTTCCAGCAACGGAATGCCATCCGCCCGGCGCCGACGATGGCCAATCGGGTATTCCACCGCGACCTGTTCGGTGCTCGAACCATCGGTGAAAAACACCTGCACGGCGTTGGCAATGGAACGCTTGTCAGCTTCCAGGTATTCGCGGCTGTAACGCGGGTCTTCGACGATGACCATTTTTTTGCGTAACTCATCGATGATCGGGTGCGCGGCATGGAATTCATCTTCGTACTGCTCGGCCACCAGGTTGCCAAACGCCAGGGGCACGGCGGTCATGTATTGCAGGCAGTGGTCGCGGTCGGCCGCATTAGCCAGTTGGCCGACCTTGGAAATGATGCGAATGGCCGACTCGTGGGTGGTGATCACGATGCGCTCGATTTCATGCAAGCGCTGCTTGACCTGCGGGTGCAAGGTGACGGCGGCTTCACAGGCGGTCTGGGCGTGGAATTCGGCGGGAAAGCTGATCTTGAACAGCACGTTTTCCATCACATAAGTGCCATAGGGCTGGGGCAGGCTGAACGCGCGCTTGTCCTCAGGCTTGAGGGCCAGGTCCTTGTTGGTGTGGCTGAACAGCACGTCATAAAAACCCCATTGCGGCGCGCTCAACACACCCGGGATGCCCATTTCGCCGCGCAGGGCGATATCCGCCAGGCGCACGCCACGGCTCGACGCATCCCCCGCCGCCCACGACTTGCGCGACCCGGCATTCGGCGCGTGACGGTAAGTGCGCAGCGCCTGCCCATCGACAAACGCCTGGGACAACGCCGCCAGCAGTTGCTCACGATTGGCACCCATCAACTTGGCGCAGACCGCCGTAGAGGCGACTTTGACCAGCAGCACATGGTCGAGGCCGACGCGGTTGAAGGAGTTTTCCAGGGCAATCACGCCCTGGATTTCGTGGGCCATGATCATCGCTTCCAGCACCGCGCGCACGGTCAGCGGCGCCTCGCCATGGGCCACGCGTTTTTGTGACAGGTGATCGGCAACGGCCAGGATGCCGCCGAGGTTATCCGAAGGATGGCCCCATTCGGCAGCGAGCCAGGTGTCGTTGTAATCGAGCCAACGCACGATGCAGCCGATGTCCCACGCGGCCTTGACCGGGTCCAGGCGATAGGACGTACCCGGCACCCGGGCACCGAACGGCACCACTGTGCCTTCGACAATCGGTCCCAAATGCTTGGTGCACTCAGGAAAGCGCAGGGCCAGCAGGCCGCAGCCGAGGGTGTCCATCAGGCAGTTGCGGGCGGTGTCCAGGGCGTCCCGGGAGTCGACGCGGTAGTTGAGGACGTAATCGGCGATGTCCTGCAAAACCTGGTCATAGTCGGGGCGGTTGTTCTGGTCGACGTTGGCGCTCATGGCAGTACTCCAAAATAGGTGGGTGTGTTCCTTCCTCAGGCTCAGGGTTGGTCGTTTGTGGCAGGTCTGAATGCCTGCTCTCGTACATAAATCCAGAGGCCGCTGACGCTCCCTTGTGGGAGCGGGCTTGCCCGCGATAGCGCTGGATCAGTTGGTATCTGCGTGACTGACACGCCGCAATCGCGGGCAAGCCCGCTCCCACACAAGCCCGCTCCCACATTGGGGCCGGCTTTAGAATGCGTCGCCGGGCACGCGCACGTAGCCTTCCATCAAGACCCGCGCACTACGGCTCATGATGGCCTTCTTCACCACCCATTCGCCGTTGACCTGGCTGGCCTCTGCGCCCACGCGCAAGGTGCCGGACGGATGCCCGAAGCGCACGGCATTGCGTTCCACACCGCCCGCTGCGAGGTTGACCAGGGTCCCGGAAATCGCCGCCGCCGTGCCAATCGCCACCGCGGCCGTGCCCATCATCGCGTGGTGCAGCTTGCCCATGGACAGCGCCCGCACCAGCAGGTCCACATCGCCGGCCTTGATCGCCTTGCCACTGGAGGCCAGGTAATCCGCAGGCTTGGCCACGAACGCCAGCTTCGGTGTGTGCTGGCGCTGGGCCGCTTCGTCCAGGTGCTTGATCAGGCCCATGCGCAACGCCCCATGGGCCCGCACTGTCTCGAACATGGCCAGGGCTTTCGGATCGCTATTGATCGCGCCTTGCAGCTCGGTGCCGGTGTAGCCGAGGTCTTGCGCGTTGATAAAAATCGTCGGGATCCCCGCGTTGATCAGCGTCGCCTTGAAGGTGCCGACACCCGGCACTTGCAGGTCGTCGATCAGGTTGCCGGTGGGGAACATCGAACCGCCGCCGCCCTCTTCTTCGGCTGCCGGGTCGAGGAATTCCAGTTGCACTTCGGCCGCCGGGAAGGTCACGCCATCCAGCTCGAAGTCGCCGGTTTCCTGCACCGCGCCGTCGGTGATCGGCACATGGGCGATGATGGTCTTGCCGATATTCGCCTGCCAAACCCGCACCACGGCCACGCCGTTAGAGGGGATACGCGCAGCGTCCACCAGGCCAGCACTGATGGCGAATGCACCCACCGCTGCCGACAGGTTGCCGCAGTTGCCGCTCCAGTCGACAAAAGGCTTGTCGATGGACACCTGGCCAAACAGGTAGTCCACGTCATGCTCGGCGCGGGTGCTCTTGGCGAGGATCACGGTTTTGCTGGTGCTCGACGTGGCACCGCCCATGCCGTCGATCTGCTTGTCATAGGGGTCGGGGCTGCCGATCACCCGCAGCAGCAGGGCATCGCGCGCCGCCCCCGGGACCTGGGCCGATTCGGGCAAGTCCTTGAGGTTGAAAAACACGCCCTTGCTGGTGCCGCCACGCATGTAGGTGGCGGCGATCTTGATTTGCGCTACGTGTGTCATGGTTATCCTCTTCAGGCGGTCGCCGCCGATTCCAGGAAGTCCTGGGCAAAACGCTGCAACACGCCGCCCGCCTCGTAGATCGACACTTCTTCAGCGGTGTCCAGGCGGCAGGTCACCGGCACTTCGACACGCTCGCCATTCTTGCGGTTGATCACCAGGGTCAACTGCGCACGCGGGGTGCGCTCGCCGATTACGTCATAGGTTTCGCTGCCATCGATCTGCAGAGTCTTGCGGTCGGTGCCCGGCAAAAATTCCAGGGGCAGCACGCCCATGCCCACCAGGTTGGTGCGGTGGATGCGTTCGAAGCCTTCGGCGGCAATCGCTTCCACACCCGCCAGGCGCACGCCCTTGGCCGCCCAGTCGCGGGACGAACCCTGGCCGTAGTCGGCGCCGGCAATGATGATCAGCGGCTGCTTGCGCTCCATGTAGGTTTCGATGGCTTCCCACATCCGCGTGACCCGGCCTTCCGGTTCGATGCGCGCCAGGGAACCCTGCTTGACCTTGCCGTTTTCCTGGACCATTTCATTGAACAGCTTGGGGTTGGCAAAGGTCGCGCGCTGGGCGGTCAGGTGGTCGCCACGGTGCGTTGCATAGGAGTTGAAGTCGACTTCCGGCAAGCCCATTTTCGCCAGGTATTCGCCGGCGGCGCTGTCGAGCATGATCGCGTTGGACGGCGACAAGTGGTCAGTGGTGATGTTGTCCGGCAGCACCGCCAGCGGGCGCATGCCCTTGAGCGGACGCGCACCGGCCAGGGCGCCCTCCCAGTACGGCGGGCGACGGATGTAGGTGCTTTGCGGGCGCCAGTCGTACAGCGGGGTGACTTTCGGGCCGGTGTCTTCATGGATCGCGAACATCGGGATGTAGACCTGGCGGAACTGCTCAGGCTTGACCGATGCCTTGACCACCGCGTCGATTTCTTCGTCGCTCGGCCAGATGTCCTGCAGGCGGATTTCCTTGCCGCTCGCGTCCAGGCCCAGTACGTCTTTTTCGATATCGAAACGGATGGTGCCGGCAATCGCGTAGGCCACCACCAGCGGTGGCGACGCCAGGAACGCTTGCTTGGCGTACGGGTGGATGCGCCCGTCGAAGTTGCGGTTACCCGAGAGCACGGCGGTGGCGTACAGGTCGCGGTCGATGATTTCTTGCTGGATCACCGGGTCGAGTGCACCGGACATGCCGTTGCAGGTGGTGCAGGCGAAGGCAACGACACCAAAACCCAACTGCTCCAACTCGCTGGTCAGCCCGGCTTCGTCGAGGTACATGGCCACGGTTTTCGAACCCGGGGCCAGGGATGACTTGACCCACGGCTTGCGGGCCAGCCCCAGCTTGTTGGCATTGCGCGCCAGCAGGCCGGCGGCGATCACGTTGCGCGGGTTGCTGGTGTTGGTGCAACTGGTGATGGCAGCGATGATCACCGCGCCGTCGGGCATTTGCCCCGGCACGTCATCCCATTGCCCGGAAATGCCCTTGGCCGCCAGGTCGCTGGTAGCCACACGTGCATGCGGGTTGCTCGGGCCGGCCATATTGCGCACGACGCTGGACAGGTCGAAGCTCAGGCCACGCTCGTATTGCGCACCCTTGAGGTCATCGGCCCACAGCCCGGTGTGCCGTGCGTACTGCTCGACCAGGGCGACTTGTTCGTCTTCGCGACCGGTGAGCTTGAGGTAGGCGATGGTCTGCGCGTCGATGTAGAACATCGCCGCCGTGGCGCCGTATTCCGGGGCCATGTTGGAGATGGTGGCGCGGTCGCCCAGGGTCAGGGCCGAAGCGCCTTCACCGAAGAACTCCAGCCAGGCACCGACGACTTTCTGCTGGCGCAGGAACTCGGTCAGCGCCAGCACCATGTCGGTGGCAGTGATGCCCGGTTGCAGCTTGCCTGTCAGTTCGACGCCAACGCTTTCCGGCAGGCGCATCCACGACGCGCGGCCAAGCATCACACTCTCGGCTTCCAGGCCGCCGACGCCAATGGCGATCACGCCCAGGGCGTCGACGTGGGGGGTGTGGCTGTCGGTGCCGACGCAAGTATCCGGGAAGGCCACGCCGTCACGCACCTGGATCACCGGGGACATTTTCTCCAGGTTGATCTGGTGCATGATGCCGTTGCCCGGCGGGATCACATCGACGTTCTTGAAGGCCTTTTTGGTCCACTCGATAAAGTGGAAACGGTCTTCGTTGCGGCGGTCTTCGATGGCGCGATTTTTCTCGAAGGCCTGTGGGTCAGAACCACCGGCCTCGACCGCCAGGGAGTGGTCGACGATCAGTTGGGTCGGCACCACCGGGTTGACCTGGGCCGGGTCCCCCCCTTGCAGGGCGATGGCATCACGCAGGCCGGCGAGGTCCACCAGGGCGGTCTGGCCGAGGATGTCATGGCATACCACACGGGCCGGGAACCAGGGAAAGTCGAGGTCGCGCTTGCGTTCGATCAACTGGCTCAGGGACGCGTTGAGCGTCGCCGGGTCGCAGCGGCGCACCAGGTTTTCGGCGAGCACGCGGGAGGTGTAGGGCAGCGTGGCGTAGGCACCGGGGGTGATGGCCTCGACAGCCGCACGGGCGTCGAAGTAATCCAGGCGGCTGCCGGGGAGCGGTTTGCGAAATTCAGTGTTCATCGTCAGGACTCGGTCACGGTAGTTACAGAAGGAAGACCTGTACCGACCCAGAATTGGAATGAGGTCAAAATGTGGGAGCGGGCTTGCTCGCGAATGTGGTGTGTCATTCAACACATTCAGTGACTGTTACCCCGCATTCGCGAGCAAGCCCGCTCCCACACTTCTGATTCGGTTACCAATTCGGGATTGTCGGTCTCCTCATTCAGCGACGTTCGATTGGCACGAACTTGCGCTGCTCGACGCCGATGTACTCGGCGCTTGGACGGATGATGCGGTTGTTGGCACGCTGCTCGAACACATGCGCCGCCCAGCCGGTGAGGCGCGAGCAGACGAAGATAGGCGTGAACAGCTTGGTCGGGATGCCCATGAAGTGGTACGCCGAGGCATGGTAGAAGTCGGCGTTGGGGAACAGTTTTTTCTGTTCCCACATGGTTTTGTCGATGGCTTCGGAGACCGGGAACAGCACCTTGTCGCCCACTTCATCGGCGAGTTTTTTCGACCAGCCCTTGATCACTTCATTACGCGGGTCGTTGTCTTTATAGATCGCGTGGCCAAAGCCCATGATCTTGTCCTTGCGCTCCAACATGCCAAGGGTGCCTTTCACGGCGTCTTCGGCCGAGGAGAAACGCTCGATCATTTCCATCGCCGCTTCGTTGGCGCCGCCATGCAGCGGGCCGCGCAGCGAGCCGATGGCGGCGGTGACGCAGGAATACAAGTCGGACAGGGTCGAGGCACACACACGAGCGGTGAAAGTCGAGGCGTTGAACTCGTGCTCGGCGTACAGGATCAGCGACACGTTCATGACTTTTTCGTGCAGCGGGCTCGGCTTCTCGCCGTGCAGCAGGTGCAGGAAATGCCCACCGATGCTCGGCTCGTCGGTCACGCAGTCGATGCGCTTGCCGTCATGGCTGAAGCGGTACCAGTAGCACATGATCGCCGGGAACGCGGCCAGCAGGCGGTCGGTGACATCGCGCTGCACGCTGAAGTCTTGTTCCGGCTCGATGTTGCCGAGGAACGAGCAACCGGTGCGCATCACGTCCATCGGGTGGGCGTCGGCGGGGATGCGTTCCAGCACTTCCTTGAGCGCCTGGGGCAGGTCACGCAGCTTGCTCAGCTTGGCGCTGTAGGCCGCCAGCTCGGCCTTGCTCGGCAATTCGCCGTACAACAGCAGGTAGGCGACTTCTTCAAACTGTGCGTCGGCGGCCAGTTCACGCACGTCGTAGCCGCGATAGGTCAGGCCGGCACCGGCCTGGCCCACGGTGGACAGTGCCGTCTGCCCGGCCACCTGGCCACGCAGGCCGGCGCCACTGAGTACTTTTGCTTCAGCCATGGTTCTTCTCCAATTTTGTAGTTATCTGGGAGGCGCTGCGCTTATTTCTTGGCGGCGAACAGCGCGTCGAGCTTCTGCTCGAAGGTGTGGTAGTCAATGCGATCGTAAAGCTCCATGCGGGTTTGCATGGTGTCGATCACGTTCTGTTGGGTGCCGTCGCGACGGATCGCGGTGTAGACGTTCTCGGCGGCCTTGTTCATGGCGCGGAATGCCGACAACGGGTACAGCACGATGGAAACATCGGCAGATTTCAACTGTTCGGTGGTGTACAGCGGCGTCGCGCCGAATTCCGTGATGTTGGCCAGGATCGGCGCCTTCACACGGGAGGCGAACAGCTTGTACATCTCCAGCTCGGTGATGGCCTCGGGGAAGACCATGTCGGCGCCGGCCTCGATGCACGCGGCAGCGCGTTCCAGGGCAGACTCCAGGCCTTCCACGGCCAGGGCGTCGGTGCGCGCCATGATCACGAAGCTGTCATCGGTGCGGGCATCCACGGCAGCCTTGATGCGGTCGACCATTTCCTGCTGCGAGACGATTTCCTTATTCGGGCGATGGCCGCAGCGCTTGGCGCCCACCTGGTCTTCGATATGGATCGCGGCGGCGCCGAACTTGATCATCGACTTGACGGTACGCGCCACGTTGAACGCCGAGGAACCGAAACCGGTGTCCACGTCCACCAGCAGCGGCAGGTCACATACGTCGGTGATCCGGCGCACGTCGGTCAGCACGTCATCCAGGCCGGTGATGCCCAGGTCCGGCACACCCAGGGAGCCCGCGGCGACACCGCCACCAGACAGGTAAATGGCCTTGAAACCGGCGCGCTTGGCCAGCAAGGCATGGTTGGCGTTGATCGCGCCAACCACTTGCAGCGGGTGTTCGCTGGCTACCGCATCACGGAATCGCTGGCCTGGGGTGCTGTTTTTATCGGAACTCATGACTCACCTCTCGAGGGGGCGCCGTCGGGGAAGTGACGGGCGATATTGCGTTTGGAAGCGCCGATATGACGGCGCATCAACAACTCGGCCAGTTCACCGTCGCGATCGGCAATCGCGTCAAGAATGCGGTGATGCTCGGCAAATGCCTGGCGTGGACGATTGGGGGTGGCGGAGAACTGGATGCGGTACATGCGCACCAGTTGATACAGCTCGCCGCACAGCATCTGGGTCAAGGTGCGGTTACGCGCGCCCTGGATGATCCGGTAGTGAAAGTCGAAGTCGCCTTCCTGCTGGTAATAGCCAACACCGGCCTGGAACGCAGCATCGCGCTCGTGGGTGTGCAGGACCTGGCGCAGCTCCTCGATTTCTGCGTCGGTCATGCGCTCGGCGGCCAGGCGGCAGGCCATGCCTTCGAGGGATTCGCGGATTTCGTAGAGTTCCACCAATTCCGCCTGGCTCAGGGACACCACCCGCGCGCCGACATGGGGCACGCGCACCAGCAGGCGCTGGCCTTCCAGGCGGTGGATCGCCTCGCGCAACGGGCCACGGCTGATGCCGTAGGTGCGCGCCAGCTCAGGTTCAGAGATCTTGCTGCCGGGGGCTATCTCGCCCTTGACGATGGCGGCCTGGATACGACGGAAGACGTTCTCGGACATCGTCTGGGAATCGTCCTGCCCTGCCACCGGAATTTCCAGCTGATCCAGCATGATTGTCGACACCTTTAAAAGCAATGCCGCAAAAACTAGCCAATCAGCCCCTGATAGTCAAAGAATAAATGCACATTGTCGACAATCGTCTAATAACCCGCCCTGCACGCGACAAGGCATGGCCGGCTGCCAGCGCTGGCGCCAGAAAACCTTCATGTTAGAATGCCCGCCGCATTTGCCTGACATCTCCGGATGAAAAGGCGCACGAGGGAGCTTGCGCAGCAATGCCAGTCGCCTTGAATCAAACATCGCACTGCACCGCCTCAGGATCTATGAGACTCAAGCCCTTCCCCCTATTGTTCTGCCTACTGATGTTTCCGGGCCTTGGCATCGCTGCCGAGAAGACGGTTTACGGCCTCAATGAATACGCCAAGCTGGCGGGCATTGACCTGGAAGTCGCCGCCAAGCTCGACACCGGCGCCAAGACTGCGTCCTTGAGTGCCCGGGATATCAAGCGCTTCAAGCGCAATGGTGAGTCCTGGGTCCGCTTCTACTTGGCCATCGACACCGCCCATTCGCACCCCATCGAGCGCCCCCTGGCCCGCGTCAGCAAGATCAAGCGCCGCGCCGGCGACTACGACCCCGATGAGGACAAGAACTACACCGCCCGTCCGGTGATTGCCCTGGACATCTGCATGGGCACCGCTTTACGCAGCATCGAAGTGAACTTGACTGACCGCAGCGCCTTCCAATATCCGCTGCTGATCGGCTCCGAAGCCTTGAAACGCTTTGATGCGCTGGTCGACCCCAGTCTTAAATACGCAGCGGGCAAACCTGCCTGCGCCACCGACGCTCATACCGCCGAGTAATTCCAATGCGCTCTCTTACTATGCACCTGAAGATTCTGATCGCCGTCCTGGTGGTACTGGGCATTTCGGTCACGGCCTATCAGATCTTCGTCCTCGGCATCCCGGTGACCGAAGACGCCACTGACGACCTGTGGAACATCGACGCCAAGGTCGAGTTCGTCGCCAATGCCAAGGACCCGGTCAAGGTCCAGATGTTCGTGCCGCCCCTGAGCCGCGACTTCGTCAGCCTCAATGAGAGCTTCATCTCCAATAACTATGGGGTGAGCGTCAACCGCATCGACGGCAACCGCAAGGTCACCTGGTCGGCCCGGCGCGCCAAGGGCAACCAGACCCTCTACTACCGCCTGGTGCTGACCAAGCGCTACAGCGGCGAGAAGGTCAAGGTCAAGGGCCCGACCTTCCGCGACAGCATTGCCGTGGAAGGCCCGGAAAAAATCGCCGCCGAGGCCCTGCTGGCACCGATCCGCCAGCACTCGGCCGATGTCGAGACGTTTATCAGCGAAGCCATCAAGCGCACCAACAACCTTAACGACGATAACGTCAAGCTGCTGCTGGCGGGCGATCCGTCGACGCCCCACAAGGCCAAGATCGTCGAGTTACTGCTGTCCATCGCCCACGTGCCGGTAGAAAAAGTCCACACCATCCGCCTGGTGGCCGACCAACCGCAAACCCCGGAGCTGTGGCTGCGCAGCTTCAATGGCAACGACTGGCTGTACTTCAACCCGGAAACCGGCGAACAGGGCCTGCCCTCGGACCGCCTGCTGTGGTGGACCGGCGATGAAAACCTGATCACCGTCGATGGCGGCAAGAAAGCCGCCGTGACCTTCAGCCTGAACAACAGCGAGATGAACGCGATCCGCCTGGCCAAGCTGACGGACGAGAACACCGACGCCAACTTCCTCGAATACTCGCTCTACGGCCTGCCGCTGCAAACCCAGCAGACCTTCATGATCATGGTGATGATCCCCATTGGCGTGCTGGTGATCCTGATCCTGCGCAACCTGATCGGCCTGCAAACCCTGGGTACATTCACCCCGGTACTGATCGCCCTGGCATTTCGCGAGACGCAGCTGGGCTTTGGCATCGTGCTGTTTACCGTGATTACGGCGCTCGGGCTGTCGCTGCGCTCGTACCTGGAGCACTTGAAGTTGCAGATGCTGCCGAGGCTGTCGGTGGTGCTGACCTTCGTCGTGGTGCTGATTGCGGCCATCAGCCTGTTCAGCCACAAGCTGGGCCTGGAACGCGGCCTGTCGGTGGCGCTGTTCCCGATGGTGATCCTGACCATGACCATCGAACGCCTGTCCATCACCTGGGAAGAGCGCGGTGGCGGCCATGCGATGAAAGTCGCGATTGGCACCCTGTTCGCCGCGTCCCTGGCCCACATCATCATGAGCGTGCCGGAGCTGATCTACTTCGTGTTCACCTTCCCGGCGATCCTGTTGATCCTGGTGGGCTTCATGCTTGCCATGGGTCGCTACCGTGGCTACCGCCTGACCGAGCTGGTGCGTTTCAAGGCCTTCCTCAAGGCTGATTCGTAATGTTCGGGTTCTGGAAGACCTGGAAGGCCCTGGAGGCGCGGGGCATCATGGGCATCAACCGGCGTAATGCCGACTACGTGCTCAAGTACAACAAGCGCAGCCTGTATCCGATTGTCGATGACAAGATCATCACCAAGGAGCGGGCGATTGCGGCCGGGATCCATGTGCCAGAGATGTACGGGATCATTTCCACCGAAAAAGAAATCGACAAGCTCGACGAAATCATTGGTGGTCGCAGCGATTTCGTGATCAAGCCGGCCCAGGGCGCCGGCGGCGACGGTATCCTGGTGATCGCCGACCGCTTTGAAGGGCGCTATCGCACTGTGTCCGGCAAGATCATCAGCCATGAGGAAATCGAGCACCAGATCTCCAGCATCCTCACCGGACTGTATTCCCTGGGCGGCCACCGTGACCGCGCACTCATCGAGTACCGCGTGGTGCCCGACCAGATCTTCAAGAGCATCAGCTACGAAGGCGTGCCGGATATCCGCATCATCGTGTTGATGGGCTACCCGGTGATGGCCATGCTGCGCTTGCCGACCCGCCAGTCCGGCGGCAAGGCCAACCTGCACCAGGGCGCGATTGGTGTCGGTGTGGACCTGGCCACCGGCCTGACCCTGCGCGGCACCTGGCTGAACAACATCATCACCAAGCACCCCGACACCACCAACGCGGTGGACGGTGTGCAACTGCCCAACTGGGACGGTTTCATGAAACTCGCCGCCGGCTGCTACGAGTTGTGCGGGCTGGGTTACATCGGCGTGGACATGGTGCTGGACCAGGAAAAAGGCCCGCTGATCCTGGAACTCAATGCCCGGCCCGGGCTGAATATCCAGATCGCCAACGATTGCGGCCTGACCTTGCGTACCCATGCGGTAGAAGCTCGCCTTGAAGAGCTGAAGGCGGCGGGCGTGACGGAAACGGCTGAAGAACGCGTGAGGTTTGCCCAGGAAATGTTTGGGCATATTCCACCGGTACAAGGCTGAATAACCCACCCGGCCGCGCCCCTCAACCAACAATCCCCGACATCCCCTCTAGGAGCAAATCCTACAGGGGACTACAATCCCCTCCCCCGCGCCCATGGCTGATACACCCCCGCATGTCGACCTGCTCCGTACACCCGCTGCCCTACCACGCCAACCCCGCCGAGTATTTTGCGGCGATCCGCCATGCGCCTGGCGCCGTGCTGCTGGACAGTGGCCGGCCGGCAGCCGAGCGTGGTCGTTATGACCTGCTCAGCGCCTGGCCGGAAGCAACGTTGGCGGTGTGGCCGGATGAAAGCGGTAGCGATTTCCTGGAGCGTCTGAGGGAAAACCTGACGCTGCTGGGTGACGCCAGCCTGCCCGCGCCTTATGAACTACCGTTTGCCGGCGGCTTGATCGGCTACCTGAGCTACGACTTTGGCCGCCACCTGGAACAACTCCCGCAGCAGGCAATCGATGACATCGGCCTGCCCGACGCACGTTTTGGCCTCTACTCCTGGGCGTTGATCAGCGACCACCAGGCACGCACCAGCCAATTGGTGTTCCACCCGAAACTGCCGCAAAGCGAACGGCAAAGGCTGCTGGACCTGTTCCGCCACCCTGCCGCCCACACCCCGGCCAGCTTCAAGCTGCACAGCCGAATGACCCCAGACCTGAGCGCCGCCGCCTATGAACAGGCCCTGGCGCGGATCCAGGACTATATCCAGGCGGGTGACTGTTACCAGGTCAACTTTGCCCAACGCTTTCGCGCGGCGTGCAACGGCGATCCCTGGGTCGCCTATTGCGCCTTGCGGGCCGCCTGCCCGACGCCGTTCTCGGGCTTCCAGAGCCTGCCGGATGACGGCGCGGTCGTAAGCCTGTCACCGGAACGCTTCGTGCGGATCAGCCAGCGCCAGGTGGAAACCCGCCCGATCAAGGGCACCCGCCCCCGAGGGCGAACACCCAACGAGGATGCAGCCAACGCCGCCGAACTCCTGGCCAGCCCCAAGGATCGGGCAGAGAACCTGATGATCGTCGATCTGTTGCGCAATGACCTGGGGCGCACCTGCCGCACCGGCTCGGTCAAGGTGCCGGAGCTGTTCAGCCTGGAAAGCTACCCGAATGTGCATCACCTGGTAAGCAGCGTCACGGGCGAGTTGGCTGACGACAAAGACGCCCTGGACCTGATCGCCGGCAGCTTCCCCGGCGGCTCGATTACCGGCGCACCGAAGATCCGTGCAATGCAGATCATCGACGAACTGGAACCGACCCGGCGCGGGCTGTACTGCGGCTCGCTGCTATACCTTGACGTACGCGGCGAGATGGACAGTTCCATCGCCATCCGCAGCCTGCTGGTCAAGGACGGCCAGGTCTGTTGCTGGGGTGGCGGCGGGATCGTCGCCGATTCCCAGTGGCAAGAGGAGTATCAGGAATCGATGACCAAGGTGCGGGTGTTGCTGGAGACGCTGGAAGGGCTGTAAGCGCCTATCCCAAGGAAAGAACCTGAATCAGAACCGCCGTGGACCGTACTGCAGCGCAACAATAGCGTCTGCCGTCCGTGAGGGATCACATGGCGCAACTGCTTGTTGCCCTGATCGTTTTTGTCGCTTGCGCCGTTGAAGCACAGCCCTTTTTCGAGGGCCTCATCGTGAGCAAGCCCACCTTCGACTGCGTTCCCAAAGGATAAACACGGTCGAAGGTGGGCTTGCTGGCGATGAGGCATCCAGCCCCGCTAAATCACTTACAGGCTCAACGAACGATTCGAAGCCTTGATGAACTCCCGCTTCAAGTCCTCAAAGGTATGCACCGCCGGAAATTGCGGGAACTCGCGGATCACGTTTTCCGGTGCATGGAACAGAATTCCACGGTCCGCCTCACCGAGCATGGTGGTGTCGTTGTAGGAATCGCCCGCAGCGATGACCCGGTAGTACAGGGTCTTGAAGGCCAGCACCGACTGGCGCTTGGGGTCTTTCTGGCGCAGTTGATAGCTCACCACCCGGTCATTTTCATCGGTAATCAGGCGGTGGCAAAGCAGGGTCGGAAAGCCCAGTTGACGCATCAACGGCTGGGAAAACTCATAGAAGGTGTCCGACAGGATCACCACCTGGAAGCGCTCGCGCAGCCAATCGACGAACTCGATCGCACCTTCCAGCGGCTTGAGCGTGGCAATCACTTCCTGGATATCCGACAGCTTCAAGCCGTGCTCGTCGAGAATCCGCAGGCGCTGCTTCATCAGCACGTCGTAGTCGGGAATGTCCCGGGTGGTGGCCCGCAAGGATTCAATACCGGTTTTTTCAGCGAAGGCGATCCAGATTTCCGGAACCAGCACCCCTTCCAGGTCGAGACAGGCAATTTCCACAAGACACTCCCATTTGGATTTTTTTTCAGTTGAGCGAGCAAAAGGACTGCCGAACTCTAGCGATTCGCGCTGGCCGCCGCAACGCAGAGCGGATTTTGTTAACATCCCACTCCTATAGAGCGCTCAGCGCCACTGACCTGTAGGAACCGTCCTGATGAACCAAGCCTTCGACGTCGCTGAACTCGCCGCGACCTATGCCAACAAGTCCGCCCAGGACATCCTCAAGCTGGCGTTCAGCCAGTTCGGCGATGAGCTGTGGATTTCCTTCAGCGGTGCCGAGGACGTGGTGCTGGTGGATATGGCCTGGAAACTCAACAAGAACGTCAAGGTCTTCAGCCTCGACACCGGCCGCCTGCACCCGGAGACCTACCGGTTTATCGAGCAGGTGCGGGACTTCTACAAGATCGATATCGAATTGATCTCGCCAGACCAGAGCAAGCTGGAACCCTTCGTCAAAGAAAAGGGCCTGTTCAGCTTCTACAAAGACGGCCATGGCGAATGCTGCGGCGTACGCAAGATCGAACCCCTGCGCCGCAAGCTCAGCGGCGTACGCGCCTGGGCCACCGGCCAGCGCCGCGACCAGAGCCCCGGCACTCGCAGCCAGGTGGCGGCCCTGGAAGTCGATAGCGCGTTCTCCACGCCCGAGCGCACCCTCTACAAGTTCAACCCCCTGGCACAAATGACCAGCGAAGAAATCTGGGGTTATATCCGCATGCTCGAACTGCCGTACAACAGCCTGCACGAACGCGGTTTCATCAGCATCGGCTGCGAGCCCTGCACCCGCCCGGTGCTACCGAACCAGCACGAGCGCGAAGGCCGCTGGTGGTGGGAAGAGGCAACCCAGAAGGAATGTGGGCTGCACGCGGGAAATATCATCAGCAAGGCCTGAAGCCTGGCCTGCCAAGAATGTCGCAACAAGCTCGTGTGGGAGCTGGCTTGCCCGTGATCGCATCACCTCGGTGTAATTGAATACCGGGATGATGCGATCGCAGGCAAGCCAGCTCCCACATTTGTTTCCATCGACCATGAAACCTGTACACACAAACGTTACAACCAGTGCCATTTTTGTGTGCACTTTAATGATTACGCACCGAAAAGTTACACCCTGTTTTTGCCTACTTCCTACATATTCCATTCCCACAATCTTGCAAAAAAATAAATACCTGTTCAAACGGTCAATTTATAATTGTTAAAATTCAGCTAATTATTAATAACCACTGCAAAAACGAAATTAGCCTAACTTTTTATAGATGAAAACCTGGCACACAAGTGGCTAAGGGAGTTGAAGTCTTTGTATACAACTTCAACAACAACCTTCATACACTTTGTGTCCGCACGCTAGCCGCGCCTTACCCACGCGCTCGCTGCAGATGCCAGGAGCCTGCCGGAATGCGTACAACTCTGCCCAACACTCTCGCACTGGATCTGCCCTCCTCCACAGCAATACCCACGGCCCCCAACCTCGGGCCACTGGTACTCAGCCCGCGCCTGCACAACAAGGACCTGGCACCCACCAAGGCCGAAGGCCGGCGCTGGGGTGGCTATAGCATTTTTGCCCTGTGGACCAACGATGTGCACAACATCGCCAACTATTCATTCGCCATTGGCTTGTACGCTCTGGGCCTGGGTGGCTGGCAGATTCTGCTGTCCCTGGGGATCGGCGCGGCGCTGGTGTATTTCTTTATGAACTTGTCGGGTTACATGGGCCAGAAAACCGGCGTGCCATTCCCGGTGATCAGCCGGATCAGTTTTGGCATCTATGGCGCGCAAATACCTGCGCTGATCCGGGCCGTGATCGCGATCGCCTGGTTCGGGATTCAAACCTACCTCGCATCAGTGGTGTTCCGCGTGCTGTTGGTGGCGATTCATCCAGGGTTCGCCGACTACGACCACAACTCGATACTCGGCCTCTCAACCCTGGGCTGGGCCTGTTTTGTGATGATCTGGTTCGTGCAACTGGTGATCCTGGCCTACGGCATGGAAATGGTCCGGCGCTACGAGGGCTTTGCCGGCCCGGTGATCCTGCTGACCGTTGCGGCACTGGCCGGCTGGATGTATTTCCAGGCAAGCGGCACTATCGCCTGGTCAATCCGCGAGCCCCTGAGCGGTGGCGAGATGTGGCGCAATATCTTCGCCGGCGGCGCCTTGTGGCTGGCGATCTACGGCACCCTGATCCTCAACTTCTGCGACTTCGCCCGCTCATCGCCCTGCCGCAAGACCATCAAGGTCGGCAACTTCTGGGGCCTGCCGGTGAACATCCTGGTGTTCGCGATCATCACCATCCTGTTGTGCGGCGGGCAGTTCCAACTCAATGGCCAGGTGATCGAAAGCCCCACCCAGATCATCGCGGCCATTCCCAACACCTTCTTCCTGGTGCTGGGCTGCCTGGCATTCCTGATCGTTACCGTGGCGGTAAACATCATGGCCAACTTCGTTGCCCCAGCCTTTGTGTTGAGCAACCTGGCGCCCAAGTATCTGAATTTCCGGCGTGCGGGGCTGATCAGCGCGTTCCTCGCGGTGCTGATCCTGCCGTGGAATCTCTACAACAGCCCGCTGGTGATTGTGTACTTCCTCTCCGGCCTGGGTGCGCTGCTGGGCCCGCTGTATGGCGTGATCATGGTGGATTACTGGCTGATCCGTAAGGGCCGGATCGACGTGCCGCAGCTGTACAGCGAGGACCCCAACGGGACGTATTACTACAGCCGCGGGGTGAACATGCGGGCGGTCGCCGCGTTTGTCCCGGCTGCGGTGATTGCCATTGTGCTGGCGCTGTTGCCGGGTTTTGCCAGTGTCTCGCCGTTCTCCTGGCTGTTTGGCGCGGGGATTGCCGGGGTGCTGTATCGCCTGATCGCCAAGCGCCAGCCGTTCTATGCCGATATCAGCGGCGAGAGCATCGCTGTCGACAACGTCAGTCATTGATCAGGGAGCATTCCATGCGCATTCTCGTCGTCAACGTCAACACCACCGAATCCATCACCCAAGCCATCGCCCAGCAGGCGCGCAGCGTTGCGGCAGCGGGCACCGAAATTGTCGGCCTGACCCCGTTTTTCGGCGCCGAGTCGGTGGAAGGCAATTTTGAAAGCTACCTGGCAGCCATCGCGGTGATGGACCGGGTGATAGCCTACGACCAGCCATTCGATGCGGTCATCCAGGCCGGCTACGGCGAACATGGCCGCGAAGGCCTGCAGGAACTGTTGAACGTGCCGGTGGTGGATATCACCGATGCCGCCGCCAGCACCGCGATGTTCCTTGGCCATGCTTACTCGGTGGTCACCACGCTGGACCGCACAGTGCCGCTGATCGAAGACCGGCTCAAGCTTTCCGGACTGTTTGAGCGCTGTGCCTCGGTGCGCGCCAGCGGTATGGCGGTGCTGGAACTGGAGGAACACCCGCTGCGGGCCATGGAGGCCATCGTGCGCCAGGCCGAGCTGGCCATCAGCGAAGACAAGGCCGAGGTGATCTGCCTGGGTTGCGGCGGCATGGCCGGGCTCGATGAGCAGATCCGCCAGCGCACCGGCGTGCCGGTGGTCGATGGCGTGACTGCAGCGGTAACCCTGGCCGAATCCTTGGTGAGGCTGGGGTTGTCGACGTCGAAGGTGCGCACCTATGGAACACCCCGGCCAAAGACCATCATCGGCTGGCCTGGCAGGTTCGCACGCTGAATCGCCGATCTCGATCAGTTCAAGACGTCATTGAGCACTTCATAAATGATCCCGGTGGCAATCGTCACCAGGATCAGGTCGGTGCCAGCCTGTTGCCATTCGTAGCCGTCGTAATGGGGCAGACGCCCCAACAGGCGTCCATCGAGTTTCTTGGCGATTCCCGGTGGCAGGGGTTTGCCACGGGCCAGGTTTTTCTGGATGCCTGGCGGCAGGGACGAACCACCGCGCCAGTAGTCGCGGCTGTCACCAAGGATTACCCGCACACCCCCGATATCAATTTGCGGGCCGCTGTAATGGGCGCCTGCACCCTTCTTGCCACCACCCTGGACCTGATTACCCTGGCCGCCACCCTTATTGCCATGGGCACTGCCTTTGTCCTTGCCGTTGCCATTGCCGGGATCGGCCAGCAGCGCCGGGGAGCCTGCAATCAACGCCAGGCTGGTAAATACGAGTAAAGCGCGTGATATGGACATGATCGGTCTCGACAGTCGCAAGCCCCATTGGCCCGTATCAGCTTAGAACACTAGCGGGCAGCGAGTTCAGCAGTGAGTGCTATACCGCGCTGAACCGCTGCGCCAACTGCTGCTGGGCAAACTGCTCGAGGATGAAGTCGACGAACACTCGGGTCTTGCCCGGCAGCAGTTTGTGCTCGGCGTAGTACAGGGAGATGTTGCCGTCATCGACGTACCAGTCGGGCAGCACCCGCACCACGGCGCCACTGTCGAGGAACGGCACAGCCATCGGCATGCTGACCAGGGCAATCCCCAGGCCTTGGGTGCAGGCGCAGCACGCGGCTTCGGAGTCGCCCATGGTCATGCGTGGCTTGAGCATCAGGGGCCGCTGTTCGCGGGCGCGGTTGGTCAGTTGCCAAGTGCGCACGCGGCCGGTTTGCGGCGAGCGAATCAGGATGCCATTGCACAAGCCCAGGTCTTCGGGAACACGCACGGGCAGGCGCTTGGCCAGGTAATCGGGCGAGGCCACCAGAATCCGGTGGGCCGGGGTCAACTTGCGTGCGACCACGCCCTGGGGTAGCTCGAACCCGCCGCCGATGGCGGCGTCGAAGCCCTGGCCGATCAGGTCGACCTGGCGATTATCAAAATGCCAATCAGGGCTGATATCGGGAAAGCGCCGCAAAAACTCCGCCAGCAACGGCACCACATAACGGTTGCCAAATACCGTGCCCATACTCACCTTGAGCGTACCCACCGGTCGGCCTTCGGCGCTGGCCAGGTTGGCCACCGCATTCTGGATGGTGGTGAGGCTGGCGCTGACCTCTTGCAGGAACAACTTGCCGGCTTCGGTCAATGTAAGCCGCCGGGTGCTGCGCTGGAACAGCCGCACCCCCAGGCGCGCTTCAAGCTTAGCCACGCTTTTGCCGACGGCCGCCGGCGTCAGGCTCAGGTGCCGCGCCGCTTCGGCAAAGCTGCCGCCTTCGGCGCTGCGCACGAAGCATTCGATACTGCCGAAGCTCTCCATACCACCTCACTCTAAACTTTTGGTTTACACAGACTATAGCAATCACGGTCTACCGAGGGATGCCCGCGAGGTCGATACTCGGCAACAACACAAGGCATTCGCGCCTTGCCTAATTGGAGATCGACATGACCACGCAAAACCTCAGCGGCAAAGTTGCCTTGATCCAGGGCGGTTCCCGCGGTATCGGCGCCGCCATCGTCAAGCGCCTGGCCGCGCAAGGTGCAGCCGTTGCCTTTACTTACGTCAGCTCTGCCGCCAAGGCCCAGGCCCTGCAGGACAGTGTGATCAACGATGGCGGCAAGGCCCTGGCGATTCACGCCGACAGCGCCGATGCCGTGGCCATTCGCAATGCGGTCAACGCCACGGTCGAAGCGTTCGGGCGCCTGGACATCCTGGTGAACAACGCCGGGGTGCTGGCGGTCGGCCCGCTGGAAGAGTTCAAACTGGAAGACTTTGACCAGACCCTGGCCATCAACGTGCGCAGCGTGTTTATCGCCACCCAGGAAGCGGCGCGGCACATGGGCGAAGGGGGTCGCATCATTAATATCGGCAGCACCAACGCCGAGCGCATGCCCTTTGCCGGCGGCGGCCCGTATGCCATGAGCAAGGCCGCGCTGGTGGGCTTGACCAAAGGCCTGGCGCGCGACCTGGGGCCACGGGGAATTACCATCAACAACGTGCAGCCGGGCCCGGTGGACACCGATATGAACCCGGCCAACAGTGAGTTTGCCGAGAGCCTGATTGGCTTTATGGCGGTGGGCCGTTATGGGCAGGTGGCAGAGATCGCCAGCTTTGTTGCCTACCTGGCAGGGCCGGAGGCGGGCTATATCACCGGGGCCAGCTTGACTATTGATGGTGGCTTTAGCGCCTGATTGCAGTGTGCTATCGGGCGCCATCGCCGGCCGCCGGCGCCTACGCAGGCGCCGATAGCTTTCAGCGCATCGGTGGCAGGCCGTAGGCCGCCAGGTCGAAGTCCGCGAGTTTGCGGATGATCTGGTCGGCATGAGCGTACTTGCTGTCGGCCATGGCCTCATCAGGCACGGCGATGGCCGTCATGTTCGCAGCCTTGGCTGCGGTCACGCCAAACGGTGAGTCTTCAAACACCAGGCAATCCTCGGGCGCAACGCCCAGGTGGCGGGCAGCGGTGAGGAAGATGTCTGGCGCAGGCTTGGCTGCGCCGACTTCCGGGTCGTCGGCGGTGACGATGGTGCCGAACAGGCCAAACCACTCCCGGTGCAGCGTGGTCTTGTGGCCAAACGAATTGCGCGACGAACTGGTGCCCACGGCTATGGGGATATTGTGCGCACTTAAATGCCGCACCAACGCCTCGGCGCCCGGCATGCCCAGCGCCTTGGGAAAACGCTCGCTCATCAACGGCTCACGGATGCGCAGGAACTCCTCGGGAGTGATCGGCAAGTCCAGCGCCTTGACCACATACTCGGCCAGGTCCTGGGCGCCACGGCCGATGATGTGCTGCTTGATGCCCCAGTCGTAGGTACGGCCATAGCGTTCGGCAATAATCTGCGTGACTTGGGTATAGATGCCTTCAGTGTCCAGCAACAACCCGTCCATATCGAAAATCACGGCCTTGATCGGGCCGACAGCAGTACGCGATGCGCTCATCACAAAAGATCCGTGGCAAAGGACTAAAAGGATTCAGCACAATAACGGCCCTGCCAGCCTGCAAGCAACCCATTATCCCTTAGACTGGCGCCCTAACCGTTCAAGCGAACCCGATATGCTTTTGCGCATTGCCGCCGACAGCCTGGTGCTGTTTCACCTGTGTTTTATCCTGTTTGTGCTGTTCGGTGGCCTGCTCGCCCTGCGCTGGCGCCGAGTCATCTGGCTGCACCTGCCCGCCGCCGCCTGGGGCATGGCCGTCGAGTTCTTCCACCTGCCCTGCCCCCTGACCCGCTGGGAAAACCTGTTGCGCCACCTCGCCGGGCAAGAAGGTTATGGCGCGGGTTTTATCGAGCACTACATCATTGCCCTGATCTATCCGGCGGGCCTGACACCCCAGATCCAACTGGGCCTGGGCGCCCTGGTCCTGCTGATCAATATTGCGGTGTATACGCGCCTGGCCAGGCGCTCGTAGCCTGGCTTCGTTGCATGCATGGGTATCCCGATCACTACCGCTCGCTATATAGTAAAAGATATAGCGATTAGCCAATAAAAATCGAGGATACCCCGTTGAACGCACCTTCGAAGGAAGCCGTGGGCGCCGCCTACAGCATCGACTCCATGCGCCACGCCCAAGCCATGACCTGGCGCGCCATCGAGCAATTGTCCCAGCAGATCCGCCCCGGCATACTCGAATCCCAAGCCCGGGAACTGGGCAAGCAGGTGCTTGCCGATCTGGACATGCAACGCATCTGGCACCCGCTGCTGGTGCGATTTGGCGCCAACACCCTCAAGACCTTCAAGCAACGCTCCGACGGCGACCCGGCACTAGCCGAGAACGACATCTTCTTTATCGACATGGGCGCAGTGTGGCAGGGCCATGAAGGCGACGCCGGCGCCACCTTCACCACCGGCAGCGACCCACAAATGGCCGCCTGTGCCAGCGCAGCCAAAGCGCTGTTCGAGCGGGTGCAGTTGCGCTGGAAAACCGAAAAAGTCGTCGGCCTTGAGCTCTATCGCTATGCCCAAGAACAGGCCCGGGACATGGGCTGGGAACTGAACCTAAGCATCAAGGGGCACCGCGTCAGCGACTTCCCCCATGCCATCCACCGTGGCGGCGACCTGGGGGATTTCGAACATTACCCCAATGAAGGGCTGTGGATCCTGGAGATTCAGATTGCCCACCCGAGCAAGGCTTATGGGGCGTTTTATGAGGATTTGCTGGCCTAGCCTGTTTAACGAGCCAGAAATTCAACAATCAGGGAAGTGACCTGCTGCTGGATCACCTCACGCGGGCGGGCACCTTCGCCATCGCGGCAGATCATGCCGTCGCCTGGCGAGCTTTTTTCAATCAGCGCCTCCCCGCCCGGCTTGCACACGGCCATAAAACTGAAGTGAGTGGCGTCGCTGATTTCGACATAGCGCGTCGATGCCGGGGGCAGGCGCTTGGCCAAGTCAGCAGACTCCAACTCAGCGGGAAGCTCTGTTGAGGGCACGCCCGCAGCAATCACCAACGTCGGCACCGGCAACGCCGCCAGGCTTTGATCGGTAAACCCACGCGACAGGCCCAGGTCCAGCGAAACAATGGCAGTGACCCGCTTGTCACTCAAATCCTCTGCCAACGGCGCCTGCGCGGGGTTCAACTGCTGGTAGACCGCGCAAGGGGCCAACTGCCGGTGAACCTTGCAGTCCTGGGCAAAACGCTCAGGGTCGAAACGGGCACCGGCGACTTCCAGCGCCGTCCAACCGCCCAGCGAATGACCCACCACTGCAATTCGACCGGGCAACACCTCGCCAAACTGGTTTGGCTGCGCCAGCACCGCGTCGATAGCGCGGCGAATATCCACCGGCCGCTGCCATAACTGCGCGGCGGCACGAGCGCTGCGGTCCTTACTGGTAGTGCCAGGATGATTGACCGCCGCCACGATAAAACCCCGCTGGGCCAACGCACTGGCCAACCACTCCTGATTGCCCCAACTGCCGCCGAAACCGTGGGAAAGCACCACCAACGGATGCTCACCCACCGCCGCAGGCGCATCACGCACGGCCAGGGCACTGAAAAACACCGGGTTGTCGTCGATCACCTTTGGCGTGGCGGTAGTGGAGCTGGGATACCAGACCACCATCTCCAGCGGGCGCTCGTTGTTGGGGTCTGGCAAGGTCGAGGCTTGGAAGCCGACAGGGTTACTGGCAAAAACGGTGGAAGTAACGCAGGTAAGGAGCAGAGCGATTAGGGCTGCTTTCAATGGGAATCTTCCTTGATGGGATGCAATGCACGGCAGACACTGCGCGTGTGGCCACATTATTCCCATATCGCTGGTTTTCATGCAGCAAAAACCACAAACCCCCGGCTTTCTCTAGGAAAACCGGGGCGATTCAAACGGCTTCGTCCGTACATTCACAGCATTCGCGGGCGATGGCGAGAGCAAAGTGCAACAGTCAATAGTTCCCTTAAAACTGGAAATCGACTGCGAGTCTGATGTTTTGTCCAGCGATGCATGGACGGCTTGATGCCGGAAATGGAAATGTCTACGAGCCCTGTTCGGTAATCGCTATAACGGTCTGAGTTCAAAGCACCCTGCGCAAACGAATACTACGTGTGGGTTGAACTTTTGGTGGGTCGATCGTGCGCATAAGGCTTCTTATCGCCCGCTCATCAGGTGTTCGCGTGAGTTTACTAATTACTTTTGATCCCGGCGCCGGGACTGTCACCAGGTTGTCAACTGGGAGGCCGTCATAAACTAACGTATGACGAACAGCCGGACAGTTCATAAAAAAATCATCCAGGCTAAATGTTACATCTACTCCCAAAGCACTGTTTATCACCAAAAGGTCAAAGGGCTCGACGGCGTTTTCAACCATTGCCAACAATTCCGCAAATGTTTCCACGGGTGCGATTCGGTGATACCCCTGCTGATTCAGCATTTTCTCAATACTCAACCGTTGTGCAGGTTGATCGTCAACAACCAAAATTCGTAAATAGGGGGTCGGCATTCTTGATCCTTGTAAATTGCGAAAGCACGCAGTAACTGCATGCAGACAGCGATGCAGGCCTACAACCTGATGCCAACGTGTTATCGGGGTGTGAGCGAGCGCAACCTTCGCTCCTCGGGATTTGGATAACGCGATTGAAGCCAACTTTCCAGGCCGTGCTTCGTCATCGGTTTGGCAAAAAAGTAGCCCTGACCATGCACGCAGCCAAGATCCACTAATTGGTGGTGTTGTTCCTGGGTTTCGATACCCTCAGCCACCACCGTCATACCTAAGGACTCTCCTAACGCGATGGTGCTGCTGATGACAGCCCGGGAACGAGGCCCATCACCCAGTGACTGAACAAACTCACCGTCCAGCTTGATCTCGTTGAAAGGCCACTGACACAAACGTTGCAATGACGAAAAACCACTGCCGAAATCATCAATGGATAGCCGGCATCCCATCATGCGCAGCCGAACGAGATTTTCCATGCAGGTAGCTGAAGCTTCCACAAGGCCTGTTTCGGTCAGTTCGAAAGTGACGCCGGCTCCAGGCAACCTGAAACTCGCCAGGGTTGCTTTAATCCTTGTGACCAAAGCCGCATTGGAAAGCTGTGAAGGTTGCAGATTGAATGCAATGTTCAAAGGGGTTCCGTGCATCAAAAAATGCCGCTGCAACTGCAACCCTTGATCAAACTGGGCGAAAAACAACTCATCCATCAAGTTGCAACGCTCAAGAGTCGGCATAAAAACGACCGGTGAAACAACGCCACCGGTTGGGTGGTTCCAGCGCGTCAGAGCCTCGACACCTGATACCTCACTGCTCAACAGATTGATTTTGGGCTGAAAGTAAGTCTCCATCTGCGCGCATTCCATTGCACGGCGGACCTGCGCTTCATCAGCTACCAAATCGATGTTAGGGGAATCCGATGGGGTAGCCGGCTGATTCAAGTAGTTTTTCAGCAACCTGCTCAACGTATCAAACTGCAGAGGCTGCCCCAGCTCCCCCAACATTCTCAATCCTAATAAAGGGATCAGTTTTGTGGCGGCTCTGCGCACGTCCTCCGCAAGCGAACTGTTGACAATGACCGACTTGACTAATCCGTTTTGTGCCGAGCACCGTAAAAAATCGAGGCTATCGAGGCCGTGCATACGTAGATCGCATAACACAACATCTACGGGCCCGACGCTTTGCAGGGTGTGTAGCGCATCCAGCGCCGAGAGAGCACTGAACACCGACTCACAGCCCAATTGCCGCAACATATTGACGGAGATTGCTCGTTGAAAAAAATTGTCGTTCAAGACCAGAACACGTAATGGTAGTACTTGCATGAATAGCTCTCCGGAATACGGTAAAACTTTAATTTTCTATACTCCTTAACTTTCGAGTGCTTTTCCCTTCCTCTAAACATGACGTACTACACGCGGGTCAAACACGTATCTTGGTGCTTTAGTACGATCTAGTTGGATTCCTTATTATCGCTATCCTTCACCGTGCAAACGCCTAGAAATCTCCCGCCACAACGTAGGAAATTTCTCACAGAAAGAAATACGGAATGACCGCTCGCGCCCGAACGTCACGAGGAAATTTCCTACAATTCAGAAGGAACGAGACTACACACACCTTCATTCCCCCCAGACAAACTATTGCCAATTCGATCTGCACCATACAACCACTACGCAACGTTAGTGCTCGTCGAAGTTGGTTTCTACTCTGCAGAGATTCACTGGTCTTGCAAGGTAAAAACCTAATACGTACCTTAACCAAGCAATGGAATTTTTATGATCAAGCACGCTTTCTCCCTGGTAGCACTGACCGCCGCACTGACCTCTGCAAATGTAATGGCTGCCGACAACGCCGCCGGTGGTGTTATTTCCTTCAGTGGCGCAATTACCGACACTACTTGCACTATTAACGGCGGTAAAAGTGCAGACTTCACCGTTGCCCTGTCGCCTATCTCTGTTAACGACGCCGGCACCACTGTTGGCCCGCTGACCAAAAACAAAAAATCGTTCTCGCTGACCTTCTCGGGTTGCACCCCAGCAGCAGGAACTGCTGGCACTCCATTGAAAATGTATTTCTCGTCCGCAGATAACATTTCCACAGACGGTAAGTTCTTGCTGAACAACACAGTCAACGAAAGTGATGCTGCTGTTGCCAAAAACGTCGGCTTCTCGTTGGCGAAACCAGGTTCCACCACACCGATCCAATTGAACGTGCCGTTCAACACGCTCATCAGCGGAGCCGGTACAACACCTGAAACACTAGTACTTGATGCGTACTACTACAAAACCAACACCGCCGCCGCCAAAGTTGGTGCCCTTAGCTCCAACCTGACCTACACCATTTCCTACTTGTAATACAACCCGTGTGCCAGGCCCATCCCATGGGCCTGGTTCAGGAAAACATCATGATAAAGCAACTAGTTTTAGCAGGGTTACTACTTGGCTCGGTGTCTGCGCAGGCCAACATTATCATCAATGGCACTCGGGTGGTTTATCCAGAAGCAAACAAAGATGTGATAGTTCAACTCATCAATAATGGGAGTGACTCATCCTTGGTACAAGCCTGGATAGATGATGGCGACATCAACTCCACGCCGGAAACAGCGAATGTTCCGTTTCTGCTATCTCCGCCGGTTGTCAAAGTATCCGGCGATAGCGGTCAACAGCTCCGAATTACAAAAATCGGCGCCCCACTGGTTGCGGATCGGGAGTCTGTTTTCTTTTTAAACGTGCTGGACATCCCGCCAACTCCAGAAAATTTGCAGGGTGCAAACACACTGCAACTGGCGATCAAGTCTCGCATAAAAATGTTCTATCGCCCGAGCGGACTAAAAGAGAAAGCCAGCAGCAGCGTCGAAAAAATCGAACTGCAAGCGGTCGCGAAAGGTTTTAACGTGATCAATAAAAGCGCGTACTTTTTCACACTCGCCAACATTGACCAGCACGATAAAAAACACCTGCTCGTTGACTCAGTCATGGTCGCTCCTTTTTCCTCCGCATTCGTCGAGAGCAAAGAGTCCGTCAGTAAAAATACACCCTACACCATGATGTATATTGATGATTTGGGTGCCTACAAAACTAAAGCTGTAGTATCGCACTAAGGTGAAGCCCCAGAATGAAACAGCATAAACCCCTTATTAAAGCTCTCACGATGTCCTCGCTGTTTCTACTGGACAAAGCCTATGCAGAAACCTTTGATACTTCGCTTATGGCCGGTAAATCTCGCGAATCCGATCTTTCACGCTTCTATGCAAATTCCGAGATACCTGCGGGCAAACAAGATGTTGATATTTATGTCAATAACACTTGGAAAGGTCGCTATTCATTAGTGTTTGGCGGCGTAAAAGACGACATCAAGATCAGCTACGAAGATAGCGCACTTCTTGGGATCAACATGGGTGGCTTGCCCGCTGCGCAGCCAGGCGCGGACAGTCTACAAGTCAGCCAATTGGTTCAAGGCGGTTCTTTTATTTTAGATATTAGCACCCTGAGCCTGAAGCTGACTGTGCCCCAGTCTTATGTGAATCGTTCGGAAGCTGGTTATGTCGACCCGAAATTCTGGGATCATGGCGTGCCTGCATTTTTATTTGGCTACAATGCAATGCATTACAGCATACAATCGAAAAAAGGCGGCTCATCCAGCGACGAACTGTACTCTGGTCTGGATTTCGGTATCAACTTTGCTGGTTGGCAGTTCCGGGAAAATAGCTCGTTAAGAAAAAGCTCCTCGGAAAATTTAAAGTACCAAAAAAATACACGCTATCTTCAGAAGAACATTGCCTCCATCACCTCCAACTTCAAGCTCGGTGATTTTTACTCGGAAGGTGATCTCTTTGACTCGATTAGAGTTCGAGGTGTGGCGTTGACGTCCGACATCAATATGCTGCCTAACTCCAAACAGGGTTTTTCACCCATTGTGCGTGGCGTCGCACAAACCAATGCCCTGGTAAAAGTCATCCAGAACGGCAGCGTGGTTTATCAGGAGAGCGTACCGCCAGGCGCCTTTACCTTCGACAATATCCAGCCCACCGGCTCTGCTGGCGACCTGACGGTGGTGGTCCACGAGGCCGACGGTCGCGAGCAGTCGTTCAGCGTACCGTTTTCCGCCGTGCCTAATATGCTCAAGGAAGGGATCAGTAAGTACAGCCTGGTGGCCGGTAACGTAAACCAGACCAATACCGACTATAACCCTGGTTTTGTGCAGGGTACGTTCCAGTATGGGCTTAACAATCTGTTAACCGGATATACCGGCACAACCCTCAGCAATGATTACCGCGCCTACCTTGTCGGCAGCGGCTTGAACCTGCCGATCGGTGCAGTCTCTGTTGACGTGACCCAATCCAATACTCAGTTAAAAAACCAAAGCAAAAGCGGGCAAAGTGTACGGGTGTCCTACAGTAAGTTCCTGGATGTAACGGATACCAACTTTACCCTGGCGGCGTATCGATATTCTACCGAAGGCTACTACAGCTTCAGCGATGCCATTTATTCCCAAGAGGGATACCGTGAACTCGAAAGACAAATCAACGACTATCGAAACAGACTTGACGAAGATGATGCTCCGATCCTCGACTTGAATACTTGGGATGCTCTGCGAAGCGCACGCCCACGCAACACCTTCAATTTAAGTCTGAACCAGCGTTTGAAAGATAACTGGGGCACCGTGTTTTTTTCCGGAACACAACGCGACTACTGGACAAACAACACTAAAAGCCGTGAGTACCAATTTGGCTACACAAACGCTGTGGGGCAGGTTAATTACAGTATCTCTGCCAACCGCGTCAGAAACTCCAACCGTGACGAAGAGACGCGATTCTATCTCTCAGTGACCATGCCCTTTGATATCGCCGGCAACAGGGTGTATCTCAACAGTGGTGCATCACTGGTGGACTCGCGCTACCAGCAAAGTAACGTTAGCGTGAGTGGCAATGCACTGGAATCAAACCGCCTGAGTTACACCGTAGCTGCCAGCAATCAAAACGGAGGGGATAACACCGCCAGCGTCAATACCTCCTACCGTAGCAATGTCACAACAGTAGGTGCCTCTTACGGTGAGTCGTCCGATTATCGGCAAACCGGCCTAGGTGCGCGAGGCAGTGTCGTGATGATTCCTGGGCATATATTGGCCTCCAATGAAATCGGCAGCACCATGATGGTAGTCGAGGCCCCCAAGGCCGAGGGCCTGATCGTCAATGGAGACCAAAGTATTGTGACCAATAAAGATGGCTTGGCGCTGATTCCGTACGCAACACCTTATCGGTTGAACTCAGTTACGTTGTCCGACAGCGGTAACAGTTCCGGCGCAGAGATCGTCGGAAACATTGCCAATGCAGTGCCCTTCGCCGGCACAGTCAACCATGTAAAATTTGAGACTGACCAACGCCAGTCTTACATCGTGCAGGCACGCAAGGCAGATGGTGGCCCTCTACCGTTTGGCGCGGAGGTATTAGATAAATCAGGCGAGTCTATCGGTTTCATCGGCCAGGCCAGCGTTCTGTATGTAAAGTCCAATGAAAAGCCAGAGTACCTTGAGGTTCGACTTAACAACGGCAGTTGCATTATTCACCGGCCTGACTTGGCCGAAACCACATCAAAAAATATCTGCCATTAATTCGAGACAATAAATTATCATGAACAGATTTTTTCTTATTTTTTTAGTAGCTGGACTATTCAGTAGCAATGGCTATGCACGTTGCTACGGTGAAACACCCACCCAATACGGAAACCCAATACTGATCGACATTTCAAATGAGTTGAGCGCAAAAAACCCTGTATTTGAGAAGACGTTTTATACCCAGTTTCCGGCAGCGTCTGTCAATTGCAATGGAAACTCAAAAATCGAAGCTTATTCCCCAATTGGCAATAAAAAATTACGCTTGGGATTTGATAAAGGGGCACGCTGGGTAGAAATGAGCATCGTTGGATCGTTCCCAGAGCAATCCATTCCGGCAGGTACTCACTCATCTGGAGAATTTAACACGCCTGTGACTCTGCGTTTTACTTTGGTGCCCCGGGGTGGTGGCGATCAGGTTGTAGCCGAAGAAGGCCAAGATACATTAAATATTAATGACGTAGCTATTGCGAGAGATACAACTAGCGGCGGTATGGGGTTTTTTGAATGGCTCGGGAAATTCCTCCGTTATGTAGGGAGTTTTTTCACCTATTGGCCAAAAGACTTCCAGGATATGTTTGCCCAGAACATAATAGTAAAATACACCCCAAGGATGACAACTTGCACCTTCAACAATGCAGGATTGATGGTAAATCTTCCTAAAATAGGCGTTGCGCAGCTGACAAAAATCCCTCAACCGGGTTATACGCCATTTACATTGAATTTCAGCTGTAACAACCTGCTGGCTAACGGCAGCACCGACCGCGCAATCGACATGTTTTTATCCAGCAATAACCTGCTTCCATCCGACAATAGCGTATTGATGGACAGCACGCCTGGCTCGGCGAAAGGCGTCGGTATAAAGGTAGCCAAACGCGACACTCCCAACGCACCGGTTGTCTTTTCCACCTCCACCTTAAACCGGGGAAGTGCCACCTCCATTTTCAGTGCCGCAGCAGGTGCTGTGGTTAATAGCAATTTCTCGGTTGGCATGGGCGCCTACTACTTCCCTTACAACCCCGCTCAACTTACCAGCGGTGAAGTCAGGGCAACTGCTACGCTGAACATCGTTTATCAGTGATCATCACCCCAGATCGATAAACGATTGACGATCAACAATGCCAACGACCCATTGATACAGCGGGGTCGTTGGCCATTCCCCAAGCTTCCGCTCCTGCGTAAACGCATCTGGTTCCCCTGACGCCTGGCTAGCCAGTACACTCCTCCAGACGCTGCGCCAATGCCTCCATTGCCTCGTGCAGAGCATCCACCGATTGGGTCAAACGCACGGCATCATGCCCGTTGCAGTCAGCTTGCAGTTGCTCGCAGCACTGGATCAGTCGATGCGCCTTGATGATACGTGCTCCCCCCTTGACTCGATGGCTCAGGTCAGACAGCCCGGTCAAGTCGTGATCACTGTAGAGCTTGAGCAGCCGTAACAAATCCTCTTCATTGCTACTGGCCAGATCCTTCAACAAGCTGTTAACCAGCGTGCGGTCACCATGAGCCAGTTGTTCGAGGCTGCTGAGGTCAATGTCGTCGGAGAGTGGTACTGACGCATCAGTGTCCCCTGCTTCCTCGAACACCGACTCCACGCCGGACAAGCGCGCAGTCAGGTCCTTCATACTGATGGGTTTGAATAGACAATCATCCATGCCCGCCTCCAGGCAACGATCCTTTTCCTCCGGTTGCGCGTTGGCGGTGAAACCCAGGATCAAGCAAGGCGCCGCGCCCGAATCAGCCTCCTCGGCGCGGATCGCCCTGGCCAGTTCGTAGCCTGTCATCACCGGCATGTTGCAGTCGGTAATCACCACATCGAAATGACCATTGCGCCAGGCACGCAAGCCGTGGGCTCCGTCGGATTCATCGGCAACCGTATGCCCCAGGTAACTCAACTGCTGCGACAACAGCAGGCGGTTGGCCGGATAATCATCAACCACCAGCACTTTTAACGGCTGGCTGAATTCGGGTAATACGGGTTCCGGCCGGATGAGCGGCAATGGCGCAAGAACCGCCAGCTCCAGTAACACCTCGGCCTCCGTGCCTTGCCCCATCACGCTACTCAAGTTCAACTCACCCTGCATCATCGAACACAGTTTACGGCTGATCGCCAGCCCCAAGCCTGAGCCTCCAGCCCCCGCATGACTGGCCTGGCTGAACGGTACAAACAGCCGCTGCTGATCGTCCTGGGAAATCCCAATGCCGGTATCGCGCACCAGCACACGAACACCCATGCTTTCGTCTGCGGCCGCACGCGTGACCTCTACACAGACCTGCACTTGCCCGACGTCCGTGAACTTGATGGCGTTACCCAGCAGGTTGGAAAGCACCTGTTTGAACCGTAGCGGGTCGATCAAGACCTCCTGGTTGGCGTCTTCATCGAATGACAGCGCAAGATTCAGTTGCTTCTGCCGGGCCAATCCCTCGAACATCCGTACCACCGACACCACCAGGTCTTTGAGTGCCGCCCGTTGCGGTGACAGCGTCAAGCGCTCGGACTCGATGCGCACCACGTCCAGAATGTCGCCGATCAGTTCCAAAAGCCCACGCGCGGCGCCCGACGCCACTTCGATGGCAAAACGGTCAAGAATGCCTTGGTCTGCCTTTTTCATGGCCAACTCCAGCATCCCCACCACTGCGTTCATCGGTGTGCGGATCTCATGACTCATGGTGGCCAGAAAGGTGGTTTTCGCCCGATTGGCCTTCTCAGCATCCTGCTTAGCGTCTTTGAGCTCCACCAGCAAACGCTCACGCTCACTGATATCGATCCAACCCGCAATGATGCCTTTGACCTCACCCGCGTTATTGCGAAACGGGAGAATCCAGTGATAAGCGGTAATCGTCTGCCCATTAAAAAACACAATCTCACGGTCGGTCAGCAGCTCCTGGCCGCCGTCCATCACCTCCAGATAGAGCTGCTCATAGGCCGCAACCTGGGCAGAATCGTCGTCCAGCGTTTGCGTTTCAGATAGGCGTTTACCAATAACTGTTTCAAGGGTGCTGCCAATCTCCTCCAGATAACGGCGATTGCACAATAACAAGCGTGTCTGGCGATCGCGTACGTAGATGGGATGAGGTAACCCATCAATAAGTACGCGCATGAACTCCATTTGTTCTTTCAATGCCTGTTCGGCCACGTCGCGCTTCTGGATCAGGCGTCGCAAATAGAGAATCCAGGCGAATGCCACCAGCAACAAGATCACAGCAATAGCAGAACCGCGGATGATTTCCGATTGATTGGCGTGCGTGCGCTTGTTATCCACCGCCACTTCACCGCGCCAGCGATTGGTCAGTTCGTCCAACTCCTTCGGGGAGATGCTGAGCATCACCTTGTCCAGGACCGAGTACAGTTCTAGCGATCCTCGATCGGTGGCAAGTGCCATCTGCGCGGGTGGAGCCCCCACGGCACCACTTACACGCAAACTGGATGGATACTGGGTAGCAATCAGATAGCGGGCATTGACCAGGGTCGTGACAGCGCCATCTGCTTTACCCTGTGCGACCATCGACAACGCTTCACCCGCCTCTCGCGCTTCAACCAAAACAATGCCCGGGTACTGCAGTTCAATGTAATTCCGGACGCCGCTGTCGTGCCTGATTGCCAAGCGTTTACCGGCCAGATCTTCCAAACGGCCAAATGCCCCATCGCCCTTACGAATACTCAATACATAAGGGTTGGTCAAATAGGACCGGGTAAAACGCAGGTCGCTGTTATCCGTATTCTGGTGAAACGCGGCAGTGAAATCCACTTTGCCCTTCTTGACCAACGCCACCAGGCCATCCATCGAATCTGCACGTACCACCTCGAAGGTAAGGCCGGTACGCCGGCGAATCATCGCCAGCAAATCAGCGCTGATACCGCGAAAACTCCCCTGCTGATCGAAAAATGCCAGTGGAGGACTGCTCTCCAATACCCCTACCCTCAACTGCGGATGGTCTGCGAGCCAGCGCCTCTCCTTGGCGCTCAGGTCAACCTGGCCTTGGTCGCGTACGGTGATCGTATCTGCCCCCCAGCGTCGCAAGATGGTCATGCTTTCTTCGGCAGGAATCGCCGCCAACGCCCGATTGATGATTTCAAGAAGCTGACGGTCTTCAACCCGTAATGCAAAACCAATGCTGCTCACCTCCAGGCTCGCGAAGTCTGACAGGTGAACGTCGTGCAGGAAATTTCGGTTGATCAGATAATTGGAAGTAACCGCCCCTCCCAAGTACACATCAGCCTGGTCGAAAACCACAGCACTGATGGCGTCCAGATCGGTCGGGTAGATCTGCAGTTTAGCCAACGGGTAGTACGCCATGACCTCGGAAGGGGGTAGGCCATTCGCAGACATAGCCAAACGCTGCCCGCCAAGATCCTTAGGCAACTCCACGCAGGCATCACGCCGGCTAACCAACACCGGCTGATCATCGAAGTAAGACCTCGAAACTACAAGTTCGGGATCGGCCTCGTCGACATGCGTGGCGATCCCGAGCAGGTCAAACTCACCTCTTTTAAGTGCCTCTATCGCGTGTGCACGGTCGGGATAGCGTTGAACCTGGATGTCGATGTTCAACAGGTCCGAAATCAGCTCCACGTAGTCGGCCGTCACCCCTTCGTAATCGTAGGTACTTGCACTCAAGCCCAAAGGCGCCGAGTCGGTGATGGCAACCCCGACTCGCACGTTTTTTTTATCGCGCAACAAACGGTTGTCGGCGTCCGACAACTTCAGGTTCAACCCGGTGAGATGGGAGCGTCCCAATAACCTCAAAGGCTCGATATCGTCGTGAAAATGCGCCGCCTGAGCAAGAGGGCTGATACAGAGTAAAAAAATCAGAAACCCGATTGGCCGCTTCATGCTTAAAGAAGGTTGTTGCGTTTGGCAAATTCGGCAAGATAGACCACTGACTTGACGTTGAGCTTTTCAATCAGTCGGGTTTTATAGGTGCTGATGGTTTTGTTACTCAGAAGCATGGAGTCGCCAATTTCCTTGTTGCTAAAACCCCGAGCCAGTTGCTGCAAAATGGTCAGTTCACGGTCGGACAGTTGACCAATCAAGTCAGACTCACTGACCTGATTGTCACCAGCGCGCACCGAGCTGTTGGAGAGCAATGGAAAATAGCTGTAACCATCCTTTATCGCCTTGATCGCGCGAGTCAACTCCTCAAGGCTCCCCGTCTTGGAAACATAGCCCGAGGCTCCGGCTTTCATGCAGCGCATGGCATAAAAAGAAGCCTCCATGGATGTCAGCACCAGAATTTTACAGGGCAATCCAAGCGCCGAGATGCGACCGATCACCTCCAGACCATCAAGTAATGGCATGGCGATATCGAGCAGGATCAGATCGGGGACATGCTCTCGCGCTAGGCGTACAGCCTCCACACCGTTAGCCGCCTCCGCCACAATTTCAAACTGTTCGGCACCAACCAGTAACTTTACAGAGGCACGAACAAACGAATGATCATCAACGACTAACGCTTTTAACATATGAACCTCTTCGGGAGACAACAACACACCATCACCAGAACAAGACATCCCGACCTTAAGCTCTATACAAAGTAGCTTAAAACGCGCCTGGCAAAATTATGGCATCTATTTTTTATACAACCGAGGCGCGGCATTGCAACCACACTGCAAAGTCGTCAGCACTCATGGGGACCGCCAGATGAAAACCCTGGCCAAATGAACAGCCCAGATCGACGAGGGCGTTGAGCGTATAGGCATTTTCAATGTTCTCGACAACCAGATCCATCTTCAGCGCCCTGGCCAGCGCCACGCTACTTGAAATGACCGCCCTGTTCCCCAAATCGTCAACATCCCGGACAAAGACACCGTCTAGCTTGAGTTGGTTGAAGGGCAAATGCGCCAGTTGCGTCAAAGAGGAAAAGCCAATGCCGAAGTCATCGACCGACAAACCACAGCCGGCTTGATGCAGATGCAACAAATTTTCCACAGCAGAGGCTGGCAAATCCAGCAGACCGTTTTCGGTGATCTCGAACATCAGTGCAGCACCCGGCAATTCATATTGATGCAAGCGCTGGATAACGTGTTCGACCAGGTCGCTGCTCACCAATTGAGAGGCTGTCAGGTTGAACGCTAGCCCCGTATCAAACCCTTGCTCGCGTAGCCGGCTCATGAGTTCGAGCCCTTGGTCTAGAAGCCGCTTGAACATCTCATCGAGCAGGTCATAAGCCACCACTGCCGCCAACAGATCCCGAGGCAGTAAAAGCCCGCGCTGGGGGTGATTCCAGCGCACTAGAACCTCGGCACCAAACAATCGGCCATCGTGCAGGTTGAACTTGGGTTGGTACCAGGCCTGAAACTCTCCAGCCATCAAACCCAGCAGAACCTGCTGGCGAGGGATCAACTCAATCGCTGTCAGAGTCCCCCTCAGTGCAGAGCAGTACAACGGGGTGAAATCAGACAGGATCTTTTGCAAAGCCCGCAGTTGCAGGGGCTTTTCCAACACACCGAGTAAACGGATAGAAGATAAAGTGGTCAACTTCTCGACCGAACGCCGCAATGCCAGCGGCAACTCTCCATGTATAACCAGCGCACGTACGTTACCCAGTTCGCTGGCCACGCGCAGAAACTCAAGGTTGTTAATCGAACCGTCAGCCAGGTCAAAAAAAATGATGTCGATCACTGCTTGACTGCGAATGTGATCCACTGCTTGCATTGCATTTCCGGCCGACACAACGCTCGCCACCTGCAGATTCAGCAACCCGTTGACCAACACACTGCGTTGCAACGCATGGCTTTCTATGACGAGAACACACCCCTCAACCATCTGTTTCAACCTACCCATTATTAATGGGTAGGACTTTGCCAACTAACTATCCTGCGCCCTTAGAGAAACATCCTCCCGACATGTAGGAAATTTCCCAGGGATAGCCTTAATTACCGTGCCAGAAATTAAATAATCCGTAAGGCGACCTGCGGTTGGATCACCTCACTCGCACGAGCGCCATCGACATGTCCAGTAGAACTCACGCAAGGCCTCAGGAGGCCAGCCAGCAAATGACCAAGCGACATTCATTGCCAGCTTAACCGACACGCAAAAAAACGTAGGGGGGGGCGGATGGGGGAACAAAAAACATCAGACATGAAAAAGCCCCGTAAAACGGGGCTTTTTCATAACAATATGGCGGTGAAGGAGAGATTCGAACTCTCGATACAGTTTCCTGTATACACACTTTCCAGGCGTGCTCCTTAAGCCACTCGGACACTTCACCGTATCTCGTCAAACTGATTCAGTCTGTCGAGGCGCGCTAATGTAGTCGAAAGCTTTTCCGATGGCAAAGGTTTTTTTCAGAATTTTCATGCGCTTAGACGGTTATCCCATGCCGCCTCCCTCTGGCACGGCGTGGAGGGCGGCGATTGTGCCATTCTCAAGGCGTGTCGGTATGGGGCCAAGGTGGCTGGCGAGCCCTGACGTAGCCTACTCTGGGCCGGGAGGTTGGGAAAAGTCTGACTGGCCAGTCAGTCATGGCGCTTTACCGGGGCGGCCATGCTGGGTAACGTCTGCGGCCTGCCCTTCTATTAAACGTATTACAAGGAATCGCGTCATGAGTGAGTTGATTGCCTACCACCTCGAAGACGGTATCGCGACCCTGACCTTGAGCAACGGTAAGGTCAATGCCATTTCCCCTGCCGTGGTCAGTGCGTTTAATGAAGCGCTGGACCAGGCCGAGAAGGATCGCGCGGTGGTGATTATCACCGGTACGCCGGGGATTCTGTCGGGTGGTTATGATTTGAAGGTGATGACGGCCGGCCCTAAAGAGGCGGTCAGCCTGGTGACGTCGGGCTCGACCCTGGCGCGTCGCCTGTTGTCGCACCCGTTTCCGGTGATTGTCGCGTGCCCTGGGCATGCGGTGGCAAAGGGGGCGTTCCTGTTGCTGTCGGTCGATTACCGGATTGGTGTCGAGGGGCCTTTTAGCATTGGCCTGAATGAAGTGATGATCGGCATGACCATGCACCATGCCGGGATTGAACTGGCCCGCGATCGCCTGCGTAAGTCGGCGTTTCATCGTTCGGTGATCAATGCCGAGATGTTCACCCCGCAGGACGCCTTGAGCGCCGGTTTCCTCGATAAGGTGGTGGCACCCGAAGAGCTGCAAGCCGCGGCCCTGGAAGCGGCGCGGCAGTTGAAGAAGATCAATATGAACGCCCACAAGCAAACCAAGCTGAAGGTGCGTAAAGCCCTGCTGGATCTGCTGGATAACGCGATCATTCAGGACCAGGAACATCTGGGCTGAGTCTCCCGAGACCGCATCAAACAAAGCCCGACCCTGCGTCGGGCTTTTTCTTACAGCCCGTTCTGAATCACCTTGCAACCGCTCTAGATGGCATCTGTCTCCATCTGCTGAAACATGTACTTAAACATCGCCCATCTCCTACCTCTACAGGGGTAATTGCCGAATACAGTGCACGTCCGTACACTGCGCCACCTTTTGTCCCGATGGTCCGTGTCGATGCTCTATTGTTTACGCATGTTATTGATGGGCCTGCATTTTCTGATTGCCGGTGTGCTGGGCGTGCTGCTGGGGATCTGCCGGCCGTTCAATCCGGATAACAGCCGCCTGTGCGCACGCCTGTATGCTCTGCCGGCCATGTGGATCCTGCGGCTGCGGGTCAAGCCGCAAGTGGACTCGCTGCGCAACAAGCCGAGCAGTTGCGTGATTATTGCCAACCACCAGTCCAACTATGATTTGTTCGTGTTCGGCAATGTGGTGCCCTATCGCACCGTGTGCATCGGCAAAAAAAGCCTGAAGTGGGTGCCACTGTTCGGGCAACTGTTCTGGCTGGCGGGCAATGTGTTGATTGACCGGGGCAATGCGCAGAAGGCACGGCGGTCGATGTTGACCACCACCCATACCCTGCAACACGAAGAAACCTCGATCTGGGTGTTTCCGGAAGGCACACGCAACCTGGGTGAATCGTTGCTGCCGTTCAAGAAGGGCGCGTTCCAAATGGCGATTGCCGCCGGAGTGCCGATTGTGCCGGTGTGCGTCAGTACCTATGTGACGCAGATGAAGCTCAATCGCTGGAACAGCGGCGATATCTTGATCCGGTCATTGGCGCCGATTCCTACAGCAGGATTGACGATGGATGACATGCCCGGGCTGATGGAGAAGTGCCGGACGCAAATGGTCGAGTGCATTGAAGCCATGGATCAAGCACTGCAAAAAACCTGACGGCAAGCCGGCTCCTACAATGTGGCGTTTCAGGCTAAGCTGGCCGGTTACTGCCACTTGTGAAGAAGCGATCAGCATTATGGGTAGAGTTGTTGCGGCGGCCGTCTATAGCGCCGGTAAAAAAGTCCGGGATATCACCCTCGATGAAGGCGCCGCCTGGGCGGCCAAGCCTGATCACTTTGTATGGATCGGCCTGGAAGAGCCCGACGCCCAGGAACTGGCCAACCTGCAACGCCAGTTCAACCTGCATGAACTGGCCATCGAAGACGCCCTCGAAAAACACAGCCGGCCGAAGCTGGAAACCTTTGGCGACGCACTGTTTATCGTGACTTATTCGCCGGTGCGCCATGAAGGCAAGCTGGAGTTTATCGAGACCCATATTTTTGCCGGCAACGGCTATATCATCACCGCGCGCAACGGCCACTCGGCGTCCTACGGCTATGTACGCCAGCGCTGTGAGGCGCGGCCGCTACTGCTGGAGCACGGGGAAGATTTCGTACTCTATGCCCTGCTGGATTTTGTCACCGAAAACTACCAGCCCGTGAGTGAGGCGATTCATGCCGAGATCGATGCGCTGGAGCACAACGTGTTGTGCAACTCCCTGAACGAGCGCGATATCCAGAACCTGCACGGCCTGCGCCGCGACGTACTGCGGCTGCGCCGGCATGTGGCGCCAATGGTGGAAATCAGCGAGGAATTGCAAAAGCTGAGCTTCCCGTTTATCGACAAGAACATGCGCCCATACTTTCGCGATGTAGAGATCCACGTCACGCGGCAGATGGAAGACCTTTCGACCCTGCGCGACATCGCCAGCCAGACCATCGAGATCGGCGTGCTGCTCGAAGCCTCGCGCCAGAGCGTGGTGCAGCGCAAGTTTGCAGCCTGGGCGGCGATCCTCGCCTTCCCCACGGCGGTGGCCGGGATCTATGGGATGAACTTCCAGAACATGCCGGAACTGCAATGGCACTACGGCTATTTTGCGGTGCTGGGATTTATCGCGGTGGGGTGTACGGGCCTGTGGGCCAGCTTCAAGCGCTCGGGGTGGCTGTAACCTGCCCACCCCGGCCGGCCGGGGTCAGGCGACCTGCGGCTTGTGGGCTACAAAACGCATCATCCATTCCGCCACGGTTACCCCGTGGTGGTCATGAGCAAGGCTGGCGACGCCCTGCTGGTAGATCTGTTCGCCAAGGTTGAGCTGGCGAATGTCGAGCAAGGCCCGGGAGTAATCGTGGATAAACTCCGGATGCCCCTGGAAGCACAGCACCTGATCATTGATGTGATAAGCGGCAAACGGGCAGAAATCGCTGGAGGCGATCACCGTGGCGTTTTCCGGCAAGGCGGTGACCTGGTCCTGATGGCTGATCAATAGGGTCAGTTCTTCTACCACCGGGCTCATCCACGGCGCCTTGGCGGCCAATTGATAGTTGTGCGTGCCCACGCCCCAGCCCTGGCTCGCCCGCTCGCTCTTGCCGCCCAGCAACAGCGCCAGCAGTTGATGGCCGAAACAGATGCCGAGCAGCTTGTCGCCCCGCTCGTAACGGTTCAGCAGGTAGGCCTTGAGGGTTTCGATCCACGGGTCGGTAGCGAAGGAATCCGCCTTGCTGCCCGTGACCAGGTACGCGTCGAACACTTCGCTGTCCGCCGGGTAGTGGCCTTGCATCACGTTGTAGACGACGAATTCGGCGGCAATCGGCTGCTGCGAAAACAGGCGCTGGAACATCTGCCCGTAACCTTGATATTGATCGACCAGTTCCGGACGCAGGATATCGGTTTCCAGAATGCAGACGCGTAGCGACATAAAAAATACCTGACACGGTGATGGGAATAACGCACACCCGCCAGCCTGCCCTGAAATACCCTTTCAAGGCAAGCCCCCACCCATGACCTGTCAGGAGGTTAGAACGTTGTGCCCTGGGCGGCCTTTTCCAGCAACAAGGCTGGCGGGGTGAACCGTTCGCCGTATTGCTCGGCCAGGTAACGCGCCCGCGCCACGAAGTCGTTCAAACCGTACTGGTTGATAAACTGCAGCGCCCCGCCGGTCCACGCCGCAAAGCCGATGCCGAAGATCGAACCGATATTGGCATCGGCGGTGGACATCAACACGCCCTCCTCCACACACCGCACCGTTTCGATGGCCTGGATAAACAGCAGGCGGTCGCGCACATCCTGTGCCGAAATCTGCTGGCCGGGCTTCTCGAAGCGCACCTTGAGTTCTGGCCACAGGTATTTCTGGCCACCGCTGGGGTATTCGTAGAAACCACCGCCCGCCGCCTTGCCCGGGCGCTTGTACTCATTGAGCAACAGGTCGATCACCGCAAACGCCGGATGCTCGGGCAGCGTCTTGCCTTCGGCGTGCAGATCCTTGGCTGTCTGCTGACGGATATGGCTCATCAGGCTGAGGGAAACTTCGTCAGAAATCGCCAGCGGACCAATCGGCATCCCGGCCTTGCGCGCTTCGGTCTCGATCATCGGCGCAGCCACGCCTTCGCCGAGCAGGGTGATGCCTTCGTTGGTGAAGGTGCCAAATACCCGCGAGGTGAAAAAGCCGCGACTGTCGTTCACCACAATCGGGGTTTTCTTGATTTGCAGTACGAAATCAAAACCACGAGCCAGGGTTTCGTCGCTGGTATTGGCACCTTTGATGATTTCCACCAGTGGCATTTTTTCCACCGGGCTGAAGAAGTGCAGGCCGATAAACTTGCCTTGGTCCGGCACCGCATTCGCCAGGCCGCTGATGGGCAAGGTGGACGTATTGGAAGCAATCACCGCGTCAGCGCCTACCACGCGCTGGGCCGCCGCCGAGACCTTGGCCTTGAGGTCACGGTCTTCGAATACGGCTTCGATGATCAGGTCGCAACCGGCCAGGTCGGCATCGCTGTCTGTAGGATGGATCCGCGCCAGGGTGCTTTCCCGCTGCTCAGGCGTCAGTTGCCCACGGCTGACTTTCTTGTCCAGCAGCGCCGCCGAGTGGGCCTTGCCCTTCTCTGCCGCCGCCAGCGTCACGTCCTTGAGCACCACTTCCACTCCCGCCGATGCACTGGTGTAGGCAATCCCCGCGCCCATCATGCCGGCGCCGAGGATGCCGACCTTGCGCGTGACATACGGCGCAAACCCCGCAGGCCGTGAGCCACCAGCGTTGATTTCGTTGAGCTGGAACCAGAAGGTGCCGATCATATTCTTCGCCACCTGGCCGGTGGTGAGCTCGGTGAAGTAGCGGGTCTCGATCAGGTGCGCGGTGTCGAAGTCCACCTGGGCGCCCTCCACGGCCGCACAGAGGATTTTCTCCGGCGCCGGGAAGCAGCCATTGGTTTTGCTGCGCAGGATCGACGGCGCAATGGCGAGCATTTGCGCGACTTTTGGATTGGACGGTGTGCCACCTGGAATCTGGTGACCCTTGATATCCCAAGGCTGTTTGGCCGTCGGGTTGGCCAGGATCCAGGCCCGGGATTTGGCCAGCAGTTCATCGTGATCCGCCGCCAACTCGTCGATCAAACCGGCTTGCAGGGCCTTCTGCGCACTGATCTTCTTGCCTTCCAGCAGGTACGGCAAGGCCTTCTCCAGGCCCAGCATGCGCACCATGCGCACCACCCCGCCGCCGCCCGGCAACAGGCCGAGGGTGACTTCCGGCAAGCCGACCTGCACGGCTGGATGATCCAGCGCCACGCGGTGCTGGCACGCCAGGCACAGTTCCCAGCCACCGCCGAGGGCGGCGCCGTTGATCGCGGCCACCACCGGCTTGCCGAGGGTTTCCAGGCTGCGCAGTTGCGCCTTCAGGCCCAGGACCATGTCGTAGAACGCCTTGGCGTGGGGCTTGTCGATTTTGATCAGTTCATTGAGGTCGCCGCCTGCAAAGAAGGTTTTTTTCGCCGAGGTGATAATGACCCCGGCAATCGCCTCCTTGTCCGCATCCAGGCGCGCGACGGTGGCGGCCATGGCCTCGCGGTAGGCCGCGTTCATGGTGTTGGCACTCTGGCCGGGCATGTCGAGGGTCAGCACCACGATCTGGTCCTGGCCTTTTTCGTAACGAATGGCATCGGTCATGACAAATTCCTTAGGCTCAGAGGCGTTCGATAATGGTGGCGATACCCATGCCGCCGCCCACACAGAGCGTGGCCAGGCCGTAGCGCTGCTGGCGCACCTCCAACTCGTCGAGCAAGGTGCCGAGGATCGCGCACCCCGTGGCCCCCAGCGGGTGGCCCATGGCAATCGAGCCACCATTGACATTGACCCGGGCGGCGTCGATGCCCATGTCCTTGATGAACTTGAGCACCACCGAGGCGAAGGCTTCGTTGACCTCGAACAGGTCGATGTCCTCGACCCGCAGGCCGGCCTTGGCCAGGGCCTTGCGGGTGGCCGGCGCGGGGCCAGTCAACATGATGGTCGGATCGGTACTGGTGACGGCGGTGGCGACGATACGCGCACGCGCTTGCAGGCCCAATTCACGGCCCCGGGCCTCGGAGCCGATCAGCATCAAGGCCGCGCCATCGACAATCCCGGAACTGTTACCCGGTGTGTGCACATGCTGGATGCGCTCGACATGGCTGTAGACCCGCAAGGCCGTGGCATCGAAGCCCATCTGCCCCATCATTTCGAAGCTCGGCTTGAGTTTGCCCAACCCTTCGAGCGTCGAGTCGCCACGGATAAATTCGTCGTGATCGAGCAGTACGATGCCGTTCTGGTCCTGCACCGGGATCAGGGATTTGTTGAAGGACCCATCTGATCTGGCCCGCGCCGCTTTCTGCTGGGAGTGCAAGGCGAAGGTGTCGACATCTTCGCGGCTGAAGCCTTCCAGGGTGGCGATCAAGTCGGCGCCAATCCCCTGGGGCGTGAAGTGGCTGTGCATATTGGTCTGCGGGTCCAGCACCCAGGCACCGCCATCGCTGCCCATGGGCACGCGGGACATGGACTCGACACCGCCGACCACCACCAGGTCCTCGAAGCCGGAACGCACCTTCATCGCCCCAAGGTTGACCGCCTCCAGGCCCGACGCACAGAAGCGGTTGACCTGCACACCGGCGACGCTGACGTCCCAGTCGGCTACCAACGCGGCGGTCTTGGCGATATCCGCGCCCTGGTCCCCGACTGGCGTGACGCAACCGAGCACGATGTCATCCACCTGGCGCGTGTCCAGGTCACTGCGCTGTTGCAGGGCGCTGAGCAAGCCGGCCAGCAGGTTCACCGGCTTGACGCTGTGCAAGGCGCCATCGGCCTTGCCTTTGCCCCGGGGCGTACGTATCGCATCAAAGATCAAAGCTTGGGTCATGACGTCCTCGAACCACTGTGCAATGGAGCTCTCAAGGGGAGAGCCGACCGTGCCCTTACCTTAAGCGCCGCCAGGGCAGATTCAATGACCGATGCGCTCATTGGCCTTGACGAGCACGCTCAGACGAACGGTAGGAGGCTGGCGAAAACCCCAGGTTAATCGTTTTAGCTGTCTAGCCAAGGGGCTGGCGCGAAGATGGCCATATGCCTCATGCGCTTTTAAAAGGATTTCAATCTAAGTTGATATGAAAGCGATCTAAGCCACGCCCGACATGGGCTCTAAGGTTGAATCAGTAAGAAGTGTATGACGCTGCTGCCGGGTCTTGCTGGAGCAGCTGTAAGAAAAATGCCATCTCGCAGGCCTAACGTAGTCAATGATGGTGCTTGCATCGGCGCATTTGACGCTCAGGAATAACAACAAAAGGCAGTCAGCCATGTTCAAACAATCGAAAGTCCGCCAGGCGGGGCTCATTCTCTTCGCCACCACACTGATTCTGATTTTGCCCAACCTGACCAAGATCATTGGTTGAGCGGGCCGATCACACCTAGACATTGCAGCCTTTGGCAGCACCGCCCGGGAAACCGCGTAGAGCGCTCCCGTGACCGGGGCTGTCTTTTTTGCGTACGGTTTCGTCGTTGATGTCCGGTATCCTGAGCCCAGACCGCCACTGCCACATGGGACTCACCTTGAAACACATTATCGTCCTGCTGATGCTGATCCTGGCCTACCCCGCCATCGCCGCCTCGTTGACCATCGAGCTGGATCACAGCCGCACAACCTGGCAAACCGCCGAGTTGCTCAAGCACCCGGCAGCGCAAACCGTGCAGATCGTTGATGACGTTTCCTACAAGCGCAACATGACCTATCGCGCAGTACCGCTGGCCGTACTCTTGCCGGGCGTGTTGGCGCAGAACCATGTGCAGGCGGTAGCGCTCGATGGTTTCGCCGCCGAACTGGCTGCCGCCCCGCTGCTTTCGCAAAGCGGCGCCCAGGCGTGGCTGGCGGTGGAGGATCCGGCCCAGCCATGGCCCCCGCTGGCCAAGGGCAAGCCCAGCGCCGGGCCATTTTACCTGGTGTGGACCCAACCCCAGGCGAGCGGGATCAGCCCGGAACAGTGGCCCTTCCAGATCTCGACGATCAAACAGTTGAAAACCGTTGCCGAACGCTTCCCGGCGCTACTGCCGGACCCTGCGCTGGCGGTGGACGATCCGGTCAACCAGGGGTTCGCCCTGTTCCAGAAGAACTGCCTGGCCTGCCATCGCCTAAACGGCGCGGGTGACGCGCAGGTAGGCCCGGACCTGAATCTACCCTACAGCCCCACCGAATATTTCGGCGGTGACTTTCTCAAGCGTTACATCCGTGATCCTCAGAGCCTGAGGCATTGGCCGCAAGCCAAGATGCCGGCGTTTACCGCCAGCGTGTTGCCAGAGGCCGACCTGGAGTTGCTGGTGGGCTATTTGAAGCATATGGCCACTCGCAAAACCGACGCCCCCTTCTAGGGGTTACGCGCCAGATGCTCCGACGGCAATACGCGCTTGGCGCTCAAATAGGCATTCTGCCAGTAGGCCTTGGACAAGGTATCAAGCTTCACCGTACCGCCGGTTTGCGGTGCATGGACGAAACGCCCTTCACCCACATAGATGCCGGCATGGCTGACCTGCGAGCCGCCGCCCGTGGCGAAGAACAGCAAGTCACCGGTCTGCAGCGCATCTTCACGCACGTCCTGGGCCCGCATCACGATCAACTCGCGAGTGGTGCGCGGCAGGGAGATACCAGCGGCATCGCGGTAGACAAAACCAATCAGGCCACTGCAATCAAACCCCGAATCCGGAGTATTGCCGCCCCAGCGATAAGGCGTGCCGACCAGGCCCAGGGCGCGAAACAGCACATCTTCAGCCGCTGGCGAAAAATTCTGGGTGGCGTAGTTGAAGACCGGCTTGGGCTTGACAGCCACAGGCGCAGGTGGAGGACGGCTGGCGCAGGCACTGAGCAGTGCGGCGCAAACAAGAAGAATTAGGCGGGCCGAGGTCGACATGGGCAGAACAATCCTGATCTGGATGCGGCTTTCGCTGCCGAACGCTGAAAACTAGACCGCGCAAGCAAGCTTGCGCGGTCAGGTTCGCAACAATATCTCAGGATTCTAGCGCTTACGCGTCAAACTTCAAGTATCACTTTAACTTTACTTGCGAGCGGTAACGGTAGTCGGGGCCATCGCCAATGCACGCTTGGCTTCGATGAAGGTTTTGCTCCAGTAGCTGTCGCCCAGCTTATCGACCCGCACCCCACCGCTGCGGCGGCTGCTGGAGTGGATGAACTGGTCATCGCCCAGGTAGATACCGGCGTGGCTGACACGACCACGGCCATTGGTACTGAAGAAAAGCAGATCGCCAGGCTTGAGGTTGTTCCGTGCGACCAACGGTGCATCCACGTTGATCATTTCGCGGGTGGAGCGCGGCAGGTTCATGCCGGCCTCTTCACGAAACAGATAGCCGATAAAGCCACTGCAGTCGAAACCGGCTTCAGAGGTACCGCCGAAACGGTAACGGGTACCGATCAGGGACATGCCGCGTTCGAGAATGCTATCGGCCAGCAGCGGCAGCTGATAAGGCTTGCTATCGGCGAACTGGGCCAGTTCTTTTTCGGTCGCCACCTCTTCTTCATAAACAGAAGAAGACTGTGCTGCGACGAATTTGGCTTGATGCTGTTGTTGCGGCTTTTGCTGCTCGACCACCTGCTGGGGGTGGGTGGCGCAACCAAACAACAGGGTAACGAGTGCGAGAGGCACGAGGGGTGCGAAGCGATTTAGCATGGGCACGACCGTGGCTGATATGTAAAGAAGTCGAGACTATGCCTTCTATGACATCGATTTGCAAATTCAATCGTGATCTATGTGACTTCTTGTTTGACCTATGTCATCTAAGCCCTTACACCCCATTTAAACCCTTTTGCGTGGCCATAGCGGCTCAAGCGCAGGTTTTCTGGCGCCTGGAATTTGCCAGGAGCACCGGTTTCAAAGGGCTGGCTACCAGCCGAGGGTTTCTTTGAGAAAGGGGATAGTGAGCTTGCGCTGGGCCTGCAAGGAGGCCTGGTCGAGCTGCTCGAGCAAGTCGAACAGCGCGCTCATGCTGCGGGTACCGCGGGTGAGGATGAAATGCCCGACTTCATCGGTCAGGTGCAAGCCACGGCGCGAGGCACGCAGTTGCAGGGCCCGCAATTTGTCTTCGTCGGACAGCGGGCGCATCTGGAAGATCAGCGCCAGGGTCAGGCGCGACTTGAGGTCTGCCAGCTTGACCGGCAATTCCCGCGGCGAAGTGGACGCGGCAATCAACAGGCGCCGGCCACTGTCGCGCAGGCGGTTGAACAGATGGAACAGTGCTTCTTCCCAGTCTGCCCGGCCGGCGACCGCTTGCAGGTCGTCCAGGCACACCAGTTCGTATTGCTCAAGGTTGTCGAGGATGCCGATGCCACGGTCCAGCAGCTCGGCCAACGGCAGGTACACCGCCGGCTCACCCAACTGCTCAAAACGCAGGCAGGCGGCCTGCAACAGGTGGGTCCGCCCCACGCCGTCCTTGCCCCAGAGGTAGATCAGGCTTTCCGTCCACCCGGCGTCGGCTTCGCAGAGCCGCTCGACATAGCCGAGTGCAGCGGCATTGGCGCCTGGGTAGTAATTGATGAAGGTAGCGTCGTCACGCAGACGCACACCTAGGGGCAGCTGAATCGGTTTCATGCTGACTGAACGGTTCCAATCGAACCGTTAGTGGCCTCTGTGAAAAGTTTGCAAAGTTTATACCCGTGACGCCGGGCGCACAATGCAACAGACCACAAGCAAAATCAAAGGTTTGCGTTAACTCATTGGATTTTTTGGAGATTGTTTGACGCGATGGCTAAATGCCAAGCCCTAGAGGCAACAAACCCGGCCTTGAGCCGGGTTTGTGATCAGCCTTACAACTGAGGGTCATCGGCGCCCGTATAGACGTCCGAATCCTTGTACACATCATGCACATGGCGCACCAGCACCATGATCACCGCCGCCACCGGCAGCGCCAGGAGGATGCCGGTAAAGCCAAACAGCTCGCCGCCCGCCAGGATCGCAAAGATCACGGCCACCGGATGCAGGCCGATGCGGTCGCCCACCAGCAACGGCGTCAGCACCATGCCTTCCAGGGCCTGGCCAACCATGAATACCGCGACAATCCCCAGCATCGGGTACAAGTCGCCGCCAAACTGGAACAGGCCGGCCACCAGCGCCGCGCCAATCCCGATGACAAAGCCCATGTACGGCACAATCGCCGCCAGGCCGGCAATCATGCCGATCAACAGGCCCAGTTCCAGGCCAATCGCCATTAGCCCGCCAGCGTAGATAATCCCCAGCGCGACCATCACCAACAACTGCCCGCGAACAAACGCACCCAGTACCTCATGGCACTCCCCGGCCAGGGACACGATGCGCTCCTCGCTATCACGGGGCAGCAGGCTGCGGATCTTGGCCATCATGATGTCCCAGTCACGCAGCAGGTAGAACGCCACCACCGGGATCAACACCAGGTTGGTCAGCCAACCGATCAGCGCCAGGCTGGAGGCCGTGGCTTGGCTGAGGATCACCCCGACGATATCGGTGGTCTGGCCCATATGCTCGCTGATCGCGGCCTTGACCTTGTCGAACTTCCAGAAGCCATCGGCCAGGCCGAGCTTGGACTGCGCCCACGGCATGGCCGTGTGTTGCAGCCAGTCGAGCATTTGCGGCGCCAATTCGTAAAGGCGGATCATCTGCTTGGCCAGCATCGGCACCAGCACCAACAGCAGCGCCATGACGATCAGGGTAAACAGCGCAAATACCGCCACCACGCCCCAGGTGCGCGACAGGCCGAGTTTTTCCAGGCGATCGACCACCGGGTCGAACAGATAAGCCAGCAGCAAGGCGACCAGGAACGGCGTCAGGATCGAATGCAGCAAGAACACAAAGACGCACAGCAGGACAATCCCGCCAAGCCACACCCAACGACGCGTATCCGCCATAAACCACTCCATCTGTCAGTTGCTTCTATATAAGGAAGAACATTTACCAACGAAAACGCAGCTGCGGCTCGGGCTCGGCTTGCGGCACGGGTGCCGGTGAAGCGCCTTCGACCACTGGCGCCGGCACAGGTTGTGGCGCGAGCGCCTCGCCGGGCGGCACTTCCTGCAGCTTGGCCAGGCTCAACTGGCTGCGCAGTTGCTCGCTGCTGCCATTGACCCGATAGACGATCCGGTCGCCATCCACTCGCTGCAACTGCGCACCAAAGGGCTCCAGCAGGTGACCGAGGGCGGCGTAGCGTTCCAGGGTCATGCCCTGCACTTGCAGCAACTGCTCGCTCGACACCCCGGCTTTTACCGCAAACCGTGGGGCAAGCCGCTCACTGACCGCCAGCAAGACGGCATCGGCCAAGGCCGCAGTGTCGGCGCCCTGTACGGTGCCCTGCTCGGCTTTGTCACCCAGCCACAGGCGCCACTTGGCTTGCCATTGGCCCGCGTCTTCACGGGCATGCACCGCCAGCAGCGCATCGGCGCCATAACGCTCGGAGGCCGAACGCAGGGGCGCGGGATCTGCGCTCTCAAGATTAGGCGCGGTGGCAACGATCTGTTCATCGAGGTCACCCAGCGGCAGGCGCAACGGCAAGCCCCGGTGCTGGGCCGCACGGCGCAGCGGCTCGGCAGCGGCCTGGCCATCACCCACCAGGCTGCTGCCTTCGGTGGAATCGCTGAGCCACCAGCCAAGGATCGATGGCCGATTGTTACCCCACAGCGCCAGGCCGGCATCGCGCAGGGCGCGGTCGGTGCTGACCGGATCGAAATCCACTTGCAGGCTTTCCGGCGGACCGGCGTCGTAGCCGTACTGGCTGATGATCTGTTGCGGATCCTTGCGAATTGCCGCCAGGCCAGGGCCCTGGGCGGCCTTGGTGTCGCCGGTGAGGCGGATCACCAGGGTTTCCAGGGCGCGCTGGGTAGCTTGTGCGCGCTCCTCGGGCGCCTGGCTGCTGACCGGCTCCAGCACTTGATAAAGACCATTAACGGTTTCGGCATGACTGGCCAGGCTGACCAACGACAAACAGCCCACAAAAAAATATCTACTCAGACCCATGAAAAAAGATTCCCGAACGACAAAAAAGCGGCTGGAACAGGCCGCGTGAAGAAGGTTAAGCAAGGCTGTGACCACAGCGACCGGCAAAACATTCACAAGGCCCCGGTAAGTTTTCGTACTGTCATAACGATAGCGGGTTAAAGGCTATACCTTAATACAGGCGATCGCGGCGCCGATTAAGGTTTTTTTAGCACCATATGCCCCTGCCCGTCGGCCCGAGGATGGCCGCTGCCCCTCAAGCCTGATAAAATCGCGCGCCTTCGCAGACCGTCAACGGCTGGGCGTCCTGAAGTGTTCGACTTCCGTACCCCCACCGCATCGGTCGTTACCCCTGAATCCCCCCCTAAAGGCCTGGATCATGAGCAAGCAACCCTCCCTGAGCTACAAGGACGCCGGTGTAGACATCGACGCCGGTGAAGCATTGGTCGAACGCATCAAGAGCGTCGCCAAGCGCACTGCGCGCCCCGAAGTCATGGGTGGCCTGGGCGGTTTCGGCGCCCTCTGCGAGATCCCGGCCGGCTACAAGCAGCCTGTGCTGGTCTCCGGCACCGACGGCGTGGGCACCAAGCTGCGCCTGGCGCTGAACCTGAACAAGCACGACACCATCGGCATCGACCTGGTGGCCATGTGCGTCAACGACCTGGTGGTATGCGGTGCCGAGCCGCTGTTCTTCCTCGACTACTACGCCACCGGCAAACTGAACGTGGAAACCGCTGCACAAGTGGTCACCGGTATCGGCGCTGGCTGCGAACTGTCGGGTTGCTCCCTGGTCGGCGGCGAAACCGCTGAAATGCCGGGCATGTACGAAGGCGAAGACTACGACCTGGCCGGCTTCTGCGTCGGCGTCGTGGAAAAAGCCGAGATCATCGACGGCTCCAAGGTGGCTGCCGGTGACGCCCTGCTGGCCCTGCCATCGTCCGGCCCGCACTCCAACGGCTACTCGCTGATCCGCAAGATCATCGAAGTGTCCGGCGCCGACATCGAGAACACCCAGCTCGACGGCAAGCCTTTGACCGACCTGCTGATGGCCCCGACCCGCATCTACGTCAAGCCGTTGCTCAAGCTGATCAAGGACACTGGCGCAGTCAAGGCCATGGCCCACATCACCGGTGGCGGCCTGCTGGACAACATCCCGCGCGTGCTGCCAAAAGGCGCCCAGGCCATCGTCGACGTGGCCAGCTGGCAGCGCCCGGCGGTCTTCGACTGGCTGCAAGAGAAAGGCAACGTCAACGAAACCGAAATGCACCGCGTGCTGAACTGCGGCGTGGGCATGGTCATCTGCGTGGCGCAAGAGCACGTGGAAAGCGCGCTGAACGTACTGCGTGAAGCCGGCGAGCAGCCATGGGTGATCGGCCAGATCGCCACCGCTGCCGAAGGCGCTGCCCAGGTTGAACTGAAGAACCTCAAGGCTCACTGATGCCAGCAACCTGTGATGTCGTGGTGCTGCTCTCCGGCACCGGCAGTAACTTGCAGGCCCTGATCGACAGCACGCGCGCCGGCGACAGCCCGGTGCGCATCGCTGCGGTGATTTCCAACCGCAGCGACGCCTACGGCCTGCAACGCGCCCAGGACGCGGGTATCGATACCCGCTCCCTGGATCACAAGGCGTTCGAAGGTCGCGAGGCCTTCGATGCAGCCTTGATCGAACTGATCGACGCCTTCAACCCCAAACTCGTGGTGCTCGCCGGCTTCATGCGCATTCTCAGCGCTGATTTCGTGCGCCATTACCAGGGGCGCCTGCTGAATATCCACCCTTCCCTGCTGCCCAAATACAAAGGGTTACACACTCACCAGCGGGCCCTTGAGGCCGGCGATACAGAGCACGGCTGCAGCGTGCACTTTGTCACCGAGGAACTCGATGGCGGGCCACTGGTCGTACAGGCAGTAGTTCCGGTAGAGTCTGCGGACTCAGCGCAGAGCCTTGCGCAACGGGTTCACACCCAGGAACACAGGATTTACCCGCTGGCGGTTCGCTGGTTTGCCGAAGGACGCTTGGTTCTCGGTGAACAGGGGGCATTGTTGGACGGCCAGTTACTTGCGGCCAGCGGCCACTTGATTCGTACCTAGGAGATTTTATGCGTCGCGCCCTGCTCTTCGCTTTTGCTCTGCTTGCCCTGCCTACCGTGCACGCGGCAGATCTTCAGCCTTTCTCCGCCAGCTATACCGCCGACTGGAAGCAGTTGCCCATGAGCGGTACTGCGGAACGCAGCCTGGAAAAAACCGCCGACGGTACCTGGAAGCTCAGCTTCAAGGCCTCGATGATGATCGCCAGCCTGACCGAAACAAGTACCTTGACCCTGGACAAGGATACTTTGCTGCCACAGTCCTACCACTTTGAACGGGGTGGGCTGGGTAAAGCCAAGAAAGCCGACCTGGACTTCGACTGGACCGCCAAGATGGTCACCGGTACCGATCGCGGCGATGCGGTGAAGATCCCGCTGAACCGTGGCATGGTCGACAAATCCACTTACCAGTTGGCCCTGCAGCATGACGTGGCCGCCGGCAAGAAAACCATGAGCTACCAGGTGGTGGATGACGGCGAAGTCGACACCTATGACTTCCGCGTGCTGGGTGCCGAGAAAGTCGACACCAAGGCCGGCAAGATCGACGCCATCAAGGTTGAACGCGTGCGCGACCCGACGCAAAGCAAGCGCACCACCGTGATGTGGTTTGCCAAGGATTGGGACTACCTGCTGGTTCGCCTGCAGCAAGTCGAAACCGACGGCAAGGAATACAACATCATGCTGTTGGACGGCACGGTCAATGGCAAGGCTGTGAAAGGCATCTGATCGTTGATGGGTTGAAAGAGCCTCGCTAAATGCGGGGCTTTTTTTCGCCTGGAGTTTGTGGTGAGGCGACTGGCGCTATCTATCGCAGCCAAGCCTGCTCCCACAGGTAAGCGCATTCCAAGCTGGCTTGCCTGCGATAGCGGTGGGATGCCCGGCACACGGCCAAAAGCCTCACTCAAACATGAAACTTTTGTCATAAATCCCCGCCCCCCTGCGACGCAATGTCGCGGTTTACTTGGCCTGGAGCATTGTTGCGTTTGCTGCAATGAATTGTTGCGCGCAAAGTCAGTTTACTTAGCAAGCTAACAAAATATATAACAAAGGCCTGCGACGCCTTGCCGCAGATCAACCAGAGACTGGAGCAAGCAGATGACAGTAAAAGTAACGGAACGCGACGATGCCCATATGTCCCACGAGGCCCTGGCCCACGGGATTCATATCTGGGATGTGCATCAACAAGACCTGCTGGTCGGTATGTTTCACAACGAGTCCGACGCCCATAACTATAAAAACGAGCTCGAAACCCTCGAAATGAGACGCCAGGCATCTAGCTCCTGAATAACTGAAATCCCATAGCCACCCGGCCCACGCAGCCGCAGTGCCTATAAACACAAACCCCGCCTTTTGAGCGGGGTTTGTTGTTTTAACGCTTTACCACATCAGATCGTCAGGGATCTGGTAGGCGGCATACGGATCATCTTCATCCGGCACCTGGGCCTCGGTAAGGATGTTCATCTGCACGATACGCTCCGGTGCGCGCTCCTGGATTTTCAGCGCGGCCTCCCGCGGGATCACTTCGTAGCCGCCGCCGTGATGGACAATCGCCAACGAGCCGTTGCTCAGCTTGTTGCGCATCAAGGTGTTGACCGACAGGCGCTTGACCTTCTTGTCGTCCACGAAGTTGTAGTAGTCCTCGGTGGTCAACTTGGGCAGGCGCGAGGTCTCGATCAATTGCTTGACCTGCGCGGCACGGGCCTTGGCCTCGACCTTTTCCTGCTGCTGGCGGTTGAGCTCCTGGTCGCGCTTGACCTTCTCGGCCTGCGCCTCCAGGGCCAGGCGCTGCTGGGTGTCATCGGCCTGGGCCTGGCCTTTGTGAACCAGGCGCTGCTGCTTCTGCTTGTCTTTGCCGACCTGCTTGGCCTGCTTCTGATTGACCAGGCCTGCTTTGAGCAACTGGTCGCGAAGGGAAATGCTCATGGTGCTTACTCACTTAGGCAACTGCTCAACCGCAGTTGGACACATTCTTTTCCTGGCGTTTGGCTTCGCCCCATAGGGCGTCCAACTCTTCGAGGGTGCAATCTTCCATGGGACGGTGGGTGTCGCGCAATGCCTGTTCGATAAATCGGAATCGCCTTTCGAATTTGGCATTGGCACCGCGCAGGGCGGTTTCCGGGTCCACCTTGAGGTGCCGCGCCAGGTTGACCGCCGCAAACAGCAGGTCACCGACTTCATCGGCAATCGCTGCCGGGTCGTTGTCGGCCATGGCTTGGAGCACTTCATCGAGCTCTTCACGTACGTTATCCACCACCGGCAACGCCGCCGGCCAGTCGAAGCCGACCTGGCTGGCGCGCTTTTGCAATTTGGCCGCGCGGGACAGGGATGGCAAGGCGGTAGGCACATCATCGAGCAGGGACAGTTGCTGCGGGGCGTCGGATTTTTCTGCGCGCTCCTCGGCCTTGATTTGCTCCCAGCGCGCCTTGACCTGCTCTTCGTTTAACTGAGGAATATCCAGCGGCGCATACAGGTCACCGGTGGGGAACACATGGGGATGGCGGCGAATCAGCTTGCGGGTGATGCTGTCGACCACGCCGGCAAACTCGAAGCGCCCTTCTTCCCGGGCCAACTGGCTGTAATACACCACCTGGAACAACAGGTCGCCCAGCTCGCCTTGCAGATGATCAAAATCCCCGCGCTCGATGGCGTCGGCGACTTCGTAGGCTTCTTCCAGGGTGTGGGGCACGATGCTGGCGTAGGTTTGCTTGATGTCCCACGGGCAACCGTATTGCGGGTCGCGCAGGCGGTTCATCAGGTGTAGCAGGTCTTCAAGTGAATACATCGTTCTCTATCCGATCAAGTGGGAAAACCACCGAGCAAATGTGGGAGCCGGGCTTGCCCGCGATGCAGGCACCTCGGTATCGGGTAGACCGAGGCGCCTGCATCGCAGGCAAGCCAGCTCCTACACAAGCCCGCTCCCACATTTCAGGCCGCACTCATCCAGCGACTCATGGCGTGCGGTTACGCCGGGTCTCGATGATGTTCGGCAACTGGGAAATACGCCCCAGCAGCCGCCCCAACGCGTCCAGCCCCGGAATCTCGATGGTCAGGGACATCAACGCAGTGTTGTCCTCCTTGTTCGAGCGGGTGTTGACCGCCAGTACGTTGATCCGCTCGTTGAGCAGCACTTGCGAGACGTCACGCAGCAACCCCGAACGGTCGTAGGCGCGGATAATGATGTCCACCGGGTAGGTGAGCACCGGCACCGGGCCCCAGCTGACCTGGATGATCCGCTCCGGCTCGCGCCCGCCCAGTTGCAACACCGAGGCACAATCCTGGCGGTGAATGCTCACCCCACGGCCCTGGGTGATGTAGCCGACGATCGCGTCGCCCGGCAACGGCTGGCAGCAGCCGGCCATCTGGGTCATCAGGTTGCCCACGCCCTGGATCTGGATATCGCCGCGCTTGCCCGGCTTGTAGCCCGTGGCCTTACGCGGAATCAGCTCCAGTTGCTCGCTGCCGCGCTCCGGTTCCACCAACTGCTGGGCCAGGTTGACCAGTTGCGCCAGGCGCAAGTCGCCGGCGCCGAGGGCGGCGAACATATCCTCGGCAATCTTCATGTTGGCTTTTTCGGCCAACTTGTCGAAATCCACCTGGGGCAGGCCCAGGCGTCCCAGTTCGCGTTCGAGCAGGGTCTTGCCGGCGGCGACGTTCTGGTCCCGCGCCTGCAGCTTGAACCAGTGGACAATCTTCGCCCGCGCCCGCGATGTGGTGATGTAGCCCAGGTTCGGGTTCAGCCAGTCGCGGCTCGGCGTGCCGTGCTTGCTGGTGATGATCTCGACCTGTTCCCCGGTCTGCAGGCTGTAGTTGAGCGGCACGATGCGCCCGTTGATCTTGGCGCCACGGCAGTTGTGGCCGATCTCGGTGTGCACGCGATAGGCGAAGTCCAGCGGCGTCGCGCCCTTGGGCAGGTCGATGGCGTGGCCGTCGGGGGTGAAGATGTAGACCCGGTCAGGCTCGATATCCACCCGCAACTGCTCGGCCAGGCCGCCGATATCGCCCAGTTCTTCGTGCCATTCGAGCACTTGGCGCAGCCAGGAGATTTTCTCTTCGTACTGGTTGGAGCCCGCCTTGACGTCGGTGCCCTTGTAGCGCCAGTGCGCGCAAACGCCCAGCTCGGCTTCCTCGTGCATGGCGTGGGTGCGGATCTGCACTTCCAGCACCTTGCCCTCGGGGCCGATCACCGCGGTGTGCAGCGAGCGGTAGCCGTTTTCCTTGGGGTTGGCGATGTAGTCGTCGAATTCCTTGGGAATATGCCGCCACAGGGTGTGGACGATGCCCAGCGCGGTGTAGCAATCGCGCATTTCCGGCACCAGCACACGCACGGCGCGCACGTCGTAGATCTGGCTGAAGGCCAGGCCCTTGCGCTGCATTTTGCGCCAGATCGAATAGATGTGCTTGGCGCGGCCGCTGATATCGGCCTCGACACCGGTGGCCTGCAACTCCGAGCGCAACTGGCCCATCACATCGCTGATAAAGCGCTCACGGTCCAGCCGCCGCTCATGCAGCAGGGTGGCGATCTGTTTGTATTGATCGGGTTCGAGGTAGCGGAAGGACAAGTCCTCCAGCTCCCACTTGATATGGCCGATCCCCAGGCGGTGGGCCAGGGGCGCGTAGATATCGAACACCTCGCGGGCGACGCGGTTGCGCTTTTCGTCATCCGCGGTTTTCACCGCACGGATCGCGCAGGTGCGTTCGGCCAGCTTGATCAGGGCGACGCGCACGTCGTCGACCATCGCCACCAGCATCTTGCGCAGGTTTTCTACCTGGCCCTGGGTGCCCAGCACCATCGACTGGCGCGGGCTGAGGCTGGCGCTGATCGCGGCCATGCGCAGCACGCCATCGATCAGCTTGGCCACCACCGCGCCGAAACGCTGGCTGACCAAGGGCAACGCGATATGCCCTTCGCGCACGCCGCGATAGAGCACCGCGGCGATCAGCGAATCCTGATCCAGCTTGAGGTCGGCGAGGATCTCGGCGATTTCAAGCCCGGTACGAAAACTGGAGGTTCCTTCGGCCCAAAGATTCTTGGCCGCATTGTCTTGCTGTTCAGCCTCGCGAGCGAACTCGCAGGCGGCTTTCAAGGCTTCACGGTCCAGTGCCGGATCGACACTGATGGCATGATCCAGCCATGCCTCGAGATTGATACTGCCGTCGGTGTTGATCGGCTGGTGTGCTCTCACCTGTACCATCTTGCTTACCTTCCCTACGACGCGCCTGTAGCGCGTCAAAATCGCTGACCCTTGTACCGCGAACTCCCTGGCAGGTCACAGGCCCTGGAGAACGCAGGCCAGTCGGACTAAGCGAGCATCCTAGCTCGCTTCAAATAACGCCATCGCCTCGACATGCGCGGTTTGCGGAAACATATCGAGGATCCCGGCACGTTTTAGCCGGTAGCCTTGCTTGACCAACTCGACAGTGTCCCGCGCCAGCGTGGCTGGATTGCAGGACACATACACCAGGCGATCAGCCCCCAGAGTGGCGAGCTTGCGCACAACCTCCAGGGCACCATCGCGGGGTGGGTCCAAGAGTACCGCACAAAAGCCTGCTTTGGCCCATTGCGCATCACTCAAAGGCTGGGACAAATCGGCCTGAAAAAACTGCACATTATGCAAATTATTGCTGCCTGCGTTGAGGGCTGCGCGGTCCACCATGGCCTGCACGCCCTCTACCGCCACCACTTCACGCACTTGGCGGGCCAGGGGCAAGGCAAAGTTGCCAAGGCCGCAGAACAGGTCCAGCACCCGTTCGTCGGAACGCGGGGCCAACCAATCCAGCGCCTGGGCCACCATCGCCTCGTTGACCCCGGCATTGACCTGCACAAAATCCCCCGGCCGGTACGCCAGCTCCAGGCCCCACTGCTCCAGACGATAGCCCAGGGCCTGCCCGGCCGCGAACGGCTGCGGCTCGCCCTCGCCATGCAGCCACAACTGGGCGTCATGGAACGCGCAGAATTCTTGCAGCACCAGCAGGTCTGCCTCCGACAGGGGCGCCATATGCCGCAGCAACACGGCAATCGACGAGCCGCTGAACAGTTCCACATGCCCCAGGGCCTGAGGTTTGCTCAGGCGCCGCAACATGTTGGGCAGGCGCTGCATGATCGGTTGCAAGGCCTGTACCAGCACCGGGCAATCATCGATGGCGACGATGTCCTGGCTGGCCACGGCGCGAAAACCCACGTCCAGGCGCTTGGCCTTGGCATCCCAACGCACGGCGACCCGCGCCCGGCGGCGATAGCCGAACTCGGGGCCGCTCAACGGCGCTGCCCACTCCTGGGGCTCGACCCCGGCAACACGGGACAATTGCTCGGCGAGCATGCGCTGTTTCAGGGCAAGCTGTTCGGCATGGGGCAGGTGTTGCAGGCTGCAACCGCCACAACGGCCAGCATGCACGCACGGCGCCGGGCGGCGCAGTTCGCTGGCCTGGAACACCCGCTCGGTGCGGGCCTCGACCACTTTGCCATGGGCACCGAGCACCCGCGCCTCGACCTCTTCGCCGGCCAGGGCGCCCACCACAAACCAGGTGCGACCTTCGAAAAACACGATCCCCCGGCCATCATTGGCCAGGCGCTCAATGGTCAGGCGTTGTTTCTTGCCGACCGGGATTTGGGGCGCCCGGCTGCCGCCCGTGGGCTGGAAGCGCAGGCCTCGCTCTTGCTTGGCCATCAGTTGGGCGCGTCGAAAATGCCGGTCGACAGGTAACGGTCGCCTCGGTCACAGATGATCGCGACGATCACCGCGTTTTCCAGTTCTGCAGACAGGCGCAACATGCCGGCCACGGCGCCACCGGAGGACACGCCACAGAAGATGCCTTCTTCACGGGCCAGGCGACGGGTGGTGTCTTCGGCTTCGCGCTGGGCCATGTCGATGATGCGATCGACGCGGGCAGCGTTGTAGATCTTGGGCAGATACTCTTCGGGCCAACGACGGATCCCCGGGATCGCCGCGCCTTCCATCGGTTGCAGGCCAACGATCTGGATCGCCGGGTTCTGCTCCTTGAGGTAGCGCGAGTTGCCCATGATGGTGCCGGTGGTGCCCATGGAGCTGACGAAATGGGTGATGGTGCCCTGGGTCTGGCGCCAGATCTCCGGGCCGGTGCTGGTGTAGTGCGCCTCGGGGTTGTCACCGTTGGCGAACTGGTCCAACACCTGGCCACGGCCTTCGGCGGCCATGCGCTCGGCAAGATCACGCGCGCCTTCCATGCCCTCTTCCGGGGTCACCAGTACCAACTCGGCGCCATAGGCGGTCATCGCCGCCTTGCGCTCGGCGCTGCCGTTGTCGGGCATGATCAGGATCATTTTGTAGCCTTTGATCGCCGCGGCCATGGCCAGGGCAATCCCGGTATTACCGGAAGTGGCTTCGATCAGGGTGTCACCGGGCTTGATCTGCCCGCGCTGCTCGGCACGGGCGATCATCGACAGCGCCGGGCGGTCCTTGACCGAGCCCGCCGGGTTATTCCCCTCGAGCTTGAGCAGCAAGGTATTGCTGGTGTTACCCGCCATGCGCTGCAAGCGGACCAAAGGTGTGTTGCCGACGCAATCGGCGATGGTTGGGTATTGCAGGGTCATGGCGTATTCGCAATCCAGACTGCGGGGGCGCCTATCATACCGGCAAACGCTGGCGGGCCATATCACGCAAAGTATGGTGCTTATAACTCAATGCGCTAACAGCGCCAAAAACGCCTGTCGGCGATGGCGACCTATTGATCGCCATCGTCGGCAAGCCGGCTGCTGCACAGTGTTTTACGTTGCAAGGATCCGCTCAGACCGTATCCACCTTCAACGAATGGTCATTCAACATCCCGTTGATGATCGTCGCGGTATCCGCGCCACCCGCAATCAGCCCGCCCGCGCCCGGTGTCACACCGTATTGGGTCGCCAGGTTGACCCCGGCCAGGTCGATGGTCTGGGTCGGCGTGGCACCGGCCACGGCGCTGATGTCGATGGTGGTCAACAACGTGGCCCCACTGCCCGTGACCTTGAAGTGCAGGTAGTCATCCAGGGACGCCGCCGTCGCATTCTCCCCTTGCAACAATTGCGAGAGGTCCAGCTTGTCGGTGCCCACGCCAAAGTCGGTGATGACATCGTGCCCGCTGTTGCCCGTCAGGTACTGGAACGTATCGGCACCAGGGCCACCGGTCAGGGTGTTGTTGCCCGGGCCGCCGATCAGGATGTCATCGCCACCCTCGCCCTTGAGGGTGTCATTGCCCAGCCCGCCGGAGATCAGGTTGTTGTTGCCGTTGCCAGTGAGGAAGTCATTGAAGTTGGAACCCACCAGGTTTTCCAGGGCCATCAATGTATCGGTCCCGGCCCCGCCGGTGATTTGCGCGCTCGCCAGGCCAAGGTTGACGGTCACGCCTGCCGTGGCGTGGGCATAGCTGACCGTATCGATGCCCGCCCCGCCATCGAGCAGGTCGTTGCCGATGCCACTGAACAGCAGGTCATTGCCATTGCCGCCGTGCATCTCGTTGTTGCCGTTACCAGCGCTCAGCACATCGTTGCCGTCGCCGCCATTGAGGATGTTGTTGCCCGCTCCGGCCAGGATGATGTCATCGCCGCTGGTCCCGTTGAGGGTGGTGCCGGCCTGGTAGCTGATGTCCACGGCAGCGCTGTCACTGCCGCCGTGGTTATCGCTGACCGAGTAGTTACCGTGGTAGTCCGGCGTGTAGTCCTGGGCGCCGGAGTAGTTGATCTTCATGTTCAACTGGTAGTTTTCGGCGCTATTGACCCCGCTGCCTGTCGGGTTAGTGACGTTGGTGATATGGATCTGATAGGTGCTGTCCATCGCTGCAGCAGGCAAGGTCGTGCCATCGGGAATGACAGTCTCGGGTCCGCCATTGATCGAGTACGCCATGATGACGTTACCGCTCGCCAGGTTGTGATCCAGGTTGAGGGTTTCACCCGCCTTGAGGCTGACCGTAATGCGGTCTTCGGCATTACTGTTGCCGACCGCGCCGAGGTTACCGCTGACCACGAGTAAAGCGGTCATGGCCGCCGAGTCGCGGGCAAAGGAGGTACGCACATCCGCCAGGGTCGTGCTGCTGGGGTTGATGAACGATCGGCTCCCCGACCCGGTAAAGCTGACGCCCTTGGTGGCCACCCAGCCGGTTGGAAAACTGGTAGGGATAGCCGTCAGGGTGTCATGGTTGGCATCGCTGTCATTGGCCAGCAGCAACTCGGCAGGCACCACGATATTGCCCGACAGGATATTGGTGATCACATGGTCGTCACCGGCCACCGGCGCCACGTTGGGGTTGACCTTGACCACCAGGCTGGAACTCGCCAGGTCGCCGTCGTTGTCGCTGACGATCACCCCAAAGGTTTCGGTGACCAGCGAGCCGGTCAGCTTGGGCGGTGTGTAGCGGAACTCGCCGTTGTCCATGTCCACTATCAGCGTGCCGCCCTGGTTGGTGGTGATGGTGACGCTGTTGCTGACGGTGTCGAACGTGCCATGCCCGCCCGGCAGGTTGGCGCTCATCGAGCCCCCCGCCGCGGGGTTGTAGGTATAGGTGATGCCGTCCACCGTGAGGGATTTGACGAAGCCACCATCGGCGCCGAACGTGCCGTCCGTCAGCAGGCTGCCGGTGACCGGCGCGCCCTGTACCGTACCAGCCAGCACCGCATCCAGGCCCGCCAGGTTGGCCACTACCACCGCGTTGGTGTTGGTGTGGGTGCTGCCGTCGTAGGCCACCGGGTCCAGGTAAATACTGTTGACCCCCGCCCCCAGGCCAATGGCATAGGCCTTGATGCCGTTGGCATCGAGGAAGGCGCGCCATACACCTTCTTCAGTGGCGTCGATCCCATCACCGTATTCCGGGTTGACCACGTTGCCGGGGTTGTTCGGGTTATTGGTGTTGGACGTGGTGGGGTTACCGTCCGAGAAGAAATACGCCACGTTCTGCGCACCTTCCAGCTTGCCGGCAGTGCCGTAGGCGGTCTGCGCGGTGCCGAGGGCCGAATCGTAGTTAGTGCCGTTGAACGCGGTGAGGCCGTTGACCAAGGACTTGGCCGTGGCGACGCTGACCCACTGGCTGCTCAATTGCTGGGAGCTGTCATTGAAGGTCACGATCTGCACCTTCACATCGCCCATCTCGTCATAGCGGTTGAGCAACTCGACGATGGAGGCCTTGGCCAGGTCGAGCCGCGAACCACCGGCCCCGGACGGGTCGTTCATGCTGCCGGAAATATCGATGATCAGCAGCAGGTTGGAATCTACCTCCGTGGCCGTGACCTCACGTGCGCTGGACACCACTTTGGGCACGTCATCGACGATGCTCACCACGATGCTGCTGGTGGTGGAGTTGCCCAGTTGGTCGGTGGCCTTGTAGGTGAAAGTCTCGGTCAGCACATTCGGCCCATCGTTGCTGTTGGGCAAAGTCTTGGGAGCCGACGTCAGGGTGTAGGTGTAGGTGCCGTTGGGGTTGAGCAGGATCTGCCCATAGCTGCCCGTTGCGCTGCCCACCAGGCTGAAACTCAACGGGCCACTGCCACCCGTGGCCGACCCCACCAGGGTGCCGCTGGCGGTTTCGCTGGTGGCGGTCGGGTCGCTGCCGACCACGGTGCCGGGCGCCAGGTCCTGGCCATCGAGGTTCAGGTCCAGGGCTTTCTCGTAGACCGTGACGTCGCCGTCGACTGTCGCCACCAGGCCGCTGTCGGCCACCGTAATGGTCAGGGTCGTGGTGCTCAAGTCACCGTCGCCATCGCGCACGGTATACACGAAGGTATCCACGGCTCCCGGCGGGCTCACCGAGTTGGGGTTGCTGTGGTACACGGCATTGCCGTTCGCATCCAGGGTCAGGTAACCGAAGTTGCCGTTGATATTCACGCCCAGGCCACCACTGGCCGGGGTGCCGGTATTGCTCCCCGCCCGCACCCCGACCACCGCGCCGGCCAACGTGGGGCTATCGGCGCCGCCGACGTCATTGCCCAGCACATTGGCGCTGACCACACCGCCTTCTGCCACCGAGCGCACGTCAGGGTTGGCGGTGGGCAGGTCGTCGATGATGTTGATATCGATCGTGCCCGTGGCCGTATTGGTGTCGTAATCGCTGGCCGTGACCGTGATGTGCTCGGGCAGGCTGTTGTCACCGCTGGCATTGGGGTGCATTTCATTGTCGAGCAGGGTGTAGCGGTAGCTGACCACCCCGGTGTTGGGGTCGTAGCCGACCACCGTAAAATTATTGCCCAGCAGGGTGCCTTCCGACAGCGGGAAGGTGGCTACGACGCCGTTGGTCACCACGTTCAGGCCGCCGACCGTGAGGTTCTTCAAACCGTCCAGGGCCGTCACGGTGAAGGTACCGGTCTGGGTCAGCAAGGGGGTGTTGGGGCTGGAACCGTCGATCAGGTTTTTTTCAAAGACGGTCAACTCACCGCCGGTGAGGTCCAGGCCGGTCAGCACCACCGGATCGTTGTTGTTATGCACCTGTAGCACCAGTTTGGCGGTGCTGGTATCGCCATCGCTGTCGTTCAACTGATAAGTGAAGGTCTCGGTGCCGTTCCCCCCTCCGTGAAGGGCGACAAATTGTGGGTCGGTCTTGTCGAGGGTGTAGGTGTAGCTGCCGTCGGCGAACAGCTGCAGGGTGCCGTAGGTACCGACGATGGTGTTTGGCGTAACCGGGCCGGTGGCGATGCGGTCGGCGCCTTGTACGTCGTTACCGAGAACACTGCCGCTCAGGATGAGTTGGCTTTCAGAGGCAATACCCGCCGGATTGTCGTCGACAGCTTTTGGCACATCGTCGACCACATTGACGTCCAGGGAGCCATTGGCACTGCTGTTGTTGCTGTCGGTCGCAACCACCGCAAACGACTCACTGATGCTATTGATACCCGCGCCGGTTGGGTGGCTGTCAGTGCCGTTGAGGGTGTAGCTGTAGCTGATCACCCCAGTGCTGGCGTTGTAGCCGGTGATGGTCAGGGTGTTGCCGAAACCGGTAGGTTCCGACTGCGGGAACGTCGCGGCAACACCGTTGGTGACGACGCTAATGCCGCCCACAGTGAGGTTTTTCAGGCCGTCCAATGCCGTCACGGTGAAGGTGCCGGACTGGGTCAACGCAGGCCCGTCGATAGCACTGCCCAGCGGCAAGTTTTTCTCGTAGACCGTGACCTCCCCGCCATTCACCTCGAGTCCCGTCAGCACCACCGGGTCGTCGTTGTTATGCACCTGTAGCACCAGCTTGGCGGTGCTGGTATCACCGTCGCTGTCGTTCAGTTGGTAGGTGAAGGTTTCAGTGCCGCTGCCACCGCCATTTAGGGCGACGAATTGTGGGTCGGTCTTGTCGAGGGTGTAGGTGTAGCTGCCATCGGCAAACAGTTGCAGGGTGCCGTAGGTGCCGACGATGGTATTTGGCGTGACGGGGCCGGTAGCGATGCGGTCGGCGCCTTGCACGTCATTGCCCAGCACGCTGCCGCTCAGGGTCAGCAGGCTCTCGGAGGCGATACCTGCGGGGTTGTCGTCGACGGCTTTGGGCACATCGTCGACCACATTGACGTCCAGTGAACCATTGGCGCTGCTGTTGTTACTGTCAGTGGCAACCACCGCAAACGACTCACTGATGCTATTGGTGCCCGCTCCGGTTGGGTGGCTATCGGTGCCGTTGAGGGTGTAGCTGTAGCTGATCACCCCAGTGCTGGCGTTGTAGCCGGTGATGGTCAGGGTGTTGCCGAAGCCGGTGGGTTCCGACTGCGGGAACGTCGCCGCGACACCGTTGGTGACGACGCTAATGCCGCCCACAGTGAGGTTTTTCAGGCCGTCCAACGCCGTCACGGTGAAGGTGCCGGATTGGGTCAGCGCAGGCCCGTCGATAGCACTGCCCAGCGGCAGGTTTTTCTCGTAGACCGTGACTTCGCCGCCGGTGACGTCTAAGTCGGTCAACACCACCGGGTCGTCGTTGTTATGCACCTGCAACACCAGGTTCGCGGTGCTGGTATCGCCGTCGCTGTCGTTCAGTTGGTAGGTGAAGGTTTCAGTGCCGCTACCACCGCCATTCAGGGCCATGAACTGCGGGTCAGTCTTGTCGAGGGTGTAGATGTAGCTGCCATCGGCGAACAGTTGCAGGGTGCCGTAGGTGCCGACGATGGTGTTTGGCGTAACCGGGCCGGTGGCGATGCGGTCGGCGCCTTGTACGTCATTGCCCAGCACGCTGCCGCTCAGGGTCAGCAGGCTCTCGGAGGCGATACCTGCGGGGTTGTCGTCGACGGCTTTGGGCACATCGTCGACCACATTGACGTCCAGTGAACCATTGGCGCTGCTGTTGTTACTGTCAGTGGCAACCACCGCAAACGACTCACTGATGCTATTGGTGCCCGCTCCGGTTGGGTGGCTATCGGTGCCGTTGAGGGTGTAGCTGTAGCTGATCACCCCAGTGCTGGCGTTGTAGCCGGTGATGGTCAGGGTGTTACCGAAGCCGGTGGGTTCCGACTGCGGGAACGTGGCGGCAACACCGTTGGTGACGACGCTAATCCCGCCCACAGTCAGGTTTTTCAGGCCGTCCAATGCCGTCACCGTGAAGGTGCCGGATTGGGTCAGCGCAGGCCCGTCGATAGCACTGCCCAACGGCAGGTTCTTCTCGTAGACCGTGACTTCGCCGCCGGTGACGTCTAAGCCGGTCAACACCACCGGGTCGTCGTTGTTATGCACTTGCAGCACCAGGTTCGCGGTGCTGGTATCACCGTCGCTGTCGTTCAGTTGGTAGGTGAAGGTTTCAGTGCCACTGCCACCGCCATTCAGGGCCATGAACTGCGGATCAGTCTTGTCGAGGGTGTAGATGTAGCTGCCATCGGCGAACAGTTGCAGGGTGCCGTAGGTGCCGACGATGGTAGTTGGCGTGACGGGGCCGGTAGCGATGCGGTCGGCGCCTTGCACGTCATTGCCCAGCACGCTGCCGCTCAGGGTCAGCAGGCTCTCGGAGGCGATACCTGCGGGGTTGTCGTCGACGGCTTTTGGCACATCGTCGACCACATTCACGTCCAGTGAACCGTTGGCGCTGCTGTTGTTGCTGTCGGTCGCAACCACCGCAAACGACTCACTGATGTTATTGGTGCCCGCTCCAGTTGGGTGGCTATCGGTGCCGTTGAGGGTATAGCTGTAGCTGATCACCCCGGTGCTGGCGTTGTAACCGGTGATGGTCAGGGTGTTGCCAAAGCCGGTGGGCTCCGACTGCGGGAACGTCGCCGCGACACCGTTAGTGACGACGCTAATCCCGCCCACAGTCAGGTTGTTCAGGCCATCCAACGCGGTCACGGTGAAAGTGCCGGACTGGGTCAAAGCAGGCCCATCGATAGCACTGCCCAGCGGCAGGTTTTTCTCGTAGACCGTGACCTCCCCGCCATTCACCTCAAGTCCCGTCAGCACCACCGGGTCGTCGTTGTTATGCACCTGCAACACCAGGTTCGCGGTGCTGGTATCACCGTCGGCATCCGTCAGGGTGTAGGTAAACGTCTCCGTCCCATTGCCGCCACCGTGCAACCCCAGGAAGTCGCTGTCGGCCGGGTTCAGCGTGTACACATAAGTGCCATTCGCCGCCAACTCCAGCGTGCCGTAGAGCCCCGTGAAGGAGCCCGGCGTCACCGGCCCGGACGCGACCCGATCAGCGCCTTGCACGTCATTGGTCAACACCGTGCCGCTCAGGGTCAGCAGGCTTTCGGAGGCCACTTGTGCATTGCTGTCATCGGCAGCGGTCGGTACATCGTCCACCACGCTCACGTGCAGGGTGCCGGTGGCGGTGCTGTTGTTGGTGTCATTGGCGATAACGCTGAAGCTCTCGGTCAGCTCATTCACCCCTCCTGCCGACGGGTGCGCCTCGGTGCCGGTCAGGGTGTAGCTGTAGCTGATCACCCCGGTGGCCGGGTCAAACCCGGTGATGGTCAGGGTATTGCCCAGGCCGGTGGCGATCGATTGCGGGAAGCCGGCGGCGACACCGCCGGACACCACGTTGATACCGCCCACGGACAGGTTCTGCAAACCGTCCACGGCCGATACGGTCAGGCTGCCGGTACGGGTCAGCGCGCCAGCGTCGGGGCTGCTGCCATCCACCAGGTTTTTTTCGTAAAGGGTCAGGTCAGCGCCATTCACGCTGATGCCGCCGATCACCACCGGGTCGTCGTTGTTGTGCACTTGCAGCACCAGGTTGGCGGTGCTGCTGTCGCCATCGGCGTCGGTCAGGGTGTAGGTGAAGGTTTCCGTGCCATTACCGCCGCCCTGCAGCGCGACAAAATCAGGGTCGGCGCTGTTCAACGTGTAGGTGTAGCTGCCATCGGCCGCCAGCACCAAAGTGCCATATTGACCCGTGAACGTACCGCCCGTGATCGGGCCACTGGCGACTCGGTCGGCGCCCTGGGTGTCGTTGTCCAGGACGTTGCCGCTGAGGGTCAACAGGCTTTCCGAAGCGCTGCCCTCATGGCTGTCATCCAGCGCCTTGGGCACGTCATCGACAATGGTGATATCCAGCGAGCCGGTGGCGGTGTCGTTATCGCTGTCGGTGGCCACTACCGCAAATTGCTCGCCCAGGCTGTTGGTGCCGCCACCTGACGGATGGGCCTCGTTGCCGGTCAAGGTGTAGCTGTAGCTGATCACCCCGGTGGCCGCGTTATAACCGGTGATGCTCAGGGTATTGCCCAGCCCGGTGGTGATAGTTTGCGGGAAGCTGCTGGCCACCCCGCCGCTGACCACACTGATGCCGCCCACCGTCAGGCTTTGCAGACCATCGGGCGCTGTGACGCTGAAGGTGCCGCTTTGCACCAGCGCCGCCGGGTTGCTGGCCGAGCCTTGGGCAAGATTGGCCTCGTTGAGCGTCAACTCGCCGCCCTCGACCTCCAGCCCACCCAGGCTCACCGGGTTGTCGGGAGGCACCACCACAGGCTGGCCGTTGCCGGTGTCCGGCTGGCCGGCGACCTGGAACAACGGGAACTCGGGAATCCCACCAAACCCTGCCGTAGGAAAGCCGATGACCGGCTCCACGCGCCCGGCGACTTCGGTCAACAGCACAAAGGAGTGCCCGCCGCCCAACTCACCCGCCGCCGTGCTGCCGGTTTGCCCGGCAGCCGTGGCTTCAGCGGTCTGGGTCGGGTCGTCACCGGCGGCGATGGCTTTTTGCAACTGCTGCACATCGGTCAACTGCGCCTGGCTCGGCGCAAGGTCTTCGGAGGCGTGAATCTGCGGCGCCTGGCCAGCCAGCAATTGCGGGGAAAGGCCCAGGCTGCTGTCGCGCCCCAGGGTCAGCTCATGGCCGTTGGTCAGTTGCACCGCCACCGCACCGGCCGCGCCGGTCTGCAGTTGCTCGCCGGCAAACAGTCGGTCGCCTTCGACCAGGCTTCGGCGGCTGCCATCTCCCGCCACCGCGAAGACTTCCCCAACCACCTTGCTGACAACACCGATTAACTTGGCCATGTGCTTATCTCCCTGTCCGACCCCAGTAGTCGGCACCTCGGTTACGTGCACAAGCGCAGTGGATCGGGTGGCCCGCAGGTGGCACAAAACTGATTCAAATCAGCCGCCAACCAGCGCTTTGACCCGCCTGCAGAGAGCCTTCCAAGGGAACAAGTGACAAAAAACCGTCACCCTGAAATTCCCTTTTTTCCGCTACCCCATCATCCGCTTGCACTTGCGATTGAACTTTCCAAGAGCCTCAAAACGCGCCGAAGCGCACATAACTCAAGGCTTGTGCTTTGAACAATGTCTTGCTTCGCGCAGAACGCATAAGTTTTTTTGGACATAACCATTATGAGAAATCCTTCTTAGGTCCTCCCGCAAATGTTCTTAGCTCTGTTGTTACAAGCCTGAGACGGTTTGACCCCTTAAATTCGTCAAATAAATGGCGACAGACCAGCAACATTGATACACAGGAGAGGTACCCATGCGCGTCTTTACCCCCCTCTGCAGCGCGATTCTGATCGCCATGGCCTGCACCAACACCCAAGCGATGTCGCTGACCCAAGCGATCCAAAGCACGCTGGACACTCACCCGGAACTCAATGCCAGCCGTAATAGCCGGCTGTCGGCTGATGAAGATGTGAAAGTCGCCAAGGGCGGTTTCTACCCCAGCCTCGACCTCAACGCCGCCTACGGCCGCGGTTACAGCGACAACAGCACCACCCGCGCCCGTGGCGGCAACCACCACACCGAGACCGACAACTACACCCAGTCGGAACTGCGCCTGCGCCAGATGCTGTTCGACGGTTTCAACACCTCCAACGAAGTGCAGCGCACCGGGGCGGTGGTCAACTCCCGCGCCTATTACACCCGGGGCACCGCCGAAAGCCTGGCCCTGCGCACCGTCGAGGTGTACCTGGAAGTGCTCAAGCGCCGCGACCTGCTGACACTGGCCAAGAACAACCTGCAGGCGCACCTGCGGGTCACCGACCAGATTGGCCTGCGCACCGAGCGCGGCATCGGCAGTACCGCTGACCGCGATCAGTCCACCGCCCGCCGGGCCCTGGCAGACAACAACTACCAGACCGCCCTGGTCGACCTGCAAGACGCCGAATCGAACTTCTACAGCGTGGTCGGGCGCATGCCGGACGAACTGGAAAGCCCGGCCTCGATCAAGGGCGAACTGCCCAGCGACCAACTCGGCGCCCGGCGCAGCATGCTGGAGAACAACCCCTATCTGAAATCGGCCCAGTCCGACGTGATGGCCGCCGAGAGCCAGTACGAAGTGGCCAAGTCGCCGTTCTACCCACGCTTCGATGCCGAGGCGGCGGTGGGTGCCAATAACAATGTGCAGGGCGACCTGGGCCACGACAACGAATGGCGGGTGGGCGTGGTGATGAACTACAACCTGTTCCGTGGCGGCAGCGACAAGGCCCGCCTGGCGTCGGACTCGCACAAGATCAACCAGGCCATGGACATCCGCAACAACGCCCTGCGCATGCTCAACGAGAACCTCAACCTGGCATGGCATGCCATGGACAACGCGCGCATCCAGACTCCCACCGCCCGCGAATACGCCGAAACCACCCAGCGCGTACGCGCGGCCTACCAGGACCAGTTCGGCCTGGGCCAACGCACCCTGCTGGACCTGTTGGACAGTGAAAACGAGCTGTACAACGCCAATCGGCGCTACACCGAAGTGCGCTACACCGAAGAGTTCTCCATGTACCGCGTGCTGGCCAACATGGGCGAGTTGCTGAACAAGGAGCGCGTGGTGGTGCCGGCCGAAGCCATTGCCCAGTCGGAAGTCAGAAGCGAAGCCCACCTGCCTGACCTGAAGTAGCCAACACGTGGAGCAGATCGCCGTGAGCCAGATGGAACCGCTGAACCCGGGTGTCGACCCGCGCCAGAGCTTTGATGACCCGCTGCTCGACGGCCTGCTGATCCTGTGCAAGCTGCACGGCTGTACCGTCAGCCGCTCCAGCCTGAGCGCCGGCCTGCCCTTGGCAGAGCAGCGCCTGAGCCTGGACTTGCTGCCACGGGCGGCGGCCCGGGCCAGCTTGCAGGCGCGGGTATTGCGCCGGGACTTGAAGGCCATCTCGGCGTTGAACCTGCCAGTGCTGTTGCTGCTCAAAGAAGGCCGCTGCGCGGTGCTGCGGCGCTGGGGCGAGGATGGCCAGGCGCTGATCCTGCCCAGCGAAGCCGAGGGCGGCGAACAGTGGGTCAGCCGCGAGGAGCTCGAGGCGGCCTACAGCGGCCAGGCCCTGTTCGCCCGGCCCCGGCACGAGATCGAAGACCTGCGCGCGCCGCTGGTGCCACGGGTCGAGGCGTGGTTTCGCGACACCCTGAAGCTGTCGCGCTGGCTGTACAGCGATGCGATCCTCGCCAGTTTGCTGATCAACCTGCTGGGCCTGATGGTGCCGCTGTTCGTCATGCAGACCTACGACCGCGTGGTGCCGAACCAGGCCACCTCGACCTTGTGGGTGCTGGTGATCGGCCTGCTGATCGGCACGGGCTTCGAGCTGGTGCTGCGAGTGGTACGCGCCCATCTGCTGGACACCGCCGGCAAAAAGACCGATGTGATTCTTTCCGCCACCCTGTTCGAGCGCATCACCGGCATGTCGATGAAAGCGCGCCCCGCGACCATCGGCGGTTTTGCCCAGAGCATCCATGACTTCCAGGGCCTGCGCGAATTCCTCACGGCCGTGACCCTCACCAGCTTGATCGACCTGCCCTTCGCCGTGCTGATGCTGGTGGTGATCGGCCTGCTCGGTGGCTGGCTGGTGATCATCCCGTTGTGTGCGTTCCCGCTGACCATCGGCTTTGCGATGCTGATCCAGGCGCGCCTGCGCGACACCGTGCAAAAAAGCCTGAGCCTGGGCGCCGAACGCCAGGCGCTGTTGATCGAAACCCTCAGCGGCCTGGAAACCCTCAAGGCCTGCAGCGCCGAAAGCGAGCGCCAGCACCAGTGGGAAAGCACCCACGGCGCCCTCACCCGCCTCGACAGCCACGCGCGCAACCTCTCGGCGCTGGCCACCAATGGCACGCTGTTCATCCAGCAGTTTTCCGGGATGGCCACGATTGTCGCCGGGGTCTACAGCATCATCGCCGGCAGCCTCAGCGTCGGCGCGCTGGTGGCCACCTACATGCTCGGCAGCCGGGTACTGGCGCCGCTGGGGCAGATCGCCGGGTTGATCACCCGCTACCAGCAGGCGCAGTTGACCATGCGCAGCACCGACGCGCTGATGGCCCTGCCCCAGGAGCGCGACCCGCAGCAGCGCCCACTGGAACGCACGCAACTGAGCGGCGCCCTGGAAGTCAGCCAGGTCACCTTCCGCTACGCCGGGCAAAACGCCCCGGCCCTGAGCCAGGTCAGTTTCCAGCTCAAGGCCGGCGAACGCGTGGGGATTATCGGCCGCAGCGGCTCGGGCAAAAGCACCCTGGGCCGCCTGGTGATGGGTTTTTACGCGCCAGAAGAAGGCCAGTTGCTGCTCGATGGCCTCGACCTGCGCCAATTGGATGTGGCCGACCTGCGCCAGCAAGTGGGTTATGTGGCCCATGACCTGCCGCTGTTGGCCGGCAGCCTGCGCGATAACCTGACCCTGGGCGCGCGCTACATCAGCGATGCGCGGATGCTCGAAGTGGCCGAATTGACCGGTGTCAGCGAACTGGCCCGCCAGCACCCTCAAGGCTTCGACCGGCCGGTGGGCGAGCGCGGGCAGTTGCTGTCCGGCGGCCAGCGCCAGGCGGTGTTGCTGGCCCGCGCGCTGCTGCTCGACCCGCCGATCCTGCTGCTGGACGAACCCACCAGCGCCATGGATAACAGCAGCGAAGAAACTCTGCGCCAGCGCCTGGAACTGTGGGTCAAGGGCAAGACGTTGCTCTTGGTCACACACCGCACCTCGATGCTCAGCCTGGTCGACCGCCTGATCGTGCTGGACAACGGCCGCATCGTTGCCGATGGTCCCAAAGAAAGTGTGATCGATGCTCTGCGCAAGGGCCGTGTCGGCTCGGCCGCCGTCTAGGAGCCCCACCATGTCAGCCACTCCCACGTCACCGGGCTATTTCAAGAGTTTTGGCAAAACCGCCGACAGCGAATTCATGCCCGAACTGGCGGGCGCTGCGCTGCAGGACTCGCCGCGCCGCTCACGGATTATCGTGTGGCTGACCGCCGGCCTGATCATCTGCGCCCTGCTATGGGCCAACTTTGCCGTACTCGATGAAGTGACCATGGGCGAAGGCAAGGCCATCCCGTCGAGCAAGGTGCAAGTGATCCAGAACCTGGAGGGCGGCATCGTCACCCAGATTTATGTACGTGAAGGGCAGATGGTGGACAAGGGCGACAAACTGCTGCAACTGGACGACACGCGGTTCCGCTCGAACAAGGGCGAAAGCGAAGTCGACCGGTATGCCCTCACCGCCCAGGTCGAACGCCTGTCGGCCGAGGCCGAGGGGCGGCCGTTCAAATTGTCCGATGAAGTGATCGCCAAGGCCCCGCAAGTGGCCGAAGACGAACGTTCACTGTTCGAACAACGCCAGCGCCGCTTGAGCAGCGAGCAACGGACCTTGAGTGAACAACTGCGGCAGAAAACCCAGGAACTGGCGGAGTTTCGCTCCAAGCAGGGCCAATTCAGCTCCAGCCTGGCGCTGTTGCAACAAGAGATGAACATGTCGGCGCCCCTGGTGGGCACCGGTGCGGTATCACCGGTGGAAATCCTGCGCCTCAAACGTAGCGCCGTGGAGATCCGCGGTTCGCTGAACGCCACCACCCTGGCGATCCCCCGGGCGGAATCGGCGATCAATGAGATCAAGAGCAAAATCGACGAATCGGTACAGACTTTCCGCTCGGAAGCCGCCAAGGAACTCAACGAAAAACGCACCGACCTGTCAAAAATCACCGCCACCAGCATCGCCATCGATGACCGCGTCAGCCGCACCACCGTGGTCTCGCCGGTGCATGGGGTGATCAAGCAATTGAAGGTCAACACCATCGGCGGCGTCGTCCAGCCAGGCAGCGACATGGTGGAAATCGTCCCGCTGGAAGACAACCTGCTGATCGAGGCCAAGGTGCGGCCCCAGGACGTGGCGTTCTTGCATCCGGGGCAGAAGGCGATGGTCAAGTTCAGTGCCTATGACTACACCATCTACGGCGGGCTGGCGGCGAAACTGGAACTGATCGGCGCCGATACGATTACCGACGACAAGGGCAACAGCTTCTACCTGATCCAGGTGCGCACCGATAAGAACCATCTGGGTGGGGAGAAAAAACCGCTGCTGATCATCCCGGGGATGGTGGCGACGGTAGACATCATTACCGGGGAGAAAAGCGTGCTGGATTACTTGCTCAAGCCGGTGTTGAAGGCACGCACGGAGGCGATGCGCGAGCGTTAGCGGTGTTTGGGTGGGCGCCATCGCCGGCAAGCCGGCTCCTACACTGACCGCGCATGTCTTGAGCAACGCGGTCAATGTGGGAGCTGGCTTGCCAGCGATGGCCCCACCTCGGTGCCCCTGCTAGTCACCCCCATGATTGCGCTGGAAAACCTCTTCCCCCATCGCCGCAATCTGCCCCTCGATCAGCGCCTCGAACGGCCGCAACAAGGGCTCGAATGACTGCGGCGCCTCCAGCACCTGCAACGCCTGCACGATCGCCTCCACCGTCGACAGCGCCCCCGGCCCCGGTGCCTTGCGCAGCCGGTAGCGGGACACGGCCCCTTCAGCCAGCGTCACCCGTGGCAACGCCGCCAGCAGCGGGTTGAGGTGCAGCAACTTGCGCGCCTTGCGCCAGGTGCCGTCGGGCACCACCAGCAGCAACGGCTGGCTGGATGGGCTGTAGGCCTGCAAAGGCTGCGCATCCTCGGCGGGAAACAGCAGCCGCGCCTGATAGCCCGGCGGGTTGAGCAAGGCCTGCAAGTCTTCGAATATTTCACCTACCACCAGTTGCGCATTCACCAGGCCCAACGCGGCCAGGCGTGCGGTGTTGAGCGCATGGTTGACCTCGCTGGGATGCTGCAACAGCAACACCCGGGTGCGGCTGTCGAGGCGCGGGATCAGTGCGCACAGGCAGTGGGTGGTTGGCCGCAGGCAGCGGGGGCATTGGGGTCTGGACATGTTCAGGCCTGATTGAGCTGTGCTTTGAGTAAATCGCGGAAGGTCTGGATCAACGGCTCGCGGCTGCGCCCACGGCGCATGATCAGCGAAAACGGCGCCTGGTAGCCAAAGGTCGCCGGCAGCAGCACCCGCAAGTCGCCCTTGTCGGCCCAGGCCTGGGCGTAGTGTTCGGGCAAATAGCCGATGTAGGCGCCGGACAGCACCAGGATCAACTGCGCCTCCATACTTTCTACGGTGGCGGCGCTGTGCTTGAAGCCGTGGCGCGCCAGTTCCGCCTGGCTCCAGTAACCGCGCCCGACCATGCGTTGCTGGGTGATCACCTGCTCCGGAATGCGCCTTTCGCTGAACAGCGGATGCCGCGAGCTGCAATAGAGCCAGTGCTGTTCGCGGTACAGCGGCATGTAGACCAAGCCGCTCATGCGGTTGGAGAAGGCGCCGATGGCGAGGTCCAGGCGATTGTCCTGCACCCCCAGTTGCAGTTCGTAGGGGCTCATGACCGATAAGTGCAGATGCACCGCCGGGTGCTCAAGGCTGTAGGCGCCGATGACTTCGGCGAATGGCAGGGCCTTGTCGCTGACCGTGGAGTCGAGCACACCCAGCTTGAGCGTGCCGCGCAGTTCGCCCTTGAGCGCCGCCGCGTATTGCTCGAAGCCCTCCAGTTCGCCCAGCAGGCGCAGGGTCTCCTGGTGAAACAACTCACCCTTGCTGGTCAGGCTGAAGCCGCCACGCCCGCGATGGCACAACACCAGGCCCAAGGCGCCTTCCAGCTGGCTCATGTAGGTGCTGATGGCCGAGGTCGACAGGTTGAGCTCGTGCTGGGCACTGGCAAACCCTTGGTGGCGCACCACGCTTGCGAAGATGCGCAACAGTTTCAGGTCGGGCAAGGCGCTGGCCATGGAACCTCCAGGCAAAAAATCGGCTGACAGGCCCATTCCCTGTAGGAGCGAGCTTGCTCGCGAAAAACCTGAGAGCGCCGCGTACATTCTGAATGCCCGCGTAATCGTTAACGTTTTTCGCGAGCAAGCTCGCTCCTACAGGGAACAGGGTTTGCAACCCGGTGGAGTCTACCCCAGGCATTAGTTCAGAAAAATCTGAACTAAGTATTTCCCCACAGCGATTCTTCCCTTGTCTGGCATTTCGCAGAATCGACCCCTGATAACCACAACAACGATGAGGCCCTGCCGTGGACAAGATCTTTCACCAACCACTGGGCGGCAACGAAATGCCGCGCTTTGCCGGCATCGCCACCATGATGCGCCTGCCCCACCTGCAAACCGCCGCCGGCCTGGATGCGGCCTTTATCGGCGTGCCCCTGGACATCGGTACTTCACTGCGCGCCGGCACCCGCTTCGGGCCGCGTGAAATCCGCGCCGAATCGGTGATGATCCGCCCCTACAACATGGCCACCGGCGCTGCGCCGTTCGACTCGCTGTCGGTGGCCGATATCGGCGATGTGGCGATCAACACCTTCAACCTGCTGGACGCCGTGCGCATCATCGAAGAGTCCTACGATGAGATCCTCAAGCACGATGTGATCCCGCTGACCCTGGGCGGCGACCATACCATCACCCTGCCGATCCTGCGGGCGATCCACAAGAAGCACGGCAAGGTCGGGCTGGTGCATATCGATGCCCACGCCGACGTCAACGACCATATGTTCGGCGAGAAAATCGCCCACGGCACCACCTTCCGCCGGGCCGTCGAAGAAGGCCTGCTCGATTGCGACCGCGTGGTGCAAATCGGCCTGCGCGCCCAGGGCTATACCGCCGAAGACTTCAACTGGAGCCGCAAACAGGGGTTTCGCGTGGTCCAGGCCGAAGAGTGCTGGCACCACTCCCTCGCGCCGTTGATGGCCGAAGTCCGGGAGAAGGTCGGCGGTGGCCCGGTGTACCTGAGCTTTGACATCGACGGCATCGACCCGGCCTGGGCGCCGGGCACCGGCACCCCGGAAATCGGCGGGCTGACCACCATCCAGGCGATCGAGATCATCCGTGGCTGCCAGGGCCTGAACCTGATTGGTTGTGACCTGGTGGAGGTTTCGCCGCCCTACGACACCACCGGCAACACCTCGTTGCTGGGCGCCAACCTGCTGTACGAAATGCTCTGCGTACTGCCGGGCGTCACGCACCGCTGATGTAGCGCGCTACCTGATCAGTCAATAAAAACAATAACTGGAGAAGCGCCACCATGGCCCTGGATCTGTTCGTCGTACTTATCTACGCCGCCGGCATGCTTGTGCTCGGCTATTTCGGCATGCGCCGGGCCAAGACCCATGAAGACTACCTGGTCGCCGGGCGCAACCTGGGGCCGACGCTGTACATGGGCACCATGGCCGCGACGGTGCTGGGCGGCGCGTCCACGGTGGGCAGCGTGCGCCTGGGCTATGTGCATGGCATTTCCGGTTTCTGGCTGTGCGCGGCGCTGGGCACAGGGATCATTGCGCTGAACCTGTTTCTGGCCAAACCCTTGCTCAAGTTGAAAATCTTCACCGTGACCCAGGTCCTGGAGCAGCGCTACAACCCCACGGCCCGCCAGGCCAGCGGCCTGATCATGCTGGCCTACGCGCTGATGCTGGCGGTGACCTCGATCCTGGGGATTGGCACCGTATTGCAAGTGATGTTCGACCTGCCGTTCTGGGCTGCCATCCTGCTGGGCGGTGGCGTGGTGCTGGTGTATTCGACCATCGGCGGCATGTGGTCGCTGACCCTGACCGATATCGTACAGTTCGTGATCAAGACCGTCGGCCTGATGTTTATCCTGCTGCCGATCTGCCTGTACCGCGTAGGCGGCTGGGATGAGCTGGTGGCCAAGCTGCCGGCGGCCAGTTTCAGCTTCACCAGCATCGGCTGGGACACCATCATCACCTACTTCATGATCTACTTCTTCGGCATCCTGATCGGCCAGGACATCTGGCAACGGGTATTTACCGCCCGCGACGCAAAGGTCGCCCAGTATGCGGGGACCTTCGCCGGTTTCTACTGCATCCTCTACGGCCTGGCCTGCGCCCTGATCGGCATGGCCGCCCACGTGCTGATCCCGGACCTGGACAACGTCAACAACGCCTTCGCCGCCATCGTCAAACTGTCGTTGCCCGATGGCCTGCGCGGCCTGGTGATTGCGGCGGCCCTGGCGGCGATGATGTCCACCGCCAGCGCCGGCCTGCTCGCCGCATCCACCGTGCTGACCGAGGACCTGCTGCCGCGCCTGCGCGGCGGCAAGCAGTCGAGCCTGAACATCAACCGCCTGTTCACCCTGCTGACCGGCTGCGCCGTGCTGGCTATCGCCCTGGTGGTCAGCGATGTGATCAGCGCACTGACCCTGGCCTATAACCTGCTGGTCGGCGGCATGCTGATTCCATTGATCGGGGCGATCTACTGGAAACGTGCCACTACCGCGGGCGCGATCAGCGCCATGGCATTGGGGTTTGTCACATCCCTGGGGTTCATGATCAAGGATGGTTTGGAGGCAAACACACCGATCTACTACAGCCTGGGCGTGAGTGTGGTGAGTTTTGTGCTGGTGAGTGTGCTGTCGCGTCGGCCAGAGGTGGCGGCGGCCGACGCAGCCTGAGTGAAGCTGGCTTGAGCGGGTGCGATAAACACCAAACAAAAAATGGGAGCGGGCTTGCCCGCGATTACGGTAGGTCAGTCAAACTTTCAGTGACTGATTTAGCGTAATCGCGAGCAAGCCCACTCCCACATCGAATCTGCGGTGTTGCGTGCTCCTACAACCGCGCTCAAACCCTGTGTCTGAGCGCTTTTGCGGACTTACCTGCGACGCGGGCGGCGCTGTTCGTCATCGGTGCGGATTGGCACCGGTTGCAGCGGTGGCTCGATCAAGCCGAGTGCGACGCCGAGGTCGTGCAGCCAGTTTTGCAGTTTTTCTTTCATGGTGCCCCCTTTGAGGGTAGTGCCGAGCAGCTGGAATTCTGTGGCTGCTTCCTACAGATAGTAGTACTAAGTCCTACGCAATGCTTGCCTGAAACCGCAACGAACCATTACTGAATTGATACAAATCCTGACGGGGTGGTCAGGCAATCGCGTGCGCCTGCTGTTCTGGACGCGTCTTGCCCGCTTGCTGCAGGTCAATCCACGCGTTGAGATTAGCGCCGAGCATGCCCTTGCGCCACATCAGCCAGGTGGTGGCATGGGCAAATGGCTCGGCCAGGGGGTGGATCGATACACTGTCCTTGCCCGGCAGACTGTCGAGCATCGACTCGGACATCAACGCGACCCCGGAACCGGCGATCACGCACGCAAGCATGCCTTGATAGGACTCGATCTCGATGGCCCGGCCCATGGCCACGCGATCGTGGGAAAACCACGCCTCCAGGCGCGTCCGATAGGAACAACTGCGTCGGAAGGTGAATACCGCGCGCCCGGCCACATCCTGCGGGCCGCGTACCGGCGGGTGGTCCGCCTCGCAAATCAGCAGCAAACGTTCCTCGCACAATGGCACACCGTCCAGGGTCGCCAACGCCAGCGGGCCATCCACCAATGCCGCATCCAGGCGCCCGGTGATCAGGCCCTCGAGCAACTCGCCACTGGGCGCCGACTGCACTTGCAGGTTCACCATCGGGTAAGCCTTGTGATAGCGCGCCAGCAGTTTTGGCAAATGGATCGCGGCGGTGCTGTACATGCTGCCTAGCACAAAGTCCCCGGCCGGCTGCCCGCCCTGCACGGCGCCGTGCGCTTCATCATGCAGGGCCAACAGCCGCGTGCTGTAGTCGAGCAGCACCTTGCCCGCAGGCGACAGTTGCAGGCGCTGGCGCTCGCGCACGAACAACTCGACACCCAATTGCTCTTCCATTTGCTTGAGCCGGGTCGAGAGGTTCGACGGCACCCGGTGCAGACGCTCTGCAGCACGGGTGATGGAGCCCTCCTCGGCCACGGCCTGGAAAATACGCAATTGGCTGAACTCCACGACCATTCTCCTTAACTGAACAAGTTACTCAGTATTATTCATTTTTACTGAACAACAATCCACCTTAACCTGGGGTCATCGCTTCTGCAGGAAGGTGCCCCATGTCTCCCCTGATCCGTTTACTCGCCAGTTTTATCGCCCTGATGATGGCCATGGGCATTGGCCGCTTCGCCCTTACCCCACAGATGCCGCACTTGCTCAGCGAAGGGCAAATCGACCTGACCGAGGCCGGGCTGATCGCCGCAGCCAACTACCTGGGCTACTTCGTGGGGGCCGTGGACTCGATGTTCGCGCGCAGTCATCACCACATACGCGGGCGGTTGCTCGGCGGGTTGTGGTTGTGTGTGCTGCTGACCCTGGCGTCGTTCTGGGCCAACGGCTTCTGGTCGCACCTGCTGCTGCGCTTTGGCACGGGCGTGGCCAGCGCCTGGGTGCTGGTGATGATTACCGGCCTGAGCCAACCCCTGGCGATTGCCGCCGGGCGCCCGCGGCTGGGCGCATTGGTGTTTGCCGGGCCGGGGCTGGGGATCCTGCTGACGGGATTGCTGGCACTGGCCTCCAACCTGCTGGGCAAGGATTCGGCGACGCTGTGGCTGGTGTATGGCGTGGTCGCTCTGGGCATGTTGCTGGTGATCCTGCCATTGCTGCCCAAGCCGCACAGGGAGGCGCTACAAAGCAGCGCCGCTGCCGGGCGCAACGCCAGCATCACGCATCTGGGCTGGGTTTACCTGCTGTATGGCCTGGGCTACATCATTCCCGCCACCTTCCTCTCGCAAATGGCCAACGCGCAGTTCAAGGGCGCCTGGCAGGCAGACCTGTTCTGGCCATGCTTTGGCTTGGCGGCGGCCCTGGGCGTGTTGCTGGTCAGCCTGCGCAAGCCCAACCCCGACACCACGCGCTACTGGTTGATGGCCACACTATGGCTGCAAGCGGCTGGCGTCTTCGCGTGTTTGTTGGGCAATGGCCTGGGTTTGGCCCTGGGCGTCGTGCTCTGCGGGCTGCCGTTCCTGGCGTGCATGCAACTGGTGATGCAACGCCTGCGGGAAATCGCGCCGCACGCGGCGCAACGCGGCACGGGGTTGCTGACGGCGTGCTTTGCCCTGGGCCAGTTGAGTGGGCCGTTGCTGGCCTCGTTAAGCAGTCACCTGAGCGGCGGCTTGCAACCGGCGCTGATGGTAGCGGGTAGCGGCCTGATACTGGCCGGCGCATTGCTGCTTCGACCTGCCCGGGCACTGATTGATTGCCGCGCGCGGGTCAGCCGCTGACGCGGCGCGCCGCGCCGTACCCCAACGCACAACAGGCCGCCGTGAGGCAGGTGCCCCACGCCATGTCCATCAATGCAAGGCCCGCAGACCAGCCTTGCAAGGTCGCCCAGTTGCTCAGGTCATAGGTGCCATAGGCGACCAACCCGAGCAACGCGCCCAGGCGGGCGGCCCGTTGCCAGCCTCCACTGGCCAGCGCCGGCACCACCACAAAGGCTACACAGCCCAATGCATAAAGGAAGTAGAACAGCGCCGCCGGCAGCCATCGCGGCTGTTCAAGCATCAGCGGCCCCAGCAAGGCCTTGTAGGTCGGCCCCATCAACACGCCAAGCCAGAGGCCATCAAGCACCAAAAAAGCCAATAACGTACCGAGGTAAGCAAACACGACTTTTTTGCCCATGACGACAACCTACTGTAGGAGCCGGCTTGCCGGCGATAGCGACTCCTACCCAAGAGCAGCTTGCAGTCAGCTTAGTTCAATGCGATCGGCATGAATCACGATCTGACCCTGCTTGTACAGCGCACCAATGGCCTTCTTGAAGTTGCCCTTGCTCACGCCAAACAAGTTGCTGATCACGGTCGGATCGCTCTTGTCGCTGACCGGCAGGCTGCCGTTGTTTTCACGCAACTTGGCGAGGATCTTCGAGTTCAGGCTGGACGCCGCTTGCTCGCCGACCGGCTGCAGGCTCAGGCTGATATTGCCGTCGGCGCGGATTTCCTTGATGAAGCCCTTCTCTTCCTTGCCCGGACGCAGGAACTTGAACACTTCGTTCTTGTGGATCAGGCCCCAGTGCTTGTTGTTGATAATTGCCTTGAAGCCCATATCAGTGGCTTCGGCAACCAGCAAGTCGACTTCCTGACCCACGGTGTAGTTGGCCGGCGTCTTGTCCAGGTAACGGTCCAGGCGCGCGGTGGCGGTGATGCGCTTGGTGTGTTTGTCGAGGTAGACGTGCACCACGCAGTATTCACCGGCGGTCAGTTGGCGCTTTTCCTCGGAGTAAGGCAGCAGCAGGTCCTTGGGCAGGCCCCAGTCGAGGAACACCCCGATACTGTTGACTTCGACCACTTTCAGGCTGGCAAACTCACCCACCTGCACTTTTGGTTTTTCAGTGGTGGCGATAAGTTTGTCATCGCTGTCCAGATAAATAAAAACGTTAAGCCAGTCTTCATCTTCACTGGGAATATCTTTGGGAATATAACGATTGGGCAAGAGGATTTCGCCATCTTGCGCACCGTCCAGATACAAACCAAAGTTAGTGTGTTTAACCACTTGCAAACTGTTGTAGCGCCCGACTAAAGCCATTTCCAATACCCTCATTGCGTGGGCGGCATTCTACCCGAGTTGAAGGCGGCGGTCCCGTGTCCGGGCGCGCAACCCTGAAAAATCGCGGGTTTGCCGGGCAGTTGTGGGCAATTGCCCCGCTCGTCAGGTCAAGCCCGAGCTGTGCAGCAATGGCCAGGTGCTGTTTTTACCCATGGTTTCTATTTAAAACAGCGAGTTAGGGCCTTCGATCAAAGACCAACTTCGGGCTTTTATAATAGCGCAGCTTATTCCTGGGAGATATTTACCAAGCAATTGTCAAGCTTTTCATGTACGATGCCTGGCCAAGTTAATTTTCTACAGGTTAGTGGCCGCCATGCGCGTAAAAGCATCCAACAGCAAAGCAAAGCCAGCTCCCGCCGTTGAAACCAGCGAATCGATCAACAACCAAATCGCCGCGTTCCTCAAGTCCGGTGGCGAAATCCAGCAGATCGCCAAGGGCGTGAGCGGCCAGACTTTCGGCCCGTCCAAGCAGATCACCCTGGGTAAAAAGTAAGCGCGCAGCCGCCTACGCACCCCACCTGGTCCCTAAGCGCCTTGCCATCAAGGCGCTAGGACTAGAGCAAGCAACCTCCCCCTGACACACATTCAACTGCGCCAATCGACGAACGGGCCTCAACCCCGGACTTTCGCCGGTATGCTTGCACACCTCTAGAACGGGCGTTTGCCCGATTCCTTCGGTTACTGCTCCTCGCTTTTCATGGAGTGACGCATGCTCAAGCCCTGCATATTCCTGGTCAGCGCCCTGCTCGCCAGCCCCCTCGCCCAAGCGCAGGTTTTCCAGCGTGAACTGGGCGACTTCGACTTGAAACTGGGAACCACCCCCAGCCGCAGCATGGCCCAGGGCCTGGTCAAACCCACCGCTCCGGGCAGCAACTCGTTCCACGGCGGCCTCGACCTCACCCACGCCAGCGGCCTGTATTTCGGCCAGTTTTCACCGAGCATGGGCCTGTCGCCCGCCAGCAACCTCGAAGTCGATTCCTACATGGGCTTCAAGCGCCCGTTCGACCAGACCCTGGGCTATGAGCTGGGGATGATTCACTACAGCTACCCCAAGCTCAGCCCCCTCGACAGCCAGGAGTTCTACGGCGGCCTGAACCTGCTGGGCAATCGGTTTGGCGTGTCACTGGGCAACGACCCCGACCGGCGCGACAGCACCCTGTTTGCCGACCTGGGCGGGACCCAACCCTTCGGCATTGGCGTGAGCATGAAGTACACCACTCATCAGTTGGGCGCCCCAGCCTCGGTGGAGGGCGGCTCAATCCGCAGCTTCAGCGACTGGTCGGTGAAATTCTCGCGGCCATGGATGGGCATGGACCTGGACCTGATCTACAGCGACTCCAGCCTCAACGGCAGCGACTGCTCGGCCTACTCCGGACACAATTCGCAATGTGATGGCCTGTTGACCCTAAAGGCCGAGCGGTCGTTTTATTGATGGGCTGAACTGTCACGCCCCCGGCGGGTTCAGATAAACATCCCTGGTCTGTGCAAGGACTCGCCCATGCTGCGTCGGTTAAGAATCCTGGTGGCCTTACTGGCCCTGAGCGTCCTGCTGGCCGGCTGCAATCGCGTGGGTCTGGCCTATCGCAATCTCGATGTGATCATCCCCTGGACACTCAACGACTACCTGGACATGAACGCCGGGCAGAAAAGCTGGTTCAACGACACCCTCAAGGAACACCTGGCCTGGCACTGCACCACCCAATTGCCCGGCTACCTGGACTGGCTCGACCGCCTGCAACAGATGGTCGACAACCATCAAGTCAGCGATGCCGCCCTGCAAACCCGCACCCTCGAAGCCAAGCAGGCAATCGCCGACGTCGCCCGGCAGATTACCCCGTCAGCCATCGAGTTGCTGCGCGGGCTGGATGAGCAGCAGGTGCGCGAGATGGATCAAGCGCTGGCCAAGGACCTGCGCAAACGCCAGGACGAATACCTCAAGCCGCCCTTGGAACAGCAGATCAAGGACCGCAGCGAGCGCATGAGCGAACGCCTGAATACCTGGCTTGGCCCGTTGAGCACCAGCCAGCAGGAGCGTGTGCGGGCCTGGTCCACCGCCCTCGGTGCGCAGAACCAGCAATGGATCGGCAACCGCGCCCATTGGCAGGCGCAGTTCATCGCGGCAGTCAATCAACGGGCCAGTAGCGATTTCCCGCGCAAGATGGAGCAACTGCTGGTGGACCGTGAAAGCCTGTGGACAGCGGACTATCGCCAGGCCTACGCCCAGACCGAAGCGGCGGCCCGCAGCCTGCTGGTGGACTTGATGGCCGAAAGCACCGTGCAGCAACGCCAGAAGCTGGTGCAGCGGATCGATAAGGTGCGCAGCGATTTCCAGGCACTCAAGTGCCTCAAGGGCAGCGCGGCCTAGGCGACTGCAGCGCCCTCAGAACCACAGGCGCACGCCCAGGACCCAGCGCACTTCGCTGCGGTCCTCGCCCTCATCCCTGGCGTATTCGGCCGTCTGGCCATAGGCGCGATTCCAGGTCACGCCGACATAAGGGGCAAACTCGCGGCGGATTTCGTAACGCAGCCGCACCCCGACCTCGGTGTCCGCAAGGCCGGAACCAATCCTTCTCTGAGGGTCGTTTTTCCCGTAGACGTTGGCCTCGGCGGTGGGCTGCAGCACCAGGCGATTGCTCAGCAAAATGTCGTAGTCGCCCTCCAGGCGCGCGGCAGTCTGGCCACCTTCACCGACAAACAGCGTGGCCTCGGCCTCGAAGTTGTACAGGGCCATGCCTTGCAGGCCCAGCGCCGCCCAACTCTGGCTGTCGCCCGGCTTGAAATCCTGGCGCATACCGGCCACTACATCCCACCAGGGGCTAATGGCGTGGCCCCATAACGCCTGGACCTCGGCCTTTTCGGTATTGCCCTTGGCGCGCTCGCCCTCGCTGCGCAGCCATAGGCGATCGATATCCCCGCCGACCCAACCCTTGGCATCCCAGCTCACGGCATGGCCATCGCCGGCCCCCTGCCATTCCAGCTGGTTGATCACAAATAGTGAGTTGAGGGCGCTGTCATGCACCACATGCCCACCCGGCGCGTCGTACACCGCTGCGCGGTCGGCATCGGTCAGCAGCGGGATCGGCGTGCGGCTCTGGCTGGGCGGCGTCATGCCGTGCATCTGGCTGTGGGCCAGCGCTACGGGGGCGAATGTCGTAATCAGCAGCGCAACGCGGCGAAATAGAGAGTTCATGCTCGGCTCCTCACTCTTGCACCCGGACTTCACGGAACATGCCCATTTCCATGTGGTACAGCAGATGACAGTGGAAGGCCCAGCGCCCCAGGGCATCGGCCGTCACCCGGTAGCTGCGGCGGCAACCTGGCGGCATATCGATGGTGTGTTTGCGCACCATGAACTGGCCGTTTTCGTCTTCCAGGTCGCTCCACATGCCATGCAGATGGATGGGGTGGGTCATCATGGTGTCGTTGATCAGCACCAGCCGCACGCGCTCGCCATAGGTCAGCCGCAGCGGCTCGGCATCGGAGAACTTCACCCCGTCGAAGGACCAGGCGAACTTCTCCATATGCCCGGTCAGGTGCAACTCGATGGTGCGGCCGGGTTCGCGGCCATCGGGGTCGGCAAAGCTGCTGCGCAAGTCTGCATAGGTCAGGACCCTGCGCCCGTTGTTGCGCAGGCCCATACCCGGATCATCGAGCTTGGGTGAGGTGCTCATGGCCTGCATGTCCACCAGCGGGTTATTGGTTTCGCTGGCCGGGTGGCCTTGCATCGGCATCGCCATCCCGGCCATTGCGCCGTGGTCCATGCCGGGCATCGCACTGTGGTCCATGCCAGGCATAGCCCCCGTGGCACCGTGATCCATGCCGCCCATGCCCATGTCGTCCATGGTCAACCAGGGGCGCGGGTCCAACGCGGGAACCGGCGCCCGCAAGCCCGGCTGGCGGCTGAGAGTGCCGCTGGCGTAGCCGGTACGGTCCATGGATTGGGCGAACAGGGTGTAGGCGGCGGCGCTCGGTTCGACGAGCACGTCGTAGGTCTCGGCCACGGCGATGCGCAACTCGTCCACGCGGATCGGTTTTACCGGCTGGCCATCGGCAGCCACCACCGTCATCTTCAGGCCCGGAATACGCACATCGAAGTAGGTCATGGCCGAACCGTTGATCAACCGCAGACGGATCTTCTCACCGGCGCGAAACAGCCCGGTCCAGTTTTGCGCAGGTGGCTGGCCGTTCATCAAGAAGGTGTAGGTCGCGCCGCTGACATCCGCCAAGTCCGTGGGATTCATCTTCATTTGCGCCCACATCAGACGGTCGGCAGCGGTGGCCGACCAGCCCTTGTCGGCCACATCCTTGATGAAGTCGCCCACGGTGGGTTTATGGAAATTGTAGTAATCGGACTGTTTCTTCAGGGTCTTCATCAGGCTGGCGGGATCTTCATCGGTCCAGTCCGTGAGCATCACCACATAGTCGCGCTGGTAGGTGAAGGGTTCCGGCTCCCGCGGATCGATCACCAGCGGCCCATAGACCCCTTGTTGCTCCTGGAACCCGGAGTGGCTGTGATACCAGTAGGTGCCGTGCTGGTTGACCTTGAACTGGTAGACATACACCCCGCCCGGCTCGATCCCCTTGAAACTCAGGCCCGGCACGCCATCCATATTGGCCGGCAGGATAATCCCATGCCAGTGGATCGACGTCGGCTGCGCCAGGCGATTGCGCACGCGCAGGGTCACGGTATCGCCTTCACGCCAGCGCAGCAGCGGGCCCGGCAGGCTGCCGTTGATCGTCAGCGCGGTGCGCACGTGGCCGGTGATATTGACCGCAGTCTGGCCGATAGACAGCTCGAACTCGCGGCCCGCCAGCACACCCGGCTCCCCGGGGCTGGCCAGGGCCCAGACCGGTGGCCGCCACAGGCCTGCGCCGCCCAGCAGGCCGGCCGCAGCCAAGCCTTTGACGAAGGTTCGTCGAGAAGTGTTGGGGTGCATGCCGATTCCATTCCCGTCAATTGAATGACCGCAGAGTAGGGACCGGCGCCTGTCAGTTGGCTTAGCGCCAGATTACCTATTTGACAGTTTGCGCGTGCTCAGGCGATCTGCGCCTTGGAGGCCACCACCTCGAACGTCGCCGGGTCCAGCGCGTCAGCCTGCTCGTCCAGCACCTGGCGCGGATGATTGTTACCCGGGATGGAGCTGTCGATCAGCGCCAGCAGCCGCGCACCCAGCGGCGTCAAAATGAAGTTCTCACCGTTGCCGCCCTCATCCTCGGGCCGGGACTCGATAAAGCCGCGCTTGAACAACAATGCCTCGTAGTCGGCGGCAGTCTTCTTCAGCGCATCAAGGTCACCGTTGAACTCACCCGCCGTGGCCTTCTCGGCGGCTTCCTGTTCGGCATATTTGCGCGGGGCAAAGCTGCCCTCGCCGTTTTGCACTTCATGCAATAGACGTTCGATCAGATCCCAATTGTAAGTGCTCATCCTCAATCCTCCTGCAGGCACACCGGCTGGCTGCCTTCGAAGGTTGTGACCTGTGGGTGCGGGCGCCGTTCAGCCGGGTCGACGGGCGTGATTGCACTGAACTTTTCGCCGGCCGGTGCCCTCAACCGGGTATCACCGCCAAGGAGGTCTACCCCATGAAACCCCTGATGCAACTGGCTGTCGCCGCCACCCTGTTGAGCGCCTTGCCCGCCTGGGCCTGTACCCCGGAAGAAGCCACGCAAAAACGCGAACAACTGGCCAAGGAGGTCAGCACCCTCACCCAGCAGAACCCGACCAAGGCCAAGGAAATCAACGACGAACTGCAGCAGATGGACCTGGACACCGAAAGCGCGAAGTTTCCGGACAAGTGCCAGTTGATCGAGGCGCGGCTCAAGGAGTTGAAGGAAGCGGCGGCCAAGGCGAAAAACTGAGGGCATAAAAAAACCGGACATTGTCCGGTTTTTTAGTGCGCTGGCGTATTACTCGGCAGCCGGCGCTTCTGGCTTGCGGCGCTTGAGCGGCGCCATGCCGTCCTTGCTGACCAACGACAGGTTGTCGGTCTTCGGCCGGTTGGCGATCTTGCGCTTGGTCGGCGACTTGGCGCCGGTTTTCTTCTTGTCGCCCTTGGCATCGACCTTTTTCTTCTTCACGCCCACGGCCTTGCCCGAAGCCTTGACCTTCTTCGGCCCGGTGTAGGTGCCTTTGACTTCCTTGATGGTGCGGCGCTCGAACGACTGCTTGAGGTAGCGCTCGATGCTCGACATCAGGTTCCAGTCGCCATGGCAGATCAGCGAGATGGCCAGGCCATCGTTGCCGGCCCGCCCGGTACGGCCGATACGGTGCACATACTCGTCGCCGCTGCGTGGCATATCGAAGTTGATCACCATGTCCAGGCCTTCGACGTCCAGGCCGCGCGCGGCGACGTCGGTGGCCACCAGGATCTTCACGCCGCCCTGCTTGAGGCGGTCGATGGCCAGCTTGCGGTCCTTCTGGTCCTTCTCACCGTGCAACACAAACGCCTTGTACTCCTGAGCCACCAGGCGCCCGTAGATACGGTCAGCCATGGCCCGGGTGTTGGTGAACACGATGGCCTTCTGATAGGTCTCGTTGGCCAGCAGCCAGTTGAGGATCTGCTCTTTGTGCACATTGTGGTCAGCGGTGATGATCTGCTGACGGGTAGTCGAGTTCAGGTCGCTGACGTTATTGACCTGCAGGTGCTCGGGGTTGTTCAGGACCTTGGCGACCATCTCGCGCAGGGTCGAACCGCCGGTGGTGGCGGAGAACAGCATGGTCTGCTGGCGGTTGACGCATTCTTCGACCAGGCGCTGCACATCGTCGGCAAAGCCCATGTCGAGCATGCGGTCGGCTTCGTCGAGCACCAGCACTTCGACTTCCTTGAGGTCCAGGTTGCCGGCGTTCAATTGCTCGATCATCCGCCCTGGGGTGCCGATCAGGATATCCGGGACCTTGCGCAGCATGGCGGCCTGCACCTTGAAGTCTTCGCCACCGGTGATCAGGCCGGACTTGATGAAAGTGAACTGCGAGAAGCGCTCCACTTCCTTCAAGGTCTGCTGGGCCAGCTCGCGGGTAGGCAGCAGGATCAGGGTCTTGATGCTGACGCGGACCTTGGCCGGGCCGATCAGGCGATTGAGGATTGGCAGGACGAAAGCGGCGGTCTTGCCACTCCCGGTTTGAGCCGTCACCCGCAGGTCACGCCCTTGGAGCGCGAGCGGGATGGCCGCTGCTTGCACAGGCGTAGGCTCGACAAATTTAAGCTCGGCCACGGCTTTGAGCAGGCGTTCGTGCAGGGCGAATTGGGAAAACACGGGTGCTACCTCGAAGAAATACAAAAAATCAGCTGCATAGGGTAACGGTTTCGGGCGCTCAGGCCGAGTTTCTTTACGCGAAGTGGGCCAATCAGGTGGTTTTTTGTCAGGTGATTTGTCTGCCTGCACAACTTTGCAGCACTTAAATGCTCTAATCGCCCCGTCATGTCTTACAGAAGAATCGCGTTAAACCATGGATATCAAACAGCTCTGGCTCAACGTCCAAGACCTCTGGGGTGCCTTGGACCAACACCCGCTGCTGCATTCAAGCCTGGCTTTGCTGGTGCTGTTGGTGGTGGCCCTGCTGGTCGGACGGGTGGCACGCTACCTGATCCTGCATGCCGTCAAGTTGCTCGGCCGCCAACCTGCCCTGCATTGGCTCAATGACCTGCGCCACAACAAAGTCTTCCACCGCCTGGCACAGATGACGCCGTCGCTGGTGATCCAGTTCGGCCTGCACCTGGTGCCGGAATTGAGCAAGACCAGCGCGCTGTTCATCGGCAACGTGGCGCTGGCGTTCACCATCCTGTTCCAGGTATTGGCCATGAGCGCCCTGCTCAACGCCCTGCTGGATATCTACGCCCGCACCGAACATGCCCGCACGCGCTCGATCAAGGGCTATGTGCAACTGGCGAAAATGGTGTTGTTCGTGTTTGGCGCGATCATCATCGTCGCAACCTTGATCGACCGCTCGCCGCTGTTGCTGCTGTCGGGGTTGGGTGCGATGTCGGCGGTGATCCTGTTGGTGTACAAGGACACCTTGTTGTCGTTTGTCGCCAGCGTGCAATTGACCAGCAACGACATGCTGCGAGTCGGCGACTGGATCGAAATGCCCCAGGTCGGCGCCGATGGCGACGTGGTGGACATCACCTTGCATACGGTCAAGGTGCAGAACTTCGACAAGACCATCGTCTCGATCCCCACCTGGCGCTTGATGTCCGAGTCGTTCAAGAACTGGCGCGGCATGCAGGCCTCGGGCGGGCGGCGGATCAAGCGCAGCCTGTTTATCGACGCGGCCGGCGTGCGTTTCCTGCGTGACGATGAAGAAGTGCGGATGACCCAGGTCCACCTGCTGACCGACTACATCAGCCGCAAACAGGCAGAATTGAAAGCCTGGAACGAAGCCCAGGGCCACAGCGCGCAACTGTCGGCCAACCGCCGGCGCATGACCAACCTGGGCACCTTCCGTGCCTATGCCCTGGCTTATCTGAAGAGCCATCCGGATATCCAGCCGAACATGACCTGCATGGTGCGCCAGATGCAGACCACCTCCCAGGGCGTGCCGCTGGAAATCTACTGCTTCACCCGCACCACGGCGTGGGCGGATTACGAGCGGATCCAGGGGGATATTTTCGACTACCTGCTGGCGGTGCTGCCGGAGTTTGGCTTGAGCCTGTACCAGCAACCGAGTGGCAACGACCTGCGGGCCGGAGTACTGCCGGCGGTGTTGGGTGCCAGCCATTTGCCGGCGCCGGAGAAGGCTACGCTCTAACCAGGCGCGAAGCAGCGCCCCTGTGGGAGCGGGCTTGCCCGCGATAGTGGTGGGTCAGTCAACACATCTGTTACTGATCGTCCGCTATCGCGGGCAAGCCCGCTCCCACCTTGGGAACGATCATTGCCGGCAGAGTGGCGCCGGGCGAATCCCCAACCGGCTGATCCACACTGCCGCCACAATCACCGCCCCGCCCAGGAACAACCGCCCCAGCGGCTCATGCTGATTCCAGATCAGCAGATTCAGCAGCAACCCCACCGGCACATGCAGGTTGTTCATCACCGCCAGGGTGCCGCCATTGACCAGGCACGCGCCCTTGTTCCACCAGTACAAACCCAAGGCGGTGCTGACCAGGCCAAGAAACAGCAGCACACCCCATTGCAACGGCGCTTCGGGCAGGAAGTTGGCCTTGCCGAACAGCAGGAACGCCGGCAATACCACCGCCAACGCTCCCAAATAGAAGTAGCCAAAGCGCCGGTAGTGCGGCAGGTCGCTCGGGTGCCGCGCCACCAGGCGCCGATACAGCACTTGCCCAGCGGCGTAGGTGAAGTTGGCCAGTTGCAGCAGCAAAAAGCCCATGAAGAAGTCCGGGTTGATCTGGTCAAAACGGATCACCGCCGCCCCCGCTACCGCCACCAGCGCGGCGATCAGCGCCCAGGGGTTGAAGCGCCGGTTCAGCGCGTCTTCGATCAGGGTCACATGCAACGGCGTGAGGATGGTGAACAGCAGCACCTCCGGCACCGTCAACACGCGAAAGCTCAAATACAGGCATACGTAGGTCACACCGAACTGCAACGCGCCGATCAGCAGCATGCCGCGCATGAACGCAGGCTCCACCGAGCGCCAGCGGGTCAGGGGGATAAACACCAACCCAGCCAGCAGCACACGCACCAGCACGGCGAAGTAGCTGTCGACATGACCGGCCAGGTATTCGCCGATCAAGCTGAAGGAAAACGCCTGGATCAGGGTGACAATCAGTAAGTAGCCCATGTGCGCCTCATATTTGAATGGGCGCGACATTAGCGCCTTTCACGGCGGGGCGAAACTCGGGGCAAAAAAAACCCGACCTCGCTAAAGCGTCAGTCGGGCAGGAGCACTCAGGAGCAACGAGCGCAAAGGGAGGTTCGATACGCGTACTTGAAGGGTTGCGTGGAGCTATAAAAACATCGCGCGATTATCTGGCGATTAACGCTTCAGGCAACTTGTGCCAGCAGGGCCTTGGCATGGTTCACGCCCTTTTCCTGGAAATCGCCACCCAGGTTCACCCCTTCGGCATGAATGAAGGTCACGTCATGGATGCCGATAAACCCCATGACCTGGCGCAGATACGGTTCCTGGTGATCGCTGCTCGCGCCGGTGTGGATGCCACCACGGGCGGTCAGCACAAAGGCGCGCTTGCCGGTCAACAGGCCCTGGGGGCCGGTGGCGGTGTACTTGAAGGTCACGCCGGCACGCAGCACATGGTCAAGCCAGGCCTTGAGGGTGCTGGGGATGGCGAAGTTGTACATCGGCGCCGCCATCACCAGCACATCGGCGGCCAGCAACTCGTCGGTCAGGTGGTTGGAACGGTCCAGGGAAGCCTGCTCGTCGCTACTGCGCTGCTCGACCGGCTTCATCCAGCCACCCAGCAGGTTCGCGTCCAGGTGCGGCACCGGGTTGACAGCCAGGTCGCGCACGGTGATCTGATCGGCCGGATGGGCCGCCTGCCATTGGCTGATGAACTGTTGGGTCAACTGGCGGGAGATAGAGTCCTGCTGGCGGGCGCTGCTTTCGATGATCAGAACGTTGGACATGGCTTTGTAAGCTCCATCGGTAATTGCTGTAAGTCGATGGAGTGAAGGTTAAACAGAGCCCGTTCGATAAAAAAGCGCAAAAAACTGCTATAACCCATCTATAAAGTTGTTTATAAGCGGAGCATCGTCAGTGCTCCGCAGCACCTTACTTGGGTTCGCAGGTCAGCTTGATCCGCATCTTGATAATCGCGCGGCTGAACTTGACCGTGGTGTTGGTGCTTTTGCCGGCGGGGACCGTGACCTTGCGCACCCGCGCTGGCTCCGGGCCATTGGTAAACGCGACCGTACACGCAGCGTCATTGCTGCCGAAGTTACTGAGCTGGATGGAGCTGATATCGCCGTCCACATCGGAGGCGTTGTAATCGATGCTGACCCCCTTGATCGACTTTGACACGTCGATCGGATAGGCAAACGCGCTCAACGGCAACAATGCCAGCACTACACAACAGAATTTTCTCATTCGGCAGTCTCCAATAAGGACCGCCAGCTTAGGACAAGAGGAGCTCATCTTGAAAGCGCCCCGCGTGACCCTTGATCAATGGCGCACGTTGCAAGCCGTGGTCGACCATGGCGGCTTCGCCCAGGCGGCCGAAGTGCTGCACCGCTCGCAATCCTCGGTGAGCTACACCGTGGCCCGCATGCAAGACCAACTGGGCGTGCCCCTGTTGCGCATCGATGGGCGCAAGGCCGTACTCACCGACGCCGGCGAAGTGCTGTTGCGTCGCTCCCGGCAACTGGTGAAAAACGCCAGCCAACTGGAAGACCTGGCCCACCATATGGAACAAGGCTGGGAAGCCGAAGTACGCCTGGTAGTCGATGCCGCCTACCCCAACGCCCGCCTGGTACGCGCCCTCACCGCCTTTATGCCGCAAAGCCGTGGCTGCCGTGTGCGCCTGCGCGAAGAAGTGCTGTCGGGTGTCGAGGAACTGCTGATCGAAGGCGTGGCCGACCTGGCGATCAGCGGCTTCAGCATCCCCGGCTACCTGGGCACGGAAATGAGCGACGTGGAATTTGTCGCCGTGGCCCACCCCGAACATCCGTTGCACCGGCTCAACCGGGAATTGAGCTTCCAGGACCTGGAAAGCCAGATGCAAGTGGTGATCCGCGACTCCGGTCGCCAGCAACCGCGGGACGTCGGCTGGCTCGGCGCCGAACAGCGCTGGACCGTGGGCAGCCTGGCCACCGCCGCCACCTTCGTCGGCAGCGGCCTGGGGTTTGCCTGGCTGCCCCGGCACATGATCGAGCGCGAACTCAAGGAGGGTGTGCTCAAGCAACTGCCCCTGGAGCAAGGCGCCAGCCGCCACCCGACGTTCTACCTGTACTCGAACAAGGATAAGCCCCTGGGCCCGGCCACGCAGATTCTCGTCGAACTGCTGCGCACCTTCGACACCGCACCGCTGGACGCACCCTTTGCCGCTCCCCGGCAAGCCTGACACGGAGTTCACCGATGGCCTATTTCGAACATGAAGGCTGCACCCTGCATTACGAGGAATACGGCCACGGCGAGCCACTGATCCTGATCCACGGCCTGGGCTCCAGTTGCCAGGATTGGGAGCTGCAAATACCGGTATTGTCCCGGCATTACCGCCTGGTGGTGCTGGATGTGCGCGGTCACGGGCGCTCCGACAAGCCCCGGGAGCGCTACAGCATCGCCGGTTTTACCGCCGACCTGGTGGCGCTGATCGAACACCTGCAACTGCCCGCCGCCCACGTGGTAGGCCTGTCGATGGGCGGGATGATCACCTTCCAACTGGCGGTCGACCAACCGCAGTTGCTCAAAAGCCTGTGCATCGTCAACAGCACGCCCGAGGTCAAGGTGCGCAGCGCCGATGATTATTGGCAATGGGCCAAGCGCTGGAGCCTGGCGCGCGTGCTGAGCTTGAATACCATCGGCAAGGCGCTTGGCGACCGGTTGTTCCCCAAGCCCTCACAGGCCGACCTGCGGCGCAAGATGACCGAACGCTGGGCAAAAAACGACAAACGTGCTTACCTCGCCAGCTTCGATGCGATTGTGGGCTGGGGGGTGCAGGAACGACTTTCGCGGATTACCTGTCCAACCCTGGTCATCAGCGCCGACCACGACTACACCCCGGTGGCGCAAAAACAAATCTATGTAAAACTGCTGCCTGATGCGCGGTTGGTGGTGATTGCGGACTCACGTCACGCGACACCGCTGGACCAACCCGAGACCTTCAATACAACCCTGCTCGATTTTCTCAAGACCGTCCAAACCACTTCCCAGGATCACTGACCCATGCTGAAAAAAATCGCCGTTTTTGCCGGTTCTGTTCTGTTTGCTGCCAACCTGATGGCGGCGGACGCCAAGGCACCGCATGTCTTGCTGGACACCAGCTTCGGCAACATCGAAATCGAACTGGACCCGGTCAAGGCGCCGATCTCCAGCAAGAACTTCCTGGAATACGTGAAGAGTGGTTTTTATACCAACACCATTTTTCACCGTGTGATTCCAGGCTTCATGGTCCAGGGCGGTGGCTTCACCTCGCAAATGGTCCAGAAAGACACCAAGGACCCTATCCGCAACGAAGCCAGCAACGGCCTGCATAACGTGCGTGGCAGCTTGTCGATGGCCCGGACCTCCAACCCCAACTCGGCCACCAGCCAGTTCTTCATCAACGTTGCCGACAATGCCTTCCTCGACCCAGGTCGCGATGCCGGTTACGCAGTCTTCGCCAAAGTCGTTAGTGGCATGGACGTGGTGGACCAGATCGTCAACTCGCAGACCACCACCAAGCAAGGCATGCAAAACGTGCCCGTCGATCCTGTGCTTATCAAGTCGGCCAAAATCATCGACTGATCGACAGGAGTTCCGCGCGCCGCCCACAAGGCCGCGCGCGTATTCAACAAGGAGAGCCCGCCCGGCGGGCGTCAGACCTAATGCTCTATCGTCGTTTTGAACAACTGATCGATATCTTCCGCGACGCTCCCAGCGCGGCACCTCCCGATAAAGTCCTGCCCTTCTATCTCTATTACCTGCGCCAGGTCTGGCCGTGCTTTGCCGCTCTGCTGGTGGTGGGCCTGATCGGCGCGCTGATCGAGGTGGCGCTGTTCAGCTACCTGAGCCGCATCATCGACCTGGCCCAGGGCACGCCGCCGGCCAATTTCTTCCAGATCCACGCCACCGAGTTGATCTGGATGGCCGTGGTCGCCCTGCTGCTGCGCCCGATCTTCGGCGCCCTGCACGACCTGCTGGTGCACCAGACCATCAGCCCCGGCATGACCAGCCTGATCCGCTGGCAGAACCACAGCTATGTGCTCAAGCAGAGCCTGAACTTCTTCCAGAACGATTTTGCCGGGCGCATTGCCCAGCGCATCATGCAGACCGGCAATTCGCTACGTGATTCGGCCGTGGCCGCCGTCGATGCCATCTGGCACGTGGCGATCTATGCCATCAGTTCCCTGGTGCTGTTCGCCGAGGCCGACTGGCGCCTGATGATCCCGCTGGTCACCTGGATCATTGCCTACAGCCTGGCGCTGCGCTACTTCGTGCCACGGGTCAAGGAACGCTCGGTGATTTCCTCCGAGGCGCGCTCCAAATTGATGGGGCGCATCGTCGATGGCTACACCAATATCACCACCTTGAAGCTGTTCGCCCACACCCAGTCCGAGCAGGAGTACGCCAAGGAAGCGATCATCGAGCAGACCGAAAAAACCCAGCTGGCCAGCCGCGTGGTCACCAGCATGGACGTGGTCATCACGACCATGAACGGCCTGCTGATCGTCACCACCACCGGCCTGGCCCTGTGGCTGTGGACGCAATCGCTGATCTCGGTCGGCGCCATCGCCCTGGCGACCGGCCTGGTGATCCGCATCGTCAACATGTCGGGCTGGATCATGTGGGTGGTCAATGGCATTTTCGAGAACATCGGCATGGTCCAGGACGGCCTGAAAACCATCGCCCAGCCGCTGGCGGTAATCGACCGCGAGAACGCCCCGCGCCTGCGCGTGCCCCACGGCGAAGTGCGCTTCGAACAGGTGGATTTCCACTACGGCAAGAGCAGCGGCATCATCAGTGGCCTGAACCTGGTGATCAAGCCAGGGGAAAAGATCGGCCTGATCGGCCCGTCCGGTGCCGGCAAGTCGACCCTGGTCAACCTGCTGCTGCGCCTCTACGACCTGCAAGGCGGACGCATCCTGATCGACGGCCAGGACATCGCCGAAGTGGCCCAGGAAAGCCTGCGCGAACGCATCGGCATGATCACCCAGGACACCTCGCTGCTGCACCGCTCGATCCGCGACAACTTGCTGTACGGCAAACCCGATGCCACTGACCAAGAGCTCTGGGAAGCGATCCGCAAGGCGCGTGCCGATGAATTTATCCCGCTGCTGTCGGACGCCGAGGGCCGCATTGGCCTGGATGCCCATGTGGGTGAGCGCGGGGTGAAACTCTCCGGCGGGCAACGCCAGCGCATCGCAATCGCCCGGGTCCTGCTCAAGGATGCACCGATCCTGATCATGGACGAAGCCACTTCGGCCCTGGACTCGGAAGTGGAAGCGGCCATCCAGGAAAGCCTGGAAACCCTGATGCAGGGCAAGACGGTAATCGCCATCGCTCACCGCCTGTCCACGATTGCTCGAATGGACAGGTTGGTGGTCCTGGAAAAAGGCCAGATCGCCGAAAGTGGCAGCCATGCGCAATTGCTGGCACATGGCGGCCTGTACTCGCGATTGTGGCAGCACCAGACCGGAGGATTCGTGGGTATCGACTGATTCTGGACTACTAACCGCGCGATCAATTCCGAACAATTCTGACAGTTTTTTCTAACTCGCTGGCCGTGTATCACAATCCTGCTGTACTGCAATCAGGGCCCAAGGAGGGCCCTGACATCAGACTGCAGGGAAGCCTCACCGACCAGTTGATTTAGAAGGACGCGTTCATGTCTCTGTTCAAACGTTCCGTTACAGAAGGGTTAGGTACGTTTTGGCTGGTGTTGGGTGGTTGCGGGAGTGCGGTTCTGGCCGCAGCGTTCCCCGATGTCGGAATCGGCCTGCTGGGTGTCTCGCTGGCATTCGGGCTTACCGTACTGACCATGGCATTTGCCATTGGCCATATCAGCGGCTGCCACCTCAACCCGGCAGTCACCGTGGGCCTGGTGGTCGGCGGCAGGTTTTCGGCCAGGGAAATGCCAGCGTATATCGTCGCGCAAGTCATTGGCGGCGTAGTGGCAGCGGCCCTGCTGTACTTCATTGCCAGCGGCAAGCCGGGTTTTGAGCTGGCTTCGGGCCTGGCATCCAATGGCTACGGTGAACACTCGCCGGGCGGGTATTCGATGGCGGCTGGGTTTGTCACCGAACTGGTGATGACCGCGATGTTCGTGCTGATCATCCTCGGCGCCACTGACCGTCGCGCACCGGCTGGCCTGGCACCCATCGCCATTGGCCTGGGGCTGACACTGATCCACCTGATCTCCATCCCGGTCACCAACACCTCGGTCAACCCGGCCCGCAGCACCGGCCCTGCGCTGATTGTCGGCGGTTGGGCGATCCAGCAGCTGTGGCTGTTCTGGCTGGCGCCGATCCTTGGCGCAGTGATCGGTGGCATCACCTACCGTTGGTTGGGCAAAGAAGAAACCGCCTGATCCAACAGTATTGACCCACCCTGTGGGAGCGAGCTTGCTCGCGAAAAACCTGAGGGCGCCGCGTTTATCCAGAATGAACGCGGTGTACTTGAGTTCTTCGCGAGCAAGCTCGCTCCTACAGGGGAACAGGTTGAGTTCCCTGAGCGTTATTCCTGTCGATACGGCAACGCCGACCGCGCCTCTTCGGCATACGCCAGAATCCCCACCCGCTCGCGCTCCAGGAAATCCGCCACGGCGCTTTTCAAGCCTGGATGGCGCAAGTAGTGCCAGGAGTGGGTAATCACCGGCTCAAATCCACGGATCAACTTGTGCTCGCCCTGGGCCCCGGCGTCGAAACGTTGCAGGCCATTGGCAATCGCGTGGTCCATGCCTTGATAGAAGCAGGTCTCGAAATGCAGCCGGTCGAATTCGCCCAGGCAACCCCAATAGCGGCCATATAGGCTGTCGCCGCCGACCAGGCTGAACGCCATGGCCACCGGGCGCGGCCCTTGCTTGGCCAGCACCACCCGTATTGCCTGCGGCATGCGTTCGGCCAGCAGGCTGAAAAACGCTCGCGTCAGGTACGGTGACTGCCGGCGCACCGCATAGGTGTTGGCGTAGCAGGCGTAGACAAAATCCCACTGGGCCTCGCTCAGTTCATGGCCGTGCAGCCACTCGAACTCGATGCCCTGCCCCGCCACTTGTTCGCGCTCCTTGCGCATCTGCTTGCGCTTGCGCGAGCTCAAGGCGTCGAGGAAGTCCTGGAAGTCGCGATAACCACGGTTCTGCCAATGAAACTGGCAACCCAGGCGCGCAAGCCAACCGGGTTGCTGGCCCAGCGCGGCATCGGCCATGGCATCGGTGAAGTTGATGTGGGCACTGGAAAGCCCTTCGATCTCCAAGTAGCCAGGCAGGCTCTGGAGCAGCTCCAGGCCATCCGCGCCACTGGCCGTCAACAGGCGCGGCCCGCTGACCGGGCTGAAAGGCACCGCTGTCAGCAGCTTAGGGTAATAGTCGATGCCCGCGCGCGCGCAGGCGTCAGCCCAGCCATGGTCGAATACGTATTCGCCATAGGAGTGCCATTTGCGATAACTGGGCAGCGCCGCCACCAGCCGCTCGCCCTCGTAATGCAGCAAGTGCTCCGGCTGCCAGCCAGAATGCCGGCCAAGGCTGGCACTGTCTTCCAGCGCACTGAGGAAAGCATGGCGCAGAAACGGCTGATCCTCGGGAACCAATGCGTTCCATTCATCAGGCGACACTTCGGACAGGCTATTCAAACGTTTCAACGGCATGCCATTCCCCGACGGTAAACGCTCGCTCACAATATTCAGGCCATTCTGACAGAACCTGCCACCCGCGCGGTCAGCAAAAAAAAACCCCGCCAGTTGGCGGGGTGAAAAAGAGGATCGCGCTTTAACGGATGAAGAAAGAGCGCGTTGGAGCGGTATTACAGTTGCTTAGAACACGTACTGCACACGACCGACGATGGAGTCACCGCTGTCATCGCCATTGGCGTTGGTGATTTTGTCGGTGCTGACCTTGCTGTAGTTCACGGACAGCTTGACCGCTTCGTTGGCGTACCAGTTCACACCCAGGGTGTTCACGTTGGCCTTGGCGTCGCCGGTTTCGCGGGTAGCGCTGCTGACGACGATGTTCTTGTCGTCAACCTTGATGCTGTCGTAACGGTAGAACACTTCCCAGGCGCCGTACTGCTTGTTCTCAGGCTTGATGGCGTCGAACTTGCCGCCGTCGAGCTTGTAGGCACGGGATTCGCCGGTCAGGGTGTAGGCCAGTTGGCCGTAGAAACCGCTGGTTTTCACGTCCTGGTAGGCATTGCTGTCAGCCTTCATCTTGCGGCTCAGGGCTTCAGCCTGTACCGAGAATGGGCCAGTGGCGAAGGCAAACTCACCACCAAACACGGTGTCGGTGTCATAGGCGCCGACTGCGGTCAGGTTGCTGGCGTTCAGGCCCACACCGCCGCCGAAGGTAGCGCGGTTGCCGTTGGAGCCAGCATCGTTGCCACCGGTCGTCGCCACGCCACGGGCGCCAAGACGCGGACGGATCCGCGAGTCGAAGGCCGCGTCGTTGAGGTCACGTGCCGCCACGTTCAAGCCGAAGTGCAGGACGTCGCCGCCTTTGTTCATCGGCGCCAACACGATACGGCCGTTGAATTGCTTCACGCCCTTACCGTCTTCGTCGTTGATGTCTTTGGAAGCCAGGCTGGCGGAGCCGTAGAACATCTCAGCCGCAGTGCCGCTGACCTGGATGCCCATGCCGTTTTCGTGGGTGTTGACCCAGTCTGCAACCTCGTAGGCCGAGTTACGCTCCATGGCGGTGATCCACTTGGAGCTGGTAGCTTTTTCCAGGCCGAAATCCGGGTCAAAACGACCAACGCGGATAGTCACCGGCTTGAAGCCCACATAGGACATGGACGCTTCGTCGAAGTAACCGTCGTCGGAGTTACCCGAGTTGTGGGAGAAGTCGTAGTTGAGCTGGTATTTGAAATCCTTGTAGACGGTGCCACCCAGCTCCAGGAAGGCGCGACGGAAGTAAGCGGCGTCGCCCGAATCACCGTTCTTGGTGTAGAAGCCGTCAAATGTGCCGTAATCGGCTTGCAAGCGACCACCCAGCTTGAAGCTGAAGTTCTGGTCGGTAGTAGCAACCTCAAGGCCGCCCTTGGTTTTGACAACGATATCGGCGCCGTCAGTAGTGACAGTACCAGCGAAAGCCTGGGCGGTAACGGCCAGGGCCAGGGCGCTGGCCGCGAAACCGGCGAAGTGCTTACGGATCATCGAAGAATTCCCCTAATTGGTGGTCTTTTGCGTTGGAAAACACACGGGTTCTGCCCCGCTGGTGTTGGGAGGGGATCTTGGCGAGGGGATATTTCAGCCAAGTTGCTGCAAGATAAATATTTTATTACAGGGGAACTTTCTTACAACCACTTGGAATAAGCGCAACGCTACGGCCGGCGTGGGCTTGAGCGAAAAAAGTACGAGAAATGCCAAGTGAAAAAAAGGTGAAAAAAAATGACAAACCTACAAGGTTTTTCAGCGCATAGCTTTTCGCCGACACAAAAAAGCCCGCGACGGGGACGTCGCAGGCCTTGGCAACCGCAGACAGCGTTGGGTCAGGAGTTGCGCTTGAGCTCCGAGGCCAGGCGCTCGGCCAACCCTTGCGCATCGGCCACTTCGGGTTCGGGCAGGATGCGCAACGTGGCTTGCATCAGGCGCATCTGGCGAATGAAGCGCCGGCAATTGGCGCAGAACATCAGGTGATGGCGCATACGCAGGCGCTCACCAAAGCTCAGTTGCCCATCGAGAAAATCGCTGGAACGCGCCACTTGTTCTTTGCAGGTCAACATTCGCCGGTCTCCTCGAAATGCTCCACCGTAGCGAAGACTTTAAGCCGCGCCCGGTGCAGCAGCACTCGCACATTGGAGAGCGAGATCTCCAGAAGATTACAAATCTCTTCCAGTTCCAGCCCCTGGCGCTCGCGCAGCAGCAGCACACTGCTTTGCAGCTCGGACAGACTTAGCAACGTGTGCTCCAGACATTCACGCAGCTCGTTTTCGGTGAGCAGCGCCTCAGGGGTGTCCTGGTGCCAGGCAAATGGCGCGATCAGCCAATGCTCATCGCCGGCGGCAAAACGCTCATCGCCGATGGTGCCGTGGGGCGACGGCAGGTCGTCCAGCAGCACTTCCCGTCGATTCTGCTTGTAGCGCCCCTTGGCCGAGTTGGCGGTGATGGTCAGCAGCCAGGTCTTGAGGCTGGAACGCCCTTCAAACCGGGCGAGGCTGCGCACCACCGAGAGCCATGCGTCCTGGACCACTTCGTCGGCATGGCGCTGGCCTACGATGGCGTAGGCCACCGCACGCATCGCGCTCTGGTAGGTGGTGACCAATTCCTTGTAGGCCCGCTGCTCGCCCTTGAGCAGGCGTTCAAGCAGGTGCGCGTCGTCGGCTGCTGCCATTCAAAACCTCATTGTGCAGGACGTGGCCGCAATCGCCTGGTTCCTAGCGCTTGCGCAGGATCACGCTGCCAATCGAATACCCGGCGCCAAACGAGCTGAGTACCGCCAGCGCGCCCTTGGGCAAGTCGTCCTGATAGGTGTGGAACGCGATCACCGAACCCGCCGAACTGGTGTTGGCGTAGGTATCGAGGATCACCGGTGCTTCTTCGATCTCGGCTTCACGGCCCAGCAGCTTCTTGACGATCAGATGGTTCATGCTCAGGTTGGCCTGGTGCAACCAGAAACGCTTCACATCGGTGACGCTCAACTGGTTTTCCGAAAGGTGCTGGCCGATCAACTCGGCAACCATCGGGCAGACATCACGGAAGACTTTGCGGCCTTCCTGCACGAAAAGTTTATCTGGCGCACCAACGCCCTCTTCCGCCGCGCGGTTGAGAAAGCCAAAGTTGTTGCGGATGTTATTGGAGAACTTGGTCAGCAACTTGGTGCTGACAACGTCGAACTGGTGTTCGGAAGTGGCCAGGTCGGCACGCTCCAGAATCACCGCGGTCGCCGCATCGCCGAAGATGAAGTGGCTGTCACGGTCGCGGAAGTTCAGGTGGCCGGTGCAGATCTCCGGGTTGACCATCAGGATCGCCCGGGCCTGGCCCAGCTGAATGCTGTTGCAAGCGTTCTGGATACCGAAAGTCGCCGAAGAACACGCCACGTTCATGTCAAAACCAAAACCCTGGATGCCCAGGGCTTCCTGGACTTCGATGGCAATGGCCGGATAGGCGCGTTGCAGGTTGGAGCAGGCGACGATCACCCCATCGATATCGGCGGCAGTCTTGCCAGCGCGCTGCAGGGCTTGCTCGGCGGCGCCCACGGCCATCTGGCAGAGAATCGACCACTCGTCGTTGGAGCGCTCGGGCAAACTCGGGGTCATGCGCTGGAGGTCAAGAATGCCTTCCTTGTCCATGACAAAGCGGCTCTTGATACCTGAGGCCTTTTCGATAAAGGCGGCGCTGGATTCGGTCAACGCCTGAACGTCGCCCTGCTCGATGGCCACGGCGTTGTCGGCATTGAACTGTTGAACGTAAGCATTGAAAGACTGCACCAGCTCTTCGTTGGAGATGCTGTTGGCCGGGGTGTACAGGCCTGTGCCGCTGATGACGACGTTATGCACGGTCGTTCCTCTAAATCTGTTCAGGCAGAAGGGATTGGTACCTTCGTACCAAACCGTAAATCGCTCTAGTCCGCCGCGCGGACATCAAACGGGGAAACGCTTTGTCCCGGCGCGTCGAGGCTGATACAGCCAATCTAGACGATCCTGGCATTTATAGCGGCGAAGTTTGCCATAAACCGGGGGGTTTGGCGCCTGTCGCGCGCGCACCCGCCCCCGGCACGCCAGGTCAAGGCTCGACCTGGCTCCACTGTTTGCTCAAGCGTTTGTCGGAAATCGGCGCCTTGGTGCCCAACTGCTGGGCAAACAACGACACCCGGTATTCCTCCAGCCACCAGCGGTAAAGCTCCAGTTGCGGGTCGCGCTTGCCTTCCTGGGTGTGCTTGTTCAGGCGTGTCTGGTACTGGCTCCACAGGCCGCTCAACTCACCGCTCCAGACCCGGTCCTTCTGCACCTGGCTGGGCAGTTTTTCCAGGCGTAGCTCGATGGCCTTGAGATAGCGCGGCAGTTCCTTGAACCACTGCGCCGGGGTTTCGCGCACAAACCCTGGATACACCAGGTTGCTCAGTTGCTGCTTGATATCGTTGAGTGCCACGGCCTGGGCCAGGTCGATCTTGCCTTTGAAGCGCTTTTGCAGGCCATGCCACAGTTTCAACACTTCCAGGGTCAGGCGCGCCAGGCGTTCGGCATGTTCGGTCCAACTGCCGCGCTTGCGCTCGGCCAGGGCGGCCAGGCCCGCGCCATCCCTGGGCAGGCTGGCCTCGCCTTCCAGCACGCAGCTGTCGAGGCTGGCCAGCAGAATGTCCTCCACCAGGGCCTCGATACGTCCCAACTCGCGGTACATCAGCCCCAGCTCTGTCAGGCCCGGCAATTTGCCGCGCAGGAATTTTGCCGGTTCGGCCAATTGCTGCATCAACAGGCGCTGCAAGGCACGGCGATGCTGGAACTCGGCTTCGGCAGCCGTGGAGAAACGTCCTTCCTTGACCGTGCCGTTTTCTTCTACCAGCGCCGGATACACCGTCATCGACAGGCCAGCAATCTTCTGCTGGGTAGTCTCGGCAACCGCAGCGAAGACCTTGGCCTCCACCGGCTGCTGGCTTTTGGCAGTCTGCGGCACCGCCAGGGCAGCCTGGCTGGCTTCGACAAACCGCGCAGTCAACGCTGCCAGGTCGCGGCCTTCGCCGAGGAACTTACCCTGGGCATCGACCACTTCCAGGTTCATCTTCAGGTGGTTTTCCACCTGCTGCGCCGCTTCGCTCCAGGCTTCATCGCTGACCCGTACACCGGTCATGCGCAACAGTTCGCGCCCCAGCGCCTGGGGCAGCGAGCCCTGGGCAAATTCGATACGTTGCAGCGCGGCCTTGACGAAGTCCGGCACCGGCACGAAGTTCTTGCGCAGGGCCTTGGGCAGGTTGCGCACCAGGGCAATGCACTTGGCTTCGATCAGCCCGGGCACCAGCCATTCCAGACGCTCGGCGGGCAAGGCCGGCAACAGCGGCGCCGGCACGCGCAAGGTCACGCCGTCGCGCGGGTGGTTGGGTTCAAAGTGGTAACTCAAGGCCAGGGCCAGGTCGCCCAGGTGCAAGGTGTCGGGGTAATGGGCGGCGGTGACCTCGCTGGCCTCGCGGGCCAGCACGTCTTCTTCGCGCATGATCAGCAGTTGCGGGTCTTTCTGGCTGGTGATCTTGTACCAACTGTCGAAGGTCGCCGTCTGATGAATCTCCGCCGGCAGGCGCGCGTCGTAGAAGGCGTACAGGGTTTCCTCGTCGGCCAGGATATCGCGGCGCCGGGCCTTGGCTTCCAGCTCGTCCAATTGCTCCAGCAACTGCTGGTTTGCGGCCAGGCACTTGGCCCGGGATTGGATCTCGCCACGCACCAGGCCTTCGCGGATAAACAGCTCGCGGGACACCACAGGGTCCACCGGCCCGTAATGCACGGGCCGGCGCCCCACCACAATCAAACCGAACAACGTGATCTGCTCAAAGGCCACGACCTGGCCGCGCTTCTTCTCCCAATGGGGTTCGAAGTGGTTTTTCTTGATCAGGTGCCCGGCCAACGGTTCGATCCAATCGGCATCGATCTTGGCCACCATGCGCGCATACAGCTTGGTGGTTTCCACCAGTTCGGCGGTCATCAACCATTGCGGACGCTTCTTGCCGATCCCCGAGGAGGGATGAATCCAGAAGCGCCGCTGACGGGCCCCCAGGTAATCGCCGTCTTCGGTTTTCTGGCCGATCTGGCTCAACAGGCCGGACAGCACCGCCTTGTGCAGTTTCGGGAAGTCCGCCGGTTCCTTGTTGACCGTCAACTGCATATCGCGGCAGATCAGGCTCAACTGGCGATGGGAATCGCGCCACTCGCGCAGGCGCAGGTAGTTGAGGAAGTTCTTGCGACACCAGTTGCGCAGCGGGCTGGCGGTCAGTTCCTGGCGCTGCTCTTCAAAGCCGCGCCACAAATTGACCAGCCCGGCGAAGTCCGAATCGGGATCCTTCCATTGCGCGTGGGCCTGGTCGGCCGCTTGCTGGCGCTCCGGCGGGCGCTCGCGCGGGTCCTGGATCGACATGGCGCTGGCGACGATCAGCACTTCCTGCAAACTGCCAAGCTTGGCCGCTTCCAGCAACATGCGACCCATGCGCGGGTCCACCGGCAGGCGCGCCAGTTGCCGGCCCAGGGGTGTCAGTTGGCTATTGCGGTCTACTGCCGAGAGTTCCTGCAGCAGGTTGAAACCATCGCTGATGGCCTTGCCATCCGGCGGCTCGATAAACGGGAAGTCGGTGATTTCGCCCAGGCGCAGGTGCAGCATCTGCAGGATCACGGCCGCAAGGTTGGTACGCAAGATCTCCGGGTCGGTAAATTCCGGGCGCCCGATAAAATCTTCTTCGCTGTACAGGCGCACGCAAATGCCCGGCTCGACCCGGCCGCAACGGCCTTTACGCTGGTTGGCGCTGGCCTGGGAAATCGCCTCGATCGGCAGGCGCTGGACCTTGGCGCGGTAGCTGTAGCGGCTGATGCGTGCGGTGCCGCTGTCGATCACGTAGCGGATGCCAGGCACTGTCAGCGAGGTTTCCGCAACGTTGGTCGCCAGCACCACGCGCCGCCCCGGATGGGACTGGAAAATGCGCTGCTGTTCGGCCGGTGACAGGCGCGCGTACAACGGCAGGATTTCGGTGTGCTTGAGCTGGGCCTTGCGCAGCATATCGGCGGCATCGCGGATCTCGCGCTCACCGGGCAGGAACACCAGCACATCGCCAGGGCTCTTGCGCTCGCTGCGTTCAAAGGCGGCGATTTCATCGAGGGTGGCGAGGATCGCCTGGTCCACGGTCAAGTCGTCTTCGACGCGGTTGCCCTCTTCGTCCTGCTCCAGGGTCAGCGGGCGGTACCAGGTTTCCACCGGGAACGTACGCCCCGAGACCTCGACAATCGGCGCATCGTCGAAGTGCTTGGAAAAGCGCTCCAGGTCGATGGTGGCCGAGGTGATGATGACTTTGAGGTCGGGACGGCGTGGCAGCAGGGTCTTCAGGTAGCCGAGCAGGAAATCGATGTTCAGGCTGCGCTCGTGGGCTTCGTCGACGATGATCGTGTCGTAGCGTTCGAGGTAGCGATCGTTCTGGGTCTCAGCGAGCAGGATGCCGTCGGTCATCAACTTGATCAGGGTGTTGGAATCGCTCTGGTCCTCGAACCGCACCTGATAACCCACCAGCGCCCCCAGCGGCGTGGCCAACTCGTCCGCGACCCGGCTCGCCACACTGCGCGCGGCGATACGCCGGGGCTGGGTATGACCGATCAAGCCGTACTGGCCGCGACCGATTTCCAGGCAGATCTTCGGCAACTGCGTGGTTTTACCCGAGCCGGTCTCGCCCGCGATGATCAGCACCTGGTGCTTTTGCAGCGCGGCCTTGATCTCGTCGCGCTTGGCGGCGATGGGTAGGCTGTCGTCATAGCGAACCTGCGGCACGCTGGCCGCGCGCGCCGTGACCTGGGCACACGATGCCTGCATGCGCGCCACCCACTGCGCCAGCTTCTCCTCATCGGGTTTCTTGCGCAGCTCAAGCAACTGCCGACGCAAGCGGTGGCGGTCGGCGAGCATGGCGTGATCGAGGTTTTTCAGGAGTTGGTCGATAGCGGGCGCTTGGTCAGTCATCAGGTACTTTGAAGGTCGTCTATTTATGCACGGCCGGCAATTGTGGCAGAAAAGCGCACACAACGTTAAAGGGCGCGTAAATCACCTGAAGGGGCTGGCCCGGTCGGCATCGCTGTTGGCTGGCCCACCGCTATCGCAGCCTCGCCGGGGCTCGACAGCTCCCGCAGGGTCTGGCGGTATTGATGCCCCTATTCGTTATCCAGGCCCTTGCGCCGATACGGGAACACATCAATCACCTTCCCCGCCCGAATCGCCTCTTGCAGGCCTTTCCAGTAGTCGGCGTTGTACAACTCGCCGTGCAGCTCATCGAACAGGCGCCGCTGCCCGGCGTCGGCAAACAGGAACGGCGGGAATTCCTCGGGGAACACGTCCAGCGGGCCGATGGAATACCAGGGCTCGGAGGCCATTTCGTCTTCCGGGGTGCGCGGTGCCGGGATGTGGCGAAAGTTGGCTTCGGTAAGAAAGCAGATCTCGTCATAGTCGTAGAACACCACGCGACCATGACGGGTGACGCCAAAGTTTTTCAGCAGCATGTCGCCGGGAAAGATATTCGCCGCCGCCAGTTGCTTGATGGCCAGGCCGTAGTCTTCGAGGGCTTCGCGTACCTGGGCCTCGTTGGCGTTTTCCAGGTAGAGGTTGAGCGGGGTCATGCGGCGTTCGGTCCAGCAGTGGCGAATCAGTACCGTGTCGCCTTCGACTTCGACCGTGCCTGCGGCCACTTCCAGCAGTTCGGCCAGGCATTGCGGCTCGAATTTGCTCAAGGGAAAACGGAAATCGGCGAACTCCTGGGTATCGGCCATGCGCCCGACCCGGTCGACACTCTTCACCAGGCGGTACTTCTCGATCACCGTGGCACGGTTGACGTTTTTCGACGGCGAAAAACGGTCCTTGATGATTTTGAACACCGTGTTGAAGCCCGGCAGGGTAAACACGCTCATGACCATCCCACGCACGCCCGGGGCCATGATGAACTGATCGTCAGTGCTGGCCAGGTGGTTGATCAGCGCCCGGTAGAACTCCGACTTGCCGTGTTTGTAGAAGCCGATGGAGGTGTACAGCTCGGCGATGTGCTTGCCCGGCAGGATGCGCTTGAGAAAGCCGATGAACTCTGCCGGCACCGGCACATCCACCATGAAATAGGAGCGGGTGAACGAGAAGATGATCGACACATCGGCTTCATCGGTGATCAGCGCGTCGATGCGGATGCCCTGCCCTTCGCGGTGCAGCAGCGGGATGACCAGCGGCCATTGTTCATCGCGGGTGTAGAGGCGGCCCACCAGGTACGCGCCCTTGTTGCGGTAAAGCACCGAGGAAAACAGCTCGACGTTGAGGTCCGGGTCCTTGCATACCCAGTCCGGCAGGTTCTCGCGCAGTTGTGCTTCGAGACGCTGCAAGTCGCCGGCCAGGTCGGCGTAGGGTTCGCTGAAGCGGTAGTCGCTGAAAATTTGCTCGAGCATCCCGGCCAACTGGCCCTGGGGCTTGTAGGTGCGGGTTTGCGCGGCACGGGCGCGGCGCAGGCTCGGGCGGGTGGTGTGGATGAACATGCAGCCGTCGCTGATCAGGTCGTGGCTGAACAGCCCGCAAAAGATCGAGTTGTACCAGGTCTCGGACAGTTCATCGTCAAACCGCAGGTCGATCAGGCTGATATAGGCGCTCTTGACCAGGGGCCAGGACTGGATATCCAGCAGCGCCCCCGCATCGAAAGTGGCTCGCAGGCGTGTGGTGACTTCGCCGACCTTCTCTTCATAGAGGTTGATCCGCGCCGCCGAGGCGGCTTGCGCCTCTTGCCACTGGGCCTTTTCAAAACGCTCGCGGGCGCCGTCGGTGATCTGGCGAAAGTGCTCGCGGTAATCGTCGAAGCCATCGAGGATCATCTTGGCGATGGACTGCGCGGTGTCGATGGCAGGCGTTTGCTGCGGCATGTCGTAGACCTCTGCGGGCATTCGGAAGACCTGAGATTAGCCAGAGTCCTCATGCAGGAGAAGTACATTTTTTACCGGGCGCTGGCTCCTCACGGGGGCGCCTCAAACAATTTTTTACGATTTTTTAATTCGACCATAGGGTCAATAAAGCACCCATAAAGTCACCTCGCGTTGATTAATCGATTCATCTGAAGGCCACAAAACACGGGCGCTGGCACCGCGAACAGGAAGAACCCCAGGCCGGGCGGGGTTTGGCGACCTTATACGGACTTGGATCCAACGTAAGGGAAACCCCGATTACCTCAATGATGGCACTTTGCTATATAGCCCAGCGTTTTCCCTGATAACAAGGTCCTAAGACCGGCTCGGGAATCGATTTAAATCGCCCAAGGAGCATTGATATGTCATTGAGGAACATGGGAATCGGCCTGCGTGCCAGTCTGAGTTTTGCGGTATTGGCCGGCCTGCTGGTGCTGGTCGGGTTGTTTGGCCTGGGGCAGATGGCCAAGCTGCGCGAAAGCGCCGCCATCATTGAAACGGCCTGGATGCCGAGTATCGAGAACATCCACAACAGCGCCGCCAACGTCGCGGCTATCCGCCTGGAGGCGTTGCGCTTGCTGACCACCGATGAATCGGCGGTGCGCGAGCGCAGCAAAGAGGTGATCACCAAGGAGCGCGGCTATTTGCAGGAACGCCTGGACAATCACCAGGCCCTGCTGAGCAATGACCAGGAGCGCCAGCTACTGGAGCAGCTCAAGGCCACCGCGTCGGCCTATATGACCATCGTCGACCAATTGATCCACCTGGTGGACCAGGATAACCAGATGCAGGCCCTGACCCTGCTCACCGATACGTTGACGCCCCAGGGCGTGATCCTCAACCGGAGCCTGGGCGCCTTGATCGACTTCAACCAGCAAGGCGCCCAGGATGCGGCGCAATCGGCGGCGCAGATGTACCAGAGCGCACAGTGGATCGTCGGCCCCATCATCGCGGTCGCCCTGATCGCGACGCTGCTGCTGGCCTGGCTGTTGACCCGCAGTATCACCACGCCCCTGGCGCAGGCACTGCACGCGGCGCGCACGATTGCCGCCGGCGACCTGAGCCAGCCGATCCACGTGCATGGCAAGGACGAACCGGCACAGTTGCTGGGCGCCCTGGCCACCATGCAGGAACAGTTGCAGGCGACTATTCGCGGCATCAGCGAGTCCGCCCAGCAACTGGCCTCGGCAGCCGAAGAGATGAGTTCGGTGATGGAGCAAAGCACTCGCGGCCTGCAAGCACAGAACGATGAAATCGAACAGGCCGCCACCGCCGTCACACAGATGAGCGCAGCGGTGGATGAAGTGGCGGGGAATGCGGTCTCCAGCGCCGAGGCATCCCAGGCGTCCGATGAGGACAGCAAGCACGGCCATTTCCAGATCAGCGAAACCATCAGCTCGATCCAGAGCCTGGTCAACGAGGTGCTCGACGCCTCGGGCAAGGCCGAGGGCCTGGCGCTACAGGCGCAAGACATCAGCAAGGTGCTGGAAGTGATACGCGGGATTGCCGGGCAGACCAACCTGCTGGCGCTCAATGCGGCCATTGAAGCCGCCCGCGCCGGCGAGGCCGGGCGGGGTTTTGCGGTGGTAGCCGACGAGGTTCGCTCGCTGGCGCAGCGGACCCAGGATTCCACCGAGGAAATCGAGCAGATGATCACCGGTATCCAGCAAGGCACCCAGGCCACGGTCGGCGCCCTCACCAGCAGCGCCGAGCACGCCAGCCAGACCCTGCAACGGGCCAACAGCGCCGGCAATGCCCTGGAAAAAATCACCGCTGCCATCTCGCAGATCAGCCAACGCAACCTGGTGATCGCCAGTGCCGCCGAGCAACAGGCATCGGTGGCCCGGGAGGTGGATCGCAGCCTGGTGAATATCCGCGACCTGTCGACGCAAACCGCCGCCGGTGCGACCCAGACCTCGGCCGCCAGCCAGGAGCTGTCGCGCCTGGCGGTGGACCTCAACGGCCTGGTGACGCGCTTTATTGTGTAGTTGATACGTAAAAGATTGTGTCAGGCAGGCCCCTGGGCAACACTCTCGCCCTTGTTGAAAAGGAGCTGTCCGTGAGACCTGTCGACACCCTCTACCTGCTGCTACTGGCCGCCATCTGGGGCGCGAGCTTTCTGTTCATGCGGATTATCGCGCCGCAGATCGGCACCTTGCCTACGGCGTTTTTCCGCGTTTCGATTGCCGCCGCCGGCCTGCTGGTGATCCTGGCGATGCTACGGGTGCGCTGGGATTTCCAGGGCAAGTTCAAGATCGTGTTGTTGCTGGGGGTGATCAACTCGGGGATTCCCGCGACCATGTATTCGGTGGCGGCCCAGGTCTTGCCAGCGGGTTACTCGGCGATTTTCAACGCCACCACGCCGTTGATGGGGGTGTTGATTGGCGGGCTGTTTTTCCATGAGCGGCTGACACCCTCGAAAATTGCCGGGGTGTGCCTGGGCCTGTTCGGCGTGGGCATCCTCACGCGCGCCGGGCCGGTGGCGTTTGACCTGGAGTTGCTGATGGGCGCCCTCGCCTGCCTGCTGGCAACCACCTGCTACGGCTTCGCCGGTTTCCTGGCACGCCGTTGGCTGGATCAACAGGGTGGCCTGGACAGCCGCCTTTCGGCACTGGGCAGCATGCTCGGCGCCACATTGTTTCTATTGCCGTGGTTTGGCTGGAGCGCCATCAACCACCCGCCCGCCAGTTGGGGCGGCTGGAATGTGTGGCTGTCCCTACTGGGCCTGGGGCTGCTATGCACGGCATTCGCCTACATCCTGTACTTCCGTTTGCTGACCTCCATCGGGCCGGTGAAGTCGATGACCGTCACCTTCATGATTCCGCCATTCGGCGTGTTGTGGGGCGCATTGCTGCTGGACGAGCCGTTGTCCATGGCCCATCTGTATGGCGGGTTGTTGATCGCGGGGGCGCTGTGGCTGGTGCTACGGCGAGGGAAATTGATCAAAGCTGTGTAGGAGCCGGCTTTTCGGCTCCTACACAGGGATATCAAGCTTTACGGAAGACGAATACCAACCCGATGATGATCAACCCCATCCCCAGCACGCTCAGCACTGCCAGCCGATTACCGAAGATCAAGTAGTCCATCACCGCAGTGACTGCCGGCACCAGGTAGAACAGGCTGGTGACATTCACCAGGTTGCCCCGGGCAATCAGGCGGTACAGCAGCAGCGTCGCCAACAGTGACACCACCAGCCCCATCCACAGCACCGGCAGGTAAAAGCCACTGTTGTGCTCGAAAGCAAAGGGCTGGAACGGCACGAACACCGCGCACAACAACAAACCTGCCAGGTACTGCACCGGCAAGGTACCCAATGGGTTATCGGTGATGCGCTTTTGCATGATCGAGCCCAGGGTCATGCTCGCCAGCGCCAGCAAACCAAACAGCATGCCGGCCAGGGACATGCCAGCCAGACCGATGCCCTGGTACACCACCATGATCAGGCCCGCCAACCCCAACGCCAGGCCGAACACCCGGCGCCATGAGCGCTGGCGCTCCATCAGCACCACGGTGAGGATCGGTTGCACGCCCATGATGGTCGCCATCACGCCGGGGGTGACCTTCAGGTCCAGGGCCAACAGATAAAAAATCTGATAGGCCCCCAGCAACACCAGCCCGGTGGCCGCCGCATACCACAGCGGTTTGCCCGGGCGCGGCAACCTCAGTTTGAGAATCGGCACCAGCAGCACCAGGCCCGCCAGGGCAATGGCAAAGCGGATCAACAGGAAGGCAAAGGGGGACGCATGGGCCAGGCCCAGCTTGGAGAAAATCGCCCCGCTGCTCCACAGCAGCACAAACAGGCTCGTCGAGGCCGCCGCGGCCACGGATTGTTTCGAAAGAACAGACATGATGAACACCTGTAGTCAGGCAAAAAGCCAACTCAGCCAAGGCTGAAATTCAGTAGGTTCGGTACAGGCAGGCAACGGGGAACAGCGGTCTGCTGATCAGCCCGAAATGCCAACGCCCGGCGGTGATACGAGTGCGTACACCGGGGTGCTACTGACAGGTGGGGGGTAATGACTGATCTGCACAGGCTGCTGATTCCCGCACGGCACGACCGCAGCGTTGACCGCTGAATCGACTACCGCTATGCGTGGGGAAGCAGGCATGGGCTGATCTTTTTTGAAGGGATGAAAGGTGCTGCGAAACACCTGGCGCCGACTATAACCAGCCGCTGACACGCTTTGCAATGGCTTTGCCAAAAGGCCAGTAAGGACATGTTGAAAAACCACCTCTAGCCTTGGGAAAACCCAACGCCCTCCGCTTCAGGAGGCTTTCGACTCATGACCGCCAATGCCAAAAAAACGCGACCCCTTGCGATACCAGCTCTACCGATCAAAAGCCTTACGCCTTGTGAATGCATCGACTCAACAGTGGTACAAAAACCTGAAACACACCGCCGCCCAAGGCACAGAGATCGACTTAACCCATGTCCGTTTTGAATTGATCGACAGCCATGCATTGGCTGCCTATCAGGACTGGGCAGCAGACTCTCACTTCTCATGGGACGAGGTTGCGACGTGGAAAGGCCGTGAACCGATGGCGTTCGATTTGTCCCTCTGGTACGAAGAGGAACTCTGTGGGCTGTGCTTTGCCAATCCCAATCAAAGCCGATTGCGGATCAAGGTCATCCGCCTGGAGGGAAGACCTGGAAAATCCCACCCGTTGAAAAGCCGCATAGCTTCACTGACGATGATTGCCATCGACCATTACGCGAGAATCATTGGCAGCCAATGGATAGAAATTCAGGAGCCCGCACCCGGTGCTATTGCCCTCTATCAAAACCTGGGCTTTGACTTCGATTCACGGGGCAGGCTTGTGATAGCGGTAGAGAACGAATAGCATCGAAAACATGTTCAATTAATGATCAATTGTGGAGGCTGCATGGGAGAACTTATTAAAAAACCCGTCGCCCGAAAAGCGTCGTCCAAGGCCCGCCAGGAACCTAAAAGCACTGTACTGACTGCCAATCAGCGCCGCTTTCTAAACGCGGCCATGGCCGGCAACGTTGAAGAACCAAGCCTTTTGGCGGGGCACCCGGAAAAATAAAAGTCATAAAAAAACCGCTCATACGAGCGGTTTTTTTTGAACCCATCAGCCAAATAACCAATACACCAACGCCACAACCACCACCGCCGCCAGCACCGGCCGCATGATGCGATAGGCTTTGGGGTGCTTGCGCTTCCACTGCTTGACCACCCCACTGAAGCGATCGCTGAAGCTCTTGCTCCAGGCATAGGCCTGGTTGATCCCGCCCACGCGCTCGTCATCCAGGTTCTGCGGCGCGGTTGCGCGGCCCAATTGGGCACTGACCCAGCGATTGACGCGAGTCATCAACCGGTTGCTCAGTGGCCGCTCGATGTCACAGAACAAAATCACCCGGGTCTTCTCGGTTTCGTTCTTCACCCAGTGCACGTAGGTTTCGTCGAACATCACGTCTTCGCCATCGCGCCAGGCGTAGACCTGGCCATCGACGAAAATGCGGCAGTCGTCGGAGTTGGGCGTCGACAACCCCAAGTGATACCGCAGGGAGCCGGCAAACGGGTCGCGATGGGGGTTGAGGTGGCTACCGCCCGGCAACAGCGCGAACATGGCGCCCTTGACGTTGGGAATGCTGCTGACCAGGGCCACGGTCTTGGGGCACAGCAACTCGGCCGATGGCAGCGGTTTGTCGTACCACTTGAGGTAGAAGCGCTTCCAGCCCTTCTTGAAGAACGAGCCAAACCCGGCATCGTTGTTCTTCTCGGCAGCGCGGATATAGCCTTCGTCGAACAGGTGCATGGCCTCCTCGCGGATCACCTCCCAGTTGTCCTTGAGCACATCCAGTTCCGGGAACTTGCTGCGATCCAGGTAGGGCTTGGACGGTACAGCCGAGAAGATGTACATCAACGCGTTGTACGGGGCGAACAGCGCCGAATGGTTGACGAACTGGCGCAGCACCGGCAAACGCGCCTTGCCGCGCAAATGCACGTAGAGCGTACTGCCGATAAACAGCAACAGCACCGACAGCTTGGCGGCCAAAGAAAAGGTCATGCAGCAACTCCTGGAAATAGCCTCCCGGCAGCGGGAAACCAGACATAGCAGCCGGCCATGATAAACACTCCGGGCCGGAGGAAAAACCCGCGTCATCCAACAATCCGTTTTAAGGGGCGCGCGGCGAGCAATCAATTATGCATAAGGGGCATAAAACCGGGCTGATATGGATCAACCCGATTTCCCTGGAACGGCACCTACCAGGGTCAGGCCTGGTTTTCCTGGTCGGTGAACAGATCGCTGAACAACATGCTCGACAAGTAACGCTCGCCGGAGTCCGGCAGGATCACCACGATAGTCTTGCCCTGCATTTCCGGTTTCTCGGCCAGGCGCACCGCAACGGCCATCGCCGCGCCACAGGAGATCCCGCACAGGATGCCCTCTTCCTGCATCAAGCGCAGGGCCATGGCCTTGGATTCCTCGTCACTGGCCAACTCCACCCGGTCGACCATCGACAGGTCGAGGTTCTTCGGTACAAAACCGGCACCAATGCCCTGGATCTTATGGGGGCTGGGCTTGATTTCTTCACCGGCCAGCGCCTGGGTAATCACCGGCGAGCTGATGGGCTCCACCGCCACCGAGAGGATCGGCTTGCCCGCCGTGTTCTTGATATAGCGCGACACGCCTGTGATCGTCCCACCCGTGCCGACGCCCGCCACCAGTACATCCACCGCGCCATCGGTGTCGTTCCAGATTTCCGGGCCAGTGGTTTTCTCATGGATAGCCGGGTTGGCCGGGTTGTCGAACTGCGCCGGCATGAAATAGGTCGCCGGGTCGCTGGCGAGGATTTCGCCGGCTTTCTCGATCGCGCCTTTCATGCCCTTGGCCGGCTCGGTCAGCACCAGTTCGGCGCCCAGGGCCTTGAGCACCTTGCGCCGCTCGATACTCATGGACGCAGGCATGGTCAGCAACAGTTTGTAGCCACGGGCGGCGGCGACAAAGGCCAGGCCAATCCCCGTGTTGCCCGAGGTCGGTTCGACGATGGTCATGCCTGGCTTGAGTTTGCCGCTGCTTTCCGCATCCCAGATCATGCTCGCGCCAATCCGGCACTTCACCGAATACCCAGGGTTACGCCCTTCGATCTTGGCCAGGATGGTCACGCCACGGGGCGCGATACGGTTGATCTGAACCAGGGGCGTGTTACCGATGGAGTGCGCGTTGTCTGCAAAAATGCGGCTCATGGCGGGATCCTTTAGGCAGTTTTCATGAAGGCAACAAGGGTATGCCTCGTACTCCAAGGCGTCCAGTCGAGGAACGTTGCCGCTGCCGGCGTAGTCAACCGCCTATACACAGGGAGGAAAAACCCATGAAGCGTCGCTACAGTTGGCCGATATGGACGGTCGCCGGGCTGGTGGTCGTGCTGGTGGCACTGGACATCGCACTGCCCTACCTGGTGCGCAACTACCTCAATGAAAAACTCGCCGACATGGGCGACTACCGTGGCCAAGTGACGGACGTAGACCTGGCCTTGTGGCGCGGCGCGTACCGGATCAATGGCCTGCAGATCGTCAAGGTCGACGGCAAGGTGCCCGTACCGTTCGTCAAGGCGCCGGTCATTGATCTGTCAGTGAGCTGGCATTCCTTGTGGTACGACCATGCGGTGGTGGCCCAAGTGCAATTCGTCAAGCCAGAGCTCAACTTCGTCGACGGTGGCGCCAACAAACAGGCGTCCCAGACCGGTCGTGGCACCGACTGGCGGGCGCAACTGGGCAAACTGCTGCCCATCACCCTCAACGAAGTGCGCATCGACGACGGCAAGATTGCCTTCCATAACTTCAACTCCAAACCGCCGGTCAACATCGGGGCCACCCAGGTCAACGCCAGTTTCTACAACCTGACCAATGTGGTGGACGTCGAAGGCAAGCGCGATGCGCGCTTTGACGGCAAAGCCCTGTTGCTTGGGCATGCGCCGCTGGAAGCCAGCGCGACTTTCGACCCGCTGAGCAACTTTGAAGACTTCGAGTTCCGCTTTCGCGCCCGCGATATCCAGCTCAAGCGCATGAACGACTTCGCCTCGGCCTACGGCAAATTCGACTTCAATGCCGGCACCGGCGACGTGGTAATCGAGGCCCAGGCCGAGAAAGCCCAACTGACCGGCTATATCAAGCCACTGTTGCGGGATGTGGAAGTCTTCGACTGGCAACAGGATGTGCAGAACAAGGACAAGGGGATTTTCCGCTCGATCTGGGAGGCCGTGGTCGGCGCCAGCGAAACCGTGCTGAAGAACCAGAGCAAAAACCAGTTCGCCACCCGAGTCGAGCTCAGTGGCAGCGTTCACCAGCAAGATATCAGCGCGTTCCAGGCGTTTTTGCAGATTTTGCGCAATGGTTTCGTCCAGGCGTTCAACGCCCGCTACGAACAACCCAAACCCAGCGCCGATTGAACCTGGCGTGACTGGTCATTCAGAGACTGAATAACCCGTCTGCGTTCACAGTCACCGGGGCTGCGCGCTATAGTCGCAGGCATGCTGACTACCGGCGTCATGTTCGAGGATTGAGAAATGAAGTTCGAAGGCACCCAGGCCTACGTTGCCACCGATGACCTGAAATTGGCCGTCAACGCTGCCATCACGCTGGAGCGCCCGCTGCTGGTCAAGGGCGAACCGGGTACCGGCAAGACCATGCTCGCCGAACAACTGGCCGAATCGTTCGGCGCGCGGTTGATTACCTGGCACATCAAGTCCACCACCAAGGCGCACCAGGGCCTGTATGAATACGATGCGGTCAGCCGCCTGCGCGACTCGCAGCTGGGTGTGGACAAGGTCCATGACGTGCGCAACTACCTGAAAAAAGGCAAGTTGTGGGAGGCTTTCGAGTCCGAAGAGCGGGTGATCCTGCTGATCGACGAGATCGACAAGGCCGATATCGAGTTCCCCAACGACCTGCTGCAAGAACTCGACAAGATGGAGTTCTACGTCTACGAAATCGACGAGACCATCAAGGCCAAGAAACGCCCGATCATCATCATTACCTCCAACAACGAGAAAGAGCTGCCAGACGCGTTCCTGCGTCGCTGCTTCTTCCACTACATCGCCTTCCCCGACCGCACCACCCTGCAAAAAATCGTCGACGTGCACTACCCCGACATAAAGAAAGACCTGGTCAGCGAAGCGCTGGACGTGTTCTTCGACGTGCGCAAGGTGCCGGGCCTGAAGAAAAAGCCCTCCACCTCCGAGCTGGTGGACTGGCTCAAGCTGCTGATGGCCGACAATATTGGCGAGGCGGTGCTGCGCGAGCGTGATCCGACCAAGGCCATCCCGCCACTGGCCGGCGCCCTGGTGAAAAACGAGCAGGATGTGCAACTGCTTGAGCGCCTGGCGTTCATGAGCCGTCGCGGCACTCGATAAGGGCTTTTGCCATGCTGCTCAACCTGTTCAATGAAATGCGTGCAGCCAAGGTGCCGGTCTCGGTGCGTGAGCTGTTGGACCTGATCAACGCCCTGAAACAACGGGTGACCTTCGCCGACATGGACGAGTTCTACTACTTGTCCCGGGCGATCCTGGTGAAGGACGAGCGCCATTTCGACAAGTTCGACCGGGCCTTTGGGGCCTACTTCAACGGCCTGGAAAAACTCGACGATCACCTGCAGGCGCTGATTCCCGAAGACTGGCTGCGCAAGGAGTTCGAGCGTTCGCTGAGCGATGAAGAGCGCGCGCAGATCCAATCCCTGGGCGGCCTGGACAAGCTGATCGAAGAGTTCAAGAAACGCCTGGAAGAACAGAAGGAACGCCACGCCGGCGGCAACAAGTGGATCGGTACTGGCGGTACCAGCCCGTTCGGTTCCGGCGGTTTCAACCCCGAGGGCATTCGCGTGGGCGATGCCGGCAAGCGCCAGGGCAAGGCGGTCAAGGTCTGGGACCAGCGCGAGTACAAAAACCTCGATGACTCGGTGGAGCTGGGCACACGCAATATCAAGGTGGCCCTGCGCCGCCTGCGCAAATTTGCGCGCCAGGGGGCGGCCGAGGAGCTGGATATCGACGGCACTATCGACCACACCGCCCGCGACGCCGGCCTGCTGAATATTCAGATGCGTCCGGAGCGGCGCAATACGGTCAAGCTGCTGTTGCTGTTCGATATCGGCGGCTCGATGGATGCCCACGTCAAGACTTGTGAAGAGCTGTTCTCGGCCTGCAAGACCGAGTTCAAGCACCTGGAGTACTTCTACTTCCACAACTTTATTTATGAGTCGGTGTGGAAGAACAACATGCGCCGCACTTCCGAGCGCACCTCGACCCAGGACCTGCTGCACAAGTACGGCGCCGACTATAAGGTGATCTTTATCGGCGACGCGGCCATGGCGCCTTACGAAATCACCCAGGCCGGTGGCAGCGTGGAGCACTGGAACGAGGAGCCGGGGTATGTGTGGATGCAGCGGTTCATGGAGAAGTACAAGAAGCTGATCTGGATTAACCCTTACCCGAAAGACACCTGGGGCTATACCTCGTCGACCAACATCGTGCGGGATTTGATTGAGGACCAGATGTATCCGTTGACCTTGCGCGGGCTTGAAGAAGGGATGCGTTTTCTCTCTAAATAGGCGGTGAATTCACCGCAGCTATCGCAGGCAAGCCAGCTCCTACAGTTGAATTGCATTCACAAATCAAAAGATGTGAACGCCGCTCAACTGTGGGAGCTGGCTTGCCTGCGATGCCTTTAGCGATTCGTAAATCGCTGCAAATAGCTCAGATGCTCGCGATGCGCTGTCTCCTGCATCACCGGCGCCAGCCTCACCTTCTCCCCCGGCAGGCACTGCGCCAGGCGCGCCAACGCCAATGGCGTCAACGCCCCCAACCGCGGATAGCCACCAATGGTCTGGCGATCATTGAGCAATACAATCGGCTGCCCATCCGGCGGTACCTGGATCGCACCCAAGGGAATGCCTTCGGAGATCAGCGACGGCCCCTGATACGCCAATGGCGTGCCCAGCAAGCGCATGCCCATGCGGTCGGCGCGGCTGTCCACGGCCCATTCGGTATTGAAGGCATCGAACAGACTCTGGCCGCTGAACTGGCCGATCTGCGCGCCGAGGATCACGTCCAGGGGCGCGGTAGCTTGCAACCGCTCAACCGGCAACTCCCGCAACTCACTGCCGGTGCCGGAATACCCCAGGGCCGCACCTTCGGCCAGGGCCCGGCCAAAACCGTCAAGCCCGCCCAGGGCTTCGCGCCCGACGCTGGCACAACTGCCCAGCACCTTGGGCGCGTCAAACCCGCCCGGCGCCGCCAGGTAAGCCCGCGCACCACGGTGTGGCTGGGTGAAGCGCAGACGCTGGCCTTTTTGCAGAATGAAACTGCGGCCAGGGCTGATGGCGCGTTCGTCGATATACGCCCCCAGGTCCGCACCGGCCAGGGCCAGCACGCACAGCGCCTCGGCCTGCACGGTAAAACCGCCCAGGGTGATTTCCACCACCGGCGCATCCAGCGGGTTGCCCAGCAGCCAGTTGGCCCAGGACATCGACACCCAATCCAGCGCGCCGCCCTGGGTCACGCCCAGGTGCCGCACACCAAAACGCCCGGCATCCTGCAACAGGCACAGCGCGGTGCTGGCCTCGATCAACAAGCGGCTCATGCCTGGGCCTCCAAGGGCGTGTCATCGCCACCCAGCTTGATAAATTCAGCGCGGCCAATAGCTTCGAAACGCACGCTGTCGCCTGGCTGCATCAGGCTGTAGCCGTCGCGCTCGCGGTCGAACAGTTTGGCCGGGGTGCGGCCGATCAGGTTCCAGCCACCAGGAGATTCCACCGGATAGGCTGCGGTCTGGCGCTCGGCAATACCGACGCTGCCCGGCGCCACCCGTTTGCGCGGGGTGCCCAGGCGCGGCGCGGCAAGCTGTTCTTCCACCAGGCCCATAAACGCAAACCCAGGAGCAAACCCGAGGGCGAAGACCTGATAGTGATGCTGGCTGTGGCGGCGAATCACCTCGTTGACCGCAAGCCCGCTACGCTGGGCGAGCAAGGTCAGCTCAGGGCCGACGCTCAGGTCGTACCACACCGGCAATACATGACACTGCCCACTGCCCTGGGCCTGCGGCTGCAAGTCCGTCAGGGCGTGCTCGATCAGTTCCCGGGCCTGTGCCGGGCTCAGTGCCAGCAGGTCGTAATGCACCATCAGCGTCGTGTAGGAAGGCACCAAATCCACCAGCGCCGCGCCAAACCCCTCGCGCAGCCGGCGCGTGGCAGCAAGCATCCAGGGCATGTTGTCTTCGGCGATCACGTCAAACAGGCGCACCATCAGACAGTCGATGGCGACTACTTCAATCCGTGGCTTCATGCTGGCGTCAACGCCTGGCGAATGCGCTGCACCGCCGCCACCGAGCTGGCGTTATCGCCATGCACGCAGAGGGTGTTGGCTTGCAGCAACAGCGGGCTGCCATCGCTGGCGACCAGGGTTTGGCCACGGGCAATGGTCAAGGCCTGCTCAAGGATGACCTGCGCATCGTGATGCACCGCGCCCGGTAACTGGCGCGAGACCAGGTGCCCGGCGTTGTCGTAGGCGCGGTCGGCGAAGGCTTCGAACCACAGGGTCACGCCATATTCATCCCCCAGGGCCTGGGCGGCGCTGTTGTCACGGGTGGCCATCAGCATCAACGGCAGGCTGGCGTCGTACGCCGCCACGGCCTGGATCACTGCGCGCAGTTGCGCAGGCTTGGCCATCATGTCGTTGTACATCGCGCCATGGGGTTTGACGTAGCTGACCCGGCCACCCTGGGCCCGGCAGATACCGTCGAGGGCACCGATCTGGTAATGCAACAGGTCCTGGAGTTCCTGGGGCGCATAGGCCATGGAGCGGCGGCCGAAGCCTGCCAGGTCCTGATATGCCGGGTGCGCACCTATCTGCACGCCATGCTGCAACGCCAGGGCGACGGTCTTGCGCATGATGCTCGGGTCGCCGGCGTGGAAACCGCAGGCGATATTGGCGCAATCAATGAATGGCATGACCTCGGCATCCAGACCCATGGTCCAGGCGCCAAAACTTTCGCCGATGTCGCAGTTCAGTAGCAGGCGGCTCACACTGAAGACTCCTGTAGGCTTTATTTTTTTGTAGTGTGGGATCTTTTACCAAGATCCCGCAACGATGTTGTCCTGAGCCCCGACGACGCTTATCGTGAGACTGCCCGATTTTTGGCGCGCAGCCCCTGCTGCGTCCAACTAATAAAAACCGATCCATGCATAAGAAAAAGTTGATCCCATGAATTTGAAGTTCCTCGAAACCTTCGTCTGGGTGGCCCGGCTCAAGAGCTTCCGGCTCACCGCAGAGAAGCTGTTCACCACCCAGGCCTCGATCTCCAGCCGCATTGCAGTGCTGGAAAGCGAGCTGGGGGTGAAGCTGTTTTTGCGAGACTCGCGTGGCGTAAGCCTGACCCCGGACGGGATGAAGGTGCTCGATTATGCCGAACAGATGATGGTCACCATGCAGGGGCTCAAGCAATCGCTGGAAACCACCAGCAGCAAGGTCGGACGCATCCGCATCGGCGCAATGGACACGGTGATCCACACCTGGCTCAGCCCGTTGGTGACCGAACTGATGGACCACTTCCCCTTGGTTGAGATCGAATTGGTCGCCGATACGGCGCTGAATCTCTGCGATCAGCTGCAAAAAGGCTTCCTCGACGTGATCCTGCAAACCGACCTGATGCGTCAGGAGTCGGTGCGCAGCCTGGAACTGGCCAGCCACCCCATGGGCTGGATCGTCGCCAGCCACTCGATCTACAACCGCGACTACGCCTCCCTCGCCGAACTGGCCCAGGAACGGATTATTACCTACTCGAAAAACTCCCATCCCCACCAGGACGTGTTGAGCCTGATGCAGGCCCATGGCGTGGCGGCGCCGCGCATGAACTGCGTGAACTCGGTGTCGGCCATCACCCGCCTGCTACGCGACGGCTTCGGTATCGGCGCGTTGCCGCCGGTGCTGGTCAGCGAAGAATTGGCGCGGGGCGAGTTGCTCGTGCTGCCGATGGCGCAGCGCTTGCCGAACCTGCAGGTGGTGGTGTCGTGGCGGGTGGGGGTGGAGTTGGTGGAAGAGATTGTGGCGTTGTGCCAGAGCGTAGTGGCGCGGTATGCCAAGGAAGTGGGTGAAGAGCGCATGGTGCTCAACCAACCAAACCCGCTGAGGACACCCGATTAAACCTGTGGGAGTTGGCTTGCCTGCGATGCAAGCACCTCGCTACATAAGCTGTACCGGGGTGACGCCATCGCAGGCAAGACAGCTCCCACACAAACCCACTGCAACCTTGGGATTTGTGGCGTAGTTACAGGCCCTTGAGGTCCCGCTCTTCAATCGGCCGGCTCTGGCGCAAGCGCTTGCCGCCCAGCACCACCCAGTCGATCAGGCGGAACAGGCACTCCAGGCCGAACGACAGCAGCATCGCCCCACCCAGGCCCCAGCCCATGGCTTCGGGGGTCAGGAGGATCTGGTAGCTGTAGCCATTCCAGGTTTCCCGGCGGATATCCGGGTCGGCGGCCACCGCCACCTGCAAGGCGCGGATGTACCACGGCCCCTGCATGGCCTGGAATTGCTTGTCCAACGCCACCTGGCGATCGAGCAAAGTGCCGAGGCTGTTGGCATCGCTGCGGAACACCGGGTCATCGCTGGCACGGTAATGTGCCACCAATGCTTGCAAATCGCCATTGAAGAACTGCTGGGCAGTGCTTTCAAAACCGCGCAAACCGGTCTGGGCTTCGATCAGGTGGGCCTCGACCCGCTTGGCGTAGTCGTTGATAAACCCCGGGACTTGCACCCCGACCAACAAACCGATGGCAAACAACACCAGGCGCAGATAGCTGAGCAACATAATCGACGTCCTTATGCGGTTGTGCCCTGGCGCACGCATTCGCCGCGCCGCCACAGGCTCCACTGGCCCGGTTCGTAGCGGGTCCAGGTCTCGTTTTCGGTCAAGGGTTCGGTGGCAATCACCGTCACCACATCGTTTGGCGTGGTTTCAGCCTGAAAATCGACGATCACGTCGACATCTTTCAACCGTGCAGGGCCAAACGGCGCACGGCGGGTGATCTGCGCCAGCTTGGTCGAGCAGTAGCAGAACAACCAATCACCATCACTGAGCAGGCAGTTGAACACGCCCTTGCTGCGGTATTCGGCGCAGGCCGCGATCAGGTCCGGCAGCACTTGCTCGATATCCACCGGTTCTGGAAACGCCTCGCGGATGCGGTTGAGCAGGTCGCAGAACGCCGCTTCGCTGTCGGTATCTCCCACCGGGCGGTAGAACGTGGCCTGGGGCGTGAAGTCGGCGAGTTGGCCATTATGGGCGAAACACCAGTTGCGCCCCCACAGTTCGCGCACGAACGGATGGGTGTTGGACAGGCTCACCTTGCCGACGTTGGCTTGGCGGATATGACCAATCACCACTTCACTTTTGATCGGATAACGCTGCACCAGCAGGGCCACTTCCGACTCGCTGCTGGCCGCCGGGTCCTGGAACAGCCGCAGGCCACGGCCCTCATAGAAGGCAATGCCCCAGCCATCGCGGTGTGGCCCGGTGCGCCCACCGCGCTGCATCAGCCCGGTGAAGCTGAACACAATATCGGTCGGTACGTTGGCACTCATGCCCAATAATTCACACATGCCAGGACTCTCGATGCAGGGCTTACAACGTTAAAGACGCGGCTCGACCCGCATACCACTGACCGGGGCCGGCGCACGGCCATAGGGTTCGTCGTCCTCAGGCTCGGCCGCGACCGCTGCTGCAGCGGCGGCCTTCTGCTCACGCCGGGCCTTGGCGGCACGCTCGATGGGCCAGCGAATCAGCACAAAGACCAGGTACAGGCCAAAGGCGATCATGGCGTACATCAGCAAATCGGACACCGCCCGCCAGGCGTTATTGCCCACTTTGAGCAACAGATCCAGGGCGGTGATGGCCACGGCCGGAGCGAATTGCTCCTTGACCGGGTCGACAATGGTCGGGCTCAACAGCAGCACCGCCATCAGCAACCGCAGCGGTTCGCGCAGCCAGCGCCAGATCCAGCGGGTCAGGCGAAACCACACCAGCAGGCAGCCCAAAGCGGCGAAGGCGTAGAGGCCCCAAGCGGTCAGATAGTCGTTCTCGGTCATGGTGTCCATGGCAAGGTAGGCAAACAGGCCCGTATGATAACGGCTTTTGAGTGCCACGGCTGCAATGCCGTCGGCCCGCCACCAGACAGAGAGTGATCCATGCCTTCATCGACCCACGCCGCTGCCGCCCCGATTGCCCGCCAGGACTCAGGCCAGGACCCGTATGCCTGGTTGCAGGAACGCGACAACAGCGAGGTGCTCGACTACCTCAAGGCCGAAAATGCCTGGCAAGAGGCGCAGCTTGAGGACCAGAAAGCGTTGCGCGAAAGCCTGTTCCAGGAGATCAAGGGCCGTATCCTCGAGACCGACCTGTCACTGCCCTCGCCCTGGGGCCCGTACCTGTATTACACGCGCACCACCGCCGGTGACGAATACGCGCGCCATTACCGCTGCCCGCGCCCGGCCGACGACAGCCAGCAGATCGATGAAAACGCCGAAGAACTGCTGCTGGACCCAAATGTGCTGGCCAATGGCGGCTTTTTCTCCCTCGGCGCCTTCAGCATCAGCCCGGACCACAAGCGCCTGGCCTACAGCCTGGATACCAATGGCGAAGAGATCTACACCCTGTACGTGAAGGAATTGTCTTCGGGTAAGGTCAGTGAACTGGCCTTCGAAGACTGCGATGGCAGCATGACCTGGGCCAACGACAGCCTGACGCTGTTCTTCGGCGAACTGGACGACACCCATCGCCCGCACAAGCTGTATCGCTACCGCCTGGACGGTACCGCTGCCGAAGAAGTGTTCCACGAGCCCGACGGCCGCTTCTTCCTGCATTGCTACCGCTCCAGTTCCGAGCGCCAATTGCTGCTGTCCCTGGGCAGCAAGACCACCAGTGAAATCTGGGCCCTGGACGCCGAGCAGCCGCAACAGGCGTTTGCCTGCCTGGCGCCACGGGTTGAAGGCCATGAATACGATGTCGATCACGGCAAGCTGGACGACCAATGGACCTGGTTTATCCGCAGCAACCGCGATGGCATCAACTTTGCGCTATTCCAGGCGGCCGACACCGGCGGCGTGCCCACCGAAGACCAGTGGCACAACCTGATTGCCCACGATGACGCGGTGATGCTCGATGGTGTGACGCTCAATGCCCGGGCCATGACCCTGAGCCTGCGCATTGGCGGCCTGCCGGTGATCGACGTGCACCCACAAGGCCTGCCGACTTATCGCGTGGAACTGCCGGACGCGGCCTACAGCCTGTATGTGCAAAACAGCCTGGAATTCGACAGCGACAAAATCCGTCTGCGCTATGAAGCACTCAATCGTCCGGCCCAGGTCCGCCAATTGGAGCTGGCCAGCGGCGCGCAGCACGTGCTCAAGCAAACCCCGGTACTGGGCGTGTTCAATGCTGACGATTATGTCAGCCAGCGGCTGTGGGCTACCTCTGCCGATGGCACCCAGGTGCCGATCAGCCTGGTGGTCAAGCGTGACCAGGTGGGCCAGCCGACGCCACTGTACCTGTACGGCTACGGCGCCTACGGCTCGAGCCTCGACCCGTGGTTTTCCCATGCGCGCCTGAGCCTGCTGGACCGCGGCGTGGCGTTTGCCATTGCCCATGTGCGCGGGGGCGGCGAATTGGGCGAAGCCTGGTACCGCGCCGGCAAGCAGGAGCACAAGCAAAACACTTTCAGCGATTTTATTGCCTGCGCCGAACACTTGATCGCCGAGGGCCTGACCACCTCCAAGCAACTGGCCATCAGCGGCGGCAGCGCCGGCGGGCTGTTGATCGGTGCCGTGCTCAACCAGCGCCCGGAGCTGTTCCAGGCAGCAATTGCCGAAGTGCCCTTTGTCGATGTGCTCAACACCATGCTCGACCCGGACCTGCCACTGACCGTCACCGAATATGACGAATGGGGCAACCCTCAGGAACCCGAAGTGTACGAGCGGATCAAGGCCTATGCGCCGTACGAAAATGTCAGCGCCCAGGCCTACCCGGCGATGCTGGTGATCGCCGGCTATAACGACAGCCGCGTGCAGTACTGGGAAGCCGCCAAGTGGGTGGCCAAGCTGCGCGCCACCAAGACCGACGACAACCTGCTGCTGCTCAAGACCGAACTGGGCGCCGGCCATGGCGGCATGAGCGGGCGTTACCAGGGCTTGCGTGACGTGGCCCTGGAATACGCCTTTGTGTTCAAGGCCCTGGGGCTGGTTTAAGAACCCGCCGCCTTGGGCTTGCTGTCGTTTTGCTGCAAGCCAGGCAAGGTCTGGTCCTTGGGCGGCTTGGGCATTTCAATCGGCGGCAACAACGGCGCCCCGCTACCTTGTGGCTTGGGCGCCGTTGGCGGCGTGACTTGCGGATAGGGGGTCGGCGTGGCAGTGCCCGGCGCCCCCGTGGTGGTCGCCGGCGTGTTCGGCACGGGTTGCAACTGCTGGGCATGTGCGGCACCCAATGTGAGCACACTCCCTACAATGACCGCTAGAATGCTGCACTTCATCGATGGCTCCATGGCCTGACTGTTAACCAGTCCCAAGGCTACTCCCAACCGCGCAAGAATGCCCTTCCCAATGAGATTTCCATGAAACGTTTCGTGCTGCTCGACACCACCCCGATCCCCGATAACGGCGGCGCCCTGTGCCTGTTCGAGTACGGCGAGGATTTTGTGATCAAGATCCAGGGCGGTGACGGCGGGCAATTGATGAACACGCGCATGCACGGCTCCGAAGATGCCCTGGCCGAAATCCCCTGTCGCAAGGTCGCCGGCCGCCCTGGTTCACGGGTATTGATTGGCGGCCTGGGCATGGGGTTCACCCTGGCCTCGGCGCTCAAGCACCTGGGCAAGACGGCCGAAGTGGTGGTGGCTGAATTGGTACCGGGCGTCGTGGAGTGGAATCGCGGCCCGCTCGGGGAAAAATCCGGCAACCCGCTGCTGGACCCGCGCACGGTAATCCGCCTGGAAGACGTGGCCAAGGTGCTGCAAGCCGAGCCCCAGGGCTTTGATGCAATCATGCTCGACGTCGACAACGGCCCCGAAGGCCTGACGCAGAAAGCCAACAGCTGGCTGTACTCCGCCGGTGGCCTCAGCGCCTGTGCCAAGGCCCTGCGCCCCAAGGGCGTGCTGGCCGTGTGGTCGGCCAGCGCCGACAAGCAGTTCAGCGACAAACTGCGCAAGGCCGGCTTCAAGGCCGAGGAAGTGCAAGTGTTTGCCCATGGCAACAAGGGCACCCGGCATACCATCTGGATTGCCGAGAAACTCAAGGGCTGAACGGCGCGCCGCTCAGATCGAGCGACGCAGTCGACTCAGGTGCCGCAAGCCTTCCAGTACCAACACCACCACCGCCAGCCAGATGGGCAGGTAGGTCATCCACTGGCCCGGCTTGAGGCTGTCGCCCAGCATCAACGACACCGCCACCAGCAACACCGGCTCAGCGTAACTGAGCAGGCCGAACAGGCTGAAGGGCAACAGGCGGCTGGCCAGGATGTAGCAATAGCCTGCCGCCGCGCTGACCAGGCCCATCACTGGCACCAGCCAGTACAACGCCGGGCGCTGCGCCAGCGTTTCGCCAATGGGTTGGCCGCCGAGGATGAACCACAGCGCCACGGGGATCATCAGCATCATGTCCAGCCACAATCCGCCCAGGTTGTCGGTGCCACAGCGCCGGCGCAGGACGAAATACAGCGGGTAACCAACACACACCACCAGGGTGGTCCAGGAAAACCCGCCCGTGCGGTACAACTCATTGCCCACGCCCACTGCGGCCAACACGGCGGCAATCTTTTGCAGATGGGAAAGGCGTTCGCCATAAACGATACGCCCGGTGATAACCATGGTCAGCGGCAACAGGAAGTAACCCAGGGAAACGTCCAGGCCATGGCCGTTGAGCGGCGCCCACATGAAGATCCACAACTGCACACCCACCAACGCGCTGGTCAGCACCACGCAAGGCAACAACACCGGCTTGTCGCGCAAGCGCTGGTAGATCAGCGGCACCCATTTCCAATCCCCGGACAGGCACAGCAACAGCGTCATGAAGGGCAACGAAATAAGGATTCGCCAGCCAAATATCTGCTGGCCGTCCAAAGGCTCAAGAAGAGAAGTAAAGAAATACAGCACACCAAACAGCAAGGACGCGGAAACCGCCAGAACAACACCTTTAGACACAACAGCCTCTACAACAAATTGCATGTATTGAATTGAAGCTGGCAGTTGAATGTAAGCGAGACGAACATCAAAACTTATTAACGCGCACCACAAACTTACAACTCACACAGAATAGAATTCCAGAGTCATGAATTTATAAGCACAGGGTAACTCGTCGATTTTTTATTATTGGCAAGACGCTGATCAAACTCTTCAACCAACCCGACTTCGGTGATTGGCAGCAGTACGCTCTGCACGAGCGCCTCTGATTTGAAACGCCACAACGCCAGCCGCGGGGGCTGATATCGTGATGGGAAAACCCGATTGCACGGGAAACTAACGGTCGCCAGGCAAGACCTGGCTTATTGAGAACCTGACACCACCACACAACAGCGGCAGTGGGCCAAGAGACGCCACATTAAAGAACTTGGCAAAGTTAGTCCAACACTTTCTCAGCTAAAACTAACGTTGGCCTTATTTAACTTCCCAACGGTATTCAAACACAGCGCTGGCCAGCCATTGTTAGTGCGCCCCAAGCCGGCCAATCGCCGCCCGGCACCCGGACTGAAAAAGCCAAGGGCTTATTGCTCCGCGAGCAGCTAGAATCAACGCCATCCGTGATCCACTAAAAACAGGAGCCATGATGAGCTCAAGCAACCCGCCCTCCCACACCGCCAAGCTGGACCGTATCCTCGCCGATGCCCAGCGCGACCGGGAAATGGGCTACCGCGACAAAGCCCTGAAAATGTACCCCCACGTATGTGGCCGCTGCGCCCGTGAATTTGCCGGCAAGCGCCTCAGCGAATTGACCGTGCACCACCGCAACCACAACCATGACGACAATCCCCAGGACGGTTCCAACTGGGAATTGCTGTGCCTGTACTGCCACGACAACGAACACTCGCGCTACACCGACCAGCAGTATTTCGGCGAAGGCTCCACCAGCAGCCCGACCATTGCCAAGGCCACGCACAACCCGTTTGCGGCGTTGGCGGGGTTGATGAAGAAGGACGACTGACGGTCGTCGCTGAACGTTACGACGTCATCGCGGCGATGCTGCGATGACAATCACCCAAACACGCCATTTCTATAGCGACCGCTGCTCGAGCAATCCCCGTATAATTGCGGTTTTTCTCGAAGGCACCCTCTCCCGTGGGCAATAAACGCTACAGCTGCATCGGTCTGTACAACCCCAAATCCCCCGAAAACGTCGGTTCGGTTATGCGCGCCGCCGGCTGCTATGGCGTGGCTTCGGTGTTCTACACCGGTAAACGCTATGAGCGGGCCCGGGACTTTATTACCGATACCAAGAAGGTCCACCACGATATCCCGCTGATCGGTATCGACGACCTGAAAAAGATCCTGCCCCTGGGCTGCATCCCGGTCGCCGTCGAGCTGGTGGACGGCGCCCGCCCGCTGCCCGAATACACCCACCCGGATCGCGCGCTGTATATCTTCGGCCCCGAAGACGGATCCCTCGACAAAGAGATCCGCGACTGGTGCGAAGACGTGATCTACATCCCGACCACCGGTTGCATGAACCTCGCGGCCACGGTCAACGTGGTGCTCTACGATCGCCTGGCCAAGGGCAATAACACCCGTTCGGGCCCCAAGTACTGATTTGGCGGGAACATCCACGAACTGCCGGCAGTCAGTTGCATATCAATGGCCCTTTGTTGGAGACAGACCATGAGCGACAGCAAAACCCTCAACCCTGTAATTGAATCGACGCCGTTCCAAACCCAGCCGACCCAGAATGTCCAAGGCTGGGAGCGCATTGGCTCCTTGGCCGGTGGCGTGGTGATGATGGGCAAGGGCATTCGCCGGGGCGGCTTCTTTGGCCTGATCCAAGTGGCGATTGGCGGTGTGGCCTTGGCACGCGGGATCAGCGGGCATAGCTCGGCCAAGTCGCTGCTGGAAAAAAGCCGCCAGGATATGAACAGCGTACGCACTAAAATCGAACGCGCCGGCGAAGAACTGAAAAACCTCAAGACCCGCGCGCAAGTGGCTGCCGAAAAAACCACCCCGTGACGCAACTTGTGTGGGAGCTGGCTTGCCTGCGATGCGTGCGGCTCGGTCTTTTAGTCAGACCGAGGTGATGCTATCGCAGGCAAGCCAGCTCCCACACAAACCCAGTGCCTACACAAGCTGTGTTTGCACCATTGAGGTTCAGCGCAGCAGTTTGCTGTCGAGCACCACCGAGGATTCGCCAATCACGCTTTCGGCCAACTGCACAAACTCCCTGGTCGTGATGCTGTCCAGGCGCATCAGCGCCTGCGTCAGGTCATCCAGGGAGCGCTTGTTGTGGGTTTTCAGGCGGATTTCGCGATCCAGTTCCTGCAACACCACCACCGCCCGCGCCACCGTGGCGCCGCTGACGTGCTCGCCGCGCAAGGTCGTCACACCCTTGCCGTCCTTGCTCAAGCGCGCCTGTATTGCCTCATAACGCTCGTCGCTGATGCCACCCGCACGGCGTAGCAGTTCAATGGAGTAATACTCGGCAAGCCCTTCGCTGATCCAATCGCTGCCCTGATGGTCGTTGAACCGGCCGATGGCCTGCACCACTTCGCGAATCAACGGGCTACTGCCATTTTCGCTGACCAGCGGCGTGCGGCTATTGAGGTACACCGAATCGCGCCCGGAAAACGCGCCACGGCGCATCGGATCACTGGCCCCCACGACCAGCAGTTTGGCCGGATGCCGGGGAAACGCTGCTTGCACCTGGGGCCAAACGAATGTCAGCAACGTCAACACGTCCATGCGGCGCATGGCCTGGCCCTTGGGCGAGGTCACGGTGATTTCAGTTTCGCCCAGGCGTACCCGGCGGCTGCCCAGGTTACCGGCGAGCATCCAGCCCGTAGGCCGGTCGAACAGACGGGACACGTTGTCGATACGGAACTTGTGCTTGCCGATCCGCGGCCAGGGGGTCTCGACGCTTTTCCATCCTGGCGGTAGCTCGAAGGTCAGCCGCGACACCAACTCCACGCCGTCCTGCTGGTCAAGCCGGGCCGCAGGCACCAGGTCTTCACCACGAAACAACGCCCAGCTGGGGGTCATGCGCGATTCATAGATGCCGGGCTTGCGCGCATGGCTCAGGCGCACGCGGTAGGTCAGGCTGGCCTTGTCCGCGCCCGGCTGCCACAGGCCACGCCGGGCGCCCGTATCGGGCGTGACCTGCCACTGGCCGTCGGCCTTGAAGTCGCTGTAGTCACCTTCGCGCCCCAGGTCGAAGTTCAGGCTGCGCACCGCCGAGCCCTCGGACAGGCTCAGGCGCACCTCGGCCTGATCGCTCTGGGGTAATAGTTTGACGTGATAGTCGAGGTCGACTTTTTTCGCCGACCATGCCGACGTGCTCAACCCCAGCAACAGCAGGCTTGCCGCCAGCCTGGCTTGGACCGTCATACGCTCTCCTTTTCAGCCTGCGCGAAAAATCAGGTAATCCTCCCAATCGTCCTCGGGCACGCTGCCTTCGCTGAGCATGCGGCCGGACTGGGAAATGCGTTCGTGGTGCACGGCGTCGCGATCACCGCAGACCAGGTGGTGCCATAGCGGCAAGTCCTTGCGCTCACTGACCAGGCGATAGCCACAGGTCGGCGGCAGCCATTTGAACTGATCGGCCTGGCCCGGCGTGAGCTGGATGCAATCGGGCACCGAGTCCCGACGGTTAGGGTAGTCGGTGCACTGGCAGGTTTTCAGGTCCAGCAATTTGCAGGCGATGCGCGTGTAATAGACGCTGTTGTCGTCTTCATCTTCAAGCTTTTGCAGGCAGCACAGGCCACAGCCGTCGCACAGCGACTCCCATTCCTCCTGGTCGAGGTGCTCAAGGGTTTTGCGTATCCAGAAAGGTTCGACTTTGGCGGCCATGGCTCTACATCAGTATCGGTAGGTGAAAAGGCCGCCAGTCTAGTGCCCAAGCCCCCTGGGGCCAAGCGCTTACGACTGCCGGTAGGGCAAGACTTGTCAGGCGCGCGGCGGCGCAGTAGCTTTGAGGGCCGTTTTTTTCACCAGGATCCGCTTATGAGCACTGAGCCACGCGTTGCCGATTACCCGATCCACCCGCAGTTCACCGAGCGTTGGTCGCCGCGTGCGTTTACCGGGGAAAGCATTCCGGAGGAAACCCTGCTGAGCTTCTTCGAAGCTGCGCGCTGGGCGCCTTCGGCCTACAACTCGCAGCCTTGGCGGTTTCTCTATGCCCGTCGCGATACGCCGCACTGGCAGCGTTACCTGGGCCTGCTCAATGAATTCAACCGTGGCTGGGCGCAACATGCCTCCGCACTGGTGATCGTGGTGTCGAAAACCACTTTCGCAGTGCCCGGCGCCAGCGAAGAAACCCCGGCGCTGTGGCACACCTTTGACACCGGCTCGGCCTGGGGCCACCTGGCGCTGCAAGCCAGCATCAGCGGCTGGCATACCCACGGCATGGCCGGCTTCGACCAAGAGCTGACCCGCAAGGAACTGAAGATCCCCGAGGGTTATGCGCTGCATGCGGCAGTTGCGGTGGGCAAGCTGGGGGACAAGGCGACCCTGGCCGACTACCTACAGGCCCGGGAAGCCCCAAGCCCCCGCCGGCCGTTGAGCGAGTTGGTATCTGCTGGTGACTTCAAGCTCTAAGCCCCCGGCTGCATAGGCCATCGCCTGGCGTATGCAGCTTGTTGAAAGCGCCAAGGTGCAGATCAAGACGCTCAGGCAAGCAGGCGCGCAAAGGCCTGGCGCAGCGCCTCTCTTTGACGTACATACGCGGCCATCACCACCGGCACCATGAACTCCAACGGCTGGGAATCCATATCCACCGGGTAGATTTTCTGGTCTTTCGCCGAGTACATAAAGTTCTTCAGCTGCAAATCATTGTGATAGATATCCTTCGCTTCCATTTGCGCCAGGGCATCATCCAGCAAGGACCGTGCTTGCGGCGGCAAACTCCCTCTCTCAAAATGACTGAGCGCCACCCCATCAAGCTTGCGCATCTTTATGTATTTAAAGCCGTCCTCAATGATCCCTCTTGCAAAACCATCGCCATAATATTTATTCAGCGATATCACCTCCATGTTGAGGTAATTGGCCGAAGGTTGCAGTGAAGTAGGCCCAAGATCCTTGTAGACACTTTTGCCATCGCGGCTGGCGTAAATCACACCCTCGCCACCGGCCGCGATTTCCGGCCCCAGATCGTCCGCGACTGACACAGGCCCCGCCCCGCGCAGCGTCAGCCGCCGCCATTGATCGCCCTGGACGTGCTCGACCAGCAACGGCGTTTGCCGGCCATTGTGATAGATCCGTGCCTGGACAGTGCCGTCCTCGGCACGACTGACTTGCCGGACTTCATACACCGCCGTCTGACCGGCACTGTCGATGTGGCGGATATGAGACAGATGGCCATCAGCGGCGAGATAAACCCCCTGGCTGTTGCGCGAAAGCCCGGCGATTCGCGAGGGCGCAACGCTGTACTCGGCAAACAGCCGGTTGCCCAGCTCGCTACCCGGGGCAATACGCGCCATGGCCAGTGCGCCGTCCACGGCCTTGGTTTGGGCAACAAACCCTTCAAGGGGGCTCCCATAGGGGCGTATCCTGTCAACATCGAAGGCATACCATTTACCGTTGCGCAGCACCGCGCCGCCTTCGATACGCCTTCCTGCAACTATGTAGGTGCCTGTTGCCGCAACACCAGACTCCTTACTGACCGCCTTCAATAGGTCATAGCTGCCGCTGCTCCCCCTGAGCTTGTTAACCGCCTGGATACCTTTGGACAATCCTTTACCGGCCAGTTGCGCACCGCCCACGGCCAAGTCGCCCAATCCTCCCAGGGGGTTAAACGCGCCAATCGTGGCCACACCGATTATCTTCGTCCCCCGTAATACCTTGGTCACCCCGGAGACAGCAGCGCCGCCCAACCGCCCCAGTTTCCCCGCCACTGCCGCGCCGGCAGTCAGGAAGCCAAAGATATCCAGCGCCAGGTCCACAGCCCCCTCGCCGTAGTTGCCCTGCTGAAAATTGACAATCGCCGAGCGCAACGGAATAAGGTTGAGCACAAACTCTTTAACCGCCCTGGCTGTGCCCTTCTGCTCGTCCAGCGTGGTCTGCCCCCTGGCATGTTCCTTTATCTGCGGGTCATCCAGATCAAGATGCTCAACGAATACATCGGCAATGTATTGAGTACGCGGCGTCGCAAAGCTATCAAGCAACCCGTTACCCCGTGGGGTTCTTTCATTTCTCTGCTGAGGGGCACCCTCAGGGCTGAACACTTTGGTCTCGTACACGACATTGGCATTTCTTGAACTACGCTGCGCCGCCCGCCAGAGATCCACGGGCCGAATAACCCCTTGGGCAAAGTTGATTTCATAGGCTGCTGGAGGCTTTCCCTCGCGCTCAACTTTCAGCAGCAGTTCCTGGCCTTTGGGGTGCTGGGTTCTGTCGGTAAAGCCTAGGCCCAAGGTGTGGGATAGATTCTGATAGAAGGTCAGCTTTCCATACTCAAGGTTCTCCCGATCGACCACCGGCAACTGCGCGACCAGATGCTTGATGGTGATGCCGATAGCTGCCTTTTTATTTTTTATCGTGTCATCGAACGGCTGGCTGAACGCCTCGGTGGTGCCAAATCGGTGATTGGCGTTCAACTCGGCCAGGGGGATGCGGCTGTCTGCGCAATCAAATACGGCGGGCGAAGGTAGGTCCATCATGGCGATATCCAGCAGCGAATGGCGCCCAAGCAAGTAGGTTGCTGGCGTTCCAGGACCACCTCGCGGATGGCCTGTAGTACTGATCAGTTTCTCTTCAAACAACGCGCCCAGGTCGCCAAATCGTCGCTTGAGTTCGGCCAGCGCCAACTCTTTTCGACTGGGAATCGCCTTATCCAATGCCTGGCTGGCGCTGATCATTTGCCGCTGGCGGCTGTTGAAGGTGTCTTTGAGTATGTTCAGTTCCTGGTCGCTGTAGCCCTCATCATCCCGGCGCTCCAGCAGTCCATTGGCAACCCCCCAGTCCAGCAGGGCGGCCTTCTGCGCCCGCCAGGTGACGCCCGGATCAGCCAGGCCCGCACTCTCGGCCTGTTGCATGACCTGCACAAAGGTCATGTTCGGTACCTTGCCCGGCGATTGAGCTTCTATCGTGCGCGCCGCAACCGCCAGGTTTACCCAGGCCGAGCTGCCATAGGTGACACTGGCGGGGATGTCCTTGATCAGGAACTCGGGGGCCATCCTGGCCAACAACAGATAGGCGCCTACCCCAGCCATCTCCGGGCGGGTCCTGCCACTGGCGCTCAGGTGCGTGCGCAACCCGTCGACCACCACTGAAGCGGGTTTACCCCAGTGCCGAGCGCTTGCCAGGTCAAAACCCGCCACCTTGGTGCGATGTGGCGCGGTGATGGATTCGGGATCCATCTGCACAGCAATGGCAGCCAGCAAATAGTCGTTGATACTGCGGTCGGTAGCGACTGCATCCATTTGCTCTTGCAGGTACTGTCCCAGCCGCTGCCCTGGCGCGCAACTGATCAGGGATTGCAGGGCCTCGATGGGGTTGCTGCGTACCTGCAGGTCGACGGGCTGCTGATCGTTCAGGTAATCCAGCACCCCCTTATCACCGAGCCGGTCCAGAGCCAGCGCGCCCAGCCTGCGTTGCTCATCAGGACTGATAGGCACCGGCCACGATAAGCCGCCGCCAAGATCGCCAAGTGGGTGCTCCAGGGCTTTTTGAGTGACCGCATCGGCGAGGCTGGCAAGGTGAAAATGGCTGGTGGGCTGGAAAAATCCAAGATGCCGGATAAAGGTCGTCAGGGTGATGCTGCTGCCGGCATCCAGCGGATAGGACGACCCAGGGTCTATGCCCATCGGGGTACTGCCCAGCGCCGCCAGCACAGCTTGCGGAGTGGCATCTACGCCCAGGCGCGTGGCGACCTCGAAGAGCTTTTGCCCCAGGACCTTCAGGTTTTCTCTGTCGGCCAGGGCAGCCTGCAGGCCAGACTTGGGTTTGGCCTGTGTCGGGATGACCGGGCCACCAGCAGCGCCAGTTGCCGGCAAAGGGTCAGGCTGCGCAGGCCTGGCCCCTTCAGCGACACGGTCAGTCAAAGACGCGGGAAACAGAGGTGTTTGCGGGGGGATAGCACGCAGATCGAACATTGAGAGGCCTCCCTGATTAAGGTCAGCGAGCCTCCCACGATGCCGTCAGCGATAAAATCAGATGCGGGCTACGCAGCCTGTGGGGGAGTTCAATATCCGCGCTCGAAACTCACCTCGCCACGCAGCGAATCCTTGGCCTGGTACGCCCCAAGGTTCTCGACAAACAACGCCACCATGCGTCGCGGGCAGGTCGGCGCCGAGCTGTGGCCCGTCAGCAACAAGCCCCAGGCAGTCCAGAACGGATGGCGCTGGGGCAAAGGCTCCTGGCGACACACGTCGATGACCGCACCGGCCAGGTGCCCTTCTTTCAGGGCCTCGACCAGATCGGCATCCACCACCGCCACGCCCCGGCCGACGTTGATGAACAGGCCGGTCGGCTTGAACTGCTTGAACAGCGCCGCATCGTACAGGTCGTGGGTGTTCGGCGTGTTGGGCAGCAGGTTGACCACATAGTCCACCTCGCCCACCAGCCGGCCCAGTTGATCCGGCCCGGCCACCTCGAGAAACGGGGCCTGCTCCCGGGCTTGGCTGGCAACGCCGTATAACTCCACGCCAAAGGGCAGCAGGAACTGCGCGACGCTCTGGCCGATATCGCCGGTGCCGACGATCAGTACCTTGCGCCCCGCCAGGCTCTGGCCCATGCGGTTGTCCCACTTGCGCTCGACCTGGCTGACCAGGCGCGCCAGCACCTCGCGCTCGTGGCCGAGCATGTAGGTGAGCACGTACTCGGCCATCACCTGGCCAAAAATGCCGACGGCACGGGTCAGTCGATAATCCCGTGGCAAGCCATCGGCCAGCAGCGGCGTGATACCGGCCCAGGTCGATTGCAGCCATTGCGGGTGATGGCCCTGGCGCAGCAGGGTGGCCAGCAGGTCCGGCTGGCCCAGCCACACCGGGCAATCGGCGGCCAGGCGTGACAGTTCAGCCGAGTCGCCGCTGGTCAGGACTTCAATATCCGGCGCCGCTTCGCGCAGCAGTCGGGCGTACAGCGGGTGGTCCTGTTCTGCTATCAGAACGCGCATGGTTCAAACCTTTCAAAAACAGTGCAGGCGACCACCGGCAGCAGACTGACTGCTGGGCTCGGGGCTCGCCAGGTCATTCGATTCAAACGTGCCCCGAGCGGGACACGGGTCGATCACATCGGGTCGTTACGGCGCAGCAGTTCTTCGGGCAGGTGTTCGATGTACTCATCGTCCGGCGGTGGCATCTGCAGGTGGTAGCCCTGCTTTTGCAGGTTGGCCAGGACTGCCACGATATCTTCCTGCTGCAGCTTGCGTTCCGCCGTCAGCACCAGGTTGAAGGCGTGTACCGGCTTGCCGAACACGGTCAGCAGGCCTTCGGGCACGCGCTCCAGGGCATCGCTCTTGAGCACGTAGAGGTACATGCCGGCGCGTTTCGGGCTGCGGTAGATGGAACAAATATGTTTCAAGGCTGTTCTCCGGCAGTGGCCAGGCTGTCCAGCAGCGCCTGGCCCATCAACTCGCGGCGCCAGCCACGCAGCGAGTCAGGCAATTGGTAAGGCCCATCGGGGTAGCCACTCTTGACCAGCGCCTCGAGGGTTTTCTTGCGCAGCATCAGCTCCGGGGCCATGTCCAGGCGTTCGGCGAAGGTTTGGCCCAGGGCGCGCAGTTGCTTGATCAGCACCGCGGCATCCACCGGCAACGGCTCAGGCACGGCCGGCGGCCATTGGTCCATCGGCACACTGGCGGCACGTTTGATCAGGCCCAGCAGAAACTCGCCGTCCTGGCGCACGGTGCGCGGGTGCATGTCTTCGATTTTGCCCAGGGCCGCGAGGTTATCCGGCTGCGACTTGGCCAGGGGCCATAGCGAGTGTTCACGCAGGATACGGTTGCGTGGCAGGTCGCGGGCGCGGGCTTGCTGTTCGCGCCAGGCGCACAGCTCGCGCAGCACAGCGAGTTGGGCACGGGACAGTTTCCAGGCCAGCTTGGCGTCGCGGTAGACCTCATAGGGATCGATTTCCCGACGCAGGTTGGCCACCAGTTCCGCGCCATCTTCTAGGATCCAGGCGTATTTTTCGTCGGACAGGCGCGGGCGCAGCCGTGTGTAGACTTGCGCCAGGTGCACCGCGTCTTCGGCGGCGTAGCTGACCTGGGTCTCGGACAATGGCCGCTGCAGCCAATCCGAACGGGTCTCGCCCTTGGGCAGTTCGATGTCGAGCACAGCTTGCACCAGGCGCGAGTAGCCCATGGAGAAGCCGAGGTTCAGGTAGGCAGCTGCCAGTTGGGTGTCGAACAGCGGCGCCGGCAGACTGCCGGTCAGGCGCAGCAACACTTCCAGGTCTTCACTGCAGGCGTGCACCACCTTGATCACCGCTGGGTTTTCCAGCAGCGCGGCCAGGGGTTGCCAATTATCGATGGTCAGGGGATCGATCAGATAAGCGCGTACACCATCGCCAATCTGGATCAGCCCGGCGATGGGATAGAAGGTATCGACCCGCATGAATTCGGTGTCGAGGGCGACGAATGGCAACTGCTGCCATTCGGCGCAATGCTGGCCGAGGCTATCGTTGTCGCAGATCCAGTGAATATCGATGGCCACACGGCTCTCCCTTGAAGAATGGCGCGCAGTATATATCGCCAGAGGGACTTTCGAGCACCCGCAGTGTGCCAGCCATCATGAAAACTCTGACAGGAGACGAAGAATTGCCCGACAGCTGAGGGTTATCCTCGTTTGCGCAGCACATAAACCCGCCACAAGGTCGAGCCGGGCATGAACTCTTGCTGATTGAGCACCGTGAACCCCGCCTGGCGGAACTCCGCTTCCACCTCGACACGATGGGACAGCAAGGCTTGCCCCGTGCCTGGCGGGTGGAGCTCACGATGGCGGCTGTCGCTGTCCACCGAGACAATCACCGTGTCGCGGCTGACCCGGTGAAACTCGCGCAACAGCGCCAGGCGTGCGTCGGCCGTGGGGACGTGGCGAAACAGTTCCAGGCAGAAAATGCAGTCCACCGCGTTGGCCGACAGGCCGATGGAAAAGGCCGAGCCCTGGAACGTCTTGATCCGACGCAAAAATGCCGCGCCGTGATGGCTCTGGGCATGATCGAGCATGGCCTGGGATGGGTCCGAGGCGAGGATCACACGGTTGCTGTGTTCGGCCAGCACCGGCCAGAAGCGCCCCGCCCCACAGGCCAGGTCCAGCAGCAGCCCGGGCTCCCCCGCGACTTTCAGGGCCTGGCGCACCAGGCGCTCATCGCGCCATAACCATAGGCGCCGCCGTAAAGTCGGGGGGCGCGGGTCGCCGCAGACCCGAGCGTGGTCACGATCACAGCGCGCGGCGAATTCAGCCTCGATGGACGATGGGGGTTGCGACGACATCACGGGACTCATGTAGATGAACCGGTCTCTACGGACACTGGACCCTCAGCTTATCCACCCGCTCGTGAAAAAAAGGTCGAAAGCATCGCGCTTCATCATCACGCCTGGTGCAGGTACCAGCGCCAGTCCTGCTCGCCCACCTCGCCCATGAACTGCCGGTACTCAGCCCGCTTGACCGCCAGGTACACGCCGAGAAACTCCTGGCCGAATGCTTCACGTGCCCAGGTCGAACCTTCCAATGCACGCAAGGTGGTCAGCCAGTCGGTGGGCAGCAGCTCCTTGGCCTGGGCATAACCATTGCCCGTGACTGGCGCGCCGGGATCGCGCTGCTCACGAATGCCACGGTGGATCCCCGCGAGGATTGCCGCCGCCGCCAGGTACGGGTTGGCATCGGCGCCGCAGATGCGGTGTTCGATATGCCGCGAAAACGCCGGGCCGCCGGGCACACGCAGGCTCACGGTGCGGTTGTCGACCCCCCAGGTGGCCGCCAGCGGCGCATAGCTGTTGCTCTGGAAGCGTCGATAAGAGTTGGCGTTGGGGCAGAACAACAGCAAGGAGTCGAGCAAAGTACTGAGCATCCCGCCCACCGCCTGGCGCAGCAGCGGCGTACCATCGGGCGCCTCGCTGGCAAACAGGTTGTTACCGTCGGCGTCCGCCAGGCTGACGTGCATGTGCATGCCGGTGCCGGCCAGGTCGTCGAACGGCTTGGCCATGAAACAGGCCGTCATCCCGTGCTTGTGGGCCACGCCCTTGACCAGGCGCTTGTAACGCACCGCCTCGTCCATCGCCTGCAACGCATCGCTGCGGTGTTCGAGGGTGATCTCCACCTGGCCCGGCGCGTATTCGGAGATCGCCGTGCGCGCGGGAATGCCTTGCAGCTTGCAAGCGCTGTACAAGTCGGCCAGAAACGGCTCGATCTGCTCCAGCTCGCGCAGGCCATAGACCTGGGTCGAGCGCGGGCGACCGCCGTCCATATCCCGCGCCGGTTGCGGGCGGCCATTGCTGTCGGGCTTCTGGTCCAGCAGGTAGAACTCCAGCTCCGCCGCCATCACCGGGTAATAACCATCGGCCTTGAGCCCGTCGATGACCTTGGCCAGCAAGTGCCGGGGATCAGCCACCGTCGCCGGCAGGCCCTCCACCGGGTGCATGCTGACCTGCACCGCCGCAGTGGGAATCAACCGCCACGGCATGCGCTGCAAACTGCCGCTGATCGGGTAGGCGCGGCAGTCGATATCCCCTACCTCCCACACCAGGCCGGAGTTTTCCACGTCGTCGCCATTGAGGGTCAGGCCCAGGATGGTACTGGGCAGCGGGCGGCCACTGGCGTAGACCGCCAGCAGTTCATCACGGTGCAGCAACTTGCCGCGAGGCACGCCGTTGCTGTCGAGGATGAACAGTTCGAACATCTCGATATCGGGGTTTTGGTCAAGAAACGATCGGGCTTCGTGCAGGCTGGCAAAGACGGTACTCATGGCAACTCTCTTACGTATGCGTCAGGCAGGCGCGCACGACGGCGCACCCGTGAGGGGGCAATCAGCGTAAGGGAGCGGTATCCGGCGGGCGGGCGTGGCGGCAGTGCCACAGCGCCCAAAAGGCCAGTTCAGAAGGCAATACATCAACGCCCAGCCGACACACCGGGCGGCTCGGCGCGATGGCGCCAGGCAAGGCCTCGGGGTGAGTGTCGGGGGAACCGTCCATGCAGGGATCACAGTGAAGAGATAAGCGCCAGCGTCACACGCTGGGTTAAGCCATTAAATTCAGTCTTGATGGAGTTCACTTTCAGGATGACTAAACATTCGCCACCCACTCACCACATCGACAAACGCCCGGCATGCAGCACTGCGATAAGCGCCCTTGCGACTGAGCAGGGCCACCGTGCGCTGCGGCAACGGCGGGCGCAGTTGCACCGCGTGCAAGCCCTGCTGGGCCATGGCCACCTCGCGGGGCAGGATCGTCGCCAGTTGGGTATGGCGAATAATTTCAATCACCGCACTGATCGAATTGGCCTGCATGGCAATCTGCGGCGTTATCTCCAGCGTCCGGCAATAGTCATCAATGTAACGTCGCGTCGCAAATCCGCTGTTCAACAGCACCAGGGGTTGCTGCTTGAAGTCAGCCAGCTTGAGCCACTGTTTGCGCTTCAAGGTTGGATGACTGGCGCTGGCCACTACGCTCAACTCCTCGACAAACACCCCTTGGCATTCGATGTCTGGCATGTGCTCGCCGCTGAAGCCAATGCCGATATCCAGCAAATCCTCGGTCAGCGCGCGCTCAAGACGGTCCTGGGGCATTTCCTCGACGCTGACGGTGATCCCCGGATACTGCTGATAAAACTGGGCCAGTAGCGGCCCGATCAGGTACGCGGTGAACGTCGGGGTCATGGCCAAGCGTAAATTGCCACGGCTCAGGTCCTGCACGTCATGCATGGCCCGGGTGCCCGCCTGCAGATCCTGCAGCGCCAGGCGGGCAAACCGCACATAGGCCTGGCCCGCGTCGGTCAGGTTGACACTGCGCCCGGAACGATCCAGCAGCGGTGCCCCCAGGTTCTCTTCGAGTTGCTTGATCTGTTGCGACAATGTCGGCTGCGACACATGCAACGCTTCGGCAGCCCGCGTGAAGTTACGGTGCTCGGCGACGGCCAGCAGGTAGCGGATATGGCGTAGCAGCATGCAAAACACTCCAACTATAGGCATGACTTATAGAAACCATAATAATCCAGTCTTGGACGCTATAACCAAAAACTTCCATCCTTGCCCCATTAGCGACGCAAGGAGAAACACCATGCAGCATCTCATCGACGGCTTGCGCAAGTTCCAGAGCGAAGCCTTCAGCCAGCGCAGTGACCTGTTCAAGCAACTGGCAACCACGCAACACCCCAGCACGCTGTTTATTTCCTGCTCCGACAGCCGTGTAGTCCCGGAGCTGTTGACCCAGCAGGAACCAGGCGATCTGTTTGTGATCCGCAATGCCGGCAATATCGTGCCGTCCTACGGCCCGGAGCCGGGCGGGGTCTCGGCCACGGTCGAATATGCGGTGGCCGTGCTGGGGGTCAGCGATATCGTGATTTGCGGCCACTCCGACTGCGGCGCCATGACGGCCATTTCCACCTGCAAATGCCTGGATCACTTGCCCGCCGTGGCCAACTGGCTGCGCCATGCCGAGTCGGCCAAGGTGATCAACGCCGCACGTACCCATGCCTCGGATGCAGAGCGACTGAGCGCCCTGGTGCGGGAAAACGTGGTCGCACAATTGGCCAACCTCAAGACTCATCCCAGCGTCGCCCTGGCGCTGGAACAGGGCCGGCTGAGTCTGCATGGCTGGGTCTACGATATCGAAAGCGGCTGCATCAACGCCCTGGATGGCCGCACCGCTCGCTTTGTATCCCTGCTGGACAATCCACAGACCCGCGCACACGCCGCCTGAACCTTATTTAACCGAAGAGGAAGTCATCATGCTGCAATCCCAATTGTCCCAAACCCCACGCCTGGCCCTGGCCGACACCGTGATTGATATCAAGGCCCGCAAAAACCTGTCCTGGCAGGACCTCAGCGACGGCACCGGCCTGAGCCTGGCGTTCGTCACCGCAGCCCTGCTCGGGCAACACCCGCTGCCCAAGGACGCAGCCGATGTGGTGTGCGCCAAACTGGGCCTGGACGCGGACGCCAGCCGTCTGCTGCAAAGCGTGCCTCTGCGCGGCAGCATCCCCGGTGGCATTCCGACGGATCCGACCGTGTACCGTTTCTATGAAATGCTGCAGGTCTATGGTTCAACCCTCAAAGCCCTGGTCCACGAGCAGTTTGGCGATGGCATCATCAGCGCCATCAACTTCAAGCTAGACATCAAAAAGGTCGAAGACCCGGACGGCGGCTCCCGCGCGGTCATTACCCTGGACGGAAAATACCTGCCGACCCAGCCGTTCTAATCCCCGGGCAACCGTCTACGCTCTTGGGACATTCACAAGAACGAGGGACGGGTAATGAAGGGAATGCTCCGCGCCACCTGGCTGCTGCTGTTGCTGGGTTTCAGCCAGGCCCAGGCCGCAACCGCCCATGAACAGGACGCCCAGGCCGCCAAGGCGCTGCTGGAGAAGGCCCTGGCTTATTACCACGACAACGGTGACAAGGCCTTCGCCGCCTTCAGCCGCCAAGGCGAGTTTGTCGACAAGGACCGCTATGTGTTCGTCGTCGATACCAAGGGCGTGCTGCTGGCCAGTGGTGGGCCTTCATCGGCGCTGATCGGTCGCGACGTGTCCGAAGTGCTCGGGCCGGACCTGCGCCAGTCGTTCAAGGACGCGCTGAAGATCCCGGAAGGCAATGGCATCCAACAGGCCGAATACCGCTGGCAGAACTGGAACGACGGCAAGGTGGAACGCAAGCATGTGTTCTACCAGCGTATCGGCCAGCGCATCCTGGCCGTCGGCTATTACCTGCCCCGGGCCACACCCGAGCAGGCCAAGGCCCTGCGGGACAAGGCAGTCAGGGAACTGGAGAAAAACGAAGCCGGCACGTTGAAGGCAATCAATGCGCTGCAAGGCGGCTTTTTGCAGGACGACTTGTATGTGTTTGTGGTCGACCTGGATACCGGGCGCTATGTGGCCCACGGCACCAACCTGCGCCTGATCAACACCGACTTCGCCAAGATCAAGGACCCGGACGGCAAGCCCGTGGGTGAACCGATCCTGGCACTGATGAAGGAGCAGGGTCAGGGAGAATATGAATACCGCTGGAAAAACCCGGTGACCGGCAAGGTGGAAAACAAGCATGCCTATCTGCGCAAGAGCGGGCATTTTCTGGTAGCGGTGGGTTACTACAGCCCGTAAGCGCGCAACTGCACGCCTTGTAGGAGCAGGCCGGCGCCTACGCTAGCGCGCCTTGTCTTCGCGCCCGCGCAACAGCTGGTTGGGCATCGCAATCGCCGCTGCCAGCCCCAGCAGCGACACCGCCGCGCTGATCATCAACAAATGCCGGAAGGTCCTCAACAGCTCCCCACGCAAGGCGTCCTGCGCCGGGCCGGGAGCCGCGTTGAGGCCATCGAGCAGCACGTTGCCGGAGCTGCCTTCGGCCATCATCGAGCCACTGGCCAGGTGGGCAAAACTCGAGTCCTGCAACAACGCCAAAAGCAAGGCCGACATACACGCCACGCCGACCGCGCCACCCAGGGAGCGAAACAGGTTGGTGGTGCTGGTAGCGACACCGATGTCGTGTTGCGCCACCGAGTTTTGCGTGCCCACCAGGGAAGTCGGGAACTGCATGCCCGAGGCAATGCCGCTGAGCACCATGAACAAGCTGCTGAGGATCAGTGACTGGGGTGCGCTGAAGGCCATGCCGAGGATGGCAATCGGCGTGAGCAGCGCCCCGGTAAGGATCATCGGTTTATAGCGACCGGTGACTGAGGTCATGCGCCCGGCAAAGAACGCGCCCATGGGCAAGCCAATCGCCAGCGGCAGCAGGTGCAAGGCGGCGCTGTCGGCACCGGCCCCCGTGACGCTCTGGTAGCGCAGGGGCATCAGCACGATCAGCGAGATGGCCTGGAAGCTGGTGAAGAAAATCGTACACCAGCACAACACCGCGCTGCGGTTGGCGAACAGGTGCATGGGCAACAACGGCTCCCGCGCCCGGCGCTCATGCCAGACAAACACCGTCAACGCCACCAGCGCACAGGCCAGCAGGCCCAGTACTTGATCATCGCGCCAATGATGGCCCTGGCCGATTTCAGTGATGCCCAGCAACAGCGCGGTCAGGCCGATGATCATCAGCACCGTGCCAAGGTAATCGATGATCGGCTTGCGCTGTGGCACCGGCAGCCCCACCAGCGTGCGATGGGCCACCCACCAGGCGCCCGCGCCCAATGGCAGGTTGATCAAAAATACCCAGCGCCACGACAGGTACTCGGTCATATAGCCGCCCAACACCGGCCCGGCCACGCTGGCGACGGCGTACATGCTGCTGAAGTAACCCTGGTAACGCCCACGCTCGCGGGGCGGAATGATGTCGCCGATGATCGCCTGGCTCACCGAAATCATCCCGCCCGCGCCGATGCCCTGGAGGATCCGCGCCAGCACCAACTGCTCCATGCTTTGCGCCATGCCACAAAACAGCGAGGCCACGGTGAACAGGCCCATGCCGATCAACATCATCGGCCGCCGCCCATACAGGTCGCCAAGCTTGCCGTAGATCGGCACCGCCACGGTCATCGCCACCATGTAGCCGGAGATGACCCAGGCCAGCAGGTTGACGTCGTTGAACCGCGCAGAAATGGCCGGCATCGACACGGCGACGATGGTCTGGTCCAGCGCACCGAGGAAAATCGCCAACATCAGGGCGGCAAGGACACTGCGTACAGAGGGTGTGGATTGGGTCACGACAGAACCTGCAGGCAAGCGGCAATGCCCGCCATGTTACTCGATAGCCGGCTATTCGATAGCCTCGTAAGGAAGCCCGACGTAATTTTCTGCAATGGTTTCGCGTCCAGCCTGCGACTCGACAAAGTACTCCAGCTCGCTCTGGGCAATCCGTTGGCTGAAGCCATCCGCCTCGGGAAACTGGTGCAGCATCGAGGTCATCCACCAGGAAAACCGCTCGGCCTTCCAGATCCGCCGCAAACAGATCTGGGAGTATTTCTCCAGCAGCTCCACGCGCCCTTCCCGGTACACCTTGCACAAGAGGGTGAACAGGGTGCTCACGTCACTGGCCGCCAGGTTCAGGCCCTTGGCGCCGGTGGGCGGCACGATATGGGCGGCGTCCCCCAGCAGGAACAGGCGCCCGTACTGCATCGGCTCCACCACGAAACTGCGCAGCGGCGCGATGCTCTTTTCAATCGAAGGCCCGGTCACCAGGCTGGCCGCCAGATCCGCCGGCAAGCGCGCCTTGAGTTCGGCCCAGAAGCGCTGGTCGGGCCATGCATCAAGCGACTCCTCGGCCGGCACCTGCAGGTAATAGCGACTGCGGCTGGGCGAACGCATGCTGCACAGGGCAAAGCCACGCGAATGCTTGGCGTACACCAGTTCCCCGTGGACCGGCGGGGTGTCGGCAAGGATGCCCAACCAGCCGAACGGGTAGACCCGCTCGAAGGTCTTGAGCACATCGGCGGGGATCGACTGGCGCGACACGCCATGGAAGCCGTCGCAACCGGCGATGTAGTCGCAGTCCAGGCGCACCTGCTGGCCTTGATGCTCGAAGGTCAGCCAGGGCCGCTCGCCCTTAAGGTCGTGGGGCTGAACATTGCGCGCTTCATACAGGGTGATCGCGCCGGCGTGCTCGCGGGCGGCCATCAGGTCGCGGGTGACTTCGGTCTGGCCGTAGATCATCACAGTCTTGCCGCCGGTCAGGGTCTTCAGGTCGATGTGGTGCAAGCGCCCATTGAGGGCCAGCTCGAAGCCTTCATGCACCAGGCCCTCGGCGTCCATCCGCTGGCTGACACCCGCCTGGCGCAACAGGTCGACCATGCCTTGCTCCAGCACTCCGGCGCGAATTCGCCCGAGAACGTAGTCCGGGGCCTGGCGCTCAACAATCAGGGTTTCAATCCCCGCGTTATGCAGCAATTGGCCGAGCAGCAGCCCCGAAGGACCGGCGCCGATGATGGCGACTTGAGTTTTTAGGGTTTTCATTATTTTTATGGCCCGCCGGCTTCCCCCGAACGTTATCGGTGAAAGCGTTGTCATTGGTTTTGGTACTGGCATTTTTCCCTTGAGTGAGCCCCACAAGAAGGTGAAAACTGAGCCAAAGCCTGCGCTTTTCGCCAATCGGGGCGATTACCGAACCACTGTCCTGAGTATCGGATAAAAACATGACCAAAAATGCCAGTCCCGCGATTCCAGTGTTCAAACTCTACGGAGAAAGCCAGCAGTGGCCGACTCCGGATTTGCTGCATTGCGAGACCATCTCCCGGCGCAGCCGCGAGTACCAGTGGGAGATCCAGCCCCACCGGCATGCGGACCTGTGCCAATTGCTCTATGTGTACAAGGGCCAGGCGCAATTGGAGATCGAGGGCCAGCGCACGACGCTGACCGAATCGACCCTGCAAGTGCTGCCGCCGCTGTGTGTGCACGGATTTCGGTTTGCCGAGGATGTAGAAGGGTTTGTGGTGACACTGGCCGCGCCGCTGGTGGCGCACCTGCAAGGCCAGTTGGGCTCGGCGGTAGACGGTTTGAGCGCCCTGGGCAGCTACCCGGCGGGCCATGACAGTGACTACCTCAATAGCCTGTTCACCCGGTTGCAGAATGAATACACCGATGACTTCCCGGCCCGGGACATGATGATGCACGCGCTGGTCAGCGTGCTGCTGGTGTGGATCAGCCGCCAGGCCATCCAGCGCCGCCATCCACGGGCACCTCGGGGCCGCGAGTACTTCCGGCACTTCACCCAGTTGGTGGAGCAGCACTACCGCGAACACCCGAAGATCGAAGACCTGGCGCACAAGCTGGGGATCTCGGTGTCGCACCTCAACGGCACCTGCCGCGAGCTGGGCGGGCAGCCGGCGTTGCAGATCATGCACGACCGCCAACTGCTGGAGGCCAAGCGTCTGTTGACCTACACGAGCATGACCATTAATGAAATGTCTGACGTACTGGGATTCTCTGACCCGACGAACTTTTCTCGATTGTTTCGCAGGCGCGTAGGATTTTCACCCAAGGCATTTCGCGAACAACTGAACGCGGACTGACCGACCACCCACGCACTGTTGCAGGAGCCCGCAAGCCGGCTGCTGCAACAGGTTGCGTGTCAGCGCAGTGCGCTCAGGGTCGCCGAGTAGGTGCATTGCCCATGGTTGCAGGCAGAAGCCATGCCGGGTTGCAGGCGGGCCTGTTCGGCGCGGTAGGCAGCGGTGCCATAGAGGGCCGTGGCAAAGGCGCAGAGGGCAAAAATCGTCAGGTACTTTCTGGTTTTGATCGTCATGGCATCAACCTCCGGACAGATCAAGAAGGTGCTGTATTGAGCATAGGCCAGCCAGGGCCAGTTGCCAGTATTGACGGGTATTCAGACGCCTTATAGAGCTTACAGCCCCACGTCCCATTGCGGCTCTGGCGGGAACCTCAAGACCAGGAAATCCAGAAGGCTGCGCAATGCCTGGGGCATGTGCTTGCGCGAGGCATACACCGCATACATGTTCATCTGCCGCGGTTCGGCATGGGGCAGCAGGCGGATCAACTGGCCGCTGCGGATGTAGTCGCCGGCCTGATAGGTCGGCAACATCGCCACCCCTGCCCCGGCCAGGGTCAGCCGCAGCAAGGTGCTGGCTTCATTGGCGCTGATATTGCCATGCACCGGCACCGACACGGGCTCAGCGTTCTCCTCGAAGTGCCACAGGCTCTTGCCGAAGTAGGAATGGGTCAGGCAGTTGTACTCCGCCAACTCTTCTACCCGCTGGGGCTGCGGGTGTTCCTGCAGGTAGGCCGGCGACGCGCAGATCACCGAGCGGCACACGGTCAACTGACGCGCAATCAGATTGGGATCCAGGTCGTTGCTGGTGCGGATCGCCAGGTCGATGCGCTCATCCACCAGGTTCACTGTGCGGTCGAGCATTTGCAGGTCAATACTGACCAGCGGATAACGCTTGACGTACTCGGCCATGGCCTCGGCCAACTGCGCCTGGCCAAACGAGGTGCTGACGCTCAGGCGCACCAGGCCGCGAGGGGCGTCGTCCGGTTCGCTGACGGCGGCCTGCATGTCGTAGGACAGTTCCAGCATCTGCCGGCAACGCGGCAGGGTCTCACTGCCAGCGGCGGTCAGGCTGAGCTTGCGCGTAGTGCGGTGCATCAGGCGCGCGCCCACCCAGTCTTCCAGCTCCGCCAGATAGCGCGACACCACTGGGCGCGACAGGTCCAGATGATCGGCGGCGGCCGATTGGCTGCCCAGGTCGACCACGGTGACAAACACCCGCATTGCTTGAAGACGATCCATGATTTGCCCGGTTTTAGAAACAAACTATGTCCAAGCATCGCATTTTTTGCTGCGTTCAGTGCAACTAAGCTCTGTCCATCGCCTGCCAAGGCATCCCTGACCTGGACTTGAACATGCTCACTACCCTCAAGCGCTTTGTACTGGCCACTACCGTTCTTGGCTTTGCCGCCCACGCCGTCGCCGCCGACCTGACCCTCGAGGTGTATAACCCAGGTGAATCGGCGATCTTCCCCGTCAGTTCGGTGCTGGTCAGCGGCGAGAAAGACGCGATCCTGGTAGACGCGCAGTTCGGCAAAAGCCAGGCCGAACAACTGGTGCAGAGGATCCGCGCCAGCGGCAAACAGCTGACCACCATTTACATCAGCCATGGCGACCCGGATTACTACTTCGGCCTCGACACCCTGGCCAGCGCTTTCCCACAGGCCAAGATCGTCGCGCCACAACCGGTGGTCGAGCATATCAAGGCCACCGTTGCCGGAAAGATTGAATATTGGGGCCCGAAAATGGGCGCCGATAAACCCGCCAAGACCCTCATTCCCCAAGTCCTCGACGGCCATAGCCTGACGCTCGAAGGGCAATCGCTGGAAGTCATCGGCCTGGACGGCCCGCAGCCGGACCGCAGCTTTGTGTGGATCCCGTCGATCAAGGCCGTGGTCGGCGGCGTGGTGGTCTCGCAGAACATCCACCTTTGGATGGCCGACACCCAGGGCGCACAGTCCCATGCCGATTGGTTGGGCACCCTGCAACGTATCGAAAAACTCAAGCCGGTCACCGTGGTTCCCGGCCACTACTTGGGCACGCCTTCGGTCAAAGCTGTCGCCTTTACGGCCGACTACATCAAGGCTTTCGATGTAGAAACCGCCAAGGCCAAGGATTCCTCGACCCTGATCGCAGCCATGAAAAAACGCTACCCGAACCTGGCCGATGAAAGCTCCCTGGAGCTGAGCGCCAAAGTCGCCAAGGGCGAAATGAAGTGGTGATTTGATCCAACCCTTACCCACACTGGAGAACGTCATGAGCAAGATTGCAATCATTGGTGCCACCGGCCGTGCCGGTAGCCAACTGCTGGAAGAAGCCCTGCGTCGCGGCCACACCGTCACGGCCATTGCCCGTAACACCGGCGCGATCGCCGCGCGTCCCGGCCTGACCGTCAAACAGGTGGACGCACTGGACGCCCAAGCCCTGCAACAGGCCATCAGCGGCAGCGACGTGGTGATCAGCGCCGCGCACTTCGCCACCCTGCCTGCGCCTGCGGTGATCGGGCCGGTAAAACAGGCCGGCGTGAAGCGCCTGCTGGTAGTGGGCGGTGCGGGTTCGCTGCTACTGCCGGGTGGCGGGCGGGTCATCGACAGCGAAGGTTTCCCTGCCGAATACAAGGCCGAGGCCAGTGCTGGCGCAGCGTTCCTCGACACCTTGCGCCAGGAAAAGGAGCTGGACTGGACGTTCCTTTCGCCCTCGGCAGAGTTTGTCGAGACCGAGCGCACCGGTAAGTTCCGCCTGGGCCAAGATGACCTGTTGGTGAGCAGCGAGAACCGCAGTTGGATCAGCTTTGCCGACTTCGCCATTGCCATGATCGACGAAGTGGAAACAACCAAGCATTCGCGCCAGCGTTTCACCGTGGGCTACTAAGCCCACAACCCTGTAGGAGCCGGCTTGCCGGCGATGGCGGCGATGGCGGCTTATCTGACAGACCACTATCGCCGGCAAACCGGCTCCTACAGATGTAGTTTTTCAATAGCTCCTGCGACTTTCTGATTTGCCGCCGGGCCCGCGCGGTCGCCTAATGGCGACCTTGTCCGCTCAAGGCCCGCCCATGGAAAACGTCCACGCAAAACCCACTACCGCCCTCTGGCTGATGATCAGCGTCGTGCTGGTGGCCCTCAATCTGCGTCCGTCCATGGCGGCGGTCGGCCCTTTGTTATCGTCGATCCGCGGCGATGTGCCGCTGAGTTTCAGCACTGCTTCGTTACTGACCATGTTGCCGGTGATGGCGATGGGCTTGGCGATGTTCTTCGGCATGGGCCTGGGCAAACGCTTTGGCGAGCATCGCAGCATTGTCCTGTCGCTGGTGGTGATTGGCCTTGCCACCTTGTCGCGGCTGTTTCTCGACTCTGCCGCCGAGTTGATCCTCAGCGCCATCGCCGCCGGCGTGGGCATTGCCCTGATCCAGGCGTTGATGCCGGCGCTGATCAAGTCGCGTTTTAGTGACAACGTTTCGCTGTTCATGGGCTTGTACGTCACCGCGATCATGGGCGGCGCGGCATTGGCGGCGTCGTTCTCGCCATTCATCCAGGTACAGACTGGCAGTTGGCGGATGGGTCTGGCGATCTGGGCGGTGCTTGCCGTGTTGGCGCTGCTGTTCTGGTATGCCCAGCGCGCCGCGTTGCCACCACTGCCCCAAGCCGGCAGCGGCCCGCAGGAATCGTTTTTCCGCAATCGCCGCGCGTGGTTGCTGGCGATTTTCTTCGGCCTCGGTACCGCGTCCTACACCTGTGTACTGGCTTGGCTGGCGCCGTACTACGTCGAGCAGGGCTGGAGCGAACAGAACGCCGGCCTGCTGCTGGGCTTCCTGACGGCCATGGAAGTGGTCTCCGGACTGATCACCCCGGCTATCGCCAACCGACGCCAGGACAAGCGCGGCGTGGTGGCCGTGCTGCTGGTGCTGATCATCGCCGGCTTCTGCGGCCTGATCCTTTCCCCGCAACACTTCACACTGCTGTGGCCATGCCTGCTGGGCCTGGGCATTGGCGGGCTGTTCCCGATGAGCCTGATCCTGTCCCTCGACCACCTGGACAACCCGCGCCGCGCCGGTGGCCTGACGGCGTTTGTGCAAGGCATCGGCTACCTGATCGCTGGGGTGTCGCCGCTGATTGCCGGGATGATCCGCGACCAACTGGGCAGCTTCGAATGGGCCTGGTGGTCACTCACCGCGGTGGTGGGGGTGATGTTACTGATAGTCCTGTGCTTCGACCCGCGCCACTATGCACGGCATATTCGTTAAGGCGTCGTGTTCCAAACAGTATCTGTCCCACAATGAACATAGAAAGGTCCGACAGACCTTTCTATTGGGACGAGCGTTCCGTTAACATTTTGTCTTGTTTGCGCTGCGGTCGCGCAACAGGCTCACGGACGGAACGAATGCTAAACAGTAACTTGCTTAGAAAGCTCGATATGCAGGATCTGATGGTGTTTATCGCTGTGTATGAGCAAAGCAGCGTCACCGATGTCTCCGAAACCCTGTTTGTCAGCCAGTCCACGGTCAGTTACAGCCTGAAAAAGCTGCGCACCAGCTTTGAGGACGACCTGTTTATCAACACCCGTGCCGGCATGCGCCCAACCTACAAGGCCAGCACCATGTACGGGCATGTGCAGAAAATCCTCGAAAGCATCAACCTGTGCCACGCGGGCGCGCAGACGTTCGATCCCACGCAAAAAGCCGTCACCTTCAACCTCTGCGCACCCGAATACTTCGAGCAACTGATCCTGCCCAGATTGTTGAAACACTTCGATCATGCCGACCTGCCGGTGATCGTCAATGTGCAGAAGCTGGAAACCGAGATCCCTGTCGAGGCGCTGCGTGACGGGCGCCTGGACCTGGTGATCTGCTTCGGTCCGCACTTTCACCGTGAGCACAAGGACCTCAGGACCCAGATGCTGCTGGAAGACGACTTGGTCTGCGTCTTCGACAAGCGTGCGGCCCCCCGGGAGCCGGCGTTCAGCCTGCAGTCCTTTGTGGCCCGGCGCCATGTGTTCCCCACGCCCTGGACCTCGGACACCAACATGATCGACGGCTGGCTGAGCCGCCAGGCTCACAAGCGCCAGGTCATCGCCCGGGCCAACAGCTACAGCGCGGCGCTGAAGATGATTGCCGGCACCGACTTTATCGTCACCCTACCCCGGCGCGTGCAACAACTGCTGGCCGTGGAACCACAGTTCGGCCATTGCGAAGCCCCCAACGGCCTGCCGGGGTTTACCCTGGAGATGCAGTGGAACGATGCCAGCGAGCAGGAAAGCGCCAACGCGTGGTTTCGCGAGCAGGTGGCGGCGGTTGCGGCCAGTTGCAAAGTGGACGTGGCAAGAGAAGCAAACGCCTAACTTGCCGCGCTCACGCCCCCATGAACGCTTCCAGCCGCGAGCGCATCCAGCGTTCGGCGGGGTCGCTGTCAACGTGGCTGAGCCAGACCATGGACAGGTCCAGGGTCGGTGTATCGAACGGAAACGGCTCACAAAACAGGTTGCCCGCCGCCGCCATGGCTTGGGCCGTGTAGTCCGGCAGGCTGGCGATCATATCGGTGCCGGCCAGTAATGCCGGTAAGGAACTGTATTGCGGCACGGATAACACCACGTGCCGCTTGCGACCGATCTCCGCCAGCCACTCATCGGCAAACCCCGCGACGTTAGCGGTGTGAGACACCAGCACATGGGGCCGTGCGCAGTATTCGTCGAGGGTCAGCGCCTGGTCCGAGGCATCGGCGCGCAGCACGCTGGGACGGATGTGGCGCAACAGTTTGCGCTTGGCATTGGCCGGCAGGCCACGGGTCTGGGTGATGCCGACGGTGATATCGCCAGAGGCCAGCAAATCGGGAATCCGCCAGTAATCGACGTGCTGCACCACAAACACCACCTGCGGTGCTTCGGTGCGCAGGGCCCGCAACAGCGGTGGCAACAGACCGAACTCGACGTCATCGGACAGGCCGATACGAAAGGTCATGGTACTGACAGACGGGTCGAAATCATGGGTAAGACTCAACGCCGCCGACAGCGAGTCCAGGGCCGGCGACAGATGCAGGATGAGCTCCTCGGCCCGCGCCGTGGGTTCCATGCGGTGGCCGACACGGATAAACAGCGGGTCGTTGAACAGCGTGCGCAGGCGGTTGAGGGCCGAACTGACCGTGGGCTGGCCAAGGAACAGCTTCTCTGCCACACGCGTTACGTTGCGCTCGAGCATCAGTGTTTCAAAGACCACCATCAGGTTGATGTCGGCCTTGCGTAATTCATTGCGATTCATGGCAAGCGCCCCACTGCCCAAGACAGTCGGCAGTTTAGGAACACAGCGGGGCCTGCGTCTATGCGCCGACTATCCAACCCACGTATTTGGGACTATAAATCAGCTTCCATGGCAACCGAGAACATCCCCGTGCTGGTCATTCTTGCCCTGGCCATCCTGATGGCCGGGCTGTGCATCTGGAGTATCAGGTTCATCGCCCATCCAACCGCCAGGACGCTGCTGCGGGTATTTATCGGGTTGTGCCTGGCCGCCATCGTGGCGTACCTGGTCTTGGCGTCGGGGTTTCCCACGGCGCTGCTGGTATCGGCAGGTTGACGAGCCTGCTGGCACTTCCTCTAATAGGCATCTTTTTCAAGCACGGAGCGCTTAGCCATGAAATTCGCCTACACCATCGTCTACGTCCCGGATGTCGCCGCGTCGCTGCAGTTTTTTGAAACGGCCTTCGGCTTCAGTCGACGCTTCCTGCATGAGTCTGGGACCTATGGCGAGCTGGAAACCGCAGGCACCACCTTGTCCTTCGCCGCGCATGAACTGGGGGAGTTGAATTTCAAGGGTGGGCACGTCGCTGCTCATTCTTCTAAGCAACCGCTGGGTGTGGAACTGGGATTTGTGACCGATGACGTCCCGGCCGCCCACGCCAAGGCTGTGGCCGCAGGTGCGACCGAGCTATCAGCACCGAGCAGCAAGCCCTGGGGCCAAGTGGTGTCTTATGTGCGCTGCCCGGATGGGACGCTGGTGGAGTTGTGTACGCCGATGTCCTGTAAGCCGGCTTGACGGCGGGGGCCTGTCAGCGTTATGCCCATCGCGGGCAAGCCGGTTCCTACAGTTATGGCTTCAGGGGGCGTTCCTGATCGCGTTCGGATAGCTCCGTCCCGTCATCCGGATGCTTCCAGGTCTGTGGCTTCTCTTCCTCGCGACGCTGCCTGGCGCGCTCCTGCTCCGCGTCATCGCGCGGTTTAGGTTCAGTGGTCATACCTACCTCCCGTCCTTAAGAATGAGTAAAGCCAACTAAGCATAGAGCAGCAATCGCATTTGTTGCAGTTGGCGGGCGCGACCAGTTGCTTGCGGGCTTATGGGTTTTCGACCGCCCAAAACAAAACCCCAACTGCTTTCGCAATTGGGGTTTCGGAATTTAATCTTGACGATGACCTACTCTCACATGGGGAAACCCCACACTACCATCGGCGATGCATCGTTTCACTGCTGAGTTCGGGATGGGATCAGGTGGTTCCAATGCTCTATGGTCGTCAAGAA
>NZ_JAAQWQ010000019.1:0-12485 GCF_012985565.1 Pseudomonas sp. WS 5010 | reverse complement strand
GGGTGTGTGGGGTAGCTTCACCACCCCGCGCACCCGAGGCCTGGGCGACCCCAGCGCGTTGACAAGGGCCGCGCCCTTGGTGTGGCTTTGTTCTGCCGTCCAGGGGGCACCCCTGGCTGCCAGCGGCACAAAAAAAACGAGGGACCCGAAGGCCCCCCGCTGACACACTCAGACTATCAGCCCCAGTGCTTTGTTTTGTTTACGACATTATCCCGCTCATCCTGGATGATTTCGAGCAGCATGCCGTCAGGTATGGTCAAGCCATACTCCGTGACCTGCTTTTCGAGATACCACAGCGTCTGATTAGGTGTGCTGTCGTATACGTTCGAATAGATAGCTTCATCCACTTCAGGCAAAACCCACATTACGCAGTAAAACCGTTGTAACGGTTTGTCCCACCCCATCTGCACGCGATATGTATCCCCGTCGATGGTGCTTTGTTGCTCAAAGATATGTTGACTCATAAAAGCTCCTTAATGGTTGATGTAGGACGTTTCAGCAGCCGAGCGCCCTTAACGCTGCACAGCAATATTAGCTCAAATAAAAACCACAGGCAAAAAGAAAGGAACCCGAAGGTTCCTTTCATTAGTATTGAGATAACTACGAGAGTCAGCTACTAACAGTTGTTTGAAGCTTCTTGGATTCCAACACAAGTGTTGCAATAGAAGCGATAAAGCCAAGTGCGGAAATGCTAATCCAAACTTTGTCATGCAGGTTTAATGCAATGGCAAGCATGATTAGATTCAGCAAAAGCATTATTCTGATATACATAGAATCACCTTAACGCTTAATGGAATCAGAACGGAATACCATCTGAATCAATCTCCAATGCATCGAAGTTTAAATCTAACCGTTCGCAAATTTCGCGGCGGTAGTTTTCTTCGTCCATTACAGACCATGCTTCGTTATATTCATTTGCCTGATGGTAAGTGCCAGCAGATTCAAATTGAACTACTTGAATTTCCATGATTGGAACTCCGATATCGGTTAGTTGAGAGCATTTCAGCGACCATTGAGCTCTAACGTCGCACAGCAATAATCCCCAACTCACAGGGATTAGTCAAGTATCTAACTAAAAAGGAGCCTTGAAGGCTCCTTTGATTGACTTACAGATCATTCATCACTGTCATCGTCGTATGATCCATCTTTGAAGCCGCAATGACCACAATTGACAGACCAGTGCGCGTTGATTGTACCAGAGTGGTTTGTTTCCCAATCTGAGCGTGGGGCGGGTTTGCCACACACAGGGCATTCAACGTACATAACATCTTCTGGTAGAACTTCGGATGCAACTGTATTAGTCGTCATATAAATCTCTTAATAATTAGTTTAGGGCATAGCAGCCGTTGGCCCTTAATGCTGCATAGTCAGTATAGTTTAAAACTCAAACTGAAGGCAAAAAAAAACGAGATAGCAAAGCTATCTCGTCGTGTCAGCACTAAATCAGATCAATAATGATCTTGAAGATCCAGAGTTGACATTTGTTGATGCAGTTCGACAATTTTAACAGCGTCTACAAAACGCAGTTCAGTCGGAGCATAGAATCGGAATACTTTAGAGTCATCGTCAAGAGTGCGAATGACATAAAGATATTGCTTATCATAGAAAGCCGAGATTTTTTCGGTTTTCAAAAGATTAGCAGCAACAAACTTTGAGTGAACATGAACATTGCCAAAAGCGTGAGCTTTAAGGTAATCCATGTAAGCCGAGGCGTAAGCAGATTTGCACATCGCGTGGTCTGCTAGAACGTCAGGAGCAAAATCAAAGAGAGTTGGAACAGCTTGGAAATCGAGTTCAATACCAGACATGGTATATATCCTTGTAAAGTTTAGTAGGAGAGCGTTTCAGTCAACCATGCGCTCTTAAAGTTGACGCGCCCATCCTAACTCAAAACGGCATATATGCCAAGACGCCTAGCACAAATCGTAGGACAAAAAAAAGCCCCCTGGATAGGGGGCTGTAATGATCAAGTAGACCTATGAATCAGCTATCGGCTTCTGTCTTAGCCTTGGGCTTCCTGGGCGACGTTAGATCGGGTTCGCCGCTCTTGTCAGGGAAGCTCAGTAGGCAGCCTTCTTTGTGGCCGGAGCAGCCGAAAAATGACCATCCCCCCTCCCCTTCTTTAACACGGTGGATCAGCGGTTTGCCGCAACCCGAACACGCAAACTCTGTCAGCACTGGGCCACTTGGTTTACCCGGCTTACCGTCCGCATCTTCGGCCATGTAATCACAGCCGCTTTCGTCTGGGTTGTAGCCACTGCATCCCCACCAGGGCGAAGATTTTTTATTCTTCGCAGGATTGAGGATTAGGCCGCGAGCGCATTTAGGGCACGGGAACTCTACAGGAACCTTTACCTGGAACGCGGTAAGCTCAGTCTGCAATCTCTTATGGACAGCACCTAACAAGGTTTTGTAATTAGCTTTACCCGTGGCGATGCCCTCAAGTTGTTCTTCCAGGATCTTCGTAAAGTCGTAGTTAAGAAACTGGAAGTTATCGCGAAGTACATTCATTAGCCGAATGCCGCGAAACGCCATTTTCAGCTGTTTCTTTTTGCCGAAGCGCTCAACATAGTTACGGTCATCTACGATAGTTTTCATCACCGCGCCGTAGGTCGCTGGGCGACCTATTCCGAGGCGCTTCATGTCTTTGATTAGGCTGGCTTCTGTATAACGCGGTTGAGCCTTCGTTTTAGTTTCAACTACGCTGCCCGTGTCAGCATCTAGAAAGTCTCCGGTGGTCAATTTCGGGACAGGATTGTCTGAGTCTTGACCTTCAAGACTTGCTTCATCCTCGGGATCCTCGGAGCTGTCAAAAGGCGTTAACTCTTTCCAGCCCTTGTAAATAAGCTTTTTGCCGCGACCTTCAAATTCAACTGTTTTACCATCGACCGTGCTTGTCGCTTCTAGCCGAGCGACACGAACTGCAAAGCGTGCGTCTTGCAATTGACAGCCGACCGTACGCATCCATATGAGATTGTAAAGTTTGCGCTCGTTTTCGTTTTCACCAGCAGTCGTGACCGCTATATGTGACGGCCTAATTGCCTCATGCGCGGCCTGGGCGTCATCCGCTTGTTTCCAAGTGCGGGCCTTCGCAACAATAGGCAAGCCGTTTTCTTTGCCGTAGGCAAATATTTCCTCCAGCGCGTTATCCGACAGCACCGTAGTGTCGGTACGCATGTATGTGATCGCGCCTTGCTCATACAGTTTTTGCGCAATTGCCATAGTTTGCTGTGGGTCAAACCCCAGGGTATTGCTACCGGCCTGTTGGAGAGTAGTTGTGTCAAACGGTGCTGGTGGGGAGCTAGTTGTTTCGCTGTCATCGCAGCTCATAACCTTGACGCTGCGCACCGCCGCGACCAGTTCAGCAAATTCCTTATTCGTCCAATGTTTCTGGCCTTCCAGGAGTGGCTTAGTGTCCCAAGACGCTTTCCAGTTTCCAAACGTCAGTTCTGCGCTGTAGTGCTTTAAGCTGGAGTGGCCTGCAATTTCCTTTTCCCGGTCATCTACAAGCCTTACTGCTACGCTCTGGACGCGGCCAGTAGAGGCGGTTTTGTCACCCATAGCCTCTGCAATAACAGGGCTCACCATATAACCTATGAGGCGATCAGCTACCCGGCGCGCTTCCTGGGCTGCTACGGCCTTTAGATCAATTGCGCGAGGGTTCGCAAGGGCCTTTTTCAAGGCTTCCGGAGTTACTTCATTGTAAGTAATCCGACGCTCATCTTTGAGTCCTAAAACTTGTTTTAGATGCCAAGCAATTGCCTCCCCTTCCCTATCCAGGTCGGTCGCAAGAATGACCCCATCTGTACATTCAGCCTGAAGGCGTTTTAGCCTGGCTACAACCTCTTTGCCTTTATCGGTATATACGTACTCGGGTTTGAAATCGGGCGCATGTACGCCCATTCCAGCTTCGGGCAAATCTCTGATATGACCGACACTGGCTGCAACGCGATAGCCACTGCCAAGATATTCTTCAATGATCTTGCCCTTGGATGGAGACTCTACAATTATCAAAGTAGTCATTGCGTTAGCCTTTATTCAGGCAAGCCAATACCTATTAAAGTTCTGTAGGTATTGGGTTGCGAAGTAATTACGTGGCTCCGAAAAGCCACGGTTAGTTACTTGGGAGTCAGCGCTTTCCGCTGTTCGTGATAGAGCTTGATAGTCTGGTTCATATCGTGCATGAGCTTGCGTAACGGTTTAACGTAACGATCCTCACGTTTTTTCCATTCTTTTTTGCTTATAGCTCCCTTGAAATGTAGGTCCTTCAAACTTGCGACTATCAGGTCGGCAATTACAAATAACCGTACAAATGCGTTAACCAGGGGTGTTCCCTTGCCTTCTTTAATAGTCAGTAGATATTCAGTTGGGGTCGGAACAACAACGTCCATAGCCTTTATGACTGGATCGTTAAGTTCCTCGGTGAGCGTTTGAAGGCTGACTTTCAAGTCGTCCTCAACTGCCTTTAAGTTATCGCTAAGTACCGGCCTTACCTTTTCAGCCAGTGCCTGGGCAATGGCATATTCAGGTTTGGAATTGCTCGCAAAAGCCTCGATTGAGAACAAGCTATCTGCCACGCGCACGCCGCAGATTCTTTTGTTGTCTTCATGGCCGGGAAAGTAGTTTGTATCCCACAGAATGATCAAATAGAGGTCGTGGACCTTTATACGAACGTCAAACGGCACTTGATCCTTGTCAGTCATAATTGAGCTACCTGCACTAGATTCTGTAATTGCATCACCTGGGCTGCGGGGAGCAACTGAATCTGTTCATTTAAAAAAGCCAGCTCGTACCGATAGCCTACGGCTGGCTCTATGTATTCATTAGTGTTGAAGTCAAGCCCAATACGGACACCATCGCGGTTTGCTCTAACCAGTTCCTTAGCCAAGGTCACGCGGTTTTCGCAGTGGGTTGTTAGACACCACTCAACAATCACAGCCAGCTTTTCAGCTGGCTCCGCTCTATGCTCAAGCCCTGCGGCTACAGAACATTGATATTCGTTGAATAGGTCTAGCCCTTCAGCGGGGTTATCAGTAGGGCTCCCAGGGCAAAGAGTGGGGCACCACGTTATTTTGAACATGGTGCGTCCCAGCACTTCTACTGACTCGTAGTCATTGAGGTTCGCCAGACGCACCAGGGCCATTACTCAGCTCCCTCAGTGGATGCTGGGGCCATGTTCTTGATAGCTTCACTCAGAGCGGCTTGTAGGGCCTTCGCGTCAAGATCGGCGGGCACGTCAAGCAAGCTTGCCAGCGCCTTAGCGGCATCCAGACCAATTGTCAAGCTTACAAAAGTTTCCGATTCGGAAAGATTGCCGCTGTCTTCGTTACCGCTGCCGTTGGGGTTGTTTTCCCCGTCTTCGGTCGGAGGTGTTTTGCCGGTGCTTTTTCCGCCTTCTTTTGCAGGCTTCGGTTCCTTCGGGATCAGTGCCTTAATCGCTTGCTGGATCGACTCACCTTTGGTGATTCGCTTTTCCAGCTTGGTCAACGAATCGTCATCAAGCTTTTTGAGTTCGTAGACGAGGTTCACGTCCTGGAACGATCCCGAGCGAACGATTTGTTTTTGACGGTCGCTCAACTTATGAATCGCTTTGTACTTGCTCAGTGCCGAAGCATTCGGGAGGCCATGTACTGCGCAAATTTCATCGGTTGAAAGGCCGAATTCCTTTTCGTCCTTTTGGATGGACATAGCAGTCTGATACAGGGTTAAGCCTTTGCGCGCTCCGTTGGAGGATGTGTGATCCAACCGGCGTTCTTTCTTACCGCCAGTGCGGACGATACAAGGGAGCATCTGTAGTTCTTCTGGCGCATCCTCAGTCGAGCGCCACCGGCACTCGCCGTCAATGATCGGGACGTTACCATTTTCGTCTGGAGTGCCTACAAACAGCGGGTAGCGAATGCCGTAATAGCGACCATCTTCCAACTTGATGCGGGAGGACTTGCGGATTGACTGGATGTTGGCAATAGTTTCAGGACTATCCCAATCGTCGCGATCTTGGTCAGCATCTGGAATGATTTTTGACCGATGGATCAGCATAATTGCTTCGCCAGTAATTGGGTCCGTGTCGCCGCTGTTCAGTAGTTCTTGGATACTGTCGACCATTAGATTTTCTCCATCAGTTTTTTGCAGAAGTTTTCAAATTCAAAAGTTGCGTCTTGCGCTGAATCGTCTTTGCCGCTTATCCACTTGCCTTTGCTGATTGCAGTTTTAATCGGGTCGCGCAAACCGATAACGCCCAGTAGTGCAACGTCGCCGTATGCGCTTACTAGCCCTTCATAGATAGATCTATCGCCAAGGGAGTGAGGAACCTTTTTCCCAAGCACGCTTACCAGCGTTTTGACCCGGTTGATTACGAAGCCGCCCCATTGAAGCTTGGCGTTCAATCGGCGTTTCACCGGCTTGAGGACTTTCGTTAACTCCTTCAGTGAGCCGATAGCGTTGTGGTCCAGGTCAATAGGCGAATAGATCATGTCTGCACAGATTAGAGTCGCAAGAAGTGTGTTGCCGTTGCCCGCAGGTGTATCAATCAGGATGTAGTCGTAGCTTTCTATGTCCGCTACATTCATCTGGAGATTGTCTTTTAAGGCCGTTACCACAGTCAGATCACTTACGCGGTTTATCTCGCTGATACTTTCATCACCTTGTATCAGGTGAATAGTGTCTGAAATCACGCTTACGGTGATTGGCTTTGCTTCTTCAGGATCTTTGAACAAATGTGTGACATTGCTCAGGTGAGCATGACGCACACCCGCGCCCTGTAGGTTGTTGGTCAAGCTTGCGATGTTGTCCAGGTCAATAAACAGTACCTTCTTGCCCTGGAGACTGAGGTAGATGCCAAGACCAGTAATAGTCGTGGTTTTGCCGACGCCGCCTTTTGGCGTGCTAACGCCGATTACCTTTGGAAATGGGGCTTCAATAGTCATCGTTAAATTCCTTCAATGTCGTCCAGGGAGGACAGATCCGCTTTAGCAGCGGGTTTTGGTTTAGGCGATCCCGGACTAGTAATCGCTAGTCCTGCCGCCTCAATTGCTGCCAACTGATCAGCGCTCAGTTTCGCTTTACCTGCTGGCTTTTTGGGTGCATCTGGTTCCGGTATAAATCGGGCCTCATCATCGCCGGTTGTTCCTGCAAATGGATCTTCAGAAGGCCCATTAATTTCATCGCTGTCAATGCTGGAAAACGGATCATCTGTAGCCGAGGCGAGCGCTGCAAACGGATCATCGCCAGGATTTTCGTTTAGGCTTGCAAATGGGTCATCTGAGTTCGCAGCGTTGGAATCGAAAGGATCTTCCTCTGTAGAGGTTGATGCTGTTGTAGGTGCCGGTGTTGTTGCTGCTGGTGGTTTAGCCGGTAGGGCAGGGGGTTGGACTGGGTTGCGCGGCGGTAGCCCCTTAGCCTCCTTAACGGTGATCCAGCAGGTATAGATAATGACTGCCAAATGGTTTGGGCGAATCAGGGCGCTTACTCGCGCAGGCAAGGCCAGCAACTGGTTAGTAGTGACAGTGGTTTCTTCGACTTGCCCGACAGATCGTTCGTCGCCCCAAACCTCAGCTCCACCTTTGTTGACTTCAACCTTTTCCATCTTGGTGACTGTCTTCTGTGCTATGCCAGTCATGTTCGCAAGCCACAGTGCTGTCTCATAATCGTTTGCACGATAGGTGAGTGTGATTTGGGTGTTGATATCAATGCCACCTTTGATAGATTCCGCATTCAGCGTTTTATCTGGAAGGTTTAGCAGGTCGGTTAGCGCTTGATATGCAATCGACGCAAACACGTTTTTCGAAAGAATGGTAGCCAGCGCATCTGCCAAGTTTTGAGAGACGATAAACCGCACTTCGTCCAATGACAGATATGTAGGATGTTCAAGCCGTTTTTTAAGAACGATTTGTACAACCTCATCAAGTAAAGCAATGCATGCCTTTCTAACAATGGTGTCATTGATATTTGAGCGCACGTATACGACCGCGCCGGAATTGAGAGCCGCCGCAACGTCAAAGCTTTCTTCTACTGTTGCGCGCAGGGTATCGAGCTGCATGAACTCACTTACGTTAGATTCAATGCTGCCGTTTTTCTCCCTGACCCAATTCGCCATTTGCTCGTTTATTTCGGGATGTTTGCCCTTCAGTAGTTTTGCCAGCTGACCTAATGTACCGTCCCAAAGAGGCATGAGATAGTCGAGAACCTTGCGTTCCTCTCGTTTGAAGAAGTCCGCATTTGTGCCGTTATCGGCCATGCCAAATGTCTTTACAACGCGCTCGCGTCGTTCCCTGCGTGTGCCACCAATGAACGGTCCATATGAGCCGGGGCCGACGCCATTTAAATCAAGAACAAGCGGGGCAGGGCGTCCGTGACGCTCACAGCTTTCACGCATAATATCGTAGATAAAATCGTCAGGTTTTTGGTCAACGAACCAGGCCCCCCAACCCTTCATAATGGCTTGGTCCAATAGAACGCCGAGCATCACGCCTTTACCTGTTTGGGACGGCCCAATCACCTTGGCGTGGTTCTTCCTGAAAAGTTCGTCGGCCATATAGATGGCCTCGCCTTTATCATCCAAACCCAAAAACATCTGACCTTTTAGATAGTAGTCCAGGGGGTTAAAGTCTTTGGCTTTGAGGTTATCCATGTCTATGCGGATATCGCTCAGGGCGTCACCACTTGCCTGAACCCGGAACTTGCGAAGCCAGCCGCTTATTTTTGGTCGAACCCAGCGCAGCATTATCATGCGCAAAAACATAGGCGCAGACAGCACCACCAGGAAGCACCACCACAGGTCGGCAATCGACTTCCGAAACTCTCCGTACCACAGTTTCATAAAGGATGTAGCGCGCTCACCATCGAAGCCGTAGACGGCATATGCGTATGCATACAGCCCGATTATTAACAGTGGGCCAGCAGCGCACAGTAGGATCATGATGCAGCGACGAGCATACAAAAATGCAACATCCATCGCCGTTGCATCGTCTGATTGCTTGACCGCCCCGGTCACGGCAAGCACAAGCAAAACACCGATCATGAGGCAAAATACGGTTGTTAAGCCTGGGTCCGTGTTCAGCAATATAAAGCGTAAAATTTCCATTCGCCGTCCTCTACCTCTGTCAGTGTCACTAGCTTCAATGCTCTCAATCTGAACTTTCCGAATCGGAAAGTTCCGTCCATTCGTAGCATTCTTTCCGAATCGGAAAGTTCCTACACTCTTTCCGAATCGGAAAGATTCTACAGACTTTCCGAATCGGAAAGTCCTGGAGCAGCTATTTTCTACGATATATCGCAGAAAACAGCCTTTAAGATATGCACATATCTATGCGCATTATCCTATTGCTTTTCTATTGCATTAGCAATAGTCTAAGCAATAGAAAAGCCAATAGAACGGAGCATAGAAAAAGCATGCTTTTTCTACAAATCAAAAGCCTCAAAGGCCGCCACCCGGTGGGTGTCGTGGTCGCCCTGACGGGCAACCATAGACCGCCGGGGGAGCGCCCCGTCAGTCTTTTAGGGTTCCGGCTCGCTGCGCGAGCCTCCACCCTCTTTTGCCTCATACGCCCTGGACGGGCTAATCGGCAAAATTCACCCGCGCGGGCGTCCGATGAAGCCGGACCAACCGCCATCCTGGCATTGCGCGACGCTTCGGTGCGGTCCTTCGTCCCTTCCTCAGCTGCTTCATGCCGCATGGCGGTTGGTCCGGTTTCACCGGACGCCCGCGCCGCTTTCGCTAGCGGATGCTGCGCACCCTGTCTCCGCCCTGAACGGGCTACACCAGGGCAGACCGGAAAAATTTGGCCTGGGGGCCATTTTTCCTCACCCCCCTCGTGGGCTCGGGGGGCGTCTGTCCTTTTCGCTGTATTACGCATCCTTCATCGCTTCGCTCTTCGTGATGCTGGACGCGCCCTATCGGTCGCTGCGATCAAAAGCAGCCAGCAGCTGTTCGCTGTTGGCGCCTCCCTTCGGGTCGGCAGAAGCATCAATCGGCTAGGGCCGATTGCCTCAAGCAACAATCGGCTAAGGCCGATTGCCAGAGCCCCACACCCTGCGACGACGCAGCCCCTGGACGATAAAGCCGTCCACGCCCTGCCCCTATGGGCGGCTTCGCCGGTCTTTGCTAAAAGCGGCCACCAGCTTGAGGCTGGTGGTGCCTCCCTACTGGGAGGCAAAAGCAAGCAACGACTTTTGGTCGTTTGCCTAAAAGCTGCCAGCGGCTTTTGGCCGTTGGCGGCGTTTGCAACGCCTAGCCCCTGCAACGGGGCTAAGGGCTTCGCGTCGTATATACGCCTCTTTCCTAAATGCAGGCATTGGCCTCGCCCTACCTTCGGTGGGCTGGCCTCGCCTGCATTTAGGAAAGGGCTCGATATGCGCTCGAAAGCCGTAGCATCCTCATGCCTAGCGTTGCCCTACCTTCGGTGGGCCCGCTGGCATGATTCTGCTACGGCTTGATTTGCTTTCCGGGAAGGCCACCTTTGCCCACCCTTTGGGGGGCTCGCTGCCCTTCCCGGGCGCAAATCAAAAACAAAATTCCCCCGTGGTATGGCCGGGAATTTTATGCAATGTAATTGGTGGAGAGTGATTTTGGACGAAGGGAAAACCACTAACGCTGTGAGCGGCTGGGGCCGCTCAGCAGCGATAAGTCGGAGCCGGGAAAAACTGGAGTCCGTGGTGAAATGGCTTGCGTGGTTCGACTACTCCGATAGGTCAACTATTGCTGCCATGCTCGGTGTGGAAGCGGACGGCCAGCGAGCCTTTTTTAAGCGTTTGGAGGATTCGGGGTTTCTGCTCGTTGAGCGCGCTCCCGGAATTGACCGAAAGGTTTATAGCTTGGGCGAGGCGGGGTTTGAGTATGCGTTGATGCTTGTGCCAGAACTGAACCTCAAGCGTCGTCGTCGGTTGCCTTCCTGGGTGACGATGATTCACAGCTTTTCAGTGCAGGCGGCAATCATCACTCGCATGGATGATATCGCCTCGTTCAAGCCAGAAAAGACGTTAAAGCATCTTCGGACTGTTCGCTTGCCCGATGCCATTTTGCTGCTGAAGAACGGCACGACTGTTGCGCTGGAGGTCGAGCTTAATCACAAGTCTAGCCCTCGCGTGTACAACATCTTTCTTTCGCACCTCAAAAATATACGAAGCGGGCACTACGACAAGGTTCTGTACCTTTTCCCAAATCAGGGCCTATGCGCTTTGTACCAGGAGAAATACGACCAGCCTATCTGGCCGATTTATCGGCCGCTTCCTGGGACTACCCGCTTGGCTCAGGACAAGGACCGTAGCTTCACCGCGAGTCCAGTTCACGAAAGCAATCTCATGCTGTTTCAGGTGGAGGTCATGTATTCATTATGAGTTACGCAGAGACAATTTTCGGGCAAGTCCCACTCAAGGCGGTTGGAAGCTGGGAGCTTTTGGAGCACTTCCTTGCTCCGGTGATTCCGCACTACAAAAATCCACTTGTGACTGAGATTTGTGTAAACCGCTTTGACGAAATGTATGTCGAAATCAACAACGTGCTGACGCGAGTGGATAGCGTCTTTGCCTCAGAAGAAAGGCTTGTTGAGTTCATTCGTCAGCTCGGCATTGTTCTTGATCAGCCGTTTGACCAGGATCGGCCAGAGCTTGACGCTCGGTTTCCAAATGGAGCGCGTATCAGTTGTACTCATTCTGCAATGACGCCTTCAGGTGCTACGTTCAGCCTTCGATGCAAACCCGCAAAGGCATACACAATGCCGGAGCTGGTTGGCCTGGGGGCGTTAACCGAGGAAATGGCCGATTTTATTGAAGAACAAGTGGTGGGCGGCGCGACGATGCTCCTCACCGGCAACACAGGTGCAGGTAAAACCGCGTTACTACGGGCCTGTGGTCATTTCATACCGAAAACCGAACGCCTATGTACTGCTGAAGACACTCTTGAGTTAGGCATGCGCTCCATTCTCCCTAACGTGGTCGCTTTTGAGGCTCCGTATCGTGAGCCAAGAGAGGGTAGGCGAGAGGTGACGCTAGCATCATGTATTCGCAAATTTTTGCGTTACAGACCCGACCGCGGCTGGGTGGGTGAAATTCGTGACGCTGCCGCCTGTGATGCTTTCTTTCAATTCATCTACACCGGTCACCGTGGCTCCGCTGCTTCGCTGCACTCGAATGGCCCTGAAGACACTGTGCCACGATTGCAATATCTGATGGCCGCAGCGGGGCTTATCGAGTACGACCTCGCCGGGAGAATGATTCTCGCGGTTTTGAACCTCATGATTCATTGCCACCGCGACCCTCGATTCGGTAGGAAAGTGACGGACATTGCGATTGTGAAAAACGGGGTGATTCATCCGGTTTTCGTTTATGACATAGAAAGCGGTAAGCATCGACGTGTGGGTTAAGCGCCGCTGGCAGCCAGGGGTGCCCCCTGGACGGCAGAACAAAGCCACACCAAGGGCGCGGCCCTTGTCAACGCGCTGGGGTCGCCCAGGCCTCGGGTGCGCGGGGTGGTGAAGCTACCCCACACACCC
>NZ_JAAQWQ010000018.1:0-21397 GCF_012985565.1 Pseudomonas sp. WS 5010 | reverse complement strand
AGGCGCCAGGCGATGACGTGTTCATCGACAAGAGCACCCAGACCGTCCAGATCACCGGCACTGACGGCGGCAACTTCGAGAAACTCGTGGTTGCAGGCGATGGCGCGACTACCACCATCAACGACACCATCGACAAGGTCGATGTGGTTCTGACCGCGACCAAAACTGTCGGTGAAGGCGGCCAGATCGTCTACACCGCTACCCTTGTGGATAAAAACGGCGCACCCGTCACTAACACCACAGGTCCACTGACCATCACCTTGGATAACAACCAGGTCATCACCATCGGTGTGGACAAGTCGAGCGGTACCGTTTCGGTTGTAGCGCCGGACGACGTCTACAAAGGCGACCAGACTGTCACTACCGGCATTAAAGAAGTCGCCGGTGGCGATCACTTTGAAAATCTGGTTCCTGGGACTGACAAGGTCACCACGACTGTTACTGATACCCCAGGTACCGATAACACCACGACCGTGACCCTGACGGCGCCGTCGGAAGTGAGTGAAGGTGGAAAAATCACCTACACCGCCACCTTGAGCAACAAGGCTGACACCGACGTCACCTTGACCCTCGACAACAAACAAACCATCACCATCAAGGCCGGCGAAACTGTCGGCACCGTGACAGTGGATGCCCCAGGCGATGACGTGTTCATCGACAAGAGCACCCAAACCGTCCAGATCACCGGGACTGACGGTGGCAACTTCGAGAAGCTCGTGGTTGCAGGCGATGGCGCGACTACCACCATCAACGACACCATCGACAAGGTCGATGTGGTTCTGACCGCAACCAAAACCGTGGGTGAAGGCGGCCAGATCGTCTACACCGCCACCCTTGTGGATAAAAACGGCGCACCCGTCACTAACACCACTGGTCCGCTGACCATCACCTTGGATAACAACCAGGTCATCACCATTGGCGTGAACCAGTCGAGCGGGACTGTCTCGGTTGTGGCTCCAGATGACGTGTACAAAGGCGACCAGACCGTTACTACCGGCATTAAAGAAGTCGCCGGTGGCGAGCACTTTGAAAATCTGGTTCCGGGGACTGACAAGGTCACCACGACTGTTACTGATACCCCAGGTACCGATAACACCACGACTGTGACCCTGACGGCTCCGTCGGAAGTGAGTGAGGGTGGCAAGATCACCTACACCGCTACCTTGAGCAACAAGGCTGACACTGACGTCACCTTGACCCTCGATAACAAACAAACCATCACCATCAAGGCCGGCGAAACTGTCGGCACCGTGACAGTGGACGCTCCAGGCGATGACGTGTTCATCGACAAGAGCACCCAGACCGTCCAGATCACCGGCACTGACGGTGGCAACTTCGAGAAGCTGGTGGTTGCTGGCGATGGCGCGACTACTACCATCAACGACACCATCGACAAGGTCGATGTGGTGCTGACCGCGACCAAAACTGTCGGTGAAGGCGGCGAGATTGTTTACACCGCTACCTTGGTGGATAAGAACGGCGCGCCGGTGACTAACATCACCAGCCCTGTGACTGTGACTCTGGATAACAACCAGGTCATCACCATTGGTGTGAACCAGTCGAGCGGTACCGTTTCGGTTGTGGCTCCAGATGACGTGTACAAAGGTGATCAAACCGTTACTACCGGCATTAAAGAAGTCGCCGGTGGCGAGCACTTTGAAAATCTGGTTCCAGGTACCGATAAAGTCACCACCGTCGTGACCGACACACCGGGCACCGATAACACTACAACTGTGACCCTGACAGCTCCGTCGGAAGTGAGTGAGGGTGGAAAAATCACCTACACCGCTACGCTTTCTAATAAAGCGGATACCGACGTCACCCTGACCCTCGACAACAAACAAACCATCACCATCAAGGCCGGTGAAACCGTCGGCACCGTGACAGTGGATGCCCCAGGCGATGACGTGTTCATCGATAAGAGCACCCAGACCGTCCAGATCACCGGCACTGACGGTGGCAACTTCGAGAAGCTCGTGGTTGCGGGCGATGGCGCGACTACCACCATCAACGACACCATCGACAAGGTCGATGTGGTGCTGACCGCGACCAAAACCGTGGGTGAAGGCGGCGAGATCGTCTACACCGCGACCTTGGTAGATAAGAACGGCGCGCCGGTAACCAACATCACCAGCCCTGTGACTGTGACTCTGGATAACAACCAGGTCATCACCATTGGCGTGAACCAGTCGAGCGGTACTGTTTCGGTTGTAGCTCCAGATGACGTGTACAAAGGCGATCAAACCGTTACTACCGGCATTAAAGAAGTCGCCGGTGGCGAGCACTTTGAAAATCTGGTTCCAGGTACCGATAAAGTCACCACCGTCGTGACCGACACACCGGGCACCGATAACACTACAACTGTGACCCTGACAGCTCCGTCGGAAGTGAGTGAGGGTGGAAAAATCACCTACACCGCTACGCTTTCTAATAAAGCGGATACCGACGTCACCCTGACACTCGATAACAAACAAACCATCACCATCAAGGCCGGCGAAACCGTCGGTACTGTGACAGTGGATGCCCCAGGCGATGACGTGTTCATCGACAAGAGCACCCAGACCGTCCAGATCACCGGCACTGACGGTGGCAACTTCGAGAAGCTCGTGGTTGCAGGCGATGGCGCGACTACCACCATCAACGACACCATCGACAAGGTCGATGTGGTGCTGACTGCAACCAAAACTGTCGGTGAAGGCGGCCAGATCGTCTACACCGCTACCCTTGTGGATAAAAACGGCGCACCCGTCACTAACACCACAGGTCCACTGACCATCACCTTGGATAACAACCAGGTCATCACCATCGGTGTGGACAAGTCGAGCGGTACCGTTTCGGTTGTAGCGCCGGACGACGTCTACAAAGGCGACCAGACTGTCACTACCGGCATTAAAGAAGTCGCCGGTGGCGATCACTTTGAAAATCTGGTTCCTGGGACTGACAAGGTCACCACGACTGTTACTGATACCCCAGGTACCGATAACACCACGACCGTGACCCTGACGGCGCCGTCGGAAGTGAGTGAAGGTGGAAAAATCACCTACACCGCCACCTTGAGCAACAAGGCTGACACCGACGTCACCTTGACCCTCGACAACAAACAAACCATCACCATCAAGGCCGGCGAAACTGTCGGCACCGTGACGGTGGATGCCCCTGGCGATGACGTGTTCATCGACAAGAGCACCCAGACCGTCCAGATCACCGGCACTGACGGTGGCAACTTCGAGAAACTCGTGGTTGCAGGCGATGGCGCGACTACCACCATCAACGACACCATCGACAAGGTCGATGTGGTGCTGACCGCGACCAAAACTGTCGGTGAAGGCGGCCAGATCGTCTACACCGCCACCCTTGTGGATAAAAACGGCGCACCCGTCACTAACACCACTGGTCCGCTGACTATCACCCTGGATAACAACCAGGTCATCACCATCGGTGTGAACCAGTCGAGCGGGACTGTCTCGGTTGTGGCTCCAGATGACGTGTACAAAGGTGATCAAACCGTTACTACCGGCATTAAAGAAGTCGCCGGTGGCGAGCACTTCGAGAACCTGGTTCCAGGTACCGATAAAGTCACCACCGTCGTGACCGACACACCGGGCACTGATAACACCACGACCGTCACCCTGACCGCGCCAAGCGCCGTCAACGAAGGCGGTAAGATCACCTACACCGCCACCTTGAGCAACAAGGCTGACACTGACGTCACCTTGACCCTCGATAACAAACAAACCATCACCATCAAGGCCGGCGAAACCGTCGGCACCGTGACGGTGGATGCCCCTGGCGATGACGTGTTCATCGACAAGAGCACCCAGACCGTCAAGATCACCGGGACTGACGGTGGCAACTTCGAGAAGCTCGTGGTTGCAGGCGATGGCGCGACTACCACCATCAACGACACCATCGACAAGGTCGATGTGGTGCTGACCGCGACCAAAACCGTGGGTGAAGGCGGCCAGATCGTCTACACCGCCACCCTTGTGGATAAAAACGGCGCCCCCGTCACTAACACCACTGGTCCGCTGACCATCACCCTGGATAACAACCAGGTCATCACCATCGGTGTGGACAAGTCGAGCGGTACCGTTTCGGTTGTAGCGCCGGACGACGTCTACAAAGGCGACCAAACCGTTACTACCGGCATCAAGGAAGTCACCGGTGGCGCGCACTTCGAAAACCTGGTTCCAAATACCGACAAGGTCACCACGACTGTCACTGATACCCCAGGCACCGATAACACCACCACCGTCACCCTGACCGCGCCAAGCGCCGTCAACGAAGGCGGCAAGATCACCTACACCGCCACCTTGAGCAACAAGGCTGACACCGACGTCACCCTGACCCTCGACAACAAACAAACCATCACCATCAAGGCCGGTGAAACCGTCGGCACCGTGACAGTGGATGCCCCAGGCGATGACGTGTTCATCGACAAGAGCACCCAGACCGTCAAGATCACCGGTACCGACGGTGGCAACTTCGAGAAGCTCGTGGTTGCAGGCGATGGCGCAACGACGCAGATCAACGACACGATCGACGATGTGAAGGTTGTGCTGACAGCCACCACCAGCGTCGCCGAGGGCGGCCAGATCGTCTACACCGCAAGTTTGGTAGACAAGAACGGCGTGGCCGTGACCAACGTGGGTTCCGACCTGGTGATCAAGCTGGACAACAACTTGATCATTACCATCGGTAATGGCAAGACCAGCAGCACTGCCAACTTCACCGCGCCGAATGATTTCTACATCGGCGCCAAGGACATTTCCGCCAAGATCACTAGTGTGGTCAGCGGTGGCGACAAGTATGAAAACCTGATCCCGGTCGGCACGCCAGTGGTTACCAAGGTAACGGACGTGACGAACGACACCGTGATCACCATCGCGGGCGATACCTCGGTTACCGAAGGCCAGACCGCTCACTACACGCTGAACCTGACCCAGCCGGCAGCCACCGAAGTCACGGTGACGCTCTCGTATAAAGGCGTGGCCCAGGACGGTTCGGACTTCAACGGCGTGTACACAGTGAAGATTCCGGCCGGCCAAAGCAGCGCGACGTTCGATATCAAGACCATCGACGACAAGCTGACCGAGCCTACGGAGAAGTTCGAGATCAGTATCTCCGGGACCTCCGGCGGCAATTTCGAGAACCTGGCTATCAGCACCACCAACGGTAAAATCGAAACGTCGATCATCGACAACGACGCACCACCGGCCATCGACCTGGACGCCAACAACTCCAGCGGCGCCACCGGTAACGACTTCAAGACCACGTTCACCGAAGGCGGCACTGGCGTGTCGATTGCTGACACCGACATCCGCATCACCGACCCGGACAGCACCCAGCTGACGGGCGCCACGGTGGTGCTGACCAATACTCAGCCGAACGATTCGTTGAGCTACACCAGCGTCCCGGGCATTACCGTGACCCCGGTCACGGACCCGGTCACCGGCAAGATCACCCTGACCCTCACCGGTACGGCGTCGCTGGCTGACTACATGTTGCAGATCAAGAACATCACGTTCAGCAACAGCAGCGAAGACCCAAGCACCACGCCACGGACCATCACCGTGACCGTGACCGATGGCGGCAACTACTCGAACGTGGCGACTACCACGGTCAACGTAGTGGCGGTCAACGACGCACCGGTTGCCACTGGCAGTGCCGTCACCGGTACCGAAGACACGCCGCTGAAGCTGACCTGGGCCAACTTTGGGGTCACCGATGTGGATTCCCCGCAGGCCAGCCTCGGGGTGAAAATCACCGAGCTGCCGGTGGCCGGCAAGCTGCAGTACCTGGCAGCGGACGGCACGACCTGGACCAACGTGACCGCCGGCCAGACCTTCACAAAGGCGCAGATCGACGGCGGCCAGTTGCGCTTCACGCCAAACGCCAACGAATCCGGAGCCGACGGCTACGGCGGCACGGGTGTGGGCAACAAGCAGGCGGACTACGCACAGTTCAAGTTCCAGCCAACCGATGGCAAGGACCTGGGCACCAGCACCACCGTGAAAGTCGACATCACCCCGGTTGCAGATGCGCCGACCTTGAGCGTTGCCGATAACAACATTGCGTCGGTCGGCCTGACCAAGCAGAGCTGGAACAGCATTGCGAACCTGGGCACCAACGGCAACGGCGCCTCGCCGACCGTGTTGAAAAACGCCATCGATAACGCCGGCACGCCAACCAGCACGACGGTTTCGACCACCGTCCTACCTACTGCCGATGTGCCTGGCGGTGCCGGCTCGAAGACCTCCGGCCTGATCTACCTGGAAGCCGGCAAGTCGTACACCTTCAGCGGCTACGGCGATGACAGCATCCTGGTCAATATCGGCGGCAAAGATGTGGCCAGCGGTACCTGGGGCTCCAACTCCGGCCAGTTCAACGGTACGTTCACCCCGACCAGCAACGGCTACTACAGCATTGATATCTACCATGCCAACCAATCAGGTCCGGGCAGCTTTGATCTCAAGCTGTCGGTCAACGGTGGCACCGCAACCAACCTGAGCAACACCACGATGCCGATCTACACCGGCATCAACGACCTGATCAGCGCCGGCGCGCAGGTATCTGACCTGCACGGCACCAACGGCCAGGGCTACTACGACGCGTACAAGCTCAACGAAGGGCTGGAAAACGGCACGGTCAAACTGACCAAGGTCACCACCGGCCTGACCGATACCGACGGTTCTGAAACCCTGAGCGTGAAGATTGGCAGCATTCCGGTGGGCGCAGTGCTCAGCGATGGTGCCGGGCATACCTTCACCGCGACCCAGGGCCATACCGAGGTGGACGTCACCGGTTGGAACCTCAACAACCTGAGCCTCAAGCCACTGCCTTACACCAGCGGCCAGTACAACCTGACCGTGACCTCGACCTCCACCGAAAGCCTCGGCGGCTCTGCCCAAACCGTGGCTAATCTGCCGGTCAAGGTGTACCCGGCAACCTACAGCGGGAGCACGGCGACTTCGGGCGATGACAACGTCAGCGGTACCAGTGGCAACGACATCATTGTGGCGGACGTTTCGGGCCTGAACGTGGTCCAGGGCAAGAACTACAACATCGCGTTCATGATCGATACGTCGGGCAGTATGGGCGACGACTCGGTGGCGGCGGCGAAAGCCTCGCTGACCACCGTGTTCAACTCACTGAAAAACAGTATCGGCTCCAGCACCTCTGGCACCGTGAACATCTTCCTGGCGGACTTCGATTCCCAAGTCAACCAGACCGTTACGGTCAACCTGAAAGACCCAGGCGCCCTGGCTGCCCTGCAGAAAGTCCTGGACTCGATGGTGTCTGAAGGCGGGACCAACTACGAAGACGTGTTCAAGGCCGCATCCAACTTCTTCAACAGTGCCAAGGCGACCAGTAACACTGGCGCAATCAACACAACGTACTTCATCACCGATGGCCAGCCGACGTTTTACCAACGCAGCGAGCAGGGCAACCCGACCTTGTACGGCAACGTCAAGCTGGATGATGTCGTCAACATGAACAACTACACCTTAGGCACCGCCACCAGGATCACTATCGACTCGACTCACCTGATTGATATTGATGCTGTCGGGAAAATGACGCTCTGGATCAACAACGGGGGCTGGTCGCAGTACAACCCGGGAGTCATCCACGCCCAAGGGGATGGCACTTTTGAGCTGTCGGTGCGCGACGGTTATGGCAACTATACCGACACCGCCACCACCACCAACTCCAATAGCGCATTTGCACTGCTCAAGGGCCTGTCCACCGGCGGTGTCGAAGCCATCGGCCTCAACAGTGGCGTCAGCCTGGATCAGTTGAAACCGTACGACAGCGATAACAAGCCACAAGCCAACATCGATCCCAAGGATCTGGCCAACGCCATCCTCGGTAGCAGTGAGGCCACCCTGCCGGGTGCCGACCGTGTCGATGGGGGTGACGGCAACGACATCCTGTTTGGCGACCTGGTGAGCTTCCCGGGCATTACCGGCGAGGGCTACAACGCTATCCAGTCCTACGTGGCAGGGAAAAACGGCGTGGCGGTTGCTGCCGTCACCGGCCAGGATGTGCACAAGTACATCACCGAGCACTACAACGAGTTCAACACCTCGGGGGCCAAGGACGGTAATGACACCCTGCTGGGTGGCTCGGGTGATGACATCCTGTTCGGCCAGGGCGGCAACGACTACCTGGACGGGGGCAAGGGCAACGACATCCTGCTGGGCGGCACGGGTAACGACACGCTGATCGGCGGCCAGGGCAATGACATCCTGATCGGCGGTACCGGTGCCGATACCTTCGTCTGGAGATCCGGTGACGTCGGCAACGACGTGATCAAGGACTTCAAGGCCTCGGAAGGCGACCGTATCGACCTGCGCGACCTGCTCAAGGGTGAAACCGACAGCACCATCGACAACTTCCTGAAGTTGACCACGGTGGATAACGTGACCACGCTGCAGATCAGTTCCGAAGGCAAGCTCAACGCTGCCGGCGGCCTGGCCAACGCGGATGTGACGATCAAGCTGGAAGGTAACAACTGGTCCGGGCAGACGATCAATTCGTTGATCAGTGGTGCTGACCCGACCATCAAGGTCGATCACACCTAATGAACCAATGACCCGGCCGCCTCTTGAGGCGGCCGATTCATTTGCGGCCACCGTTCGCTGGCATGGGGCAACGATTGCACGGCATACTCACGCCCAATCGCGCTCCGTTGGCCTATGCTGCTGACAGGCTGTCGTCAGTTCTCCTCATGAGGGATGTTCAATGTTCTACGTGCAACGTGATGCACAGGGTGAGCTGATTCGCGCCGAAGCGGTTGCCTTCGCCGAATCGACCGGCACCCTGCCCGCGGATCATCATGAGATCCAGGCCTGGTTTGCCAATGAAGAAGCGGAGCTGAGCCTCAAGCAACTCAAGCACAGTGACTCGGAGATGATCCGGGTGCTGGAAGACTTGATTCAGGTGCTGATCCAAAAAGGCGTGATCAACCTCACGGACCTGCCGGTGGCTGCCCAAGCCAAGCTCAAGGACCGTAGCAACGCACGGGAATCACTGGGTGGCCTGAGCCACCTGATCAATGATGATGAGACCGGCCTGATCTGAGGCCGGCCACGGCCTCAGCGCCAGGGCGCCGGCTCGCCAAACAGCTGGCCCTGCACGCCAAAAATCCCCATCTCGCGAATCACCTGCAACTCACCTTCGGTTTCGACCCGCTCGGCAATCAGCGGCAAGTCGATGCTGTGGGCTGCGCGCTGGATGGCTTCGATAAACAGGCGCTTGTCGCTTTCCTGGTCGATGTCGCGGATGTAGCTGCCATCGATCTTCAGGTAGGCCAGGCCCAGGCGCGCCAGGTTGCCGATCATGCTGAAGCGCCCGCCAAAGCGTTGCAGGCTGAGGGAAAAATTCAGCTCCCGCAGACGCTGGGTCAACTGCTCCAGCACGGCCTGTTCAGGCAGTTGCTCTTCACCGATTTCCAGGGTCAGGCGCGGGCCCAGGTTGGAATGCTGACGCAGCAGGTCGAAGACGCGGTTCAGCGCTTGCGGGTCGGCCAGTGTGGCCGCAGACAGGTTCAGGGCCAGCGACTGCTCGTGGCTGGCCATCTGTTTGAGCACCAGTTCCAGCATCACCCGGTCCAGGCGCGCCGACCAGCCAAAGCGCTCAAGCCAAGGCAGGAAGCGCCCGGCGGGGATGGTATGACCCTGGTCGTCGACCAGCCGCGAGAGGACTTTGTAATGCAGGATCAGTTGCGGATCCTGAGTGGCCACTACCGGCTGGAAGTACAGCTCGAAGCGTTGTTGGGTCAGCGCCTGGTCCAGCAGTGTGTGCCAGGCATGGTGATCGTCGCCGACGCTGGCGGCCGCGCTGTGGTCCAGGCACACCCAGCTGACATCCCCCAGGGTCTCGGCCTGGGCCAGCGCTTGGTCGGCCAGGGTCAGCAGGGCTTGCGGCGAATCACCGTGATTGAAAGGCGCCAGGCCAATACAGGCGACCGGCGACACATCACTGGCACCGGTGGCTTGCAGGCTTTGCAAGGTGCTTTCCAGGTTCTGCGCCAGCTGCAACGCCTCTTCACGCATCAGCCCCGGCGCCAGCACGGCGAATTCGCCACCGCGGATTCGGGTGACCAGGTTGTGGGTTTCCGGGTACGGCTCGCACTGGCGCAGCAGTTGCTCGCCAACCGCCTGCAGCAGTTGGTCGGTACGCTGGCCGCCGAGGCGCTGGTTGAGGCCGGCCAGGTCCTTGACCCGCAGCACCAGCAAGTAGCCTGAACTGGTCTCTTCGGGGTTGCTGACCCGCGCGTTGAGTTGCATCTCGAAATAGCGACGGTTGGCCAGGCCTGTGAGGTTGTCCTGATAGGACTCCACCCGCAGCTTTTCGCTGCGCTCGGCCTGTTCCTGGAATAGCGCCTTGAGCTTTTCCACCATCTGGTTCATCGCCTGCACCACGCGGCGCAGTTCCGGGGTGCGCGGCAGATCCGGCAGGCTCAGGAACTCGCGGCGGGCAATGGCGTGGGACTGCTTGACCATGTAGTCCAAAGGCTTGAGCTGGCGGCGCAGCAACAACGCGCCCAGCACCGCACTGACGGCGCCGCACAACAGCAGCCAGCCGAGGCTGCCCAGGGCGCTCTGCCACAGCTTGGCCAGGGCGAACATCGGATGGCTGACCACCTCGACCCGCGCCGCCTGCTCCCAGCCACGGCTGACCAGGGCGTCGCCACCGGCCGGCTCCAGGCCGATCATCTTGACGAACCAGTTGGGCACGCCGTTATTGTCGGGGATGCCGCTGCGCTCGACGATGACCTGGTCATTGGTCACGTCGATCACGCGGATGCTGGCGTAATAACCGCTGTCGAAGATCGAGCTGACCAGCAGCTCGACCATCGCCGGGTCGTCGATATTGGGCGTCAGGGACAGCGCCAGGGCGGTCGCCGCATCCTGCGCGTGGGAGCGCAACTGGTTCACGTATTGGGTACGCGAGCTTTCCAGGCTGACCATGAAGCTGCCGCTGAAAGCGACCACCAGGAACAGACAGATAGCGATCAACAGCTGTTTGAACAGTGACATCTGAACAGTTACTCCTAGTTGGCCGGCTCGGCTGGGAAGCCTTCCGCACGCATTTTTTTCAGCACATCCTGCCAGCGCGACAGGCGCTTGGTGTCGCCGACCTTTTTGTTGCCCTTGGCGCCCGGCAGGTACAAACCTTCGGCGTTGAAGGAGTAGACCGGCAGCAAGTCGGTCCGTTGGCTGGCAGGCTGGATTTCGTCGATCAGGCTGTCGAGCACCAGCGGCATGGCCTCTGGCGTCGAATAATAGGTCAAGACCATATGGGCGCGATTCTGCCGCAATGCCTTGACGTAGGTAATGCGCAATTTGTCGCTGGAGACACCCAGGTGCCGGAGGCTGAAATATTTGGCGATGGCATAGTCTTCACAGTCGCCGGCGCCCTTCCACAGGGCTTCGATGGGCGTTTCCCAGTAATCGACCTGGTTCCACAGGTCGATGTCTTCGACATAGCGCACCCGTTTGTTGAAGAACAGGTTGACCACCTTGAGCTGCTCCAGCTCGCTGCCTTGTTTTTGCGTGGCCAGCAGCCGCTGCCAGTCATCGATACGCTGCTGGCCCGCGCCCAGTGGCCCATAGAGCGTGGTGGCACGCCGGCTGATCTGGGAGAAATCCCAATCGGCATGCAGCCCGCCAGGCAACAAGCCAGCCAGCAGCAGCGCTGAAAACAACCAGCACAGGATCCGCGAGGGAGTAAAACGTACCGCCAATGGCTTCAGTCCGTAGAAAGAGACGGAGAATCAATCGATGGTGAAGGGTCGGTCGGCAAAAGACAATGGCACGGTGCAATCACTGAGCTTAAGCAATCGCGCCTTGTAAGACGCCAGCAAGCCATAATGTGCGATGAAAAACCGCGCTGTTGAGTCGCTTACAAAGGGAAACCTTGCCTGTTTGACAAGCCTGCATGCAATCTCTAGTGTTCTTTGGATCCAATTAGCCAAAACCCATTCCAACAAGAAAGGAGGATAGCGTAGTCGTGACGCACAAGCCGAACCCTTTGAGCAGCATCAAGATCAGTGGGCCCATTCCCGCTCACCTCGCCCGCTCCGTTATTGAAGAAACATTGCGCAACGCCATACTGGATGGCCGCCTGCCTTGCGGCACCGCCATGCGCCAGCAAGAGCTGGCCAGCCTGTTCGGAGTCAGCCGTATGCCGGTGCGCGAGGCCCTGCGCCAGCTGGAAGCCCAGTCGCTGCTGCATGTTGTCACCCATAAAGGCGCCGTGGTCGCCCCGCTGATTGAAGATAACTCGGCGGAAACCTACGCCCTGCGAATTCTCCTGGAGTCGGAGGCGTTGCGCTTGTCGATCCCATTGCTGGGCACAAGTGATATCGAGCAGGCGGGTGCCTTGATCGACACCCTTGAGCACGAAACCGACTACAACGAAATCGGCCGGCTCAACCGCCTGTTTCACATGGCATTGTATGGCAAGGCTCCCAACCAGCGGTTGTTGAGCCTGGTAGAGCACGGGCTGAACGAGGAGGAGCGGTTCCTGCGTTTCAACCTCGAAGCCATGGGGCTGGGCGAAACTTCCCAAGAGGACCATCGCGAGTTGCTCACCCTGGTCGCGCAGAAAAAGGTCGAGGAAAGTGTACTGACCCTGCGCAATCACCTCATGCGCGGGATGGAAGTGATCACTCACTACCTGAACGGCCTCGAGCAGGAGAACGACAAAGGGGCGCGTTGATTTCTCCCGGCTTTAGCCGCTACGTGCGCGACCTGGATTGCCAGGCGCCGCACACGTCCAAAGCCGGCCTCTGCTGCCGTCACCCCTTGGCCGCTCCGGCAACCGACTCGACATTGACCGTCAGGAAACATCCAGCATTGCAAATGCAAAAGCGGATTTAAGCCTGGTCATTAAGTCCAATAATTTAAAACCTGCAAACAAGGAGGAAAGTTCTCACATCGAACAGTAAGCTCGACTACGAAACATTCCTTCCTGCAAAAAAACCTTATACAACTCTTAAAGTATTTGAATACTTAACCAAGTGATTATCCTTTAATTGGTCTTGGCACTTCAGTCGAAAGCGTAGGCACAGGCTTAGGCACGGCTGTGGACGACAAACTATCCAATAAGTCTAAGTTGCTTTGTCACTACTTGTTGCTTGCCGGATAACCAAGCCAGCTGTGTCATTCCCATGACTGCGCGACGCAACACTTACCTGTAATGCACACTTGGTTCTAAACAACCTTTTTATTTGAGTCGGCATAACGACTTATAGGCATTAACCATGTTTCAACTCCAAGAACTACTCAGACAAAAAAAACTGCAACTACATGAACATCCGATTTTCCTGGAAATCAACTCTTTCCCGCAGTTACAGCACTTTATGCAGAACCATATTTTCGCCGTCTGGGACTTCATGACCCTGACCAAACGCCTGCAACAGGACCTGACCTGCGTGCGCCTGCCCTGGCTCCCGCCGGCGGACCCGCAGGCCGCGCGGCTGATCAACGAAATTGTCCTCGACGAGGAATCGGACCTGCGCCTGGGCGACGGGCATAGCAGTCACTTCGAACTGTACCTGGAGGCAATGCGCGAGGTAGGGGCCTGCACCACCACCATCGAACGCTTCATCGCGTTGCAGCGAGAGGGTGCAAGCCTCGACAGTGCCTTGGCGCAGATCACGCTTGATCCTGCGGTAGAGCGCTTTGTGCGGCACACCCTGGACGTCGCCCTGAACGCCCCGACCCACTGTGTAGCCGCGACCTTCCTGCATGGCCGGGAAAGCGTCATCCCGGCGATGTTCAAGCGCATCCTGCAGGGCAGCGACGTCGCCCACCGGCAGGCCCCCAGCTTGTGCTACTACCTCCAGCGCCACATCGAGCTGGACGCTGAGGGCCATGAGCCGGCCGCAGAGCGCCTGCTCCGACGCCTGACACTGGCGGACCCGGTGCTCGAACAACAGGCCTGGAACGCCGCCCTCAGCGCCGTAGAGAGCCGCATTGCCTTGTGGGACGGCCTGCGCCAGCACGCAGGCCGCCAGGAGGTGAGCCTGTGAACGCCCTCGACTATCGCTCGTTCGCAGCCGACTGGGAGCATCAGGCGACTATCCGCACTCGCCCGCGACGCCTGCTGGAAGATGACGACAAGTTGATCTACCCCCTGTGTCGCCAACCGCTGGTACTCAGTGCGGGTTTTCTCGAGCACTGCCCGCAGTGGCGCGATTTTGTACTGGTGCAGACGCTCTACAAATTCCTCAACGACGTGGTGATCTTTGAGACCGAGATCGTCGATAGAACCGCACGGAGCATCGCCAAGAATCATTTTTCAATCCCCTTCCCTACCGCGTGCCGCTACGACGCCATGACCGTGGTGGTCGATGAGGATTATCACGCCCTCGTTGCCCTGGACTTCATGCAGCAAACGCAGGAAAAGACAGGTATTGCACCGCTGCCGCTACCGGCCGCCATCGAGTTGAGCCGTGCCATCCCCATCGCTCAGGCCCAGGCACCGGCGCATCTGCGTGATGCGGTGGAGCTGGTGTGCGTGGCGATTGCCGAGAACACGGTCACCCATGACGTGGCGGCGTTTGCCAAGGATGACAGCGTCAAGCAGTCGGTCCGGGGCCTGATGGCCGACCACCTGGCTGACGAGGGCCGCCACGCCAGCTTCTGGACCTGCCTGGTAAGGCTCTACTGGCAAACGGCAAGCGAAGAGGATCGCGACGGCATCGCCCGAACCCTGCCGGTGTTCCTGCAACACTATTTGACCAATGACCTGCAAAGGGACTTCGACCGACTGTTGATCGAACATCTGGATGTGCCGGCGCACACTCGCCAGGCGCTGCGGGTCGAGGTACAGACCCCGGCCTTTCCCATCACCCGCCAGCACCCGCTGATCGGCAACATCATGGGGTTCCTGCGCCGCAGCGGGTTGCTGCAAACCTCGTGTGTCGCCCATGCGTTGAGTGCCTACCTGCCGGCAGCCGGGGGCCAGTCATGAGACGCCTTGGGATTAGCCTGGTCGGTAGCAGTGCGGCCTTGCATGAGCTGGGGCAGGCACTGCAACCCTATGGGCATGACCTTGCCGCGCAGGCGCCGGCAATCGACTTGCTGATTGAAGATGGCACCCAGCCCCTCGCCCAGGAGCTGGCCGGCGTGACCATGATGAGCCTGCGCCTGTGCATCGGCCCGATGAGTGAGTGTGGCCTGCCAGCCCTGCAAATACGCTGCTATGACCGCACACGCCAGCTGCTGGCCGCGCTGGACCTGACACCGCCAGCCTGTGGCAACGGCCAACGACTGCGACGCCAGGCAGTGACGCGCCTGGTCGAGTGGGTCGCGCTGCAGGTCAGCGGCTTTTCGCGCAACCCCGGGCACTTCACACAACGTGCTAGCGCCGCCACGTTTGCCGAGCAGAGCCTGCAAGGCCTGGAAGGACTGGCCTACCTGCATCGCCTCAACCGGACCGCTGACCCGGCGCTCCTGCAAAAAGCCCGGACGCCGCTGATCAAACAGTTGGAGCAGAGCTTGCGGGTCTTCGCCGACCGGCCGGCCCTGGAGATTGCCGGGCTTAGCCTGAGCTATCGACAGCTGTTGCGACACAGCCTGGCCATCCGGCAGGTTCTACAACCCTTGCTCGGGCCGGGGCCGGCGCCCGTGGTCGGGATCTGCCTGGGCAAGTCGATCGAGTTGTACGCCAGCATTCTGGCGACCCTGGGTTGCGGCGCGGTGTATCTGCCGCTCGAGCCGGGCCACCCGCTGCCGCGCCAACGAGCCATGCTGGAAAACGCCGGGGCCGTGGTGTTGCTCGATGATGGCCAACATCCCTTGCGCAAGCATTTCATGGCTGTGGACGTCAGCCGCATGGACAGCCAGCACGTGGACGACAATTGCCCCTTGGCGCTCACCTCGCCCACGGCTGATAGCGCCAGCATGGTGCTTTACACCTCGGGCACTACCGGCCAGCCCAAGGGGGTGTTGCTCAGCCAGCAAAACCTGGCGCATTTTTCGGCGTGGTACAGCCAGCATGTCGAACTCAGCGAGCACAGCCGTGTACTGCAATTTTCGTCCGTGAGTTTCGACTCTTCGCTGGTCGATCTCTTTCCAGCCCTGAGCCAGGGCGCGACCCTGATTGTTCCCAGTGAAGAACAGCGTCGTGACCCACTCCAGTTGGTTGAACTGATCCAGCAACAGCGCGTTACCCATGCCTTCCTGCCGCCGGCGCTGTTGAGCCTGCTGCCAATGGACCGACCGTTGGGCCTGCAGCACCTGCTGACCGGCGGTGATATCTGTGAGCCCCATGTCATCCGGCAGATGGCGGGGCAATGCGCCTTGCACAACCTCTATGGCCCGACGGAAGCCACAGTACTGGTCAGCAGCCGTCGGATGCAGGCTGACGACAGCAACCTCAACCTCGGCATACCCATCGCCAACAGCCAGGTGCTGATCCTCGACGAGCAGCGCCAGCCGGTCGAAGACCAGGTAGTTGGCGAGGTGTATATCGTCGGCCCCGGGGTAAGCCTTGGGTATCTGAACCAGGCACGCCAGACCGCCGAGCACTTTGTGCGCCTTGGGCTGCCTGACGGCCAGGCCTTGCACGCGTACCGCACGGGCGACATGGCGAAATGGACGGCCGAGGGTATCGCGCTGGTCGGGCGCCAGGACCAGCAGGTGAAGATCCGTGGTTTTCGGGTCGAGCCCCAAGAGATCGAGCAGTGCTTGCGCGCCAGCCAGCTGTTTCGCCAGGTCGCGGTGGTGATTGACCGTGATCGACGGGTCCTGGCGTTTGTGGCACAGCCTGATCCCAATGGTTCGGGCGCAGCCCTGGCCGCGCTCAAGCAACATGCCAGGCAAATGCTGCCGGACTATATGCAGCCGACCGTGTGCACAGAGCTGACGAGCCTGCCCTCTGGCAGCAATGGCAAGGTTGACCGCCAGGCCTTACTGGCGCTGACGGTTCAAGCCGTCTCGGAAAACCCTCAACGCCACCCCCAAACACCGCTGGAAGGGCAATTGCTGGGCCTGTGGAGTGAACTGCTGGGGTTGCCGGTCGACGAGATGTCGACTGACGACAGCTTTTTCCATCTCGGCGGTCACTCCATTCTGCTTTCAACCATGCTCCTGCGGATTCGCGAGTTGTACGGGCGCAGCCTGCCCCTCAACCGGTTTATCGAAGCGCCAACGGTGCAGACCCTCGCCGCGTTGATGAGCGACAGCCTGCCAGGTGCTGCCCCCAGCGACCGGGCGATCAGCGACGCGCTACGCGCGCTGGACATAAGCCTGTTGCCAGGAGCGCGCGCGGGCAATCGCCACAAGGCGATCGTGACCGGCGCCAACAGCTTTTTGGGTGTGCACATCGTCGAGGCCTTGCTGATGGCCGGAGCGACAGAAGTCGCCTGCCTGGTGCGCGAAAACCCAGGGCAATCAGCCGCTACACGGTTTGCCGAGGCGTTGCGTGAATACCGCCTGGAACACCTGGACCTGAGCCGCGTGCGTGTGTACGCCACCGACCTGCGCCGACCTCGCCTGGGGCTTGAGGCCCATGTCTATGAACACCTTGCCCGCCAGTACGGGGTGCTGATACACAGCGCGGCCCACGTCAATCACGTCATGGACTACGCATCGCTGGCCAAGGACAACGTGGAACCGGTGCTTGAGTGCCTGCGACTGTGCGAAACCCACTGTAAGAAGGTGCTCAATTTCGTCTCCACATTATCCGCGTCAAGCAGCGTCGGAGCCGACGGGCAGGTGCTTGAAGCGCCTGCGGCAAGCACCCCGCCGCTCTACATCAAGAACGGCTACAACCTTTCCAAATGGGTGGCTGAACGCCTCTTGGGGCGCGCTGCGGGGCAAGGCGCCTGGATCAACATCTATCGCCCCGGGAACATCAGTTTCAATAGCCGCAACGGCGTCTGCCAACCGCACAAAAACCGCCTGATGCTGATGCTCAAGGGCTCGCTGCAGTTGGGCCGGGTGCCACGCCTGGGCTTGAACTTCGACCTGATGCCGGTGGATTTCCTGGCGCAGTTCATTGCCTTCCACAGTGGCAACTGCGTTGCCGAGCGCAGCGTGTTCAACCTGCACAATCCGCAGCCACTGCGGTGGGAAACCTACGTGGAGTCGTTCCGCCAGGCAGGTCATGCGTTCGAATTGGTAAGCGTGGCGGATTGGCAACACCAGCTAGGTGAAGTAGGTCGCGAGAATGCCCTGTTTGGCGTGCTCGGGTTTTACCTCAATGGGCTGGGAGAAGACATTGGCGATATCTCGATGATTCGCCACGAGAACGCACGCTATGGCGTCGAGCAGATGGGCATGCAATACCCCGAAAAAGCACCCGCGCTGTTACGCAGAGGGTGCCAGTACCTCAATGCCATCGGCTTTCTGTGACACCGCCACCAGGGAAAAACTTATGAGACAGCTGCAACCCGATACGTTGATCCAAAACCCCGTGGGCAGGCCTGTGGTGTCATCTGTGGCGATTGCCTGCAGCGCCGTCAACCTGTGGGGGGTCGTGGGTCGCTTCGCAGGCTTTGACGCGTTCATCCCTGCCCTGGCAGGTATCACGATGATCGGCAGCGGTGTGGGATCGCTGCGCAAGAAATGCTTCCACGACGGCAATGTGGTCGTGGAACAGCTCAATAGCCACGATGCGCAGGCGATGCACATGACCTGGACGACGATCTATAACACCTTGGGCGTGGCCCGGCTGTGGGCTGCAATGAGCGTTGAGTCGCTGGGGGAGAATCAGGCGCGGGTGACCTGGACCATCATCGCCGAACCCGTTGATGCCAGCGACAAAGAGGGATTTGAACAATTCATCCAGGCCTTCGCCGACAGTGCACTGGATAACGTGCGCCGACTGCTTGGCTGAAAAAAATGGCGCAGTACATTGCTGCACTGCGCCACATTGACTGGCAGGGTGATCAGATCTTGAAACTGTCGACCAGTTGCTTCAAGCGATTGGCTTGTTGTGACAGCGCGTCACAGTCTTTCAAGGTCTCGTTGAGGTTGGCCACACCTTGTTGGTTCAGCAGGTTGATCTGGTTGATATCAACATTGAGCGTCTCCACCACGGCGGTCTGCTCCTCGGTGGCAGCGGCCACCGACTGGTTCATACCGTCGATCTCGACGATACGCTGGGTCACGCTGATCAAGCGTTCACCGGCCTGGTTGGCAACCTCGACGCTTTCTTCGCTGGACACCTGGCTGGCATTCATCGTGGTCACGGCTTCGCGTGAGCCGATCTGCAACGAGGTGATCATCTTGTGGATCTCCTCTGCCGACTCCTGGGTACGGTGGGCCAGGTTGCGCACTTCGTCAGCCACCACGGCAAAACCACGGCCGGCTTCACCAGCACGGGCGGCTTCAATAGCGGCGTTGAGGGCCAGCAGGTTGGTTTGCTGGGAGATGCCTTTGATCACATCGAGGATATGGCCAATGTTGTCGGTACTGGCATTCAAGGTTTCGATCTGCGTACAGGACAGGCTGATCTTCTGCGACAACTCGGACATCGCCAGGATGGTTTTCTCTACGACCTGGCGACCGTCATCGGCTTGCTCGCTGGCGCCACTGGCGTGTTGCGAGGCGTCAGCGGCGTTACGGGCGATTTCCTGGGTGGCGGCACCCAGTTCGTTAATGGCCGCGGCAACGCTGTTGGTACGGGCGCTCTGCTCGTCAGAACCGATGATCGAAGCGTTGGACGATGCCATCACGCGCTGGGAAAGATCGTGTACATGCCTGGTCGCCGAGGACACTTCGCTGATCGAGGCATGGATACGCTCGACAAACTGGTTGAACGCACTACCCAGCTCCCCGAATTCATCTTTGCTTTCCACGACCAGGCGGCGGGTCAGGTCGCCCTCGCCCTGGGCAATGTCTTGCATGGCGCGACCCATGGTGGTCAGCGGGCGCATCAGCACCTGGATCAACAGGCTCAGCAATACGGCAATTGCAGTGACGGCAATGAACATTGCGATCAAGGCGGAGGTGCGGAACTTACTTAGGGGGGCGTAGGCTTTGTCTTTATCGATCGACAGCCCTATGTACCAGTCCGCACCAGGCAAGCCGCTGATCGGGGTGAAGGACAGGATGCGGTCCTGGCCATTGAGGACCACATCCTGGTTGATCTTCTCAATACGGACGGTGCTGCCCGGATAGATATCCTTGAGGTTTTTCATTACCTGTTCTTGGTCAGGACTGACAATCACCTGCCCATCGCCGCTGACCAGGAACGCGTGGCCAATCCCGCCGAAGTCCACCGAGTTGATGATCTTCACCAAGGTTTGCAGGCTCAAGTCGCCACCCACTACACCCAACAGCTCACCATTTTTCTTGACCGGCATCGCGATGGTGACGATCAAACCACCGACGGCGGCCATATAAGGCGGGGTCAGCATGGGTTTGTCGGCAGCGACCGCTTGCTTGTACCAAGGGCGCTGACGCGGATCGTAGCCATCAGGCATTTTCGCGTCAGGACGCTGGGTGAAGACACCGTTGGTGGAACCGACGTAGGTGAACTGGAAGTTCGAGGTGAACGCCGGTTGATCAACCAGGCCGGGGAGGTCGGCATTGCTGCCTTGGTGAGCAACGTTCTGCGCAAGGTTCTCCAGGACCAGCACCCGGCCACTGAGCCAGTTCTGCACACTGCTGGCAGTCAGGTCACCCGACTGCTGGATAGATGACTCCAGGTTTTGCCTGATGGTATTGCGCTGCAGGTAGTCGTTGTACAACGTAAACAGCGCGAAGGCCAAAACCACGACGCCTGACGCGGCCAACAGAATTTTATGACTGAACTTGAGATTCATTTCATCGACTTCTTTTTGCCAAAAGGGGGTGAGCGTGCCGAATGCAACGTTCCATGTACGGTATAGGCGGACTCTACGACCGCTCTATTTCGGTGCACGCATGGCTCATCAGGCTTTCGGCCAAGGCTGGATAAATCTTAGGAATTTGTGGGATACATCTTCTTTTTATGTAAGAAGCCGACAGGCGGTCAGGATTGGACACTTAGGTCCCCAGAACGACAAAACCCCCGTCTGCGCTAGCAGACGGGGGTTTCGGAATTCAATCTTGACGATGACCTACTCTCACATGGGGAAACCCCACACTACCATCGGCGATGCATCGTTTCACTGCTGAGTTCGGGATGGGATCAGGTGGTTCCAATGCTCTATGGTCGTCAAGAAATTCTGTGTACCAGAGCGTTGCGCTAGCAACGGTCCGGTGAAATTCATGGACTTCTACATAAACAAAACCCCTGTCTGCGTTAGCAAACAGGGGTTTTGGAATTTAATCTTGACGATGACCTACTCTCACATGGGGAAACCCCACACTACCATCGGCGATGCATCGTTTCACTGCTGAGTTCGGGATGGGATCAGGTGGTTCCAATGCTCTATGGTCGTCAAGAA
>NZ_JAAQWQ010000017.1:0-25673 GCF_012985565.1 Pseudomonas sp. WS 5010 | reverse complement strand
GATAGCATTTTTCGGTGGCCAGCTGCGGCACCAGGTCGCGTATTGATAGCAAAACACGACCTGGGCGCAGATCCAGGACGGCGCAAGTGATAGCAAAAACCCCGGCCGGCGCCGGCGCTCGATCGGCTTTTTGATAGCATTCTAGAAATCAAAAAAATCCAGCTCTATGCTTCGCTCCGCTACGATCTGGAGGAACTGTGCCTCGGGCAACCAACAGTCTTCCTCATCCCGCTTGCGAATTGACCCATCAAACAGCCAGCTATTGGAATGTGCCGCATAGGTCGGGTGTTTCCCGTAGATATCAAGCCTATCATCTGGACCCAGCTCCGCTAGAACATAGCGATCACCGTCTATGGGCTCTGCACTGGTGAGAAATTCAGGAATCATGTGGATCGTTGTTATATCCATGTTAATACCTGTCACGGCGAAGGTATAAAACGCCGTAGCCGATTAGAAGAATTGCGAAAGACACCCCGTAATGCGTAGAGGTTTTTCCCCACCACCTAATGTCGAAACACATATCAATCGGGCCAATACAACCCATTTGATTCAGCGCGGGACTGAAGGACATTACGAGCGTGGATAGGGCTAGGGGCAAGATGTTGGCAAACGTGAGGGGCCAAGCATCGGAGGCTTGCGACCATACGCCCAAGCCGAGCAAGGCGACGGTTAAGGTAACTCCGAACACCAGAGTGAAGGCCGCCGTTACATCGATCCCCAGAGACGCGCCAAGGCCTTTGAGCGCTCCGTAGCCCAGCAGTGCCACCAGAACGACAACAGCGATAATGTAACGCACGTCAGGCCCGTTGTTTCCATCATAGTTCGCCATAAGTCACCTCACTCAATGTTCGCTTCGAGAATCGTGCCGTCCGGCCTTACGGCAACCATGCCGCTCCCGTCCAGCCGCTTGAAGGTCCAACGCTCGTCAAAGGACTTTCCCGATGCTGGCACGATAAATACTTTGTGCGAGCCAGCAGTAACCTTGATGGATCCGCATGGCTGTTTTTCGTTCGGCTGACAGTCGTAACCGTAAGCTTTGGCGCGCTGGCCGTTCGCTAGAGTTAACCCCATTCCTGGTGGAATGTAGGAAGCGTTGTTTCGCGATCCGGGGCTACTGGGAAGAACCTTCTTAACTTGCCCTACGGCGTTTGTTATATCGCTCAAACTAAAGTCAGCGTTTGCGTTGAACGCCGGTAGCAGCAAACAACCAAACAGCGCAATTGATTTGATGTTCATTCAGAGTTCCTTTCGTTTCGATCTTTTATTGATTTCTTTACTCGATACACCGTCGCCACACCACAAGATGCCAGCTTGGCGATTTCATCTACTGAAGCGTTAGGCAGTTTAATCAGCAAGCGCTCTATTGACTGCCAAAGCTCGACGTTCTTCTGTTTACCTGGAGGCGTCCAGGCGGGATCTTGAGCCCGCTTGTTTGCCATCCCCTGACGTATACGCTCAACACGCTTTTCTTGATCGAGGCGCGCCATAGTCGATGTAAGGTCAATCAACATATCGTTGATTACGGCCATGATTTGGCCGGTGATACTAGTATCGGCCTGTAGGTGAGTGGTGGGCAGGTCGACCACAATTAACCGAAGCTGTTTCTCTGCCAGGATCTGCTTGAGGCGCGCCCAGTCGCTCTGGCTGAGCCTTGAGAGGCGGTCAATGGATTCGACCAGCAGGACGTCTCCAGGATCCGCCACGGCTAGTAGCTCCATCAGCTGCGGTCGCTGGAGCTTTGTTCCCGATATGTTCTCGCTGTAAACACCGGCCACCTGGAAACCGCTATTACTAGCAAACTCCAATACCTGGACCTTTGCCCTATCCGCGTCTTGGTCTTTGGTCGAAGCTCTCAAATAGATGTGCGCTTTCATCCTTCTGTTCTGACGCTACACAAAGCCTTCACGCTGAGATACCCCGTCACGATGACCGGAATCACCCAAACAGCCCCACGTACTGCACCCGCCTGTAATTGCGCAAAGCTATCTGCAAGCTTAGATTCAAAGGGTGCTGGGCCCATGTTTGAGAATCCAGCAAAGAAAATCAAAGCTAGGCCAAATGCATACAACGACATAGACATTGCAGCAGCAAGTCTGTTTGACCGGGCCGTCTTGGATGCAAGTAAGATTCCTACCGAAATAGCGCAACCGGCAAAGTAGTATGTCAATTCGAAACTAGTGACGCCTGCGATGTTTAGACCAAACTGGAAGATGCTCACCAGTCCCGACGATGCCTGGACAACGCCGAAACAAAAGAGGCCGAGTAAGATCACTAGTGGAAGGTACGAGGTCGATTTTGCGGATGCGGGCATGGGCTGGTCCGTCCTGTGCGTGTATACCTATCAGATAGGTCTGTTAGAGGTAGTTCTAGGATAATCTATCATTTACCTATCCGCCACTGACAAACTGATAGAAACCTGTACCGTTTATCAGTGGAATCGTATAGGTATAGCCAAGTGATAGTGCGCGGGCAGTGCCGCGCTTCGCTTAAACGCCGAAGTTGAATTCCGCTTCCGTCATGTAACCCAGGTAAGAACAGGCCAGCAACGTAGCGGTGGGAGAAACCTTTGCATGCATTTTTGCGTCAAGAATGTCTTTGGCTGTCACGCGCTCGGCCCTCATACCGTAGTACGAAGATGCATAGGTGGCCTGATTGTTGCGAACGTCGAAAAAAGAAAGGCAATAATAATGTAGCGACATGGGATCATTCCTCTTTGGATAATGAATATTTCTGCGTTAGCTACCTGGGGGGAGTGGAAGCACAGGGCACGTCACTTCGTATTTCTTATAGCGCTCCTGGGCATCCTCAGCGCCTTTGAGGGTGGTAAGCACGCCTAACCAAGTTCCGGCAGCCATACCGACACCAAATGCTAATACAGCCACCATAGGCCAGGGCATTCCCAACAACCCGTTTTGAGATTTCATTGGAATCCCTCCTTGAGGTTTACTTCTTCAAAATGATCGAGCCGAGTTCGTCACATACAATCCAGACAAAACGAACTAAGTGGTACAACAGGTACGCTGCGACCAGTCCGATTGCTCCCCACAGCCAAAAGCCGCCGAGGCTATCCGGCCCTACATACGTCTTCATCCCGCAGCCGTCTATGAGACTGCAATCGTGCCAGCTGAAGGGAAGGACTTGCAGAAAACTTGCAACAGCACTAAGCAGCCATCCGAAGCCGCCGACAGCAATTAATACCAGTACAACCGCACTCAGCCCGAGAGCGGAGCGGAAGAAAAATGCATTGGCTTTCATAATAGTTTCCGTCCTACTAAAGTCGATCATTGGGAGCCACCTGAAACCTTAATATAGGATCATTGATCCTATATGTAAAGCAATTTACTGCACGATCCATCGCAAAGGGACAGGTAGGAATTACTCATTGTCCCTTTACGTCAATTTGCTTATTTTCTTCAGCACGGCGGAACATCTTTACAAAAAGTTCTTCAAGGGTCATATCATGACCTTTGACTTTGTACACCATTGCACATTCAACAAATTGACCGTCTACTACTACTGCCTCTGACATTTGAAAACCACTACTGTTGACAGAGGTATTCCATGCCTTGCCGTTATTGCAGTGGATTCCCTGATTAGCGATTGCCGCCAATCTTTCGGGAGAGTGATTTTGTGCAACTGGCGTTAGGCCCTTTGCCATGTAATAGATAGTTGCTACTGCCAGTAAAACGAATATTCCAGCGCAAAGCAGCACCGGTAAAATTCTTATTCTTGATTTATAGGCCATAAAACTAAACCTCTCCAAAGAAGGCTAGCACCGTGAGAATAAGAAAGGCTAACGCCCCTAAAGCTATAGACCGTTTATCGTCGCGTGCGAGCAACCTAAGTTGCTCTTTTGCAGTTTCTTTGTCAGCCTCGGTAGTGGCTGATGCCTCCTGCGCCTGCATAGCTTCTTTGTGTTGCCCCTTGCCTATTTCATTCCAAAGCGAATAGGAGCCAAGCAAGAAAGCCGTAAACTTCAAAGACTTTACTATCGGCTCCGGTATTAAATTCGCCAGTAATGCGCCGAATACTGAGTACGCGACTGCATAGGCCACGGCGACAAAAACAAAAATCCAAAACAGATCTTTGCTATTGAAGATTTTGTAATGGGATTTGGACATATGACTTCCTTAATCTTCTGTGAGCTGGTCCGTTCCAGGTTCCAAACCAAACTGAGTTGAGTTTCTTCTAACGGGGCTCACAAACAGTCGCACCTACCATCCACCCGTTCGGGGCCGGGGCTCCAGGGGGAGCCGGAACCATGCTGAACACGCACGAATGTCCTCCAGGGGCAATCGCAGTGACATTGGCTGACGCTGAGGTTTCATGATGCACCTTCACTGCTACAGAGTCTGGCTTGACCTCGTAGAACTGCGACATAAGGCTGATAGCGACAGCCTCCGGCCCTGGCCTATCCAGCTCTCCACTGGCCTGCACCTTGGCGCAAGTTGCAGCAACATCCAGCGCGCCGGTGTCTCGCAGTTCATTGAAAACCTTCACCGCTTCAGGATCTTTTTTGAAATATCCTTTACAGAGTTTCACCGCGTCGATAGTACGGATAGGTGCCGTCGATAACTCAAAAGAGGATGCAATAGCTTGCGACGACGCCAGTAGCAATGCAGCAACAATTAGCTTTTTCATTTGGAGAGGTTCCTTTCAGCAACAATGCGACGTTCACAGATAATATCTGCCAATTTATCCTGGGCGCGTTCTGCGACAAGTTCCCAATCTGAGCCAGTAGCGAAGGTGTCGCCACCTATTAGCAACTCAATAACCCGCAACTCTCTAAGACTCAACATCACAGGCACTTCTAAATCAAGGTCCGCTTCTTTGTATTCAGAATATCCGGCCATTTCCAACCCCTCTTACCCGGCTTAGCGCAGGATTCCCAGTACAGGAATAATATCTTGTGGTACTCGCCCAGTTAGAACAAGAAAACGTCTCCAGACGCCGTATGGCGTCTTCTTGCTGCCATCTTTGAACGCACGAATTCGGCGGTCATTTCCGCTACCATGGATGCCAAGGAGAACTGCCAACTTTGCATCTGTGCCGTACTCAGTGAACAGATTTTGAAAATGTCGAAAGTACGCTTTCACAATTTCAGGTGCCGGGGCCTCCCAGCCTTCATTTTCACGCAACAAATGATCACGCGGGAAAAGGCTTTCATCTACTAAGTCCTGAGAGGGATAGCGCGTAGCTGTGAGGTTATTTTTCAACTGGGCAATAGCATCAGCTATGGCCTGTTGGAAAATAACGTCTTGCTGATCCTTTATACTGGGCAAGTCGATTTTCATTCGTTCTCCTTTAGCCTTCTTTTACGAACGCTTTATAATGGTTATGGCTGTCACCAGTTCCGCCGTGTTCCAAGGGAACAAGTACATTCAACATAGTCACGGTTCCATCAGGGCAAGCCCGACGATTCATAGTGGCGACTCCATCCTGTTCAACTTTCCCATGGTAGATACATTGTTCGCCCTGAAGCTCTTTGAATGACAGTCTGTCACCTGGGCGCGGACTGTCGTTCTTGTTTAGCATCACCACGTCAATGCTCTTGATTGCCGCCAAGTAATTTGGAAAATCTGAAACAGCATTTGAGGAAACTGCCGATAGCGTCGGCTGTTCTTTAAACATTTGCCAATTTAACCACCCGGCCCCAGCGAGATAGATAGCGAAGATCCCAAATGTAAATTTTGCACGCGCCTTAGGGAACGTTTTAAAAATCCAAACCATGACTAACGCGATTAGTACCAGCATTAATACTGTTACAGCGGTCGATATCGGATTTTCTTTTGCATGGCTGGTTACGCCGACAATATCTACTACTGGAATCATTTTTGAAGCTCCATCCATTGATTTGATTTAGCCGGTAGAGCCTGGGGGGCCTTATGGCCCCCTTGCTCACCGTGGCGACAGCTCGATACGTCGAACGTCTGAAACACGGATATTGACTAAACTTAACGTCCCGTTTGCCATCCTTTCCCAGTAGCCTTGCTGATGAATATGCACCAGCGCGTAGAAAAGGTAGTCCGGCAAAAGGATATCAGTGCGGTGTACCTGGATCCCGATGTTCTCGGGGTTGAACTTTCGTTCTGGTTCACCGCATCGACTCGCTGAGCCCCGCCTAACAAGCCAGAAATGCGCCTCTGGAAAGTGTGTGCGGATAGTCGCAACCTCTGAAAGTCTCATCCCGTTCTCCGCGATGGCAACGACTAGCCTTCTCAGAAACGAGTGGCTCTCTGCGTGCCACCAACAAGAGACATTATAGGATCATTGATCCTGTTTGCATAGCATTATTTAGGATCAAAAGTCCTAATATTTTCAGACGAATGCTATCAAAGGAGGGACCGCGGCCGGAGCTGGCCAACGGAAAATGCTATCGAATTCGAAAAGGGTAGGGGAGCTGTGCCCCCCCAGGTGACGCAAGAATGACAGCAATTCAGGCGAGTCCGGATCCGTCCTGCAGGACGAATTGCTATCATTTACTTACTCGAAAAGGTCTTTTTGGCCTGCCACTTCGGCCACCTGGATACATAGCGGGGCCAACTGCTGTAACAGTGATTGCGACCGGCGCAGATTCTCCCGCAAGCGCCTGTTTTCCTCGCGCTCATCTGCAAGCTGATCGGTCAATTTATCCAGTTGGACGATACCTGCCAGAAAAGCCTTGTTCGCCGTGGCTTCGCCGGTGATGCGCTTGGCAATATGAATCAGCGCGTAAGGCGTGCTGCGAAGGGTAAGGGTAGTGGTGCTATCTGGATCTGCGTCTTTCATAAGCTCACCTTTGCTATCATTAACAACCTCGATCACACTGACCGGATGCAGTTATGATAGCAAAACCACCAAGAGAATGCTATCAATTTGTGACCTGGCGTTGCACCTGGTCACGGTATTTTGATAGCAATTAAGCCAGTCCCTATGGCTTTACTTCCTTTGCTCCGGGTTTCGTCCTGGGTGTTTTGGCCGGTGCTTTTTCCGCCGCTGGCTTCGCTGCTGCGGCCTCAAGCGCTTTTATTCTCGCCAATGCCGCCTGCTCGCGGCCATTCGCCGTAGCCTCCGCTGCATTCGCCAACTTCAGTTCGCCGCGCACCGTCTTCAGCTCTTGCTTGATCTGCTCCAGTTCATCGCCGCGACTTTTGCTCACAGCCTCTGACTGTGAGAACGATGCGGATAGAGCGCGTAACTCGGTGCGCAAGTCCTGGCACACGGCGGCATCTTCCAAGTGTTGCTTTTCCATCTGAGCGACAGCGCCGGTCGCCTGGGCTTCCCGCTCACGCGCCATCTGTTCTAACCGACGCTGTTCCTCTAGCTGCCCCTGGAGCAACTTCACCTGGGCCACGGCGTTAGCTGCTGCCTCTTTAGCCGACTTCTCAACAGATGCCAGTCGCTCGCGCAGCTGAGCCAGCTCCACGGCCTGTTCCTGCTTAGAAGCCTGGATCTGTCCGAGCTGTTGTTTCAGCGAGTCGCAAGCTTCCTGGGCGCTATCTAGCTGTTGCTCCAGGTCGTCAACCGTCTCTGTGGCGTCCGCAAGCTCACGCTCGGCCTGCTCCCGCTGTTCACCAGCGGCGCGTACCACGTCAGCAACGCGGCGTTCGCTCGCCTTAACGGCACGATCATTGATATCCACGGCCATTGCACCCAGGCGAGCTACAAGCGCCTCTGTGACGCGGGAAAGCTCCTGCGCCACCTCGACCGGCAGTTCGGCCATTGGCTCCGCTTCTGCAATTGTTTGGCTCGATAGATGCTCGTCCCAAACCTGCTTCAGCCGGTTAGCGTTCCCGCCCCCAACCTTTTGACGCAGCGCGAACCCGGTAATGGATCGACCAGCGCTCTGAAGCGCCTGACCGGCCTCGATGATCTGTTCTGGAGTGAAATCGACAGGACGCATGGCAAACCTCCGCAAGTGAGGCCAAATTATAGCGCATACAAAACAAACAAACAAACAAACAAAGAAACTAACAAACAAACTATAAGATGAATTGATAGCAATAATCCGCCCTGGATCTGCTGCAGGACGCCGGATTTAGAGACGATTGATAGCATTCGCAAGGAATCCCGCTCTACTTGCCTACGGCCTCGGGGGTTCGGTGGGTTGTAGCTCTTTCAGATTGCGGCCATACTACTGTTTCGATGTACAGTATTTGGTGTGTTATGAGTCGCACATTGCCGCCGTTCCGCCCTGTAACCGTTACCGAGCTTCGCCAGATCTGGTCAGAGCATCCCAGCAACGACATACGGCGCCTAACGCTTGAGGTTGAGCATTACCGCCGCCTGTTCGCGGAGGTCGACCAACTGTGCAAAACCGTCCATAAGGCGTGGTTAGAGGAAATGGGCAGTAACCTGGTTGCGCTTCATTTGTTGAAACAGGTCCTGTATTCGGAGCGTGAGCGCGTGCAGTGCTGTAAGAGCGAAGCGCGGTCAAGTTGAATGGCGGGGGCCCCGCCGAAGGTGGGTTCCGCGTCCGCAGGACCGCCGCAGGCGCATTCTGCTTGACGGTGCGCAGTGACCCCCAGTCTTGGCCTGGGTGTGTGGGGTAGCTTCACCACCCCGCGCACCCGAGGTCTGGGCGACCCCAGCGCGTTGACAAGGGCCGCGCCCTTGGTGTGGCTTTGGTCTGCCGTCCAGGGGGCACCCCTGGCTGCCAGCGGCACAAAACACCACGCGCTACGTTGAAATCTGGAGGATCGGCGGCCACCAACAGTGGCAGATTTCAATCCAGACGCTGACCCGCTTGAACTTGGCGGCTAAATTCAGTGGCCCGACTCGCTGAAACGCCGGCAAGTTTTGCCAGCAAGGCACTAGAAATGAGCCCCGCCAAATGCTGGTACCGGGCCAGTTTTGAAACCCGTTGGTACGGTACTGCACCCAAAAACTTTTGCCGTTGCTCAACTATGGCAAAGGGCACACCTACTGCACGGCTGATCTTCGCAGCTGACATTGTGCCGAACAGTGATTCGTAGCCGAGCCACGGGCCTACATAGTTTTTGATCCGCTGCTGTGCTGGTTCTTTCGGCAATGCTTTCGCAGGCTCACGGCCTAAAGCTTCACGCCAATTCCTAACCGTTGTGCGCGAAACCCCAGCGAGGTTTGAAACCTCGTCGTCATGCACAAGCCCAAGGAGGGTTTTATATGGCCGCAACGGATGATTCGCCGGAAACCTCCTGGGCTTGGGTGCCCCTTCAGGTCCTGGCTTGGCCTTGATGCCTAGACGCTTTCGATATTGCCCGACGCTATATGCAGATACACCGCATAGCCGCGCTACCGTCCTGGTTGACTCGATCCCTAGCAAATGCCGGTACGGCTCAATAGCCTTATCAACGCTCCAGGCGGGATACCCGAAAAGCTGACGCCGGTAGCGGATCCTGCTTTTGGTCGTGCCCGCCAGTTGAGCCAAATCCTCATCTTTCATGCTTCCCAACTTGCAGTCGAACCACCTGGGGATACCTATGTTTTTCCAATCAGCCATACAATTCTGAACCTAAAAAGGGAAAGATTCCGGCTATTTCAACAGCCTCAAGTTCACCAGCGAAAAGCACCGTGAAACCCCCGTATTCATTGGGGCTGACTGGGGGTTTTTCGAACTGAAAACCGCTGAAAAGGGGAAAGATTCCGGTACTCCTGATGCGTTATTTCTTGCTGCTGTGCCCCCCCCCTAAAAGGGGAGGGATTCCGGCTATGGTCGCACACGTCCACGGTTTTTCCCGCTCCTTCGCCTGAGAATCCCGCTGGTTAGACGCCTCACATGCAAGGAGCGTCTGGCCCTGCCCGATGCCTAGGATTTATCCTTAAAGCCGCTGTGCGCTGCGCTGAGAGCCTTACAGACAGCATGCAAAGCCTTTGCGCACCCCCCACACTGAAAACCCGCTTCTGATATTTGCCTCACCTGGTTAAAAAAGCCCCGCGCGCACACGCGCCCGGTTGAGCGGTCGGCCAGCTTCACCGGCCGAGCGTGATTTATCCGGGTCTTAGCGCCCCGCAGGGGTCGAGGCGCTTGCGCCGAGAGGGCGGCCGGTACGGCCGGGCCGCTTAGACGGGGTGTTAGTTACATCTAGAGAGCGCATTCCAGGTAAAGAGTCTCCCGAAGGGGCATACCTGCTTTTGCTTTGCTGTTGATTTGCTGTTTCCGATTCTGTGGGTGTACGTGGTTTCCCAGGCGACACACAAAGGTAGAGAGAGGCCGGAACGGCCAGCATCTTCAAGATGGGCATGGATGCCCATCGACAGGCCGCCGAAGGCGGGGCGAGCCATGGATGGCGAGGGTAGGCGGACGCACTGCCGAAATTTTGTCCTGCGCCGATTTTTTGCGCGCTGCGCGTGTTTTAGATCTTGTTTTAAAGAAGGTTTTTTCTTTTCTTTTATTTACTTGTTTTACCCCTGTGGATTGATTGCGTAACTATATGATTTACAAGGGTTTTATTTGATTATTTTTCCACATTTGGGGAGGGATTCCGGCAATCCGGGGAGGGATTCCGGCTGCTATCAGGGAAGGATTCCGGCTATTGAAAGGGAGGGATTCCGGCAAGACAGGGAAGGATTCCGGCTATTATCCCTTACTTATCAACGGGTTACGCACAGCTTTTCCACATTCCTGCAAGGGGGAAAGGGGTGTTGACGCTCTCCCCTTTCCCCCTTATGGTGTCTGCGAATGCATACAGGAGTGGCGACGTGGCTAATGTGCCTGAAGTTGATAGGAACCGGGTCTACCAGTCGAACAAGCTAATCGAGTCGTCTTACACGCTGACGCTTCAAGAAAAGCGTTTGGTGCTGCTTGCCGCATCGCTTATTGACTCGAAAAAGGAAGCCCCAAAAGACGGCCTTGTGCGGGTGACAGCAGACGCTTTTGCATCGGTCTTTGGTGTAGAGGTTCGTCACGCTTATGGCATTCTTGCCGAAGCCGTAGAGCGCTTGTGGGCCCGAGAAATCAAACGCTACGAGCGCAGCAAAGAAGTGGAGGCCATGCGCTGGATCTACAAAAAAGAGTACCTGGAAGGCGAAGGGTGCGTTGAGATTGGATTCTCTCCGACTGTCCTGCCGCACCTGACTCTGTTGAACCGCGAGTTCACCGGCTACACGCTGAGACACATCAGCCAGTTGAATACCTTCTACGCCTTCCGGCTCTACGAGCTGACAGCGCAACACAAGAAGTTTGGGGAGCGCGAGTTTGAACTACCTCGTCTGCGCGAGCTGCTACAGCTCGAAAAGAAGTACCCAAACGTCAAAGACCTACGCAAATACGTCCTCGATCCGTGCATAAGCGAGATCAACCAGCATACGGACCTGAATCTGTCCCTGGAGCCTAAGCGCAAGGGACGTAGCATCGCGGGGTTCAAGATCTACATCGAGCAAAGTGCCCAGCTTCCGTTGATCTGAACCACTGCGCGACAACAAGCCTCGCCCTGGATCAGAGCGGGGCTTTTTTTGGGCGCAAGGAAAGGATAAAAGGGAAGGATTCCGGCTAACCGGCCATACCGCTGCCAAAACAGGTCGGGCACCGTGCAACCGGCGTTTCTCCGTCGAAGTCGTCAGGATCCTCACCGGGATGAATACCGTTACCCTCGCACACGGCACAGACGCCACTGAGCGCACACAACTCGATGCCCAAGCTCTCAAGCGTTCCGTCAAGCTCGCGGTCATCCACACTCTCGGCCAGTAGCCGACCGATTGCAGCGATTCGAATCAATCGTTCTTTCAAGGCATGATCCATGCTGGCTTTTCCTGCTTTAAAGGGGAAGGATTCCGGCTATCACAGCTCGTCAAAACGCCATGCAGGAGAACACCGATGCATAGCGGACACTCCCTAAAGAGGGAAGGATTCCGGCTATAAACTTGGCGTGGAGCGCCAAAGGGGGAAGGATTCCGGCTAAGCATTGATAGCAAAAGCGGCCTCGATCGCCGGCGCGGCCGGGGGCTTTTGATAGCAAACATCAAAAGCCAACACCATAAAATGCAATCATTTTCAACCTGGCCAACCTGGTCCCGGGCCGGGTTTTGATAGCATTATGCGCGGCTGCGCTGAGTGTCCTCATGCTCGAAATTCTCCGGCAAACTGAGCTGGACATTGCGAAACCCAAGGCGGTGAGCATCCATAATGGCGGCATTCAACCGGATGTAGACCTTTACTTCAGTTTTGGCGGCAACGGTAACGGTGACAGACTCGCCGTTGACCTTATGGATTATGAGCGTCCATGACCCCTGTTCAGGGCAATACTGCTCGATGGTCGCACCGCTTAATACACCGGCACTGAAAAGCTCTTTCAACATCTTCAGACGCACGTTCTGTCCTTATTCTTTACCGCTACTGTGCGGGTTGCTACGGGCTAGCCTACGGCTCGCTTCGGGGAGTACCAGAGCCACACCAAGGGCGCGGCCCTTGTCAACGCGCTGGGGTCGCCCAGACCTCGGGTGCGCGGGGTGGTGAAGCTACCCCACACACCCAGGCCAAGACTGGGGGTCACTTCGCGCCGTCAAGGGGCCGAGTCCTCGCCCTTCGGGCTGCGGGCCGCACCAACCCCTTGACCGCTCTACGTGACGCACACGGCATTACTCGGCGGCGGGCTTGGGTTCGTACACCCGAAGGACAAGACGGCCACTGACAGCGAGGTTAGGCGTCAACTCGACGTTGATCCCCTTCCCGTCTGCTGTAGGGAATGCGGCCCCTACCTTTGTCCAGGACGTTCTTTTTTCTTCGCCCTGCATGTACTCATGCGCGATCAGAGCGTCATAACGAACTTTCTTAGTATCACTAGCCATTTTTACACCTCATTTATCAGTTATTAGATGTAGCGGTAATTATTCGCCTATGAACCGCTCGTCAACAGCGGCACAGAAAGCGGTTTTATCTTCAGCGTCGTGAAGTCGGGCTAATACCGAATTCAGAACCTGAACATCTGTAGCGTCTGGATTATCCAGCTTTTCAATTTCATCGAACTTACGCTCAATAAGATCAAGCAATGTCGCAAGCTCGATCACGTTGCCCAGCCGCATCGAATTGCCCAGCTTTGCAGAGCTACCCAATTGCAATGGCGTACCTAGCCAAATTGGGCTGCTTTGTTTGAGCCAAAGGGCTTCTTCATCTGTCAGCATGTAAGCTCCTGATCGCTCTAAAATAGGTGCCGGATGCCCCGGCCAGCTCACCACTAAGCAGGTGACGCAACTGCTAGGCATAATCTGCGAGCAGTCCATTGCAAAATTCACTCGCCGTACATCTCTTTAGCTCGTTTTGAACCTTCGTCCAACGCACGGTTTTTATCGTCTTCGTTTGAAGTGAAGTTCGGAGCGTCAACACAATACGTTTTCATCTTGTGTTTCTTGCGGTAAATCATCGGAGGTTGCCAGCACTTCTGATAGACCTTCGGACAATCGCCCTGTGTGAAACCCGTTGTTGCACACATTGTGTAAGCGCCGCGCATATCGTTCTTGTCGTTCCAGTTAAAGTCAAATTCACTGGAGTTTGCCGATACAGAAACACACGACAGTAGCAGGCCAAAAACTGCGATCAGTTTCATTAGTTTTTAGCCTCCAGCTGTGCAACGCCTGCCATGATTTTGCTGACGTAGTTTTCTGTTTCCGGGAATGGCGGGATGCCGTTGTACTTATCAACCGCACCTGGGCCAGCGTTGTACGCCGCAAGGGCATAATCGACACGTCCGTACTTTCCTAGCAGCATTGCAAAGTATTGAGTGCCGCCTTTAATGTTTTCTTCCGGGTCGAATGGGTCAACATTCAATTCAGCCGCGGTGGCAGGCATTAACTGCATAAGCCCGCTCGCGCCTTTCTTGCTGACAATATTCGGGTCAAACTTTGATTCAGCCTGAATGATTTGCTGGACCAGCAGCGGGCTCAAGTTTTGTTTCTTAGAGTAAATATCAATCAGGTCTGCATACGGCTGACCGTCTAACTTTACGGGTGCGTATGTAGCCGTACCGCTTACCTCCGGCGAAGTAAGCAACTTCGGCGGCTGCTCGGTGGGGGGTTTCGCCTTAAAGGCGTCCAGCATGGCCTGCTTCTGATCGGCTGACCACGCCTGAGGCCGTTCCTTTCCCCATGCAGACTGCATAGCCGGTGCCGATTGCGTCCCGCCTGTCTCCACTGGCTGGACCTGGGCACGCGATTTCCCGGCCTCGGGAAACAGGTACTCGTAGAGTTCCTGTTCCTCAGGGGCAGTTGGCTCAGCCGCTTGGGCCTGGGCGAATAAGCCCAGGGCCATTGCAGCCACCGCCAGACCTTTACTTAGTCGGGGCTGGAAGTACGGCATAGTTTTTCTGCTCCGGCTCGTTATCGGCGCTTACAGGGCGTGTCAAATCGCGATAGACCACATTGCGACTGCTCAGACTGAAAAACTCACCCGATCCAGTAACTTGCGTCGTGTTGCAACCACTAACGACCGCAACGACCGCACAAAGCAATAGGAAACGCTTCATGATTTCTTCTCCGAAAAACTAATCAACTTATGATTGCGATCAACGACAATCCAATTGTCGTTACCAATCAAAATTTGGATTGCGTCCATTACAGGCATTGTCCGGTGGACTCGGGCAATAGCAGGTACACGACTATTTACAATGCTAATTGCATCGCTTGGTGCCGGGTACGCTACTACTACGTTATAGCCGGTAGGCTCTAACAGATAACGAATTGCCTCACCCACGGTTTGCACGTCTTCGGGGTAAACCGTTCGAACCCATACCGCCAATGGGTCAAGGGCGATTGGCTTTTCATCTTTTGCGAAAGCTAGAGCGGGCAACATCACCGCAATCAGCAGCGCTTTAATCAACGTATTTAGCATAAAGATCCTTATACGGTTCGATGTACATTTCTTGTTCTGTGACAATTTGAAAGCTTTGTCCAGGACGGATGGTTTGAGTTGGAACAATGTTCAGGTACTTTTCGGCCAACGGAGCGAACTGGCTACGCGAGTTCTCGCCTACGTCGCCTGCAAAGCTACTTTCATCATCACCAGTACCTGTACGGCTGGATCTGGAACCAATCAAGGCGTAGGCCGCTACACCCAGGAATTGAGGAATTAAGTGGTAGTCGGTCTGATCTTCAATTGCTCCAACGCCTTCACGATCCCCAACCGATGCTGTAGAAAAATCAATCGAGTTGCCGTTAGGCAAAACACCCTCTTTTACAAGGAACCCTACGCGGTTAGATATTGCCTCGTTGACGTTGCGAGTTCTCACCATCTTGATATTGAATTCCATGCCTTTAGGGAATATCACGTACTGGCGGGTAATGTCGTAAACATCACGATTGGCTATCGCTTTAAGCGAAGTACCGGTGTAATCGGAAATGCCCTTTTTCATCAGCGTTGTCAGAATTTCAGTTCCAGGCGGAACCTTAATTTTGCCTTCACTATCGGCGTCGTATTTGTTCTTCCTCGGGTAGCCGACCACATTAGCCGGGGCCTTGCTCTGCTGTGGAGCTGCTGGCATGTTCAATGTAGGCATGGGCGACGCAGAATTAGCCATTGGCCGTCCTGCGGCCTCCGGCAAGCCTGCTGCACCGTTCTGCTGAAGGGACAGGCGCAGCTTCTGCGCCTCGGCTATCCGGCGTTTCACTTCGGCGCGACGATCTTCCAGGCTGGCATTCTCATCCAGGGGACGGTTCATATGCGCTATCTGGTCCTGGATGTTTGCAGGGGTGCCCTGAGCGGCAACCATGGGCGCTGGAGCGCCTGGAACACCCATACCCCCCCCTTGCCCCCCCTTCCCTACCGTGGGCAGCTTCCAGGGCTTATTGGCGGCTCCCAAGGCCCTAAGTTCTTCTTTGGCCTTCCACTGTCGAACAGCCTTAGATTCGGGCGATTCATCTGGATCGGAATCATTGGAAGCACGACGCTCATCCGCTCCCCGGCGTCCGTTGCGCTCAGGCGGCACGCCATTGCCGATCTTGTTGAACTGCTCGTTGATGTCCCCTGCCCCGCTCTCAGAGGGCAAAACCCGGCCTGTGCGGTTTTTCGCCAGTTCGTTGAACTGTGCTTGGCGATCAGCGGCAGCTGGTGGCTCGGTAGTCGTTACCTCGTCGACCTTCGGCGGCGCTTTGCGCTCCTGCATTTTGTTCCAGACGTTCAGAACGACCATGCCCAGGAGAATGAAAAACACAACACCAATTGCCATCCCCAAATAAGCTTGCATCTTCTTCTTGTGGGTCGAAGGTTCTTCGATGATTCGCGGAGCGGATTCCTGTGTCATAGCCCCTCCTTAAAACTCGCCAAGAGTTTTACTGTCTTTACGCTCGATGCTCATTTCCGATTCATCCATTTTCAAATTGAAACTTGGATAAATCCCCGAAATAACATACATGCCATAAGCATCATCGTATTTAGTAGGAACAACGGCGGTTTTACCACCTACCACTGTTTCAACAGACATAAGACCGCGATTTGGCTTATCCAGGCGGATGTAAGTAAAGCGCCCATCGTCATAAACATCTGTTACAAGGCCCTTGGCTTCAAAGCCTTTGCCCTGGTTCCAGGTGTAGCCGGTGTAAACGTGATAGCGGAAACGGCGCAAAGCTTCGTAAACCGCTTTTTGGGTTTGAGCTTTGGACTCTTGTTGTTGACGCACAAGTTGCTGTTGCAGCATCTGCACCTGCTGACCAGACGCCGCAGCACCACGCGCAATATTGGATGACTGGCTATTGAGCGCATCACGGGCTCCAGGGGTGAAGAACATCCCATCAGCGACGATCTTTACGCACACATCGTTTTGCGCACCTGACGCACGATTTGCCACTACATCGTAAGAACTGCCATCCGTAGTCCAAATACGAATAATGCCGGACTTACCTTGTTCCGTATCGCTGTTAGGCTTAATCATCACTTGATTAGCCGCCCCTTCCGCGTTCCACAACTCGGAGCTGGAGACTGGCGGAATCAGATTATCGGCGGGCAGCTCAACCCGCGTACCTAAGTACAGTGCGCTATTGATCTGAAGTACCGAGTCAGGTTTCCAGTGAATGACGCGGCAACTTGCAGCTTGCGCAGACACACCCGCAGTAACGAGCAAGACACCAACCGCCGCTTTAGTAAAAATATTGTTCATGTTCAATTAGCCTCTTCGCGCTCGTTACCGGCTGGATCGTCGATTACATCCGCCTTAATGATTTCAATCCCTACTGGGTTAGCCCGGAGCCACTCCTTGGATTTCTTGCTCAACTCTTTTTTGGTGAGGAAGTGCCACTCACCCCGCCAAATTTTCTGTTTCACGCCATCTTTAACGAGAATGCCGCTAGGGCTTTTCGTGATTTCGGTAAAGTAGACGTTGGATTTAAACATTTCACCCGGCACTTTATCTTTGCCGAAAACAGCGGGCAAACTGTCGTAGTGATTAGGGAAACCCCATTTGATTTCAACGCGGTTTACGCTATTACCATTCGCCTGAATATCTGCCGCTTTCTGTACAGCGTTGAAGCCGCCCTTCTGCGTACTTAGGAAGTCGTTATACATGGGCTGCGACATGAACACGCCAGCGACACCATAATCTTTCTTAATCGTTTCTGGCTGGACACCGTAACGTGAAGAAAGATAGCGCTCCAACGCACTATCTACAGACGCTTTATAGAAAGTTGGTTGATCCCCAGGCGCGAAATTCTCGACAGTGGAATTTCCATCTGCACCCATTTTGATCCAGATAAGCTCCTTCGTGTTCATTGCCGCATCGAAGGCTCTTTTGTTGCTCCACCCCTGATACACATCAACCAGCAATAAGCAGAGAGCAAAGAGCCACAGTTTATTGTTAACAACTAGCCACGCGGCTTTCTCGGCGGGCACCTTGCTATTTTTATCGGCTTGTTTCTGTTCAGTTTCATCTAAAACGACGCTCATGCTCGTTTGCTCCTTACTTCATGAATTTTCTAACAGCCATGCTCGCCGCTGTACCTAAGCCACCGCTGAGATTGCCAAGTCCGCCCGCGAGCGCTGAAGCGAACGCGAAGGACGACAGAACGAAAAGGATTGCAACAAGCAGCATGGCGGATGCATCCACCAGCAAATACATCTGGTCAACGCCGATATTTACTGCTGTTGGCTCACCGGCGAAACCTCCGCCAGTGTACTTAACGCCAAGCGAGCCAATAATTGATTTAACCGCAATTGCAGCAACAACCATTGTGGCTTTTAGGACTATGAGTAGAAAACCAAATCCAGTAAAAAATTTGAACCAGCCATCAAATAGGCTTCTAGTCGCCGGAAGCAGCAGACAGGGAATAAATACAAACCCGACAACTTTCCCCACCGCATAACCAAAGTCAGCCCACATAGCCGCCAGATAAGCTACAGAATCCAACAAGATGCCAGCAGCGGTCCAGGAACCAACGTACATTACAAGTTTGAAAGAGTCCCATATACTCAAATCTTCAACTACAACCGCCGCGAAAACTTTATGCATCCACTGCGACAGAAAGAAGTTATCAGTATTGCCAACGAGCTGTTCCTGGTAGCCATTAGAGATACCGACCGCAATCCCCCAAATTCCCTCAGTAAACCCGTCATACGATCCCATAATCATAAAGGTTATGAAAAACATACAAACAGCAATCAAATGTGATTCGGTTTGATTACCCTGCCAGATGAATTTACAAACCTCAATCACACCTAGAATAAATGCGAATGCCGCGAATATCATCCAGGCAAAACGCGAAACAGGATTATCAGCGCCATTCATGATCCCGGAAACAAACTCTTTTAAGTCTCCGGCGAATATCCCGCGCATTGAACCCGATAGTGCTGCATCTGCTGTTTGCATGAACATCAACGGGGCCAAAAATACGGCCAGCATGCATAAAGCCATCGCGATGACTTGGCGCTTCTGGCGGCTCATAAGGCCCACTTGGTAGACGTGAGCAATAGGCTTTGCGTCGACCAATGAATAGAGGTTCGTGGCTGGGTTATAGGTGTACTGGGCCGCTGGAGCATCCTGGATCGCCTGGACCTGTAAGCGTCGTTGTTTGCGGTGCATGCGCAGCACCACAAGCCCGCTCAGTGAGAACACTGTGCCCAGGGCCATCAGCGCAGTTATCAGCATGGGAGACATTACTTGGCCCCGCCTTTGCCCAGCGGGCAGCGACGAACGTAGTTCAAGGTTTTAGCGCCGTCCTTGCACTCAATGAACCATGGATCGCCTTGCGTTTGGCGTGCGCCCAGGATGTTAGTTTGCAACCACCATCCTTCATTGAGAATGCTCACGCGGTCAACCGCACCGGCCTTTTTGCTCGCCTGGAAGTACGTGCCTTTCGGGGCCTTGTCGTATTCTTTTTTCAACGACAACAACTTTCCTTCAGCCTGGGCCTTACTGAAGCCTTTGTAATTTTTCTCTGCATACAAAGTGCCACGGGCCGGGGTATCGCTGTTGATCTTCACATAAGCCGCGTGTACACAATCTTCCTGCTCGCCTACCGTTTTAAAGCCCTTTGCCTTGCAAGCTTTTGTAGCCGCTTGTAGTTCCTGAAGACGGGCAGCATCTGGCGCAGCGTAAACAACGCCAGAAAGAAGGGCCAATGCAAGAACGATAACAGTCTTCATAATTTACTCCTTAGTAATCGGAAAGCGGGGAGTTATCAACTTCTATCTCGGTGCCGAGTCGAGCTTTGGTTTCCTCCAATGTTGCTTGGCGCGCCAAGTTCTGCCGTGCAAAGAAGTGATTCGGTAATTGGTTCGAATACTGAAGCTGTGCGTTCGCAATTGCGTTAGCTTGTTGATCCGATTCAATGCTCAATTCGTTTTGCTCGGCCAGCAATTGCAATGTGGCCAAATGATCTTCCGGGCCTAGTGACCGGCGCTTAGTCGCAACTTCACCAGCCCGCTCAACGTTAGTAAGCAACTCGTCATTCATGGTTTCCGAGAACAGGCTTTGCCCCACCGCCATCTGATCCATGGTGAACGCCTGGGCCGCTGCGGTTTCCTGACGTTCCTGGGACTTGGCATCGAACGGGATCGCCCGGATAGCGTCCTCCAGGTCACGGGCATCAGAAACACGGTCATACATACGCGACAGCTCTTTGCCCTTCGCAATCCACTCCTTGCTCTTGAAGTCCGGCGCATTGCCTGGGTACATATCAATAACATTGGAAAACCGCTTCATGATCGCCATGTAATCGCGTCTGTCGATCAACCGGGACAAGCCCTGCATCTGCGAAAGCATGTGGTAGTAACTGGTCATGGTCTGCTCATAAGTTGCGATGAGCTGGGCTAATTGGCTCTGTTCCAAAATGGTCTGTTGCATCTGCTCTGTGTACTGCAACAGTTGGTTTGAGTAGTCCGCTACCGCCTGGGCCACCGACGCGATATCAACTACAGGAAAGCCACTAGCGGGGGCCATAGCTGGTTGCGTTGCTGTAATCGCCATAATGATAGCGACGGCAAGTTTCTTCATACGCACTTTTAATGTTTGTTTCATTTCCTTAGCCTCCATTCTTTTTGAAGATACGTTTAACCATTTCGGCAGTTGCCTCGTCGATGTCGTCATACTTTTTAAGCATCTGACGCACAATGAGCGATTCATTCGGGCGACTGGTTGCAAGCACGTATTCTTCAGGCGCTACGAATAGATTCACAACTTTTGAAATACCTACTTCCCGTTGAATTATGTAGAACTGTTGACGCGGCTTTAGCCGCGCAATAGCTTCACATTCGCCATCGGTAAGGTCCGGGAAGACGCGCTGATATGAAGTTTTATTCATGGCCTGATCTGCCATGAATATCCAGGTCGAGGCAGACGAGCGCAGCGTGTTCCATCCCTCAATCTCGCCGTAGTGGTCTACGTCCTGGGTCCAGAACTCCATGCCGCCATTGTGTTTAAACCAAGTCCGCGATTTGGCTACAGAAAGCTCTACAGCTCCAGGAATGCTGAAGAAATATTTAGCCTCGTCGATGGACAATGTTTTGGGGACGGAGCGGTACGCGGGATCTTCAAATCGCCGGGATACACGAAAGAAAATTTCGTTCGTTACGAGCTGCGCAAGAGCGGGTCGGTCCTTCACCCCTGACAAGTTGTACGCTGCGATTCTTTTGTTCAGGTTGCCGATACCGTCTTCCACGTTATCGAACAAGTTTTGATACATGCCATTTGTTTTTCGCACCCAGCGCTGAAGTTTCAGCTTCAGGGTTGCTCCCACCATGTCATACAACGTGGACATGGTTTTCAGGTGCTTAGGCAATGTATCGGCCATTACCGACGAAATAGCATCGTCCAACTGCTTCTGCTCCGCTGGCTCAAGCTCTTGCAGCTCCTTGCTGTCATTCAAGCTGAGCATGATTCGGATTTGCGACAGCGCGTGGTGCGCAAAGGCGCTGTCGTCCTCACCCTGGCAGCTACAAAACAGGCTAAAGCCTCGATCTGTTGCCGGATCTTCAATGCGGAATATGCCGCCCTCGTCGCCAAAGAATTCGGCTACACCTTCAGTACCGGCGTCCACGTCCACTGAGTGGTACAGCGAGCCCAGCGCGGCGGCTTCAAGGCCCGCTTCAACCGCGTGAGGATCTGCCGCAAGCTGGGACCCGAACTTGAGGAAGTGTCCGGCCATGACGTTCTTGGCAAATGACTTACCAGACCGGGTTGGACCGACACCCAGGGTCAAAGCCCTGTCACCGATAAACGGGCTGAAATAGAAAGGGCTCCCGTCTTCGTTTTCCAGGATATATACAGCTTCCTCCCGATGATCTTCATCACCCCATTCGGGTATGCCGTTGTGTGCGCGGTAACCCAACGAACATGCACCGACTTGGGAAGATGTGAACTCCACGCTTCGGAAACACCGCTTCGGATAGGCAGGCAGCAGCATGGGGAATAAGTCAGCCATTCCGACCGATTCCCACACTACGTTGAAGTGGCTCTGTGTGAGAGCCGTGCCCATATCGCGGCAGGCAGCTTTTAGCTTCAGGGGGTTACGGTCGAAAACCACAACATGCGAATGGTAGTAGTACGAGCGATCCGGGGAGTTAGCGGCTTCTTCAAGCTCCAGCATTTTCTTTTTCAGAATCGGGCTATCGTTGATTCTCTTTTCAACGTCGCCGGTTACGTCCTCACCCTTCAACAACTGAGTGATTTTGATCTGGCTGCGTGCTAACTCGTCTGACTTACCCTTGAGCATCATGCCCTTGTCCAGGGTGGACATAGGGCGCGCCTTGGCTACAACAAGATAGTTACCCTTCTGCATGATAGGGGTAGCCTCACCAGCCCCCCACATGCCGTATGGCGTCTGCGCGGAGCCATAGCCGATCACGGAAGCAATGCGCGCATAAACGGGCTCTGGCCCTTCGATTTTGAGAAGGTCCAGGCCGTCAATGTTGATTTCTGTAATGTCACCGTCAGTTAGCAGCCGGTCCCAATCATCGCTGGGCACAGCCTCTTTTTGTGCTTGGTCCAGGTACTCGGGCCGAAGGTTTACGGTAGCTCGGCACAATGCCCACAACTGAGCCGCAGACTGCTTGGTGTTGTGAGGGGAAAGGATCTGCAACCGCACGTCCAAGTCGTCTAGCGCGCTATCCAGTAGATCAACCTGACGTCGCAATTCGCTACGCTCGACAATCCAAGACCCCCAGTGGTTAAACCGAGCCTTGAGGGCTTGGCGGGCCTTACGCTCAAATGGTGCTGTGAACACCATCTTGAGGGATGCCGCTGACATGAGCTTGTTTAGATTGGCTTCGGTGGGTACGTCCAACATCCAATACAGACGACTTGTGCAAAGATTCCGGGTTTCGTTGAGGAATTTTTCCCGGCGCTCAGAAAGCATACGGCTACGCTTGTTGGAGCGTTCCTTGAGCTTCACCTTTGCACCCTCGTAGTGCCAGTAATACTGAGTTACGGAGGTATCGGGGTGCTGTGACTGGATGAGGTTACGCATTACGGTGGTTGCGCTGGCAAGGTCAGCTTGGTTGTAGCCCTGTGGATCGACACCAGAGAGCTCTAACGCACCAATCAGCGAACCTGCATGGGACAAGATGTAGTCGTCCCATAGGCCCGCTGGATACAGCGCTTTGTTGATAGGACTTCCCTGGCTCGCCATGTTTAGAAACCCTTGTACCAAGTGATAACAAGCGCGATGTTCAGGATGATGATTGCGCCGATACAGACTCGGGCAAACCAAGCAACCGCCTTGGAAGCCTCTTTCGGAACCATCATCCAGAGGCAAACAGCCGCTACAGCTGAAATGAACACAACGAACGTAACGGCAGGGCCACCGCCGAAGTCGACGACTTGTTGCAACAGGTCGCCAACAAGGGCGAACGGTCCGTCGCCTTCAGAGCCAATATCGACGTTGTTGTCTGCCGCTTTGGCCGTGGCTGCTCCGAACAGCGCCATAAATGGCAAAAACCGAGTTTTCATCGGGTAGTTCCTTTTGAGGTGGATTGAACGATCAACTCGCCCCCAGGGCCGGGAGCAAGTACAAGGATGGGACGACGATGGCTGATTAGGGTTGTGAGTCGCGGATGCGCGAACAAGCTTCTGATCCAGAGGACGTATGCGTCCGGGTCCGTCTTGTGAGCGAGGTACGCCGGAATGTAGATCACAAGGACCAGAATGATGCTCAGGGGAATGCCGACAATCTTGGGCAGGTAGACCCAGCTCACGAACGCGGCGAAGCCAGCAATCACCAGCAGGGCGACGAATACGCGGGTGGGAAGACCGAATTTGAAGGACCGCGATGTAAATACCGCTTTATTTTCGAGTTCGGGGTTTCTATGCTCGCCCATTTATCTACAACTCCCTGGTTAGAAATGCACAACAATATGCGCATATATATACACATATCGAATGCAGAGGCAATGCCTTTGCCTGTCGAGGCGACGGAATGAGCAAGGCCATTAAGTCGACGCCGACGAACATCACGCTTCCAGGTAACGTCCTGGAAAGCACGGACAGCAGATTTGTGGTGCCCCTTCAGGCCGAAGAATTTTTCGGCAGACCTTCACGCTCGATGGTCATTAGGGCGTTGCTTGAAATCGCACTTGAGAACAGCGCCAAATTTCGCCCTGAAAATGCCCGTGAGTACGAGAGTTTCAAGGAGGAAATGCGCCGGATCCTGAAGGATCGCACGGAGGTTTAATGTGATACCGCTAGTCGGTATCTATCTAAAAGCAGACGGGCAAATTACCCGCTTAAACGGTTCAGGGCCACTATTTTTGCATCAAAAAAGCTACCAAGTCACACATTCAGGGCTTTACGACAACAAACATCCATGTTCCTAAATACGAATATGCATATCCGTAGTCCAGATGAACGGGATGTGTGACCAGCTAGTTCTGGATCCGTTCCCAAATATGTAACAAAAACTGAACACCTTGGCGAAAAAACTCAAAAAGTAATGGCTAATTGATATTAAATCGCGCTTTTTTTGAATGGCTCGCTATACCACGGCAACACTAATACGCGGAAAACCCCCACCCCACACGCCTACACAACAGCACCCAGGCAGCGAAAGGAATCGCCTCTTGGCTCATGGTCCACCGGTTCACTGTTTTGCGTGACACACGCAAAAAAACTGCCACGTCTCGCGGTTCTAGTTCACCCGAGCGCATGAGAAACCGCACCTCATCCCCCGATGGCTCAAGCCAATCAGGCGCGCCACTCAGGCATTGTTCCCGGACTGACCCGCCCTGCCCCTCAAGCTCATCCATACGACCTCCAGGACGCGATTTCTGACCCATTAGATTGCGCCCTGCAGAACGCCCAGCCATTCAGGCTGGACGTTCCTTTAACGCTGCTATTTTGGCTGAGGCGTGCGATAGCCTGTTGCCTCCAGCTTCTCTAACACTTCTTCAGCGATACCTTTCCAGACTCCCGCTGGAATCAAGCCATTGGAAACCTCATCCTCGGTTCCGGCCGCTACAGCAGCGCTGTAGCTCTCCAGTGCAACCATAACGAATGCTTGAGAAAGCGCACCGTAGCGCGAAAAATCCATGATATCAGTGACTATGCTGAGGTTAGTTTTAGGTTTGCGGATAGCTGCGGCGGTGGTGTTTGACATGCGGAATTCTCCGGGTAATGCCTGGGCATTCGCCCAGGCTGGGTAGCCCCTGGTGAGAACCAGAGGCTTAATGAGGTTAGTCCAGGGCTGCGCGAATCAACGGCCATTCAGCGTGTTCACGGGCATAGTCGATCAGGCTTTCGTAGCGCAACCCCATCAGGTCAATCTCATAACGGCCCCAGGCCGTCATGATCGCTGCAAGCGTTACCATGATCCCTACGGCTTCCGCTGAAAGCTCCCCTTCGAAGTAGTTGGAACGCGACACCTGGTAGGTGTCAGCTCCCGTAGGCACCATGTAAAAACCTGCATTCGACAGCTCGTAATAGTCCCACAACCCGCCGCTGTAAGCCGCGCACGACTCACGCATGACGTTTTGAGCGTACTGCTCGATGGTCACGGAATAACGGCCAAAGGAACGAAACACGCAGCTCATGCGGCGATGCTCAGGGACTTGTCGGCTAGTGGGGATGTGGCTTGAGGTGGTCATTGTCGGAATTCTCCGGCTGTGAGCTGAGCAATTCGCCCGGCTTTCACAAACATTATAGGATCAATGATCCTATATGTACAGGGATTTTGCTATCAAAATGCCGATCGAGCGCCGGCGCCGGCCGGGGTTTTTGCTATCACTTGCGCCGTCCTGGATCTGCGCCCAGGTCGTGTTTTGCTATCAATACGCGACCTGGTGCCGCAGCTGGCCACCGAAAAATGCTATC
>NZ_JAAQWQ010000016.1:0-32752 GCF_012985565.1 Pseudomonas sp. WS 5010 | reverse complement strand
AGCACGAGGCCTGCGGCCTCGCGTTTGAATTCAGCGGAAAAGGAACGACGTTGTTTTGTCATCAGACACCTCTAACTGGCGAGCATTCTCGCCTAAATGGGTGTCCGGTTTCATTAGACCACTACAAGAGACCTTCTCCATCGAAAAGTTTATAGGCGCGGTCTCGCGGTTTGGCTGTGCGACAAGCTGCGTCAGATAGAGGAGTTGTAGTGCGCGACATAAGGGTACTACCTATTGTCGAACTGACCTGTACCCCAAATCTTACCCTTAAAAATGCCGGAATCACTTGGAAACCGACGGAACGCCATAAACGAAAAAACCCGCCAAGTGGCGGGTTTTAAAGGGTTCCATGGACTTTACTGGCTGTCAGTGGAACTAGAGATGGTGCCCGAACCCGGAATCGAACCGGGACGCCCTTACGAGCGGGGGATTTTAAGTCCCATGCGTCTACCAGTTTCGCCATTCGGGCGGCAGCGCGATGAAGCAACTCAATAGGCTTTGTCGAACAAAGCGCTTGAGCGGTGCAGCAGGCTAGGGAATATATAGATCCAGGCACCTTGGCGCAAGTTTGCATGTGCTCTTTTTCAGCTCGATCGGGCGTGTCAGCTTTGAAAAAAAGCCCGCTATATCAGTGATCTACATTTTCCCTGGAGGGGCATGCGACGCCCTGGCGCACTTTCAAGGCTGGCATCGCGCAGGCGTTGTAGCAGCTGTTTAGCGCATGGCATTGTGCGATCATCTACGTTTAGATCAATCGAGTAGGGTAGTGACATGCGCGTCATCACGGTGAGAACCAAAACGGAACTTGAATCTGCCAAGAATGCCGGTTACGAGCAGATCACTGTCCAAGGTGAGCTTGCAGACAAGCTCAAGTCGTCCAAGAAGATCGCGGTAGCGGGAACGATCACCGTTGGGTTGTTGACTGCCGCACTGGCGGCTGTGCCTTTTACCGGCGGGCTATCGATGGCGGCGGCTGCACCTATCGCGGCACTGACGGGACTTGAGATAGCAGCCATTATCGCTGCGGCGTCTCTTGGCTTAGGTCTGATCATCGCCCTGTTCAAAGGCTACGAGGAGATCTCCTTTGAGAAGGGAAAAATGGTCCTTAAAAAGAAACAGTCATGAGTGGTTTTATCGACGGCCCTCCGTACTTCTTCCGTTGCAAGAAGTGTGAGCACCGTTTCACTCGTGCGGTGCGGTTGGGGTTGTTGTGTCCCCAGTGTCATTCGATACGCATTGAACGAGACAGGCAGGTGAACAAGTAAACCGAGGGGGCTTGTGCGAGATGCTCGCCAAGCCCTGTCAGATACTTACCCACGCAACCGACGAATAATCTCAGCGTAACCCACCGCCCGTGACAACCGTTGCAGCGCCTCCAGTCGGCGCGAGTAGGCCTGTGCATCACCGTAGGTCAGCTCTACATGCAGGCTGTCGATCATCACCAGGTAGGCCTGAGCCAGTACTTCCCCGGTCTGTTCGTCTACGGCCGGATAGGCTTTGAGTAGCCCCTGCTGGAAGTGGCTGCGGATCATGGCCATATAGTCATTGAATCCGGACATGACCACGCCCCTCAGCGGCGCCGGTGGGTAAAACGCGGCCCTCAACAAGAACCGCAGGGATGCATGGGCGCTGTAGCGGCGCTGCAGGTTGTCGATGTAGACCTCGCCGGGGGCCTTGATCGAACGGGCGTTTTTTGCAAACTGGCTTTGCACGTAGTCGCGCTCGGCCTGCAAGGCAAGTTCGAGCACGACCCCGTAGAGCGCGTCCTTGCTGGCAAAGTGGGCGTACAGCGAGGCCTTCTTGATGCCCGCGCGTACGGCGATGTCATTCAGCGAGGCCGCGTCGTAACCGTGCTCGGCAAATTGGTCCAGCGCCAGGTACGCGATGCGTTCGGCGGCCGAGGTCAGGGTGTTGGATGTCATGGTGGGGTTCCTCAATCAGTGCCCGGTCAGGTCATAGGCTGCGCCTGCACCCCGGGGGAGGCTGAGCGTTGTCAGTAGGCAGGTCAGCAACGCACTGGCCAACAGCAGCGTGGCCCAGGCCACCGGTCCATGGTTCAGGGCCAATGCCGACAGCGGCGTTGCGCTGGCGGAGATCGACAGTTGGAACGCGCCCAGCAGTGCGGCAGTTGAGCCCAGCGCGCGTTTTTGCGAAGACATGACCAGCGACATCAGCGTGGATTCGGCGATGCCCAGGCCAAACAGGGCGATGGCCATGCCTGCCACTATACCGGGCAGGCCCAGGGTGGTCAGGGTGCAAACCACCGCGATTGCCGAACCTGCGGCCATGCACGTCACGCCGATCATCGACAGACGGTTCAAGCCCAGGCGGCTGACCAGCTTCCCGGCGCTCATCGCCCCGATCAGGATGGCTACGCCGGTCACGCCGAACAGCATGCCAAAGGCTTGCGGGCTCAGGCCGTAGGTCTGTTGGTAGACCAGGGTTGCGCCGCCGATGTAGGCAAACAGAAAGAAGAACACCGCGGCCACGGCGAGGGTCGGGCGCAGGAAGTGCCGGTCCCTGGCAATCGTCAGGTACGTCCGGCATGCGGCGCCCAGGCGCAGCGGTTCCCGGTGGCTGGCGGGCAGGGTTTCCGGCAGCGACAGCCAACTGTTGCCCAGCACTGCCAGGCCAAAGGCGGCGAGTACCAGCATCACCGCGCGCCAACCGTAGTGGGTATCGATCACCCCGCCCAGTGCCGGGGCGAAGATCGGCGCAACCCCTTCGATGGTCATCAGCAATGCAAAGAGCTTGGTCGCGGCTACGCCTTCGCTGACGTCCCGCACCATGCTCATGATCACCACCAGCGTCAGTGCGCTGCCAAGTCCCTGGACGAAGCGCAGGGCGATCAAGGTTTCAAGGGTTGGCGCCCACGCCGCACCCAACGAGCACAGGGTAAACACCACAAGGCCGGCCAGTAGGGGGCGGCGGCGTCCGTAGGCGTCGACGATGGGCCCGAAGATCAACTGGCCAGCGCCCATGGCCAGGAGGAAGAACGTCAGGGTCAACTGCACGCTGGCGAAGCTGCTCTGATACTCGCGGGCAATTTCGGGCAGGCTCGACAAGTACATATCGACAGCCGACGGGCCGAGGGCGCCGATCAGTCCCAGGCCGATAGCCAGCCTCAGGGGAACCCCGGGGGTGGGTTGCGAATTCATACAGACTCCAGATACTAAAACATCCTACCGGTCGGTAGGTTGTGCGGATGTTAACGGCACCTTTTAGATCGGTCAACAGGGCAGAGGCGCCATGAATCCGTGAGTATCGGTAGCGATACAACGTGATCGCTGCAAGTGAATGAGAGTCGTTATCAATTGTATTTCTTTAAATTCAAGATTGGATTAGACTCGCGCCCGCTGGGCACAAACAGTGTTCTGGGCATCAGAAAAAACAAAAACAGGCGTAGGGGAGCAGGGCGTGAATTTCAACAAAACGACAATGGCGGTGGCAGTGGGTTCGGCGATCTGCCTGTGCAACGCTGCGTGGGCCGCAGAACCTGCGAGTGCTCTGGAGATTGCGCCGATCACCGTCACCGGTGAAAAGATCAACCGTAGCCTGGAGCAGACCCAGTCGAGCGTGGTGGTGGTGACCGACCAGCAACTGCGTGAAAAGCACGACCGTGACCTGGTGGATGTGTTTGCGCGTACGCCAGGTGTGTACAACCAGTCCGGCAATGAAAACTGGGGGATTCGCGGCGTGCCCGTGTCCGGTTTCGACGACCAGGGCCCGGCCACGCTCAACGGTGCGGTGTCGGTATTCGTCGACGGCGCCGTGCAACCGAACCGCGCCCTGACCCTCAGCCCGATGCCGCTGTGGGACGTCGACCAGGTCGAAGTGTTCCTCGGCCCGCAATCCACCACCCAGGGCCGTAACTCGCTGGCCGGCGCGGTGGTGATCCAGACCCGTAACCCGACCTTCGAACCGAGTTTTTCCGCGCGCACCAACATGGGCACCTATGGCGAGCGCGGTGCAGCGGTGGCCGGTGGCGGCGCGCTGGTCGATGACAAGATCGCCGGGCGCATTGCCGTGGATTACCAGGAGGGCGACGGCTACATCGACAACGTCGCCCTGCATGACGACGCCAACCCTAACCGCACCGCCAATGCCCGGGGCAAGCTGCTGATCCTGCCCAACGACGATCTGGATGTGCTGCTGACCTACGCCCATAGCGAAAGCCGCAAGGGTGACAACTCGGCGATGCGCCAGAACGACAAGATCCGTTATTACAAGATGACGTCCAACACCAAGGCCTATGACAAGCTCGCGCAGGACACGCTCAGCGCCAAGGTGGACTACCGCCTGGACGACAACTGGTCGCTGACCAGCCTGACCGCCAATACCCGTTCCGACTACGACGCGCGTCTGGATTTCGACCAGTCCGCCGACGCCAACCAAGTGGTGTTGCGCACCCAGGATGGCGACCTGTTCAGCCAGGAACTGCGCCTGAACTACAGCGGCGACACGCTCAAGAGTTTTGTCGGCGCCTACTACGGCCACAACACCAACAACTTCCACGACCGCCTGTTGTTCAATAACGTCCTGTTCGGCACCGCCAAGGGCGAGACCACCATTGAAAGCAAGGCTGTGTTCGGTGAAATCAACTGGACATTCGCCCCGCAGTGGACCTTGATCACCGGCCTGCGCTACGACCACGAAACCAACGACACCCACATCAAACAGGACGATTTCTCCAGCCCTGGCAAGGTCAGCAAGTCGTTTGATGCGCTCCTGCCGAAACTGGGGCTCGATTACGAACTGGCCGCTAACCAGTACCTTGGCGTGATGGTGCAAAAAGGCTATCGCGGTGGCGGCGTCAACGTGCGTGCCGGTGGCGGCCACGAAGGCTACGACCCGGAATACACCACCAACTACGAGCTGTCCTACCGTGGCTCGTTCTTCGACAAAACCCTGCGGACCCGTGCCAACCTGTACTACACCGACTGGAAAGACCAGCAGGTCAGCGTGCTCGAGCGCAACACCGACTTCGTCCAGGTGTTCAACGCCGGCAGCAGCGATATCAAGGGCCTGGAAGTGTTTGTCGAGAAAGACCTTGGCGCGCAGTTGACCCTGACTGCCGGTGGCTCGATCACCGCAGGCAAGTACAAGGACTTCGTGACCGGTGATGGCCGCGATATGAGCGGCGAGGACTTCCTCTATTCGCCCAAGTACAAATTGTCCCTGGGCGGCCTCTACCGCTGGAACGAGCGCCTGACCCTGAACACCGACCTGGTGTACCAGAGCACCGCGCCGTCGGAGTATGAGTTCGATACTGCAGGCAAAGTCACGGGCGAGCGCCGCAGCGACAACTACTGGCTGGTCAACTTCAACACCGAGTACAAAGTCACCAAGAATGTCGCGGTCTCCGGCTTCGTGAAAAACGCCTTCGACAAGGAATACATCACCAACAACCGCAGCGGCGATATCGTCGATGTGGGCGCACCGCGCACAGTGGGCCTGGCGTTGCGCTACGACCTGTAGGGTAATGATTCGCTGGCCAGTCAACTCCCACAGTTGATTGGCGGCGTTTTCAAACCATGGATTTTTCGCTTTCCATTTAAGAGCTTTCCTAAATACGTCGGTAGGAGATGTCGTGAGAATGAGCGCACTTCTATCTCATCTGTGATGTGTCATGTCCTTTCTACCGATTCGTGTTCTGGTCCTCGAAGAGCACCCCTTCAAGCAGCTCGTTGCCATTCAGGCCTTCAAGGACGCCGGCTGTGACAGCGTGGAGGGCGTGGCCGACGTGAAGGCTGCGCTGCAGTTGCTGGACCACGCAGGACCGGTGGATATCGTGCTCTGTGCCTTGGACGAGGCGGGCATGCAGGGGCTCACTACGCTCGAATTGCTCAGCCGTACCCGCCGGGTCAAGTCGCTCATCATTTGCAGCGTGCTTGCCCCCGACCTGCAAGACGCCATCGACCGTATGGTCGGCATGCTGGGGGTCAGCGTCCTCGGGTATGTCGATGTGCCAGTGCGCGTAGGGGCGATCACCCCGCTGTTAAGCCGATGCCTGGAAACCACTGTCGCCCCCGGGCATGCCGCTCAGAAGGCACGCCACACGCTCGCCAGCCAGGCCGGCCTGGAACAGGCCATTGCAGGGCATGAGCTCAAGGCGTTCTTTCAACCCAAGTTCAATTTGGCGAGCGGTGAAGTCGGCAGCCTTGAAGTGCTCGCGCGCTGGGAGCATCCGCAGTACGGCGTGCTATGCCCGGCGGATTTCCTGCCGCAGGTCAGCCAGTTCGGGTTGATGGACCCTTTGTTTTTTGCCCTGCTGGAACAGGCGTTGGCCTTTGTGCAAACGGCGCAGGCACAAGGGCACGTGCTGTCCCTGGCGTTTAATCTGGAGGCCGAGCAACTGTCTAATGAGTCACTGTTGCCACAGCTGTGCAAGGCGCTGGAGCGCTACGCCATACCTGCGTCGCGCCTGACTTTCGAAATCACCGAAAGCGGCCTGCTGGAAGTCTCTCCCAGGGTGCTCGAAACCTTGATCCGCCTGCGGATGATGGGGGCCGGCCTGTCCATCGATGACTTTGGTATCGGCTACTCCTCACTGGAGCGCCTGTGCCAGTTACCGTTCACCGAAATCAAGCTCGATGCGCGCTTCGTTCGCGACCTTGACCGCAGCCCTCGTAACCGTGCGGTGATCAGCAGCACCCTGGCCCTGGCTGAAGCGCTGGATATGGCGGTCGTGGTCGAAGGCGTAGAGCACGAAAGCCAGCGCCAACGCTTGCTCAAGTTGGGTTGCCATCAGGGCCAGGGCTATCTCTGCGCGCGGCCCATGAGCGCCGCGCGTGCGCTCTCGTGGCTGGAGATGAGGTCGGCGTCACGCAGCACGCGCTGATGTTGGGAAACAGGGGCTAGACTCAAGGGCTCACTTTCCTTTTTGGAGACTCCAGATGCCCCATAAAAACACCATCTGCCTCTGGTTTGACGGCGCCGCACTGGAGGCTGCCAGGTTCTACGCCGCCACATTCCCGGACAGCACAGTCGAGGCCGTACACAAGGCGCCGGGCGACTATCCCGCGGGCAAGCAGGGCGATGTGCTGACCGTGGAGTTCACCGTCATGGGCATCCCATGCCTGGGCCTCAATGGCGGATCGGGTGTCCAGCACAACCAGGCGTTTTCATTCCAAGTTGCCACTGACGACCAGGCTGAGACGGATCGCCTGTGGCAGGCGATTGTCGGCAATGGCGGCGAGGAAGTTGCCTGTGGCTGGTGCCGCGACAAGTGGGGCCTTTCCTGGCAAATCACCCCGCGCATGCTCATGGCGGCGATCATCCATCCCGACCCCGCGGCGGCCAAGCGTGCATTCGGTGCAATGATGGGCATGGTGAAAATCGACATCGCGGGCATCGAGGCGGCGCTCAAGGGTTGATGAAACCCTGGTATAACGTGCGTTTTCAATACAGGAACGGCAAGGGAATGCAGATGAAACTGACGGCCCAGAGGCTGGTCGAGCTGGCGATGGCCAACCCCATCAACGCTCAATTGACCGCGCGTCTGCCAGCCCTTGGCCTGGACCAATGCCTGTTGACGGCGGGTTGCCTGTTCCAGTCGGTATGGAATCATCAGGCCGGGCTCAGCCCCGATTGGGGGGTGAAGGATTACGACGTGTTCTACTTTGACACCGATATGTCCTGGGAAGCCGAGAATGAGGTGATTGAGCGCGCCAGCGAACTCTTGCGCGACCTGGATGCGAACATTGAAGTGAGGAACCAGGCGCGCGTGCACCTGTGGTATCCACAGCGGTTCGGCATGCCTTACCCGCAGTTGCACACAGCCCGTGGCGGGGTGGATCGCTACCTGGTGGCGGGCACCTGTATCGCCTTGGCCGTGGACACTGGCGAAATCTATGCGCCCTACGGCCTGGCCGACATCGGGCAGGGAATACTTCGACTCAACCCCATCACCCCGCAGCCAGAGCTGTTCGAGCACAAGGCCAAGAGCTATCAGGCTCGTTGGCCATGGCTCAGGATTGAGGCCCCATAGACTAAACTGCGAAACCTGGCTTGCCAGTGATGGTGATAATCCAAAGGCTTTAACACCGGTGTTTGCCGCGACACAGGCAGGTGATTTTGCTGTTCTGCGTGCTGGCAGGGTGCCACAATGCCATTTTGTCGCAGCACTAGGGATCAGGCGAATCAAATGAATGGCCTTGGGCGTGAGCAGGACCAGGATTTGTTTATCGAAGAGCAGGTGCGTACCGACCGCTTGCATCAGCTGTTTCGCCAATCCTTTTCTGCGGTTTTTGGCAGCTATCTGGCCGCTGGCATGCTGTGCTGGCTGTGCTGGGACCGGCTTGAACCGCGCCTGATGATCGGCTGGCTGGCATTGCTGGCCGGCTCGTCGCTGCTGCGTTTGTCGATGTTCCTCCAGTATTTTCGCAGCCCCAAAAATGAGCGCACGCCGCAACGTTGGGAGCGGCATTATTGGCTCACCCTGGTGCTGTCGGCTGGAATCTGGGGGCTGGGCGCCTTTGCGGTGATGCCCGCCGATGACCGGTTGACCCAGGCGCTGGTCATGCTCTTTGCCGTGGGCATGTCGGTCAGCGCGGTCTCGTGCTACTCGGCCTATCGGTACATGACCATAGTGTCCATGGCCCTGGTGTTGTTGCCCTGTACCCTGTGGCTGCTGCTTCAACCGTCCAAGATGCAGACGGGCATGGCGGTCGCGGTGCTAGTGTTCTCGTCATTTGTCGTGGGCGCCTCGCGCAAGTTGTCGCAGGCACTGGAGACGGCGTTTCGCCTGACCCGCGAAATAGAGCGGGCCCACAGTATTTCAACGCGCGCCGCCCAGACCGACGAACTCACCGGGCTGATGAACCGCCGGGCGTTTTTCGAGCAGGCCCAGGTGCTGTATGACCAATGCAAGCGTACGCACCAGCCACTGAGCGCGCTGATGCTGGATATGGATCACTTCAAGACGATCAACGATACCTACGGCCACCAGGCTGGAGACCGGGTGTTACGGCAGATTGGCCAGGTGATCAGGGCGTCGTTCCGCCAGGCTGACGTGTACGGGCGCCTGGGGGGCGAGGAGTTTGCGGTGTTGTTGCCAGACACCACCCTGGAAGTGGCCCGGGAGATCGGCGAGCAACTGATCCTGGCCATTGCGGGCCTGACTACCGACCCTGGGCTGGACCTGACCGCGAGCCTGGGCGTGGCCTCGACCCATGCCGTGGGTGACGACTTGCAGCATTTACTGAACAGCGCCGACAAGGCCCTGTACCGCGCCAAGGCCATGGGGCGCAACCAGGTGGCGGTCGCGTCCTAGCCTCAATCCTTGCCCATCGCCCTGGCCAGCACTCGTGAAATCTGGTCGGCGGAGTAGGGCTTGGCCAGGAACTCAAAGCCGTCATAGCCGGACTTGGCCAGCTCTTCGCTGTAACCGGAGGTGAGGATCACCGGCAGCTCGGGCCGGCGCCGGCGCAATTCCCTGGCCAGTGCCACGCCGCCCATGCCCGGCATCACCACGTCGGAAAACACCCCGTCGAACGCCCGGGCATCCGGGCCGATCATCTCCAGGGCTTCTTCGGCATGGGTGGCCCACACCGTCTGGTAGCCCAGGTCCTGCAGGATCTGGTTGGCGAAGCGGCCCACTTCCAGGTTGTCTTCCACGATCAGGATGCGCCGGCGCACGGCGTCCGGGTCCAGTTCCAGGGGGGGCTGGAGGGTGCAGTCGTGGATCGCTTCGGGCTCCACCTGCGGCAGGTACAAGGTAAACACGGTGCCCTTGCCGAGCACACTGGCGACATCGACGTTGCCTCCCGATTGCTTGGCGAACCCGAATACCTGCGACAACCCAAGCCCGGTACCTTTGCCAACCTCCTTGGTGGTGAAGAACGGCTCGAAGATGCGTTCAAAGGTCGCCCCGGCAATCCCGCTGCCGGTGTCCGCCAGGGAGATCGCGACAAAGGCTTTGCTCGAGCCGCCATGCCCGCGTATGCACGGCAGCGGCTGGTCTCTTTCCAGGCGCAGCACCAGCGTGCCCTGGCCGTCCATCGCGTCCCGGGCGTTGAGGGCGATGTTGATCAGGGCGGTTTCAAACTGGCTGGAGTCCGCGCAGACATAACAGGCCAGTTCAGGCAGTTCGACGCTGACATGGATCCGCGCGCCGGTGACCGTCTCCAACATGTCGCCGATGTTCTTTACGCGCACGCCGACATTGAACACTTGCGGGTTCAGCGGTTGGCGCCGGGCAAAGGCGAGCAATTGGCTGGTCAGCTTGCTGGCACGCTCTACGGTATCGGTCACGGCACTCATATAACGCTGGCGGCGTTCTTCGGGCAGGTTGGGCATGCGCAGGAAGTCGACCGAGGAGCGAATGATCGTCAGCAGGTTGTTGAAGTCGTGGGCCACACCACCGGTCAACTGGCCAATGGCTTCCAGCTTTTGCGACTGACGCAACGCCGCCTCAGTCTGGTTAAGCAGAGTGGTGCGTTCCACCACCCGCTGCTCCAGGGTCGCATTCAAATCGGCCAGCGCCGACAAGCCCTCGCGAACGATGGCATCGGCCCGCACCCGTTCGATATGGGCCCAGGAGCGTTCGGTGACTTCACCCAGCAGCGCCAGGTCGTAGGAAGACCAGCGGCGCGGGATGCGGTCGTGAATGGCCATCAGCGCGGTCAAGCGCCCGGACTTGATCAAGGGCATGCAAATGGTCGCCGTCACGCCAATGGCCTGGAAGGTCGCGGCTTCCTCGGGCGTCAGTTCCGTCAGGTTGTCGTTGATGATCAACGGCTCGCCGGCCTGCAGGCGCTCGACCGCCAATTGGCCGAAGTCGGCCAGGCGGTAATTTCCGACGATGCTCGGCGAGCCTTCTGCGGCCCAGTTGTCGCGGATGGTAAAGCCGTCTTCATCGGCCTCCATGTCTGCATAAGCGCAGTTGGACAGGTTCAGGTGGGTCGCCAGGATCCGTGTGGTGGCGGCCATGATCGCCGCCGGATCGGTGGCATTGGCCACCCCATTGCTGATTGCATCCAGCACGGCGAGGCGGCGGGCCATGAACACGGAGTTGGTGGTTTCGGTGACGGTATCGAGAATGCCCACGACCGTGCCGCCGGCATCGCGGATCGGGCTGTAGCAAAAGGTGAAATAGGCCTGTTCCGGTGCGTCACCGCGCTCGATGATCAGCGGGAAATCTTCGATAAACGTAGCGTGCCCGGCAAATGCGGCGTCGGCGATCGGGCTGATCTGGCTCCAGGCTTCCTGCCAGATGGTACTGAAGGGCTGGCCCAGTGCGTCGGGCTTGTTACCGAGGATCGGCAGGAACGCGTCGTTGTACAGGGTAACCAAACCCGGCCCCCAGACCACCGCCTGGGGAAAATGCGAAGCAAGGCTCAGTGACACGGTGGTCTTGAGCACATCCGGCCATTGGTCCATTGGCCCCAGAGGGGTGCTGGCCCAGTCATGGCGGCGAACCCGTTCGGCCATTTCACCGCAGCCTTGTAGCCAGTCTGTCATCTACTCAACACCTAGTTCGTCCCACGCTGCGATATGGCACCGCAATATCAAACAACAGACCCGGGCAATGCCCGGCAGTTCAGCGCTACTGCACGCCTAGCAGCGCGGTCCAGTAAATTCCTGCGTCGCTTTTTGGATCCAGCCCATAGGCCGCGCCCAATTCGCGAAATTGCGGGTTCATCAGGTTGGCGCAATGCCCGGGGCTGGCGAGCCAGCCATCGACCACTTTGCGCGGCGTATCAAGGCCAGCGGCAATATTTTCGCCGATCTGCTGGGCGGCATAACCGGCCAGTTCCGCGCGGTCGCCCGGGGTTCGGCCGTCACGGTCCAGGTGGTCGAAGAAGTTATGGTTGGCCATGTTGCGTGCATGACTGTCGGCGGCGCTCGCCAGTTGCGCGTTCCAGGCCAGCGGGGTGGTGGCTGCGAAGGCCTTCTCGCCACATTGGCGCGGTTGCTTGCGGGCGGCGTTGACCATCTCCAGCAGCTGCGGGCCGGCCTCCTGGGAACTGGCCAGGCCCCGGCTCAACAGCGGGCGGGCGAGGACAATGCGCCAGTCCTGGCCATTGTTGCTGACGCCGATATCGACGAATTGTGGGTCCAGCACTACCCGGCAGAAACTCTCGCGCACCGCTTTCATCGCCGATTGCGCGTCGCGCGGGCCGGACAGGCTGATCGCTTGCACATTCACCATCGGGTAGGCCGCCTGGGCCAGGTCCTGCTGCAAATCGCCGACATTATTGACCGGCAGTACCAGGCGCGGGTCGACCGCCAGCGGCGGCAACTCTTGGGAACCCTGGTCGGCGCAGCGCTGCAATTGGCTGCGGTACTGGTTGATCGAGTCGATCAATTGACTCTCTTCGCTCGCCGACGCCGTGGCGCAAAACGCCAGACTGGCGGCCAGCGTGGTAACACCCATCATCAATGACAGAACGCGCATGGACGTTTCCCTTGAGCATGAAAGTGCCCATGATGCGCGATCAAGGGGCGCAGATGCACCCCTTGGACAACATTTTGCCCCTAGTTCTTGAATGCCGAGTGCTTGCGGCCCTGGTCACACAGGGCAAACACCACCACCAGCACCGAGGCGATGGCGAGGATGATCACCACGCCATCCGTCGAGTGTGTGGTCGAGGCGGCCACCATCGACAAGGCACCCAGCGGCGCCAGGCCACCGGCGATGGCCGTACCGATTTCACGCCCGGTACCGAAGCCTGAAGAGCGGGTCTGGGTCGGGAACTGGCGGCTGAGGAACGAACCCTGTGGCGCGAACATCATGGGGGCGAGGATCCCGGTGCCGATCCCGATGGCCAGGTAGATCATCAGGCTTTCCCCGGTGTTCAGCAGCGCCAGGAACGGGTAGGCGAACAGCAGCGACAGCACGCCGCCCAGCACCAGTACCGACTTGCTGCTCCACTTGTCACACAGCCAGCCGAAGCACGGCACGGCGACAATCGCCACCAGGCTGGCGATGGTCACCGACAGCGAAGTGACGTGCACATCCACACCCTTGAACTGGGTGAGGTAGGCCAGGGAGAAGGTCTTGAAGATGTAGCTGAGGGCGTTGTAGCCAATTGCCACGAAGAACACCACCGCGAGGCCCTTGAGGTCGTTCTTGAACAGTGCCTTGAGCGGCGAGACCTTGGCCTTGGCCGGCTCCTTGCTCAGCTCCTTGAACTCCGGGGTTTCCGGGATACTGTTACGTACCCACAGGCCCACGCCCACCAGGGCGATGCTGCAGATAAACGGGATGCGCCAGCCGCCGGCCAGCAGGAACTCATTGCCATTGATGGTCAGCAGGTACACGGTCAGCGATGACAGCAGCAGGCCCAGGTTCAAGCCCAGCGCCGGCCAGGCACCCTGGCTGCCGCGCTTGCCTTCTGACGCATGCTCGTAGGACGTGACTGCCGCGCCCGACAACTCGGCGCCGGCACCCAGGCCCTGGATGATACGGATAAACACCAGAATGATCGGCGCCCAGATACCAATCGAGGCGTAGCTGGGGATCAGGCCGATCAGCGTGGTGCACACGCCCATCATGCAGAAGGTCAACACCAGCACATGTTTACGACCGAACTTGTCACCCAGGTAGCCGAACAGAATGCCGCCGAAAGGGCGGGCGATGAAGCCGATGGCGAAGGTGGAGAACGCCATCAGGGTCGCGGTCTTCGGGTCGCTGTTATCAAAGAAGATCTTCGAAAAGACAATCGCCGCCATGGTTGCGTAGAGGTAGAAGTCGTACCACTCCAGCATCGAACCGAAGATCGTGGCGGCAGCGACCTTACGCAGGCGTTTCTTGGTTTGTGCCGGGGTTTCCACCGTGGCGGGGTTGTGGGCTTTTGCCGTCATGCTGTACTTCCTTCTCAGTCATTATATTTATTAGGGTGTTGCGAACGCGCTCAAATGTGGGAGCTGTCGAGCCTTGGCGAGGCTGCGATGGCGGTGGCTCAGGCGATATATTGGTTGCCTGTGCCGCCGCTATCGCAGCCTCGCGGGGCGAGACAGCTCCTACAGGGGGTATTTAGTTGGGGCTGAACATGCGGTCGGCGATCATTTCGCCAATCGGAATGGCCGAGGTGGCTGCCGGTGAGGGCGCGTTACACACATGCAACATGCGCGGCGTCTGGGCGAACAGGAAATCGTGCACCAGGCTGCCGTCGCGCATCACCGCCTGGGCGCGGATCCCGGCTTCGTAGGGCAGCAGGTCGTCGAGTTCCAGGGACGGACAATACTTGCGGCATTGCTCCAGGTAGCCGGATTTGAACAACGAGTTCTTCATTTCCACGCTGCCCGAGCCGAGGTTCTGCCAGATGGTTTTCCAGAACCCGGGGAAGCGCGCGTACTCGGCCACATCCTTCCAGTTGACGGAGAACTTCTTGTAGTTCTCCCGGCCCAGGCCCAGCACGGCATTGGGGCCGACGGTGACGCTGCCATCGATCATGCGGGTCAGGTGCACCCCCAGAAACGGCAGTTCCGGATCGGGGATCGGGTAGATCAAGTGGTTGACGATGTTGTTCTTTGACGCGGGCAAGCGGAAATACTCGCCCCGGAACGGGATGATCTGGTGGTCGATATCGATCCCGGCCAGGGTTGCCAGGCGGTCCGATTGCAGGCCGGCGCACACCACCAGGTGCCGCGCCTGCCAGGCACCGTCGTGGGTGCTGACGGTGACTTTGTCGCTGTCTTCGGCAATCGCCGTCACGGTTTTTTCCAGGCAGATCTCACCGCCATTGCGGCGAATCACCCCGGCCATGGTTTCGCAGACCTGGCGGTAGTCGACAATCCCGGTGGCATCCAAAAACAACCCGCCAAGGCCGACAATGTTCGGCTCGCGGGCACGCAACTGCTCGGCGTCGAGGCGCTCGACCTTCATCCCGTTGAGTTGCGAGCGCGCATAGAGTGCTTCCATGCGCTGCACTTCCAGGGCGGTGGAGGCCACCAGCAACTTGCCGCACACCTCGAACTTGATCCCATGTTCGCGGCAGAACTGTTTGGTGGCCTCGGCGCCGCGCTTGCACAGGTCGGCCTTGAGGCTGCCCGGCGCGTAATAGATGCCGGCATGGATCACGCCGCTGTTGTGGCCGGTCTGGTGCTTGGCCAGCAACGCTTCCTTTTCCAGGATCACCAGGGACGCGTTGGGCTGGCGCTTGAGCAGCTCCATCGCGGTGGCCAGGCCGACAATGCCGCCGCCGATGATGCAAAAGTCATAAATCATGTGGGCTACCTAAATCAGTACATTTCAGTCTGCTTATCAGGTTGTCAGACTAATGTTTTTGTTAAAAAAACGGCGCGCCCGCAGGCACGCTTTATCGGTCTTGGGTCGATCAGTGGGTAGCGGGCAGCTCCAGTTGCAGGCGCTTGGCGGCCGCGCGCAAATGCGCTTCGGCGGCCGCGGCGGCGCCTTGGGGATCGGCGTCGACGATGGCCTGGTACAGCGCCTGGTGTTCCTGGGTGGCATCGGCCGAGCCGCTGGCAAAGCGCGAGGCGGAGTTTTCCCAGGCGGTCTTGCGCGCGCTGGCCAACTGGCTGCGCAAAAAGTCGTGGAAGGCGACGAAGTATTCGTTTTTGCTGGCGTCGGCGATGGCCCGGTGAAACTCCACGTCGGCCAGCGCTGCAGCTTCAAAGTCGGCGCGCTTGTCGTGCATTTCCTGCAAGGCGCGTTTCATGCGTTGCAGGTCGCCCGCGTCGCGGCGTTGGGCAGCAATGGAGGCCGCCTGGGTTTCGATCCACAGGCGCACCTCGAACATTTGCGCGAGGTCAGGGCGCCGGCCGTTCTTTTCCGGAAAGCGGAACACCGTGCCGGCCGGGGTCTGCGAAATAAACGAGCCCAGGCCACGCCGGGCGGTCAGTACACCATCGGCCTTGAGCTGGGCAATCGCTTCGCGCACCACCGAACGGCTGACATTCAGCTGTTCCGCCAACTGCTGCTCGGTAGGCAGGCGCGACTCGGGCGCCAGTTGTCCGGAGTCAATCTCGGCCCGTATGGCGCTGACAACACGCACGACGAGGGAATCTGGACGCTGGAGCTCAAGCATGGCAAAACCTAGGTAATCAGGTTGTCAGACAATAGCCGTTACGATTTTCCCTTGTCAAGGCGCTGTGCTGGCTTGCAGCGTTTTTACCCGGCGCGTGAAGGCCAACAGCAGCGCCAGCGCGACCAGCCCCGAGGCCACCCCGAAGGCCATGTGCAAGCCCTGGCCAACCTCTGGTGGCAGGGCAGAATGGATATCGCCCGTGCCCCAGGCAAACACTGCACCCAGTGCCCACGCGCCGATTATCAGGCCCAGATTGCGCGACAGGTTCAGCCAGCCTGCAATCACCCCGCGTCGACCCGCCGACACATTGCTCATCACCGCCGTGTTGTTGGCCGCCTGGAATTGCGCGTAGCCCAGGGTGAGGATCACCAGCGCGCCGATGTAACCGGCGGCGTCCAGGGGCATCAACGCCAGCACCAGGCAGCCGGCCAGCATGCACAGCAGACCACCCAGCGTGGTGGCGTAGCTGCCGCAGCGGTCGGTCAGGCGCCCGGCCGGTACACCCGCCAGCGCCGCGCTACAGGGGCCGACGGCCATGGCCAGGCCCATTTGCGCGGGGTCGAGTCCGAGGCCATGGCTCAGGTAAAACGGCCCGGCGACCAGGGTGGTCATCATCACCGCCGCCACCAGCGTACTCATGCCAAGCCCGGCGCCCAGGGCGCGGTCATGGAGTGTCGCGAATAGACTGAAGCGGCCAGCGCCCGAGGCTTGTAGATCGCTATCGGCCGGTGTGCCTCTTACCAGCACACAAGCGAGGGCGGCCAACGGCAGCATCACTAGAAACAGCGCGCGCCAGCCAGACGCGGCAATCAGCGCGCCACCAATGGCCGGCCCCAGGCCGGTGCCTACCGCCGACAGGGTCCCCAGCAACCCCATGACGCGCCCGGTCTGCTCTTTGGGGACGGTGGCCGCGACCAGCGCCATGGTCATTGCCAGCATGATCGCCGCGCCAAACCCTTGCAGTGCCCGCGCCGCGACCAACATGCCCAGGGACGGCGCGGTACTGCACAGGGCACAGGCCACGGCGAACACCAACAGGCCCGCCAGCAGCAGGCGGCGATGGCCGAAGCGGTCGCCCAGACGGCCCACGCCTACCAGCACGGCAGTGGTCGCCAGCAAGTAGCTCAGCACCACCCACTGCACCGCGGCAAAGGTTGCAGCAAAGGCCTCGGCCATCTGGGGCAGGCCGACATTGGCAATGCTGGTGCCCAGCGAGGCCAACAACATGCACAGCGACAAACCGGCGAGTGCGCCGCGTGGGGTAGGGGATGTCATGGGATGTCCTCGTGCTGCACCGTGGCCGTTGCCCGCAATCTACGGCGTCGCCTAACATGGCGGAAGACGCATCGGTTGCACTCTATACATGCGTCAAACGCCTGATGAGGATTGCCGCCGTGTCGCTGCCTGACTTCAACCTGCTGATTACCCTGGACGTACTGCTCACCGAAGGCAGCGTCGCCCGTGCCGCCCAGCGCCTGGGCCTGAGCCCCTCGGCCATGAGCCGCGCGTTGGCGCGGCTGCGCCAAACCACCGGCGACCCCTTGCTGGTGCGCGCCGGCCGTGGCCTGGTGCCGACGCCACGCGCCCTGCAACTGCGCGAGCAGGTCAGCCAACTGGTGCAGGATGCCCAAGCGCTGTTGCGGCCGCTGCAGGTCCTGGACCTCAAGGGCCTGGTGCGCACCTTTGTGCTGCGCACCAGCGAAGGTTTTGTCGAAAGTTTCGGCCCGGCGCTGATCGCCCGTGTCGCCGAACAGGCACCCGGGGTGCGCCTGCACTTTGTGCACAAGCCCGGTGCAGCGCTGCGCGACAGTGGGGTGGACCTGGAAACCGGTGTGGTCGATAGCACGGCCAACCCGGAAGTGCTGACCCAGTTGCTGTTTCGCGACCGTTTTATCGGCGTGGTACGCGCCGGCCACCCACTGAGCCAGGGCCCCATCACCACCGCGCGCTACGCCGCCGGCCGGCATATCTATGTGTCGCGGCGCGGGCGCGAGCGTGGGCAGATTGACGATGCCCTTGAGGCCTTGCACCTCACGCGGGACGTGGCGACCATCGTCACCGGGTTCTCCACGGCCGTGGCCCTGGCGCAAAGGACCGACCTGATCGCCAGCGTTCCCGAGCGCTATACCCGCGGCCTGCGCGATGGCCTGTGCAGTTTTGCCCTGCCGGTGCAAGTCCCTGAGTTCAGCGTGGCGATGCTCTGGCACCCACGCCTGGATGCCGACCTCGCGCATCGTTGGTTGCGCGGCTGTTTGCGCGAGGTGTGTGGCGCAGAACAGGTACAATCCCCGCTGCCTTGATTGCGAAAGACCAGGAAACAGGAATTCGATGTTCACCCTTACTCACTACGCCAGCCCATGCCCAGAGCCCGTCAACAGCCAGATCCTGCAGATGGTGGTCGACTACCTGACTGATATCAGCATGGTCGCCATCCCGCCGAGCAACCTGCTGTACAACGTCTACCAGTATGCAATCGGCTACGAAGTGCACCTGTACCTGGAAGCGGTGGGCGGGGCCAAGGGCATTGCGGTCGAGCTGATCGTCGCGATGGATGAGCAGGACCCGGCCAAGGTCATCGGCTTCTTGCTGTACCTGCCGGTCAAGGACGATCCCGAGGCCTGCGGCGTGGCCTATATGGCCGTGCATGCCAGCCACCGCCGCCAGGGCGTGGCGCGGGCGATGATGGACGAGATGCTCGGCCGCTACCCCCATGGCGAATTGACCTGCGCGGTGGAAAAAGTCCCGGCGTTCGAAGCCATGGGTTTCCAGGTGCGCGGCGTGCGTGGCACCCAGGTGTTGATGAACACCCGCGACTACAGCACCGATGGCCTGATGGGCGTGTTGGATGTGGCGTCGATCTACAGTTCGCTGGAGGTGCGGCAAATCCACACCTACCTGCTACACAAACACGGCAAGCGCGCGATGATCGATGCCGAGAAACAGCGTGACCGGCATTTTGACCAGATGACCCGCAAGGCCCAACTGTTCGTACAAACCCGCTGCGCCCTGTAGGAGACGGCAAGCCGTAATGTCGTTCAGTTAAGCGCAGATCCCCTGTGGGAGCGGGCTTCCCCGCGATGGCGTCATGTCAGTCGGTATATCTGTCGACTGACACTCCGCTATCGCGGGCAAGCCCGCTCCCACATTTGATCTGCGCTGCTTTGAGCATTGCGTTCGCTTAACTGAATGGCATTACAGGGTTGGGGTGTCGCGGAAAAGGTCGTGGGCATCCAGCAGCCGATAGGCAATCTCCGGCCGCTTCTCCATCCCTTTGCGGATTGCTGCCGGAATCGACTGCCGGGTCTTGCGACACAGGCCCGGCAGTTCGTCGATGACGATCTGGATCCCGCGCATGCTTTTGACTTCGGTATGCCCCGGGGCGATGTGCACGCGGATGCCCAGTTGCTGGTGCATCAGCTGTTGCATGCGTTCCAGGTCGGCCAGGCTTTGCAGGTTTTCCAGGCGTTCGAGCAGCTTTTTTTCTTCCTGGCGGGTCAGTTGCAGGATGCGCTGGTCGGTGCCGGGCGCCTCGAGCAGTTGCTCGCGCTCGCAGTCACATACAGCAGGTGGGCAGGGCTGGCGAATTGTCATGATCACTCCCTCCCCACGCTGGTGCTGACGGCTCAGTAGGTCAGTTGCACGCCCAGGCTGCCCAGGGCGTTCCAGTACTCAGGATAGGTCTTGCCCACGCAGTCCGGGTCCTGAATCTTGATGCCCGAGACTTTCAGCCCCGCCAGCGCAAAGCACATGGCGATGCGGTGGTCGGCGTGGGTGTCGATCAGCGCGGTGCACGCAGTGCCGGCCAACGCCGGATCGCTGGCGACCAGCAAGTCGTCACCGATGATGGTCGCCAGGCCCGGGCGAATTTCGTTGAGGCCGTCATGCAGCGCCTGGACGCGGTCGCACTCCTTGACCCGCAGGTTGGCCAGTTCGGTGAAGCGCACCGGCGTATTGTTGAACGCCGCCAGCACCGCCAGGGTCGGGATGGCGTCCTGCATCTGCGAGCCGACCACCGTGGCCGGCATCTGCGGGAACTGGGCGATCACGGCCTGGGCCTTGGCGTCGGGCTGGGTGAAATCCTGTGCGGCGACGCCCAGGTCGATGCTGCCGCCGGTCAGCACTTCGGCGGCCCACAGATAGGTGGCAGCAGAAGCGTCGGGTTCGATCAGGTAATCATTGGCGGTGTAGCCGGTCGGGGCCACGCGCCAGGTGCTGTCGTTGACCACTTCCACCTGGGCGCCAAACGCGCGCATGCAATCGAGGGTCAGGTCGACATAACCACGGGCGCCGATGTCCTTGCCGGTCAGGGCCACCTCGATCGGGGCCTCGCCGCAGGCCGCGAGCATCAACAGCGCCGACACGTACTGGCTGGACAGGCCGCCGTCGATCTCGAAGCGCTTGGCCTGCACCTTGCCGCGACCATGCACGGTCACGGGCGGGCAGCCGGTGGGGCTTTGTACCTGGATGCCGTTCTGGTTCAGGGTCGCCAGCAGCGGGCCGATAGGGCGCTTTTGCATGTACGCGTCGCCATCCAGTACCACGCTGCCGTCCACGGTCGCCACGGCGGCTGTGAGAAAGCGCATCGCGGTGCCGGCGTTGCCCAGGAACAACGGTTGCGCCGGCAGTTGTAGCTTGCCGTGGCCGGTGACGACAAAGGTCACGTCATCCGGCTCATCAATGGTCACGCCCATCTGGCGCAAGGCCACGGACATATGCCGGGTATCGTCGCTTTTCAGCGCGCCGCTCAGGCGGCTGGTGCCCTTGGCCAGGGCCGCCAGCAACAGGGCGCGGTTGGTAATGGATTTGGAGCCGGGAGGCGCTACCTTGCCGTGCAATGGAAAGTTGGGCGGTGTCACGGTCACGGTTTTCTGCGAACTCAAGGTACAAGGCTCCTGATTCAAGGCGCGGTGGCTGGGAGTGGCCGGCTGGCGGAGACGAATAATCGACCATCCGGCACGGCAGGGTCAAATCGTGGCGCAGGTTTAACCGCGCTGGCTCAACCAATAGGCATGCAAGGCCCTGGCGGCCGGTTCGATGCGCGCGACGTGTTGTTGGTGGGCCGGGACATCCAGGTCGGCCGGCAATTCGAAGTTGTCCTGCTCGGCGCACCAGGAGATGGCTTCGAACTGTGCCGCCTGTTCGCTCGGCAGGGGCGGCCATTCGCTGATCGCGGCGCCACGGATATAGCCAAAGCACCATTCTTCCGCGAGGGTCAACGGCAGGCCCTGGTCTTCGGTTTGTTCAAAACGCGCCTGGAAACCCTCGGCATCGGTGGCCAACTGCAGGGCAATGCTATTGAGATGGCGGGTGCACAGGTCGATGAACTGCCCCAGCTCTTCCTTGCTTTCCCATGCCGGGATCTGGCCTCCCCAGATGGCCGGGAACCAGATGGCAACCTCCACCGGTGCCGGGCCGGACACCAGGGCGGTGAAGTAACCATCGAGCTCGGCCAGGTTCAACACCGAGTTGTCGTCGCCGTACTTGAGCAGAATGTCTTCGATGAACTCGAAATCGGCAGGGGCGAGGGCTTGGTCGTGCATGAACATATCCTTTGAGCGTCAAGCGCCGCAGTTAAGGCGGCGTAAAACGCGGAGGGTGGCGCGAGTCGGCGTTTTAATCCAGTGCTAGATCACCTTCACCGCGCGGCCAATCGCCTGGATCGGCCCGGTCGGCTTACCGGTCGGCGAGCCATTGGGGCCTTCCAGGGTCATCTCGAACAACTGGTTCGGCGCCAGCGGTGGCAGTTTGTCCAATGGGATCGACAGGCTCTGCCCCGGCTTGACCAGCCCCAGGGAAACCGGGGCTTGCCAGTCCTCACCCTTGGTCCAGAATTCCAGTGCCTTGTCTGCCGGTATTTCCATCACGCCCAGGGGGATCAGTTGGATTTGCTGACTGTCGCTGGCCTGGACCACCCAGCCGGGCGCCTGGCTTTGCGGGGCCATCAGCACCACCACGTAGGCGGTAGGGTTGACGGCAGCGGGGCGGGCCAGCAGCAGCGCGGCCAGGACCAGGCTGGCCAACAAGCCAGCACCGGCCAGGCCACGCCACAGCGCCAGCAGGTTCCACCACGGCACCGACGGCGTATCGCCCACCGCGCGATGGCCCAGGCTGCGCTCAATGCGCCGCCACAGGTAGGGCGACGGCGCCACCGGCGCGGCCAGTTCGGTCAGCGGCAGCAGGCGCTGTTCCCAGGCATCCACCGCCGCCCGCAAGGGCCCATCGTGCTCCAGCCGTTGCTGCACGTGCAGGCGTTGCTCGGCTGCCAGGGTGCCCAGCACGTATTCGCTGGCCAGTTCGTCCAATTCGTCGGGAGTCATGCCATGCACTCACGCAAGGCCGCGAGGCTGCGTTTGATCCAGGCTTTGACAGTCCCCAGCGGGGTGCCCAGTTTCTGTGCGATTTCACTGTGGGACAGGCCGTCGACATACGCATGCAAGATACAACTGCGGCGCGACGGCTCCAGGTGTTCCAGGCACTGGTAAACCTTGGCGCTACGGGCACGGTATTCGAAATGCGCGGCGCTGGATTCAGCCACCAGTGTGTGTTCATGCTCGTCGCTGAGCGCGACTTCACGGCCCGTTTTACGCATGACGTTGAGCGCCATATGCCGGGTCACGCTATACACCCAGCCACGGGCCGAACCCCGGCGCGGGTCGAAGCCGCCGGCGCCGTTCCAGATGTTGATAAACGCCTCATGCACGATGTCCTCCGCCAGCGCCGTATCCCGCGCAATGCGCTTGGCCACGCCGAGCAGCCGGGCGCAATCCTGTTCGTACAACTGACGCAAGGCGTGCTGTTCGCCGCGGGCGCAGGCCAACAGGCAGGCTTCATAGTCAAAGAGAGGTTCGGGCAAGGACTGGGGCCGCCTTTTCAGGGTCAATCCCCGGCCGCGAATGGCCGGGGTGCTAGCGCAGCAGCTTAGACGAGTTTTTTTGCCAGGCGCATTATTTGGCCGCCCAGAAGATGTAGTCCGCCTGGTACTTCACCACTTCCTGCTTGCCCTTGTTGGCGGTGCTGCATTCGGCGCTCGGCGCCACGCCACCTTTGAGTGCCACGCGCTGGATATAGCTGACACCGCTCATTGCACCCTTGCCTTCGGCGGGGTTGGCCTTGACCAGTTGATAGGGCAGGTTGCCCGCGCTGGACGGCGCTACGGCCAGTTGCGTGCCGGTGACTTTCGAACCGTCCTGGGCCTGCCAGGTGGCGGGCGGGCCGAAGTAGGTGCCCACCTGTTTGCCGCTACGATCATTGAGTACTGCCTTGGGGCCGACGAACACCCATTCGGTCTGGCCGGCAGCGTTGGCCTTGTCGCGGCATTCGTAGGTGATTTCGCCGACACCCGTGGTTTGCATGGTCACCTTGTGGCCATCCGGCACTTTGATGCTGTCGGGCAGGGTGGCCTGGGCAAAGGCTGTTGGGGCGGCGATAAGCAGGCAGGTCAGGCAGAGCAGGGGTTTAGTGTTCATTGGTGTCTCTCCATAAGGGTGAACAGCAAAGCAGCGCAAGGGCTACTTCCTGTACTACTCATGGCGCGGCTGACTGGATGCACGGCGCGACAAATAAATCTGTGAGCTGAAAAAGGAATAAAGTCAGATCGTATTGATATAAGTCGTTATAAGAAAAATCGCTATGCTGCCGCCAGAATTTTATAAGGCCGCAGGTAGTTGTAATGGATGTGGGTAATTTTGGTTTTGTAGTTGCAGGCCTGATCGTTGGTTTTATCGTCGGTATGACCGGCGTCGGGGGTGGGTCGCTGATGACTCCGATCCTGTTGTGGTTTGGCATCAACCCGGCCACGGCCGTGGGCACCGACCTGCTGTATGCAGCCATCACCAAGTCCGGCGGGGTGCTGGTGCATGGCAAGAACAAGAATATCGACTGGACCATCACCGGCTGGCTGACCCTGGGCAGCGTGCCGGCGGTGTTGCTGACGTTGTGGTTCCTCAAGAGCCTGCACACCGATCCGAGCGCGATGAACGAGGTGATCAAGCAAGCCCTGGGTGTGGTGCTGTTGCTGACGGCCCTGGCGATTCTGTTCAAGAAAAAACTCTTGGCCTTTGCCCAGCACCATGCAGGCGACCACTACCATATGAGCCCGCGCAATCTCAACGGGCTGACGGTATTCACCGGTGCGATCCTCGGCACCATGGTCGCCCTGACGTCCATCGGTGCCGGCGCCCTGGGCACCGTGGCGCTGTTTATCCTGTACCCGTTCCTGGCCACCAAACGCCTGGTGGGCACCGAAATCGCCCACGCAGTCCCGCTGACCCTGGTCGCAGGCCTAGGGCACGCGAGCATGGGCAACATGGACTGGCATTTGTTGGGGTTCTTGCTGATGGGTTCGCTGCCGGGGATCTACGTTGGCAGCCACATGTCAGGCCGGGTGCCGGACGAACTGCTGCGCCCGTGCCTGGCGGTGATGCTGGGGTTGATTGGTTTCAAGCTGGCGTTCTGACCCTGCCCACACTCTGTTATCGATCGCAGGGTGTCAGGTACCGAGCGTTATATTGAGGATTATCGCTGGCAAGCCAGCTCCTACAAGGGATTGTGCTTTTGTAGGAGCCGGCTTGCCGGCGATGGCGCCGCACATCATGCCTTACGCGATTTATCCAACCACTCCACCGCCGTGCGCCAGATACAAATCCCCAGGAAGTACGCCGACATCAACAACCACAGGCCCATGGTCAACGTGTTGGTGTACGGCCGGTCGATCACCAGCAACAGGCTGCACAGCAGCCACACCGTGGTCACCGCAATATTGATCGGCATAAAGCGCTTGACCCGGAACGGGTGCAGGAACTTCATCGGAGTGACTGTCAGCAGCGCCAGGCCGATCACCGTGGCCAGGGTGATCCAGGCGTCCGGATCGATGATGTAGACACACAGCGCCACCACGTTCCAGGCCGCCGGGAAGCCTTGGAAGTAGTTGTCCTTGCTCTTCATATTGACGTTGCAGAAGCAGAACAGCGATGACACCAGGATCACCGAGACGGTGAACAGGTGGGTGAAGTCCGGCAGGTCGATATAGCGGTAGATGAACAGCGCCGGGATAAACACATACGTCAGGTAATCGATCACCAGGTCGAGCACCGAGCCATCGAAGCTTGGCAACACGGTCTGCACATTGACCCGCCGCGCCAGCGACCCGTCCACGCCATCCACGATCAACGCCAGGCCCAGCCACAGCAGGCAGGCCTTGGGCTGGTTCTCCAGCAGCGCCAGCGTCGCGAGGAAGGCCAGCACCACGCCGGTGGCGGTAAAACCATGGGCGCCCCAGGCTTTGAGTCTGGCTACATGCAGGGTCGATATCACAGGGGCGTTCTCCAAAAGGTGAAACAGGGCAGCCGACGGCGAGTTAGCGTCGAATCTGGCCAAGGGATGCAAGTATCGACCGGGAAGGTGGGGATAAGGTTCACCACCACGGCGTTAGGTCTAGGGTAGCAAGCGTTGACGGATTCGGCATCAGCCCTGACGGAACACCAGGGCCTTCAAGCCACTTTGCGGATCGATATCAGGAAATTCCGGCGGGTTTGCCAGGCGCTGCTCAAAGCGCAGCCCCGGTGCTTCGCGGGTGACGCCCTCGATGAGGAAATCTTCGCCCAGCGCCGGGTCATTCATGCAGGCCAGTACCGTGCCTTGGGGCGTCAGCAGGTCCGGCAGGCGGCGTAGTACGCGCTGGTAATCCTTGGTCAGCAGGAAGCTGCCTTTCTGGAAGGACGGCGGATCGATGATCACCAGGTCGTAGGGGCCGTTGCCGGTGACCTTGGCCCAGGACTTGAACAAGTCGTGCCCCAGGAAACTCACCTTGCCCAGGTCATGGCCATTGAGCCGGTGGTTGTCGCGACCCCGGCTCAGGGCGCCACGGGCCATATCCAGGTTGACCACATGCTCGGCGCCGCCCTCGATGGCGGCCACGGAAAACCCGCAGGTGTAGGCAAACAGGTTCAATACCCGCAGGCCATGGGCGTGCTCGCGCACCCAGTTGCGCCCGTAGCGCATATCCAGAAACAGCCCGCTGTTCTGCTTTTTGCCCAGGTCGATGCGATAACGCAGGCCGCCTTCGGTGATGGTCAATTCGTCGACCATCTGCCCCCACAACCATTCGGTGGTGCTTTGCGGCAGGTAGCGATGTTGCAGGGCCAGGGTGTGGGCGCCGGCCTGTTGCCATTCGCCGCTTTCGCACAGCTCACGCAACTGGTGTTGCAAGGCTTGCAACTGCGCAGGCTCTGGCTCCTTGAACAACGAGACCAGCACCACGCCTTGCAGCCAATCCACGGTCAATTGTTCCAGGCCCGGCCAGCAGCGGCCCCGGCCGTGGAACAGGCGCCGGGTTTCTGTGGGCACGTCGCGCAGGGCTTCGAGCAAATGGGAATGGAGCAGGGCGAGGGCGTCTGGGGTCATCGGGCAGCGTCGATCATTAAACGGGCGGCATTTTAAACACAATTGCGGTGTTTCAGGTGGTTGGAGCACAACGTGCTTTTAATCAGCTGTGTTTAAGCGTTTTGTGCTGCAAATCGCCGCGCCACTTGGCCAGAACAGTCAAAAAATCCTTTTGGGCAGACATAAACTGGAAAAAACAGCTCGGAGGTGCCCATGAACGGTTTCGTAAAGACAGTCAATCAAACAGCCATTGACCAGCAAGAGCTCACCGAGTGGCGCGATGCCCTGGACTCCCTGGTACGCCACGCCGGCCCCGAACGTGCGCGGGAGATCCTCGATATGCTGGCCGACGCCGGCAACACCCCGGCCATCGGCTGGAAGCCGCGCCATGGCACGCCCTACATCAACAGCATCAGCGTTGCCCAGCAGCCGCACTTTCCCGGCGACCTGGCCACCGAAGAGCGCCTGGCCTCGCTGGTGCGCTGGAACGCCCTGGCCATGGTGGTCCGCGCCAACCAGGCCTATGGCGAATTGGGTGGCCATATCGCCAGCTATGCCAGCGCGGCGGACCTGTTCGAGGTGGGCTTCAACCATTTTTTCCGTGCGCGCCACGACAACGTCGGCGGCGACCTGGTGTTCTACCAGCCGCATTCCGCGCCTGGTATTTACGCGCGGGCGTTTCTTGAAGGGCGCTTGAGCGAGCAGGACCTGGCCCACTATCGCCAGGAGCTGGGCGCCGTCAAGGCCGGTGCCCGTGGACTGTCCAGCTATCCGCACCCGTGGTTGATGCCGGACTTCTGGCAGTTCCCCACCGGTTCCATGGGCATTGGCCCGATCAGTTCGATTTTCCAGGCGCGCTTTATGCGTTACCTGCACCATCGTGGCTTGCAGGACACCACCGACCGCCACGTCTGGGGCGTGTTCGGCGACGGCGAGATGGATGAGCCGGAAAGCATGTCGGCCCTGACTCTGGCGGCCCGCGAAGGCCTGGACAACCTGACCTGGGTGGTCAACTGCAACCTGCAGCGCCTCGATGGCCCGGTGCGTGGCAATGGGCGGATCATTGACGAACTGGAGGCGCTGTTTGCCGGTGCTGGCTGGAACGTGATCAAGCTGGTGTGGGGTTCGGATTGGGACGCCTTGCTGGCCAAGGATGAGGATGGTGCGTTGGTGCGCACCTTGTCCCAGACCGTGGACGGGCAGTTCCAGACCTTTGCCGCCAAGGACGGTGCCTATAACCGCGAGCACTTCTTCGGCCAGAGTGAGTCCCTGGCCAAACTGGTGGCCGGCTTGAGCGACGAGCAGATCGACCGTCTCAAGCGCGGCGGCCACGACATGCTGAAAATCCATGCGGCCTATCACGCCGCGCGGCGGGTCAAGGGGCGCCCCACGGTGATCCTGGCCCAGACCAAGAAGGGCTTTGGCATGGGCGAAGCCGGGCAGGGCAAGATGACCACCCACCAACAGAAAAAACTCGACCGCGATGCGCTGATCGCCTTTCGCAACCGCTTCCAGTTGCCCTTGAGCGACGAGCAGACCGAATCCCTGAGCTTCTACAAACCCGCCGCCGACAGCGCAGAGATGCGCTACCTGCACCAGCGTCGCGCCGCCCTCGGCGGTTATGTGCCCAGCCGCAGCCAGCACGCCGAGCCGGTGCCTGTGCCGCCGGTGAGTGGCTACGGCGGCTTCGCGACCCAGGCCGAAGGCAAGGAAATGTCCACCACCATGGCCTTTGTGCGCATGCTCAGCAATTTGCTCAAGGACAAGGCCCTGGGCCCGCGGATCGTGCCGATTGTCGCCGACGAGGCACGCACCTTCGGCATGGCCAACCTGTTCAAGCAGATCGGCATCTACTCCAGCGTCGGCCAGCGCTACGAGCCCGAGGACATCGGCTCGATCCTCAGCTATCGCGAAGCCACCGACGGGCAGATCCTTGAGGAAGGCATCAGCGAAGCCAGTGCTATCAGTTCCTGGGTCGCGGCGGCTACCAGTTACTCGGTGCATGGCTTGCGCATGCTGCCGTTCTACATCTACTACTCGATGTTCGGCTTCCAGCGCGTGGGCGATCTGATCTGGGCCGCCGCCGACCAGCGCGCCCGGGGCTTTTTGCTCGGTGCCACGGCAGGGCGGACCACCTTGGGCGGCGAGGGCTTGCAGCATCAGGACGGCAGCAGCCATCTGATGGCGGCGACCGTGCCCAACTGCCGCGCCTACGACCCGGCATTCGCCGGCGAATTTGCGGTGATTCTCGACCATGGCATGCGCCAGATGCTTGAGCACGATGTGGACGAGTTCTACTACGTGACCCTGATGAACGAAAACTACCCGCAGCCGAGCCTGCCCGAGGGCGTCGAGGCGGCGATCATCAAGGGCATGTACCGCCTCGATGGCAGCGCCGGGGCCAAGGTGCGCCTGCTCGGCTCCGGCACCCTGGTGCGCGAGGCCCAGGCCGCCGTGCAGTTACTGGCAGACGATTGGCAGATCGCCAGCGAGGTGTTCAGCGTGACCAGCTTCAGCGAACTGGCCCGCGATGCGCGCGAGGTGGAGCGCTGGAACCGCCTGCATCCGCTGCAAGAACCGCAGCGCAGCCACCTGGCGACCTGCCTGCCCGAGGGTGCGCCAGTGGTTGCAGTGTCGGACTACGTGCGCGCCGTGCCACAGATGATCGGTTCCTACCTGGGTTCCAGCTACACCGTGCTGGGCACCGATGGCTTCGGGCGCAGCGACACCCGTGCGGCGTTGCGCGACTTCTTCGAGGTGGACCGCCACCACATCGTGCTCGCCGCGCTGGCCGCCCTGGTGGAGCAGGGCAGCCTGGAGGCGCAGGTGTGCCAGCAGGCGATTGAACGTTACGGCCTGCACACCGAGCGTGCGGCGTCCTGGACCCACTGACACCTCAAGGTATATGAGGACTCATTGTAGGAGCGGGCTTGCCCGCGATGGCGTAGTGTCAGTTGATGCATAGGTGACTGACCCACCGCCATCGCGGGCAAGCCCGCTCCCACACAAGCCCGCACACAGGGTTTGTGGTGTGCTTTAGAGAGTGGCTATCAACTGGGGCCCAAACGCCTCACGCAAAAAATCCGGCGCGATATAGCGCTGGTAATGCGCCTCCGATAGCAGGAAAAACTCCCGATCAATCGCATCACGCAAATCCGCCAGGTGCCGCTCACGAAACTCGGGCAGCAACACCAACCCGTACGCATCCAGCCGGGAAATCAGCCGTGCGCCCCGGGCAATCAACTGATAGGCCCAGCAATACGGCGACTGGTGCGGCATAAAGCGGATCTTGCGCTCCTCCAACTGTTGGCGCAGGCGCGCAGGATCAAACACCTCCAGCTTGCTGGCCATGACCTGCACCAGCAACTGTTCGAGGCGCAGCCAGACCGCTTGTTTTTCCTCGGCGCTGTAGCCATTCCACTGAATGACTTCATGGTGATAGCGCTTGCAGCCACGGCACACCAGGTCGCCATACACGGTGGAACACAGGCCGACGCACGGCGTCTTGATGGTTTGATTGGACATAAAAACCGCGTCTTTCCTAATCCACTACAAAAGGGTTCACGGGCGCTCCATGGCGCTGAACTGTTGGTTCAACCATTGATACAACTGGGTGACCGCCCGCGACATCTGCCCGCGATGGGGGCAGGCGAAACTCAAGGGGTACACATCCCCGGGAATCTCTGGCAGCAGCACCACCAAGCGCTGCGCCTGGACATCGGCGTACACATCCAGCCAGGTCTTGTAGGCGATGCCTTCACCGGCCACGGCCCAGCGCCGCACCACATCGGCGTCGTCGCTGAACAAGGGGCCCGCGACCTGCACGGTCTGCCCGCCCAACTCCCAGCGGTCATGCAGACGACTGTTTTGCAGGTACAGCAGGCACGGGTGGTGCGTCAGTTCGTCGGTGGACGCGGGGGCGCCGTGGCGCGCCACGTAGTCCGGCGAGGCCACCAGCACCCGGCGGTTCCAGGGCGCCAAGGGCAGAGCGATGTAGTTGGCGTCCTCGTTCCAGCCATAACGCAGGGCCACGTCCACGGGGTCGCGAAACAGGTTGGTGACCTGGTCCGACACCAAAAAGCGCAAGGTCAGTTCTGGATGCAGGCGGCGGAACTCGGTGAGCATCGGCAGCAGGATGTTGCGCCCCAGGTCCGACGGCGCGGCGATCTGCAACGTGCCCCGCAGCGGCGCGTCATCGCCGCGCAAGCGTTCGCGGCCCAGCTCCAACTGCTCCAACACGCTGCGGGCGGTGGGCAGGTACTGTTCGCCTTCGGCACTCAGGCGCAGGCTGCGGGTGGTGCGGGTAAACAGCCGTACTTCCAGTTCCCGCTCCAGGCGCTTGATCGCTGCCGCGACCTGGCCCGGCAACAGGTTGGCCTCCACCGCAGCGGCGGTGAAACTGCCCAGGGCGGCGCTGCGCAGGAACAGCCCGAGATCATCGATGCGGATCATTTTCACTCCAGAAATGAAAGTGTTGCTGCATTTTGTCGATTTTTCTTCGTCCTGGGAACGGTAAAAATGCACGCCATCGAGGGCCATCGTCCCTCATCACTTGTGAGTTCCCATGAAAGCAATCACCTTTACCGAACATGGCCTGCCCATCGACGACCCACGTTCGCTGATCGACGTGAACATCAACGCCCCCCAGCCAGGCCCTCGGGACCTGCTGGTGGAAGTGCAGGCTGTGGCGGTCAACCCGATCGATACCAAGGTGCGCGCTGGTACCTACGCCCAGGAATCGAAAATCCTCGGCTGGGATGCAGCGGGTATCGTGCGCCAGGTCGGTAGCGACGTGAGCTTGTTCAAGCCAGGCGATGCGGTGTACTACGCAGGTTCCTTGATCCGCGCAGGCAGCTACAGCGAATTCCAGGTGGTCGATGAGCGCATCGTTGGCCACCGGCCACGCACGCTGGACGCGGCCCACGCCGCTGCCTTGCCGCTGACTTCGATCACTGCCTGGGAGTTGCTGTTCGACCGCCTTGGTGTGACTGAAGGCGCAGGCGAGGGTGATGTGCTGTTGGTGGTCGGGGCCGGTGGTGGCGTGGGGTCGATCCTGGTGCAACTGGCCCGCCAACTCACCAAAATGACCGTGATCGGCACCGCCTCGCGCCCGGAGACCATCGAGTGGGTCCAGCGCATGGGCGCCCATCATGTGATCGACCATAGCCGGCCGATGCTGGCCCAGCTCCAGGCATTGGGGGTCGATGGGGTCAGCCATGTCGCCAGCCTCACCCATACCGAGGAGTACCTGGCGCAATTGGTCGAAGTGCTGCGCCCCCAAGGGCGGCTGGGGTTGATCGATGACCCGGACAGCCTGGACGTCATGCCGCTCAAGCTCAAATCCCTTTCCTTGCACTGGGAGCTGATGTTCACCCGCTCGCTGTTTGAAACGGCGGATATGATCCAGCAGCACCACCTGCTCAACCGGGTGGCGCAGTTGATCGACCAAGGCGTGTTGCACACCACTCTCGGTGCGCATTTTGGTGCGATCAACGCGGCCAACATGCGCAGCGCCCATGCCCTGGTGGAAAGCGGCCAGGCGCGGGGTAAGATTGTGCTTGAGGATTTCCAATGAACACCCTGATCAAAGCCCTGGGCTTATCGCTGTGCGTAATGCTCGCCGCATGCGCCAGCCAACCTACCAATGGAGTCGCCAGCATGAGCAAACCCCTGATATCCATCGCCGTACTCAAGGCCAAGCCGGGCCAGGAACAAGCGCTCAAGGCCGGCCTGCTGGCCTTGGTCGAGCCGACCCGCACCGAGCCAGGCAACCTGGATTACGTGCTGTTCGAACTGCGTGATGAGCCGGGCACGTTCTATATGCGTGAAGCGTTCAAGAACCAGGCGGCCCTCGATGCGCATTTTGCGATGCCGTACTTCCAGCGCTTTGCCGCCACGGCGGATGACTTGCTGCTGGAACCTCTGAAGCTGATCTTTCTTGAGCAAGTCTCCAACTGATGCGTGCGCCATCGCCGGCGAGCCGGCGATGGCCTGCGATCAATCCCAGCTCAACGCCCCACCGGTCTGATACTCGATCACCCGGGTCTCAAAGAAGTTCTTCTCTTTCTTCAAGTCCATGATCTCGCTCATCCACGGGAACGGGTTGGTGGTGCCTGGGTATTCTTCCTTCAAGCCGATCTGCGACAGACGACGGTTGGCGATGAACTTGAGGTAGTCCTCCATCATTGCCGCGTTCATGCCCAACACGCCGCGCGGCATGGTGTCGCGCGCGTATTCGATCTCCAACTGAGTCCCTTGCAGGATCATCTGGGTCGCTTCTTCCTTCATCTCGGCATCCCACAGGTGTGGGTTTTCGATTTTGATCTGGTTGATCACGTCGATGCCGAAGTTCAGGTGCATCGACTCATCGCGCAGGA
>NZ_JAAQWQ010000015.1:0-34896 GCF_012985565.1 Pseudomonas sp. WS 5010 | reverse complement strand
CGGCATATGCTCACTCCCTCCGGTCGCTCCGCTATTCCACGGTCCCCATGACGGCGGCCCAGCTCCGGGTAGTCGGGGCTTACCGCGACCAACCGAAGGCTGACGAGCAGATCCACCGGGGGAGACTCACCCTCCAGGGCAAAAGCGGGGCAGCACCCGCTTCGCGGGCGCGCTTTATGTTTACCTCCCGCTCCCACCTCGGCATCTAAGCAGCTCCGAAAAGCGTGCCGCGTCAAGTCAATTATTCGTCAAAGATTGTTTGACCAACAGTTGACGACAGCGCCACGATTTGAGATACTAACCACGTCGAAGCAATACCGCCTCGACACCCCGGACACCAGCGGCGGCAACCGCTCCGGGGCAATCTGCGAAAGGAGATTCAACCCATGACTATCGAAACCCACATCCTGTATTTCAGCGAAGCCGAGGCCCTGCGCGAGTTCAGCGGCTTCACCGTTGAAGTGTCCCATCAGGCTCGCCCGAACCAGACCCCATCCAACGTCACCATGTACATGATCGTTGCCCAGCGTGGCGGCATCGGTCGCCGCGAGGTGATCGCGGAGTTCCCGCTGGAAATGCACGCCACGATCTTCCGTGACATGTGCGAAGGCTTTGTGCGCAGCGAGCGCCTGACCAAGTAAACCAACCCCGGCCCGGATACCAGCGGCGGCAACCGCTCCGGGCCTTCCTCTGCGAAAAAAGGAGTTACCTATGGCTACTCAAGCCCTTCCCTCGTTCCGTGTCTTCCTGGCCCGCCTGGCCGCTTCTGCGCGCCGCGCAGCGGCCCCAGCTCGCCCGGTGCCGTCCATGCAGCAACTGGCCGAGCGCGGCCAGTTAATGGAGGCCGCCGACCTTCTGACCCTCGCACGGGCTGTTAAACGGGCCTAACCCCACTACCCAACCGAGCGCCGCGGCTTCGCCCCGGCGCTCCCCGCTGGAGAACAGGATATGTACGGACACCAGACCACGCCGACCAAGGCCGCCAGGACGTGCCAGGCGCTTGCCGCCGCTGCGCGCAAGGCCGAGCTGCAACACGATTGGGAAGTGGCCGCAGAGTTCTACGAGGCCGCCGCAACGTTCATCACCAAACCGGGCGAACTGGCGCACCGCGATAGCGCCGGCTTGCTGCGCAAGGCCGCCGCCTGCTGGGAAGCTGGGGATCGAGGCCAAGGCGCAGGACCTGGCCACCGTTGAAAATGTGGATTGCGCAATCCAAAAGGCCCGCTTACGCGGGCCTTTGTCATCGTGCGACCGGCTGGAATGGCGACCCGCCGCAGTGTTCACCACCGCAGAGAATCGCCAGCTCAGGCTTGCCCCATACCTGCGTTGCGCACTTCGGGCACCGGTACTTGACCCGGTTTGACCGGTTCGGCGGCACCTCGGGCGGCAGCTCGACCAACTCACCCAGCGGCCCCAGGTCATCGCCGCCCTGATCCACGCTTTGCCCCTGGCCTTCGTCCTCACCGTCTACGTCATCGACAAACCCGCGCCCATTCGAGCCGGTCGGCGGGTCAATTTGCGGTCGTTCCGGGGGAAATCGGTCGTACCACGACAGGGAGAAGTCCCGCGTCAGCAGCTCCGCACAGCTCACGTCAAAGCGCCCGCCTGGGATGATGTAGTGATCCATCTGTTCGCCCAGGCGCTTGCCACCAGGTGCGCCGGTATTGCTGGGCATCAGGCCCAGGGCTTCCATGCGTGCGGCCCATTCCTTGTTGTGGTAGCCACGCCGGCCAGGCGCGCCAAAGTGGAACTGCCACAGGTGCACCATTTCATGGGCCAGCACCGACAGCGTTTTGCGCAATGAGCGAATCGCGAAGTAGCCGGGGTTCATGGCGATTTCATCGGTCATTTCACCGCTACGACGGGCGAAACGCTTGCGCGAGAAGTAGCCGTAGGTTCGGCGTTCACGCTGGAGGGTGATAAGGCAGTCCGGTAGCTGGCCGTCGAACAGCTGGACGTTGAAGTGTTCATACGCCAGTTGCAGCTCGGCATAGACCTCATGAGTCGGCAGTAGCGACATGGTGACGATCCTGTCTTGTGGATTGTGCAATCCAGTTTAATAGAAGTGGATTGCGCAATCCAGGGCGAGGCCTTCGGCGCGGGCTGTCGTGCTGCGCATCGAGCCAGGGGGTGTAAGCCGGAACCCCAGAAAATTCCGTCGGAAAAGGTCTGAAGCTAGGTTTCCGGCTGCTTCGTCTATCCGACATGGTTTTACGTATACGCTTTACCCCTGAAAGAGTGCCGTTTTCGTGCTTGGCTCAGCAGCGCCGGAAATCAACTATTTTCCGACAGTCCGCTGGAGTCGAGCCGCGTGTGTTAATTGGCCCCTGTAGAATGCCGAACTCTGCTCAGAACAAGGGAGGGACTAACATGACAATCAGCATCACCGATGAAGAGTGGGACGAATTGTCACCAGAGAACTTCGAGACGGCCACATTACTGCGTGCAGTCGATGCCGTGGACGTACTGCGCTGCGACCTGAACGACAGCGAGCACGGCGGGCCGCCGCAGCTGCGCACTGACCTGTTGAAGCTGCATCAACTGGCGATGGCTGTGTTTAACGAGGGATCACGCAGCCGAGTAGACGAACTGTTCGAGTTAGCCGTCGATCTGGAAGACCAGGTGCACAGCCTGATAACCTCGCTGGAGCAGGTGCAGGAAACCTTGTCCCAGTTGACAACCCTCTACCCCGAAAGCTTGTCCTATGAAGATGGCGACGTGAGCGAGTCCTGATCATGGTCAAGACGACGTCGGTCGAAGGTTTAAGCGATGATGAGCGGGAGCTGCTGATCGAAGCGCTGCGTGCATTGCGTCACCAGCGTGGTAAAGCATGGAATGCCGCTTGCGATGCCGCCTTAGCAGTCAATAAACGCCAACCTTCATTGCGTTCTGCCGGTATCGACGACATCCAGCGCCTGGCGCGACGCCTCGGCGGACGTGCAACCCACTGGTCAGAGGAGTGAATCGTGTTCTGCCACCTAGCTGGTTATAGGGGGTTGAAGTCCAACGGAACGCTAACGTACGTTCCCGTTCCGTTGGACTTCAAACCCCTAACGCAGCGGACTTAGCTTTTCGCCCAGTCGTACACGGGCTGTTCGTACACCAGCAATTCGCCGCGCTCGGCGATCAGCTCTTCACCGGCCTTGATGCAATTTTCTTTCAGCTCGTCCAGCGTGACCCCATAGAACTCAGCCACGGTGGCGCCTCGGCGAGCCGGTGTTTCCCCACCATCGCGCAGGTTGAGAAACATCATGTGATGACGTGGCAGGCCTTCAAACGGGTTCTTCGGTGTGGTCATATCGTTCTCGCTCGTGGTGGGGGTTCATTTGTCGTTATGGGTAACGCGGCGTCACTCCTTCGGCACCCACTCGCCGTCGACATACTCGCCCTCGGGGTCTGCGGCCTTCGGCTTGTGCTGGCCGAGATAGAACAGCGTGCAAGGATCTCGGTCGCTGGTTATGCCTGGCACTATCTGCAACAGCTCATATCCCGCCTCGATCAGCTCATTGGCTTGAATAAAATCGCTCACTTCCTTGATTTTTCCGATATGCGCAAAGCTCATGACTATTCCTTAGATTGCCGTATTGAAGTAGCCAGCGTAGCGCATCATCCATCCCGGCAGGGGTGCCCTTTTTTCGTAAGATTGGCCGGAAAAGTTTTCCCGATTAGGTGCAAAGTTTTTCCGGTACCGGCGTTATGGGTAACGCGAACTTACTCCGGCGCGACGCCGTCCCACTTGGTCACCGCCGCATCGATCTCGGCATCCAGCGCCCGAAAGGTCGCCTCATCAATCAACCCCTCGCACTGCAAGGCGTCGATCCAGCCACGGGCAATGCCGATGTCTTCCCGCCACGCCTCAAGGGCTCAAGGGGTTGGGGCCTATCCAACTAGGTTGACGGAATTTTCTGGGGTTCCGGCTTACACCCCCAGCCACGGCTGCGCCGCGTCTCGCCCCTTCGGGCTTCCATCCCTCTCGCCTCCGCGCCCGGTTCCCAGGCGCTGCGCGCTCCGCTTGCCGCACGGGAGCGCCTGCGGCGACTCCCACAAACGGCGAGGCCGCCTTGCGGCGGCCTCAGTGTGTGTCACAACCCGGCGCTAGCCGGCAACCAGACGGTAGAAGAGCAGGGCACCGCCCAGGCCTCCGGCCAGGCCGGCAATGCCGGCGCAGACCGCCGCCACCCACACCGTCCGGCGCTGGGTCGCTGCCAACAGGCTTTTGGCCTGGCGGTCCAGCTTCTCCAGGGCCTTGTCCTGCCGCGCCTCGGTTTCTCGAATCGCGGCGGTCAGCTCCCGGTGAGCCGTCACCAGCTCGGCACGCGCATCCTCGACCGTGGAGGCCAGGCTTGCGCCGGCCTCCTGCATCGACTGGTGGACCTCGCGGGCCGCCGCAACCGCGCTTTGGAGATCGACCACAATCTCTCTAGAGTCGCCCAGGAACCACTCAATTAATACTTCTTCTCTCGGTTTCCTAGAATCCATTACTGGTACTCCGGTCGCTTATGCCGTCAGAGCGGCGTAGCATTCGTCCAAGTTTTGACGAATAGGCTTTGCATAACTTGTCCAGCGATAGAGGCTTACATACTTGCTGCGCTGGACCTCATCCGCTTCGGCCCGTGCCAGCGCCTTGTAGTCGGTGTCATCGCCAATCAACTGATCGAATGACATTTTATTAGCAGCGAGATAGCCATATACATCACTATCGAACAGGAACGCGCCTGGCTTGATAGTGGCCTTTTTGGTTTTCTTCACATAGTTGTAGATCGACGGGATCTCAGTTTCGGGATTATCTTGAATGCGGTTCGGCAGCAGAATAATGCGATCAGCCGTAACGCCCATCGTCGCCAGCGCTTCTACAGTTTTCAAACTCTCTTGCCACGCTTTTTGCTCTGGCGTTACCGGAACAATGAATTGTTCGATTTCATCTATGAAACCATGGTAGCGCGAACCGGCTTCAAAGAAGGACTCGATATTCGACGCGCCAATGTCAATAATCGCCACGTCCTCAAGTACCAGCTCTTCGATCAGGTCGCCAACTTCGCGACCACGCATGGTCTTGACCTCAGCAATGCCCAGGTCCAAAGCAGACTGGTTAATCGACTCGATGGCAAAGAATACCGAACTTGGCATGCGAGGGTAGAGCAGGTGCGCTGCGATAGTGGTTTTGCCGATGCTACCGCTGTAGTTCAAGATCGCTCGTTTCATACGCTATTTCCTTTTGCCCGTATATTTATCATCAAGATCCGAGAAGTCCATGGTATGGACTTTCTCAAAATCGCTACTGGTGACGATGCGGCCCTTTAAGGGTGCGCCCGCCTCGGGTGGCGTGGATTCTGCTTTCTGGATTGCGCAATCCACGTCATTCCCCTGGCCACCGCTTTCCAGACGGGGGAGTGGTGGAGTGGTCGCCGCTGGTGGTCCAGCTCGCTCCTGCCTGGCGGCCCTCGCTCGCATCAGCGCCTTGCAAAACCCGTTAAACCCGATGGTCATCCCGTGCTCATTTTTGAGCGTTTCCCATACATCCTCCCGTGAGGCTCCGGCTGTTAGTGCGGCCTCGATCTCGCCGAGCATGTTCCGCACCAGGGCCGAATCGCTCCGTGGTTTTAGTCGCGACAGTGGCATCGCTTACCCCTCGTTATCGACCTCGGGCACTTTTGTCCCCTCTTTGTCTCTGATCCGTACTCTAGCCGTCCCTTTTTGGTCTGGCAAGTACCTTTTTTGTCTCTTCGTTGTCTTCACGTCGTCTCTCGGTTGTCTTCAAAGCGTACTCAGTGGCACCCCTGGGCGGCGAAAGCCCTCACGCTGCGCGTGAGGGATCAGGAGGACGCTTTTTTGCGGCCTCCGAGGGGTGCAGACGACTATTTTTTCCCTTAAAAGCAGAGCGGTATTTTCCCTTAACGAGCTATACACCATACGCAACGCTTCGCGTAGCTAAGTCGTTGAAAAATAAAGCATTTTCAACGACTTGCAGAAAAGCGTAATACCTGCGTAAGACAAAAGTGCGCGCAGGCCCTGATTTTGCTGTATTTTATGTCTTACACACGTCAGACAAGGAGGCCATCCGTGCCCACAGTTAGCTTTCGATGCACCGAAACACAGAAAATCGAGCTGGAAGAGCGGTCGCAAGGCGACATTTCGGAGTATGTTCGCCGGCAGCTTTTCCGGCAGATGGAGCAGGAGGACACGCTAGAAATGATCCTCCAGCGCCTCGATCAACGACCTGGCGGCGACGGTCAGCCAGGTGCAGGAATCGACCGGCAGTCGATGGCCATCTTGATCGAGCTGCTGTTGCTTCTGCGCACCGCGTCCAAACCGGATGCTAAGAGGGAAGCCCAGGCCGAGGTCGAACGCCTGGGCTTCGACGTATGGGATTCATCTAAGAGGGATAGCTGATGAACGAGCGCCAACGATCTCAAATCTGCCTTGCCGTCATGGTACTGGTGCCCCTGTTCGCGTGGTTCTTTACCGCCAAGCTGATGTATGGAATTGAAAAACAAGGCGCCCGCGACAGGGTGTTTTACCTGGCGAAAAATACGTTCACCTTGTGGCCGCTTGCGGTTGCGTTAGTTGGTGGATTGATACTGGCGATTGCGCTGTGCGTGCTTATTGTGAAGTTGAGCAAGACCACTTTTGCCGGCGCCCACTTCGACAAGTATTTTCGTGGTAGCCAACTTGTATCCCAGCGCGAACTTAAACGGCTAACCAAGGAAAAAGAGGAACAAATAACTATTGCCGGAGTGCCTGTTCCTATTGCTGCCGAAGCAACACACTTCTCAGTTGGCGGCGCAACGGGTACAGGTAAGAGTACGATTTTCCGCGAAATGATGTATGGCTGTATGCAGCGGAAAGACCGAATGGTGATCCTCGATCCCGATGGAGAGTTCCTATCTACCTTCTACCGCAAGGGCGATAAAATCCTAAATCCCTACGATGCCAGGACGGAAGGCTGGAACTTCTATAACGAAATCCGTAGTCACTACGATTTCGAGCGATACGCAAAATCCATTATTCAAGTCTCAGACAGTAACGACTCGGAAGAATGGAATCAGTATGGCCGTCTTCTGTTCGCAGAGGTGGCCAAGAAGCTGTATAACACCACGCGCAATCCTGGCATGAGGAATGTGTTTAAATGGACTAACGAGTGCAGTTCGGAAGCGCTACAAGCTTTTGTAAAAGGCACTCGCGCCGTCTCTCTGTTCACTGAAAACGAACGCGCTACCGGTAGCGTCCGTTTTGTCCTCAGTAATAAACTGCCTGCACATTTTGACATGCCGCCAGGCAAATTTTCGTTGCGTCAGTGGTGCGAAGATCCTAACGAAGGCAACTTGTTTATCACCTGGGACGAGAACATGCGCGAAGCGCTGCGCCCATTGATTAGTTGCTGGGTTGATACCATTTTCACCAGCATCCTTGGGATGAAATCCAACCCCAAGCGCCGAATCTGGACGTACCTCGACGAGCTGGAGTCGCTGCAACGGTTGCCCACCCTGGGCGACATGCTGACGCGGGGCCGGAAGAAGGGCGGTTGCGTGGTATCGGGCTACCAGTCCTACACTCAGCTCGAATCCGTGTATGGCGAGAAGCTGGCCGAAACCATGCTGGCCAACCACCGGACGATGGTCGCTTTGGCCGTTGGCCGCATGGGTACAGCCACCGCCGAGCGCATGTCCAAAGCCTTGAGCGAGCATGAAGTGCTGCGCACAAAAGAAGGCCGCAGCTCGCGCTGGGGTGACTGGGGCACTCGCAGCGAGAACGAGGATGTGAAACCCGAGCGCATCGTTATGTCGTCGGAAATCATGGCCTTGAACAACCTCGAAGGCTTCCTGTCGTTCCCCGGCAGCATCCCGATTGCACGGGTGGCCATTGAGCCGATCAACTTCACCCGCACGAACCCGGTACCGGGCATCGTTCCAAACCTTGAGATCATCTAAATGCTCGATATCACGACCATTTCTCGGCAATCACTGGGCAAAGTCGTGTCGTACTACGCGGATGGTGCGGATGACTACTACGCAAAAGACGGCGGCGCCATGCAATGGCAAGGTGCCGGAGCCGAGGCATTGGGCCTGTCCGGGGAGGTAGAGCAGGCCCGATTCCGCGAGCTGCTGGATGGCCGGATTAGCGACAACACGAAGCTCATGCGGACCGTCAAAGAGGCGGACGGCAAAGTGGTCAGCAAGGAACGGCTGGGGTACGACCTCACATTCTCGGCGCCCAAGGGCGTGTCGCTCCAGGCCTTGGTGCACGGTGACGCCAGTATCATCGAAGCCCACGACAAGGCCGTGGCGGCGGCGATCCGCGAAGCTGAACGGCTGTCCCAGGCGCGAATAACGGTCAACAAGAAGACCGGCACCGAGAACACCAACAACTTGGTGGTGGCCAAGTTCCGACACGAAACGTCACGCGCCCTGGACCCCGACCTGCATACCCATGCGTTCGTGCTGAACATGACCCAGCGTAGCGACGGCGAATGGCGGGCACTGAAAAATGACGGCGTGTTCAATTCGTCCATGTTCTTGGGCAACGTCTACAAGGCGGAACTGGCCCGCGAGCTGGAAAAGGCCGGCTTCCAGTTGCGCTATGAGCGCAACGGCACATTCGACCTGGCGCACTTCTCCGATGAGCAGATCCGCGAATTCAGTTCGCGCAGCCAGCAGATCGAGGCAGCGCTAGCGGCGAAAGGCCTGGACCGCAGCACAGCGTCGTATGCCGAAAAGAACCAGGCCGCGCTGGCCACCCGCGACAAAAAGCAGGGTGGCATCGACCGCGAGGAACTGCGCCAGGTTTGGCTGGAGCGGTCGAGGGCCTTGGGTATCGACTACCACAGTCGCGAGTGGGCCGGCGTCGGCGCCGATGCCCAGGGCGGCAACGAGCGAAGCAGCGCGGCCACTCCGCAGATCGAGAAGCCCCTGGAGTACCGTGCAGACCAGGTAATCGAATTCGCGATCAAGAGTCTGACCGAACGCCAGGCCGTGATCGGACAGAAGGAGCTGATGGATACCGCGCTGCGCCACGGGTACGGCGCACTCACCATCGACGACGTGCGCGCCGGCATCGAGCGGCGAGCCGCATCTGGCCACCTGATCCGCGAGGAACCGCTGTACTCATCACAGAACCCAGCCGATGGAAAGAAGGGGAAGGCCGCCGAGAAGGCCCGCCAGGAGGCGCCACAGCTCAGCCGGAAGGAATGGGTGGCAAACCTTGTCCGTGCCGGCAAATCGCGCTCAGAGGCCGCCAGGCTCGTTGATGAGGGTATCCGCACGGGACGGCTGCGTCAGGGTGAAAGCCGTTTCACCACGCACATCGCGCAAAAGCGCGAACGCGAGGTGCTGCAAATCGAGCGAATGGGGCGCGGTACAGTTCAGCCGCGGATCTCCAAGGAAGCCGCCGAAGCCTTCCTTGCCGATCGGGGCTTGAACGCGGAACAGCAGTCCTCGGTGATGCGGATCGCCCGCACACAAAACCAGTTCATCGGCGTGCAGGGCTTTGCCGGCGTCGGCAAAAGCTACATGACTGTAGCGGCTAAGGATCTGCTGGAAGCGAACGGATACCGCGTCACCAGCCTGGCGCCCTATGGGAGCCAGGTGAAGGCGCTCCAGGCCGAGGGCCTGGAGGCGCGCACTCTGCAATCATTCCTCAAGGCCCGCGATAAGAAGATCGACAGCAACACCGTCGTGATTATCGACGAGGCCGGCGTAATTCCTGCGCGGCAGATGCACGAGGCCATGAAAACCATTGAGGCTGCCGGCGCTCGCGTTGTCTTCCTGGGCGACGTGGCACAGACCAAAGCTATCGAGGCCGGCAAACCCTTCGAGCAGTTGATGAAAGCCGGCATGGAAACGTCCCGGCTGACCGACATTCAGCGGCAGAAAGACCCGCAGTTGCTGGAAGCCGTGAAGCTGGCCGCCGAGGGCAAATCCAAACAATCGCTGCCGCTGGTGAACGAGATACGCGAGATCGAGGACAACGGGGCACGCTACCAGGCCATTGTCGAAGCCTACGCCTCGATGCCAAAGGCCGAACGTGACCAGGCGCTGATTATCACCGGTACCAACGCCAGTCGGATCGAGATCAACGAAGGGGTGCGCGAGGCGCTGGGCCTGAAAGGACAGGGCGCGGAATATCCATTGCTCAATCGCCTGGATACGACACAGGCCGAGCGCCGGCATAGCAAATACTACGGCAAGGGCAGCATTGTCGTACCCGAGGTGGACTATAAGAACGGGCTGCAACGGGGCGTGCAGTACGTGGTACTCGACACTGGTCCCGGCAACAAACTCACCGTGCGGGGGCCGGAAGGCGAGAGACTGCAATTCACCCCGGCTCGATGCACAAAGCTGTCGGTCTACAGCGTCGAGCGAACTGAGCTGGCTCCTGGCGATCAGGTGAAAATCACCCGGAACGACGCCGAAAAGGACCTGGCCAACGGCGACCGATTTGTGGTGAAGGAGATCCACAGCGACCGTGTGGTGCTCGAAGGCGACAAAGGCCGCCAGGTCGAGCTGGACACCGCATCGGCTATGTTCGTCGGCCTGGCATACGCCTCGACCGTTCACAGCGCCCAGGGCCTCACCTGCGACAAGGTACTCATCAACCTTGAAACCCAGTCGCGCACGACCGCCAAGGACGTGTACTACGTGGCGATCAGCCGCGCCCGTCATGCAGCGGAAATCTTCACCGATAACCGGCAGAAGCTGGGGGCTGCGATCAGTCGCTTGAATGCCAAGGCCGGCGCCCTGGATATCAAGCAGCTCCAGCGGCATGCGCTCGAGCGCAAAGGACACGACCAGGCCGGCAAACAGAAGGACGCCGCGCAGAAGCAACAGCAAGGCCAGCAGTTGCCGACCAAGCAGCCTAAAGAAAAGGGCAGGGCATTCGGCCTGTAACCAGCAAAGGGGCTTCGGCCCCTTTTTTCTGTGCGTTAAAGCCCCTTGGCCATGCGCATTTGAGCGATCCGCTCATGAGACACACCTGCGAGCTTGGCCAGCACGCTATTTGGCACCACGCCGAACAGGTGTACATACCGATCAGCACGCGATACGCGCTTGTAGGGTGCGATGCCCAGGAACTCCCGGCGCGCCTCTACGACCGCATAGGCCACGCCTACGGTGCGGCTCAGTTTGGCGGCAGACATAGTGCCCAGGAGCGATTCGTAACCGAGTCCGGGGCCGTGGTAGTCCTCGACAGGCGCCGACCTGGCCAGGTCAGGGGAGGGCGCCACAGCATCCAGGCCGAACGCCTCGCGCAGCGCCTGCACGACTTCTACGGCCACACCCGAGGCCTCGGCTATGTCTTCATCGGGCACCAGGCCCAACGCGCTCTTGTACGGCCTCACGGGATGATCGAGCGGCAAGCGCTGAATACGGCGTGTGACCTTGGAACGGGGTGCGATGCCCTGGGACTTGCGGTAAGCCTGGATACTCTTCACCGACACCCCGCTTTTTGCAGAGACAGACCTGTCCGACTCCAGGCCCAGCAGGTGCTGGAAAGGGGCAAGAGCTACTGCGACCGAATAGACCTCGATCCCGAACTGAACACGTCGGCGCCGTATGCTGCCCTCGGTAGTTCCTACCACCCTGGCCAGGTCCCGGTCGGAAAGCTTGCCCAACTTCCAGTCGTACCAGCGGGCCACACCAATAACCGTCCAGTTCGTTTGTTTCAAAATTTCCCCTCGTAACACAACATCTTGTGTCGCTGGCCAGCTGATCGAGCACACGATATAGCGGCAAACAAAAGCCCCGCAATGCGGGGCTTTGTTTTAGGTCCGGGCGCGCTATTTGCGGCGTTGCAACCCAAGGCGCTCGCGCAAGCGAAGAGGCGAGGCTGGGCTGGTGAAGACCATCACACCGAACCCTGTTACGAGGAAAGCACAGTAAATCAGGGCCAGCGTCCTACCACCCTCCTTGGCCAGCGCTTCGACAGCCACCTCTTTCACCTGCCAAGCATCACACGTGGCCACAGGCTCCGGCATGGCCCCACGCGACCGGCTTTCATCGGCGCAGCGCTTGACCAGCAGATGACCAGGCGCTTCCGCTTTTCCTAACTGCTGGGCCTCGTATTGCATATCCGTCAGCCATTTACCGGCCCCGGTAAACGACCAATCGGAGGCGAGGCCCATCAACAAGAAAAAACCAACAGCCGGATAGACAATGAGCAGCAGAAACAAACGGCGAATGATCGTCAGAGCAGCACTCAAGACTTCAAGCGCCTTGGTGGCCGTGCTGTGCGGTTGTGGTGAATCCATGTTGGCTTCCATCACAGTTGCATCCGGCGACGCTGTTCTTCACTCACTGCGGCGCTAACCAACGTCAGCAAGCGTTCTACCGGCTTCTCTACCGATGCGCCGAGGAACAGGCGTTGGGTAGCGTGGTACACCTGGCCATTGGCAACAACGTTGACCATGAGCTGCCATTTAGCCGGATCTTCGCCCATGGCGATTGCACGGCGGGGCTGAACCTCCTGAACCGAGGATAGGCGAATCCATCGCCAGTCATCGACACTGAAGGAAGGGAGCCTGCCTTCCACGCTTGGATAAACACGGAGCCAGATAGGCAGCTCACCGTGGACGGCAATGCCATCACCGCCCAGCAGGTCTACGACCACGGCCATGACGCTTTCAAACTCTCGGGCGCCAAATTTGCTCACGGAGGGCACCAGCTCTTCCACGCCACTACGACCAATCAACAGCAGTTGGTCGTAGATATCACCTGTTTGTGGCGTTCCACAACCCATGGCGATAACGCTTTCACGCACCGCGTTGATGATTTCGGTAGCGGTGGCGGTCCAGATATTGGTTGCTTCGGTCATGCGTACTTCTCCTTGGATTTAGCCCTGCAGGGCGCTAAGCGGCTTGAGTTCCTACACCGCTGCCATTGCTTGTTTCTTGAACATCGGGTCGTACAGGATTTCCAGCACTTCACGTTTTTCCATGTACACGACCACATCCAACGTGGTGTTGATGGTCTTCATGATTACGTCGTAGTCGAGCGCCCGACCGATTTCCGAGGCCTTTACCAAAGTGGCGATACGCGCTGGGGTGCTGGCCGCGCTGTCAGCGTGCGTCGAAAAGATGCCCCCAGGGTGCCCCGTGTTCGCGCCGGCCAGGTAGTCCCACGCCGCATCGTCGCGCAGCTCGGTCAGGAAGATCCGGTCAGGGGACAGGCGCATGCACAGCTTGAGGCATTCGCGGGCCGACATTCGGCCATCGCCTTCCCCGTACATCAGATAGCCCACTTCATCGAGGCGGTTATCGTCGATTTCGTGCGTATCTTCCATCAGCAGCACACGCTCAATCGTAGGCACCGCCCCCATCAGCGAGCGGGTAAGCGTGGTTTTGCCGGAGCCGGTAGGACCGGCTACGGCAATGTTCCGCTTCGTCTTGACGGCCTGCGTCAAGAAGCCTTCCACATCACCCTTTTCCAACAACTCAAGCAGTTCTTCCTCGAACGGCTCAAGCATGAATTGCTCAGACTGCTTACGATGCCGCACCTTGGCAAAGCGGCCTTCCTGGGCAAGCTGGCTCAGGCTCTTCGATACCGGCAAATGCTTACGGATCGACATGAGCATGGTCCCCTCGACAGTCGCAGGGGGCCAGCAGAACGTTCCCCGAGATCCGTCCGGCAACTTCACGTAGCTGATTGGCGTGCGGCCGAGTCCGTTGAGGCTCAGCAGATGGTCATTCAAGGCCCACAGGTAGTCGTAGGTGATCCGTGGGTCGGCATGCAAGACACGCCCTTTGGGCGTGTCACATACCACCTGGCCAAACTTGTTCACCCGGATCTCGAACACTTCTGGATCGTCGAGGTACTGGCGAAGCGGGGCGAAGTTCGCCGCCGCCAGGGCCATGTCCATGTCTGCTAAAGCCAGGTCGATATCGGTCGCAGTATCCATACGTGCCTCCCTCACTCCACCATTTCCAGGCCATACACATCGCTGAAATCAACGTCACGCGGCACGAAGATCGATACCGCCTCGCCGTGATTCACGGTCAGGGTTGGCGGGATATTGATCGTGGCGCGCAACACTTCGCGGGCCAGCGAATCGGAGGTGTTGGACGTGTTGTCGAGGTTCACCGTTGTGTCGCTGTCGGACTTGTCGGTGGAGTTGACCAGGGCCTGCATCAGACCACGGCTCAGGTCACTGAACACGGAAATGAACATGGCACCACCGAAGCGATCCCAAAAGTGGGTATCGACCTGGCCGGGCACGCCGGCACTACCGAGGCGGTTGGTGCCAGGTGCATCGAGGTAGGCCACAGCGCCGTCACGGTTACGAACCCGCGACCAGAGCACAAAGGCCCTGGCCTGCCCCATCAGAATGCCGCCACTGACTTCACCAGTGATCGTCGCGCCCTTGTCGATCAGCACCACCGAGCCGTCAGCCGAACGGACTTCCTTCGACACCTGGCAGGACACGAAACCAGGGACAGTGGTATCCAGCTCGGTGATCGTGCCGCAGCGAATCATCGTGCCAGCGGCTATCGACATACCCATGTTTTTCATGAGCGTCGCCTTTGATGCAGCGTACCGGGCACTGTTCATGCGCGAAGCCAGCTCCGAGCTACTACTGCTAGTTTTTACTGGTTCAGCTTTTTCGCCACGACTTGGAGTCGCGGCCATAGCCTGTGCGCCAATCTGTTCTGTAGCGCTCGACGAACTGAGGCGGCGTTGCATGGCTTTTTGTTCAGGCGTCAGCTCGACTTTTCCCTGCTGTCCAGGCTGTGTCTGGTGTGCCTGCTGCTGGTAGGTACTTGCGGATTGCGCCTGCTCGGCGGGCTGCTCGACAGGTTCTTCATCAGCGTTACCAGGCGTGGTTGCGAAGCTAGCACGCGGCAGGTTATTGGCCCTGTTGGGTGACGCTTTTTCAGCCTGTTCCTGCTGCTGGAGTTTCGGAACAATCACGTTTTTGTAGACGATCCAGCCGATGAGGCACAGCGCAATCAGCAACAGCACGCCGATGAATGCTCGCAGGCCTGGCACTTTCTTTTTCGGCCCACCATCGAACCCGCCCCGGTCGTCCTCGAACGTCTCCAGTTCGTCGATATTTACGTCGCGGCTCATTCTTCACCCCCTTTCAACACACGCTTGACCTCGGGCGAGTTGGTGCCGGTCTTGCTAGCGCCCAACGCCGGGTTGTAACCGCCATTGACTACACCCACCACGCGATCACCCAGGCGAACCCGCCATTCACGCGCCGTTGTCTCGGCAACGATGATGTTGGAATACTCGCCCTCGATATGCGTCTGAGGGATGGTTTCCTTGCCATCCGGGCCAATCATGTAGACGTTCGGCAACGCTGCATTGGCCGGAAACTCGAAGTAGGTAAAGCGGAAATCATCCCAGGTGTGGGTCGGCCTGATCTCGGAGCTGTTTTCTTCATCGGAGCGGCTATAGGCGATGTTCACCGGCCCGTTATTACCCTTGGCCAGCGCCTCGCGGATGCGGCGTTCTTCGAGCTTCTTGTTAGCGACCTTCATGTCTTCAAACGGGTATTTGAAGATGACGCCGACCGTGGCTTTGCGCATGCTCCAGGGCGTCTTGATGAACTCTTCTTTCACCTGGCCATCAGGGCCTTTGACGACATTGCTGCCGATGTAGTGGAGTAGGAAGTAATACGTCCGCTTGTTGGTCACTACCGTCAGGTTCGTGTCGCTCAGCTCGGCAATTGGCCGGATAAACACGTTGTTATCCTTGTTGACCAACTCCCAGGCGCTTTTCGCACCGAAGTTATGCGTCACGTAGACCTCATCCGGCGCAAACTGGATGAGCGTTTGCAAACCCACCACCCCGTCAATCTGAACAACGTCCATCGGGTTGTAGATCACCGTCTTGATCCGATAGTCGTAGGGGCTGTCTGTCTTCTCGTTGAGTGCCAGAACCGGCGCCGATGTCAGCGCCGCCGCCAACGCGGTTGCAATAGCGAATTTACGATTCATAGTCAGCCCCCAACTTTTGCGGCGGTTTCAGCGTTCACGTTGTACGAGTAGACGCGGAAACCCAGCGGGTTGATGTAGCGCTCGGAGGCTTTCAACAAGGTGTTGTCGTAGGTGTACGACAGAGTTGCGATCCAGTATTGAGGTTCTTCCGAGGTCGCTCGCGAACGGTATTTTTCAGTAGTCGAGAAACGAACCGTGGCGATGCCTTTTTCCCGGTCGAGAATGACCGAGGAAATCTTGACCCTGACGGATTTGCGGTCGCCAACAACCTTGTCCATCGCCTCCTTGGTGCCCCACTTGTAGCGGTTCTGGTATTGCTCAGCCACATCAGGGGGTTTGGGGAGCAATGGAACCAAAAACCAACGTAAGCCCGACTAGCTCCGTTCAGAGCCCTCTTCCCAGGCATCCGACTCGATAAAACCATTGCGCAACTTGACCACCCATTGGCGCCGTTATTGACCAGCCGGCTGCATTCTTGACCAGTTATTTGCATTCGGAGTGACCAGGAGGGGGGCAATAGAGAAAACGGAAAAAATCGTACGCTAAGGCCAAGCGTGTTTTGCTAATGAACTGTGCTAGCAGACAAAACCAGCGGCTAGCACAACATCGATTACTTGCATTGCGACACCCAGTACGAATTGCACGGTACTCCAGTCGTTTTGGGCAGCTATAAAATCGAATTTCGTTATCGAAGTTCGATTATTATGGATTAATCTGTGGAAAATCAGGTAGGCCAACGCATGACTAATACCTCCACCGATGACCGCAGCCCATGGTCGGTTTTTCTTATTTTTCTACGACTTGGATTGACCTCCTTCGGCGGCCCCATCGTGCACTTAGGCTATTTCCGTGACGAGTTCGTCACACGACGGCGCTGGTTGTCTGAACGCAGCTATGCTGATTTAGTGGCGCTGTGCCAATTTCTTCCAGGCCCAGCAAGCAGCCAGGTCGGCATAGCGTTGGGGCTATCACGGGCTGGATATAGCGGGGCGCTGGCTGCTTGGACAGGCTTTACGCTGCCTTCGGCCGTAGCTTTAATCCTGTTCGCGCTGGGCATTTCCAACTATGGGGATTCCGTTTCGCCGGGCGCGTTGCATGGCCTAAAAGTGGTGGCCGTTGCCGTAGTCGCCCAAGCGGTATGGGGCATGGCGCGCAACCTGTGTACGGATGGGCTGAGAGTCACAATAATGGCGATTGCCGCCTGTGCTGTCCTGCTCGTACCGTCCGCGTGGGGGCAGGTTGGTGTGATTGCTGCCGCAGGCATCATAGGCCGACTATTGTTCAAGCCAGCACATACTGTTGAGCACGACCCACTACCTATCACGGTCAGTCACCGGGCCGGCGCACTTTGGCTATCGTTATTTTTTGCCCTGCTGATTGGCCTACCGATCTTGGCAAAATTGCTGCCAAGTCCAACGATGGTGGTAGTGGACGCCTTCTATCGTGTGGGGTCACTAGTGTTCGGTGGTGGCCACGTTGTGTTGCCGCTGCTGCAAGCCGAAGTGGTGTCCTCCGGCTGGGTCAGTAATGAATCCTTCCTCGCGGGGTACGGGGCGGCTCAAGCGGTGCCCGGCCCATTGTTCACATTCGCCGCGTTCCTTGGTGCTTCGATGAGCACCGCTCCCTCTGGCTGGGTCGGCGGTATTGTGTGCCTACTGGCTATCTTCGCACCCTCTTTTCTGCTGGTTGTGGGAGCCATGCCATTTTGGGAGCGCCTGCGTCGCAATACAGGCATGCAAGCCGCGCTGGCTGGGGTCAATGCGGCGGTGGTTGGCCTGCTGCTGGCCGCGTTCTATCACCCTGTATGGACTAGCGCCATATTTCAGCCGCAAGACTTTGTCTTGGCCCTGGTCGCCCTTGTCGCACTGATGTTCTGGAAGCTCCCGCCGTGGCTAGTTGTCGTCGGCAGCGGTGCAGCGGGTTGGCTGTTGAGTATCGCGCTGTGAGGCACGAAAAACGACAGATAAAGACCTGTACGGCGGGTTGATCCGCCTGCACATACTTCACCATGCAGCCGAGAAGCCCGTCTTCGGACTGGGAATCATCGAAGAACTGCAACGACACGGCTACGAGCTGAGCGCCGGGACGGTATACCCAATGCTGCACGGGCTGGAAAAGAAGGGCTATTTGACCTCACGCCACGAACGCACCGGGCGACGTGAACGGCGTGTCTATGAGATCACTGAGCAAGGCCAAGTTGCGCTGGTCGAGGCACGTGCAAAGGTTAAGGAACTGTTCGGCGAGTTGATCGAAGGTTGCTGAGTTTACGGCTTCAACTCGGCGTCAGGCGGTTCACTGGCACCGCGTCAGACTAGGGCCGCTTTCTGCATTTTCTGACGCCAAGGCGTCAATCTCTATGGCCTCAACCTGACAGGCCGAATGCTTAGCGTACGATTTTTTCCGATTTCTCTATCGACCCCAGGAGGATCTGAATTGATCTCTCCACCATGTGTACACTGCCTGACAGCGGAGTTCGTCGCGGTTTAATCTAGAAAGACTTGCCCTAGGGAGATCAGCACGGCTGGAAGAACTGACCCAAACGAGGCAGCAGGTCGCATTTGACGATATCTTCACTGTATACTTTATCGCTCAGCCATACCTCTTGAGCTACAGGAACACCAGCATGACTGTACTCCAAACGATCTACTGGCAGCCTACGCCGCCTTAGCGCTACGCCCCCTCGCAACATCTCGCTTCCGCTAGTTTCGCTCGCGGTCGCGTACTGCTGTATGCCCGGTTTTTACACCCAAGGCACACAGCCAAATAATCCTCACAACTTGAATTCGTATCGACGCGCTCGCCATCTGCCTGGTGTGCGTGTGGTGCATTGCCTTGGATATTCTGATGCTGCAATCGCTCAAACAAACGTGGTTTTCCAACGTCCGTGGAGACGTGCTCGCGGGGATCGTGGTCGCGCTCGCGCTGATCCCGGAGGCCATTGCTTTCTCTATCATTGCCGGCGTCGACCCCAAGGTCGGTCTCTACGCCTCCTTCTGTATCTGTGCTGTCATCGCCTTCGTCGGCGGTCGACCCGGCATGATCTCGGCAGCTACCGGTGCGATGGCACTGCTGATGGTCACCCTGGTAAAAGATCACGGGCTTCAGTATTTGCTGGCAGCCACCTTGCTCTGCGGGGCGCTTCAAATCCTCGCTGGATACCTGAAACTGGGCTCTCTGATGCGCTTTGTTTCGCGCTCGGTAGTCACAGGCTTTGTGAATGCATTGGCGATTCTGATTTTCATGGCGCAGTTACCTGAATTGACCAACGTGACCTGGCACGTTTACGCCATGACCGTAGTGGGCCTCGGAATAATCTATCTGTTTCCGTATGTACCGAAGATCGGCAAGCTGATTCCCTCGCCGCTGGTGTGCATCCTGGCCCTGACGGCCATTGCTATTTACCTCGGTCTGGATATCCGCACTGTGGGTGACATGGGCGAACTGCCGGACACGCTGCCGATTTTCCTGTGGCCTGAAGTCCCGCTGAACGTTGAAACTCTGCGCATCATCTTCCCGTACTCAGCCGCCTTGGCCGTAGTAGGTCTGCTTGAGTCCATGATGACCGCGACCATCGTCGACGATTTGACCGATACCACCAGCAACAAAAACCGTGAATGCAAGGGTCAAGGCATTGCCAACATCGCTGCCGGGATGCTCGGCGGTATGGCAGGCTGCGCCATGATCGGCCAGTCGATCATCAACGTGAAATCCGGTGGACGTACCCGTCTCTCCACATTGTGCGCGGGCATTTTCTTGCTGCTGATGGTCGTTTTCCTCGGCGAATGGCTCTCCAAGATCCCGATGGCTGCATTGGTTGCTGTGATGATCATGGTATCCATCGGCACCTTTAGCTGGGATTCCTTGCGCAATCTGAAAGAGCACCCACTGTCGACCAACCTCGTCATGGTCGCGACCGTTGTGGTGGTCGTGGCAACGCATAATCTGGCTTACGGCGTGTTGGTCGGCGTACTGCTGGCTTCGTTGTTCTTTGCGAACAAGGTCGGACATTACCTCGATATCAAGAGCAGTCTTGAAGAGACGGAGTCGCATCGGACTTACCGCGTGGTAGGCCAGGTGTTCTTCAGCTCGGCAGACAAGTTCACCGAAGTTTTTGACTTCAAGGAAGCGCTCAACAAGGTCACCATCGATCTGACACAGGCGCATTTCTGGGATATCACCGCCGTCGCCGCGCTGGATAAAGTGGTAATCAAGTTCCGTCGCGAGGGCGCCGAGGTTGAAGTGCTGGGTCTAAATGAGGCCAGCGCCACAATCGTTGACCGCTTTGGCGTGCATGACAAACCTGGCGCCATCGACAAGCTCATGAGCCACTAAGGAGATCGACAATGACCCACGTAATGGCATGTATTGATAACTCACAATCCTCATTGGCGGTCTGCGACTACGCAGCATGGGCGTCGCAGCGACTCAACGCGCCTCTTACCTTGCTTCACGTATTGGATGAAGAGAAATACCCAGCAGCAGCTGACCTAAGTGGAAATATTGGTCTCGGCAGTCGAGAGCATCTGCTGGAGGAGCTGGCTACATTGGATGCCCAACGCGCCAGACTCGCTCTGGAACAGGGCCAACACATGCTGGAAAAGGCCAGGGAGCGAACGGTCATTTCCGGCGCTGCGTTTCCTGAGCTGAAGCAGCGCCACGGACACTTGGTAGAAAGTCTGAGCGACCTTCAGGAGGATATTCGACTGTTGGTGATAGGAAGAGTGGGTGAAGACAACTCACGCAACGCGCACAGCCTTGGCAGCCAGATAGAAGCTGTAGTGCGAACAATTCACCGGCCTATCCTGATCACAGCCAACAGCTATAAAAAGCCCGAAAAGGTGATGCTCGCATTTGACGGCAGCTCCACAGCCTACAAAACCATCCAAATGTTTGCCGCCAGTTCGCTTTGCAAAGACTTGCCCATTCATCTTGTTACGGTCGGTGCAGATTCGGTGAGCAATCACGAGGCACTGGGAAAAGCACAAAGCATGCTTCTCTCGGCTGGCTTCCTAGTCCAAGCTGAAATCAGACAAGGTGAGGTGGAGTCGGCTCTGCACGATTATCAGACAGAGCACGGCATTGATCTGCTGGTCATGGGTGCCTATGGGCATTCACGCATCAGGCAGTTTTTGGTAGGAAGCACGACTACGACGATGCTTCGAACAGCCACCATGCCTGTATTGCTGCTGCGCTGAGATAACTCTCTAAGCCACAGTGTTTCTACTTATTGAGAAATGCTGTGGTCAATCCCATCTAAGCTATCTGACAACATAGCCCACTGAGTTCGACCTGCGCACCTAAATATCGTCGTCTGGATTACGCAGTGGCCGTAGCTCACCTCGGGCGACCTCTTCTGGTACCGCGAAGGAGTACCGTCCCAACATATTGATGTGCTCGAAGATCAGCGGCGACAAACGAGCCAGGTCTTCGTCCTGTACCGGGTAGCCGTGCTGCTTTAACCGCTCCACGGCAGCCGTCATGTAGAGGGTATTCCATAGCACAATGATATTTACCACCAGGCCCAGGGCACCGAGTTGATCCTCCTGGCCTTCTCGGTAGCGCTGGCGAAGCTCGCCTCGTTTGCCATGGAACACGGCGCGAGCCAGGCTGTGTCGGCCTTCGCCGCGATTCAGTTGGGTCAGGGTGGCGCGGCGCTTGGACTCATCATCAATGTAGGTCAACGTATGCAGGGTTTTCTCGATCCGTCCGAACTCTGCCAACGCCTGGGCCAGACGGGTCGGACGATCTCCCGTTTGTAGGGTGCGCATGATGCCTGTCGCCGGCACTCGGCCAAGTTTGAGTGAGCCAGCCAAACGCAACAGGTCATCCCAGTGCTCGGCGATCAGGTCGAGCTTGACTGACTGGCGAGCAAGTCCGTTGAGCTTGCCGTAATCCGCGTCCGGGCGGGTGCGCCAGAAGCGGGTACCGCCGACATCAGCCAGGCGCGGGCAGAAGTGATAACCGAGCAGACGGAATAACCCGAACACCACATCGCTGTAAGCACCGGTATCGGTCATGATTTGTGTGGGCTGCAATTCGGTCTGTTGTTCCAGCACAACCGCGAGCAATACTAGGCTGTCGCGCAGGGTGCCGGGCACCGTAATGGCGTTAAGACCGGAAAACTGGTCGGAGATCAGGTTGTACCAGGTGACGCCCCGGCCGGTACCGAAATACTTCGGGTTAGGGCCGGCATGTACGGTACGCACAGGTACGACAAAACGCATGCCATCGGCGGAGGCCACCTCGCCGCCGCCCCAGACCTGAGCCAGCTCCAGTTGACTCTGCGCAGCCACCAAAATGGCATTGGCTGCCGACAGGGTATCGTCACGGAGATAGTTCTGGCTCACCCAGGACAGCCGGTCACGGCGCAGCGCTTGGTTGTCGTTGCGAGTCAAGGGCTCCAGGCCGGTGTTACAGGCTCCTCCCAAGAGCACTGCGCACAAACTCGTCACCAAGTTGTCGGCCCGCGCATTGCGTTCGGACACATGGGTGAAGGCTTCAGTGAAGCCGGTACGAGCGGCGATTTCTAACAGGATTTCCGGCAAATCGACACGCGGCATCAAGTCGGCCACGGCTGCACGCAGTTGCAGCAACGAGTTGGGCTCTTCCAGCTTCTCCAGCGCTCCGAGGGACAGCTCGGTTTTGCCCTCTGTATTCTCACTCAACTGGATCGCAGGATTGTCGGGCAGGCGAGCGGCGACTGCGTACCAAGTCGCATCCAGCTCGGCAGACAAGGCGTCCAAGGTGGTTTTGGCGTCCACAGTCAGGCCCAGTGAGCGACAGATGATCGGTCGCGCCGACAGCCATTCTGCACCATCGAGCAGACCGATACGCGGGTCGGCATAGCGCCAACTGGGTGCAACAAAGACATCGCGGCGGCGTAGGGCCGTGCGTAGTGCATCAAGCGTGCAGAAGACATAGGCGCCCATGTCGAGGGAGCCATCTTCGCGAGTGATGTGGTTCTGCCAAGCCTTGGCCACGATCTCCTGCGGCACGTCATCCTCCGGCTTCCTGCGAGGCAAGTTCAGTTGCAACCAGTCCAAACTAGCCGCCACACCCTTACCCGCCGGGCTGAAGCCGAAGCGAATATGTTTCAATAAGTCAGGAAGGAAACGGCGCACGCTGCGGTAGCGCTCCTCCAGAGCGAGGTAAAACACATCGTTGGCCGGACGGATCAACGCATTGACCTCTTCCAGGGCTTTCTCCAGCGTGACACGTGGCAGGTCGTTGAACAGCCGGGCACGGACATTGTCATCGCTGATCGAGCTATCCAGCACGACCTTGCACGCAGCGGCGAGCATTGCCGCCGAGCGATCCAGGTCTTTTAGACTACGCAACCGAGCCTTCTTGTCAGCCTTCTCTGCGTTGTTGAAGATATCACGCAGTAGCGCTTCCAGAACTTCCAGAGCATCGTCGTGCGCACTGGCTTCCAAGGAAACCGCGAATGCCACCAACGTCGCCAACCGGCGCGACGCCGGCAGTCGATTGATGGCCGTGACCTTCGCGGTGTTGGCAAAGCGAGCCAGGGCGGCAATGCGGCTGGGAGGGATATGCGCAGCTGCCGGTAAGGCGATACCCAACCCGCGTACATCATCCAGCCGACGCAGCGCCCGAACCAGTGCAGGGCCACTGACCATCACCGGGCCGGAGCGTAGTTGATCCAGTCGGGAACTACGGTTGCCTTCGGCCACCAGAAGCAAGTCTTGTAGGTGCTGTCTTTGCTCCTCGGTCACGCTGCGGCCCAAGGTGTACCAGAGGCGTTCTTCAACCCGGCTACGCAGTTGGGCAATGAAGCGCTCTAACTGGGAAATTCCGGGCAATAGGACTTTCTGTGTGAGCAGCCATGAGGTAGCTCGTTCGAACAGCACGCCAGGACGATCAGTACCAGTCCAGCAAAGGGCATACAGCCATCGGCTCAAACGAAAGCCGATGCCTGGGTCAGTAAAGTGGCGATAGCCATAGCGCTCTTGAATATCGGCCGCATGTATCCAGCGACGATGATCGCTATAACGTACAAGACAGTCAGGGTCGGCGATTGCCAATTGCCGACAAAGCACAAGCAGGACTTCCACCGGCACAGCCGTGGGTTTGTCCGGCAAAACACCGACGAAGCGAACGGTAGTCAGCAGAACGGCATAGCCCAAGCGGTTATGGTTGCCCCGTAGTACCTGGACGGCTTCACGGTCTTCATCGCTCAGGTGGAAGTAGCGCTCCAGTTCATCACGGCTGGGCGCATCGATGTAGCGACCAAAGCCGTCGCGTTGCTCCTGAGTCAGAAAACCAACCGGCATCGATCACAGTACCTCGGCGCAGAACACGGCGGGGGTGACAATCCGCGTGCGTTCGATATGTCCGCGCTGCAAGAGGCCTGCGCGTCGATCACCGGTTACTAGGTAGTCCGCATTGCCCGCCAAAGCCATGGCCAGCAGAAAAGAGTCATCCGGATCATCGGCTTCAACCTCAATGGTCAACCGCTCCAATACCACGGCGCGTTGCAGGTTATTGATCATGGCCCCCACTTTGGCAGGCTGAAGGATGGCCTGAAGCTTGGGGTAACGACTGGCGCGACGAATTTCGTCGAGCTGTGCCCGTGAAGTCACCACCTCGAAGCGAGCTGAACGCCAGGCCCGATAGATCGCATCAGGAGACCCATGCGGTGAGATCAGCGCACTGAACAGAATGTTGGTATCCAATACAACCCGCATCAGCGCTTACGCGCCCAGTCGAGCGCTTCTTCAACCGCTTCGGTCAGTTCGGCCTCACTCAGATGGGCATTGGAAACCTTGGCCTGTTCGGCGCTCAGCTCCAGGATGTGTGCCCGCACCGCTTCTTCGATGAAGCGCGACAGGTCGCCCTTACGGCCACCGCCTTGGCTGGCCAGAAACATGCGAAGCGATTGGTCGGTGTCGGTGGAGACGGCGACGTTCCAGCGAGTGGTATTCATGACTTTTTCCAATGTTAGGTGTTTATGTGTTTATACACTCGATCCTCACTGCGCCGCAACGGTTCGATAAAACCCTCGTTTTATAGAACTTTAACGGAAGACCTGCCCAGCTCCGAGTTAGCCCATATTATGGTTTTAAATACTGGTATCGTTAATCAAGGTTCTATTTTCAATTTCTCTGTTGAGTAAACGGTACTTTTGATGAAAATTGGCTATGCGCGGGTGAGTACTCGGGATCAGAACGCCGACCTCCAGATCGATGCTCTGACAAAGGCAGGGTGCGAGCGGATCTATCAAGACGTTGCCAGCGGCTCAAAAAGCGCACGTCCGGAACTGGACAAATTATTGGTTCATGTACGGGCCGGTGATGCTGTGGTGATTTGGAAGCTGGATCGTCTAGGGCGCTCGCTCAAGCACCTGGTCGAACTGGTCGGTGAATTGGCCGCTCGTAACGTTGGCCTGCAAAGTCTGAATGACCCCATCGATACCACCCACGCGCAAGGCCGCTTTGTGTTCAACCTGTTCGCTTCATTGGCAGAGTTCGAACGTGAGTTGATTCGTGAGCGCACACAGGCAGGCTTGTCCGCTGCACGGTCACGTGGTCGAGTCGGTGGCCGCCCGAAGGGGCTGCCCGCTCAGGCGGAAGCGACCGCTATGGCCGCAGAAACGCTGTACCGAGAGGGTCGGTTAAGTGTGAGCGCCATTGGCAAGAAACTGCACATTTCCAAAAGCACGCTTTACCGCTACCTCCGGCATCGCGGCATAACGATCGGCGTACCCGCAAAAATCACCCAGCATCTCAACATCACGGTCCCACCGGCAGTGGACAATGCCGAACGGATCGCGACGGTCATATTGCGCCTGGCCGTCGAGAACAACAGCAAGTTCGTGCGTGGTAAAAAACGGGCACTGGAGAATATCGAGCGTTACTGCCTGGAACCTTACGGCATGAAGCTGCTTGAGTCGGGCAACTACGCGCTGAGCATTCCCTATCGCAACGATGAGGCACTGGATAAGACGGTACATGATCTGCTGACCGAGATCAGCCAAGAGGCCGAGATGCGTAATTGCTTTATCGAGGCAGATGCCTGGGAAGAGGGCTCTGAGCGGAGGTGGTAGGGCTTATGTTGGTTTTTGGTTCCATTGCTCCCCAAACCCCATCAGGGCCAGACATGAGGCCAACGGCGTCATAGTCCGCCTGCACCGTGTTGAATTCGTAGGTTTCGTAATGGCGGATGAAGCCAGAAACCCAGTAGGTGTCTGACACTTCCCCGTAGGTCGATTGCGGTGTCAGCAACGACACTTGCTGGATGCTCCCATCGGGGTTCAAAACCAGCATATGGGCGGGCACTGGCTGGCTATAGCGATACATGGTCAAGCCAGCTACCGCGAACGCCACCGCCGCCAGGCCGCCCAGCCCAGTCGCCGCCCACCAGGCGGTGCGACGAGAGTTCAACACCTCACTAAGCAGATCCGTTTCCAGATCCTGCCTCTCTTGTTGGAAAACGGCCATGTCAGCCTTGGTGATCGCCTCGTTCTTATCAGCCCGACTCATTCTTTACGTTCTCCATTCGTGGCCTGGGGAATTACCCCGGGGCGTCCTACAAGGGCACTGGGCAACGTCTTGTTGACCGGCACCAAATTCGTCATGTCAGGCTCAGGTGCGGGCTTGGGCTTGCTTGCGCATCCAGCCAGAGCCGCAACCAGTAAGATCCCGACCAATCCCGTCGAAAACCGCACCATGTGATTTACCTCAGATGAGAAAAAGACAGGGCCATAATAAATCCCTGAAATTCTAATTTCAAGGACTATTATGGCCCAAATGTGATTCCGTTTAACCTGCTCGGCGTGAACCTCTAGCCATGCCTTGCATGGCCGAACCCACAGCGCTCGCGGCTGCTCCAGCGGCTCCGGCAGCCGCGCCACCTGCTCCAGCCGCTGCGCCACCACCAGCTCCTGCCGCTCCTGCACCGGAGCCAGCGCCGGCACCGGCACCGCCTTTGCCGCCGCCACCCGCACCCTGGCCCCCGCCACCTTTGCCTGGGCGTTGACGGCCCGGTACGAACTGCACCGAGACACCACTGCCCCACGACGCGGCCAGGTCGGGGATCTTCTTGAGAACAAACCACGTCACCACGGTCAGAAGGCCGCAAGTGATGATTGGTACCAAGATCGGCGAGTCGGCTGCCGGATCTGCCGCCGCCGCCACCGCTTTGCCGTAAAACTTCATCAGCAGGCCGAAGGTGGCAGACAGCAGGATGGTTATCAGCCCGAAGTTGATAACCGAACCAATCCACTTCGAGAACAGTTCGCGCAGGGAGTCGAACATCAGGCACATGATAAAGATCGGCCCGAAACAGACCGCGATGGCCAGCATAAACTTGGCCATCAGGATCAACGCCGCACCAATGCCGCAGACCAGCACCGTGGAAAGAAGCACCGCAGCAGCCAGCAAGAAGCTCGCAAGGCCTGCACCACTGGTCACGCCTGCGTTATCAAATGCGCGCTGCGCGGTTTTCAAGCCATTCTCCAGTGCCTTGTCAATGGTACTGGCGACTTCGTTCTGCACGTTGGAACCCGACTTGCCATCGACAATCAGGATCGAGGCGAACTCATCAGGCGTTTTCAGCGCTACATCAGCGAGATCGCGCTGATACCAACCGCCTGCTGACGAGATGCTCAGAATGAGTCCCCAGAAGGCGAACTTCTTGAGCATGTCGGTCAGCGGTTCGCCATCACCGCCGTAGAGTTTGAAGGTGCCTTCGACCATGAGAACAATGGTTAGGCCCAGGGCAACCAACGGCGTCACGGCGGCAATGATGGTTGCCACGTTCGACGCCACTAACTCCTTGGACACTTCGTCCATGTAGCTGAATATCTGAGTCGTTGCGTTATAGGCCATTGTTCACCCCCGTCACTTCTTATCGAGCTTGAGGTCGATGCTGTAATCCGACTGTCCCTTGCCCATGGTCACGACTTGAGCCTCGGCGGCCAGGGCATTCTGGCAATCAGCGCTCACCTGTTCCTTGGCATTGTTACGGCACTCGGCAACACGAACGGCCCGTTCCTTGTCATGCTGCATGTACCACTCTTTGGTGTTGGCCTCACCACAAGCGGCCAGGGCAGCGAAGAGTGGCAGCAGGCATACGATCTTTTTCATAGCGGTCATTCCGTGAGGTTGGGGGCTTCAAGACTGTCGTTCTGATCGCCAATGACATAGCGGCGAACGGCAGTCTGTTGCTGTTGTTGCAGCACCTTGTCTTGCGACTGCTGGAGGATGGCCATCAGTTGCAGCTTGGCTTGCTCGCCCTGGATCGCACCTTGGGCGGTCGAGATCCGGGCTTGCAGGTCTGCAATTTCTTTTTGCGACGTGGTTGTGTCGATCTGGTTGGTCAGCGTCTGGATATCTTCCAGTTCACGCATCTGGTTGTTGTAAGCCTGCTGCGCCATCACGCGGTCATACGCCCCTTTCTCCTTGAGACGTTGGTTCACCAGGTCCAGGGCCTCGGTCCGACCCATATTCTCGACCTCGCTATCGAACTGCCCGAGCATGTCGCGCACAGAACCTGTGATGCTCGAATTGCTGTTCATCGCGTCGGAGTAGACCTTGCTCCAGTCAGCAGGCAGGTTTTTCTGCAATGCCCCAGCACTGCCTGGGAGCATCCCACCGAATCCACGTGCGCCGGTCATGGAGGCGTACATGCCCTGTTGGGTTTCCAACTGCGACTTGAGGTTGGCCAGTTGCTGAACCATGTTCTCGACCTGAAGCACTGTGTTGGCCAGCACGCCAGGATCTTCGACAACGACCTGCGCATGCGAAACGCTTGCGACCCCCAGGAAGATGGCCATCGTGCAGCTACGCACAATGGCCTTTGCCTTGAGCGTCGGAAGACGCATTACGTCCTGGGTATCCGTAGCGGCAAAAACGTACTTTTCCATGTCAATTGCTCCTGTTCTGTTGCTTGGGTAAAACCGCTTCCCAATACTTCGGCAGCCACACCTCTGGCTTGGCGTTTGGATTGGCGGCAAGGATGCTTTCCAGTCGATCCGCATTGTCCGGGGTGCCCGAAAGGATGCTGATTGCCTTCTCCATCCCGCGCAGATCCATGGTGGCGATGGCCGATTGACTGCCCTGCTTGACCAAGAACTGACGGCTGAATTCAGGGATGTTAAGCAGCGCCTGGTATTCCGCTTCGGTCAGTTTCAGCCCCTTCATGTAGTCCACCGGGTCAGCTTCCGGGTTTTCCAGCAGGATCTTGGTCACGCACTGCTGCATGATCGTTTTGCCGATCCGGCTTTCCAGGGCGTCGTTTGGTTCCTGCGTGGAGAAGACGTAAATTGCGTCCTTTTTCCGGTCGGTCTTCAAACCGCGCTTCACTTCCACATCCATGTAGGGATCGTCCAGATACTGGGCGAACTCATCGAATACCTGAATCACGCGGCAGCTACCATCGATAGCCAGGCGCACCCGATAAAACAGGTACATCAGCAACGGCGTGCGAGCTTGTGGGGCCGGCTGATCCGGGGCCACGATAAAGTCGGTCAGGTCGAAGCCAAACACCTTGTGCGTGTCGAAGGTCAAGGCGTCGGACGGGTTATCAAACAACCACCCATGTTCTCCACCACGGCACCAGGGCTTGAGCATTTCAGCCAGGCTCAATTTCTGCTGGTTGTTGACTCGCGCCGCTGCCGGAATCTGCCGCCAGATTGCATAGAACGAACGCAGCTCCTTGGCAACCAGGCCACTGACCATCACATGGTCAACAGCTTTGCCGATGAGTTCCACATCGGTCTGTTCAATCGGGCCGCCGTTCGTGGTTTCCGCACAAATCCTGATCAGACGCTTGACCATGGCAACGTTGGCGGTAGTCGGCTCGATTTGCGCCGGCTGCCAGCCCGTCGATTCGCCCTCGCGCAGCACGGTATAGCGCCCTTCCAGGGACGTCACCAGGGGCATCATGCCCCGGTCTTTGTCGTAGCAGATAACCCGTGGCTCGAACTTGCTGGACTGAGTAATCAACGCATTGAGCAGAGTCGTCTTACCGGCGCCGGTCTGACCCAGGATCAGGGTATGGCCTGGCGGACGCTTGCCGAACGACTGTTCTTCCATTGGCGACACGTGCCAGTTGAAGAACAACGGCGTACCAGCCGTGGTCTTGAACAACGTGACTGCTGGTCCCCATGGGTTGTTGTTCGCCTTGCCAGTCATGAAGCCGTGAAACGGCGAGAAGCACAGGAAGTTCCAGCTATTAATTGGGACCGGGCGGGGAACAAACGCATGGTTGGCCGGCAGCATGGCGTAGAAGGCAGCCTCGGAAGCGAGGCCAACCGAGTCAGCCTTGATACCGCAGTCGGTCATCATGCCCTTGGCCTTGCGAGCCAGTTTCTGTACGCCTTTCGAAGTATTTGCCCAAACGTGGATGGTCGCGTGATGGAAACCCATGACGAACCGCCGCGAGGTCACATCGTCCTCGGCGTCTTCCAACTGCCGAATCTGCGACTTGCCCTTGTCCTTGGTTTCCAGCATCGATTTTTGCTGATTAGACAGGAACGTCTGAGCAGCACCCAGGGACATGCAGCAATAGGATTGCGTCAGCACGTATTCAAAATCTGCTTCCATCAGCAAATTCAGCTGGCCAGGCTCCGTCTCATCGTCGTAATCGACGATCTCAACGCCTGCCAAGTAATCCACGCCATCGAAACGGCGGCGCTGGATAATGTCGCCCCAAAGAGAGGAAACGGGCCGGCTTTCCATCAAATATGTGCGAATCTGCGAGCGGCAGACGGGAACAGGCTGCCAATAGCCGTTGATGAGGAATGAGAGCCATTCCAGGGCAGTAGAAAATGCCCGAAGGCTGCCGGCGCCTTCTTGCGCAGGTATTGCCGGCGCCGGCGCGCTCGCCACCGTATCGGCCAACAGGTCGTCAGGATCGATATCGAAGGCATCAGCCTCAAGCCCGGTTTCATCAGCCAGCCAGGAATCATCGTCCTGATCCTGGGCAATGGTGATTTCGCCTCGGCTGTTGCGATAGTAGACGCCCAGTCGCTCAATACCGTAAGGCTTGAGCGTGTGCATGATGCGGCTGCTGATCTCTTCCAAGGCGCTCAACGCCTCGTTGCGCATGTCTACCAACTCCTCGCGGGTAGGGCGCTCCATCTTGGAGAAGACCTTTTGCGCCAGGTCGCCAACAGGGTTGTAAACCACAGTGAGGTAGAGATCGTTAACCATCAGCGGCTTGGATTGGAAGCTCTTGCGGTAGCTGTCGTCAAAGTGCTGGGCGAACGCCAGGTTCCACTCCGTTTCCGGGTAGTCGCTGACCTCGCGGTGATGCTGATGGGTCCAGTATTTTACGTGTTCGGTGCTGATCTGCCTGAACATGGTGTTCAGGTCGCGGTGCCAGCGGATCAGGTCAAGATCCGAGGCGCAGTCATGCGTGCGCCCGCGCAGCTTGAACATCGTCAGCAGCTCACCGTTTTCCGTGCTGATTACGTGGTCGGTGATATGGTGCTGATAGGGTAGGAATTTTTTGAAGGCTGGTTCCTTCTTGAATTTTTTGACGCTCTTCACATCACGGGCTGTTACGGCCATTAGTCTTGATCTCCGTAGTCCCTGGGCGAGTAGCTAGACCCACCCCACAAGTTCGTAAATGACGATTCAGACCTGTTCACAATCTTGGTTTTCCAAGCCAGGTAGAGAATCCGAAAAGCGCGGTCGTCATGCTTGGTGATGCACCATTCGATAACAAACAGGAACACGAACACCCCAATGGCCCACAGGTGAATGAACTGGAACAACGCGCCGCAGAACATGAAGGTGACGAGCAACACAGTTCGAGGTACACCAGCTAAGGTCGGCAACCGAGTTGCCCCTTTGAACAAGGGGAACCGTCCTTGTGAGAAATTCAATTCGATAACCTCCCAAGGGCGGGACCCGTAGGCCCCACCCTTCTGGTATCAGCCAAAGAAGAAACTGACGATGTAACTGGCAGAACCAGCACCGATCATTGCGAGGGCGCCACGGGTAGCGAAGTCAGCGCGAACCACGTGCGCCCACCAGAGGATGCACAGCACCGCCAGTACCACGGCGCAGGCCAGCGGAATCCACGTATCGAGCCAGGTTTTCATCGAGGTCAGCGAAGAGTTTGCCGTATCAACCCCCGCTGCTTGGGCCAGGGTAGACCCAAAGATGCACAGCAGAACCATGCAGACCATGCCCAGTTTCTTGCCGTTTACACCAACATTCAGTTTGTCCATATTTCACTCCGTTACTGGTAAATCAAAGTCCGTTAATAGAAGCTCACACCTTTCGATGCTTAGCTTTTCCCTCAGCCACTCGGCTAACAGTCGAAGATCAGCCCACGTTCTAACCTCCCCTGTATCCTTTACGCGCAACGAACAACACACCGTTTGCCCGTCGTCGCTAATGACTTCAAAGAGTGGAAGCCATTTCTTTTCTTCCAACCTCTGAATCCATGTCCGTATTAATTTCTTCTTGCTGCACATTTCCTCTAATTGTTTTTGCTGGATGAGAAAGACCTTCATTGGGCGCTCCGTCATGTTGCCGCGCCATCACCTCGAAACCGTCTTGAGTGCTATTGGCAAACCCGTCCGGGGTTGAATCATCGAACCCATCAGACCTACCTAACCTTGCGTTTTCAGCCGGTAGCGCGTTCTCCTGCCCAACGCTACTTCCCACCTGGCCGCCTTCACTCTCGACTCCATCGACGCGCAGCGCAGGCACTTTCATAGTGTTATTGGCTTGAGCCACGGCAAGAACCTTTCCCACATATCCATTTGTGTAACCGTCCCGCTGGTTGCCGGTGTTGTAGCAACTAAGGGCATTTCGCAAAGCAGCCTGCCCGTCCTGATTAGTCACAACAGCGGCCCGGTAGCAGTCCGACAAGATTCGGTCCAGGGCGGCCAGATTCTTACACGGCTCAAGCATGTCCACAGCAGAAACCCCTAACGCTGCCAAGTTCCCCGACCAGATTTGCCCGTAGCCGGTATCGAAACTGGCGCCTTCGCGAGCAAGCTTTTCGACTACCCCCTTCGCGTCCTCGAAGGTTTCAGTCTTCGGCTGCTTACTCCAGGGCACGCCGTTTACATGGACTGCAAATGGGTTGTTTCTCGACTCATGGCTAACCAAATAACCGACCGTCTCAGGCGCCACGTTCGGCGCACATTGCTTTGCCAAAGCCATGACACTCATCGACAATTTACCGTTCGCATTAGCCAGCAATGGATTTCCGGCGGCGACGAGCGCAAGAGCAATGACTGCGGTGAAGGTTTGATGGTTGGCCATTCCGTTTGTCCTTGAAATTGCAATTTCAGTGAGTAACCGCTATTATGAGGGCAGTTGAGAACATGTCAAGCGAATGCGATGACAAAGATGCCGACAAGAGCAAACCAGCGGGGAAACCGAAATCCGTGCCCACAACACGCGAACTGGAATTCGTACCTTTGGGAGAGAGACCGCCGCGAGGCCAGGCCAGGTATAGAGATCCAACCAATCCGTTTCATACGTGGAGCGGCAGGGGTAAACGCCCCGCTTGGTTGAAGGAGTATCTGGACGCCGGCAGACAGCTCGCGGAATTCGAGATACAGGAAAAGGAGGACTGAGATATGGGTGAAGTCGTTGAGCTGCCCGCAGGCAGAAAGCGGAACCGCCAGGTGCAGAAGATCCGCACTGTGGCTACGAAGGATCGAGCAGCGAACGGTAAGCAACCGTCGTTCTTGGCAAGGGCTGCCTCGGGCGCTAAACGCTTCGCCATCGATGCTTTGCGTATCACCACCGGCAACCTGTTCGGCCTCGCAGGCCGACTGCTTTGGCTTGTGCGCCGCCCCATTAGCCTAGTGCTGACGTTCGGCGCCGTGTCGATGCTGGTGGTATTCGTCATCCAGGCCGCCAATGGCTGGCCCGATCCGAAACTGGTTGTGCTGTCCATAGTCGGTTTGATCGCCTTCCTTGCCGCCTCGGGCGGCTACGACCGCCTAGCCCGCGCATTTTTCCACATCGAGCACAGACTAAAAGGAGAGTAGTCCCATGAAACGATCAACGGTCGTCGTCGCCCTCTTGGCCAGCCTGGTACTGGTAGGCACCGCAGAAGCCCGTGACCCGTGCAAGACCATGATGTGCATGGCAGGCAAAGCAGGCCTCAAGGGCGGTTCGCTGGCAGACAGCGATTGCAGCGGAGCGGTATCCGACTTCTTCTCAATCGTCGTCAAGAAGAAGGGCAAATTCAAACCCGAGGCAACAGCCCGGGCCAGGGAAGAATTCTTGAATTCCTGCCCTGGCTCGGACAAAAACCAAGGCACCATCAGCCCGATCATTTCAATGTTCGGCATGACACGTTAAGGAAATCTCTATGGAAAACAGGACTCGCACTATCACCAAACTCCTGCCGGCATTGTTGCTGGCCACCGTTGGCCTAACTGGCTGCGCCACGTCGAAACAGGCGGATCAGACCAACGAGCAGCTACACCAAGTCAATCAAGGTCTGGTCAACATTTCGGCCCAGCTCGCCGCCCTGGAAGCGAAGGCAAACCGCCCTGCCCCAGCTCCTGCCCGTGGCTGCCTGCTGGGCGGTCAGATCTACTCACCAGGCGCAGTAGTCGCGGGTCGGATTTGCGAAGACACACGCGGTATTCGCATCAGCGATCAACCACCAGTGTACGGCTGGGGCCTGCACACCAACCCACGGCGATAAGCCTCCACAGAAGCCCGCGCAAGCGGGCTTTTTCTTGCCCATGCGAAACCTTGGCCACGGCTTTCCTACTGCGCACCTGGCCCGCCAGGCGCTGCGCGCTCCGCTTGCCCTCCGGCCTGTCGGCCTGCGCGGCGGCCTGCTGGCCACCTTGCCGCCCCTGCGCGTCCTGGGTGTGCTCATCACCCTCCGGCTGGCCGCTATCAGCCCTATTCGCCTACCCTCCGCTGGGCCTATGCCGTCAAGGGGCTTTCGCGGCATATGCTCACTCCCTCCGGTCGCTCCGCTATTCCACGGTCCCCATGACGGCGGCCCAG
>NZ_JAAQWQ010000014.1:0-36142 GCF_012985565.1 Pseudomonas sp. WS 5010 | reverse complement strand
CCGGGTCCATGCCCCGGGCCTGGGCCAGGCCTGCAGCCATCACATAGAAACTCTGGATTGCCAGGATCGGGTCCAGTGCCGGGTGCTCGGCGCGGCTGAGGGTCAGGTCGCGTTCGGCAATATCGTCAGGCGCGGCCAGCAGCACCCGGGCCCCGCGTTGGCGCATTTCCGTGGCCAGGGTCAGCAGGCCCGGCTGTTCGGCGCCGCGCGGGGCAAACACCAGCAGCGGGTAGTTGTCGTCGATCAACGCCATCGGCCCGTGGCGCACTTCGGCGCTGCTGAAGGCTTCGGCCTGGATCGCCGAGGTTTCCTTGAGCTTGAGCGCGGCTTCCTGGGCGATGGCAAACCCGGCGCCACGGCCGATGACCATCAGGCGCTGGCAATCGCGCAGGGCGTCGATGGCTAGGCTCCAATCCTGGGTCGCCGCTTCGCGCAGGCCGGCAGGCAGGGCGTGGCAGGCTTCGAGCAGGCCGTCTTCCTGGTTCCAGTGCCCGACCAACTGGGCGCTGGCGCTCAAGGTGGCGATAAAGCTCTTGGTCGCGGCCACGCTGCGTTCGGGGCCGGCGCACAGCGGCACATGGAATTCGCAGGCGGCTTCCAGGGGCGAATCTTCGGCATTGACCATCGACACGCTCAGCGCCCCGCGCTTGCGCAGCAGGCGCAGGCTGTTGACCAGGTCCGGGCTCTGCCCCGACTGGGAAAAACCAAAGGCTGCCTGGCCGCTGACTTTCAGCGGCGCCTGCGCCAGGGTCACCACCGACATCGGCAGCGACGCCACGGGCACGCCCACGTGCTGCATGGTCAGGTAGGCGAAGTAGCTGGCGGCGTGGTCCGAACTGCCACGGGCGACGGTCATCGCCACTTGCGGCGGCTGGCGGCGTAGGCGGCCGGCGACCTCGGCCAGCAGCGGGTCGAGGCATTGCAGTTGGGCCGCGACGGCCTCACAGGAGGACAGGGCCTCTTCAAGCATTTTTGAAGTCAATGGTTTCTCCTTCGACCATTACGTCGGTGAGGTGCAGGGAGCGGTCCAGGCGCACGCAGTCGGCAAAGCTGCCCGGTTGCAGGCGGCCGCGTTGTTCCAGGCCCAGGTAATCCGCAGGAAATTGCGACAGACGCTGTGAGGCTTCGCTGATGGGCAGGCCGATCTTCACCAAGTTGCGCAGCGCCTGATCCATGGTCAGGGTGCTGCCGGCCAGGGTGCCGTCGGCCAGGCGTACGCCGCCCAGGCATTTGGTCACGGTGTGGCTGCCCAGCTTGTATTCGCCGTCGGGCATGCCTGCCGCGGCGGTGGAGTCGGTGACGCAGTACAGGCAGGGAATCGAACGCAGGGCCACGCGCATGGCACCTGGGTGCACGTGCAGCAGGTCCGGGATCAGCTCGGCGTATTGCGCGTGGGCCAGTGCGGCACCGACGATGCCCGGCTCGCGGTGATGCAGCGGGCTCATGGCGTTGTACAGGTGGGTGAAGCTGGTGGCGCCGGCCGCCAGCGCAGCGACGCCTTCTTCATAGCTGCCCAGGGTATGGCCGATCTGCATGCGCACGCCGCGCTGGCTGAGGGCACGGATCAAAGCGTCATGCCCGGCGATTTCCGGGGCAATGGTAATCACCCGGATCGGTGCCAGGCGCAGGTACTCCTCGACCTCGGCCATCAATGCCGTGTGGGCGAAGTTGGGCTGTGCGCCGAGTTTTCCTGGGTTGATGTAGGGGCCTTCCAGATGCACGCCCAGCACCCGGGCGCTGCCGGCCGGGCGCCGTTCGCAGAACTGGCCGAGTTCGCCGAGTACCCGGGAGATTTCCTCGACCGGCGCAGTCATGGTAGTGGCCAGCAGCGAGGTGGTGCCGAAGCGCACATGGGTGCGGGTGATGGTCTCGAAGGCGCTGCTGCCTTCCATGATGTCCTTGCCGCCGCCGCCGTGCACATGCAGGTCGATAAAACCCGGCAGCAGGTAGGGCAGGTCATTGTCGGCCGGGTCGCAAGGCACGCCTTCGACGGCGCCGACCTTGCCTTCGTGGTGCACCAGGCGGCCGCGAATCCAGCCGTGGGGCGTGAGGATATTGTCTTCGGACATGGCAGTTCTCTAGGGCCGCAGTTCAGCGGAAAAATCGTACCTACGAAGCTCTGCGACAAAGTCGTAGTAGTCGTTGCGGCAGTAGGTGTCGGTGATCTCGATTGGCGTGTTGTCGGCGGTGTAGCCGACCCGAGTCATCAGCAGCATGGCGGTGCCGGGGGCGATGCCCACCAGGGCGGCGAACTCGTCCGAGGCGTTGATGGCCTGGATATGCTGCAGGGCTCGCACCACCGGTTTGCCGATGCCTTCCAAGTATTCGTAGAGCGAACTGCCGATGGCCTGGGGGTTGGGAATGATCGAGGCGGGCAGGGCGCTCATTTCGATGGCCATCACGGTGTCATCCGCCTTGCGCAGGCGTTTGAGCCGCGCCACTTTGTCGGTGGGCGACAGGCACAGGCGGATCAGCTCTTCATGGGTCGGCGGGGTGATTTCGCGCACCAGCCATTGCGAACTGGGGGCAAACCCCTTGAGCCGCAACATCTCGCTGAACCCCGAGAGGCGCGACAGCGGCTGTTCCAGGCGTGGCGTGATAAACGTGCCAGAGCCCTGGCTGCGGCGGATCAGGCCTTGGGCGAACAACACTTCCAGGGCTTTGCGGGCGGTTACCCGGGAGATGCTCAACTGTTCGCTGAGTACGCGCTCGGAGGGCAAGGCCTGCTCGGATTTCCACTGGCCGGCATGGATAGCCGCTTCGAGATTGCGGGCCAGTTGCAGGTACAGCGGCGTGGATTGCCGATCGTCAGGACGCAGGGTCTGGATGGGATTCATCTGTAGGGTTTCCGATGCGTTATTGGAGTGTTGTCGCCCGGTAATGGCCGGAAATTAATACCACTTAAATACCATGTCAATGCCGCCAAAAGCGGGCACATGCCTGTTTACAGGCACCCTAAAGGTGCCTGGTATCAAGTGGTATTAGAGAGGTCTTTATCGCGCGCAGAAAGACGCAGCCCCTGTCGGTGAAATGGTATTCATCGACAGGGGCTGTAGGAGAGGTAGATTTTTTTTGAATTATTTTACCAACGGTCGAGGTTACGGACGGATCTCGATCATCGTGCCGTCCTTGACCAGGTTCCACACTTCGCGCATGTCGACATTGCGCATGCCGATGCAGCCGTCGGTCCAGTCCAGGGTGTGGAACCACTGTTCCGGGTATTCCTCACTGTCTGGCGTGCCGTGGATCATGATCATGCTGCCGGGCTTGACCCCTTCGCGGCGGGCGCGGGCGGCATCGCTGATATTGGGGTAGGAGATATGCATCGACAGGTTGAAGCGGTCGCTGGTCTTGCGCCAGTCGATCCAGTAGAAGCCTTCTGGCGTGCGGCGGTCGCCTTCGATCAGCTTGTGGCCCTTGGGGTTCTTGCCCAGGGAAATGCGGTAGGTCTTCAGCGGTTTGCCATCGTTGATCAGTTGCAACTGGTGCGCGGACTTGAGTACCAGGATCTTCTCGACGGGTTTACCGCCCAGGGTTTGCAGGGTGGTGGCGCACGACAGCGTGGCGAACGACAGGCAGAGCAGAGCAAGCAACCAACGCATTGAAGCGATATCCCTTTGAAGGTGACCTTCGATTGTTATTGTGCAGGCTGAGTCAAGGGTGGCACCGATTCGCTGCGCACGGGAAACACCTGTTGCCGACGGTCGGCAAAAAAGCATTCTAAGGTACGCCTGACCGTGCGGAAAGCCAGCTCGGACCAAGGGATGTCCGCCTCATCGAACAGTCGGACTTCCAGGCTCTCGGGGCCGGCGGCAAAGTCCAGGTCGACCAGTTCGGCGCGGTAGAAGATATGCACCTGGCTGATGTGCGGTACGTCGATCAGCGTGTAGATACTCAGGTTGCGCACCCTGGCGCAGGCTTCCTCCAGGGTTTCGCGCAGGGCGCCCTGTTCGACGGTCTCGCCGTTTTCCATAAAGCCAGCAGGCAGGGTCCAGTAGCCCAGGCGCGGCTCGATGGCGCGCCGGCATAACAGCACCTGATTGCCCCAGACGGGCAGGGTGCCGGCGACGATATTGGGATTCTGATAGTGAATGGTCTGACAGTGGTCGCACACATAACGCAGGCGTGTATCGCCTTCGGGAATGCGCTGGGTGACCGGTTTACCGCACTGGCTGCAGAAGTTCATGCTTGGGTTCCTGGGGACTGCGCCTATCTTGGCGTGCAGGGCAGTGGCCTGCAAGTTGTCGTTTAGCGACACCGCCGGGGTTTTGGGGTTGGGCACCCGTACGCTTTGGTGCATGATGCAAGGTAGCCAACAGATCGAGATGACTCATGCTGGACGAGCTACTTCGCCGGGTAAGCAATCACACGCCACGCACGCTGGAAACTGACGGACGTTTCCCCGAGGCCGCGGTGCTGGTGCCGATTACCCGCAGTGACGAACCCGAGCTGATCCTGACCCTGCGTGCCAGCGGCCTGTCGACCCATGGCGGCGAAGTGGCGTTCCCGGGTGGGCGCCGCGACCCCGAAGACCCCGACCTGGTGTTCACCGCGTTGCGCGAGGCCGAAGAAGAAATCGGCCTGCCACCGGGCCTGGTGGAAGTGATCGGGCCCTTGAGCCCCCTGATCTCCCTGCACGGCATCCGCGTGACCCCCTATGTGGGGGTGATCCCCGATTACGTCGAGTACCTGGCCAACGACGCCGAAATTGCCGCCGTGTTCAGCGTGCCCCTGGAGTTTTTCCGCCAGGACCCGCGCGAGCACACCCATCGCATCGATTACCAGGGCCGCAGTTGGTATGTGCCCAGCTATCGGTTTGGTGAATACAAGATCTGGGGCCTGACGGCGATCATGATCGTCGAATTGATCAACCTGCTCTATGACGATGCCGACATCAGCCTGCATCGCCCGCCAAAAAGCTTTATCAATACTTAAGCCATCGTTTGAATGGCAAGCCGTGAGGGAAGACCATGAAATACCGCCTGGGCGATGCCCGTGTCGAGACCCATCCACACAGCTGGGTGGCTCCCAATGCCACGCTGGTAGGCAAGGTCAAGCTCGAGGAGGGCGCCAACGTCTGGTTCAACGCGGTGTTGCGTGGCGACAACGAGCTGATCCTGATCGGCAAGAACAGCAACGTGCAGGACGGCAGCGTGATGCACACCGACATGGGCTACCCGCTGACCCTGGGCACCGGTGTGACGGTTGGGCATAACGCCATGCTGCATGGCTGCACTGTCGGCGACTACAGCCTGATTGGCATCAATGCGGTGATCCTCAACGGCGCCAAGATTGGCCGGCACTGCATCATCGGCGCCAATTCGTTGATCGGCGAGGGCAAGGAAATCCCCGATGGCTCGCTGGTAATGGGCTCGCCTGGCAAGGTGGTACGGGAGTTGACCGAGCAGCAGAAGAGGATGCTCGAAGCCAGTGCTGCGCACTATGTGCACAACGCCCAGCGCTATGCCCGTGACCTGGTCGAGCAGCCGGAATGAACCCGGTTGAACGCCCCGTCGCCTCGCCCTGCGTGAGCATTTGTGCGCTGGATGACGACGATATCTGCACCGGTTGCCAGCGCAATGTCGACGAAATCACCCGTTGGAGCCGCATGGACAACGCCGAGCGCCGGGTGGTGCTGGGGCTGTGTCATGAGCGGGCGAAGGCCAGTGGGGTGTTGTGGATGATTCCCGGAAAGTCTGGCGCCTGAACCACCGCTATCGCAGGCAAGCCAGCTCCCACATTGGAATGCATTTCAACAGGTGGGAGCGGGCTTGCCCGCGATGAGACCCGCCCAGACGACATATTTCCAAATGTGCAGTACCCTGTGCCCCTTGCCCACAGGTCCCTCGCCCCATGCTCTTCCTGATCGCCTATATCAGCAGCGTCGTGCTGATCAACTTCGCCTTTTCCACCGCCCCGCACCTGGATGTCATCTGGTCCGCCTGGGGTGGCCTGGTGTTTATCCTGCGGGACATGGTGCAAACGCGCTTCGGCCACGGGGCGATCATCGCCATGCTCGCGGCGCTGGCGCTGTCCTATATCACCTCCGATCCGTCCATCGCCCTGGCCAGCGCCACGGCGTTCGCGGTGTCCGAGTGCATCGACTGGCTGGTCTTCAGCATCACCAAGCGCCCGTTGCACGACCGGCTGTGGATAAGTTCGGCACTGAGCATTCCCCTCGATACCTTTATCTTTTTTGGCCTGATCGGCGCGTTGACGCCCGCTGTGGTCGGCACCGCCCTGGCCTCGAAATTTGCCGGGGTCACCGTGGTGTGGCTGGCCATGGCCTGGCGTTTGCGGCGCCAGCGTGTCGCTAACTGAGGCCAATGCCCGCCGTTCATGTAAAATGCCGGCCTTTCTCCCCCTGATCCGCTCCCCTGAGGACCTGAGATGACCCGAATCGGAACTCCATTGTCGCCAACCGCGACCCGCGTATTGATGTGTGGCTGCGGTGAGCTGGGCAAGGAAGTGGTAATCGAACTGCAACGCCTGGGCGTTGAAGTGATTGCCGTGGATCGCTACGCCAACGCGCCGGCCATGCAGGTGGCGCATCGCAGCCACGTGATCAACATGCTCGACGGCGCGGCCCTGCGTGCGGTGATCGAGGCGGAAAAACCGCACTTCATCGTCCCGGAAATCGAAGCCATCGCCACTGGCACCCTGGTGGAGCTGGAGGCTGAAGGCTTTACCGTGATCCCCACCGCCCGCGCGGCGCTGTTGACCATGAACCGTGAAGGCATTCGCCGCCTGGCCGCTGAAGAGCTGGACCTGCCGACTTCGCCGTACCACTTCGCCGACACCGTGGAAGACTATCGCAAGGCCGTCGAAGACCTGGGCTTCCCGTGCGTGGTCAAGCCGGTGATGAGCTCGTCGGGCAAGGGCCAAAGCCTGTTGCGCAGCGTCGATGACGTGCAGAAAGCCTGGGACTACGCCCAGGAAGGCGGCCGCGCCGGCAAGGGCCGGGTGATCATCGAAGGGTTTATCGACTTTGATTACGAAATCACCCTGCTGACCGTGCGTCACGTGGGTGGCACCACCTTCTGCGCGCCTGTGGGCCATCGTCAGGAGAAGGGTGACTATCAGGAGTCGTGGCAGCCCCAGGCCATGAGCCCGGCGGCCCTGGCTGAATCCGAGCGCGTCGCCAAAGCCGTGACCGAGGCCCTGGGTGGCCGTGGCCTGTTTGGTGTCGAGCTGTTTATCAAGGGCGACCAGGTGTGGTTCAGCGAAGTCTCGCCGCGCCCCCACGACACTGGCCTGGTGACCTTGATTTCCCAGGACTTGTCGCAGTTTGCCCTGCATGCGCGGGCGATCCTGGGCTTGCCGATTCCGTTGATCCGCCAGTTCGGGCCTTCGGCTTCGGCGGTGATCCTGGTGGAAGGACAGTCGACCCAGACAGCGTTCGCCAACCTCGGCGCGGCCCTGAGCGAGCCGGACACGGCATTGCGTCTGTTCGGCAAGCCAGAAGTGAATGGCCAGCGCCGCATGGGCGTGGCGCTGGCGCGGGATGAGTCGATCGAGGCTGCCCGGGCCAAGGCGACCCGTGCTTCTCAGGCGGTGGTTGTAGAGCTGTAAAAGCATCGCGGGCAAGCCCGCTCCCACATTGGAATGCATTGCACATGTGGGAGCGGGCTTGCCCGCGATAGCGGTCTATCAGGCGACTTTATTCAAATCGTTATCCCGCGTCTCTTTCAGGCACAGCACCGCAATCAAGCTAAGCAACGCTGCCGCCGACACATACCCGCCGACATAACTCAGCCCACCCATCGCCACCAGTTTGGTCGCGAAAAACGGTGCGGCCGAAGCGCCAACGATCCCGCCCAGGTTATACGCCGCCGACGCCCCGGTATAACGCACGCGTGTCGGAAACAGTTCCGGCAACAGCGCCCCCATCGGCGCAAAGGTCACGCCCATCAGGAACAGTTCCAGGCACAGGAACAGCGCCACCGCCCAGGTCGAGCCATGGGTCAGCAACGGTTCCATGGCGAACCCTGAAAGAATCGCCAGCACCGCACCGACGATCAGCACCGGTTTGCGCCCATAACGGTCGCTGGCCAGGGCTGCCAGTGGGGTGGCCGCGCCCATGAACAGCACGGCAAAGCACAACAGTGCGAGGAAGGTTTCGCGGCTGTAGCCCAGGGTGCTCACGCCGTAACTCAGGGAAAACGCCGTGGTGATATAGAACAGCGCATAGCACACCACCATCGCCGCCGCGCCCAGCAGCACCTGCAACCAATGCTGGCTGAACAGCTCGACCAGCGGCACTTTTACCGGTTTTTCCTTGGCCACGGCGTTGGCGAACACTGGGGTTTCGTGCAGTTTGAGGCGCGCATACAGGCCCACCATCACCAGCGCGGCGCTGAGCAGGAACGGAATGCGCCAGCCCCAGCTGCGAAATTGCTCATCGTCCAGGTTCATCGCCAGGATCAGGAACAGCCCGTTGGCCGCCAAAAAGCCAATGGAAGGCCCCAGTTGCGGGAACATGCCGAACCAGGCGCGCTTGCCCTTGGGAGCGTTCTCGGTGGCCAGCAGTGCGGCGCCGCCCCATTCCCCACCCAGGCCAAGGCCCTGGCCGAAACGCAGCACGCACAGCAGGATCGGTGCCCAGGCGCCGATGCTGTCGTAACCCGGCAACAGGCCGATCAGGGTGGTACACACGCCCATCAGCAGCAATGAGGCGACCAGCGTCGACTTGCGCCCGATCCGGTCACCGAAATGGCCGAACAGCGCCGAGCCCAGGGGGCGGGCGATGAACGCGATACCGAAGGTCAGGAACGCCGCCAGCATCTGCGCGGTGCCGGAGCTCTGCGGGAAGAACACCGGGCCGATCACCAGCGCGGCGGCCGTGGCGTAGATATAGAAGTCGTAGAACTCGATGGCGGTGCCGATGATGCTCGCGGTCGCGACGCGGCTGGTCGAGTTGGTCGGGGCGGCGGGAGCGGCCTCGTTATAGGTGGTGCTCATTGAGGTATCCCTGATGGTCATTGCGCCTTTGGCGCGGATTATTATTGGTCTTGCACCCATGGATCAGGGCAGTGCGCGGAGTCGGCTCGGGATGGGAGCGAGTACCGGTCAGACACGATGACGCGGTGCCTGGACACGCTCAGTGCGGGTAGCACGCGGTCGGGCGGGGCTTGGGTAAGCGGGGTTGATTATAGGAAGGGCTTTGCGCTGCAAACAAGGGCTGGAGCGCGGTCTTTGGGGCTGGAAAGATCAAATGTGGGCTTGCCCGCGACGGTGTATCAGTGACACTGAGGTGATGCTATCGCGGGCAAGCCCGCTCCCACACAAGCCTGCTCTCGGATTTAGGTAGCAATCGGCGCTGAGCCGATATGCCAGATCAACACCTTGCTCACCCGGTTGTCTTCAGTTTCGAGGATTTCCAGGCGATAACGGCCGATCTTCACGCACACCGCGCAATCGGGAATGGTCTCCAGTGCTTCGGTCACCAGGCCGTTGAGGGTCTTGGGGCCGTCGCTGGGCAGGTGCCAGCCCAGGCATTTGTTCAGTTCGCGGATCGATACGGCGCCGTCAATCACGTAGCGGCCGTCTGGTTGGGGCTGGATCAGCGGGTTGTCCAGGCTCTGCTCGCTTTCGAATTCGCCGACGATCTCTTCCAGGATATCTTCCAGGGTGACGATGCCCAGCACTTCGCCGTACTCGTCCACCACCATGCCCAGGCGGCGTTGCTGCTTGTGGAAATTCAGCAGTTGCAGTTGCAGCGGCGTGCTTTCCGGGACGAAGTACGGCTCGTGGCAGGCCGCGAGCAGGGCGTCCTTGGTCAGGCTGGCGTCGGGCAGCAGGTGCTGGATCTGCCGGGTGTTGAGCACCGCCTCGACCTGGTTGATATCACTGTGGAACACCGGCAGCCGCGTGCGCTGGGAGGTGCGCAGTTGTTCGATGATCTCTTCGATAGGGTCGTCGAGGTTAATGCCATCCACTTCGCTGCGCGGCACCAGGATGTCATTGACGGTGATGTTGTCCAGGGCGTGGATGCCCGGCATGCCTGACGTCGGGTCATCGTTCGCGTCTGACGCTTGCTCGTCGGACGGGTCGCTCTGTGGCTCGTCGCTTTTCTTGACGATCCCGGACTTGCGTGCGAAAGGGCGCAACAACAGCAGGCTGAGGCCATTGAGCACCCAGGCCAAGGGGTAGAGGATTTTCAGCGGCACGCCCAGCAGCGTATTGCCAAACCCCAGCACCGCCTGCGGGTAGCGGGTGGCGAGGGTGCGCGGCAGGTAATCGGCCAGCACCAGCAGCAGCCCGCTGGAGATCACCCAGCCGAGCCAGGGACCGTTTTCGGCCCAGGCATGAAGCGCCAGCAGGGTGCAGAGAATCACTACCACCGCGCGGCATAAGGTATTGCACAGGATCAGGCTATTGCGCGGGAAGCTGAGGCGGGCGGCGGCCTTGTCGCCCTGGCGTGTACCGGGGCGCAGGGCCAGCAAATGGTGCTGGGCGGCTTCGATGGCGGTAAACAGCGCTGACCACAAGACCAGCAGCGCGACTACGGCGAGCATCGGCTCCAGGGGCAAATTGTCCATAATCGCTGCCCGTCAGATATGCAGGATGAATTCGCGAACCAGCTTGCTGCCGAAATACGCCAGCATCAGCAGGCAGAAACCGGCCAGGGTCCAGCGGATTGCCTTGTGCCCACGCCAACCCAGGCGATTGCGGCCCCACAGCAGTACGCTGAACACCACCCAGGCCAGGCATGCCAGCAGGGTCTTGTGCACCAGGTGCTGGGCGAACAGGTTCTCGACGAACAGCCAACCGGAAATCAGCGACAGCGACAGTAGCGTCCAGCCGGCCCAGAGAAAGCCGAACAGCAGGCTTTCCATGGTCTGCAGCGGCGGGAAGTTCTTGATCAGCCCGGAAGGGTGCTTGTGCTTGAGCTGGTGGTCCTGCAAGAGCAGCAGCAATGCCTGGAACACGGCGATGGTAAACATGCCGTAGGCCAGGATCGACAACAGGATGTGCGCGAGGATGCCCGGCTCTTCATCAATTACCTGCACCGTGCCGGTGGGGGCGAATTGTGCCAGCAGCACCGTCAGCATGCCCAGGGGAAAGAGCAGCAACAGCAGGTTTTCCACCGGGATCCGCGCGCAGGCCAGCAGCGTCAAGGCGATGACCGCGGCGGCAATCAGGCTGGCGGCGCTGAAAAAATCCAGGCCCAGGCCCACTGGCGTCATCAGGTGGGTGAACAGGCTGGCAGCGTGGGCCACCAGGGCGAGCACGCCGAGGCCGGCCAGCAGGCGTTTGTCCGCCCTGGCGCGTTGGGCCAGGCGGGTGCCCTGATAGAGGGTCGCAGCGGCATACAAGAGTGCGGCGGCGAGACTGGGTAGCAAACTGGGTGACAAAGGGAGCATAAATCCTGTTAGGCAAGCCCGAAAGCCGATGAGTTTGGCACACACCTGCGTTCCACGAAAGACCACTGGGCCAGACAGCGGGTGTGCATGGCGGCAGTCTTCGCTATAATCCGCGACCTGCCCACGCCGCAGGCTCGCCGAGCGCTGTTTTTAATAGCGATTTATCACAGCCTGGGCCGCCATTACCTCGGTCTACCGATGCACTTCGATGAATAGGGCCTGAAAGGATCGCGCATGTTTGAAAACCTGACTGACCGTCTCTCGCAGACGCTGCGCCATGTCACCGGCAAGGCCAAGCTGACCGAGGACAATATTAAAGACACCCTGCGCGAAGTGCGCATGGCGTTGCTCGAAGCCGACGTTGCCTTGCCTGTGGTCAAGGATTTCGTCAACTCGGTCAAGGAGCGTGCGGTTGGCACTGAAGTGTCCCGCAGCCTGACGCCGGGCCAGGCCTTTGTGAAGGTCGTGCAGGCCGAACTCGAAAGCCTGATGGGCGCGGCCAACGAAGACCTGAACCTCAGCGCCGTGCCGCCGGCCGTTGTGCTGATGGCTGGTTTGCAGGGGGCGGGCAAGACCACCACCGCTGCCAAGCTGGCGCGCTTCCTTAAAGAGCGCAAGAAAAAGTCCGTGATGGTGGTGTCGGCCGACGTCTACCGTCCGGCCGCGATCAAGCAGCTGGAAATGCTCGCCGGTGAAATCGGCGTGACCTTCTTCCCGTCCGACCTGAGCCAGAAGCCGGTCGACATTGCCAACGCTGCTATTAAAGAAGCCAAGCTCAAATTCATCGACGTGGTGATCGTCGATACCGCCGGTCGCCTGCACATCGATGAAGAGATGATGGGCGAGATCAAGGCGCTGCATGCTGCGATCAACCCGGTAGAAACCTTGTTCGTGGTCGACGCCATGACTGGCCAGGATGCGGCCAACACCGCCAAGGCCTTTGGTGATGCGCTGCCTTTGACTGGCGTGATCCTGACCAAGGTCGACGGTGATGCCCGTGGCGGTGCCGCACTGTCGGTGCGCGCAATTACCGGCAAGCCGATCAAGTTCATCGGCATGGGCGAGAAGACCGAAGCGCTTGAGCCGTTCCACCCGGAGCGGATCGCCTCGCGGATCCTCGGCATGGGCGACGTGCTCAGCCTGATCGAGCAGGCTGAACAAACCCTCGACAAGGACAAGGCCGACAAACTGGCCAAAAAGCTGAAGAAGGGCAAGGGCTTCGACCTCGAAGACTTCCGTGATCAGCTGCAACAGATGAAGAGCATGGGCGGCCTCGGCGGCTTGATGGACAAGCTGCCGAACATCGGCGGTGTGAACCTGGCGCAAATGGGCAATGCCCAGGGCGCGGCAGAGAAGCAGTTCAAGCAGATGGAAGCCATCATCAACTCCATGACCCCGGCCGAGCGCCGTGACCCTGAGCTGATCAGCGGTTCGCGCAAACGTCGGATTGCCATGGGTTCCGGCACCCAGGTGCAGGACATCGGTCGCTTGATCAAGCAGCACAAGCAGATGCAAAAGATGATGAAGAAATTCTCGGCCAAAGGCGGCATGGCCAAAATGATGCGTGGCATGGGCGGTATGATGCCCGGTCGTGGCATGCCGAAGATGTAAAGAATTCGCGCAAGAGTTCGCTCTTGCGCAGACCCACAGGGATGTGGGATCTCCAGCAAACCCGCCGTTGGCGGGAGCTGACTCGCCGTTTTAACCGACGGCTCTATAGCAGATCTGAATGGCACGCGGTCAGGCGCCGGAAAAAGACATTTGCAAAAGTCCGGATATTCCTTAGAATATGCGGCCTTTCGGGCACCCATGCCCGCTGTGCATTTAGATTTGCAGCACCGACTACAGGAACGATGTTCACATGCTAACAATCCGTCTTGCCCTTGGCGGCTCCAAAAAGCGCCCGTTTTACCACTTGACCGTAACCGACAGCCGCAACCCGCGTGACGGTTCGCACAAGGAACAGGTTGGTTTCTTCAACCCTGTTGCTCGTGGTCAAGAAGTTCGTCTGTCCGTGAACCAAGAGCGCGTAGCCTACTGGCTGAGCGTTGGTGCACAGCCATCCGAGCGTGTTGCCAAGTTGTTGAAGGACTCGGCTAAGGCCGCAGCCTGAGCAATATGAACGCGACGCCAGCTGTTGCTGATGATTTGATCGTTATCGGCAAGATTTACTCTGTTCATGGCGTTCGCGGCGAAGTGAAGGTGTATTCCTTTACTGATCCGACTGAAAACCTGTTGCAGTACAAGACCTGGACGCTCAAGCGCGAAGGTAGTGTGAAACAGGTCGAGCTGGTCAGTGGACGCGGGAACGACAAGTTCCTGGTCGCAAAGCTCAAGGGTCTCGATGATCGTGAAGAAGCGCGTCTTCTGGCCGGTTATGAGATCTGTGTGCCGCGCAACCTGTTCCCTGAATTGACCGATGGCGAGTACTACTGGTACCAGCTGGAAGGTCTGAAGGTTATTGATCAACTCGGGCAATTGCTCGGGAAAATCGATCATCTTCTGGAAACCGGCGCCAATGATGTAATGGTGGTCAAGCCTTGCGCTGGCAGCCTGGATGATCGCGAACGCCTGTTGCCGTATACCGAGCAATGCGTGTTGGCCGTCGACCTGGCAGCGGGCGAGATGAAGGTGGAATGGGACGCGGACTTCTAAGCGTGGCTAATTTGCGCATTGAAGTGATCAGTTTGTTTCCCGAGATGTTTTCCGCCATCAGCGAGTACGGCATCACCAGTCGGGCGGTGAAACAAGGGCTCTTGCAGCTTACTTGTTGGAACCCGCGAGACTACACGACGGATCGACATCACACTGTGGATGATCGCCCTTTTGGCGGTGGCCCGGGCATGGTGATGAAGATCAAGCCCCTGGAAGACGCCCTGGTTCAGGCCAAGGCAGCAGCAGGGGAGAAGGCGAAGGTAATTTACCTGTCCCCTCAAGGCCGCCAGCTGAAACAGGCTGCGGTACGCGAACTGGCGAATGAGGAAGCACTGATCCTGATTGCCGGTCGCTATGAAGGCATTGACGAGCGTTTTATTGAAGCTCATGTCGATGAAGAGTGGTCGATTGGGGACTATGTCCTGTCTGGCGGTGAGCTGCCGGCGATGGTCCTGATAGATGCGGTTACACGACTGCTGCCTGGAGCTTTAGGGCATGCGGACTCCGCGGAGGAAGATTCCTTCACGGATGGTTTGCTGGATTGCCCGCACTACACCCGACCGGAGGTGTATGCGGATCAGCGTGTTCCCGACGTGTTGCTAAGTGGCAATCACGCACACATCCGGCGTTGGCGTTTACAGCAGTCCCTTGGTCGGACCTATGAACGACGCGCCGATCTTCTGGAAAGCCGCTCGCTTTCTGGAGAAGAGAAGAAGCTGCTCGAGGAATACATCCTCGCGCGGGACGATAGTTAACAACGTATCGATGGTAGATCCGACGATTTACCTTAGGAGCACAGCATGACTAACAAAATCATCCTTGCACTCGAAGCAGAGCAGATGACCAAAGAGATCCCTACCTTTGCCCCGGGCGACACCATTGTCGTTCAGGTGAAAGTGAAGGAAGGCGACCGTTCGCGTCTGCAAGCGTTCGAAGGCGTAGTAATCGCCAAGCGTAACCGTGGTGTGAACAGTGCTTTCACTGTTCGTAAAATCTCCAACGGTGTTGGCGTAGAGCGTACTTTCCAGACCTACAGCCCGCAAATCGACAGCATGGCCGTTAAACGTCGCGGTGACGTACGTAAAGCCAAGCTGTACTACCTGCGTGACCTGTCCGGTAAAGCAGCTCGCATCAAGGAAAAACTGGCTTAAGTCCAGCTTCCCGATGCAGAAAAAAGCAGCCTACGGGCTGCTTTTTTGTGCCTGAAATTTGCCCATTGCCCGGAACCCGTTCATGACCACCCGCCTCGAAGAAATCCAGCGCCGCACCGACCTGTCCGTGACCCACGTCACCAAGGCCGTATTCCCGCCGACCACCAACCACCACAACACCCTGTTTGGCGGCACTGCGTTGGCCTGGATGGACGAAGTGTCGTTCATCACCGCCACGCGTTTTTGCCGTTTGCCGCTGGTGACGGTGTCTACCGATCGTATCGACTTCAATCACGCGATACCGGCCGGTTCCATCGTCGAACTGATTGGCCGCGTGATCAAGGTTGGCAACACCAGTCTCAAGGTGGAAGTGGAAGTATTTGTCGAGAGCATGAGTGCCGATGGCCGCGAGAAGGCGATCCAGGGTGTGTTCAGCTTTGTCGCAATCGACGCAGACAAGCGCCCAGTGCCAGTACTGCCAGTCTTCAAAGACTGACATCGCTCTCTGTAGGAGCCGGCTTGCCGGCGATAGCGGCCTCAAGTATTGCAGTGTCATTGTGGGCGCCATCGCCGGCAAGCCGGCTCCTACATGAGGTAGCATCTATCTAATTTCTCAGCGTTCGAGCCTCCATGCCCGCCATTGACCACCCCCTGATCGACCGCTTCCTCGACGCCCTCTGGCTGGAAAAAGGCCTGTCGGACAACACTCGCCAGTCCTACCGCAGCGACCTGGCCCTGTTCAATGGCTGGTTGCTGGAGAAAAACCTCGAACTGAGCCATGCCGGGCGCGAGTTGATTCTCGACCACTTGGCCTGGCGTCTTGAGCAAAACTACAAGCCGCGCTCCACTGCACGATTCCTCTCGGGAGTGCGTGGGTTTTATCGCTATTTACTGCGGGAAAAGCTGATTGCTGTCGATCCGACCCTGCAGGTCGACATGCCGCAGCTCGGCAGGCCGTTGCCCAAGTCCTTGTCAGAAGCCGACGTCGAGGCTCTGCTGGCCGCGCCCGACCTGAGCGAAGCCATCGGCCAGCGTGACCGCGCCATGCTGGAAGTCTTATATGCCTGCGGCCTGCGCGTCACCGAGCTGATCAGCCTGACCCTGGAGCAGGTCAACCTGCGTCAGGGCGTGTTGCGGGTGATGGGCAAGGGCAGCAAGGAGCGCCTGGTACCCATGGGTGAAGAGGCGATCGTGTGGGTCGAGCGCTACATGCGCGATGCCCGCAGCGAGTTGCTCGGCGGGCGCCCCAGTGACGTGCTGTTTCCCAGCCTGCGCGGCGAACAGATGACCCGCCAGACCTTCTGGCATCGCATCAAGCACCAGGCCAAGGTGGCCGGGATCGGCAAGTCGCTGTCCCCCCATACCCTGCGCCATGCATTTGCCACCCATCTGCTCAACCATGGCGCGGATTTGCGCGTGGTGCAGATGTTGCTGGGCCACAGCGACCTGTCGACCACGCAGATTTATACCCACGTGGCGCGCGCAAGGTTGCAGGACCTGCATGCCAAACATCACCCGAGGGGCTGACAGGCCCCAATTTGGCCGTCGGCGTCTGCCCTGGCGCCCAATTGTGGTAGGCTTTGCCGGTTTGCAAAGGGGACGGTCCCGAGCCGTGTTTCCAGATCGGCGTCCTGGCCTTCGTCCCTGCATCTGCCTTCAGGAGTTCCCATGCGCTTGACCCAGATTTTTGCCGCCGCAGCCATTGCGTTGGTCTCAACCTTTGCCGTCGCCGATGACGCCGCCGAGAAGACAATCCGTAAGAGTCTGGAAAGCCTCCAACTCGAAACCCCGGTCGAAAGCATCAGCGCCAGCCCCATGGCCGGCCTGTATGAAGTCAAGCTCAAGGGCAGCCGCGTGCTGTATGCCAGCGCCGACGGCCAGTACATCGTCCAGGGCTACCTGTTCCAATTGAAAGACGGCAAGCCGGTCAACCTCACCGAGAAGGCCGAGCGCCTGGGCGTGTCCAAGTTGATCAACGCCATCCCGGTTGCCGAAACCGTGGTGTACCCGGCCATTGGCGAGACCAAGACCCACATCACCGTGTTCACCGACACCACCTGCCCGTACTGCCACAAGCTGCACGCCGAAGTGCCTGAGCTGAACAAGATGGGCGTCGAAGTGCGCTACGTCGCGTTCCCGCGCCAGGGCCTGGGTTCGCCGGGTGACAAGCAGTTGCAGGCGGTGTGGTGCTCGGCTGACAAAAAGGGCGCCATGGACAAGATGGTCGACGGCAAGGACATCAAGGCTGCTGCCTGTGCCAACCCGGTCGCCAAGCAGTTCAACCTGGGCCAGTCGATTGGCGTGAACGGTACGCCGGCCATCGTCTTGGCTGACGGCCAGGTCATTCCGGGCTACCAGCCGGCCCCACAAATCGCCAAACTGGCGCTGGGTGCCAAATAAACAGTATCGTCGAGCCTTTGACGGTCAGACCCGCCGACCCGTCGGCGGGTCATTAATAGCGAGCCGCAGTTGTGCGGCTGTTTTTCACGGCCGACCTTGAGTCGGCCGTTTCATGGGGAGTTCTTCAGTGAAACCGGTCAAAGTAGGCATCTGTGGGTTAGGGACCGTCGGTGGCGGCACCTTGAACGTACTTCAGCGTAATGCTGAGGAAATTTCCCGCCGTGCAGGGCGTGGGATTGAAGTGGCACAAATTGCCATGCGTACGCCAAAGCCTCAGTACCAAACGACCGGTATTGCGATTACCAACGATGTCTTCGACGTGGCCACAAACCCTGAAATCGATATCGTCATCGAACTGGTCGGCGGCTACACCGTCGCCCGTGAGTTGGTGCTCAAGGCCATCGAAAACGGCAAGCACGTGGTTACCGCCAACAAGGCGCTGATTGCCGTGCATGGCAACGAAATCTTCGCCAAGGCCCGCGAGAAGGGCGTGATCGTGGCGTTCGAAGCCGCAGTCGCTGGCGGTATCCCGGTGATCAAGGCGATCCGCGAAGGCCTGTCGGCCAACCGTATCAACTGGGTGGCCGGCATCATCAATGGCACCGGTAACTTCATCCTTACCGAAATGCGCGAGAAGGGCCGTACCTTCGAAGACGTACTGGCCGAGGCCCAGGCCCTGGGTTACGCCGAAGCCGACCCGACGTTTGACGTGGAAGGCATCGACGCAGCGCACAAGCTGACCATCCTGGCGTCCATCGCCTTTGGGATCCCGCTGCAGTTCGACAAGGCCTACACCGAAGGCATCACCAAGCTGACCACCGCCGACGTGAACTACGCCGAAGCCCTGGGCTACCGCATCAAGCACCTGGGCGTGGCGCGCAGCACCGCTGCCGGTATCGAATTGCGCGTGCACCCGACCCTGATCCCGGCCGACCGCCTGATCGCCAACGTCAATGGCGTGATGAACGCGGTGATGGTCAATGGTGATGCGGCCGGTTCGACCCTGTTCTACGGCGCTGGCGCCGGCATGGAACCCACCGCTTCGTCGGTGATCGCCGACCTGGTGGACGTGGTCCGCGCCATGACCAGCGACCCGGAAAACCGCGTGCCGCACCTGGCGTTCCAGCCGGATTCGCTGTCGGCCCACCCGATCCTGCCGATCGAAGCCTGCGAAAGCTCCTACTACCTACGGATCCAGGCCAAGGATCATCCAGGCGTGTTGGCCCAGGTGGCCAGCATCCTCTCGGAGCGTGGCATCAATATTGAGTCGATCATGCAGAAGGAAGTCGAAGAACACGACGGCCTGGTGCCCATGATCCTACTGACCCACCGGGTGCTGGAACAGCACATGAACGATGCCATCGCCGCCCTGGAAGCCTTGCAAGGCGTGGTCGGGCCGGTGGTACGGATCCGTGTCGAACACCTGAACTAACGATAGGTTGCAGAGGCCCCGCAGGTTCGGCGGCCTCTGTTCAAGAATGTTGTAGAGGAGCCAGTCATGCGTTACATCAGCACCCGCGGCCAGGCACCGGCCCTGAATTTCGAAGACGTCCTGCTCGCAGGCCTCGCCACTGACGGCGGCCTGTACGTGCCGGAAAACCTGCCACGCTTCACCCAGGAAGAAATCGCCTCCTGGGCCGGCCTGCCATACCACGAGCTGGCGTTCCGGGTCATGCGCCCGTTCGTCACCGGCAGCATCCCCGATGCTGACTTCAAGAAGATCCTCGAAGAAACCTACGGCGTGTTTTCCCACAACGCCATCGCCCCGCTGCGCCAGTTGAACGGCAACGAATGGGTGCTGGAGCTGTTCCACGGCCCGACCCTGGCGTTCAAGGATTTTGCCCTGCAATTGCTCGGCCGCCTGCTGGACTACGTGCTGGAGAAACGCGGCGAGCGCGTGGTGATCATCGGTGCCACCTCCGGTGATACCGGCTCGGCGGCCATCGAAGGCTGCAAGCACTGCGAAAACGTCGACATCTTCATCCTGCACCCGCACAACCGTGTATCGGACGTGCAGCGCCGGCAGATGACCACCATCTTTGGCGAGAACATCCACAACATCGCGGTCGAAGGCAACTTCGACGACTGCCAGGAAATGGTCAAGGCCAGCTTTGCTGACCAGAGCTTCCTTAAAGGCACGCGCCTGGTTGCGGTGAACTCGATCAACTGGGCGCGGATCATGGCCCAGATCGTCTACTACTTCCACGCATCGCTGCAGTTGGGCGGGCCGGCGCGTTCGGTGTCGTTCTCGGTGCCGACCGGCAACTTCGGCGATATCTTCGCCGGCTACCTGGCGCGCAACATGGGCCTGCCGATCAACCAGTTGATCGTCGCCACCAACCGCAACGACATCCTGCACCGCTTCATGAGCGGCAACCAGTACGTCAAGGAAACCCTGCACGCGACCTTGTCGCCGTCGATGGACATCATGGTCTCGTCGAACTTCGAACGCCTGCTGTTCGACATGCACGGTCGCAACGGCGCGGCCCTGGCCGGCCTGATGGACAGCTTCAAGCAGGGTGGCGGTTTCAGCGTCGATCAGGAGCGTTGGACCGAAACCCGCAAGCTGTTCGACTCCCTGGCCGTGGACGATGCCCAAACCTGCGAGACCATCGCTGAAGTCTATGCCCAGACCGGCGAGCTGCTGGACCCGCACACCGCCATTGGCGTCAAGGCCGCACGCGAATGCCGGCGCAGCCTGGATATCCCGATGGTGATCCTCGGCACGGCCCACCCGGTGAAATTCCCTGAGGCGGTGCAGAAGGCCGGTGTCGGCAAGGCTCTGGAACTGCCGCCGCACCTGGCTGACCTGTTTGAGCGGGAAGAGCGTTGCACGGTATTGCCTAATGATCTGAAGGCTATTCAGGCGTTCGTCAGCCAGCATGGCAATCGTGGTAAGCCGCTCTGAGTCTTGGCTGACTCAATGTTGTTTGCTTGAAAAAAACGGCGTTTACCCCGTGATGGGAAACGTCGTTTTTATTTGGGGTACATCGCTCACCGAAGCACCAATGTGGGAGCGGGCTTGTTCGCGATAGCCGTGTGCCAGGTGCAGTATGTGCTGGCTGACCCACCGCAATCGCGAGCAAGCCCGCTCCCACAGGGGGTGTCGCTTGGTGTAAGGCTATGCTGTGTGCGCAATAACCAACAAGGAAACCCCCACGGTGCGGTTCACGACCCGATGGCGCCAGTGCCTCCTGAGCATGCTCTTGCTCGGTCATCTGCCTGCAAGCCTGGCCGCCGTCAGCCTGCCGTTCAACCTGGTGCCGGCGTTTATCACCCTGGCGCCCATGCCCCTGGCACCCGCCGAGCAGCAGTGGCTGGCGCAGCATCCCAGCTTGAAAGTGGGGATCTCCATCGATGATTACCAACCCATCGATATCACCCGTGATCACAATCGCTACCAGGGCATCAGCGCCGACTACCTGAGCCTGGTGGGCGCGCGTCTCGGCGTGCCGATGCAAGTGATGGGTTTTGCCGAGCGGGCCCAGGCCGTGGAGGCGTTGCGCAGCGGGGCTATCGATATCCTCACCAGTGCCAACGGCTACGAGCGGGATGTGCCTGGCCTGGCCTTTACCCCGGACTATATGCCGGACCGTTCAGTGGTGGTGGTGCGCACTGACGAGGCCATGCAAGACGACCTCAAGGGCAAGAAAGTCGTGTTGCTTGATGGTTACGCCAACGTCAAGAACGTGCATGCGGCGTACCCGCAAAGCCATATCATGCTCGCGCCCAACCTCTACAGCGGCCTGGAGGCCTTGGCCCAGGGCGATGTGGATGCGTTTATCGGCAATGAAGTGATCGTGCGCGCCTACAAGTCCCTGCGGCCTTACCTGGGTATGCAGATCAAGGAGCAGAGCCGCCTGGCGCCGATTGGCTTTGCCTTCGCCACGCGCCACGCCGACCCCTTGTTGGGCCGCATGCTGGACCGCGCGCTGCACAGCATCGATGACTCGGTCCGCCGCGAAATCCTCGCCCGCTGGACCACCGGCCTGGGGGTGGACGTTGACGGTGAGCGCATCCCCCTGACCGCCGCCGAGCAGGCCTGGATGCTGCGCCATCCCCAGGTGCTGGTGGCGGCCCAGCAATATTCGCCGTATGTATTCAAGGACAAGGACGGCCGCTGGGTCGGGCTGAACGTAGATCTGCTTAATCGCCTGTCGCGCATGACCGGTTTGCAGTTCGTCCTCGAGGAAGTGTTTTCCACCGCACAAACCCTTGAGCTCTTGGAAAACCACGCGGCGGACATGAGTACCACCCTGGTGGAAAACACCGAGCGCCGGCGCTTTCTGGATTTCAGCCATGGGTTTGGCGGCGCCGGCTGGGTGTTCGTCGAGCGGGCCGATGCACCGCCGGTGATCAACCTGCGACAGCTCTCGGGCAGGGTCTTGGCGCTGCCCGCGCGGCATGTGCTGGAGGCTTATATCCGCCGCGAATATCCGACGATCCGCCTGCGCCTGGTGCCCAACTACACCGAGGCCCGCGCCCTGGTGGCCCGGGGAGACGCCGCCGCGACCATCCAGAGTGAAGTGGAAGTGCAGAGCTACCCGGCCGATGAATTGCGGGCCGGGCGCAGCGTCGATGGCAAGTGGTCCAGTGACAGTCTGGCGGTGCGCAAGGACCACCCCGAGCTGCTGAGTATTTTGAACAAGGCCCTGGAAGCCTTGCCGGTGGCCGAGTTGAGTGCCCTGCGCCTGCGCTGGATGGGCGCGGTGCCGGTGCCGGTGCCGGCTTGGCAGCGTGTGCCATCGTGGGCCTACTGGACGGTCGCCACGGCGCTGCTGTTTGTGCTGGTGTCGCTGGTCTGGAACAGCCGGCTCAAGCGCCAGATCCGCCAGCGTGTCGAGGCCGAGCGGCGGCTCAATGATCAGTTGGCCTTCAAGCGGGCCTTGCTCGACGGTATCCCCAACCCGGTATTTGTGCGCGACCTCGCTGGCCGCCTGGTCACCTGCAACAAAAGCTATGAACAACAGTTGGCGACCCGGCTTGACCAGATTCGCGGCCTGACCCTGCCGCAGAGCGCAGTGCTGCCCGCCGCCACGGCCTTGCGCCTGCATACCGGGCACATGGAGCAACTGGCCACGCAGCAGTCGCTGTTTATCGACCGCCAGCTGGAGTTCAATGGCGGCATCGCCCATGTCTATCAATGGACCGTGCCGTTTTATGATGCCCAGGGCCAGTTGCAGGGGCTGCTCGGCGGTTGGGTCGACATCAACGAGCGCAAGGTCCTGGAAACCCAGTTGATGGATGCGCGGCGCGCCGCCGATGAAGCGAACTTCGCCAAGAGTGCCTTTGTGTCGAACCTCAGCCATGAGATCCGCACGCCGATGACGGCGATTATCGGCCTGCTGGAACTGGAGCAGGAACGCGCCCTGGCCTCGGGCGCACCCGTCTCCGAGGCGCTGCAGGTGGCCCATCGTTCGGCGCGGGAGTTGATTGCCTTGATGGGCGATAGCCTGGACCTGGCGAAGATCGAGGCCGGCCACCTGCAACTGGCGCCACAGACCACCGACCTGAAAGGGTTCTTCGAGGGCATCCAGCGGCTGTTTGAAGCCACGGCGCAGAAAAAGGGCCTGCACCTGACCCTGGCTTTCGATCCCCAGGCGCAAGGCTTTTACTGGTTCGACCCGCTGCGCCTGCGCCAGGTCATGCATAACCTTTTGGGCAATGCGCTCAAGTTCACGCAGCACGGAGAAGTGCGCGTGCGTGTCGCCTGCCAGTTGGATGGCGAGGGGCATGAATACTTGCACCTGTGCGTCGAGGACACGGGCCCAGGTATCGGCGTCGACCAGCAGGCGCGGGTGTTCAAGCCGTTTATCCAGGGCAGCCCGCTGACGGCAGCCGAACATGGCGGTACCGGCTTGGGCTTGAGCATCTGCCAACAACTGGTGGACTTGATGGGCGGGCAAATCACCCTGCACAGCGTCCTGGGCGAAGGCACCACCGTGTGTATCGACCTGCGCCTGGACCGGGTCGGCAGTGACGACCTGCCCGCGCCGGTGGCCGCAGCGTCTTTGCTGCCGGCAGATCGGGCATTGTCGGTGTTGATTGTCGACGACCTGTCGGCCAACCGCCTGGTGCTGGCCCAGCAGTTGCAGTTCCTCGGGCACCAGGTGGTGGCCGTGCACAGTGCCGAGGCGGCGTTGCAGCGCTGGCGCAGCGAGGCGTTCGATGTGCTGGTGACCGATTGTCATATGCCGGGCATGTCCGGTTTTGCCCTGGCCGAGGCCATTCGCCAGATAGAGGCCCAGGAGCAGCGCCCGCGCTGTGCGTTGGTCGGTTGCACCGCCGATGCCCAGGAAGACGAGGGCCAGCGCGGCCAGCGGGCGGGCATGGATGCGCTGCTGGTCAAGCCGGTGACCCTGGAGCAGTGGAACCAGGTGCTGGCCCGGGTCACGGCGGTGCCTGCCTTCGACCTGCAGGCCCTGCGCAAGATGACCCAGGCCGACGGTCCGATCCTGCAAAGCATGTTGCAGGAGTTGGCCAATAACCTTGAGCACGAGCACCACCTGTTGGGCCACGCCATGGCCGAACACGACTTGGCGCAATTGCGGGCCAGCCTGCACCGCCTCAAGGGCATTTGTTGCCTGGTGGATGCGCTGCCATTGGCCAAGGCCTGTATTGCCCTGGAAAGCAGTGCGCGCGAGTACCGTGAGGATGAGTTGGCGCAGCGCTGGCAAAATGTTTGCGTGGCCATAGGGGTGTTGCAGGAGCAAATCCGGCCATATCTGAACAGGCAAGAATAGGACGCGTCCTATGGGGTCTTGTCGCAGTTTTGGCTAATGTGCAGCATCTTGCACGCAGCCCCAGAGTTTTCCATGCGCTCACTCAAAGTCCTGATTCTCGAAGATCACCCGTTCCAGCTGATGGCCCTGCACCAGATGCTCAACGCCAACGGCGTGTTCAACGTGCTGACGGCCGAAAGCGTCGAGGTCGCCCGCCAGTCGCTGGCGAGCAAGGGGCCGGTGGATATCGCCATCTGCGATCTGTACCTGGAGCATGGCGACTCACTGGGGCTGATTCGTGAAATGGCCGAGCAGAGCCAGGCCCAGGTGCTGGTCCTGTTGAGCGATGCCGATCCCGATGTGCTCGAAGGCGTGGCGAGCATGGCGCGCCAGGCGGGGCTCAACGTATTGGGGTGCATGCCCAAACCGGCTTCTGCCACGGCCATCGGGCAAATGCTCGATGCCTGCCGGCAACGCTTGCGGCCTAGCCCGCACGCATTGTCCTGGGAGCGCGTGCACCAGATGCTGGGGGTTAGTGAATTCGCGACCGAGAAACTCTGCGCCGAGGTCGGCGAGGCGGCCATCGAGCGTTACGCCAGTGTCTGCTACCAGCCCATTGTCAACCAGGCCGGTGATCTGCAAGGCGTGGAGGCATTGGCCCGCTGGCAAGACCCGGAGCATGGCCAGTTGATGCCCAGCGAGTTTCTGCCGCTGCTGGAGTTGGCGGGGCTAGAACAGGCCTTTACCTGGTACGTGTTGGATCAGGTGTTGCGTCTTTGCGCCCAGGTGACCCGGGACACAGGCCGGGAACTGCCGGTATCGGTCAACATTCCCGGGCGGCTGCTGGAGCAGGAGCATTTCGCGCTTACGCTGCAAGGCCTGCTGCAACGCTTTGCCGTACCCGCGCGCAACCTGACCCTGGAGCTGGTGGAAACCTCGCGCCTGAAGACCGACAGCGCCCATGTCACCGGTTTGCTGCGCCTGCGGATGATCGGCTGCAAGTTGTCGATTGGTGATTTCGGCATCGGCGGAACCAGCTTGCAGCGTTTGCTGGAGTTGCCGTTCACCGAGCTGAAGATTCCCCCGGTGTTTGCCAGTGGGATGGCGGGTGACGAGCGCAAATGCGCGGTGGTTGCCGGGGCCATGAGCATGGCCCAGCACCTGGGCGTCGGCGTGGTCGTGACCGGAATCGAAACCCCCGGCGACCGCGACGCCGTGCGCGCGCTGGGGCCGGCCTGGCTGCAGGGTTGCCTGATTGCCCATCCGATGAGTGCCCAGATGCTGCAACACTGGCTCGCCCAGTCCGCCGCGATAGCCCTGTAGGCGTTGGCTTGCCGGTGCCTACACAATCTAGGCCAGCCCATGTTCCTGCACGTAGATAAACAGCGCAGCATCACTGATCAGCCCCAGTTTGCGCATGGCACTGACCTTCTGTGTGCTGACCGTCTGCTTGCTGCGATTGAGGTGCGCGGCAATCTCGCCCACCGTCTTACCCCCCGCCAGTAGGCGGATCACTTCCAGTTCCCGGGGGGATAGCTGGTCCTGCGAATGCAGGCGATCAGCCCCCACGGCGCCGGCCAGGGCCAGCGCCTGCTCAATGGTACGCGCCACATAGGGCCGCTGCTGGCGCACCTGGTCGATAGCTTCGGGCAACTCGTCGGCCAGGCTGGCCTTGCTCAACAGGCCCATGACCCCCAGTTCCAGGATCGAGTGAAACAGCCCCGCATTGTTGAGCATGGTCACCACCACTATGGGCAGGTCGGGGTAATGCCGGCGCAGGTGTTCGATCAGGCGCAGGCCGTCGGCCTGGGGTTCGGCGGGCATCATGAAGTCGGTGACCAGTACATCGCAGGGGCGGTCTTGCAGCAGGGCGGCCAGGGCCTGGGGCGAGTTGGCCTCACCGACGATGCGCACCTGGGCGTCGCGCTCCAGCACTGCGCGCAAACCGATCAGGAAAATCGGATGATCGTCGGCTATGACAATGCGCAGGGGCAGTTCAGACGCGTCTCTCACGGTGGACTCCGGCAATAATCAGGGGATTCTAGCCTGTCGGCGGCTGTTTTCTCTCTGTCATATTTGCCATGCATGCTCGATAAGCTCAGCTCAAGGGCGAACTTTGTGCTTTTGGCGTAGGTCACTTACCTGTAGGAGCGAGCGTGCTCCTACAGTGGTTATTTATTTTTCTCATGATTGAGTGGTGATCGAGATGGAAAGTATCAGCCTATTGCTCGGCGAAGCGCTGAGCCCTTATCAGGTCACGCTGACTGCCTCGGGTGTACACGGCGAATGCCTGGTGACGGTGAAGAGCCCGACGGGCGCGATCATGGTCGAACGCGAAGTGGATCGCGCACAACTGACCGACAAGCGAGCCCTGGTGGACGTGGTGGACTGCCTCCATCGCGACCTGAAAATCGCCGAAGGGCGCCTGGAACCTTCGGTGATCGCGGGCTTGCGCAACGCCGCCCAGGCGCGCGCTCCCGCCCAGGCATGAAGAAATTTTTATCTTTGGAACCTTCCTACAGGAAGGCGAGTCAGACCTTGTAACAGCAGGATCAAGCATTGTGCTCCGGTGCTTGTAGCTTGTTGTACTGGTCTTTGTAGGCCACGTTTAACCCCGAGTTGTCTCCCCACTGCTCGGGGTTTCTTTTTGCCAAAAATTTATCAGGGCGGCGGTGTTTCGCTGAAAAACTTCGGGTTGTCCTTGAGGTATTGCTCGCGCATCAGCGGGTCCAGCCTGTTGGCGTAGGACTCAAGTAGCGCCGCCTGGGGAATATTCTGCAATTCGCGGTTGATATGGCTGATGGCCTGGCGCCCCTGCGGGGTGTTCGAGCAGCCGATATGGATCCGTTGATAGCGCGTCGTGCCCTTGATCGGATAGAACATCAGGTCTTGTGGATCAATATCCTGTTGCGCTGCCTGATAGCGGATTTCCGTCCAGTAGCCCAACACGGCTTCCAGCCGCCCCAGGCGCTGCATCTGCAGCAAACTGCCCAGGGCATCGTTGCCGTAGTGTGGGGCCAGTTCGAGTGGGTCGGCGTGGATCAACTGTTCGTCAATCCCGGGGCCGTAGCTACGCTCGGCGACGATCCCAAGACGTGTCTGTCGCGCATCAAGAAACCTTGCCAGGTCGAACTGGCCCTCAACCACATAGCTTGCCAGGGCGTCCTGTCGGTTACGGCGAATCGCGATGCCATTGCTCAACACGGCAAACGCCGGTGTGGAAAAGACAATGTTCCTGGCTCGCGCGGGTGTCCATACCAGCGATGGATCGCAGGTGAAGGAGGGCGCATTGAGCATTTGCATGCCACGGGCGCGGTTAACGTGCAGGATCTGGTGGCGATACTGCGGCAGGCGCTCGATCAACAACGGTAGCAGTTTATCGACGCTGCCCTGGCCCTTTTGCGGACCATCGAAAATGGTCATCGGCGGCAGGTCGCGCACCAGCCAGGTCAAGGTGTCCTGTGCCTGGCCGGATAGCGGCCACATCCCAAGCAGCGGGGCGATGAGCCATAGGCGCCGCAGCGCCATGATGAAACGGCCGGCCATTATCTTGCGCATGCTCCGAGCGGCATCAGATCGCGCCATCCTTGCGCAAGCGGGCCACGGCGCTGCTGTCGTAGCCCAGAGTTTGCAGGATCACGGCATTGTGCTCGCCCAACTGCGGCCCGACCCACTCGCAACTGCCTGGGGTGTCGGAAAGCTTGGGTACGATGCCGGGCATCTTGAAATCCTTGCCGTCGGGCAACTGGGCCTTGAGGAACATTTCCCGGGCCAGGAATTGCGGGTCGCCCAGCATATCTTCGGCGCTATAGATCCGGCTGGCAGGCACTTGGGCCAGGTTCAACTGCTCCACCACCTGTTCCAGTGGCAAGCTGTTGACCCAGCGGTCGATCACGCCGTACAACTCGTCGCGCCGGGTATCGCGGCCATCGTTGCTGGCCAGTTGCGGGTCATTGGCCAGGTCCTCCCGGCCAATGGTCAGCATGAAGCGCTTGAAGATTGCATCGCCATTGGCGCCAATCTGCACATGCTTGCCATCGGCGGTGGTATGGATCGACGACGGGGTGATGCCCGGCATGATGTTGCCGGTACGCTCGCGGATAAACCCGAACACATCGAACTCGGGGATCATGCTTTCCATCATCGCGAAGATCGCTTCATACAGCGCCACATCCACTACCTGGCCGAGACCACCGTTGACCTCGCGATGGCGCAGGGCCATCAGTGCGCCGATCACTGCCCACAGCGCCGCGATGGAGTCGCCGATGGAGATCCCCGTGCGCACCGGCGGGCGGTCCTCGAAACCGGTGATGTAGCGCAGGCCCCCCATGGATTCACCGACCGCGCCGAAGCCCGGTTGATCCTTCATCGGCCCGGTCTGGCCAAAGCCCGAGAGCCGCACCATCACCAGCTTGGGGTTGAGGGCGTGCAGGGTGTCCCAGTCCAGGCCAAGTTTTTCCAGGACGCCAGGGCGAAAATTCTCGATCAGGATGTCGGCGTCTGCCAGCAATTGCTTGAGGATCGCCAGGCCATCGGGGTGCTTGAGGTTCAGGGTCAGGGACTGTTTATTGCGCGCCTGGACAAACCACCACAGCGATGTGCCTTCATACAGCTTGCGCCATTTGCGCAGCGGGTCGCCGCCGTCGGGGGATTCGACCTTGATCACCTGGGCGCCGAACTCGGCGCAGATGCGCGAGGCGAACGGGCCGGCGATCAGGGTGCCCAGTTCGATGACTTTCAGGCCGGCAAGCGGTTTGGCGGTAAACGACATGAGGATCCTTACTAGCGCAGGAAGGTTTGTATTGCCTTTTAACATAGGCGAGCGGTGCAGGGATAAGGATGATGCAGCGCAGGATTCGTTGAATGAGCCCGCCATCGGTTAGACTGGCCGCCTTTCCCTGTCTCTAGAAGTCCGTTCATGGCCCAGCCGTCCACGACCTACAAGTTTGAACTCAACCTGACCGACCTCGATCGTTCGGTGTACGAGAGCGTCAAGCAAACCATCGCCCGTCACCCCTCGGAAACCGAAGAACGCATGACCGTGCGTTTGCTGGCCTACGCCCTTTGGTACAACGAGCAGTTGTCGTTTGGTCGCGGACTGTCAGATGTAGACGAGCCAGCCCTGTGGGAAAAAAGCCTGGATGATCGGGTTTTGCACTGGATCGAAGTCGGCCAGCCCGATGCCGACCGCCTGACCTGGTGCTCACGCCGCACCGAACGGACCAGCCTGCTGGCCTACGGCAGCCTGCGGGTGTGGGAAGGCAAAGTGGTGCCGGTGGCCAACAACCTGAAAAACGTGCATATCGCCGCGGTGCCCCAGGAAATCCTGGAAACCCTGGCCAAGGACATGCCACGGGTGATCAAGTGGGATGTGATGATCAGCGAAGGCACGATCTTCGTCACCGACGACCGCGGCCAGCACGAAGTGCAGTTGCAGTGGCTGGTTGGCGAACGCGGCTGACCCTGTAGGCTGGCTTGTGTGGGAGCGGGCTTGCCCGCGATTGCGATGTGTCAGTCGGCTTATCTTTAACTGATCCACCGCTATCGCGGGCAAGCCCGCTCCCACATTTGATGTTTGTCGTTACTCATAGTGTTTTTTAACCGTTGTATTGCACAGAAGCCCCCATCACCCCATGCGCATCGATCCCCGCCCATTGCCCGCCGTCCTGCCGTTCCTCGGTGAATTGCCTCCGTTGCTGACCCGTCTCTACGCCGCCCGTGGCGTGACTTCGCAGGATGAACTGGATAAAAGCCTGGCGCGGCTGATTCCCTATCAGCAGCTCAAAGGGATCGATGCCGCCGTGGACTTGCTGGTGACGGCCCTGGAGCAGCGCCAGCGCATCCTGATCGTCGGTGACTTCGACGCCGATGGCGCCACCGCCAGCACCGTGGGCACCCTGGGCCTGCGCTTGCTCGGGGCGGCGCATGTGGATTACCTGGTGCCCAACCGCTTTGAATACGGCTACGGCCTGACCCCGGAAATCGTCGCCGTGGCCTTGCAGCGCGAGCCACAGTTGCTGATCACCGTGGACAACGGCATCTCCAGTGTCGAAGGCGTGGCGGCGGCGAAGGCGGCAGGGCTCAAGGTGCTGGTCACCGACCACCACTTGCCCGGTGATGAACTGCCGGCGGCCGATGCCATCGTCAACCCGAACCAGCCCGGTTGCGGGTTCCCCAGCAAGGCCCTGGCGGGCGTCGGGGTGATCTTCTATGTGCTGATGGCCTTGCGTGCGCGCCTGCGCAGCCTGGGCTGGTACGACAAGCAGCCGCAGCCCAATATCGGCGAGTTGCTCGACCTGGTGGCCCTGGGCAGCGTGGCCGACGTGGTGCCGCTGGATGCCAACAACCGCATCCTGGTCTACCAGGGCCTGGAGCGGATTCGCGCCGGGCGTGCGCGGCCAGGCATCAAGGCGATCCTGGAAGTGGCCAAGCGCGACCACACGCGCATCACCTCCACCGACCTGGGCTTTATCCTCGGTCCACGGCTCAATGCGGCCGGGCGCCTGGATGACATGAGCCTGGGCATCGAATGCCTGCTCACCAGCGACTTCGCCCAGGCCCGGGAAATGGCCGCGCAACTGGATGGCATGAACCAGGACCGTAAGGCCATCGAGCAGGGCATGCAGCGCGAAGCCCTGGCCCAGCTCAAGGACTTGCCGCTGGACTCGATGCCGTTTGGCCTGTGCCTGTTCGACCCGGAGTGGCACCAGGGTGTGATCGGGATCCTGGCGTCGCGTATGAAAGAGCGCTATTTCCGCCCCACCATCGCCTTTGCCGACGCCGGTGATGGCCTGCTCAAGGGCTCCGGGCGCTCGGTGCCGGGCTTTCATATCCGTGATGCCCTGGCGGTGGTGGCCAGCCAGCACCCGAACCTGATCGCCAAATACGGCGGCCACGCCATGGCGGCGGGCCTGACCTTGCCTGAAGCCAACTTCCCGTTGTTCGCCGAAGCCTTCGACGCCGAAGTGCGCCGACAACTGCGTGAAGAAGACCTCACCGGGCGCTTGCTGTCCGATGGCACCTTGGCGGTGGAAGAGTTCCACCTGGAACTGGCCCGCGCCTTGCGCAACGCCGGGCCCTGGGGCCAGCATTTTCCCGAGCCGCTGTTTCACGGGGTGTTTCAACTGGTGGAGCAACGGGTGGTGGGCGAGCGTCACCTCAAGGTGGTGCTCAAGAGTGAGTGTGGCGCGGTAAAGCTCGATGGCATTGCCTTTGGCATCGACCGCGAAGTGTGGCCGAACCCGACCATTCGCTGGGTGGAGCTGGCCTACAAGCTGGACGTCAATGAATTCCGTGGTCAGGAAACCGTGCAGCTGATGATTGCCCACATCGAACCACGCTGAACCCTGTGCAATCCCCGGTTGTCGACTAGTCTCTAAGCACTGTGTGATTGGTCTTGTGACCTTGTCTGTTTTTTAGCCCGAAGGGGACGGGCCTTTCATCTTTTCGTCACCCGCACCGGTCAGACAGAACCCTGGAGCCAATGCCCACCGGATACGAGAAGAGGTGCCCCATGAGTCTGTTGCTTGAACCCTATACCCTGCGCCAGTTGACCCTGCTCAACCGCATTGCCGTGTCGCCGATGTGCCAGTACTCCGCCGTCGATGGCCTGGCCAATGACTGGCACCTGGTGCACTTGGGCAGCCGTGCCGTTGGCGGTGCCGGGCTGATTTTCAGCGAAGCCACCGCCGTCACTGCCGATGGCCGCATCACCGCCCAGGACCTGGGCCTGTGGAACGATGCCCAGATTGAGCCGCTGCAGCGTATCACCCGCTTTATCCGCGCCCAGGGCGCGGTGGCGGGGATCCAACTGGCCCACGCCGGGCGCAAGGCCAGTACCCATCGGCCATGGATCGGCAAGCACGGCAGCGTCAAGCCCGCAGACGGTGGTTGGGTGCCGGTAGGTCCGTCGCCCATCGCCTTCGACCCGCAGCACACCGCGCCCCGGCAGTTGGACGAAGGGCAAATCCAGCAAGTGATCGCCGACTTCGTGGCCGCCGCCAAGCGTGCCCTGACCGCCGGCTTCCAAGTGGTGGAAATCCATGCGGCCCATGGTTATCTGCTGCATCAATTTCTCTCGCCCTTGAGCAATCAGCGCCAGGATCAATACGGCGGATCCTTTGAAAACCGCATCCGCCTGGTGTTGCAAGTCACCCAGGCAGTGCGCGATGTGTGGCCGCAAGAGCTGCCGCTGTTTGTACGCGTCTCGGCCACCGACTGGGTGGAAGACGGCTGGAACCCCGACGAAACCGTGGAACTGGCACGCCGCCTCAAAGACCTGGGTGTGGACCTGATCGACGTGTCCTCCGGTGGCACCGCCGCCAATGCCGAAATCCCCATCGGGCCGGGTTATCAAACGCGCTTTGCCGAGCGTGTGCGCAAGGAGTCCGGCATGGCCACGGGCACGGTTGGCATGATTACCGAGCCGGCCCAGGCCGAGCATATTCTGCGCACCTGCCAGGCCGACATCATCTTCCTTGCCCGCGAACTGCTGCGTGACCCGTACTGGCCATTGCACGCCGATGACGACCTGGGCGGGCGTAAGGCGATCTGGCCGGCGCAATACCAGCGGGCTACCCACCGCGACCAGCCGATCCATGAGTCTGACTTGCGCGACTGATTTTTTACATTCGTCACCCAGACCCACCGCTGATCACGGTGGGTTTTTTCTTGCCTGTCGCCGGGGGAGTAGCGATCCTGAGCGTCCTGGACGCTGGAGGCCAAGATGCTGGTGGAACGTGATTTGAATGAAAGCGACATTCCCCTGCTGGCGTTGATTGACCGTACTGAGCAGATTGATGAGTGCTATCGCCTGGAACACGGCGAGTTGGTGCTCTATGCCGCTCACCACGACATGCGCGGCTGGCCCGAAGGCGAAGCCGAGCAGGATGCCCTGGAACTGCATGCCTGCTGGCTGCGCGGGGGGTGGTTGCATGGGGTGTTTGCTGGCCCGACGCTGCTGGCGGCAGCGGTGGTGGATAACCGGGTGATCCATAACCAGGGCCTGCGTATGCATCAGCTCAAGTTCCTGCATGTCAGCCACAGTGGCCGAGGGCATGGGCTGGGCGGGCGGCTGCTGGCGCTGGCCTGCGCGCACGGGGTAACGCTGGGTGCGCAGGCGCTGTATATCTCGGCCACCGAGTCGCGCAACACCGTGGATTTTTATCTGCATCACGGCTGTCGTTTGCTCAAGCAGCCCGACAGCGAGCTGTACCACCGGGAACCCACTGACATCCACTTGTATCGCCCGCTGCCCTGATCTGTCCGGCATCAGGCGCGTACACGGCCGTCGGTGCGTGAGGATTTTCTGAAGGTCTTTTGCCTCAAGGCAATTATTTAAGTGAATACTCTAAAAAAATCTCACACGCGCCAGGATAGTTTCTACGCTTGAAGTAAGGCGGCTTCTGGCCCAGGAAGTCAGTCTGTTTGCTCGCTGAGGCATTGCACTTCGCGGGCAGGGTTATGGGCATCAGGAGTTGTTGTTTACTACACGGAGAAACATTCCATGACCAAGTGCATTGGTGTAGCAGGGGTTCTGACGCTTTTTTTCAGGCGCAAGCTGTCATTGCATGGCCGCCGGCTGAGCTCGGACGAGACGCAACTGCTGGAGCAGTACCGGGCCTTGACGGAAAGCGATCAGGTTGCGATGCGTTATCTGATTGGCGCGATGAAGAGTATTTCGCGCTTTTGAACCGGCAGGGGCGTTCCCACGCCATGAGCGTGGGAACGCCTGGCATCAGCTGTACTTGCGCTTGTCCGGTGCGGGTGGGAAGTACTGGTACAACCAGGTTTCACTCAAGGTACGGTCATTGGTGCGAATGAACAGGCGCATCTCCACCGGCTCCACGCTGTCGCTGGTCGGGTACCAGTCGAAGAGGATGCGGTAGCCCTTGATGTCATCCAGCACCAGCACGCTGAAGTCTTTTACTTCGCCATGGGAGCAGGTGACCACCGGCTCGATCCCGGTGCCAGCGGGCAGGCGGTCGAGGCCGCCGCCCTTGAAGTCCACGGCAAAACGACGAGCCCAGACCGGTGGGTAATGCTCACCCGGTGCCCAGCCTTCGGTGAAGCCGCCCATGCCGGAACGGGTCGCGTTGACTTGCGCCAGCGGCGTGCTGACCGGGGGCAGGGCGCTCCAATAGAGCTTGTAGCCAAAGTTCAGGGAGTCGCCGGCGGCCACCGGTTTTTTCGGGGTCCAGAAGGCGACGATGTTGTCCATGGTCTCGCCGGTGGTAGGAATCTCCAACAGGTCGACAGAGCCTTCGCCCCACGCGGTGGTCGGTTCCACCCACAGGCTTGGGCGCTTGCTGTACCAGTCGACGGTGTCCTGGTAACTGGCGAACTCATGGTCGGTCTGCACCAGGCCGAAACCTTTCGGGTCTTTATCGGCGAAGGCATTGAATTGCAGGGTGGCCGGGTTGTTCAGCGGGCGGCAGATCCACTCGCCGTTGCCGCGCCACATCGCCAGGCGATCGGAGTCGTGGATCTGCGGGTGGATGGTGTCGCACATGCGCCGCTCATGGGTGCCGCAACTGAACATGCTGGTCATCGGTGCGATGCCCATCTGCTGGATCGCGGTGCGCGCGTTGATATGGGCGTCGATGGCCATCACCACCTGGGTGGCCTGGCAGTCGATATCGAAGCGATAGGCACCGGTGGCGCTCGGCGAGTCGAGCAGGGCGTAGACCACGAAACGGGTGCTGTCCTTGTCCGGCGTCTCGAACCAGAACTGGGTGAAATCGGGGAATTCTTCGCGTTTGTCGGCGTAGGTGTCGATGGCCAGGCCGCGTGCCGAAAGGCCGTACTGGCCTGTGTTATCCACCGCGCGGAAATAGCTGGCGCCGAGGAAAGACACCACGTCGTGGCGGTCCAGTTCCGGGGCCTTGAACAGCTTGAAGCCGGAAAAACCCAGGTCGCCTTTGAGCTGCTTGGTATCGACCGTGGTTTTTTCATAGTTGAACAGCGACGGACGGAAATGCACCTCCCGCGCCTGGCGGGTCTTGGGGTCGACACTGTGCATGCGCACCGGGGTCTTGAAACCCATGCCGACGTGGAAAAACTGCACGTCCAACTGGCCTTTGAGATCTTTCCACAGCGAATGATTGCCGTCGTAGCCAATGGCATTGAAATTCTGCGGGGTCATGGTCGCCAGGGTCGGCGGCAGCACCTGGCGGGTGTCCTGATACTGTTTGCCGGCCAGTTGCTTGGCTTGCAGCTTGAGCCAGTCGAAGTCGAACGCCTTGGCGTCGCCATCGGCTGCACGATTCCCGGCCCAGGCCTGGGCGGCCAGCAGGCCACTGGCCGACAGCCCGGTGTAGGCCGCGATGGCCATGGACGCTTTGAGCAAATTCCTGCGGTGCATAAATACAACCTGTGGTGAGCAATCCCGTGCCGTTCCTGGCGCGTGCTGGATCAGAAATAACGGTTCGGACATGCCTTCGGCCAAACGCAACGGACATTAAACAGATGCCAGATAGCTTAAGGGGTTCGGTAGGGAAGGAAAATTGATTGATAGCGGGATGATGGCGTTGCATATGAAACAAGACGTGTCAGCAGGGGAGGTTGCTGGGGATGGCTTTAGGTCGGTGTGTATATCCATTGCTGCGGTCACGGCCGCTATTGGTTCCGCTCTTACAGCGGGTCACTTTCGAAAAGCGCGAAAGTAACCAAAGCGCTTTTGCCCCACCACTCGGTGCCTCGCCTAGGCTCGGCATGCCCGCAGTCAGGCATTGCTCCGTGGGCCCGCCGCGATCGGCCATCCATGGCCGTGTCGCGTCTACCCCGGCATCCATGCCGGGGTGCCCACTGCGCAATACCTGCCTGCGGCCAGCGTGGTTTAACGGGGCGC
>NZ_JAAQWQ010000013.1:0-56746 GCF_012985565.1 Pseudomonas sp. WS 5010 | reverse complement strand
GCGACATCAGCTATTACCTGATGCATCGGTACAACTGGATTAGACCGCATCAGTTCAATAATGGGCTGGCCCCGGCTCAGGCCGAGAAAAAACTTAACGTCGTGTCCGGGATTAGTTGACCACTACAGATTATTATTCTTTATATAAATTAATAAGATGAGAAAGCTTTTCAGCTTCCCCCGGCCTAAAGACGTCCAAGGACGTCTTTCCTGTACCCCACGATTAATCCCATCCCCCCAAAAAACCTCAACCCCGCACCCCCAAAATAATATGCGAAGCCTTAATCACCGCAGTAGCACCAACGCCCGGCACCAGCCCCAGCTCTGCAACGGCATCGCGGGTGACGATGGAGTAGACCTTCGACCCTCCTGCCAGCTCGATAACTACTTCAGCGTTGACCGCACCATCGTTGACGCTCAACACCTTGCCTTCCAGGCAGTTGCGCGCCGACAGGCGAATGTCGCTGGATTCGGTCATCAGCATCACCCACGGTGCCTTGATCAGGGCGACTGCGTCTTTACCCACCGCAATCCCGAGGTTGCGGATGCTTTCCATGGTCACCACGGCAACCAGTTGCTCGCCGCCCGGTAGGGTCAATACCACTTCGGCGTTGACGGCCCCTGCCTGGACCTGGCTGACACGGCCGTTGAATACGTTGCGTGCACTGACTTTCATGAGAGAGGCCTTTTTTGACTTTTCAGTTAAGAATTCCAGCCATCATTACGCTTAGCGCTGTGTAAAGACAACGACAGCGATTCGCGCAGCAGGCTCAAGCCCGTACATACACCCAGGCCCGGCTGCCCGATTTGAGGGCCACGCTGACTCGTTTGTAGTCCGCCACCTCGTAGGCATCGGCGGCAATCAGTTCCTGCTGGGTAATCTCGAAAACAGTGCCGGCGATTTCATCCTGCAGGTTGGCGCTCTCCTGCACGATGGGATGATGGGTTTTCCCACTAGCGGCCAACACCGCGGGGTCGGTGATTTCGACCAGTTGTTGCGTGTAACCGGGCAGCGTATCGGGGCGGCCCTTCAATTCGCGGCCAAAATTGGACAGCTGCACGGCCTTGTCCTGCAAGGTGCCGTAGGAAAACAACAGAACCGCTTGCTCGATGTCATGTGTCATGGGGTTTCCTTGGGTAAGTCTTCATAAAACCTGCCGCTGTTAGAAAGCGCAGGTTATTCGCTATGTAGTTTTGTATATTGCGATATTCGTCAATGATACAGCCATGAGCCCTCATCATGACCACCTCTAGCGCGCAAGACGGTGCCGAGCGTTGCCGCACCCGTGAGCATCATCAACGTGTGATCCTGCAGGCTGCCTGCGAGGAATTCGCCGCCACAGGCTTCGACGCGACCCAGACCCGCACCATCGCCGCACGCGCCGGGGTCCCTAAGGCAAACCTCTATTACTACTTCCACAGTAAAGAAAACCTGTACGCCCAGGTGCTGCTCAGCTTTGTAGAGCCCCTGCTCCAGGCGTCTGCAGAACTGCGCGCCAGCGACGATCCGGTGGTGGCACTACAGGCCTATGTCCATGCCAGGATTCGCATCCTTGAGCAAAACCCGCTGACCTCGAAGGTCTTCAGCCACGAACTGCTGCTTGGAGGCAAGCAACTCCCGGATGAATGCAGGGACCTGCTCCAGGCCGAGGTGCGGCGTAATGTCGAATGCCTGCGCAACTGGATCGACCGTGGCCTGCTCGGCCCTTTTGATCCGGAACACTTGATGCTGTTCATCTGGTCGGCAACGCGGACCTACACCAACCTCGGCTGGCAAATGTCGTTGATTACCGGCAAGCCAACACCCGACGACGCCGACTATGCGTGCGCGGCCGCGACTATTACGCGAATGGTGCTGCGCGGGGTAATCCCCGGTACACCGCCAGGTTACTGACCGCCCTCTTCACAAACAGCCTTCAACCCCAAGACGGTGGTCGGCGTGCTGCCAATATGCGTCTGCGTGGCAACCACCATATTGGCCCCGGTATCACCTTCCAGATGATATGGCTTGCCATCACAGGCCTTGGCGGCCTTTTGGTTGATGTTTTCCAACAAGCCTTCGCGGGAGTTAAAGATGCTGCCGTGGCTGGTGATCATGTATTGGCCGGGAGCGATTTCATTGACGCCGGTGAAGGTGCAACCCGTCAGGGCCAGGGCAATACATCCGGTTAACAGTAATGCTTTCAAGTGCTCGAACTCCTGTAAGGGCCTGACGATTGCGCAGGCGCCGCGCATTGTCGAGCAATCGCCAGCCCCTGGCCATAAGTGAACAGGCTTCAACTAGCGCCTGACGAATCATCGTTTGTCCCCGCCATAGGCCTGAAATCTAATCCATCGCAAACAACTAACAATAACTGCGATGGAGCAGACCCACCCATGTCCCCTACCTTTTCTCTATTGATCCTTGGCGCGTCAATCCTGTTGATCGTCATGCTGATCGGTAAATGTCGCGTCCATCCATTCCTCGCCCTGATCGCCGCCAGCCTGCTGGTGGGTGTCGGCACGGGAATGACCCCCACCGCGATTGTCTCGGCATTTGAGAAGGGCATGGGCAGCACGCTCGGCTTTCTCGCCGGCATCATTGGGTTGGGCAGTATTCTCGGCAAGTTGCTGGAAGAGTCTGGCGGCGCCAAGCGCATTGCGACCACGCTGCTGCGGCTGCTGGGTGAGCAGAACGCCGCGTGGGCGATGATGCTGGTGGGCTTTATTGCCGGGATTCCGGTGTTCTTCGAGGTGGGATTTGTGCTGCTGATCCCGCTGATTTATGTGGTTGCCCGTCAGACCCGGATCAACCTGCTGTACCTGGGCGTGCCGCTGGCGACCTCGCTGATGGTGGTGCACTGCATCCTGCCGCCGCACCCTGCCGCCACGGCCATTACCGGCATGCTCAATGCCGATATCGGCAAGGTGATTCTGTACGGGCTGATCGTCGGGTTGCCCACTGCCGTGATCGCCGGGCCGATCTGGGTCAAGCTGACCTGCGCGCGGCAGGCCCCGGCCGGCCAGGCGCAGTTCCTGGCCGAGCGCGGCGAAGGGAACATCGACGACAGCCAATCCCCCAGCTTCGCGATTGCGATGATCACCGTGCTGTTGCCCTTGGCGCTGATGGTGGGCAAAACCCTGGCCACCCCCTTGCTGGCCAAAGGCTCGATGGCGTTTGAGTGGGTATCTTTTATAGGCAACCCGCTGATTGCGCTCGTACTGTCGATTTGCTTTGCCTACTGGTCCCTGGGCCTGCGCCGTGGGCTGGGCATGGGCGACCTGCTTGACCTGACCCACCGCTGCTTCCCGCCACTGGCCGGCATTCTGCTGGTGATCGGTGCAGGTGGGGCGTTCAACGACATGCTGGTCGGCAGCGGCATCGGCAAAGTCCTGGCGGACGTGCTGGGCCAGTCCAACATCAACCCGATCCTCCTGGCGTGGCTGATCGCCGGGCTGATGCACTTCGCCGTGGGCTCGGCCACCGTCGCCATGATCAGCACCGCCGGCATGGTGCTGCCGATCCTCGGACAGAACCCGCAATACAGCCCCGAGATCCTGGTGATCGCCATCGGTGCCGGCGCCATCGGCTGGACCCACGTGACCGACTCGGCGTTCTGGGTCGTAAAAGAGTACCTGGGGATTTCCCTCTCCGAGGCCCTCAAGAAATTCACCGGCGCCACCGTGCTCGCCTCGGTAGCGGCCCTGGTCTTTACCCTGATTCTTTCCCGGTTTGTGTGATGAACCCCACCCCAAAGGCAGTTCCCATGATTCAAGGCAAAACCTTAGACGCCTGGTATGCAAGTCATCCCGTTATCCAGCAACTGGTCGCGCTTGAGCCGGTCAGTTGGTTCAACCCCGCGATCGCCCCGGCCGCTGTAGGGCTGGGGGATGTCGGCCTGACCCTGGACGATGTACAAGACGCCAGCGCGCGCCTGCTTCGCTTCGCGCCCTATCTCGCCAAGGTGTTCCCGGAGACGGCGGCGGCGGGCGGCATCATCGAGTCCGCGATCCAGCCGCTGAAGGCCATGCAGCACGCGCTGTTGAGCGAGGCCGCCCTCCCCGACAGCGGCGCGCTGTGGCTGAAAAAAGACAGCGACCTGCCGATCTCCGGCTCGATCAAGGCCCGTGGCGGTATCCATGAAGTGCTCAAGCACGCCGAAGACCTGGCCCTGCAGGCAGGCCTGATCACCCTCGACGACAACTACGCAGCCTTGGCCAGCGAGCGCGCACTGGCGTTTTTCAGCCAGTACAAAATCGCCGTGGGCTCCACCGGCAACCTGGGCCTGTCCATCGGCATCATCAGCGCCAAGCTGGGTTTCCAGGCGACGGTGCATATGTCCTCCGATGCCCGCCAATGGAAGAAGGACAAACTGCGCGCCAGCGGCGTGACGGTGGTGGAATACGCCTCTGACTACAGCGTTGCCGTGGAAAACGGCCGCCTGCAGGCGCAAAACGATCCGGCCTGCTATTTCATCGATGATGAAAACTCGCCCCACCTGTTCCTCGGCTATGCCGTGGCCGCCGAGCGCCTGGCCCGGCAATTTGAAGTGGCCGGGGTGCGGGTAGACGCCGAGCACCCGCTGTTCGTGTATCTGCCCTGCGGTGTTGGCGGCGGCCCTGGTGGCGTGGCATTTGGCTTGAAGCTGGCGTTTGGCGATGCGGTGCATTGTGTGTTTGCCGAGCCGACCCACTCCCCATGCATGCTGCTCGGTGTGTACAGCGGGCTGCACGACCAGGTGAGCGTGCAGGACTTCGGCATCGACAACGTCACCGCGGCTGACGGCCTGGCAGTGGGCCGCCCCTCCGGCTTCGTCGGCAAGGCGATGCAGCGCCTGATCGATGGCTACTACACCGTCACCGACGAAGAGCTCTACCGCCTGATGTTCCTCGCCCACGACCTTGAAGGGGTAAAACTCGAACCTTCGGCCCTGGCCGGCGCGCCAGGCATTGTGCGGGTACTCAAGGACGCGCAGTATTTGCAGCGCATTGGCGTCGGTGCCGCACAACTGGCCAACGCCACGCACTTGATCTGGGGTACCGGCGGCAGCATGGTACCTGCGCAGGAGTACGCGACTTATCTGGATAAGGGGCGTGCTCTGCAAACGACAATCCACCGCTGATCGCCGGCGGTTGACGCGAAGAGGGATACCCACATGGCAGTACTTGGCCTGAGCAAAGCGCCCAAGCTCAACGGCGCCCACCTGTCCAACCTGCATACGTTCCTGGTCGCCGCCCGCCACCTCAGCTTCGCCCGCGCCGCTGACGAGCTGTGCCTGACCGCCAGTGCGGTCAGCCACCGCATAGCGCGCCTGGAAGAAGAACTGTCGCTCAAGCTGTTCCATCGCTTGCCGCGCAAGGTCGACCTGACTGATGACGGCGAGCGCATTTTCAAGGTCATGCAGCACACCATGGACACCCTGTCCGAGGCTGTGCAGGAGCGTTCCGATACGCAGATCGAAGGCCAGCTGTGCTTCTACGCCAGGCCTTCCGTCGCGCAATGCTGGCTGGTGCCAAGGCTGGCCGATTTCACCGCCCGCTATCCCGGGATTCAACTGGATGTGCGGGTCGGCAACGAACCGATCGACTATCGCACCCGGCGCATCGACCTGGTGCTGTGCTACTCCAACGGCGAGCATCCGGGCCTGGCAAGCCTGCGCCTGATGCCCGAGCGGATTGCCCCGGTGTGCAGCCCGCAATATGCCCAGGCCCATGGCCTGATGGGGCACCCGGAACGCTTGGCACAGTGCACGGTGCTGCACGATGTGGCGGCATGGGACAACATTTCATTCGATGCAGAATGGCGTTTATGGCTGGATGCGGTGGGCGACAGCAGCCCATTGCCAAGCCGCTTCATGACCTTTGACCGCTCCGACTTGAGCACTCTCGCGGCAATCAACCACGCGGGCGTCGCCATCGGCCGCGAGCAACTGGTGCGCAAGCGCGTGCAGGATGGCGAGTTGGTACTGCCGTTCGGCGGGTTCAGCGAGGCGGTCAATTACGGTTACTACCTGGTCCACCCCGCCCACGAAACCCTGCCCAGACGGCTCAAGGCGCTGATCGACTGGCTGGTCGAGCAAGCGGACAATTGACGCCTCTACCCGCGCGCAAATCACGCTGACCTCAGGACTTCGCCATGCCGCTGAACTTTCACAAGATGCACGCCAATGGCGATGATTTTGTCGTTGTCGACGCACGCAACGCCACCAACCCTATCACCAGCGCCCTGGCCAAGCGCATGGGGGATCGCCACCGTGGGGTTGGCTTCAACCAACTGGCGGTGATGCTCGATTGCGACGATGCACAGGCGCGGGTGGAGTTCTGGAATGCCGATGGTTCTGCGCTGGATACCTGTGGCAGCGCCACGCGAGGGGTTGCCGAGCGCTTGATGCGCGAATCCAACAGCACCTCGGTGATACTGCGAACCAACCGTGGCCTGCTTACCTGCGAACAAACCAGCAGCGGCGCGATTACCGTGAGCATGGGCGAACCGCTGCTCGACTGGTCGCAGATCCCCTTGGCCACGGCCATGGATAGCCTACGGCTGCCACTGGCCGGAGAGCCCACCGCATGCAGCATTGGTAATCCGCACTGCACCTATTTTGTCGATGATCTGGCGAACATTGACATCGCGGCCGTCGGCTCGTTGATTGAAACCAACCCGCTGTTTCCCGCGCGCACGAATGTGCATTTCGTCAAAGTCATCAACCGCCGGCATATCCGGCTGCGCATTTGGGAGCGCGGTGGTGGCGTGCCGTTGGGGTCTGGCTCGTGCTCGTGTGGTGCGGCGATCAATGGGATACGTCGGGGGCTGCTGGACGATTGCGTTGAGGTTGAATGTGATGGGGGCAGCGTCACGGTGCAATGGCGTGGCACCGGCCCGGTGCTGCTTACCGGGCCGGTTGAATGGGTGTTTTCAGGGACGTTTGCGGCCTAGAAATCCCAGCGCGTAGTCACCATCACATTGCGCGGGTCGCCGTAATACGCCGAGTCGTAGAAGCCGATGTTGGTGTAGTACGCCTTGTCGAACAGGTTGTTGACGTTGAGCGTGGCCGACAGGTTTTCCGTCAGTTGATAACGGGCCATCAGGTCCACCAGCCAGTACGGGTCCTGGGTGAATTTTTCGCTCTGGCGCGTGCCGGGGTTGTTGACGTTTTGCCAACCGGCAGCCTGCCAACGCGCGCCACCGCCCAGGGTGAGTTTGTCCAGGCGGCCCTGGAGTTTGTAGCTGGTGTAGAAACTCAGTTGATCTTCCGGCTCCCAGGTGGCGACCTTTTTCTTGTCGGCATCGCGGGCGATCTTGTGGGTGTAGCCGGCCTGTAGCTGCCAGCCGGGGCTCAGTTCACCGGAGATTTCCGCTTCGTAGCCCTTGGTCTCGGTTTTAGTGCCGATGTAGGAGTAGTCCACGCCCGGCTGGGAGTTGTAGGCCGTATCAGCAACCGGGCGGTTTTTTTCGTGGACCTCGAAGTAAGCCAGGCTGGCGTTCAGGCGCCCGTCGAAGAACTCACTCTTGAGGCCCAGTTCGTAGTTCTTGCCTTCGTTGGGATCAAGCATGGTGCGCGTACGGTCGCGATACTGGGTTTGTGGCTGGAAGATTTCGGTGTAGCTGGCGTAGGCCGTGAAGTTGTCGTTGAGGTCGTAGGTCAGGCCGGCATAGGGCACGACCTTGCCGCTTTCCCGGGTGTCGCTGGTGCCCGTGACCTGGTAGTTGGCGATGCGCGTGCCCAGCAGCAAGTGCAGGTCCTCCATCAGGCTGAAGCGCCCGGTGATGTAGCTGCCGGTCTGGCGCGTGGTTTCGTCGCTGATCCTGGTCGGTTGGTTCCACAGCGGCTCGATGGCTTCGCCGTGCCACTTGTAGAAGTCGTAGGAGTTGTCGAAATAGGTCGCGCTGCCGTAGTCCTTGCCCTTCCATTTGGAGATGGACAACGACTGGCCCACCACCAGTTGATGCTCACGACCAAACAACTCAAACGGCCCGGACGCGTACACATCGACGCTGTCACTGGTGGTCTCGCCGGTGTATTTACGCGCAAAGATCGAGCTGGCGGTCAGGGAGTCCTGGGAGATGTAGCCCAGGGGCGCGTTGTAGCCGTTGATCTGATGGTTGTACTGGCCCTTGGTCACCCAGCCATTGTCGAAGGTGTGTTCCAAGGTGGCGAACAGGGTGCGGGTGTACTGCTCCCAACTGCTCCACTTCGGCCCGTTGTTGAACGAGCGCGGCAGGTCCAGTTTGTTGCCGGCCGGGTCGAAGATGGTCCGCGTACCGGTCCAGCTGGAGCCTTTCGGGTCGCTGTCCTGATAGTCGGCGCCCAGGGTCAGCAGGGTGTCGGGATCAAGGTCGAATTCAAGGATGCCGTAGTAAACGCCGGTTTTGCGCGAATAGTGGTCGAGGAACGATTTTTTATCCTGGTACGCCGCCACCGCCCGGCCGCGCACGTTGCCGGTTTCGGTCAACGGGCCGCTGACGTCGATCTGCGAGCGGTAGTTGTCCCAGGAGCCGGCGCCCAGTTCGATGCTGCTCTTGAACTCCGAGGTCGGCTTCTTGCGAATCAGGTTGATGGTACCGCCCGGGCCGCCCGCGCCGGTGAGCAGGCCGGTGGCGCCCTTGAGCACTTCGACGCGGTCATACAGGGCCATGTCGGTCAGGGTCTGCCCCGCCGAGTACTGGGCGTCGCGCAGGGTGGGGATGCCGTCGTACTGGAAGTTGACGATGGAAAAACCACGGGAATAGTAGTTGGTGCGCTCGGTGTCGTAGGTCGACACGGTGATGCCGGGCGTGTGGCGCATCACGTCGTCGATGGCATTGAGGCCGAAGTCATCCATCACCTGGCGCGTGACCACCGAGATCGATTGCGGCGTTTCCCGTGGGGTGAGCACCATCCGCGTGGCGGTGGCAATCGTGCCCGGGGTGTAGGAGCCAGTGCCTTCGGTGATCGAGCCCAACTGGTTGGCGCTGATCTGCGTGGCCTGCAATTGCACTTGCCCGTCTGCGACGGCCCGCGCCACCACGCGATAGCTGCCCTGCTCATACTCGGCCTGCAGGCCCAGCGGTGCCAGCAGGCGCTCAAGCCCCTCGGCCAGGGCAAAACTGCCGTGCAAGCCCTGGCTGTGCACACCCTTGGCCAGCGCCGAATCGATGGCGATCATCACGCCCGCCTGATTGCCGAAAGCACCCAGCACGCGGTCCAGGCTGCCGGCAGCGATGTCGTAGGACTGGCGCGGGGCCTGTTCGGTAGCCGGTTGCGCAGTGGCGGCCATGGCGCCGTGGCTGGCCGTGGCCACGGTTAAACCAACGATTATGGCGCGCAGGGCGCTGGCAAGCGGAGTGACGCGGCTGTGCATAAAGACTGTCCTGTGGTGAAAGGTTGGGGGCGCTCTTATTCAGCGTCTTCCCTGTCTTGATGCACGAGATGGCAAATACTGCCGGCCCCATGGAATTTTTTTTACCTAGGCCTCCACCACCGTCGCCAGGTAGCCGAAGACCCGCTGCACGCGCACCGGCAGCACCTTGGCCAGCAGGTCGAGGCTGGCATCCGGGCGGTCGAGGGAGAACGAACCCGAAACTTGCAGACCGGCAACCGCCGGGTCACAGCGCAACACCCCGCGCCGGTAACGGTTGAGCTGATCGACCACCTGGGCCAGCGGCATGCGCTCGGCAATCAGCAAGCCACGGCTCCAGGCATCGGCGGCGGGCGCAAGGGGTTGTGCCGGGCCGCTTTGGCGGCTGTCGAAGGCCAACTGCTGGCCGGCGCCGATCGACACCCGGCCACCTTGCTGCGGTTCGATCCAGACATGGCCTGCGAGCACTTGCACCAGGGTCCCGCGCTGGCCTGGCAGATCCTGGCTGATGATCAGCCGCGACAGCGCCACCGGCCGCACCCAGCCATGGGCGGTCTTGACGCCGACGAAGGTGTCCGCCGCCGTCGCCAATAGCAAGCGCCCCTGGTTCAGGGCCAATTGCGGGCCGCGCACATCCACCGCCGTCTGGGTGTCCAGTTGCACCGCGCCAGCGCCGGCCAACTGCAAGGGCCGCCGCTCGCCGGTGGTGGTGCGGTAGTCACTGAACAACTGCGGCAACACCACGCGCTCGCGCACACCCAGGCCCATGGCCGCCGCCATCCCCAGGCCGGCGAAACCCTTGAGCAGCGTGCGCCGCGAGGTCAGGCTGCGCGCCCGCAACAACTGGCGGGCGGCGGGCGCCGGCAGGGCAACGGTGCTGCTACGCAGGTCGCGGCTCAAGCCGGTCAAGCGCTGCCAGGCCAGTTCATGCTGGGGATTTGCATTGCGCCAGGCTGCACACGCGCGTTGCTCGGCGGCGCCGCTGACGCCCGATTGCAGGGTGACCATCCACGTCAGCGCCTGTTCCAGCACGTATTCATCCAACAATTGATCGTCGGTTGGCTGGAACATCGTCATGCCTGGTACACCGCCAGGTAACAATGCCGATAGGCCTTGAGCATGGCCTTTTGCACAACATTCACGGTCAGGCCCAGTTGCTCGGCGATCTGTGGATAAGTCAGGCCGTCCAACTGCGACAGCAGGAAAATCTCCCGCACCTTGCTCCCCAACCCGTCCAGCACCTGCCCGACCGCATCCAGTGCTTCAAGTACCAACAAGCGGGTCTCCGGCGACGGCGCGTGTTCCGGCTCGAGGATCAACAGGGATTGTTCGTACGCACGCTCCAGGGCCTGGCGGCGAAAATACTGGCCGCACAGACGGCTGGCGACCGTGGTGAGATAAGCCCGCGGCTCACGCAACAGCGGCAAGGGCCCACTGCTGAGGATGCGCACGAAGGTATCCTGAGCCAGGTCCAGTGCCTGCTCCTGCCCACCCAGCTTGCGCCGCAGCAACTGCACCACCCAGCCGTGATGCTGGGCGTAGAGTTCACCCACAGCACGGTGGGAGGAAGAGGATGAGGCCATCGAGGTGATTTCCGGACTGGCAGCTGACGGGAGGCGCGTATGATAATACTTCTCATTAGAGACAAGTAGAAGTTTATACTCCCTGCTGTTTTATCCGACCCAAACACAGTGCCTGTCGCGTTTACCCCTTTGCTTCACTGCATGGAAGCCATTTGAATTGAGAAGACCGCTGACCTCTACACGCCTGCTCGTCGGCCTGGGCGTAGTACTTTTCGTGGCAACCATCGGGTTATGGGTGTTCTGGCTCGACCGCATCGTGTACTTCAATACGTTGAGCGTGATGATCTGCCTGGTGACATCGCCCCTATTGGCTGCCGTGGTATTTGTGCTGGGGGTACGGCGCAGGAATCCGCGCCTCAGATTTACAATAATGGACTCGTTGGAAGAAGCGATCTCGCTGCTCGCCGTTATCGCCGTGGCCGAATTTTTCGTGTTGTCATTGCTTGTGTTTTTTTCAAGCACAAGGCCGGGCGACTACATCGCCAGCTACGAATACACCTCCGCCGGCAAGGGCTGTAGCGGGTTAAAGGTCTACGATCGAGAACTCGAAAAACGTATAAGAATCTGCCACCCGGATGCGCTTCGGGCGGGTGGCAAGGTCAGGGTCGAAAAGCTCAGCGGCCCGTTGGGTATCGCGGTGAAACGCGCCGAACTCCTTTAGCCCGCCGCGCGCGTCTGAACCCCGCGCCCACCGTGAATCACCCCATGCACCAACAACCCCGCCACCAGCCCCCAGAACGCGCCGCCAATCCCCAGCAGCGTGACATTGGCCGCCGTCGCCAAAAAGGTGATCAACGCGGTTTCCCGGGTGCGTGTATCGGCCATGGCATTGGCCAGGCTTGAACCGATGGCCCCGAGCAGCGCCAGGCCCGCCAAGGTGGTGATAAACGCGCGCGGCAGGACCATGAACAAGGTCGCCAACGTCACGCCAAACACCCCGACCAGGATGTACAGCGCCCCACACACCAACCCGGCGATGTAGCGTTTGGACGGATCCTGATGGGTATCGCGCCCGGTGCAGATCGCCGCCGTGATCGCTGCGACGTTGAATGCATGGGCGCCGAACGGCGCCATCAGCAAAGAACCCAGGCCGGTGATAGTGATGATCGGGTTGGCGCTGGTCTGGAACCCGTCGTTGCGCAGCACCAGCATGCCGGGGATGTATTGCCCGGTCAGGGTAATCACGAACAGCGGCAAGGCCACGCCAAAAAACGCCGCGATGGAAAAGTGCGGCATTTCAAACACCGGGGCGGCCAGTTGCAGCTCCAGGCTGTGCAGGTCAAGCCGCTGTTGGGCGAGCAGCAACCCCAGGCCAATCAACAGAACTCCGACCATCGCATAACGTGAAGTGAAACGGCGCAGCACCGCGTAGGACACCACCAGGACAATCACCAGCAGCGGGTCCGCGTTGGCCCCGCCAAACGCCGCCACACCAAATTGCAGGAGGATCCCCGCCAGCAAACCCGCCGCAATGCCACCGGGGATCAGCCGCACCAAACGCTCGAACGCACCGCTCAGGCCCAGCACGATAAAACCGATGGCGCACATCACATAGGCACCGATCACTTCGGCATACGGCGTAAACGCCATGACCGTCGCCAGAAAGGCCACCCCCGGCGTCGACCACGCCGTGATGATCGGCTCGCGGTAGCGGTAGCTCAACCACGCACCGGTCACGCCCACGCCAATACTCACCGACCAGACCCAGGACGCGGTTTGCGCCGCGCTCAGTTGCGCCAGGTGCGCGGCCTGGAACACCAGGACAAAGGTCCCGGCGTAATTGACGATGACGGAAATCAGCGCACTGATGCTCGGTGACAGGTAGTCGGCAAGACGCAGGCGTGAGGCGGGTCGGTTCATGGCGCATTCCTTTGGTTGAGGCCGCAAAGGCTAACAAGCACCGGACCGCCCGTTCAGTCCACTTCCCGACCTTGCACCAGACCACCCTTGAGTACCTTGGCCAATTGCCGGCTGGCGCTGTCGATTTCACCGGGCGTCAGCGCCGAGAACCCCAGCAGCCATCCGCCCCTTGCCGGCGGCTGGGCGTAGAGCCGCGTGAGGCCAGGCAGTTGGATACCCACCCGCGCCGCCTGGCGAATCGTCTCCAGCTCCGACCATCCCTCATGCAGCACGCAAGGCAATTGCAAGCCCCCGGGCGGCAAGCTGGCGGTGACCACATGGCTCAAGTGGCGCCCGACCGCCTCGGCCATGGCATCACGTCGCTCGCCGTAGACTTTGCGCATCGCGCGGATATGGCTGCCGAAATGCCCGTCGCTCATAAAGCGCGCCAGGGTCAACTGGGCGATTTGCGGGGTGTGGCCGTCGAGAATGCTGCGGGCGTAAGTCATGGGCTTGACCAACTCCCGGGGCAGCACCATAAAGCCCATGCGCAAGCCGGGGTACAGGGATTTGCTGAAGGTGCCGAGGTACAGCGTGCGCTGGTAACTATCCAGGCCTTGTACACAGGCGGTCGGCAGGCCTTCGTAGTGAAACTGGCTGTCGTAGTCGTCCTCGATGATCCAGCCTTGGCGCTGCTCGGCCCAGGCGATCAGGTCCAGGCGCCGTTCCAGCGCGAGGGTGGCGCCAGTGGGGTATTGATGGGACGGCGTGACATACACGGCATTGGCGCCACTGCGGTCGGCGCGCAAGGCGTCGATACACAGGCCTTTGGCGTCCACCGCCACCGGTACCACCTTGAGCTGGGCCATTTCAAACGCCTTGCGGGCGCCGAAGTAGCCGGGGTCTTCCATCAGGATCGGCTGGCCTTCATCCACCAGCACCTGCGCGCACAAATACAGGGCCTGGCGCGTACTCGACAGCACCAGCACCTGATCCGGTGTAACCCGCGCGCCGCGCTCCAGGTTCAGGTAGTCGGCGATGGCCTGGCGCAGGGGTTCGGCGCCTTGCGGGTCGCCGTGCAACAGCAGGTTCGGGCGATAATCCTTCAATGCCTGGCGGTGCAGGCGCTCCCAGATGCCCACGGGAAAGGTGCGCGTTTCCGGCAGCCCCGTGGCAAACGCCTTGACCACTTGCTGGTCGGTAACGCCGCCGCTGGCGAGGATCTGCGCGCCCCTGGCACTCAGCGCCGCCTGGTTCGCCACCACCGGCTGGCGCTTGCGCGCCCCCAGCAGGCTCGGCCCGATTTTCTCGGAGACAAAACTGCCCGAGCCTTCGCGCCGACACAGGTAACCGTCCAATTGCAGTTGGACGTAGGCCATTTCCACGGTATCCCGGGAGATGCCCAGTGACTTGCACAGCGTGCGCGTGGCGGGCAAGCGGCTGCCGGGCGCGAGGATGCCCTCGAGGATCAACTGGCGCAGCACCCGTTGCACCCGCACCCGCAAATCCAGCGAGGCCAGCTTGGGGTCCGTCAGGCGGATCTTCAGCGTGTCCAGTTCCAGGTTGTGGGTCATTGACTTGGCCAAGGGCTAAAAAACCATGCATCTTTGTGCGAAGCCGCCGATATGTCCACGAGCAATATCGGCGAGCGTTGCGGGCGGGCGCTACAGGGCCATCCGATACTCGATGCAGCCCGAGTCTTCTGCGATCCAGTTGTAGAGTTTCTGCGCACGTTTATTGGTCTGCTGGGTATGCCAGTACAACCGGGCGCAGCCGTGGTGTTGCGCATAGCGCTGGACCCATTCGATCAACAGCTTGCCGGTGCCGCCACCGCGCACGGTGGGGGCCACGTACAGGTCTTCGAGGTAGCAAAAATCAGCGACCGCCCAGGTCGAACGATGCAACAGCGCATGCACCAGCCCGACCAACTCATCGCCCTGTACCGCCACGGCGCAGGCCATGGCTTCATCGGCATCGAGCAAGCGACTGAAGGCGGTGCGGGTAGTGGTCTCATCCAGGGTGACTTGATAAAAGTCCTGGTAGGCCAGCCACAGTTGCAGCCATTGCTCATAGTCTTCGGGTTGCAAGGCTCTCACCACGATTGCCTGTGGATCGTTACTCATCGCGTTCTCCTATCGGGAAGCCCGCTCCAGTGTGGATCGGGACCTGGCAATGGTAGGTTTCCCTGGCGGCGGCGAACCGACCACTTCAAGGCTACTTGGCAGGCCAATCCACAACAGGCTCTGCGTTCACAATTTGTTAAGGATTGCCTTCGTATACTCCAACACTACCCCCTCTAGCATCCGGTAACCCACCCCATGACACGCCCTGCCCCGCTGTTGCTGCTGCTTGCCGGTCTGCTGTTCTTCGTGGCCCTGGGTAATCATGAGTTGCAAGGCTCCACCGAAGCCCGGGTGGCCGGGATTGCCATGGCCATGCACCTGGATAATGACTGGGTGGTGCCGCGCCTGTTCGCTGAGCCGTTCCTGGAAAAACCACCCCTGAGCCTATGGCTGGATGCCGGGGCGATTCGCCTGTTTGGCGCCAGCACCGGCGCGGTCCGACTGGCCTCGGCGTTTGCCGGGTTGTTCAGTGTGATGCTGCTGTACGGCATGTTGCGCCGCTTCGGACGGCCCAAGCCCCTGGCGTTTGGCGCCGCGCTGGTGCTGGCGACCATGGCCAGTTACTGGAGCAACGTGCGCGGCGTAGGTGAGGATGCGCTGCTCAGCCTCGGCGTGACCCTGGCCCTGCTGGCGTTCTACCAGGCCACCCGCGCGGAATCCCAGCCCGGTGCCAATATCGGCACATGGCTGCTGTTTACCTTGGGGATGGCCATCGCCACCTTGAGCAAAGGCGTGCTGGGCCTGGCGATGCCGGGCATTGTGATTTTTGCCTACCTGGCCTGCACCAGCCTGTTGGACAAGCGCGTGCGGCCCGGCCAATGGCTGCGGCCCGGCATGTTCACCCTACTGGCGCTGGTGCCGTTGTTGATCTGGCTGGGGTTTCTGTATCAACGGGGTGGGATGCAGGCAGTCGGTGAGGTGTTGTGGACCAACAGTGTCGGACGTTTCAGCGGCTCCTTCGTCGAAGCCGGGCATTACGAGCCGATCTACTACTACCTGGCCAAACTGCCCGAAGCCTTTTTGCCGTGGAATATCCTGGTGTACCTGGGCCTGTGGCACTTTCGCAAAAGTCTGGCGAGCAATCGCTACCGGCTGTTTTTCAGCCTGTGGCTGGTGGCGCAATTTACCCTGCTGACCTTCGCCTCCAGCAAACGCATCGTGTATCTGATGGCCCTGACCCCGGCGGCGGCGGTCCTCGCGGCCGAATATGGCGCGGTCCTGCTTGGCCGCGTGCCCGCCTATCGCCGTGGCTTGATCACCGGCGTATTTGCCGTGGTGATTGCCGGCTACCTGGGCGCTGCTATCTGGTATGCGCCCAAGGCCGACCGGCGAGAATCCTTCGTGCCGCTGACCCGCCAAATCCAGGAATTACAAGCCCAGGGCCACACGGTGGTGCTGTACCAGCCCAACGAGCGTGTGGCCGGCGCCAGCGTGTTTTACACCCAGAGCAACTTGCCGATCCTGCAGACGGAGGCACAACTGCGCACCTATCTCGATGCCAGGCCGGGCAATGTGGCGTTGCTGGACCGTATCGAGCAACTGACGACTCCGGTCACCGCTCTCAAGCAGATCACCGTGGGCAGCCGGCCCTACTCGTTTGTCGAACAGTAAGGCCTACCAGAGCGCCAGATCGTACGTCAGGTAGACCCGGTAGTTATCGCGGTCACTGGCATAGGTGGAACGGTAGGTGGCCTTGCGCAATTCCACGCCCAGGCCTTTGAGGGTGCTGTCCTGGATCACATAGCGCAGGTGGGTGTCGGACTCCCACTCGCGCGCTTCGCGGCCCTTGAAGTCGCCGTTCTGGCCTTTGTAGTAACGGGTCATGAAGCTCAGGCCCGGCAGCACGGCGGCGAAGTCATAGTCGTAGCGCAGCATCCAGGTTTGCTCACCGGCCTGGATGAACTTGCCGACCCCAGCGTTGCTGAACGAGTACACCGTCGACACGCTGGCATAGGGCAGCGCGGTATCGCCGCTGACTTTCTGGTAGCCCACGCCCAGTGCCTGCGGCCCCAGGCGATAGGTGAACAGGCCGCTGAACATGTCGCTGTCGACCTTGCCGTTGCGCGCCTTGCCGGCTTCATTGCTGATGAAGTAGCGCAAATCACTGGTCAGGCTGCCCGGGCCCAACGGCTGCTTATGCACCAGGCCGAGGAATTGCTGGCGATAGAATTCGCGCATTTCCCCGTAGTACCAGGTGCCACTGAGCGTAGGCGTGAAGGCATAGGTGGCGCCGGCGAAATCGAAGTCGCTGCCCTTCTTGCCGCTGTAGCCCTGTGGATAAATATCCACGCTGTCGGTGGAGTTACGCAGCTTGAATTGATCCAGGTGCCCGCTGTGCAGGTACAGGTTGCGGATGCCCGTGTATTCGACCTGGGTGCCGCGAAATGTCTGGGGCAGCAGGCGCCCATCGTTGTGCACCAGCACCGGGATCTTGGGCAACAGGGTGCCGGTTTTCACCACGGCCGCGCCGATGCGCATTTTTGCGGTCACGCCGAGGCTGGAGAATTCATTGGCGGCGCGCCCATCATCATGGACCGGCAACAAACCGGTGCCCGCATGGGTGCGGCTGGAGTCGAGCTTGATCCCCGACAGCCCCTGGGCATCCAGGCCAAACCCCACGGTGCCTTCGGTGTAGCCCGACTGCAGGTTGAGCAGAAAGCCTTGCGCCCACTCCTTGCGGTCCTCGCCACCGTCGCGATAACCGTCGTTGAAATAGTAATTGCGCAGGCTCAGCTTGCCCTGGGAATCCTCCCAGAACCCCTGGGCCATCAGCGCCGGCGACAGACTCGCCAGCAAGCCGGCGGTAACTACGCCGCCTCTCGTGAAAAGCTCACGCATCAGTGTTTCCTCAATGCCGTATTGTCGATTTTTATGGGCAGTTGCTCCGTGTGCCAGGCTGGACGCCAGGTCACATTGGGGCGGACACTAACGGCTTGCCGAACGCCCCACAACGTTATGCGAGAAGCGCATGACGCTATGCGCAAAGCCGCCCTTCGACAGGAAATCCACGGTGAACCTCAAGCAACTCGAAGCCTTCAAGGCGATCATGTCCACCGGCTCGACCATCGGCGCGGCCACGCGCATGGGCTTGTCGCAGTCTGCGGTCAGCCGCCTGTTGAGCCAGTTGGAGGACGCCCTGGGGTTTGCCCTGTTCCTGCGCAAAAAGGGCCGCCTGATGGCCACGCCAGAGGCCGAGGAGTTGCTCACCGAGGTCGCCGGCCTGGTGGACGGCATGCAGCGTATCCAGCGTCTGGCCGACGAAATGCGCGTCGGCCGCTCGCGCAAAAGCCTGCTCAAGGTCGGCGTCCCCACCAGCATGACCCAGCAATTGTTGCCGCGGATTGTCGCGGACTTTCTCAAGGACCATGACGACACCGTGGTCGAACTGCTGACCGGCTCCTACGACATGATCGAACGCGCCGTGCTGGACCGCTCCGCCGACCTGGGTTTTGTGCGCCTGCCCACCGAGATTCCCGACTTCGATATCGAGCCGGTGCTGCACACCGAAGGTGTGTGCGTGATGCCAGCCGATCACCCGTTGAGTCGCCAAGAGTTCATCGAGGTGCAGCATCTGCGCAACGTGCCGCTGGTGATGCTGGGCCGGCAACGGGCGGTGCGTACCGAGTTGAACCAGATGTTCCGCGCCGCCAACCTGACGCCCCAGGTGCGGGTCGAGGTGCACTCGGTGGGCGCCGCCTGCAGCTTTGTCGCCGAAGGCCTAGGGGTGTCGATCGTCAACGGTTTGCTGGCCAGCCACTTCATGCATCTGCCGATTGTCAGCCGGCCGTTTCGCCCGGCGTTGCCCTATGAATTTGGCCTGGCATTTCGTGCCGACGAGCCACGCTCACAGTTGGTAACGGCCTTCGCCGACCACCTCAAAAGCTGCCTCGCCACCCCACTGTAGGAGCCGGTTTGCCGGCGATGACAGCCGCGCCAACACCACAGCCTCCCAGCCGAACCGCTCGTCGTTGCGCGCAATCTGTGTGTAAAACGCATACCCCAACCCGCCCCACGCATAACGTTGTGGGCCTGCGCGCTTTGCCCTAGTGTCCGCCCACCACAACAATAACAGCGCACTCACCCCGCCCAGACGGGGTCGCGCCGGGGCCGCCAGCATGACCGAACCGCAGATCCTCCGTACCCCGCCGCCCACCGAGGCGGCCGCAGACAAACCCGTGCAACGCAAGCAAATCAACCCAGCGATCATTCTGCTGAGTATCGTCCTGCTCGCCGTCGCCTTCACCTATGCGGTGAATGCCGGCAAATTCCAGCGTCACAATGGCCTGGTGGTGCCGGGCTCGTACCAGGTGCTGGAAAAGCAGGACTCCTTCAGCCAACTGTTCTCCCTGGAACCGCGCAAGGCCGGCGACACAACCGCGCGCCCGGTGTCGTTGGTGGAAGGTTTCATGGCCATCCCCCAAGGCATCGAAAAGCGTGCGGCGCTGATTTTCATGGTGCTGTTCATCGGCGGCATGTTCGGCGTGCTGAACAAGGCCGGGGTAATCGACGCCGGGCTGGAGCGCCTGCTGGGCCTGACGCGGGGCAATATCTACGTGCTGGTGCCGAGCCTGATGCTGGTATTTTCCGCCGGCAGCACCTTCATGGGGCTGGCCAAGGAATTCATCCTGATCGTGCCGTTGATGGTGGCCATGGCTAACCGCCTGGGGCTGTCGAACCTGATTGGCCTGGCCATCGTCACCATCTCGGTGAAGATCGGCTACCTGGCGTCCATCTCCAACCCGGTGGCGTTGTCCGTGGCCCAGCCGATGGTCGGCCTGCCGATCTTCAGCGGCTTGAGCATGCGCGTCGCCGCTTACTGCACCTTCCTGCTGGTGGGTATCGCGTTTGTGCTGTGGAGCATTCGCAAACACGGCTTTGATGCCAGCGCGCAGATCACCTTTGAAAGCAAACCCCTGCCGATTCGCCACCTGCTGAACCTGCTGGTGCTGGGCGGCGGGATCGGTTTTCTGGTGTATGCCTCGAACCGCTGGGGCTGGAAATACCATGAACTGTCGGCGTTCTACCTGCTGCTGACCGTGGCCTTTACGGTGATCGCCGGCCTGGCTGCCAGCACTGCCGCCAGCGCGTTTGTCGATGGCATGAAAAAGGTGCTGATCGCCGGCGTATTGATCGGCCTGGCGACCGCCGTGGAAATCATCCTCAGCACCGGCCAGGTGCTGGACACCATCGTCAACAGCCTGGCCAACCTGGTGGGCGACCACGGGCCGGTGGTCTCGGCCTACGGCATGTTCTTCGCGCAACTGGGGCTGGACGTGCTGATCCCGTCCACCTCAGGCCAGGCGGCGGTGACGATGCCGATCTTCGGGCCGCTGGGCCAGTTGTCCGGGGTCAGCCCGCAAACCACGGTGTTTGCCTTTTTGATGGGCAACGGCCTGACCAACATGATCACCCCGACCTCCAGCGGCCTGCTGGTGCTGCTGGCCACCGCCAACGTCGGCTGGGGCCAATGGGCGCGCTACATCCTGCCGCTGTTCCTGATCTACGCGGTGCTGGCGATGGTGCTGTTGGCCATTGCCGTGCAAACCGGATATTGAGCCAATGAGTGTTTTACCTATGCAAACCCTGCACAACCAGATGATCGCCATGCGCGATGGCATCCACCTGGCCACCGATATTTACCTGCCGGCGGGCGGCGAAGGGCCGTATCCGGTGGTGATCGAACGTACGCCCTATGACAAGTGCAAACCGTCGCGCTCGGAAAAACAGCTCGACGGCCAGCACATCTCCCGCGAGCAGATGGCGGCGTGTTTTACCGCCCAGGGGTTTGTCGCGATCTTCCAGGATTGCCGCGGGCGCTACGCCTCCGAAGGGGTGTTCACCAAATACACCGCCGAGGGCGAAGACGGCTTCGACACCCTGGCCTGGATCGTTCGCCAGCCATGGTGCAACGGCAAGATCGGTAGCATGGGCCTGTCCTACGCGGCCCACACCCAGCTGGCGATGGCCTGCCTGCACCCGCCGGGCCTGAGCAGCATGGTGCTCGACAGCGGCGGCTTCGCCAACGCCTACCAATGCGGGATTCGCCAGGGCGGTGCGTTTGAACTCAAGCAGGCTACCTGGGCCTTTCGCCAGGCCAAGGAAAGCCCGCTAGCCCTGGCCGACCCGCAAGTACGCCAGGCGCTGGAAGACGAAGACATCCATGAGTGGTTCCGCCGCATGCCCTGGCAGGCGGGCCAATCACCGTTGCGCCATGTGCCCGAGTACGAAGCCTATCTGCTGGAGCAGTGGGCCCAGGGCACTTTCGGCCCCTACTGGCAGAAGTCGGGAATTTATGCCGAAGGTCATTACGCGGACTTGCCGGATATTCCCGTGTTGTTCATGTCCAGTTGGTATGACGCTTATGTCAGCTCGACCCTGGCCAACTACGCCGCATTCACCCGCGCCAACCGTGCACCGCAACAGTTGATCATGGGGCCGTGGCTGCACGGTGACCGTAACATCAGCCATAGCGGCGATGTGGAGTTCGGCGCCCAGGCCGCGTTTGACGGCCAGGTGGCGCAGGATTGGTTGAGTTGCCGCCTGCAATGGTTCGAGCAGTCCCTCAAGCCTGGGACGCAGCCACCGCAGGCCCAGGTGCAGGTGTTCCTGATGGGCGGCGGTAGCGGCTTACCGGATGAAAAGGGGCGCCTGCAACACGGCGGCCGCTGGTTGCAGGCCGAGCAATGGCCGCTGCCCGGCACCCAGGCGCTGACCTTGTACCTGGATGAACAACGGCAATTGACCGAGGTTGCGCCCAGCGCTGACGAGGCCGTCCTGGGTTACTACGCCGACCCCGCCAACCCGGTGCCGACCGTGGGCGGCGCACTGACATCCGGTGCGCCGATCTTCGTCGGTGGCGCCTTCGACCAGCGTGAGCGCGCGGACTTTTTTGGCACCCATGGTGACAATCGCCCCCTGTGCGAACGCGACGATGTGCTGAGCTTTGAGACCCCGCCCCTGACCGAAGACCTGATCGTCGCCGGCACGGTGCAGATCGAGCTATGGATCGACAGCGACGCGCCGGACACCGACTTCACCGCCAAGCTGGTGGATGTCTACCCGCCGAGCGCCGCTTACCCGCAAGGCTTTGCGATGAACATCACCGACGGCATCCGCCGCTGCCGTTATCGCGACGCGTGGGAGCAGCCCAAACCGCTGACACCCGGCGAACGGGTGAAAGTGAACATCGAGCCATTTGCCACCTGCAACCTGTTCAAGCAGGGCCATCGCCTGCGCCTGGACATTTCCAGTAGCAATTTCCCGCGCTTCGACGTCAACCCCAACAGCGGCGAAGCCGAGGGCCAGGCCCACGACCCGCGCATTGCCCACAATCGCATCCACCTCAGCCGGGATGCCGCATCGTGTCTGGTCCTGAGCATCCTGCCCAACGGGTGAAGAGCGCCTACATCGGGAGTAATGACCGCTCATCCGCCAATCCCACATTGGCTAAAAAACCGTTTCAGCTCTCGCCCTGCCTGCCGATATCTCCTGACTATCCATCGGCTGGGCGATCTTCCAGCAACTGATGTACACGCAATCTGTTCCTGGAGGAATTCGATGAATACATGGTTTGGCAACATCAGCGTCAACTTGAAACTGGGCCTGGGCTTCGGCCTGGTACTGGTGCTCACCTCGATCCTCGCGCTCACCGGCTGGACCAGCCTGGGCAGCCTGATCGACCGCAGCAACTGGATGAGCGACATCACCCAGCTCAACGCCTCGCTGACCAAACTGCGGATCGTGCGCCTGCAATACATGCTCGCCAACGGCGATGAAACCGTGGCGCAGAACGTCCAGACCACCCTCGACAGTTTTGCCGCGCAGCAGCAACAGTTGGTCAACAGCTTCAAGAGCCCGGAAAACCTCAAGCTGCTCAACGAGCAGAAAGACATCATCACCGCCTACCGGCAGTCGCTGAACAAAATGCGCGAGGCCTACCGTAACGGCAACGCGGCTCGCCAGACCATGGGCGAACGCGCCGACGCCGCCGGCCTGGTGATTGCGGCACTGGACCAGAGCGTGCGGCAGTTGCCTGAAAGCAGTGAACGCTTCGCCCAGTACGAAGCCGTCAACCACGCCAAGGAAGAGTTCCAGGTGGCCCGCTATGAAGTGCGCGGCTACACCGGCAACGTCAACCCGGACACCGAAGCCCGTGCAGCGGCGCAGATTGAATCGGCGATCAATGGCCTCAAAGGCTTGAAGAACGTGTTTGGTGAGTCCCAGCAAGCCGAGCTGATCGCCCTGGAAAATGCCCTGGGCGCCTATCGCAATGCGCTACAGGCGTATAAAGCGGCCAACGCCAATATCGTCCTCGCTCGCCAGGAAATGACCGTGCAGGGTGCCGATATCGTGTCGCGCAGCGAAGCGCTGTATGACATCCAGCTGCAACGCCGCGACGCCGAAAGCGTCCAGGCCCGCAGCCTGCAACTGATCAGCACCGTGCTGGCGCTGCTGGTGGGGATTATCGCCGCGCTGGTCATCACCCGGCAGATCACCCGCCCGCTGCAGGAAACCCTGGCCGTGGTCGAGCGCATCGCTTCCGGCGACCTGAGCCACAACATCCAAGTGACCCGCCGCGACGAACTGGGCGTGCTGCAACAAGGCATCCAGCGCATGGGCACCACCTTGCGCGAGCTGATTTCCGGGATCCGCGACGGCGTCACGCAGATCGCCAGCGCAGCCGAAGAGCTGTCGGCCGTGACCGAGCAGACCAGCGCCGGGGTCAACAGCCAGAAAATCGAAACCGATCAAGTGGCCACCGCCATGCATGAAATGACCGCCACCGTGCAGGAAGTGGCGCGCAACGCCGAACAAGCCTCCCAGGCCGCATCCGCCGCCGATGGCCAGGCCCGCGAAGGCGACAAGGTGGTGGCCGAAGCCATCGCCCAGATCGAACGCCTGGCCGACGAAGTGGCACGCTCCACTGACGCCATGGCCCACCTGCAACAAGAGAGCAACAAGATCGGCAGCGTGATGGACGTGATCAAGGCCGTGGCCGAGCAGACCAACCTGCTGGCGCTCAACGCCGCGATTGAAGCGGCGCGCGCCGGTGAAGCCGGGCGTGGGTTTGCCGTGGTCGCCGACGAGGTACGTGGCCTGGCCCAGCGCACGCAAAAATCCACCGAAGAAATCGAAGGCCTGGTCGCCGGCTTGCAGAACGGCACCCAGCAAGTGGCCGCTGTGATGAACAACAGCCGCAGCCTGACCGACAGCAGCGTCGAACTGACCCGCAAGGCCGGCGTCTCCCTGGAGAACATCACCCGCACGGTGTCGAACATCCAGTCGATGAACCAACAGATCGCCGCCGCCGCCGAACAGCAAAGCGCCGTGGCCGAAGAGATCAGCCGCAGCATCGTCAATGTACGTGACGTATCGGAACAGACCGCAACGGCCAGCGACGAGACTGCCAAGTCGAGCGTCGAACTGGCACGGCTGGGCAGCCAGTTGCAGCAGATGGTCAGCCATTTCCGGGTCTAAGCAAAAAGCCGCCCCGGCCGAAACCGGGGCGGCTCCACTTCTCAGGCCTTAACGGTCATCGAAGCTGTCTCGCAGGAATTTCCAGACGTGATAAACACGCAGGCAATTCACTACGAGGTCCCACGTACGTCGTGCAAACTTGGACATACTCGGCCCTCCTAAGAGTTGGGCCTTACCTCCAGCGCACTTACCGGAACACGTGAGCCTTTGAACGCAGGTCGATTACGTCTCTTGAGGTGGCCGGGCTAATGGTCCTTCCGCATGAATCCGGCACGGATTACTAGCCCGTGGCGGCCGGTCCGGAATTCGCCCGCATACCCGACTCACCTAAAAGCGACAGACGCAGAACGGGGGAGATCCTAACCAACATTTAGGCCAAAGGTGTGACCAATAGTGGTCAAGCATCCAGTATTTGACGGTAGATTTATTGCAGCTTTTTGCAGTCAGCTTTGACGCGAGAAAAGCTTCAGAAGCGATCGGTGCCGATCATCGTTGAACCTTGCGAACCGATATGGTCAACGTTAATATTCGCGGGCAGGTCGATTGCGTCTTTTGAGACAGCAACCCCAGCCACTAACTGGGATTGCAATAAAAAACCGCCCTACCAAGGCGGTTTTTTATTGCCTGAAATTTGTCGATCAGGCTTGCCCTTCCTCGACAAACACCAGCCGATTGCCAAACGGGTCCTTGATGCTCATCTCCCGCGAGCCCCAGGGAGTTTCCTCCACTCCAGGCTTGGCAAAGCGATAATTCTTGGCCTGCAATTGCTGCTGGAACCCATCCACCCCTGGTGCCTGAATCCGCACCGCTGCGCCCGGTGAGGCATCGCCATGGTGCTCGGATAGATGCAGCACGCACTCGCCCAACGACACTTGCAGGTACAACGGAAAATTCGCTTCGAACCGGTGCTGCCAATCGACCTTGAATCCCAGGAAATCGACGTAGAACTCCAGCGCCTTGGCCTCGTCGAAAATCCGCAGGATGGGGGTGACGTTTCCTAACCGCATAAGACTCTCCAAATCCAGAATACTCCCTGTTGAGGCGCCATCACCCTACCCCATAGCCCGTCCACTGTGAATGCCTGACGACGCTGCGTTCAACCATGGGGGATTTTGGTGATCCGCGCGTTCGACAGATCCTCATTGGACACATGCACCTCATCGAACCTATAGGCATTGGCCGCAAACTCATCCAGGCGCCCCTCGTTGCGCAGACGCTCAAGGGTACCGGGTGCAACGCACTGGCGGGCCTCGACGAACTGGGGGTTGGCGTCGATGTTTTCATTGAAGGACACGGCAGGAATGCCGCGGCTGTCGATTTCGTACAAATGGTAATCGCCGCTGAACTCTGTCTCGCCAAAATGCATGGCCGCTGCCTTGGAGCCAGAGGCCACCAGCACCTTGCCATCCATCATCTTTTCGGGCCCGGAAAAGAAGTTTGAGTCCCGAAAACCAACATCCAACGGGTCCCCCCGGCGCTCCACGCGCTCGGCCTTTTCGACGCGATACAACTTGGGCCGGTCGGTGCGCTCGATCATGCCCCGACTGTTGAAATACCCACCGGCAGGCAGGGTGACGCCGGCCTTGAAGGGGTTGGTCTTGATGACATTATCCTCATAGGGATCGTAATCCCCGGATGACGTGGCATCCGAAGCCACGGAAGGTGGCGACTGCTCATCCTCCGACAGTTCCCCCTCCGAGTCGTCAAGCCTGGGTCTTTTGGGGCTGGGCTGTGGGGTCTCATACCTGGGCTGAACCTGCGGCCGCCGGGATCCCGACTGCAGGTAAATTTCCATGGAGGGATCCCACGCAGGATTCAGCTTGCCCCCCAGCGGCGCGGGTAAACGTGGCGGGCCGTCGGGGCTCATCAGCACGCCAATTTTGCCGTTCACTCGTCGATAATTGAAAAAAGGTCTGGCTCCCGCGCCGTTTGCAGCCTCGCCCTGGCCCGCTGGTGAGGCCGCCTCGACGGCGGGATCGGCAGTGAGGGGAACAGACTTGCCCAGCGCATGAAAAAACCCCATCGTCGCCACGTCCATCACCGCAGCATGCAAGCCACTCGCGCGCTCGGCCTGGGTATCGCCTTGCACAGCCGTGTCGATTTCCAGCCCCACCTGTGCTCCAAACAATGCAGTGCCAAGCGCCAGGCCAATCGGCCCGAGCAATGCCATCGGGATGGCAAAGACCGCATTGCCCGCTTGCAACAGGCCCAGGGCATCGTCCTTGTACACCTCGGCATTGGACTTCATTTCGGTATCGGCATCGTTGTTGATGCGCTCACGTGTCTGGCTGGCCATGAAGGAAAACACATCACCACCGACAGGGTAATTCAGGGTGTCGATATGGCTTTCGTTGGCCGCCAGGTCACGAGAACCTAGTTTTTTCAGGGTACTGTCCACACCGCTGGCACTCAGGGCGCCGAATACCCCCTGCTGGCGATCGCGCAAGGAAAAATGCGCCTCCAGCGCCGTGGCCTTCGCCGGGTCCTTGCTCTGCGCAAGTACCCACTGGTCCACTTCGGCACGGTCCTTGAACGCCAGCAAGGAGGGTTGGCCCCCGGGGATATACAAGGTTTCGCTGCCATCCTTCGCGACAAACCGCAGGATGTTGTTGGAGCGGTAGCCATTGATGTCGAAGCACAACACCCGGGTGTCCGGCCCTGGCGCCGCCTCGGCCTGTAACTGTTCTTTTGACACCGGGCCTTCGAGCGGCACGTCGGGCGCGGCCGCCTGCATGACGCTGGCATACGCCTGCGGGCTCAAGCCCTGGCTGGGATCTTTCTGGTTCAGGCCCCGGGCGGCTCGGGCTTGCATTACAAACTGCTTTTTCGCCAGCGTGCGCCACTCGCTGCCGTGCTGGGTCCAGAAGTCGTCCAGCTTGGCAATCACCTTCTTCTGCAAGTCGCCCTCGCGCACCAAATCCAACAACTCGCTGGGCTTCATGCGCAGTTGATTGTCCGCGTTGTAGCTGCCCTTTTGCGGGCCATCCAGATAGAGGCCGTAGACTGAATCCAGGTCCCGCCAGGCCTCCCGGGCATTGGGTACATCATCATGAATTTTCGAGTAAATGTAGCCAGGCCCGGTTCGATCAAGAACGAACCGGCCCAGCCGGCTGAAAAAGTCCGTGACGCTTTCACTTTCAAACAGGGAGAACGGGCTTGTGTTCGAAGACAGGAAATGGGCTACCGCCTGGGCCTTCCCGGCAGCGCCATAGCGCTGCGCCGAGAAAAAATCGCTGGCGACGGCCTCGGTGAGGGTCATGGAGGATTCGGGAGCCCCGTTGTGCTCCCAGCCCGTCACCGCACTGGGATTGTGCGTGCTGTGCGCCGACGAAAATTTATGCAGGTAGACCTTGTCAGGGTCGATCCATTGGTTGGTCAGGTTCCAGACCTTTTCCTGGATCCAGCCTTTGATCGTATCGCGGGGGAAAGGAAAGGCTGTCAGCGCATTGGCGGTCGCCGCATGAATGCTGGCAGCAGGGCCACTGGCGTACAACGCGGCCGCAACGTTGGGCGGGTTACCGAAACGACTGACGCTATCATATTGATTTGGCATACAGGCTCTCCGTAAGAAGTCCTGCCCATATTAGATAGCGCTTCCACCGTCACAACCTACCTTTTGTAAGCCCTCATTGACCACAATCCGACACACCTCACGGCCGATCACACCTGGGCAAAACCCCGCCGCAAATCCCCGCTACGCGCCAGGAAGCGCCCAGCCCTGTGACCATTCGCCTGCCCCTCGCAGTAGCTCAACACACCATTGACCCACACCCCATCAATCCCCTCGGCGGCACGTTGCGGGTCCTTGAAGTCCGCCACATCCCTTACCCGCAACGGGTCGAACAGCACCAGGTCAGCCCAATGCCCCTCGCGGATTTCGCCACGCCCGGCCAGGCCAAAGCGCGCGGCCGACAGGCCGGTCATTTTGTGTACGGCTGTGTGCAGCGGGAACAGTCCCAGGTCGCGGCTGAAATGTCCGAGCACCCGTGGAAATGCGCCCCACAAGCGCGGATGGGGGAACGGGTCTTCCGGCAATCCATCGGAGCCGACCATCGACAGTGGGTGGGCGAGGATGCGCTGCACATCGGCCTCATCCATGCCGTAATAGACCGCCCCCGCCGGTTGCAGGCGGCGGGCGGCGTCCAGCAGGGATGCGCCCCATTCGGCCGCGATGTCCTGCAGATCGCGCCCGCCCACTTGCGGGTGCGGCGTCGACCAGGTGATGGTGATGCGAAATGCATCGGTGACTTGCTTGAGGTCCAGGGTCGAGGAACTGGCGGCATAGGGATAACAATCGCAACCCACCGGGTGGCTCTTCGCCGCCTGTTCCAGGGACGCCAGCAGCTGTGGACTACGCCCCCAGTTGCCGGCGCCGGCACATTTGAGGTGGGAAATGATCACCGGTGCCTTGGCGTGGCGGCCGATCAAAAACGCCTCGTCCATGGCCTCCAGCACCGGCTCGAACTCACTGCGCAGATGGGTGGTGTACACCGCGCCAAACGCCGTCAGCTCTTCACTCAGTTGCAGCACTTCGTCGGTGTCGGCGCTGAACGCGCTGGCGTAGGCCAGCCCTGTGGATAAGCCGAGGGCGCCCGCCGCCAGGCTTTCCTGCAGTTGCTCGCGCATCGCCGCGATTTCGGTGGCGGTGGCGGTGCGGTGCAGGTCGTCCATATGGTTGCTGCGCAAAGCGGTATGGCCAATCAATGCCGCGACGTTGAGGGCCGGGTGAGCGTTTTCCACCGCCGCGCGGTAATCGAGGAAACGCGGATAGGCAAACGCCTCGGCCTTGCCCAGCAGGTTCATCGGGTCCGGTGGGGCACCACGCAGGCTGACCGGCGCGGCGCTGATGCCGCAGTTGCCGACAATCACCGTGGTCACGCCCTGGCTGAGCTTGGGCAGCATCTGCGGCTGGCGGATCACCACGGTGTCGTCGTGGGTGTGCACGTCGATAAAACCCGGCGCCAGTACACGGCCATTGGCCTCGATCTCATGCTCGCCCCGGGCGGCCGACAAGTCGCCGATTTTCTCGATCCGCCCCTCGCGCAGCCCCACGTCGGCGAGATACCCCGGCGTGTTGCTGCCATCAATGATCAGCGCCTGGCGAATCAGCGTGTGGTACTTCATTTCAATCTCCAAGCGGCAGGCTGTCAGGGCCGCCGCGATAGTCGTCCAGGGCCAGCTTGATCCGGCGCAGGCGTTCCTGGTTGTCGTCCGGCATGGCCAGGGCCAGTTCGGTGGCGAGTAAATCGATGGCCAGTAACATGCCGTAGCGCGCCGCCGTGGGTTTGTAGATAAAACTGGTTTCCGCTGGTTGCAGCGGCAGCAGTACGTCAGCCAACTGCGCCAGCGGCGAATCGGCCAGGGTGATGGCGACGACCCGCGCGCCATAATTGCGGGCCAGTTCCACCACGCCCAGCAGCTCGGGCGTCAGGCCGGTGAGGGAGCAGACAATCAGTGCGTGTTCGGCGCTCAACGTGGCGGCCGTGACCCGCATCATCACCGGGTCGCGGCAGGCGGCAATCGGGTAGCCCAGGCGTACCAGGCGCACCTGCAACTCTTCACTGCACAGGCTCGACGGGCCGCCCATGCCAAACGCGTGGATCATCCGCGCCTTGCCCAGCAGGTTCACCGCATCGACAAACCCGGCCTGGTTGAAGCCCGACAGGTGCTGGCGCAACGTCGCTTCGATATCACCGAGGATCTGGCGATGAAACGCCGACTGCTCGGGCAACCCCGCCGGGTCCAGAAAACGGCTGCCCACGCCACTGGCCTGGGCCAGTTGCAGGCGCAGGTCGCGCAAGTCGCGGCAACCGACGCTGCGGGCAAAGCGCGACAAGGTGGCGGTGCTGACCTCGGCCCGCTGGGACAGCTCTTCCAGGCTGGCGGATGCGGCAAAACCCACATCATCGAGCATCAGCCGGGCGATACGCCCTTCGCCAGCGCTGAAGGAATCCTGGCGGGCGCGGATCTGGTAGAGGATGTCCATGGGGTCTCCGGGTTACAGGATGAGGCTCATAAAACAAGAGACAGGCCGTAGGTCAGGCCGAAGGCGACCACTGAAATCAAAGTCTCCAGTACGGTCCAGGTCTTGAAGGTCTGGATCACCGTCATATTGAAGTATTCCTTGATCAGCCAGAAGCCGCCGTCGTTGACGTGGGAAAAGATCACCGAACCGGCACCGGTCGCCAGCACCAGCAATTCCGGGTGTGGGTAACCCAGGCCCAGGGCCACGGGGGCGACAACGCCCGACGCGGTGGTCATGGCCACGGTCGCCGAGCCGGTGGCAATGCGCATCAATGCAGCGAACAACCAGCCCATCACCAGCGGCGACAGGTTGAAGGCATTGGCCATGCCGAGGATTTCATGGGTCACGCCGGCATCTACCAGGATCCGGTTCAAGCCGCCGCCCGCGCCCACCAGCAGGGTGATGCTGGCGGTCGGCGCCAGGCATTCATTGGTGAACTTGAGGATCGACTCGCGGTTGAAGCCCTGGGCCAGGCCCAGGGTCCAAAAACTGACCAGGGTCGCTACCAGCAAGGCGATCACCGAGTTGCCGATAAACAACAGGAACTGGTTGAAGCCGCTGCCAGGCGTGGAGATCAGGTTGGCCCAACCGCCGATCATCATCAGCACCACCGGCAACAGGATGGTGCCCATGGTCAGGCCGAAACTGGGCAGGCGGGTGCGCGGCTCGCGCTCGATGAACTGGCGCTCCAGCGGGTTTTCGGCGGGCAAATGGATGCGCGGCACGATGAACTTGGCGTACACCGGGCCGGCGATGATCGCGGTGGGGATGCCGATCAAAATCGCATACAGCACGGTTTGCCCGACCGAGGCGTTATACGCCAGCACCGCCATCATCGCCGCCGGGTGCGGCGGCACCAGGGCATGCACCACCGACAGGCCGGCGACCATCGGCAGGCCGACCATCAGGATCGACACGCCCACACGCCGGGCCACGGTAAAGGCAATCGGCACCAGTAGTACAAAACCGACCTCGAAAAACAGCGGCAGCCCCACCAGGAAGGCAATGCACACCATGGCCCAGTGGGCATTGCGCTCGCCGAAACGGTTGATCAGGGTGCGCGCCACCTGCTCGGCGCCGCCGGATTCGGCCATCATCTTGCCGAGCATCGTGCCCAGGGCCACCACCAGCGCGATATGCCCCAGGGTCTTGCCGACGCCCGCCTCGTAGGAGCCCATGATCGTATCCGCCGGCATCCCGGCCAGCAGCGCCAGGCCGATGGATACCAGGGTGATGACGATAAACGGGTTGAGCCGGTAACGTGCAATCAGCACGATCAATGCAATGATGGCGATGGCAGCGTATGCCAACAGCCAGACGCCCGGTGATGCGGCCATGCGGTACTCCTCGGAAAGGGTCACGTCGAATTGGTTGTGAAACTCATAAATCATTACCGAGGAAGGTTTTCAAATTTTATGAAAGTAATTTTCGCCCACAGGTAAGCGCTGTCGCTTTGGGACATGCCCGCAGAGCCAGGATGAAAATCGGGGGATAGTTCTTACATGCAACACAGAGCAGATACGGGAAACTCGACTGCTGGCCTAAACTGCAACCCAATAACCGCCAGGAAGCCCAAGATGAACCTGAGAACTTTCACCGCCAGCACGCTGTGGCTGGCCTTGTGCGGCGCCGCAGTGGCCGCCGACAGCAGCCCGGCCCTGCAAAAATGCCTGGACGCTGCCAACACCACGGCGGCGATGGTCAGTTGCAACGTTGAACAAACCAGGATTCAGGACCTGCGCCTGAACAACGCCTATAAAGCCGCGCTGGATGCCCAGGGCCAGCGCAAGCAACAACTGCAGGATGTGCAACGCCTGTGGATCAAATACCGCGATGCCAATTGCGCCTTCGTCGGCTCCGCGACCGGGGGCAGCATCGATCAGGTCAACGGCTCCGGCTGTGTGCTGGACATGACCCAGACCCGCGCCGAGGAACTGGAAAACCTCGTCGGCCCCTAACCCCCTCGCCTATCCCGCCAGGATCAGTCGTGCTGCACCCGCGCACGCTTGAGCAGTTTCTTGCAGCGCTCCGACAAGTGCAGCACCCGCAGGTGCTTGCCGGCCTTGGCGTAGCGCTCGCGCAAGGTCATCAACGCGGCGATGGCGGAGTAGTCGACAAAGCTCAGGTGCCGGCAGTCCAGCGTTACCTGAGCCGGATCGTTGGCCGGGTCGAACTGGTTCAAGAACGGTGTGGTCGAGGCAAAGAACAGGGTGCCGTGCAGGCGATAGAGCTTGCTGCCATCGGCCTCCAGATGTTCATCGGCATACAGCTCCCGCGCCTGTTGCCAGGCAAAGTTGAGCGCGGCAATCACAATCCCGCACAGCACCGCCGTGGCCAGGTCGGTGAACACCGTGATCACCGTCACCGCGATGATCACCAGCACATCATTGAGCGGCACCTTGTTGATCACCCGTAGCGACGCCCAGGCAAAGGTCTGCTGGGACACCACGAACATCACCCCCACCAGCGCCGCCAGGGGAATGCGCTCGATCAGCGGCGACAGGAACAAAACAAACAGCAGGATCATCACCCCGGCAAACACCCCGGAAAACCGCCCGCGCCCGCCCGAGCTGAGGTTGATCACCGTCTGCCCGATCATCGCGCAGCCGCCCATGCCGCCAAACACCCCGCTGACCATGTTCGCCGCGCCCAGGGCCACGCTTTCGCGGTCGGGGTAGCCACGGGTCTCGGTGATTTCGTCGGTGAGGTTGAGGGTCAGCAAGGTTTCCAGTAGCCCGACCATGGCCATCAAACACGCATAAGGCGCGATGATGCCCAGGGTTTGCAGGGTCCAGGGGATCTGCGGCAGGGCAAACGTCGGCAGGCCGCCGGCGATGTGGGCCATTTCGCCCAGCGTGCGAGTGGGCAAGCCCAGCAGGTACACCGCAAGCCCCACACCAAGAATCGCCACCAGCGCCGGCGGCACCGCGCGGGTCAGGCGGGGCAGCAGGTAGACGATGGCCATGGTCGCCGCCACCAACCCCGTCATCACGTACAACGGTGTACCGCTGAGCCAGGCCTCAGCGCTTTTGAAATGCTCCAGTTGCGCCAGGGCGATGATGATCGCCAGGCCGTTGACGAAACCGAGCATCACCGGGTGCGGCACCATGCGCACCAACTTGCCCAGGCGCAGCAGGCCGAAGGCAATCATGATCAGGCCGCCGAGCACCACCGTCGCCAGCAGGTACTCCACCCCGTGTTGCACCACCAGCGCGACGATCACCACCGCCATCGACCCTGCCGCCCCCGAGACCATCCCCGGCCGGCCGCCGAACAACGCGGTCAAGGTGCAGATGATAAAGGCGCCATACAGGCCCATCAGCGGGTTGAGGTGGGCTACCAGGGCAAAGGCGATGCATTCGGGCAACAAGGCAAAAGACGTGGTGAGTCCGGCCAGGGCGTCGGCGCGCAGACGAGAGAGCTTCATGGGTTTACCGGGGGAGTTGCGGGGGATGAGGCGGCGATGGTACGCAAAACCACGAAACCGAACCAGTAGGAACCGGCTTGCCGGCGATGAGGCCAGTTGCATCACCCCGCAACCTTCAGGCCGCTATCGCCGGCAAGCCGGCTCCTACAACGGGTAGGTCAACAGGCGTAGCGCGCCAGTTTTTCCTGGATAAAGTCGAGGAAGCATTGGATACGCAGGGCCAGTTGCGAGTTGCGGTAGTACACCGCGTGGATCGGCTGGCGGTAACCGCTGTTGAACGGAGCCAGGACCGTCTGCAATCGGCCGGCGTTGATGTCTTCGATGGTCATGAAGTGCGACAGGCAGGCGATCCCCTGCCCCTCCAACGCCAGTTGGCGCAGGGTTTCACCGCTGGACGCGGCAATGCCCGGCTCGATCTGCCAGCGGTCGCCCTGCACATGGCGCAGCGGCCAGTGGTTGAGGGTTTCGGTCTGGGTAAAGCCCAGCAACGTATGGTTGGCCAGGTCGGCCACGGTCGCTGGCGTGCCGTGTTGTGCCAGATAGGCCGGGCTGGCAAGGATATGCAGCGGGCTGCAACCCAGGGAGCGGGCGTGCAGGGTCGAATCCGCCAGGGCGCCGATGCGGATGGCGATATCGGTGCTCTGCTCCAGCAGGTCGATGATCAGGTCGTTGCTGTTGAGCTCCAGCTGGATATCCGGGTACAGGCGGCGGAACTCGGCGACGTACGGCACGATGGCGTGCAGCATGAACGGTGACGCGGCATTGATCCGCAAGCGCCCGGACGGGGTTTTCTGGCGCGACGACAGGCGCTCTTCCAACGCTTGCATCTGTTCCAGGATCAGCTTGGCCTGCTCGAAGAAGTACTTGCCCTCTTCGGTCAGGTCCATGCGCCGCGTGGTGCGGTTGATCAGGGTGGTGTCGAGCTTGGCTTCGAGCCGCGACAGGGTGCGGCTGACCGCCGAGGGCGTCTGCCCGACTTGTTCGGCGGCGGCGGAAATCGAACCACATTCAATCACGCAGACGAAGATCTGTAGCTCATCGGATCGGGCTTTCAACGTGCATCCTCGTGAATACGGCTGCGTGGATACTAGCCGTATTACGGCGCCAGGTTAAACACCTGGGCCAGATGCTGCTCGTAGCGCAGCACATCAGCCTCGATGGAGGGGCGTTTCATCACGTCCACACAGAGGAACGTCGGCAGGCCGCTCATGCCGAGGAACTGGTTGGCCTTGTGGAACGGGAAGTACACCGCGTCCACGCCCTTGGCCTCGAAGAAGTCGCTGGGGTCGTCGAATGCGGCCTGCGGCGCGTTCCAGGTCAGCGACAACATGTACTGCTTGCCTTGGATCAGGCCGCCGCTGCCGTATTTTTGCGACGCATCGGAACGGGTTCGGCCATCGCTGGCGTACAGGCTGCCGTGGCCTTCGGTGAAGACCTCGTCGATGTACTTCTTGACGATCCACGGGGCGCCCATCCACCAGCCGGGCATCTGGTAGATGATCACGTCGGCCCAGAGGAACTTGGCGACTTCTTCGGCCACGTCGTAGCCGGCGTCGATATGAGTGACTTTCACGTCGATACCACCCCGGTCCAGCACCGCCAGGGCGGCGTCATGCAGGGTGTTGTTGTAGCGACCATCGGAGTGGGCGAATTTCTTGCCACCGTTGAGCAACAGAACTTTTTTCATGGGGGTTTACCTGAAGGTTGAAAATGTATGAGCGCAGGCTACGGGCAACTCCTCGGGGGAGTAAGCCACGAATCGGCAAAACACTTTTGACCTTCAGGCACGAGTGCTCAATTGATTGTTGCGTCAGCCGCCTATCAGTAGGTGCCCGCCCAGGGCTGCCATGCCTATAAAGAACACGCGCTTGAACAGCACAGCGCTGATGCGCTGGCGCAGCTTTTGCCCCAGCCACATGCCCAGCAGCGCCGGCACCAGCGCCAGCAACGAAGCATTGAGTTCGCCGGCCCCGAGGTTGCCGCGCCAGAACAGACCGCCTGCCAGGGCCAGGGTCGACACGCTGAAGGACAGGCCCAGCGCCTGCACCAGTTGGTCACGGCTCAAGCCCAGTGCTTGCAGGTAGGGCACGGCCGGGATCACGAAGACGCCGGTGGCCGAGGTGATGATCCCCGTCAGCAGCCCACACAGCGGGCCCAGCCAGCGCTCGGTGCGGGCAGGCACACGGAACGTCGGCAGCAACAGCCCGCACAGCGCATACACCAGCAACGCCCCGCCCAAGGCCCGCACCACCCAGGGGCCACCGTCCATGCCCAGCCACAGCGAACCGAGCCCGGTTCCCAAGAAAACCAGCAGCAGCATGGGCCACAGGCGTTTGCTCAATGCGCCCAGGTGCCCCCCGAAGCTCAGCTGCCAGAGGTTGGTAATCGTCGAAGGGATGATCAACAAAGCCGCAGCCTGCGCCGGCAACATAGCCAGGCCAAGCAGGCCCATGGCGACGGTGGGCAGGCCCAGGCCGATCACGCCCTTGACGGCACCGGCCAGCAGGAAGGTGCCGATCACCAGCAGAGTCAGGGCTGAACCCAGGTTTTGGTAGAACGCGAGGAAGGTAGTCATGGGGGGAGTTTGCGGGTTTGCCTTGGGGTTGGAAATTCGCCATATACTGAGGCAGCCTCTTGTTTTGCGTGAGGCTCAGACCGCTATCGCAGGCAAGCCAGCTCCCACATTCTGAATGTGTTCACCCTTCCAAATGTGGGAGCTGGCTTGCCTGCGATAAGGCCCGTCCAGGCACCCGAGAACCCCAGCCATGCACTTTGACCTGACCGACCTGCGCCTCTACCTGCACATCCTCGACACCGGCAACATCACCGCCGGCGCCGCCCGCAGCCACTTGTCCCTGGCCGCCGCCAGTGCGCGCATCCGCGCAATGGAGGCCTCACTGGGCGTCGAGTTCCTGCAGCGCGGCCGCCGTGGCGTGACCCCGACTGCCGCCGGTAACGCCCTGGCCCGGCACGCGCGCCTGCTGTTGCAACAGGCCGAACGCCTGCAACAGGAGCTGGCGGAATACGCCAACGGCGTCAAAGGCCAGGTGCGCCTGCTGTGCAACACCACCGCCCTCAGCGAATACCTGCCGGAGTTGCTGGCGGATTTTCTCTGCGCCCACCCCAACCTCGATATCGACCTGCAAGAGCTGCCCAGCCTGCGCATCACCCACGCCCTGCGCCAGGGCGCGGCGGACCTGGGGATTATTTCCGATGCGGTGGACACCCATGGCTTGCAGACCCGGCCGTTTCGCGATGACCCGTTGGTGTTGATCCTGCCGACGGGTCACGCGCTGACGGCCGGCGCGCTGAGTTTTATCGACAGCCTGCCCTACGACTACGTGGGCCTGGCCGCCGACAGCGCGCTGGCGGTGTACCTGGAGGAACAGGCCCTGCACGCAGGCTTTCGCTTGCAGACCCGGGTGCGGGCCGATGGTTTTGATGGGGTGATGCGCATGGTCGCCCGTGGCGCGGGCCTGGGAATTGTGCCGCTGGCCGCGTTGCAGCGCTGGCCCCGCGCGCGGCCATTCCAGGCCCAGCCCCTGACGGAGGACTGGGCCTGTCGCAAACTGCTGTTGTGCGCGCGCTCGTTCGAGCAGTTACCGGGTTACGCCAGGGCCTTGCTCGATGCCTTGTCCGTGCCTTTGCGGAAAAACACGTAATACACCGCCGAGAGAATCAACAGGAACGGCACGCCAAACACCAGGGTCATCTTGAACGCTTCGGTGAAGAACGTGGTGATCATCACCGCGCCCATCAGCACCAGCCCCAGCAGCGTGCTGTAGGGAAACAGCCGCAGTTGGAACGACAACTTCGGCCCGCCGTGGCGCTTGCGATAGCGGCGGAAGAACAGGTGCGTGAGGAAGATCATGAACCAGGTGAAGATCGCGCCAAACATCGAGATGGCCATCATCAAGGTGAAGGAACTTTCCGGGTACACCACGTTGAGCAGGGTCGCCAGGGCGATGCCCGAACTGGACAGCAACAGCGCATTGAGCGGGATCCCGTTCTTGCTCAGGGCGCCCATGGATTTTGGCGCGAAGCCGGCGCGCGACAGGCTGAACATCATGCGCGTGGTGATGTAGAGCTGGCTGTTCATGGCCGACAGCGCGGCAATCAGGATCACAAAGTTCATCACCCCGGTAGCGCCGGGAATGCCAATGGTCTGCATCACCGTGACAAACGGGCTCTGGCTCTGCCCGGACTGGTTCCAGGGCACGATGGCCAGCATCAGCGCCAGGGTCAGCAGGTAGAACACCACCAGCCGCACAATCGTCGCGCGGAAGGCTTTTTTCACCGCCTGCTCAGGGTCGGCCGCTTCGCCCGCCGCCACCGCGATCATCTCCACGCTCAGGTAGCTGAAAATCGACACGATCACCGCGATCCACATGCCACTCAGGCCATTGGGGAAAAACCCGCCATGGGCCGTGTAGTTCTGCACCCCGTAATCCGGGTTGCCGGAGCCAAACACCACATACACCGCGAGGATGATGAAGCCGACAATCGCGCTGATCTTGATCGTCGAGAACCAGTATTCGAAGTTGCCGAAGGTCTTGACGCTGATGGCGTTGAGCACGATCAGCACACTGGAGAAGGAGACGATCCACACCCATTCCGGCACGTTGGCGAACCAGTACTTCATGTACATCGCCACCGCCGTGACCTCGGCGCCCACCGCCAGCACAATCGCCGCCCAGTAGGCATAGCGCACCAAAAAACCGGCCAGGGGGCTGATGTAGAACTCGGCGTAGGCGCCAAAAGAGCCGGAGGTGGAATGGGCCACCGTCATTTCCGCCAGGCAGCCCATCAACAACAAGGTGATCAACGCACCGATGGCGTAGCTGACCAGCACGCTGGGCCCGGCATAGCCGATGGCGTAGGCACTGCCCATGAACAGCCCGGTACCGATGGCGCCACCGATGGCGATCATGCTCATCTGCCCGGAAGTGAGCTGGCGCCGCAGGCCCAGTTCGCGGTTGGTGATTGCTGCAAAGCCGTTGTCTGGCGTGGTCACGTGCGTGCCCCTTTTATTATTGTGATTGTTACTGCTGGCCAAGCACCTGTGGGAGCTGGCTTGCCTGCGATGCAGACACCTCGGTAGGTCAGTGCGACCGAGGCGATTTCATCGCTGGCAAGCCAGCTCCTACAAGGGTTTTGTGGTGTTTTCAGGTGACGCTGTGGCGCACCTTGAATTGTGGCTGGTCCCAGGTTTTTTCATCGAGGATTTCGCCAAGGATTTCTACCGCATCCCACACCTCGGTAAAGCTGGTGTACAGCGGGGTAAAACCAAAGCGCATGATCTTCGGCTCACGGTAGTCACCGATCACCCCACGGGCGATCAGCGCCTGGACGATGGCGTAGCCTTCAGGGTGTTCAAAGCTCACATGACTGCCGCGCCTGGCGTGCTCGAGCGGGGTGATCAACGTCAGGTCATGGGCCGCGCAGCGGCTTTGCACCAGTTCGATAAACAGGTCGGTCAGCGCCAGGGATTTGCGGCGCAGGCTGGCCATGTCGGTCTGGGCGAAGATATCCAGGCCGCACTCGACCATCGCCAGCGAGGTGATCGGCTGGGTGCCGCACAGGTAGCGGGTGATACCTTTGCCGGCCACGTAGTTGGACTCCATGGCGAACTGGCGGCTATGGCCGAACCAGCCCGACAACGGCTGCGTCACCAACTCGACCAGCGCCGGGTTGACCCAGACAAACGCCTGGGAACCCGGGCCGCCGTTGAGGTATTTGTAGGTGCAGCCAATGGCGTAGTCGGCGCCGGCCTGGTGCAGGTCAATCGGCACCGCGCCCGCCGAGTGCGCCAGGTCCCAGATCGCCAGCGCGCCGCACTCGTGGCTCAGGGCGGTCAGCGCCTGCATGTCGTGCATGTAGCCGGTCTTGTAGTTGACGTGGGTGATCATCACCACGGCGGTGTCCTGGTCGATGGCCGCCGGCAGTTCGTCCGGGCTGTTCACCAGGCGCAGGCTGTAGCCCTGTTGCAGCAGTGCCGCCAGGCCTTCGGCAATGTACAGGTCAGTGGGGAAGTTGCTTGCTTCGCTGACAATCACCTTGCGCTGCGGCTGGCGTTGGCGCTGCACGCTCAGGGCGGCGCTGAGCACCTTGAACAGGTTGATTGAAGTGGTATCGGTAATCACCACTTCGGCCTCGCCCGCGCCGATCAGCGGCGCCAGGCGGTTGCCCAGGCGCTGGGACAGGTCGGCCCAGCCGGCACTGTTCCAGCTGCGGATCAAACCATTGCCCCACTCCTCGGCAATCACCGCTTGTGCCCGCGCAAGCGCCGCCACCGGGCGTGCGCCGAGTGAGTTGCCATCGAGGTAGATCACCCCTTCCGGCAGCGCAAATTGATGGCGCAGTGGCGCCAGCGGGTCTTGGGCGTCGAGGGTCTGGCAATGATTTCGGCTGGTCATGAAAAGTCCTGTTTTTATAGGTGACGATGGACCAAATAATGAACGAAGATTTGCAGAATTTTCGTGCAAAGTGCGCTACAACTGGCTTAATAAGCTGTAGGAAATTCGAATTTAACCTCCAAATACGCGGATTAATTCTAAGCATGATTCTCGACGCCACCGACCTGCGCCTCCTGCATTTCCTGCAACAGGATGGCCGTATCAGCAACCAGGAACTGGCGGAGAAAGTCGCCCTGTCGCCGTCCGCCTGCCTGCGCCGCTTGCGCCTGCTGGAAAGTGAGGGGGTGATCAGCGGTTATCGCGCGGTGCTCAATGCCGAGCAGTTGGGGATCGAGCTGGAAGCCATCGTCCACCTGTCGTTACGCCAGGATGTGGAGGACTGGCACGAGACGTTTATCAAGAAGGTCCAAGGCTGGCCGGAAGTGGCCAGTGCCTACGTGATCACCGGCGCCAGTAACTATGTGCTGCGGGTGCAGGCGCGCAACCTCAAGCACTTCTCGGACTTTATCGTGAACCACCTGAACCGCACGGCGGGGGTGATGGATATCCGCTCGGAGATCGTGTTGCAGAAGATCAAGGACCGGGATGAGGTGCTGGACCTGGTTGTACGCAAATAACCAACACACCGCTGATCACCTGTGGGAGCTAGCTTTTGTGGGAGCCGGGCTTGCCCGCGATACAGACACCTCGGTTTATCTGCAATACCGAGGCGACACCATCGCAGGCAAGCCAGCTCCCACAAAAGCCTGCTCCCACATTGTTTACTGCATTCAGTCTTCGAGGGCGCGTACGCGTTGCATGCGTGTTTGCTCCACGGGCGCGGCCGCCGGCTGCAACTCGAAGTCGAAATCAATCTGCGCAAACTTGCCCTCCACGCCAAACTCCCGCGCCAGCTGCGGGTCTTCGCTGAAGCGAATTTCGGCAATCAGCTCATCCCGGGTCGCGTAGGCAAAGTCATCATGCAGATACGGATCATCCGACAGGTTGATCTGCGTGGTCAGGTGCCGATGCCCCGGTGCCGAGATGAAGAAGTGGATATGCGCCGGCCGCTGGCCGTGGCGCCCCAGTTGATCGAGCAACTGCTGGGTCGGGCCGGTCGGTGGGCAGCCGTAGCCAGACGGCACGATGCTACGGAAACGATAATTGCCCTGGGCATCGGTCTCGATCCGGCGACGCAGGTTGAATTCCGATTGCGATGGGTCGAACCAGGAGTAAGTACCGCCGGTGTTGGCCTGCCACACATCCACAATCGCCCCGGCCAACGGCTTGCCGTTGATATCGCGCACTTGCCCGCGCATAAACAGCGGCACGGCCGCATCCAGGCCATCGTCCAGGCGTGCTTCGTATTTGGACAGCGGCGCACCCGCCACGTACAGCGGCCCTTCGATGGTGCGCGGGGTGCCGCCGGATTTGCCGGCTTGCTCGTCGGCGGCGTCCATCAACAGGTCCAGGTAATGCTCCAGGCCCAGGCCCGCGGCCAGCAGCCCGGCTTCCTGGTTCTTGCCCAGTTCGTTGAGGTAGTTGACCGCCTTCCAGAACTCTTGCGGGGTCACTTCCAGGTCTTCGATGATATTTACCGTATCGCGCAGGATCCGGTAGATCAGCGCCTTGGCCCGTGGGTTGCCGGCGTCATTGAGGTTGCCGCTGGCTTCTTCGAGGAAGCGTTGGGCGTGGGCAGTCTGGGACAGTCGAATGGACATGGTGCAATCCTCATCTTGTAATTATTAGGTGGCTAGACAGACTCAGCGATCATCCTCATGGATCGACGACGGATGCCGGCACAGGGCATTCACTTCGATGGCCATGTAGGGATAGAGCGGCAGTTGCATCAGCAGGTCATGCAGTTCCTGCACGCTGTCGACATCGAACACGCTGTAGTTGGCGTACAGCCCGGCGATGCGCCACAGGTGGCGCCATTTGCCCTGCGCTTGCAGGCGTTGGGCCAGGGCTTTTTCGTCGGCCTTGAGGGCCGCCGCACGCTCGGGGTTCATGTCCACGGGCAGGTTTACGGTCATTTTTACGTGAAACAACATCGCAGGCGTCCTCTTAATGTTTGTCGCGACGGAAGAACGCCAGGCGTTCCTCATCGATGGCCAGGCCCAGGCCCGGGGCGGTCGAGACATGCAGGTGGAAATCGCGATACACCAACGGCTCGCTGAGGATGTCCTCGGTCAGCAGCAGTGGCCCGAACAGCTCGGTGTCCCACGCCAGTTTATTGAGGGTGAGAAACGCGTGGGCCGAGGCCAGGGTGCCAATACCGCCTTCAAGCATGGTGCCGCCATACAGGCCGATACCCGCCGCCTCGGCAATCGCCGCCGTGCGCAATACTGCGCGCGGGCCGCCGTTTTTCGCGATCTTCAGGGCGAACACCGAGGCCGCACCTTCGCGGGCCAGGTTGAAGGCATCTTCGACACATTCAATGGACTCGTCGGCCATGATCGGCGCCGGGCTCGAGAGGTTGAGCCGGGCCATGCCTCCACGGTTATTGCGCGAGATGGGCTGTTCGATCAGGTCGATACCGTTATCGCCCAGCACCTTGCAGGCGCGCAGGGCCACGGCTTCGTCCCAGGCCTGGTTGACGTCGACGCGCACGCTGGCACGCTCGCCCAGGGCTTTTTTGATCGCGACCACATGGGCCAGGTCCTGGCTGACTTCACCGGCGCCGATCTTCAACTTGAAGATGCGGTGGCGGCGCAGGTCGAGCATCTTCTCGGCCTCCTCGATGTCTTTTTGCGTATTGCCGCTGGCCAACGTCCAGGCCACCGGCAAGGCATCGCGCACGCGGCCGCCGAGCAGCTCGCTGACCGGCAGGTTCAGGCGCTTGCCGAGGGCATCGAGCAAGGCGCTTTCGATGCCGGACTTGGCAAAGGTGTTACCACGGATGCTGCGCTCCAGGCGCAACATGGCGGCGTTGATGTTGCTGGCATCCTGGCCGATCAACAGCGGCGCGAAGTGTTGGTCGATATTGACCTTGATGCTGTCGGGGCTTTCGTTGCCGTAGCTCAGGCCACCGATGGTGGTGGACTCGCCGATCCCTTCGATGCCGTCGGCGCACCGCACGCGGATGATCACCAGGGTCTGGTTTTGCATGGTGTGCATCGCCAGCTTGTGCGGGCGGATGGTGGGGAGATCGACGATGATGGTCTCGATCGACTCGATGGCGCAAATCGGCATGGCAATACCCGTTGGGTTCTTTATAGGTCTTGCCCGATTCTGTCGCCCATTGTTGCTGGCTTCCAATATAGAATTGGTCTCGAACAATACCCTCAAGGTATGAGAGGAACCCGTATGGAACTGCGCCACCTGCGTTACTTCCAGGTGCTGGGGGAAACCCTGAACTTCACCCGCGCCGCCGAACGCCTGCACATCGCCCAGCCGCCGTTGAGTCGGCAGATCCAGCAATTGGAAGACGAACTGGGCGTGGTCCTGCTGGAGCGTGGCCGCCCGCTGCGGCTGACCGAAGCCGGGCGGTACTTCTATGAGCACGCCAATGTGCTGCTGGAGCAATTGGCCAAGACCTGCGACAACACCCGGCGCATCGGCCTGGGGCAGAAGACCTGGCTGGGCATCGGTTTTGCCCCCTCGACCCTGTACGGCGTGTTGCCGGAGCTGATTCGCCGCCTGCGCAGCCATGACGCGCTGGAACTGGAGCTGGGGCTGTCGGAGATGACCACCCTGCAACAGGTCGAAGCGCTCAAGGCCGGGCGTATCGACGTGGGCTTCGGGCGGATTCGCATTGATGACCCGGCCATCGTCCAGCGCGTGTTGGTCGAGGATCGGCTGGTGGCGGTGTTGCCGGCCGGGCATGCGCTGCTGGGCGCACCGGTGACCCTCGCGCAACTGGCCGCCGAGCCGTTGGTGCTCTACCCCGGCAACCCACGCCCCAGCTACGCCGACCATGTGATCGCACTGTTCGACACCCACGGCCTGGCGATCAAGGTCGCGCAATGGACCAACGAGTTGCAGACCGCCATTGGCCTGGTCGGGGCGGGCATGGGGGTGACGCTGGTGCCGGCGTCGGTGCAGATGCTGCACCGGGCGGATATCGGCTACACGCCGATTGTCGAGGTTACAGCGACCTCGCCGATCATTCTCAGCCGGCGGATCAATGATCAGTCGCCGGGGCTGGGTCATTGCCTGCAATTGGTGGAAGAGCTGATCTGAAACAGCCCAGCCACCACTAATACCCTGTGGGAGCTGGCTTGCCTGCGATAGCGGTGGATCAGTCACCAGATTCTTTGACTGCCCTACCGCTATCGCAGGCAAGCCAGCTCCTACATTTTGATCTGTAGTGTGTTCAGGCACCGCGCATGCGTCGGGCGTCGTTACGCTGCAGCGTCTGGCTGGGGGATTCGTCGAACAGCTTGCGGTACTCCGCCGAGAATCTTCCCAGGTGGGTAAAGCCCCAGCCCAGGGCGATTTCAGAGATGGTGCGGGTGGCGCCATGCTCGAGAATTTCCTGGCGCACCGCGCTCAGGCGGTACTTCTTCAAGTAGGCCATGGGTGACAGCGCGAAGTATTTGCGAAACGCATCGAACAGCTTGAACCGCGACACCCCGGTGGCCGCCTCCAGGTCTTCCAGGTGCAGCGCTTCGCGGGCGTTGTCGTGGATGTATTGGCGAGCGCGGACCAGGTAGTGAGGCAGCTTGACCCCCAGCACGTCGCGCAGCTCTTCGGAGTAGTTGTTCGGCTGGGCCAGGATCAGGCCCTTGATCAGCGAGCTTTCCAGGTCGCGGGTAAACGCGGCCTGGTCGTATAGCTCGCTGCTGTGCTCCAGCTCAGCGATAAAGTGCCGCGCCATGCGCCACCACGCCGCCGGTGCACCCTGCACCGCATCCATCACCGACTCAAAGCGCAGCGGCGCATCAATCGGGCGCTGCAACAGGCCCTCCAGGGTTTCGCTCATCGCCGCGCGGGTGATTACCACTTGCAGCTTGCGGCAGTCGCCGGAGATCGCCAGCACCTGGTGTTCATTGGGCGAGATGATCACACCCTGGTCGCGGTTGGAGCTCAGGCGCTGGCCTCCCTTGCTCAACTCCTGCTCGCCCACCAGCGGCAGGCTCAGGCTGTAGCTGCGAAAGTGCTCGGCGTCTTCGATATCGATGGTCACGTCAGTGCCGTACTCAATCACCCCAAGCGTGGTGGCGCGGGACTTGAACACATTGGCACTGTGGTGGAAGCGCAGGCGCTCCGGGGTGGCGGTTTCCAGCCGATGGGGCCCGCAGATGCCGGACATCCAGCTGCGGGCGCCTTCAAGGTCGAAACGTTCAATACGGATATCGCGTGTATGGCTACTCATCAGGGTGCACTCACGGCGGTTGTGGCCAGCGCGCTCTGACGGCGCGTCCGGTGGATCAAGGCAAGTTCTGCGCCACGTCGGGCACTTGTCCACTGGGTGGATAGCGAGCGTCGACTATGTGGATAAGAAGCCGGCTTTTGCGACAATTGCCTGGCCAGACAGTAGCGCATTCCCCGGCGCCGTTGCACCTGAGTGGGTACTTGCTCCCCAACTATGCGGCCCATCTTCCCCCATTAAGCGGATAGCTGGCCGCCCCCCTGCCCGCCTCTAATGAACCACCGATTAGCTACCCAATAAAAGGTGCCTCCCATGAGTGGTGCAAGAAGCGTCGAGCAGTGGAAAACGTTTATCGAAAGCTGCCTGGATTTTCGTCCGGCCGAGGGTGTGTTCCGCATCGCCCGGGACATGTTCACCGAGCCCGAGCTGTTCGACCTGGAGATGGAACTGATCTTCGAAAAGAACTGGATCTACGCCTGCCACGAAAGCGAACTGGCCAATAACCACGACTTCGTAACCATGCGCGCCGGGCGCCAGCCGATGATCATCACCCGCGACGGCGAAGGCCAGCTCAACGCCCTGATCAACGCCTGCCAGCACCGCGGCACCACCCTGACCCGTGTCGGCAAGGGCAACCAGTCGACCTTCACCTGCCCGTTCCACGCCTGGTGCTACAAGAGCGACGGGCGCCTGGTGAAGGTCAAGGCGCCGGGGGAATACCCGGAGGGTTTCGACAAGGCCACCCGCGGCCTGAAGAAGGCGCGCATCGAGAGCTACAAGGGCTTTGTGTTTATCAGCCTCGATGTGACTGGCACCGACAGCCTGCAAGACTTCCTCGGCGATTCCAAAGTGTTCTTCGACATGATGGTCGCGCAGTCCGCCACCGGTGAGCTGGAAGTGCTGCCCGGCAAGTCGGCCTACACCTACGACGGCAACTGGAAGCTGCAGAACGAAAACGGCCTGGACGGCTACCACGTCAGCACCGTGCACTATAACTACGTGGCCACGGTGCAGCATCGCCAGCAGGTCAACACAGAGAACGGCAGCGCCTGCGGCAGCACCCTGGACTACAGCAAACTCGGCGCCGGCGATGCCAATACCGATGACGGCTGGTTTGCCTTCAACAACGGCCACAGCGTGTTGTTCAGCGACATGCCCAACCCCAGCGTGCGCTCCGGCTACGCCACCATCATGCCGCGCCTGGTGGCAGAACACGGCCAGCAAAAGGCCGAGTGGATGATGCACCGCCTGCGCAACCTGAACGTCTACCCGAGCCTGTTCTTTCTCGACCAGATCAGCTCGCAACTGCGCATCATCCGCCCGGTGGCGTGGAACAAGACCGAGATCATCAGCCAGTGCCTGGGGGTCAAGCACGAGTCCGACGCCGACCGCGAAAACCGCATCCGCCAGTTTGAAGACTTCTTCAACGTGTCCGGCATGGGCACCCCGGATGACCTGGTGGAATTTCGCGAAGCCCAGCGCGGCTTCCAGGGCCGCCTGGAACGCTGGAGCGATATCTCCCGGGGCAGCCATCGCTGGGAAACCGGGCCGACGCCCAACAGCGAAGCCATCGGCATCCAACCGGCCATGACCGGTACCGAATTCACCCACGAAGGGCTGTACGTCAACCAGCACCGCAACTGGCAGACCTTCCTGCTGGACGGTCTGGACGCACAATCGTTGAAACTGCACGAGGTGAAATGATGAGCGCGCAATTGCAGTATCAGATCGAGCAGTTTTTCTACCGCAAATCCGAGCTGTGCGACGCCCAGGACTGGGACGCCTACGTGCAGTTGTTCGACCCGCAGAGTGAGTTCCACCTGCCGCAGTGGGACTCGGAGCACGTCTACACCCGCGATCCCAAGCGCGAGATGTCGCTGATCTACTACGCCAACCGTTCGGGCCTGGAAGACCGGGTGTTCCGCCTGCGCACCGGCAAGGCCGCATCCGCCACGCCAATGCCGCGCACCTTGCACCTGATCAATAACGTGCGGATCGCCGAGCAGGCTGATGGCTGCCTGCAGGTGCGGTTGAACTGGCACACGCTGTTTTATCGGCTGGCGATGTCGGAGCAGTTCTATGGTCACGCCACCTACACCCTCAAGCCCCACGGCGACAGCTGGCTGATCACGCGCAAGCATGCGCTGCTGCTCAATGACACGATCAACTCGGTGCTGGATTTCTACCACCTCTGACGTTGACGCCCTCCCTTCAACTGTAGGAGCGAGCTTGCTCGCGAAAAAACCAAGGGCTGCGCGTGCATTCAGGATGCCCGCGCCATCGTTAACGTTTTTCGCGAGCAAGCTCGCGCCTACAGGTATTACCCAATCCATGGAGAACGGTGGATGAATCACAAAGTGGCCTTCAGTTTTGCCGATGGCAAGACCTTGTTCTTTGCGGTGGGCAGCAACGAAATCCTGCTGGATGCAGCATTGCGCAGTGGCATCAAGATCCCCCTCGATTGCCGCGAAGGCGTGTGCGGCACCTGCCAGGGGCGTTGCGAGTCCGGCGACTACAGCCAGGATTATGTGGATGACGAGGCCTTGTCCAGCCTCGACCTGCAACAGCGCAAGATGCTCAGTTGCCAGACCCGAGTCCAATCGGATGCGGCGTTTTACTTCGATTTCGATTCGAGCCTGTGCAATGCGCCAGGGCCGGTGCAGGTCAGCGCCAGGGTCTGCGAGGTGCAACAGGTGTCGGCCAGCACCGCGATTCTGGCGGTGCAACTGGAGCAGGCCCTGGACTTTCTGCCGGGGCAATATGCGCGCCTGTCGATCCCCGGCACCGAGCACCAGCGCTCCTACTCCTTCGCCAACCGCCCGGGCAACCGCTTGCAGTTTTTGATCCGCTTGCTGCCGGACGGGGTGATGAGCAATTACATACGCGAGCGCTGCCAGGTCGGCGATGAAATCACCCTGGAAGCACCGCTGGGTGCGTTTTATCTGCGGCACGTCACCCAGCCACTGGTGCTGGTGGCCGGCGGCACCGGGTTGTCGGCACTCTTGGGGATGCTCGATGAATTAGCCGAGCGCGGCTGCGAGCAACCGGTGCACCTGTATTACGGGGTGCGCGGGGCCGAGGATTTGTGCGAGGCCGAGCGCATCAAGGCGTATGCCCAAACCTTGCGCGGTTTTCGCTACACCGAAGTGCTCAGCGACCCATCGCCGCAGTGGCCTGGCAAGCGCGGCTATTTGACCGAGCATTTCGACCTGGCCGAATTGCGGGATAGATCGGCCGATATGTACGTCTGCGGCCCCCCTCCAATGGTCGAATCGATCAAGAAGTGGCTGCAAGAACAGGCACTTGATGGCGTTCAGCTGTATTACGAAAAGTTTACCGAGAGTAATATCTGACCCCTCAGCAGTGAGGGGCGGGTCTGGCGTGCAGGATCAACCCTGAAAAAAACAAGTAGAAGGGAATGTTAATGGCGGATGACATGGTTAACCCGGTGGGCCTCAAGCGTGGCCTGAAAAACCGGCATATTCAGCTGATTGCCCTGGGCGGGGCGATTGGTACGGGCTTGTTCCTCGGTTCGGCCGGGGTGCTGAAGTCGGCGGGGCCGTCGATGATCCTGGGCTATGCGATAGCCGGGTTTATCGCGTTCCTGATCATGCGCCAGCTGGGCGAGATGATCGTCGAGGAACCGGTCGCCGGCTCCTTCAGCCACTTCGCCCACAAGTACTGGGGCGGCTATGCAGGCTTCCTCGCCGGCTGGAACTACTGGGTGCTGTATGTGCTGGTGGGCATGGCCGAATTAACGGCGGTGGGCAAGTACATCCAGTTCTGGTGGCCGGAAATACCGACCTGGGTCAGCGCGGTGGTGTTCTTTATCGCCGTGAACCTGATCAACACCCTGAACGTGAAGTTCTTCGGTGAGACCGAGTTCTGGTTCGCGATCATCAAGGTAGTGGCGATCATCGGCATGATCGTGCTCGGCTGCTACCTGCTGTTCAGCGGTACCGGCGGCCCGCAGGCCTCGATCAGCAACCTGTGGGACCACGGCGGCTTCTTCCCCAACGGCGGCATGGGCCTGCTGATGGCGATGGCGTTCATCATGTTCTCGTTCGGCGGCCTGGAGCTGGTGGGTATTACGGCTGCCGAAGCCAGCGAGCCGCGCAAGGTGATCCCCAAGGCGATCAACCAGGTGGTGTACCGGATCCTGATTTTCTACGTCGGCGCCCTGACCGTGCTGCTGTCGTTGTACCCATGGGATCAACTGCTGCAAACCCTCGGCGCGTCCGGCGATGCCTACAGTGCCAGCCCGTTCGTGCAGATCTTCTCGTTGATCGGTAACGACACCGCCGCGCACATCCTCAACTTCGTGGTGCTGACCGCCGCACTGTCGGTGTACAACAGCGGCGTGTACTGCAACAGCCGCATGCTGTTCGGCCTGGCCGAGCAAGGCGACGCGCCCAAGGCGCTGATGAAGCTCAACAAACAAGGCGTACCGTTGCGCGCCCTGGGCATTTCGGCCTTGGTGACGTTGCTGTGCGTGGTGATCAACTACGTGGCACCCAAGGATGCACTGGTACTGTTGTTTGCCCTGGTGGTTGCTTCGCTGATGATCAACTGGGCGCTGATCAGCCTGACGCACATCAAGTTCCGCAAGGCCATGGGCGAGCAAGGCGTGGTGCCGTCGTTCAAGACCTTCTGGTTCCCGTTCAGCAACTACCTGTGCCTGGCGTTCATGCTGGTGATCGTTGGCGTGATGCTGGCCATCCCGGACATGCGCCCCTCGGTGTATGCGATGCCGGTGTGGGTGGGGATTCTCTTTGCGGCGTACTGGCTGCGTTCGAAGAAGGCCAAGGCCGTCGCCGTCGCACAATAACCTGTGTAGGAGCTGGCTTGCCTGCGATGGCATCGACTCGGTCTAACTGAATGACCGCGCCGCCTGCATCGCGGGCAAGCCCGCTCCTACAGGGGATCTGCGCTTGACTGACGGGCATTAGGGCCCGGCTCCCACATGAACAGGGTCACAATAGGAATGCATTGCCAACAAAAAGCCCCGGTACTCAATGAGTGCCGGGGCTTTTTGTTGGGTTTCAATCAGAGCGTCGAGCGCACCCGCCACAGCTCGGGGAACAGCACCGTATCGAGCATCTTGCGCAAGTACCCCACGCCCTCAGTGCCACCGGTGCCCGGCTGGAAGCCGATGATCCGCTCCACCGTGGTCACATGGCGGAAACGCCATTGGCGGAACGAGTCTTCCAGGTCGATAAACTTCTCGGCCAACTGATACAAGTCCCAGTAACGGTTCGGATCGCGATACACCTCGCGCCATGCCGCCTCCACGGATTCGTCGTGAACCGTGGGCGCCGTCGGGTCGCGTTGCGCACGCTGCGGGTCAATCGCCAGGCCCGCCTTGATCATCAGGTTGATCGCCTCGTCATACAGCGACGGCGTGGCAATCGCCACTTGCAGCTCCTTGAGCAACTCCGGGCGATGGGCGTGGGGCCGCAACAGCGCCGCGCTTTTATTGCCAAGGATGAACTCGATTTCCCGGTACTGGAACGACTGGAAACCCGACGACTGCCCCAGGTACGGGCGGATCGCCTTGTACTCCGATGGCGTCATGGTCGCCAGCACGGCCCAGGCATGCACCAGTTGGTCGAAAATCCGCGACACCCGCGCCAGCATCTTGAACGCCGGCGCCAGCTCACCCAGGCGCACGTGCTCACGGGCGGCCTTGAGTTCGTGGAGCATCAGCTTCATCCACAACTCGGAGGTCTGGTGCTGGATGATGAACAGCATCTCGTTGTGGTCCGGCGACAGCGGGTGCTGGGCCGTGAGCACTTTGCCCAGGTCCAGGTAATCGCCGTAGCTCATGGACTCGGAAAAATTCAGCTCGGCGTTATGCCACTCTTCAGGCGGCTGGTAATCAGGGGAAAAAGGACACTGGCTCATCGCGTGGGCTCCTTGAGCGGGCGCAGGATTGCTCGTACCGGGCTGGCATCGAGGTTGGCAAAACGCAGCGGCAGCGCGATCAACTCGTAATCGCCCTCCGGCACGTCGTCGAGCACAATACCTTCGAGAATCGCCATGCCATGCCGGGCGACGGCGTTGTGGGCATCCATGGTCTTGGACTGTTGCGGGTCCAGGGACGGCGTGTCGATGCCGATCAGGCGCACGCCGAGGCTGGCCAGCAGCTCGACGGTTTCGTGGGCGACGGCGGTGAAGTTCGAATCCCAGGTGGTCAGCGGCGCCTGTTGATAAGTGCGCAGCAGCACCCGTTCCGGCAGGTTATCCAGGCGACCTTGCAACTGCTCGGGCTGCACCAGCGCGCCGCTGCCCAGGCAATACAGGACCCGGCACGGGCCCAGGTAAACATCCAGCGACACTTCGCCGATGGGCGCACCGTCGGCGCTGTAGTGCAACGGCGCATCGACATGGGCGCCGGTGTGGGGCGACAGGGTGATGCGCCCGACGTTCACCGGGCATTCGGGGCCGAACTGCCAGACGCGTTCTTCCTGGAAGGGCGTATCGCCCGGCCAGGTCGGGGTGGCGGTGCTCAAGGGCGGGCTGATATCCCACCACGTTTTTATTGGATTCATACGAGGCTCTCGGTTGTTTCTAAAGTGAATGATACGAGGGCCAGCGGTAAATATTCTTGCGAATTCCAGCGCAAAGGCTGATTTCTTTCGTAGTTACTGCGAAGAATCGTCTGATTAGTGAATGGATCCATCAGCCACCCCAGATCAAATGTGGGAGCGGGCTTGCCCGCGATGGCAGTGGACCAGTGAAAAATGCGGCACCTGACACACCGCCATCGCGGGCAAGCCCGCTCCCACAGGGTCGGCGTAGGTTTTAAGATCGTATGCCAATGCGCTTCTGGGCATCCCAGTGTCGAGTTCAGACCACTGGCATCCGGCCCGGGGCTATAGGGTTGGGCTTCACTTCCCTGCCTTGGAGCCATCATGTCCCAGCCGATCACCGTACTGCGCGATACCCATCCCCTGCCGGTCCTGGATGCCTGCAAATGGCAGAAACTCGAGGGCGACCCGCACACCGTCAACCTCAACGCCTACACCAGCGAAGACGGCAGCAAGATCATGGGCACCTGGATCTGCACCCCGGGCAAGTGGTACGTGGAATACGTGAAGTGGGAATACTGCCATTTCCAGGAAGGCTACTGCGTGATCACCCCGGACGGCCTGGAGCCGATCCATTTGCGCGCGGGGGATATCTTTGTGGTGGAGCCCGGCATGAAGGGCACGTGGGAAGTGGTCGAGACAGTGCGTAAGTACTTCGTGTTTGCCTGAGCACGAAAAACCCGGGAGCCCACCCGACGCGGGCTCCCGGAAAATCCCCTATTGAGGCTTGCGATAGCTGTTGATGATCGCCGAGAAGTCCTTGCCTCCTTCCCCACGCTGGCTCATGGCTTGATACAACTGCTGCGCGACCGCCCCCAGGATCACTGGCTGGTGCGCCTGGCGTGCTGCTTCGGTCGCCAGGCCCAGGTCCTTGAGCATCAGATCAGCGCCAAATCCACCGGTATAGCCCCGGGACGACGGCGCGGTCTCGATCACGCCCGGCCATGGGTTGTAGGTGTCCGAACTCCAGCAACGCCCGGTGGAGCTGTTGATGATGCCGGCCAGCACCTGGGTGTCGATGCCCAGCGCATCGCCCAGGGCCATGGCCTCGCTGACGCCGACCATGCTGATCCCCAGCAGCAGGTTGTTGCAGATCTTGGCGATCTGCCCGGTGCCGACTTCACCGCAATGCACGATGTTGCGGCCCATCTGCGCCAGCACCGGTTGCAGGGTGGCGAACAGTTCCGGGGTGGCGCCGACCATAAACGTCAGCGTCCCGGCCTGCGCCCCGCCCGTGCCGCCAGAGACCGGCGCATCAGCCATCGCCACACCGTGCTTGGCTGCCGCAGCCGCCACGTCACGCGCGGTCTGCGGGTCGATGGTGCTGCAATCTACCGCGGGCACGCCTTTGCCGATGCCGGCGAGCACGCCGTCTTCGTTCAGCCAGACGCTGCGCACATGGGCGGCAGCGGGCAGCATGGTCAACACCAGTTCGGCGCCTTCTGCTGCCGCGCGCGGTGAGGCGCTGATGGTGCCGCCCAATTCGGCCAGCTCCTTGAGCGCGGTCTGGTTCAGGTCGAACAGGTTCAGCGCGTGGCCAGCCTTGATCAGGTTGCGGGCCATGGGGGCGCCCATGTTGCCCAGGCCGATAAATGCAATCTTCATGGTCGTCTCCTTGATCAACGCAGGTTGATGGTGGTGTTGACGCCATCATTGACGCTGTCGTCGTCGAACCAGCGGCTGGTGACGGTTTTGGTCTGGGTGTAGAACTGCACCACTTGCTTGCCGTACGGGCCCAGGTCGCCGAGTTTCGAGCCACGGGAACCGGTGAAGCTGAAGATCGGCACTGGCACTGGGATCGGGATGTTGATGCCCACCTGGCCGACGTCGATTTCGCTCTGGAACTTGCGCGCCGCCGCACCGCTCTGGGTGAACAGGCCGGTGCCGTTGCCAAACGGGTTGGCGTTGACCAGGGCGATGGCTTCGTCGAGGGTATCGACTTCCAGCACCACCAGCACCGGGCCGAAGATTTCCTGGGTGTAGATCTGCATGTCGGTGGTCACGCCCGAGAACAGGGTCGGGCCGACGAAGTTGCCTTGCTCGAAGCCCGGCACCTGGATGTCGCGGCCGTCCAGCTCCAGCTTGGCGCCTTCTTTCACGCCGCTTGCGATCAGGTCGAGAATGCGTGCCTTGGCGCGCTTGGAAATCACCGGGCCCACGTCGGTCCCGGCTTCGCTGCCGGCGTTGACTTTAAGCTTCAGCGCCAGGGCCTTGAGGTCCGGCAGCCACTGCTTGGCCGCGCCCACCAGCACCACCACCGAGGTGGCCATGCAGCGCTGGCCAGCCGCCCCGAAACCGGCGCCAACCAGCGCGTTGAGGGTCTGTTCGCGGTTGGCATCGGGCAGCACCACCGCATGGTTCTTCGCGCCCATCATCGACTGCACGCGCTTGCCGTGCTTGCCCGCCAGGTCGTAGACGTGGGTGCCAACGGCGGTCGAGCCAACGAAGGACACGGCCTTGATATCTTTGTGGGTGCACAGGGCATCCACCACATCCTTGCCACCGTGGACCACGTTCAGCACGCCCGCTGGCACGCCAGCCTCCAGCGCCAGCTCCACCAGCATCAGGGTCGACAGCGGATCCTGTTCCGAAGGCTTGAGCACGAAGGTGTTACCGCAGGCGATGGCCATCGGGAACATCCACAGCGGGATCATCGCCGGGAAGTTGAACGGGGTGATGCCGGCGCAGACGCCGATGGGTTGGCGCAGGGTGTAGGTATCGACGCCACCGGCAACGTTCTCGGCGAACTCGCCCATTTGCAGGGTGCCGATGGAACAGGCGTGCTCGACCACTTCCAGGCCACGGAAAATATCGCCCTCGGCATCGGCAATGGTCTTGCCTTGCTCGGCACTGAGGACGACGGCAATGCGCTTGGAGTGCTCGCGGATCAGCGCCTGCAGCTTGAGCATGATGCGCATGCGCGCGCCGATCGGCGTCAGCTTCCAGGTCTGGAAGGCGCGATGGGCAGCGTCGATGGCCGCGTTGACTTCATCGGCCGTGGCGAAGGGCACACGGGCCAGGACTTGTTGGGTCGCCGGGTTGACGATGTCTTGCCACTCGGTGGTCTTGGACTCGACCCATTCACCGTTGATCAACAGTTTGGCCTGTTTCACGGTGGTATCGGCAGACGTAAGCGATGCGTTCATTGTGGTCTCCAGATCTTGTAGTTATGCAGAGAGCCAAGGCGTGAAGCGCCTTGAGGATGAGGCGTTCGGACGATTTTTGGAGTATAGATGTGCAAACTTCCAATAAGAACCCACATAAAAGCCGGTCCAACATGCAAAAAAACATCACCTCCTTAGGGTCGCTGAACTGGGATGACCTGAAGTTTTTCCTCGAAGTGGCGCGCACCCGCAAGGCCAGCGTCGCCGCCAAGCGCCTGGCGGTGGACTACACCACCGTGTCGCGGCGCATCAACTCGCTGGAAGGCTCGTTGGGCACCCTGCTGTTCGAGAAATCCCGGACCAGCGGCTTCGTCCTGACCAACGAAGGCCAGCGTTTGCTGGGTTACGCCGAGTCCATCGAAAGCACCTTGCACATGGCCTGCGAGCAAGTCTCCGGCTCCGGCGTGGCGCTGTCGGGGCATGTGCGCATGGGTTGCACCGAAGGTTTCGGCAGCTTTTTCGTCACCCCGCAACTGAGCCACTTCGTCGATACCTACCCGGCGATCTCGGTGGATATCTTGCCCCTGCCCCACTTCATCAGCCTGTCCAAGCGCGAAGCCGACATCGTCATCGCCCTGGAGCGCCCGGAGCACGGGCCCTACGTGTGCTGCAAACTGTGCGACTACAAGTTGCAGCTGTACGCGACCCAGGACTACCTCGACCAACACCCACCCATCCGCCGCCCCGCCGACCTGGCCGACCATCCGTTTATCAGCTATGTGGATGACCTGGCGTTCAGCTCAGAGCTGCTGTACCTGGCCAATGTCGTCCCGGGCGCCAGCGCCAGCCTGCGCAGCACCAGCGTGATCGCGCAGTACGTAGCGGCGCAGCAGGGGCGTTCGCTGGCGATCTTGCCGTGCTTCCTGGCGGCACAGGACTCGCGACTGCTGCCGGTGTTGGGGGAGGAGATCAATATTACGCGGCAGTTCTGGATGTACTGCCGGGAGGATTTGCGCAAGTTGAAACGGATTACGTTGTTGTGGGATTACATCCGTGAGGTGACGGAGCAGAACCAGGGGCTTTTGATGGGTGAGACGCGAGAGATGGTGTTTGCCGACTGAACCGCTATCGCGGGCAAGCCCGCTCCCACAAGTGAGTAGCGGCGGGCGCAGAATTTTGGGGCGACACAAAAACTGTAGGAGCTGGCTTGCCAGCGATAGCGCTGGGTCAGTCAATACATACCCGGCTGAACCACCGCCTTCGCGAGCAAGCCCGCTCCCACAGTTGAGTGGCGTCGGGCGCAGAATTTTGGGGCGACACAAAAACTGTAGGAGCTGGCTTGCCAGCGATAGCGCTGGGTCAGTCAATACATACCCGACTGAACCACCGCCTTCGCGAGCAAGCCCGCTCCCACAGTTGAGTGGCGTCGGGCGCAGAATTTTGGGGCGCCACAAAAAACTGTAGGAGCTGGCTTGCCAGCGATAGCGCTGGGTCAGTCAATACATACCCGGCTGAACCACCGCCTTCGCGAGCAAGCCCGCTCCCACAG
>NZ_JAAQWQ010000012.1:0-59857 GCF_012985565.1 Pseudomonas sp. WS 5010 | reverse complement strand
CTCAACCGAGGCGCGCATTCTACAGCAGCCTCATTTGCTGTCAAGTGATTATTTTCAGAAGCTTCGAGATTTTCCTCAACAACTTCAACCACTTGCGCTTTCGATCTCTCGTCAGCGGGAGGCGAATACTACAGCATTAAAATACCCGGTCAACCCCCAACTGGAAATTCTTTTCCAGAGCAAAGAACCCAGGCCGCCACTATGAAAACCTCCAAGGACCTAACACCCCTCAGACTTCATAGAACGCCTTATATAAGATGCCTAACCAGCACATAAAGGCGGAACGGAGAAACAGAACCTGCAGAATGCAAAAAGGCCCCATAAATGGGGCCTTCAAGTACAAATAATGGCGGAGAGATAGGGATTCGAACCCTAGGTACCGGTGAAGGTACAACGGATTTCGAATCCGTCCCATTCGGCCACTCTGGCATCTCTCCAACGGCGCGCATCATAACAGCCTGTTTCGTGGAAGCAAAGCGCCGAAGCAATTTTTTTCCGTGCTATCAGATGCTTGCGTCGATTACAGCGGTACGCCGAGGCGGTTGGCGACTTCTTCGTAGGCTTCGATAACGTCACCGAGGCCCTGGCGGAAGCGGTCTTTGTCCATCTTCTTACGGGTGTCCTTGTCCCACAGGCGGCAGCCGTCCGGGCTGAATTCGTCGCCCAGGACGATGGAGCCGTCGTGGAATACGCCGAATTCCAGCTTGAAGTCCACCAACAGCAGCCCGGCGTCGTCGAACAGCTTGCTCAGCACGTCGTTAACCTTGAGCGACAACTCCTTCATGCGCGCCAGTTGTTCAGCGGTGCCCCAGCCAAATGCCACCACGTGGGATTCGTTGATGAATGGATCGCCCTTGGCATCATCCTTGAGGAACAGCTCGAACGTGTAAGGGTTGAGCTTGAGGCCCTCTTCCACGCCCAGGCGCTTGACCAGGCTGCCGGCGGCGTAGTTACGCACGACGCACTCGACCGGGATCATGTCGAGTTTCTTCACCAGGCATTCGTTGTCGCCCAGCAGTTTATCGAACTGGGTCGGGATGCCGGCCGCTTCGAGTTTCTGCATGATGAAGGCGTTGAACTTGTTGTTCACCATACCCTTGCGGTCGAGCTGTTCGATGCGCTTGCCGTCGAACGCCGAGGTGTCGTTGCGAAACAGCAGGATCAAGCGGTTGGCGTCGTCGGTCTTGTAAACCGACTTGGCTTTGCCGCGGTAGAGTTCTTCACGTTTTTCCATGATGGGCTCCGCTTGGTAAGTAGATGGGCTAGGCGATATGTCGCCAGTCGAGCCCTGAATCTTGATCGGCCAGTTGCAGCCAGTCCGGGTCGCACCCGAGGGTGTCGACAAAACATTGCCGGGCAAGCTGCGGCAGGTTGTTCTTGCTGCTCAGGTGGGCCAGGACCAGATGTTGCAGGTCTTGCCAGCCCAACTCATACACCAGGTACGCCGCCTGGTGGTTGTTCAAATGTCCCAGTTCGCCGCCAACCCGTTGCTTGAGAAAGTACGGATAGTGACCGCGCGCCAGCAGGTCTCGGCAATGGTTGGACTCGATCATCAATGCATCGAGATCCCGATAGCCTTCAAGCACCTTGGCACAATAGGAACCCAGGTCGGTAAGCAGGCCGAAGCGACGCTCGCCATCACTGAATACATATTGCGTGGGCTCGTGGGCATCATGCGCCACGGCAATCACAGAAATGCTCAAGGCACCGATCTGCAGTTGCTCGCCACCGGCCAGGAAACCTGCGGGTTCAATGGGTTTGCGCATCCCGCGCAAGGTGCCGCGACTCAGGTACACCGGAAGATTGTAGCGCCGAGACAGCAAACCCACGCCATGCACGTGGTCGGCATGTTCGTGGGTCACTAGAATCGCGCTCAACTGCGCCGGGTGAACCCCCAGGCGCAGCAGGCGTCGCTCGGTTTCCCGCAGGGAGAAACCACAATCCACCAGGACGTACGTGTCGTCGTGGGCTACAAGCGTGCCGTTCCCTTGGCTACCGCTGCCGATAACAGCAAAACGCATCGGATCAGCCCAGGTTGTCCTGAATCACGCCCAACACTTTGCGCGCCGTTTCTGCAGGCGCTACGGTGTTGATGTTCTTCTCGACGGTGACTTGCACGTTGTCGCCAACCTTGCTCAGGCGAACCTGATAACGCTCGGCGCGAGTCTCGATCTCTTCCTTGGTCGGCTCGCTGCCGAACAACTTGCTGAAGAAACCACGCTCTTCGTCTTTCTTCTCGGCCTTTTCAGCCACGTTGATGTAGTAAAGGCCCAGGCTGCGGTTGATGTCTTCAACGCGCCATGGACCTTGCTCCAGGGCACGGCCGACGCTGGCCCAGGCTCGATCCAGGTCTTCACCCAGGTTGAGCACGACGTTGCCGCTACCGTCTTCGGTGAGGCTGACACGGTTAGGGGTGTCGTAATCACGGGCAGCGAGCAGGGATACGGAACCGCCCTTCTCGGAAATACGGCTCATGCTGGCAAGCATCTCGTCGACCAGCGCAGCATCGACACCGCTGTTGACCGAGCGATTGGTGAATTCGACGTTGGCGGTACTGCCGGCAGGACGCTCGGCACTGACCACATAGACTTCACTGGTGTTGCGCTGCACGCCTGGCTCGATGCGTACGCGGATGCGGCTTTCGCCATCAGCGGCGACGCCACCGGCCTGCAGGCGCTTGGCCATGTTGGCCGACAGTTCGTTCGACTGCTGCCATGCAGTGGTGAACTCACCGGTCTGCGGGCGTTGCTCGTCGATACGGAAACCGTTGTCCTGGAAGAACTGCACAGCAACCGGCCAGACTTCGGCAGGTGGGCGCTGGGCCATGATCCAACGCGAGTCGCCGCTTTTCTGCAGGCTGTAGTCACTGGCATCGGCCAGGGCCGAAATCGGCTGTGGACGCGGTACTTCGTACTCGCCCTTGACGGTGTCGTCGGCCACATTGCGCGGAATCGGCAGCAACGGGTCAAGGCGCTTGGCGACGTTGACGTCCGGCGGCAATTGCATCGGTGCGGTTTGTTGTGCTTCCAGGTAATCGCTACCGCGGTCACGGAAGTAGCCTTCCGGGCCCCAGATCCAACCGCAGCCACTAGTGCTGGAGATAATCAAGGCAAGTGCGGAAAGTCCGGCCAATCGCTTCATGCGTAGTGCTTCCTCAATTAAACCAGGACGCCGGACTGGCGCAGGGCCTGTCGCAGCGGTTCGTGACAGGCTGGGCTGAGTTGGGTGAGCGGCAGACGGATACCGTCCGGCATCAGGCCCATCTCGTGCAGCGCCCATTTCACGGGAATAGGGTTGGATTCGATAAACAGGGTTTTGTTGAGCGGCATCAGCTTTTCGTGAATCGCGCGGGCCTTGACGGCATCACCGGCGATTGCAGCTGCACACAGTTCGCTCATGGCACGCGGAGCCACGTTGGCGGTCACCGAGATATTGCCCTTGCCACCCAGCAGGATCAGCTCCACAGCCGTGGCGTCGTCGCCGGAGTACAGCAGGAAGTCGCTGCTCACGCCGGCCAGGATGTCCTTGGCGCGCTGCAGGTCGCCCGTGGCTTCCTTGATACCGATGATGTTCGGCACGGTCGACAGGCGGATCACGGTCGCGGCCTGCATGTCGCACGCCGTGCGACCTGGCACGTTGTAGAGGATCTGCGGGATGTCGACAGCTTCGGCGATGGCCTTGAAGTGCTGGTACAAGCCTTCCTGGGTCGGCTTGTTGTAGTACGGCGTCACCAGCAGGCAAGCATCGGCACCGGCTTTCTTGGCGTTCTTGGTCAGTTCGATCGCTTCGCGCGTCGAGTTGGCGCCCGTACCGGCAATCACCGCGATACGCCCTGCAACGCGCTTGACCACAAACTCGATCACCTCGATGTGTTCTTCCACATCAAGCGTGGCCGATTCACCCGTGGTGCCGACGGCCACAATGGCGTTGGTGCCTTCTTGCAGGTGAAAGTCCACCAGTTTGCCCAGGCTGTCCCAGTCGAGATTACCTTGTGCATCCATGGGTGTGACCAGTGCCACCATACTGCCCGCAATCATGCAACCGCTCCTGCCGGAAAAAGAGAGCCGTAATGGTACTGGCGCCAAGATGCTTGCACAAGCGAAGTACCCTCCGAGGACGCGTTCTGGATCAACTTAGTTGCCGGCAATGCCATCATTGGGCCAAAGCACGGCCAACTGCCACTGAATATGCAATGAAAACGCCACGTCCTAGCCCTTGGCGGCGCTTTTCGCTACCCTTGATCCTTTGATCGGTACCGCACGTTCGTATCGACCGCTCATCGCTTTAGGAATGCTGCATGTCCACCCCCACAGTCCGCGAACAATTCCTTGTTATCAGTGCCCTTGGCGCCAACCCCATGGAGCTGACTAACGTCCTGTGCCGCGCCAGCCATGAAAACCGCTGCGCCGTCGTGACCTCACGCCTGACTCGCCATGGCGAGTGCAGCGCGCTGGTCCTGCAGATTTCCGGCAGCTGGGACGCCCTGGCGCGCCTGGAAGCTGGCTTGCCGGCCCTGGCCAAGAAGCACGATTTCACCGTCAATGTGGTACGCAGTGCCGCCCTGGAGAACCGTCCCCAGGCGCTACCGTACGTGGCTTATGTCAGTTCGGCGTACCGTTCGGACATCGTTAATGAACTGTGCCAGTTCTTTATCGACCATAACGTCGAGCTGGAAAACCTGACCTGCGACACCTATCAGGCCCCCCAGACCGGCGGCACCATGCTCAACGCCACCTTTACCGTGACCTTGCCGGCCGGCGTGCAGATCAGTTGGTTGCGCGACCAGTTCCTGGATTTCGCCGATGCGCTGAACCTGGATGCACTGATCGAGCCCTGGCGCCCACAGAATCCAATGTAAGGAAGTTTTTCATGGCGGTAGTCATCGACACACCGGTCGCCGATTTCCAAGCCCCGGCGACCAGCGGGCAGACGTTCAGCCTTGCCGGCCTCAAGGGCAAGCAAGTGGTGATCTACTTTTACCCTAAAGACAGCACCCCGGGCTGCACCACCGAAGGCCAGGGGTTTCGCGATCACTACGCCGCGTTCCAGGCCGCCAACACCGAAGTGTTTGGCGTGTCCCGGGACAGCGTGAAGTCCCACGAGAACTTCAAGGCCAAGCAAGCTTTCCCCTTTGAGCTGATCAGCGACAAGGACGAGGCAGTTTGCCAGCTGTTTGATGTAATCAAGCTGAAGAAGTTGTACGGCAAGGAATACCTGGGCGTTGATCGCAGCACCTTCCTGATCGACAAGGAAGGCGTGCTGCGCCAGGAATGGCGTGGCGTAAAAGTGCCGGGGCATGTGGAGGCGGTATTGGCCGCGGCACAGGCACTGGACAAGGCTTGATGCGGCTGGTGGCAGTTAGATAGCTATCGCAGGCAAGCCAGCTCCCACATGGGTTCGGTGCTCGACCAGACAACTCGGTAAGTGCGGGAGCCGGGCTTGCCCGCGATGGGGCCATCAGGCCTTGCGCAACCAGTAACGATAGACGCCGTTATCGGCCTCCTCGTGCAACAGCGCATGCCCCGCCAGCTTGGCAAACGTGCGGAAGTCCCGCTGCGAACCCGCATCCGTGGCGATCACCTTGAGCACCGCACCGCTGGCCAGCCGATTGAGTTCCATCTTGGCCTTGAGCAGTGGCAACGGGCAGTTGAGGCCGCTGGCATCGAGCTCGGCGTCGTGGTTTACAGCAGCGGTCATGGTTTTGCTCCAGGCGGCGTCAAGGGGCGCTTAGAATATCTGGTCCCGAGCTCAGTGTCCGGCTACAGTAATGTCTTTGTCGAAAGGCTTTGTGCATGACTTTTTTGCGCCCTACCCTGCTGACGCTGGCTTGCCTGCTTGCCTCTCCAGGCTTCGCCGACGACCTGCCGTCACTTGGCGACGCCAGTTCTGCCATTGTCTCGCCACAACAGGAACACCAACTGGGCCGGGCGTGGCTGGCATTTCTGCGCGGCCAGGTCTCGGTCCTCAATGACCCGCAACTCAAGGATTACGTCGAGACCAGCGTCTACAAACTGGTGGAGACCAGCCAGGTCAATGACCGGCGCCTGGAGTTCATCCTGATCAACAGCCCTCAGCTCAACGCATTTGCTGCGCCGGGCGGGATTGTCGGGGTCAACGGCGGCCTGTTTCTCAATGCCCAGACCGAAGGCGAGTACGCCTCGGTGATGGCCCACGAACTGGCGCACTTGTCACAGCGCCACTTCGCCCGGGGCGTGGAAGCCCAGCAACGGATGCAGATCCCGATGATGGCCGCGCTGCTCGGCGGGATTATCGCTGCTGCCGCCGGCGCCGGGGATGCCGGGATTGCCGCGATTGCCGGCAGCCAGGCCGCCGCGATCCAGGAGCAGCGGCGCTTCTCCCGGCAGAATGAGCAAGAGGCCGACCGCATCGGCATCCTCAATATGGTCAAGGCCGGCTACGACCCGCGCTCGATGCCGACCATGTTCGAGCGCTTGATGCGCCAATACCGCTTCGATGCCAAGCCTCCAGAATTCCTGCTGACACACCCGGTCACCGAATCGCGGATCGCCGATACGCGCAACCGCGCCGAACAGACCAAGACCGGCGGCACCGAAGACAGCCTGCGCTATCAACTGATTCGCGCCAGGGTCCAGCTGTATTACGAAGATACGCCCGGCTTGGCCGCCAAGCGCTTCCGCGCCCAGCTGGATGAGAACCCGAAGAGCGATGTGGCGCGTTATGGCCTGGCCATCGCCCAGATCAAGGGCACCCAGCTCAACGAGGCACGGGAAACCCTCAAGCCGCTGCTGGCCAAGGCGCCCAACGACATCACCTACAACCTGGCGCAGATCGAGTTGGATATCACCAACAATCGCATGCCCGACGCGCAGCAACGCACCGACCGCATGCTGGCCCAATACCCCAGCAACTACCCGCTGAACCAGGTGCGCGTGGACTTGCTGCTCAAGCAGAACCGCACCGCCGACGCGGAAAAAGCCCTGGAAGGCCTGCTCAAGTCGCGCTCCGACGATCCCGACGTGTGGTACCAGGTCGCCGAAACCCGCGGGCTATCCGGCAATATCATCGGCCTGCATCAAGCCCGCGCCGAGTACTTTGCGTTGGTCGGCGACTTCCAGCAGGCGATCCAGCAACTGGACTTTGCCAAGCGCCGGGCCGGCAGCAACTTCCCGCTGTCGTCACGTATTGATGCGCGCCAGCGAGAGCTGATCGAACAGGAACGCATCGTCAAAGGCATGATGAGCTAAATCCAGCGCCCACAAAAAAGCCCCGCTCTCGACTATCAAGAGCGGGGCTTTCTTATTGACCGACTGCTAGCGGATTACTCGGCCAGCTTGAAGGTGATGAAGCTGGCACGCCCTTGACGCAGGACCCGCATCGACACCGAGCGATTCTTCGGCAGCGCCTTGGCGATGTCGGTGAATTCCTTGGTGGAGTTGATGGCCTGGTTGTTCAAGTGGGTGATCACGTCGCCTGGTTGCAGGCCAATCAGGGCGGCCGGGCCGTCCTGGACTTCCTTGATCACCACACCGCTCTTGAGGTCGAAGCTCTTCTTCTGCTCGTCGGTCAACTCGACGACGGCAATGCCCAGGCGGTTGCTGCTGCGCTCGGCACCCGATTTACCACCCAGCGCGCCAAGCTCCTGGCCTTCTTCAGGGATCGCGCCCACGGTCAGCTCGACGTTCTGGCGCTTGCCTTCGCGGATCACTTCCAGCTTGGCCTTACTGCCCGCCTTGAGTGCGCCGACCAGATGCGGCAGGTCAGCCGACATGACAATTGGCTGGCCGTTCATGCTCAGGATCACATCGCCAACCTGCAAGCCACCTTTAGCCGCCGGGCCGTCGTCCTGAATCTGCGCAACCAGGGCGCCGGCAGGCTTGTCCAGGCCAAAGGATTCGGCCAGGTCTTTGTTCACTTCCTGGATCACCACGCCCAACCAGCCACGGCTGACCTTGCCACCCGCTTTAAGTTGGTTGGAAACGTCCATGGCCACATCAATCGGGATGGCGAAGGAGACGCCCATGAAACCGCCGGAACGGGTGTAGATCTGCGAGTTGATCCCCACCACTTCGCCCGCCAGGTTGAACAGCGGACCACCGGAGTTACCCGGATTGATCGGTACGTCGGTCTGGATGAACGGTACGTAGTTCTCGTTCGGCAGGCTGCGGCCGATGGCACTGACGATGCCTTGGGTCACGGTGTGGTCGAAGCCAAACGGCGAACCAATGGCTACCACCCACTGCCCGGCCTTCAGGTCCTGGGACTTGCCCAGTTTCAGCACGGGCAGGTCCTTGCCTTCGATTTTCAGCAAGGCCACGTCGGAGCGTGGATCGGTGCCGACCAACTTGGCCTTCAGTTCACTACGATCAGCCAGGCGCACGAGGATCTCGTCCGCGTCGGCGATCACATGATTGTTGGTCAGGATGTAGCCGTCAGGCGAAATGATAAAACCCGAGCCCAGGGATTGGGCTTCGCGCTGGCCACCACCACCGCCACGGGGCGAACGGGGCTGGGGCATGCCACGCTCGAAGAACTCCCGCAGCATCGGCGGCAGGCCTTCGAGATCAGGCATCTGCTGGTTCGAGACTTTACGATCCGGCAGCTTCTGGGTGGTACTGATATTCACCACGGCAGGCGAGGCCTGCTCTACCAGTTGGGTGAAGTCAGGCAACTCCGCCGCTTGCGCGGCAACGGCCTGACCCAGCACCAGCACCGTGGCGACTATGGATAGGTAAGATTTCAAGCGTGGTATCGACATACAGCTCCCGTTACGACGAGCAGGGTTGGGCGACAGGGTTCAATAAACGCCGAAGACTACTACTAGCGACGTCAATATTGCGTGAACAACGCAAGGCCAGAGCCGAGAAGCTCTGACCTATAAAAAACATAAGGAGATTTTGCAAGTGAAAATACTCTCCAGACATTTCATGTTCTGCGCAGCAAAGCAGGCATTTCCTGCATCACTGTGAACGATCTGGATGAGCATAGGATTAACGGCTCACGGCTTTTCGGGTGCTGGGCCACTGCGAACCGACAGGGCGATGCGTTCGGCGGTGCCCAGGGGAATCTCACCGACCACCGTGGCCACGACCTCGCCCTCAGTGGTGGTCATGCGGCGAGAGACAGCAACCGTAGGCCCCAACTGCACCCGGCTTTCGGTCGCGGCTTCGCCACTGACGGGCTCGAGGAACAGCGAAAAGCGCGCCAGCCCGTCCTCATACATCAGGCTGGTGACCACCACCTGAGTCTGGGAGTCCTTGCGCGCGGTGCTGCGGGCTAATTGGAAGCCGGGCGGCAGCCAGCTTGGATGCCAGGCCTGGGGCTCTATTACTTCATCGGCCTTGCTGCTGGCGACCGACAGTGGCTTGCAGTCCTGGCCGGGCTGCAAATCGCTTTCATCCGGGGTTTTGGTGCTCAGTTGAGTGAACTGGAAACGTTCCAGCAACTGGCCTTTGTCATTGATCAGCAATGACTTGAGCGGCAGCGCGGTTTCACGGTCCAGATGCAGCTCGAACCCGTAACGATATTGATCACGTGGCGCCAACGAGACGATCACCGCCTTGCGACCAGCCACACGCGATTTACCAATAACGGCAAGTTCGTAAAAAGAACTGAGTTTTTGTGGATCAAGGACTTGGGCCGGAGCGCCGGGCAGACTGCCCAGACCCGCCACCAGGCTGCCACTGACGCACTGGGTGCGCCCATCGCCCCGGACAACTTCCTGGGCCGAGCCATCGAGCTGCAGCAGTCGTTCGCTAACCTGGCCATTCTGGACACGATGCCAGATGTCATGGGTAGAGAAACTACCGTTACGCTCGTAGATAAACGTGCCTTGGTAGCTTTGCTGCTGCTCTGCCCGCCCAAGACGCTTCAGCCAATCCTGGGCTTCATCGGCATGGGCAGGTACTGCAAACCAGCCACTGAGCAAAAGCGCAAGGAGCGGTATGGCGCGCATAAGGCTCCTTAGCGGTCTAGCGGTTTTCCAGGCTTGCAGCGCGAGCGTATGGCAGTGCGCTTTCGGTACCCTTTACAGCCGACTCTTGAGCGTGCTGGCGCAGGTAACCTGGCAGACGCTGGTCCTGCCAGCCGGATTGCCCTTGAAGCACGCCGTTGGCCATGGGGCCTGTCGCGTCAGAGCTTTCCTTGTAGCCGGCCAGGACAGCCGGGCCCTTGACTTGCGGACCAGCCATGACCGGCTGCTGGGTTTGCTGGGCCAGTTCGGCACCGGCGATTTCGTCCTGGTTGTACAGGCGTACACCGGCCAGTACGGCCACTGTCACCGAGGCAGCGACCGCCAGGCGACCGAGGCTACGCCAAGGACCACGGGTGGCTTTTGCCGGAACGGCTTCATCGGCCAGCGCAGCAGAAACGGCCGCAGCAATATCCAGACGAGGGATTAGTAGATCCTTATGCATCACCGCCCGAGCGACTTGGTAACGAGACCAGGTATCACGGGTTTGGGCATCATCAAATGCGTTGAGCACTCGACGAAGTTCCAGTTCATCCGCTTCGTTATCCATCACTGCGGACAGCGATTCCTGCAGGGCATCACGACTCATGGCGGTTCCTCTCTTGGCTGTCGCCGCTGTCTTTAGTTTTCCTGCAACAACGGTTGCAGGGCTTTATCGATGGCTTCCCGAGCCCGGAAAATCCGGGAGCGTACGGTCCCCACCGGACATTGCATGACGCTCGCAATGTCCTCGTAACTCAGACCATCGAATTCACGTAAAGTTAATGCCGTACGTAAATCTTCTGGCAGTTGCTGAATAGTGCGATGGACAGTGCCTTCGATCTCGTCGCGCAGCAATGCACGCTCCGGCGACTCGAGATCCTTGAGGCCGTGATCACCATCGTAGAATTCTGCATCTTCCGAACTCACATCACTATCAGGTGGGCGGCGTCCGCGAGACACCAGATAGTTCTTCGCCGTGTTGATGGCGATGCGATACAGCCACGTGTAAAACGCACTGTCACCGCGAAAATTACCGAGTGCACGGTAGGCCTTGATAAAGGCTTCCTGTGCAACGTCCTGCGCTTCATGGGTGTCGTGCACGAACCGCACGATCAACCCGAGAATTTTGTGCTGGTATTTCAGCACTAGCAGATCAAATGCGCGCTTGTCGCCGCGTTGAACGCGCTCGACCAGCTGCTGATCCTCTTCCTGGGTTAGCATGAACACTCCTCGTTGTACTTGAAGGAGGCTTGCATAACTAAACGATCAGGCTTGCAAACATAGACTAGGACTTTTCGCAAAAGTTCTCCCCCTTCAAGCAAGTTTCCGGTGGGCTCTGTTTTGGCACACACGAAAAACGCAGCGCGGGCATAGCCGGCTGCGTGAATAATCTTGTCGCCGGTTTTCTGACACTCCCATGTTCCAGGCCAATCAGTAAAACCAACGTTTTCCCAGCTTTCGGGCATCCTGTTATGGAGTCGGGCGTGATGCAAAAGTTCCCATCTCGACACCGGACCGCCTCATCAAAGCCGTGCAGTTCGTTCACCATAGTTTCACAATGCCACGAATGCCCGGCTATTGTGCCGATAGCCCCCTCTATATACTAGTGGGCCGTGTGACCCTTTGATTCGCCGATCCAGGCGTCCTGTTTGCGCCACCCCTCGGATCGCTTTTTGCGGAATCCCATAAATGAGCCAACAGTTTCAACACGATGTCCTGGTGATTGGTAGCGGTGCCGCCGGCTTGAGCCTTGCGCTGACCCTGCCGAGCCATCTGCGCATAGCCGTACTGAGCAAGGGCGACCTGGCCAACGGCTCGACGTTCTGGGCCCAGGGCGGGGTTGCCGCCGTGCTGGATGACACCGACACAGTGCAATCCCACGTTGAAGACACCCTCAACGCCGGCGGCGGCCTGTGCAATGAAGAAGCGGTACGTTTCACCGTCGAACACAGCCGCGAAGCCATCCAATGGCTGATCGACCAGGGGGTGCCATTTACCCGCGATGAACATGCCGGCAGTGATGACGGTGGTTTCGAGTTCCACTTGACCCGCGAAGGCGGCCACAGTCACCGGCGCATCATCCATGCCGCCGATGCCACCGGCGCTGCGATCTTCAAGACCTTGCTCGCCCAGGCCCGGCAACGACCGAACATCGAACTGCTCGAACAACGGGTCGCCGTCGACCTGATCACCGAAAAACGCCTGGGCCTGGCAGGCGAGCGCTGCCTCGGGGCCTACGTGCTCAACCGCGCCAGCGGCGAAGTCGATACCTACGGCGCACGCTTTACCATCCTCGCTTCAGGGGGCGCCGCCAAAGTCTACCTCTACACCAGCAACCCCGATGGCGCCTGCGGGGATGGCATCGCCATGGCCTGGCGTTCGGGCTGCCGGGTGGCGAACCTGGAGTTCAACCAGTTCCACCCCACCTGCCTGTATCACCCCCAGGCCAAGAGCTTCCTGATCACCGAGGCCCTGCGCGGTGAAGGAGCACACTTGAAACTGCCGAACGGTGAACGTTTCATGCAACGCTTCGACCCGCGCGCCGAGCTGGCCCCCCGGGATATCGTGGCCCGCGCCATCGACCACGAAATGAAGCGCCTGGGCATCGACTGCGTCTACCTGGACATCAGCCACAAGCCCGCCGACTTCATCAAGACCCACTTCCCGACGGTCTACGAGCGCTGCCTGGCCTTCAATATCGATATCACCAAAGGGCCGATCCCAGTGGTCCCGGCGGCGCATTACACCTGCGGCGGGGTGATGGTCGACCAGCACGGGCGCACCGACGTGCCTGGCCTGTACGCCATCGGCGAGACCAGCTTCACCGGCCTGCACGGCGCCAACCGCATGGCCAGCAACTCACTGCTCGAATGCTTCGTCTACGCCCGTTCCGCCGCTGCCGACATCCTCGAGCAACTGCCGCGCATCCCGGTGCCGGCCGCCCTGCCCCGCTGGGATGCCAGCCAGGTCACCGACTCGGACGAAGACGTGATCATCGCCCACAACTGGGACGAACTGCGGCGCTTCATGTGGGACTACGTGGGGATTGTGCGCACCAACAAGCGCTTGGCGCGGGCGCAGCATCGGGTTCGATTGCTGCTCGATGAGATCGATGAGTTCTACAGCAACTACAAGGTTAGCCGTGACCTGATCGAGTTGCGCAACCTGGCTCAGGTCGCCGAGCTGATGATCCGCTCGGCCATGGCGCGCAAGGAAAGCCGCGGCCTGCATTACACCCTCGACTACCCGCAGATGCTGCCCGAAGCCCTCGACACTATCCTGGTGCCAACCACCTACGGCGGCTGAACTTCAAGCGCACGCGCAGGCGTCGATGCACATCGGCGGCCTGCGAACCGCGCGGCACACACACCGAGCGTACCCGCCACTCCCCCGGCAACCGGTAGCGCAGCACCACGATCAGCGGCAACGCCAGGCTGTCGGGGCGCAACTGCACAGCGTGCCAGCCCCTCGCCGCACTCCACAGTTGCCAGCCGTCGGCGTTGCGCCGCAGGCCACGAACCGACGAATGGTGAGTCAAGCGAACCTGGCGTGGCAGCGCCCACGCGGCATGGGCCAGGCACACCAGCACACCGAGTGCAGCCATCGATAAGGGTACAGCCAGCAGGCACAGCGCACCGAGTGCAAGCACCTGGGCGAGGAGATACGCCGCCAGCAGAAGCCCGCAGGCCTGCCAGCGGCATTCGAAGGTATTACTTGGGCTGGACACGATCCAGGATCATCCGGACCATGCGCTGCAGCTCCGGATCTTCTGATTCGGCACGCTCCATGAACCAGCCGAACATATCCTGATCTTCGCAGGTCAGCAGCCTGACGTAGAGGTCGCGGTCCACCTTATCGAGGGTGGCGTACACCTCTTTGGTGAACGGCACCAGCAACACATCCAACTCCAGCATGCCGCGACGGCTGTGCCAGTACAGGCGATTGATTTCTACATCTTCGACCATGGAGCGCTCCTCAAATAGGGCGCAAGTATACAGGCCCACGCCCCTCGGAACAGTCGGCTTTGGTCGGGCTTATGAAACTACCCATTTGCCGGGCGCCCCTCTATGATGCACCCATGACTTTCCAACTGCGATGACCCATGGCTGACTCTGCTTTCTTCTGCCCCCTGTCCCACGAAGGCGTCCTGGCCGTTCGCGGCGCTGACGCGGCCAAGTTCCTCCAGGGGCAACTGACCTGCAACCTCAACTACCTCGACGACACCCACGCCAGCCTCGGCGCGCGCTGCACCCAAAAGGGGCGCATGCAGTCGAGCTTCCGCATCGTGCTGCAAGGTGACGGTGTGCTGCTGGCCATGGCCAGCGAACTGCTTGAACCACAGCTGGCGGACTTGAAGAAGTACGCGGTGTTTTCCAAGTCCAAGCTGACAGACGAAAGCGCCGCCTGGGTCCGCTTCGGCCTGGCCGACGCCGATCAGGCAATCGCCAGCCTGGGCCTGGACTTGCCAGCCGAGACCGACAGTGTGGCGCGCCATGCAGAACTGATCGCCATTCGCGTCTCCCCCGGCCGCGCCGAACTCTGGGCGCCCGCCGCGCAAGCCGACACCCTGCGCAGCCAACTGGGCGCAACACTCATCCAAGGCGACCTCAATAGCTGGCTGCTGGGGCAGATCCGCGCCGGCATCGGCCAGGTCATGGCCCAGACCCGCGAGCTGTTCATCCCGCAGATGCTCAACCTGCAAGCGGTCGGTGGCGTGAGCTTCAAAAAGGGCTGCTACACCGGCCAGGAGATCGTCGCCCGCATGCAATACCTGGGCAAGCTCAAGCGCCGCCTCTACCGCCTGAGCCTGGACGGCAGTGCATTGCCCGAGCCTGGTACGCCACTGTTCGCGCCCAGCCACAACAGTGCCATCGGCGAAGTGGTGATCGCTGCGCGGGCCGACGAAGGGATTGAACTTCTGGCGGTGCTGCAAGCCGAAGCAGCCGACAGTGGCGACGTGCATTTAGGTACGCTGGAAGGCGCGGGCCTCAAGTTGCTTGACCTGCCTTACCAACTGGACCGTGATCGCGAGATCCAGCGGTAATCGCCGTACCCTTTTGCAACACCCTAGAGAGCATGAATGAACAAACTGGCGGAAAAAGTCCAACAGGCGTTGGTGATGGCCATCGATAACGATGACCTGGTTCTGCCCACGTTACCGGAAGTGGCCCTGAAAATTCGTCAGGCCGCCGAAGACCCCGAAGTCAGCATCAGCCATTTGAGCAAAGTCATCGGCCGCGACACCGCCCTGACGGCGCGACTGATCAAGGTCGTCAACAGCCCATTGTTGCGAGCCTCCCAGGAGGTCACCGACCTGCATACCGCCATCACGCGCCTGGGCACCAACTACAGCAGCAACCTGGCGATTGGCCTGGTGATGGAACAGATATTCCACGCCCGCTCAGAAGCCGTGGAACAAAAAATGCGTGAAGTATGGCGCCGCAGCCTGGAAGTGGCCGGCGTCTGCTACGCCTTGTGCCGTAACCACAGCCAGCTCAAGCCGGACCAGGCCGCACTCGGCGGGCTGGTGCACCAGATCGGCGTGCTGCCGATCCTGACCTACGCCGAAGATCACTATGAACTGCTCTCCGACCCGGTCAGCCTCAACCATGTGATCGATAGCATCCACCCGCTACTGGGGGACAAGCTGTTACGGGGCTGGGACTTCCCGGAAATGCTGGTGAATGTGCCCGCACACTACCAGGACCTTGAGCGCGACTCGGCCAGCCTGGATTATGTCGACCTGGTGCAAGTGGCCGTGCTGTATTGCCACAAGAATACCCATCACCCGTTGGCCAACACTGCGCTGTCGAACTTGCCGTCATTCAAGAAACTGCGCATCGATCCGCTCAACGCAGCGGTACGTACCGAGCTGGACGAAGCGCGCTCGATGTTCTACTGAGCCGGCTTGCCGGCGATAGCGGTGGGCTACTCTCAGCCGGCGATAAAACTCACCCGCACCTTGAGCCCTTTCAGCTCGCCATCATGCAGGCTGATCTGGGCCAGGTGCGCGCGGCAGATTTCACCGACAATCGCCAAGCCCAGCCCCGACCCCGCGCCCTGCTGGTTACGCCGATAGAAGCGCTCGAACACCCGGTCGCGCTCATCCAGCGGAATACCCGGGCCGTCGTCTTCCACTTCCAGTACCGCTGGCGCCGTCACCCGCAGGATCACATTGCCGCCTGACGGCGTGTGCGCCAGGGCGTTATCCACCAGGTTGCTCAACAACTCGTTCAGCAAGGTCGGCTCGCCGCGCAGCCACACCGGCTCATCCGCCTCCAACGCCAGCGCCACACCCCGCGCATGGGCCAGGGGCGCCATGGCCATGCCCAACTCACGGGCCAGTTGACTGAGGTCGAGCAACTGCGCTCCACCTTCGGCAATTGCCCGCGCCCCGTTTTCGATGCGTGCCAGAGACAGCAGTTGATTGGCCAAGTGGGTCAAGCGATCCGTGCCTTGTGCCGCCGTTTCCAGGGTACTGCGCCAAACCGCCGGGTCCTCGGCGCGCAGGCCCAATTCCAGCCGGGCCTTGAGGGCGGCCAGCGGAGTGCGCAACTCGTGGGAGGCGTCGGCAATAAACTGTGCCTGGCGCTCGAACTGCCCGCGCAGGCGCTCGGTAAAGTGGTTCAACGCCCGCACCAGCGGCCCGAGTTCGTGTTGCACTTCAACCAGCGGCAGCGGCCGCAGGTCATCCGGCTGACGCTCCTCCACCGCCGTGCGCAAACGCTCCAGCGGGCGTAGCGCCGCACTCACCGCAAACCACACCAGCAGCAAGGCGCCGATGGCCAGCATGCCCAGGCGTAACAGGGTGTCGGCCATCAGGCTGCGGGCCATGCTGACGCGGGCTTCGTCGGTTTCGGCCACGCGGATTTCCGCCATGCCGTTCATGTTCGGCTCCGACACTGCCTTGAGCAGGCTCACCACCCGTACATTCTGCCCCTGGTACTTGGCGTTATAGAACCGCGCCAAGGCCGGGTAATCGTCGGTGCGCGGCGTACCGGGCGGCGGGCCGGGCAGGTGTTCGTAGCCAGAAATCAGCTTCTGGTGAATATCATTGACCTGGTAGTAAATCCGCCCGGCACTGTCATAGGCGAATGTGTCCAGCGCCACGTAGGGCACATCGGCACTCAAGGTACCGTCGCGCTGGGACAGGCCGGCGGCGATGGTGCGTGCCGAGGCCAGCAGGGTGCGGTCGTAGGCGGTGTCTGCAGCCTCGCGACCGTTCCAGTAGGCGCTCAGGCCGCTGGCCAGCATCAGCACCACCAACAGCAGTGCCAGGTTCCACAGCAGGCGCCAACGCAAGCTGCTGTGCTTACGCATCGCGCGCTTCCAGCAGGTAGCCAAGGCCGCGGAAGGTGACGATGGCGACCGGCTGGCCATCGAGCTTCTTGCGCAAGCGGTGCACATAGATTTCGATCGCGTCGGGGCTCGCTTCCTCGTCCAGGCCGAACACCTGGGATGCCAGTTGTTCCTTGCTCATGACCCGGCCAGGGCGGGCGATCAACGCTTCGAGCACGGCCTGCTCGCGGGAGGTCAACGTCAGCAGCTCACCGGCGAGGGTGAAACGCCGGGTTTCCACGTCATACACCAGCACACCACAGGTCTGCTGCCGCTCGCCGCCCAGCACACTGCGGCGCAACAGCGCCTTGACCCTGGCTTCCAGTTCGGTCAATTCGAAGGGCTTGGCCAGGTAGTCGTCGGCGCCCAGGTTAAGGCCATGCACCCGATCCTTTACATCGCTGCGGGCGGTGAGCATCAACACCGGCAGATTTTTCCCACGAGCCCGCAGGCGCGCCAGTACCTCGAAACCATCCATGCGCGGCAGGCCCACATCGAGAATCGCCACGGCGTATTCCTCGCTGCTCAAGGCCAGGTCCGCCGCCACGCCATCGTGCAACACGTCCACCGTCAACCCCGTGCTCTTGAGCGCCTGGGCCACACTTTCGGCCAGTTGCAGATGGTCTTCGACGAGCAGGACACGCATGGATTCATACCTCGTTAAGGGGTGGCCGATGCCGCCCTCTGTTTACCAACTCGCGGCGCAGTTTACAGCCGCGGCCTGTGCTGTGAAGCCCGAAAACATTGAAAGGACGCTGAAAGGTTAGTGAAAGGTTCGCCCATTAGCATCCAGAAACGGACGGTTACACCTTCCGAGCTATTTCACCCATAGCGCCCGAAAAACGCCTCGAAGCGTTTTCGCCCCATAAGAACAATAACGGAGTGCATCACGATGCTGTCGACACAGCCCCAGGCTTGCCCGCCTGTTCGTTTTTCCCGCCTGACCCAGACCGCCCTCGCCAGTGCCGCTGCCCTTGCCGGCTTTTCGCCGCTTAGCCAGGCTGCCTTCTTCGAAGACAGTAGCGCGACCCTGGAAACCCGCAACATGTACTTCAACCGCGACTTTCGCGACGGTACCAGCGCGCAACAATCCAAGCGCGACGAATGGGCCCAGGGCTTCATGCTCAACCTGCAATCGGGCTACACCGACGGCACCGTCGGTTTTGGCGTGGATGCGCTGGGCATGCTCGGGGTCAAGCTCGACTCCAGCCCGGACCGCACCGGCACTGGCCTGCTGCCCACCCACGATGATGGCCGCGCCGCTGACGAGTACTCGAAGCTGGGGCTGACCGGTAAAGTGAAAATCTCCGCCACCGAGCTGAAAATCGGCTCGCTGATCCCTGAACTGCCAATCCTCAAGCCCAACGACGGGCGCATCCTGCCGCAGACCTTCAACGGCGGCCTGCTGACCTCCAAGGAGTTCAAGAACCTGACCTTCACCGGCGGGCGCCTGGACAAGGCCAAGGACCGCGATGACACCAACTACGAGGACATCGCCCTCAACAACAAGAACAGCCGCTTCGTCGGCGGGGCCACCGGCAAGCACTTCAACTTCGGCGGCGTGGACTACAAGTTTGCCGAGAAGGCCACCGCCAGCTACCACTTCGCCCAACTGGACGACGTGTACCGCCAGCACTTCCTCGGCCTGGTCGCCTCCACCCCGATGGGTCCCGGCACCTTCGGCACCGATCTGCGCCTGGCCATCAGTGACGACACCGGCAGCGCACGCGGCGGCAGCATTGACAACAAATCCCTCAACGGCATTTTCAGCTACGCCCTCAACGGCCATAAACTGAGCGCCGGCTACCAGCACATGTCCGGCGACAGTGCATTCCCGTATGTGGATGGCAGCGACCCGTACCTGGTCAACTTTGTCCAGATCAACGACTTTGCCGGCGCCGAGGAACGCTCCTGGCAGGCGCGCTATGACTATGACTTCGCCAAGCTGGGGATCCCCGGCCTGAGCTTCATGAGCCGCTACCTGTCCGGCGACAACATCCAACTCAAGAACGGCGACACCGGCAAAGAGTGGGAACGCAACACCGAGATCAAATACGTAGTGCAAAGCGGCACGCTCAAGGATGTGGCCGTGCGCCTGCGCAATGCCACCTACCGTTCCAACTACTCGGCCCGGGACGCAGACGAAGTGCGCGTGCTGGTCAGTTACAGCGTCGCCCTGTGGTAACCCTGAAAGTCATACCCCAATAACAACAATGACGGAGTTCCCCATGTCCTCATCCCTGCGTAAATTTGCCCTGGCCGCCGGCTGCATGTTGTTTGCCGGCCAACTGCTGGCCGCCGAAGAACCCAAGCGCCCGGAATGCATCGCACCGGCCTCCCCCGGCGGTGGTTTTGACCTGACCTGCAAACTGGTGCAAAGCGCACTGGTCAACGAAAAACTGCTGAGCAAGCCGATGCGCGTGACCTACATGCCCGGCGGCGTGGGCGCGGTGGCCTACAACGCCGTGGTGGCCCAGCGCCCTGCCGATGCCGGCACGCTGGTGGCGTGGTCCAGCGGTTCGCTGCTGAACCTGGCACAGGGCAAGTTCGGGCGGTTTGATGAAAGCGCGGTGAAATGGCTGGCGGCGGTTGGCACCAGCTATGGCGCGATTGCGGTGAAAGCCGATTCTCCCTACAAGAGCCTGGATGACCTGGTACAGGCCCTGAAGAAAGATCCGAGCAAAGTGGTGATTGGTTCCGGCGGCACCGTGGGCAGCCAGGACTGGATGCAAACCGCGCTGATCGCCAAGGCTGCCGGAATCAACCCCCGTGACCTGCGTTATGTGGCCCTCGAAGGCGGCGGTGAAATCGCCACGGCCCTGCTCGGTGGACATATCCAGGTGGGCAGTACCGACATCTCCGACTCCATGCCACACATCCTCAGCGGCGACATGCGCCTGCTGGCGGTGTTCTCTGAAGAGCGCCTGGACGAGCCGGAAATGAAGAATATTCCGACCGCCAAAGAGCAAGGCTACGACATCGTCTGGCCGGTGGTGCGTGGCTTCTACCTCGGGCCAAAAGTCAGCGATGCCGACTACGCCTGGTGGAAAGAGGCGTTCGACAAACTGCTGGCCTCCGAAGAGTTCGCCAAGCTGCGTGACCAGCGCGAGTTGTTCCCGTTCGCCCTGACCGGCCCGGAGCTGGACACCTACGTGAAGAAACAAGTGGCTGACTACAAAGTGCTGGCCAAAGAGTTCGGCCTGATCCAGTAATCGCCCCTCTGTGGGAGCGGGCTTGCTCGCGAAAAACTGCAACGATGACGCGTGCTGCCTGGATACACGCGATGTCCTTGCGTTCTTCGTGAGCCAGCTTGCGCCTACAAGAGTCGCAAAGGAGTTTCCTATGCTCTTACAACGCATTTTCGCCGCGGTGTTGCTGCTGGCCTGCGCCTGCCTGGCACTGATGGCCTGGCCGTACCAGGCGTCATTTTCCTACGAGCCGGTGGGACCTCGGGCCTACCCACTGTTGATGCTCGGGCTGATGAGCCTGGCATTGATCTACATGCTGATTCGCCCGCAGCCGACCAAGCACACCGAAGAAGAACCCGCGCTGGACCGCCAGACCCTGGTCAAGATCGGCATCTGCGTGGCACTGCTGATCGTGTTCGCCGGCACCTTCGAACCCTTGGGTTTCATTCTCAGCAGCATGCTGATCGGCATCCCCATGGCGCGCCTGTATGGCGGCCGCTGGATGCCCAGCGTGGTGATCGTCAGCCTGATGTCCATCGGCCTTTATCTGCTCTTCGATAAAGCCATGGATGTTCCGCTGCCCCTCGGCCTGCTCGACGTTCTGGAGAACTGATATGGATACTTTTGGCTATTTGGGCCAGGGTTTCGGCGTCGCGCTGAGCCCCTACAACCTGGTGACCGCACTGTGCGGCACCCTGATCGGCACCGTGGTCGGCCTGTTGCCGGGCCTGGGCCCGATCAACGGCGTGGCGTTGTTGATCCCCATCGCCTTCGCCCTGGGCCTGCCGCCGGAATCGGCGCTGATCCTGCTGGCAGCCGTGTACCTGGGCTGTGAATATGGCGGGCGTATCAGCTCGATCCTGCTGAACATCCCCGGCGAAGCCTCCACCGTAATGACCACCCTCGACGGCTACCCAATGGCCCGCAAAGGCCTGGCCGGCGTGGCGCTGTCGTTGTCGGCATGGAGTTCGTTTATCGGCGCGTTTATCGCCACCTGCGGCATGGTGCTGTTTGCCCCGCTGCTGGCCAAATGGGCGATTGCCTTCGGCCCGGCGGAATATTTCGTCCTGATGGTATTTGCCATTGTCTGCCTGGGCGGCATGGCCGGTGACAAACCGCTGAAGACGTTTGTGGCCGCGCTGATCGGCTTGTTTCTCTCGGCAGTCGGTATCGACGCCAACAGCGGCGTGTACCGTTTTACCGGGGACAACATTCACCTGACCGACGGCATCCAGTTTGTAGTGCTGGTCCTGGGCCTGTTCTCCATCAGCGAGATCCTGTTGCTGCTGGAAAAAACCCACCGCGGCCAGGAAGCGGTCAAGGCCACCGGGCGGATGATGTTTAACCTGAAGGAAGCGTCTTCGGTATTCGTCGTCAATATCCGTTGCGGCCTGCTGGGTTTCATCATGGGCGTACTGCCCGGTGCGGGCGCCACCTTGGCGTCAGCTGTGGCCTACATGACCGAGAAACGCCTGGCCGGTGCCAGCGGCAAATTCGGCCAGGGCGACATGCGCGGCCTGGCAGCGCCGGAAACCGCCATCGGCGCTTCCGCCTGCGGCGCCCTGGTCCCCATGCTGACCCTCGGCGTACCTGGTTCAGGCACCACCGCCGTGATGATCGGCGCGCTGTCGCTGTACAACATCACGCCGGGCCCACTGTTGTTCCAACAGCAACCGGATATCGTCTGGGGCCTGATCGCCTCGTTGTTTATCGCCAACATCATGCTGGTGATCCTCAACATCCCGATGATCCGCATCTTCACCCGCATCCTTGCCGTGCCGAACTGGGCGCTGGTGCCGGTGATCGCCATCATCACCGCGATTGGTGTGTACGCGGTGCACGCCACCACTTTCGACCTGTTCCTGATGGTGGGCATCGGTATCTTCGGCTACATCCTGCGCAAGCTGGACTTCCCGCTGTCGCCGGTGTTGCTGGGCTTTATCCTCGGCGGCCTGATGGAGCAGAACCTGCGCCGGGCGCTGTCGATCTCCAACGGTGACCTGCAGATCCTCTGGTCGAGCCCGATCACCTTTGGTGTCTGGGTGCTGACGGCATTGATGCTGGCCTTCCCGCTGATCCGCATCTACCGCAAACGGGCCCTGCAGCGTCGCGCCGTGGCCGATGTCTGAAGTCACCTTTAAACAATGGTGGGGAACACCGCTGGTCGGCCTGGCCGGCGGTTACCTGGCCAGCCTGATCGGCTGGCCTTTGCCGTATATGGTCGGCTCGCTGCTGGCGATCATCCTGGTGCGTTGCCTCACACCCTGGCAGTTGGCCGAAATTCCCGGCGGGCGCAAATGCGGCCAATGGGTGGTGGGTATCGGCATCGGCCTGCACTTCACCCCGGTGGTGATCGAGCAGGTGATGAGCCACTTTGGCCTGATCTTCTTCGGCGCGCTGGTCACCAGCCTGTCGAGCATTGTCGGCGTGTGGTTGATGCGCCGCAGCGGTGAGGATCGCGCCACGGCGTTTTTCTCAAGCATGCCGGGCGGGTCCGGGGAGATGGTCAACCTCGGCGCGCGCAATGGCGCGGTGCTCAGTCGCGTGGCCGCTGGCCAGAGTCTGCGGGTGTTGCTGGTGGTGCTGTGCGTGCCGGCGATCTTCAAGTACTTGCTGGGCGGCGGTGCGCCACAGTTTCACCCGGCGCCCGTGGATTGGGCCTGGCTGGCCCTGCTGTTTCCGATCGGCGCCCTGGTGGCCTGGGGCTGGCAGCGCCTGCGCCAACCCAACCCCTGGTTGTTCGGGCCGTTGCTGGTCAGTGCCATCGCCAGCATCACCTGGGATTTGCACATCGGCCTGCCCGATGGTGGCAGCCAGATCGGCCAATGGTTGATCGGCAGCGGCCTGGGCTGCCACTTCAACCGGCAGTTCTTCCGCCGGGCGCCGTCGTTCATGGGCCGTACGGTGATCGGCACGCTGCTGACCATGTTGATCGCCACCCTGGCGGCGGTGGGCCTGAGTGCGTTGACGCAGTTGGATTTGCGTTCGCTGACCCTGGGGATGATGCCCGGTGGGATTGCCGAGATGAGTCTGACGGCGGAAACCTTGCAACTGTCGGTGCCGTTGGTGACGGCGATGCAGGTGATGCGGCTGTTGTTTGTGTTGTTCCTCGCGGAGCCGTTATTCCGCCATTGGAACCGCCAGCCGGGCACCCTCTAGAACCGGGTAACAGCCTAATGTGGGAGCGGGCTTGCTCGCTCCCACCTCCTCAGGTGTTGAACTTCAGAGCGGCGGCACTCGCCACTCGATCGGCGTCTCGCCGTTCTGCTCAAGAAACTTGTTCGTCCGGCTGAAATGCCCACACCCCAAAAACCCGCGATAAGCCGATAACGGTGACGGATGCACCGAGGTCAGCACCAGGTGTTTGGTCGCATCGATCAGCTTCTGCTTGCCCTGAGCATGGGCGCCCCACAGCAGGAACACCAGGTGCGGCTGATGCTCGCTGACCAACTCGATCACCCGGTCGGTGAAGAACTGCCAGCCCTTGCCCGCATGGGCGTTGGCATTCGCGCGCTCCACGGTCATGGTGGTGTTGAGCATCAATACACCCTGGTCGGCCCAGCTTTGCAGGCAGCCGTGGCTGGGGATGTCGATATTGAGGTCGCGCTTGAGCTCTTTATATATATTGACCAGGGACGGCGGTGTCGGCACGCCCGGTTGTACCGAGAAGCACAGGCCATGGGCCTGGCCGGGGCCGTGGTACGGGTCCTGGCCGAGGATCACCACCTTGACCTTGTCCAGCGGCGTGGAGTTGAGCGCATTGAAGATCAGCGGGCCCGGCGGGTAGATTTCCTTGCCCGCCGCATGTTCCAGGCGCAGGAACTCACGCAGCTCGGTCATGTACGGTTGCTCGAACTCTTCGCGCAGGGCGTGTTTCCAGCTCGGTTCGAGTTTGATACGGTCGTCGGCAGTCATCACAAACACATCATGTAAAAAGAATGGGCGAACCCTAGGAAAGCCCACTCCACTTGTCAATTGATCTGACGCAGAACCGGCACTTTCCCCCGAAGGGATCATACTCAACGTTCAATTTACCGATTGAGGTCATGATGAATCTGCACTTCGAAGAGCTCACTGGCACAGACGGTGCCCGTATCGGCATCGCCAGCCTGGACGCGGAAAAGTCCCTCAATGCCCTCTCGCTCCCGATGATCCAGGCCCTCGGCGAACGCCTGGACAGTTGGGCGCGCAATCCGCAGATCGTCTGCGTGCTGCTGCGCGGCAACGGTGCCAAGGCATTTTGCGCCGGCGGTGAAGTGCGTAGCCTGGCCCAGGCCTGCCGAGAGCACCCGGGTGAAGTGCCGGCGCTGGCCGCGCAGTTTTTTGCGGCCGAGTACCGCCTGGACTACCACCTGCACACCTACCCCAAGCCGCTGATTTGCTGGGGCCATGGCTATGTGCTGGGCGGGGGCATGGGGTTGCTGCAAAGCGCCGCTATCCGCATCGTCACCCCGAGCAGCCGCCTGGCCATGCCGGAAATCAGCATCGGCCTCTACCCGGATGTGGGCGCCAGTTGGTTCCTCTCGCGCCTGCCCGGCAAACTGGGGCTGTTCCTGGGCCTCACCGGCGCCCATATGAATGGGCGCGACGCCCTCGACCTGGGCCTGGCCGACCGTTTCCTGCTGGATGAACAACAGGGCGAAATGCTCGAAGGCCTGTTGCAATTGAACTGGCAGGAGCAGACCGCGATGCAGCTCAACAGCCTGTTCAAGGCCCTGGCCCAGGAAGCTGCCAGCCAGCAACCAGAACCGCAGTGGCTGCCGCGACGCCCACAGATCGACGAATGGCTGGATGTAGGCGACGTGCAGTGCGCCTGGCGCGCCTTGAGCCAACTGCGCGAGCATGCCGACCCGCTCTTCAGCCGGGCCGGCAAGACCTTGAGCGAGGGCTGCCCGCTGACCGCGCACCTGGTGTGGGAACAGATCCGACGGGCGCGGCACCTGTCCCTGTCAGAAGTTTTCCAGATGGAATACACCTTGAGCCTCAATTGCTGTCGGCATCCGGAATTCAGCGAGGGAGTACGGGCCCGCCTGATCGACAAGGATCAGCAGCCCCACTGGCATTGGCCGGATATCAAGCGCATTCCCGAGGCCGTGGTCGAGGCGCACTTTCACAAGGCCTGGGAAGGACGGCATCCGCTGGCAGATCTGTCGGATCGATGACATGTGGCGGCCAGCCACAAAAAACGGCGCATGACGCGCCGTTTCAAAGAGAAGCGGATTACCTGTGCCCGCCACGGCCTCCTCCATGATCACCGCCCCGGCCACCTCTATGCCCCTGGCCACCATTGCCCCGGTGGTCACCCCAACTCTGGCTGGGCCAAGGCCGGTAACCCGGCCTTGGCCCGGCTTGATAGTAACGGGGGGCCGGCTGGTAATAGCGCGGCGCCGGGTAATAGCGGGGTGGCGGTGCGTAATAGCCCCGCCGGTACTGGTAGGACGGGCCACCGCCGTAGTAATAGACCGGCGCGGGCGCGGTATAGACTTCGGATCGATAGTAGCTGGAGCCTCCATCGTAATAAGGCACGCAGGCAGAAAGGGTCAAGCCGAGTACAGCGCTGAGGAGCAATCGACGATACATGGCGGCCTCCTGGACCGCGGAAGAGCACACACCAGCGACGCTGGGGGGCGCCACACAGCTTTTGCTGAATGACAGAAGATCAGACATCAAAAACCGAATCTGGTGCGACTTGGACATAGATTGATACATCTGTGGCGCAATAAACCGCCCAGGCCTGTATCGTGCCAGGGACACCGGGTTTCACCGGGATCTTGACTGAATTACGCCTGAACCGACCGATGACCACTCCCACACTTTGCCCCGCCTGCGGCGCCCGCAACGACTGCACCTTGGCCGACCCGCGCACCGCTGACCGTGCCTGCTGGTGCTACAGCGTCACCATCGACCCCAAGCTGCTCGAAGCCCTGGCGCCGGAACTGCGCAACACGGCCTGCCTGTGCCCGCGCTGTGCCCAGGTCGACGCCCAATTGCGCGGGGTCGAGCCCCGGTAATGCGTATCGACCGCTTCCTCAGTAACCTGCCCCGCTTCAATCGCCAGCAAGTGCGCCTGCTACTGGCAGAGCGCCGGATCAGCGTCGATGGGCAGCCGGTTGCCGACCCGCGCCAGGACGTTCGCGAGTTCAGCCGCGTGGAGTGTGATGGCCAGATCCTGCAAGCGGGCAAACCCGCACGTTATTTCATGCTGCACAAGCCGCCAGGGTGTGTGAGTGCCACTGTCGATCCCCAGCATCCCACTGTCCTTGATCTGCTGGATGAGCCGGACAAGAGCGACCTGCATATCGCTGGCCGCCTGGACTTCAACACCACCGGGCTGATGCTGATCACCAATGATGGCCAGTGGTCCCGACGCCTGACACAGCCCCACACCAAGCTGCCCAAGGTCTACTACGTCGAGACCGAACAGGAGATTGGCCCGGAGTATGCCGCGACGTTCCGCGCCGGCCTGTACTTCGCCTTCGAGGACCTGACCACCCAACCGGCCGACCTGCAAGTGCTGGGCCCCAAAAGCGCGCGCCTGAGCATCATTGAAGGGCGTTATCACCAGGTAAAGCGCATGTTCGGGCACTTCGACAACAAGGTGATACGCCTGCATCGCGAATGCATGGGGCCGCTGGTGCTGGATGAACGGCTCGCTCCCGGCCAGTATCGGCCGCTGAGCGACGCGGAAATCTGCCAGATATGACCGTTCAGCCGGTGATAGCCCAAACTGCGGGGTGAAGCTTGCGACCTGGCCCGCCTCCTGCTTGAATCAAAACGCCAGCCGCATTCTGACTGGCGAGTCACCCAACCTTCCAAGAAACACTGTGCCTGCCCACACCGCTTGACGTGCGGGCCATGGCAAGTTGCCCGCCATAACAACACCCGTCGGCCAGTTTCATCGGACCGACATGGGCCTCCTTTCAAGGCGTATGCCTACCTGTCACAAAGCTCGTGCAGAGTGATCTGCGCGCACCACCCGCTTGCCAGGAGTCTTACGACATGAGGCCAGAAATCGCTGTGCTGGATATACAGGGTCAGTATCGGGTTTACACGGAGTTCTATCGCGCGGACGCTGCTCAAAAGACCATCATCCTGGTCAACGGCTCCATGGCCACCACTGCGTCTTTCGCCCAGACCGTGAAAAGCCTGTACCCGCAATTTAATGTGGTTTTGTACGATCAGCCCTACGCCGGTCGCTCCAAAGCCCACAACCGCCATGAGCAAATGCTGACGAAGGACATTGAAGGCCAGATCCTCCTGGAACTCATCGACCACTTCGCCGCCGAGCATGTGCTGTCGTTTTCCTGGGGCGGCGTCGCCACCCTCGTCGCCTTGTCCCAGCGCCCTCGCCGCGTGGAAAAAGCCGTGATCAGCTCGTTCTCGCCGCTGATCAACGCGCCGATGCGCGACTACCTGGAACGTGGCGTCGACTACCTCGGCAACCTCGACCGCCACAGCGTCGGCAACCTGGTCAACAGCACCATCGGCAAACACCTGCCGCCGCTGTTCAAGCGCTTCAACTATCGGCACGTCAGCACCCTGGCCGAGCACGAGTACGGGCAGATGCACTATCACATCAGCCAGGTGCTCAATAGCGACCGCCAGTGCTACCTCAAGGCTGCACGGCAGATCGACATTCCAGTGCTGTTCTTGAACGGCGAGTGGGATGAATACACCAGCGCCGAAGACGCCAAACTGTTCGGGCAACATGTGGCCAAAAGCAGCTTCGGCACCATCCAGGCCACCGGGCACTTCCTGGACATGGAGCACAAGGCCGCGTGCAACGACAGCCGGCAGGCATTGATGGGCTTTTTGAAACCGGAACAGTCGGTGAATCGACTGCGGTATCACCAGGGCCAGGCCCTGCATGCACTGGCGATTTGAATGCGACCTGGGTGGGCACGACTGCCCAGGGTTGCCTGAACATTTCGGCTGACGCTCGCAACTTGCACATTTTTCAAAGAAAAACTTCAAATCGCCGCGCAGTTCTGGTACAAAGTCAGCCGCTCTGAGCGGGTATAGTTTAGTGGCAAAACGAAAGCTTCCCAAGCTTTAGTTGAGGGTTCGATTCCCTCTACCCGCTCCACTCAATTGCCCTCCTCCACCTGCTTCACCGGGGTTGGGGATGAAGAAAAAACCGGCCCATGTGGCCGGTTTTTTTATGCCTGGAATTTGCCAGTAAAACCCGCAATCCCCCCCCTCCTGCAGCCTTGTCCCGCGCTCATACACTGCTTGCTTGCAGCACCTGCCGGCGCAGAAGCTCAACATCACGCTGCCTGGCTATTTGCTCAACCGAATTGACGGGTACGTACTGCATCCCCCGGAAGAAAAAAGCCGCTCGGGGTTCCTCGCGTCGCCAGCGTTGAAGGTACTGCAACAACAGCGGTGACACCGCCGAATTTGACCGCAAGAAACGTAGTTCACCCACCCGCGATGAGCGCTAAAGTGCAGGCCTGTCCGCTAAATGATCCGCGCAACAAGGAGCCCACTCATGCCGTGTGAATACAAACTGATGCCCTCCCCCGTCGGCCAACTGACCCTGGTTGCCCGCAACGGCAAGCTCGCCGCCATCCTGTGGGAAACCGAGCGCGCCAACCGTGTGCGCCTGGGCGAACTGGTAGAGGTCAACCACAGCCCGGTGCTGCTGGAGGCCGAGCGACAGTTGAACGAGTATTTTGCCGGCACCCGCGACCGCTTCGAGCTGGAACTGGACTTTGACGGCACCGAGTTCCAGAAAAAAGTCTGGAGCGCACTGTTGACCATTCCTTTCGGTGAGACCCGCAGCTACAGCCAGATCGCTACGCAGATCGGCAACCCCAAGGCCGTGCGCGCGGTCGGTGCGGCGAACGGGCGCAATCCGATTTCGATCGTCGCGCCCTGCCATCGGGTGATCGGTGCTTCGGGCGGGCTGACCGGGTTTGCCGGCGGGCTTGAAGCCAAGCAGTATTTGCTGACCCTCGAGGATGGCGAGGCTACAAGGTCGTTGTTCTGACAGCCACCAAGCGCTAGGGCTGATCAGCCTTGGAATCCTTCAACTGCACCGAGGATTTGCTGCCGTCGGTGTTGTCTTGGGTTTCATTGTTAGAACTGTCGAAACAGCCTTGCAACAACACCAGGCAGCAGGCCAGGCAGAGAGTACGAGAGAGGCTCATGATCACGCTTCCATTTTGACGGGGTGATGAAATAGTGACCGGCCTACACCAGCAGGGTTCGATGCCTGCGCCTCGAACCTGCCCAACGGTTGCACAGCCCCGTCAAATTCATGCAGGTCAGCAATTGTAAAAAGAAATTTCAGCGTGCCGCCACGGTCAGTACTTCATCAGCACCTACCTGGAGCATCACCATGAAGTTCTCGACCCTTTCCCAATCCCTGGCCCGCTGGGCAGGCAGCGCCCGTACCTTCTTTGCGGCAGTGGTGTTGATTGTGCTGTGGGGCGTCAGCGGCCCTTGGTTTCACTACAACGACACATGGCAATTGGTGGTCAACACGTCCACCACCATCATCACCTTCCTGATGGTGTTCCTGATCCAGAACACCCAGAACCGTGACAGCGACATGTTGCATATCAAGATTGATGAGTTGCTGCGGGTGACCAAGGATGCACAGAACGCGGTACTGAGCCTCGATGGCCTGGACTTCAAAGCCCTGGAAAAACTGCGCAGCGAATACCGTTCCCTGGGCGAGCGCCAAACCGTCAGCCTCGGCGGCGACAGCACAGCAGCGGACCCAGGCGGCTCAGTCAAGACCGACCTGAACCAGGCATAAAAAAACGGCGGCTGGATCAGCTCCAACCGCCGCTTGCATGACCAGGCCCGCGATCAACCGTCGCCGTTACGGCTCTTGCCATAGGATGAAGCCAGCGCCCGGGCTTTTTCCAGGCGGGTTTCCAGCTTGGGCAGGGTTTCGTCAACCAATGCCTTTATTTCGGGGATGTCCGACGCCGCGCCTTCCTGCTTGAACAGCGCGATTGCATCTTCGTTGGCCTTGACCTGCTGGGCTGTGTAGGCGGCGTCGAAGGAATCGCCATCGGTCAGTTCAGGCATCAGGGTTTCGGCCTTGTCGACGATCTGGTCGCGAGGTGCCACTGGCAGGTCGAGTTTTTTCGCAATGGCCGCCAAATGTTGATTGGCCAGGGTGCGTTCGTTGATGACCTCGATGGTGTAGTCCTTGATCTCCTGGGACGAGGTCTTGGCGTGGGCCATGCGGCTGGTTTCGATATCGGCCATGCCCTTGGCCGAGGCCTGTTCGATGAATTCGGCGGGGCCTTGGGCGAAAGCATTGCTGGCGCCGAGGCCCAGCAGCATCGCGAAAGTGGCGGTGCGTAACCGGATAGCCATGCGGCTCATGATGGGTTCCTCCAGGTAATAAAGACATGCCGGGGAACGAGCCCCGCCCTGAATCTGAATTTTCAGGGCGGCAAAGGTTTAGAAAAAACTTGCTGGTGCGACGAACGGTCGTCGCTGCTCAGGAGGTTCTACTGCCTAGCAAGCCCGGCAATGCGTGGGCCAGGGCATTGATCGCAAAACCGATGAACATCACGCCGCACAGCTTGGTGATCAACACTTCATGGCGCTGATACACCGTGCGCACCTGCCGCGCGCCCACCACGCCGATCAGGATCCCGTAAGCCAGCAGGCCACCGAAAAAGCTCAGGACAATCAACCACGGCAACATGCCCCAGGTCAGCAACTCGGCCCGGCTCGACAGCAACGCGGTGAACGTGGCCACGGCTACCGGGTACGCCTTGGGGTTGGTCAGGCCAAACAAAATGCCATGCCAGAACGGTTGGCGCGCGGCGCCCTGGGCAGCCTCGCCGCTGCGGCTGCGGGTTCGAATCGCCCGAATGCCCAGCCAAAACAGATACAGCGCGCTGAGCACACCCAACACATCAAACGCACTGCTGCCGATTTCCCGGGCACCGACAATCGCCACCAACGCGGTGCTACACCACACCACATCACCCAACAGGTGCCCGCACAAAAATCCCGCGCCGGCCCGACGCCCGCGCGCCGCCCCAATGCCAAATACCGCCAGCACCCCGGGCCCCGGCGTGATGCCATAGATAAAGCCCGAGGCGATGACGGCAAACAGCAATGATGAAGTCATGGGTAACACGCTCAGATAAATAAGAGGGGCGCGTCGATTGTGCACAATCCATCCGGCACTGCAATGCTAGGCCGCGCGTTTGGCCAACACGTCTTGCACTTGGGCGATCAACCACTGCAAGGCGCCATCCCCGCCACGGCGTTTATGCCAGGCCAAGACAAAACCGAAGGACGGGATATGGAACGGCGGCGGCACCACCAGCAAGTGCCGGGAGTCGATGTTCAGCAGCCCCTGGGAAGACACGGTGAGGATCAGGTCAGTGCCCTGGATCAACTGCGGTGCGATGCCCCAGTGGGGCAGGCTGATTGCCACGTGGCGCCGTTCACGGATCGCGGTCAGTGCCCGTTCGATTTCCGGGGTGCCGCTACCGCGCATTTCCAGCAGCACATGGGGCCGCGCGAGGTAAGTGGGCAAGTCGAGCACACCGCCTGCGGGCAAGCTGTCGCGGTCGACCAGGCAGGCGTAGTGCTCCTCGAACAACGGCGTGCTGCGCAGCTCGGCGGGCAGGTCGGGAAATACCCCGGCCGCGAGGTCGATCTCACCACTGAGCACCCCTTCCTGCATGCCTTCGCGACTGGCGTGGGTGATGGCCAGGTCAATCCCCGGCGCCTGCTCGCGCAGCGCCCGTACCAGCCCGGGCAACAGCAGCGCCGCGCCGTAATCGGACATGGCCAGGCGAAACGTACGCCTGGCCGACGCCGGGTCGAAGCGGTTCGGCGCCAGCAACGACTGGACCTGGGCCAGCGCATCGGCCAGCGGCGCCGCCAGCTCCAATGCGCGGGCGGTGGCGACCAGGCCGCCACCCTGGCGCACCAGCAATGGGTCGCCCAGCAGATCCCGCAACCGCGCCAGCGCGTGGCTTACCGCCGGCTGGCTCAGATGCAGGCGCTCGGCGGCGCGAGTGACGTGCTGCTCGCTGAGCAGGGCGTCCAGGATCACCAGCAGGTTGAGGTCGATGCGGCGCAAATCATTCATGGCATGCATGTTCAGCATAAGAACTTGGAATTTAAATCTGCGCGACGAATACCGTACAGTCCAGTAAAACCTTTGGGAGATTGATCATGACCACGTTGCATTGGCTGGGCTTGTTGCTGTTGGCGGTGATTGCCGGGGCGGTGGTGCCGTTTCAAAGCGCGATCAATGCCAACCTCGGGCGCGGCCTCGGGCATCCGTTGTGGGCGACCCTGGCCTCACTGCTGGTGAGTATCCTGGTGCTGTTGCCAGTGATCCTGGCGCTACGCCTGCCGCTGCCAAGCCTCGGTTTTATCAGCAAGGCGCCGCTGTGGATGTGGACCGGAGGCGCATTCGGTGTGTGTTTTATCTCCCTGGCCCTGGTCCTTTTGCCCAAACTCGGGGCATCGGGATTTATCGCCCTGGCCATGACCGGGCAAATCCTCGCCTCGTTGTTACTCGATCACTTTGGCTTGTTTGGCTTGGTGGAACGACAACTGACCGCGCCGCGCCTGCTCGGCGTGCTGATGCTGATCGGTGGGGTGGCGTTGATTCAGTTCAGCACCGCGCCCGCCAAGGCCCTGGCCGCTGCGGGCTGAGCCACAGCCATCACCGCCCCTCGGCGGCCAGGCGATGGATGTCGGCAGGCTCGATCACCGGTTGCGGTGCGCCATGGCGGACCACACTGAGCATCGCCCGGCCCACGGTCTCGGTACTCACCACCCAGGCCGGCCGCACGCGACGCACCAGTGACAGCAGCGGCCCGATCAGGTTGTAGATCGTCTGGTACAGCGCGGTTTTCGAACGCACGCCATGCAGCGGCTGGATGATCCCCGGCCGGAACACATACACCGCTTTGAACGGCAGGCGCAGCAAGGCATTCTCGGTCTTGCCCTTGACCCGCGCCCACATCACCTTGCCCTGCTCGGAACTGTCGGTGCCGGCACCGGACACGTACACAAAGGTCATCTGCGGATTGAGCCGCGCCAGGGTGCTGGCAGCGACCAGGGTCAGGTCATAGGTCTGGCGGGTGTAGGTGGCTTCATCCATGCCCACCGACGACGTCCCCAGGCAAAACAGGCAGGCATCAAAACCTTGCAGCAGATGCTCCAGGGGTTGGAAGTCGAACATATCGGCATGCAACACCTGGTGCAGCTTGCCATGCTCCTGGGTCAACGCCGTGCGCCCTACGGCCACCACTTCCTGCACATCAGCGGCCAGCAGACACTCACGCAACACGCCCTGGCCGACCATGCCGGTGGCGCCAAATAGCAGAACTCTCATAGGGGGCCTCAGTGGCGAGCTTCAAGTTAAGCGCTGTACGAGGTGCTCAGGTTAACAGCTTGTCGCTTGAAGCTTGCTACTTGCCGCTGCCCCACTCAAAACGCGCTACGGAAAATCTCCTCGATCTGGCGCTGATCCGCCCGCCGTGGGTTGGTCAGGCCGCACGCGTCCTTGAGGGCGTTGGTCGCCAGCAGCGGGATGTCTTGCAGCTTGGCGCCCAGTTCGCGCAGGCCGGCGGGGATGTCGACGTCCTGGGACAGGCAGCGGATCGCCGCGATGGCCGCTTGTGCGCCCTCTTCGAAGGTGGCGTGTTTGTCGGTCACGCCCAGGGCGCGGCCAACGTCACTCAGGCGCGCCGCGCTGACGCTGGCGTTGAAGCTTTGCACGTGGGGCAACAGCACCGCGTTGCACACGCCGTGGGGCAGGTCGTAGAGGCCGCCCAACTGGTGAGCCATGGCGTGGACAAAACCCAGGGAGGCGTTGTTGAAGGCCATGCCGGCGAGAAATTGCGCATAGGCCATGTTTTCCCGCGCGGCCATATTGCTGCCGTCGCGCACGGCCAGGCGCAGGTTGGCGCTGATCAGCTCGATGGCCTTGATCGCGCAGGCGTCGGTGATCGGGTTGGCCGCCGTGGACACATAGGCTTCGATGGCGTGGGTCAGCGCGTCCATGCCGGTGGCAGCGGTCAGGCCCTTGGGCATGGCGACCATCAGCGCCGGGTCGTTGACCGACAGCAGCGGCGTGACGTTACGGTCGACGATGGCCATTTTCACGTGGCGGGTTTCGTCGGTGATGATGCAAAAACGCGTCATTTCGCTGGCGGTGCCGGCGGTGGTGTTGATCGCGACCAAAGGCAGCTGCGGCTTGCTCGACTGGTCGACCCCTTCGTAGTCGCCGATATGCCCGCCATTGGTGGCACACAGGGCAATGCCCTTGGCGCAGTCATGGGGCGAACCACCACCCAACGACACCACAAAATCGCAGGCACTTTGCTGCAGCAACGCCAGGCCGTTCTCGACGTTCTCCACGTTGGGGTTGGGTTTGGCGCCGTCGTAAATCACCGAATCGATGTCCTGCATTGCCAGCTTCTCGGCAATCATGCTGGCCACGCCCGCCTTGGCCAGGCCGGCGTCGGTGACAATCAGCGCCTTGCGAAAGCCGTAGTTGCGGATCGCGCTCATGGCTTCGTCGAGGCAGTCGATGCCCATGATGTTGACGGCGGGAATGAAGAACGTGCTGCTCATGATGAACCCTCGGGGATACGTTGATGCCTACAGCATCAACCCCACCCGCCTGCGGCATCTTGACCAAGATCAACGCCCGCCCGTGATAAAGTCACCACCCAGCCGTTTTTGAGTAGACCCGCCGCAATGAAGGATTTCCAGGATATCGACGCCACCCTTGAAGACTGGAACGCACTGCGCAACAGCATCGCCTTCGACGCCATCCTGATCGGCAACGGTGCCAGTCGCGCGGTGTGGGAAGATTTTGCCTACGACTCGCTGTTTGAAAACGCGCGCACCGTCGAAGAAAAGCCCCTGAGCGCTTCCGAACTGAGCGTGTTTGACGCGATGCAGACCCGCAGCTTCGAGCAGGTGCTGGGCGCCCTGAAAACCACCAGCCGCGTCAACAAAGCCCTGGCCGTCAGCTCCGCCGCGCCGCGCAATCGCTACTACGCGATCAAGGAAGCGCTGATCAATACCATCCACGCCGTGCATATCCCCTGGCGCCTGGTGCAGCCGTCGACCCTGGCCACGATCAACCAGGAACTGGCGAGCTACAAGACGGTGTTCACCAGCAATTACGACCTGCTCAACTACTGGTCGATTCTGCACACACCGGGCATCGACGACCTGTTTCGCGGCGCCGAATCACGTTTTGACCTGCGCGATACCGCTACCGCCGCGACGCGCATCCTGTACCTGCACGGCGGCCTGCACCTGGTGCGCAACCTGGATGGCTCGGCGCGCAAATTGCCGTCCACTGACAGCACGTTGCTCAGCAGCTTTGCCATCAACAACACGATCAAGACCCTCGACGATGTACCGCTGTTCATCAACGAAGGCCCCAGCAGCGAGAAACTCAAGAGCATTCGCAGTTCGGATTACCTGGCGTTCTGCTATGAGCAATTGCTGGGACAGGCAGGTGCGCTGTGCATCTTCGGCCATCACCTGAGCGAACAGGACGGGCACCTGGTGGAGGCGATTCGCCGGTCGAAGATCAAGACCCTGGCGATCTCGGTATTTGGCCGCAGCGACGGGTTTATCCAACAGCAGAAACGCAGGTTTGCCGGGCTGTTTGAGGGGATGGAAGTGGAGCTTAGGTTCTTTGCGGCGCGCAGCCATGCGCTGGGCAACCCGGCATTGTCGGTGCCGGTCGAGCACTGATCCCAGCCTAACTGGATACCCCATGTGGGAGCGGGCTTGCTCGCGATAGCCGTGGGTCAGACGCTGGATGTGTTGAATGACACACCGCTTTCGCGAGCAAGCCCGCTCCCACACAAGCCAGCTCCTACATTGACCGCGTTCCAGGCCTATTCTTCGGCGCTGTGCACCACCACCAGCAACTGCGCCTGCACCTCGCCCACCGAGCGGATCCGGTGGGGCTTTTGCGCATTGAAGTGCAACGCATCACCGCGCTCTAGCAGCACCCGTTCGTTCATGAAGTCCACTTCCACCCGGCCTTCATGCACAAACAGAAATTCCTCCCCCAAATGCTCCTTGAAGGTCTTGTCGCTGAATTCTGCCGGCGGGTAGATGATGAACGGCAGCAGGCTGCGCTCGCTGACCTGGTGGGCCAGCACCGCGTAACCCGGTGCAGTGTCGGGCCGCTCGTGGCTGCGCACCAGGCTGTAGCTGTCGAGGCTGACGCTGTCTTCGCTGAACAGCTCCTCAACCTTGACGTTCAGCGCCTTGGCCAGTTTCAGCGCAGCGGCAATCGACGGGGTGTTCAAGCCACGTTCGACTTTGGACAGGTAGCTCTTGGTCATCCCGGATTTTTCGGCCAATGCCTCCAAGGTGACACCGAGTTTTTTTCTCAATAATTTCAAACGGATAGACATGCGCAGCGATTAATCCAAGCAGGAGGCGATGATTATTGCTTGCCAATGACACATTGTGTCATATAGCCTCTTTAGTGTCATTTGCAGAACCCAACGACCTTGCGAGCAGCGGGAACCAGCAAATCGACGTCCAATGAACCACCCAAAGGACACCGATATGGCCAAGACATTAGCACTCCCCAAAGAACAACTGGTCAAGCAAGCGCTGACCCAGATGCAAAGTACCCTGGCGGATAATACGTGGACCGACCGGCAAAAGCTGGCCCTGACCTGCCGTATTCTGTTCGAGAACGGCCACGACTCGGGCCTGGCCGGGCAGATCACCGCCCGCGGCCCGCAGCCTGGTACCTACTACACCCAGCAACTGGGCCTGGGTTTCGATGAAATCACCGCCAGCAACCTGCTGCTGGTCAACGAAGACCTGGAAGTGTTGGAAGGCCACGGCATGCCCAACCCGGCCAACCGTTTTCACAGCTGGGTGTACCGTGGCCGGCCGGATGTGAACTGCATCATCCACACCCACCCGACCCACATCGCCGCGCTGTCGATGCTCGAAGTACCGCTGCAGGTGTCACACATGGACCTGTGCCCGCTGTACGAAGACTGTGCGTTCCTCGAAGCCTGGCCGGGTGTGCCGGTGGGTAACGAAGAAGGCGAAATCATCACCGAGGCCCTGGGCGACAAGCGCGCCATCCTGCTGTCGCACCACGGCCAGTTGTCCACCGGAAGCACCATCGAAGAAGCCTGCGTGATCGCGCAATTGATCGAACGGGCGGCCAAACTGCAATTGCTGGCCATGGCCGCCGGGACCGTCAAGCCGATCCTGCCGCAGTTGGGACGCGAGGCCCATGACTGGATCTCCAAGCCCAAGCGCCACGGCGCCGCGTTCAACTACTACGCTCGGCAGAACCTGCGCCAACACGCCGATTGCCTGAACTGAAGCCTTTTTCGACCGGAGACATTCCATGTCCAGCCCTACAATTCACGGCATCATCGGCTACACCATCACCCCGTTCAGCGCCGACGGCAGCACCCTTGACCTCGACGCCCTGGGCCACTCCATCGACCGTTTGATCGACAGCGGCGTGCATGCCATCGCGCCGCTGGGCAGCACCGGTGAAGGCGCCTACCTGAGCGATGCCGAGTGGGATGAAGTCAGCGCCTACAGCATTCAAAAAGTCGCCAGGCGCGTGCCGACCATCGTCAGCGTGTCCGACCTGACCACCGCCAAGGCCGTGCGCCGCGCACGTTTTGCCGAAGCCGAAGGTGCCGATGTGGTGATGGTGCTGCCAACGTCGTACTGGAAGCTCAGTGAAGCGCAGATCCTGGCGCACTACGCGGCCGTCGGCGACAGCGTTGGTGTGCCGATCATGCTCTACAACAACCCGGCCACCAGCGGCACGGATATGTCGGTGGAGTTGATCCTGCGCATCGTCAACAGCGTTGATAACGTGACGATGGTCAAGGAGAGCACCGGCGACATCCAGCGCATGCACCAGTTGTACCGCCAGGGTGAAGGCCAGGTGCCGTTCTACAACGGCTGCAATCCACTGGCCCTGGAAGCGTTCGCCGCCGGGGCCAAGGGTTGGTGCACCGCTGCGCCGAACCTGATCCCGCAGCTCAACCTGGATCTGTACCAGGCGGTGCAGGCCAACGACCTGAACCGGGCACGCGAACTGTTCTATCGGCAGTTGCCGGTACTGGACTTCATCCTCAAGGGTGGCTTGCCGGCGACGATCAAGGCCGGTTTGCGCATGACCGGGCTGGAGGTGGGTGATCCGCGGTTGCCGGTGTTCCCACTGGACATGGCGGGTCAGGCGCAGTTGCAGAAGCTGCTGGCCGCGTTGCGCTAAAACACCCCCTGTAGGAGCGGGCTTGCCCGCGATAGCGGTGGATCAGACATACCGCCATCGCGGGCAAGCCCGCTCCCACAGGGGAATGCATGCATCGCTAAATTTACGGAGACAAATAGCAATAATTCTCGATATCATTCGCGACTTTTCTGCAGCGTGCTGCGTCAAGAAGGATATCCATGTCTCGTTTCAAGCCCGACCCGTTGTCGGCCGACGCCTTTCGCGGGTTTTATGCAGATATCCTGCATTACCTGCGCAAACGCACGGACAACGCCAGCGACGCGGCGGACATGACCCAGGATGTCTTTACCCAATGGCTGGACTACCGCGACCGGAGCAAGGTCGAGCAGCCACGGGCCTTTTTGTTTCAGATGGCGCGCAACCTGCTGCGCGACCACTGGCGCAAACAGAAGGTGCGGCACAGCGTCCATCATGAACAGGGCGAATGGGATGCCGAGCCTGTCACCGACGAGCAAAACGATCCTATGGCCGCCGCCCTGCGCCTCCAACGCCTGGAACAGTTGAAAGAAGTCCTCGCCGAACTCTCGCCCCGCAGGCGAGAAGCCCTTATGCTGCACCGCTTCGAAGGCCTGAGCCAGGCGCAGATTGCCGAGCGCATGGGCGTTTCGATCAGCATGGTGGAAAAGCACATTGCCTTTGCCCTGCTGCACTGCAAGCAGCGACTTCAAAAAGACCCGGGCAAGGAGCAGCCAGAATGACCCGCTTGAGCAACCGCGACGGCCACGAAATTGATGAGCACGACACCATCGATGCCCAGGCTGCCAGTTGGTTTGCGCGCAATCGCAACGCAAGCAGCACACAGGAGCGCAAGGCCTTCGCCACCTGGCATGCCGTGCCGGCCCATGCGCGCGCCTACGCCGAATTCGAACAGCTGTGGGCCGACCTTGGCGAACTGCAGCAACTGAATAAACCCGTGCCCTTGCCCACGCGCCAGCCCGCGCCCTGGCGCCCCGCCCTGGCAGTGGCGGCCGCGCTGGTCTGCGCCTTGCTCGCCAGTAACCTGGGCGCCCCGCGCGGGCTCTACCACACCGAGGTCGCGGCACAGGACAGAGGCATGCGCACCCTGGACCTGCCGGACGGCAGCACCTTGTACGTCAACGCCAGCACGCAGTTGCGCGTGGACTTCGATGCCCATCGCCGCGTGATCCATCTGGACCAGGGCCAGTTGTACGTGGAGGTGGCGCCCGACAAGGAGCGGCCATTGTTCGTGCGCGCTGGCGAGGCCGATGTGCGGGTGGTGGGCACCGCGTTTGATGTGCGCCGCAGCCAGCAGCAGTTGGTGGTCAGCGTGGCCCACGGGATGGTTGCCTTCGCCCCCGACCAAAAAGCCAGCGCCGTCATGCTCGGCGCCCAGCAGCGGGCAACCTACAACTACGCCAAGGGCTCCGTGCAGCAACAACGCCTGGCCGTTGGCGAAGTCGCCGACTGGCGCAGCGGGCACCTGTCCTTTCGCAACCGTGAACTGGCCAGCCTGCTGGATGAGCTGAGCCTGTACCGGCCCAAGGCCGTGGTGTTGGCCGATGGCCCGGTGGCGCAACTGAAGGTTTCCGGCAACCTCGATGTGAATGACCCGGACGCGCTGCTCAACGCCCTGCCTGCCTTGTTGCCGGTGAAAACCGTGCCCCTGGCCGACGGCAGGATCCGCATCGAAGCACGCAAATAGCACCACTTGAGAATATTTTGCATTCGCATGTGAGGATTTTTTTTCCTGCCGCGTCTTCCTCCGGTCTGCGTTTGATACGCATGCCTTTTTTGGCTATTTAGCCGCCTTGGGGGATTTCATGTTTCGCGCGCCTTGCCTTGCCCAGCACCTGTTTGTTCGACCGACACTCATCGCCGCCTGCCTGACCGTCAGCCTCACGGCCCAGGCCGAGTCGTTCACCCTGCAACTGCCGGCCCAACCCTTGGCCACGTCCCTGAGCCAGGTTGCGCAACAGGCAAAAATCCAGCTGCTGTTCGATGAAGACCTGCTCAAGAATATCCAGGCGCCCGCGCTCAACGGTGATTTCACCCCCGAAGTGGCGATCCGTACCCTGCTCAAGACCGGCGAGTTCACTCTGATCAAAGTAGGCAGCACCTATGTCGTGCGCCCCGAGGAAAGCCGCACCACCAACAGCGCCAGCGTGCAGTTGGACGCCTTGAGCGTGATCGGTACCGGTAACCAGGTCGACGCCAGCACCGTCGGCCGCTCCACCCTCTCCCAGGCCGATATCGACCGCCTGCAGCCCAACAACATCGCCAGCCTGGTGCAGACGCTGCCGGGAGTGACCATGGGCGGCTCGATGAAACCGGGCGGGCAGATCATCAATATTCGCGGGATGGGCGAGGCCGAAGACGTACCGATGACGGTCGATGGCGCGACCAAAAGCGGTTTCGAGCGCTATCAGCAGGGCACCGTGTTTATCGAGCCCGAGATGATCAAGAGCGTCGAGGTGGAAAAAGGCCCGCACTCGGCCTTCACCGGTAACGGCGGGTTCGGCGGTACGGTCAACATGGTCACCAAGGATGCGCCGGACCTGCTCAAGGACGGGCGCAACAGCGGTGCGATGCTCAAGTACGGCTATGCCAGCAACGACCACGAACAGGTCTACAGCGGCGCCGTGTATGGCCGCACCGATGACGGGCGCATCGACGCCCTGGCCTACCTGACCAAGCGTGACGGCGGCGACATGAAGCTGGCCGCAGCGCGCGACTATGACAGCAAGGAATACCCGATCAACCCGCAGCGCCTGCCCAACAGCGCCCAGGATGTGGACGGTCAACTGTTCAAACTGAACATGTACCTGACCGATGAGCACAGCCTCGGTTTCTCCTACTCCCGGGCCAACAGCGAACGCTGGACACCTTTCTCGGCCAGAAGCTACCCATCGCCACCGCGCAAGACCGATATCGACCGCTATGGCTACGACGCGGCCGTAAGACGGTTCCTGGCCAACCGCCACACCGTCGATACCACGTGGTCAGGCAAGTACGAATACCAGCCCCTGGATAACCCGCTGATCGACATGAAGCTCAGCTATTCGGAGTCCAATACCGACCAGACCGACGAACGCGACGCCACGGCCGTCGTCGGTCTGTCCACCGGCGGGCGCAAGATGGACACTGCCTACACCGACAAGATCCTGGAGCTGCGCAACATCAGCCGCTTCAACAGCGGCCCGCTGGACCATGCCTTGACTACCGGCGTACAGATCCGCAAGCACATCCGCGACACAGAAAGCTGGATGCCCGGCGCAACCTACAACACGCCCAAATACAACTACGGGCATTTCCAGCCGGCCTTCATGCCCCACGGCAAAGTCGACACCAACGCGTTCTACATCCAGGACGCGGTGACCCTGGGCGACGTGACCATCACCCCGTCCCTGCGTTATGACCACGTGCTCAACCGTGGCAAGGCCAACGATGCGCCGTACTACAGCAACCCCGACCCGGCCTACGGCCACGACTACAGCGACCGCACCTATGCCGGCTGGTCGCCGCGCCTGGCAGCGTTCTGGAAAGTCACCCCGGACGTGGTGATGTTCGCCAACTGGAGCCGCACCTGGCGCGCCCCGGTGATCGACGAGCAATACGAAGTCCAGGGCCTGGGCAGCCGCACCTCCACCAGCCGCAATCTGGACCCGGAACGCATCACTGCCATCACCGTGGGTAACGTCACCAGCTTTGCCAACGTGATGGCCAGCGGCGACAGCCTGCAACTGCGTACGACGTTGTTCCACAACAAGATCGAAGACGAGATCTTCAAGGCCACCGGGATTGGCTGCAAGGAACAAAACTCCCAGGTCGGCTCCATCGCCGATGTCTGCACCGACATGGCGTCAAAGACCAACTACCGCAACATCGGCAGCATGACCATCAAGGGCTTCGAGCTCGAAGGCTACTACGACTCGACCTATCTGTTCGGCTCCCTGAGCTACTCGTGGGCCACCGGCAAACGCGAAAACCCCTACACCAACCCGTGGGCCAGCGACATCCACGTCTGGGCCCGGGACATTCCACCGGCCAAGTGGGTCGCTGTGCTTGGCACCAAGATTCCCGCTTGGGACGCACAAGTGGGCTGGCAAGGCCAGTTCGTGCGCAAGACCGATCGCCTGCCCAGCGACAAATATTCGAGCGGCCTGAACAGTGGCTTTGGCGACCTGTTTTACGACCAGTACGCCAACGACAGCTACGACACCCAGGGCCTGTTCGCCAAATGGACGCCGCAACAGGCGTACCTCAAGGGCACTGAAGTCAACTTCACCGTCGACAACCTGTTCAACCGCAGCTACATGCCAGCCTTGAGCGGCGACAGCGCCACCAGCGTCGGGCGCAACGCCAAGATCAGCGTGACCCGCTTCTTCTAACCGCCCAACTGTACGGTTCAATCTGCACCCAGCTGTAAGCCCGCGTCCTGCGGGCTTTGTGGCTAGATGGGCAGCACCTGCCTGCCCATTCAATCCGGTTGCTCCCATGAATTCGCGCGAAAACACCGGCATGGCCCTCGGCCTGCTCGGCGTCATCATCTTCAGCCTGACCCTGCCCTTCACCCGCATCGTGGTGCAGGAAATCCATCCATTGCTCAATGGCCTGGGCCGCGCCTTGTTCGCGGCGGTGCCGGCGGCCCTGCTGTTGCTCTGGCGCCGCGAAGCCTGGCCGACCTGGCGCCAGGTGCGCGGCCTGGCGCTGGTGATTGCCGGGGTGATCCTCGGCTTCCCGGTGTTGTCGGCCTGGGCCATGCAAACCCTGCCCGCCTCCCATGGCGCCCTGGTCAACGGCCTGCAACCGCTGTGCGTGGCGCTGTATGCGGCGTGGCTGTCCCATGAGCGTCCGTCAAAAGCTTTCTGGGCCTGCGCGGCACTGGGCAGCGCGTTGGTGCTCGGCTATGCGTTGATCACGGGCGCCGGCAGCATCCAGGCTGGCGACCTGCTGATGCTCGGGGCGATTGCCGTGGGCGGCCTGGGGTATGCCGAAGGCGGCCGACTGGCCAAGGAGATGGGCGGCTGGCAGGTGATCTGCTGGGCGCTGGTGCTGTCGACGCCGCTGTTGATCGGGCCGGTGACGTACCTGGCGCTGCAACATGAAGGCGCAATCTCGGCGCGCACCTGGTGGGCGTTTGGCTACGTCTCGCTGTTCTCGCAGTTCCTGGGGTTCTTTGCCTGGTATGCCGGGCTGGCCATGGGTGGGATCGCGCGGGTCAGCCAGATCCAGCTGTTGCAGATCTTTTTCACCATCGCCTTTTCCGCGCTGTTTTTTGGCGAGCACATCGAGCCGATTACCTGGCTGTTTGCCTGCGGGGTGATCGTCACGGTGATGTTGGGGCGCAAGACAGCTGTGCAGCCTGCACCGGTCTCCAAGGCGAGCACGATCTGATGTGGGAGCTGGCTTGCCTGCGATGCAGGCACCTCGGAGTATCAGGTAAAGCGAGGTGATGCTATCGCAGGCAAGCCAGCTCCCACATTTTGATTTGCGTCATTCTCCGGCCAGGTAACCATCCGCCCGCAGCAGGGTTTCCAGGCAGTGTTCGGTGATGTTGTAGAACGCCTTGAGCTCCTGGATTTTCTCCAGGAGTTGAGCGTTGTCCACCTGCTCGGCACGCTTCACGGCCAGGATCATCTTGTTCTTGTTGGTGTGGTCCAGGGAGATGAATTCAAACACCTTGGTTTCGTACCCGCAGGCCTCCAGGAACAACGCACGCAAGCTGTCGGTGACCATCTCGGCCTGCTGGCCCAGGTGCAGGCCGTATTGCAGCATCGGCTTGAGCAGTGCCGGGCTCTGGATCTGCAAGCGGATCTGTTTGTGGCAGCACGGCGAGCACATGATGATCGACGCCCCGGAGCGGATGCCGGTGTGGATTGCGTAGTCGGTGGCGATGTCGCAGGCATGCAGGGCGATCATCACGTCCAGCTCGCTGGGCGCCACGCTGCGCACGTCACCGCACTTGAACACCAGCCCCGGGTGCTCCAGGCGGGCGGCGGCGTTGTTGCACAGGGTCACCATGTCTTCGCGCAGCTCCACGCCCGTCACCTGGCCTTCGGCCTTGAGGGTGTTGCGCAGGTAGTCGTGGATGGCGAACGTCAGGTAACCCTTGCCCGAGCCAAAATCCGCGACGCGTACCGGCCGGTCCAGTTGCAAGGGGGATGAGGTCAGCGCGTGGCTGAACACTTCGATGAACTTGTTGATCTGCTTCCACTTGCGCGACATCGCCGGGATCAGCTCGTGCTTGGCGTTGGTCACGCCCAGGTCGGCGAGAAATGGCCGGCCAAGGTCGAGGAAGCGGTTTTTCTCACGGTTGTGCTCGGCCGATGGCGCTTCACGCAACTGCTGGGGTTTGCTTTTGAACAGCGAGCTTTTGTTCTTCTTGCTGTATTCCAGCTGCGCTTCGTCGGTCAACGACAACAGGTGGGCGTTCTTGAACGAGGCCGGCAACAGCGCGGCAATCGTCGCGACGCCGTCTGCCAGGGCGAAGTTCTTGGTGATATCGCGGGTCTTGTAGCGATAGACAAAGGACAGGCACGCCTGCTCCTTGACCGTCACTGCCTTGATGATCAGGCGTTGCAGCTCAACCTCATCGCCCACGTACTTGGCCAGCACCAGCTTGATAAAGGCATTCTGCTCGAGGCTTGCGCGCAGCAACTCGATGAACTGGGCATGATGATCCGGCGCGGGGCTGGCAGGTTTAGCGGTGACAGACATGAACAAAAACGCCTCGGGCAGGGAATGCCGGGCATTTTAGGGGGGATGGCGCTCCAGGGCACGGAGTTATTTGCCCAACGGTCAGTGCGATTGAAAATGCCGCTTGTGTAGGAGCTGGCTTGTGTGGGAGCCGGCTTGCCTGCGATGCGGGCACCTCGGTCTATCAGTCACACCGGGTTGATGCTATCGCAGGCAAGCCAGCTCCCACACAAGCCAGCTCCCACAGGTTATTTCAGGACGACCAGGCGGTTGGGCAGTTCATTGCGCGTGTGGGTCTGGGGCACATGCACCTTGAGCAGTTCGCCGCAGGCCTCAATGCATGTGATAAACCCCGCCAATGTCTGCCCCTGTTTCACCTGCTGGGTAAACGTCTTGACGATAGCGTCCCAACTGCTGTCATCCAGCCGCTTGGAAATCCCGTCGTCCACCAGGATCTCCACATAGCGCTCGGCCTCACTGACAAAAATCAACACCCCGGTGCTGCCCAGGGTGTGGTGCAGGTTCTGCTCCAGGAACTGCCGGCGCGCCAGGTTCGATGCGCGCCAATGCCGCACCGAGCGCGGGATCAGGCGAGTGGTGATGGCCGGCAGGCGGAACACCAGGCACAGCACAATGAACGTCGCCCATTGCGCCAGCAGCAAGGTGTGCATGGTCAACCAGCCCGACAGGTAATGCACGATCCCCGGCACCACCAACGCCACCACACTGGCCCACAGCAGCGGGATGTAGGCGTAGTCGTCGGCGCGGGCGGCGAGTACGGTCACCAGTTCGGCGTCGGTCTGTTGCTCGACCCTGGCGATCGCTTCGGCGACTTGGCGCTGCTCGTGTTCTGTCAGTAAAGCCATGGTTGTAGATGCTCTTTAGTTATTGTCATTACCAGCCACCCGAAGCCCCGCCGCCGCCAAAACCGCCACCGCCGCCCCTGAAGCCACCGCCCCCGCCGCCACCGCCGCCACGCCCGCTGCTGCTGAGAATCGCCAGCAGGATGGCGCCCACTGGCAGGCCCATGCGGTTGCACAGCCACAACACCACCAGCAACAGGATGAACAGGCCGATGGAAAACACCGGGTTGTCCTTGGCAAAGTTGGGATCCGCCACATGGGCGGGCACCGCCAACGGCTCGCCGCCGACCACCTGGATCATGGCCGCCACGCCGTCGCTGATGCCCTGGGTAAAATTGCCCGCCTTGAACTTGGGCGCAATCACCTGGTTGATGATCACCCACGACTGCGCATCGGTGAGCACGCCCTCCAGGCCGTAGCCCACTTCGATGCGCAACTGGCGCTCGTCCCGGGCCACGATCAACAGCGCGCCGTTATCCTTGCCCTTCTGGCCGATGCCCCAGTGCCGGCCCAGTTGATAACCGTAGTCTTCAATGGGCAGGCCTTGCAGGTCGGGCACCGTGACGACCACGATCTGGTCGCCGCTGGTTTGCTCCAGCGCCTGCAATTGCTGGCTCAGTTGCGCACGCACCGGCGGGTCGATCATCTGCGCGTTGTCGACCACCCGCCCGGTCAGCGCCGGGAAGTCCGGCGCCGCCTGGGCAGTCAGGCTAAAGGCCAGCAGCAGCGCCGCCAGCCACCCAGCACGCCAGGTCATCAGAATTTCACTTGCGGCGCTTTATCGGCATCGGCACTGGTGGCCTCGAAGTTGGCGCGCACCGGCAGATCGCTGTACATCACGCTGTGCCACAGGCGGCCTGGGAAGGTACGGATCTCGGTGTTGAAGGCCTGCACGGCGGCGATAAAGTCGCGACGGGCCACGCTGATGCGGTTTTCGGTGCCTTCAAGCTGCGATTGCAGGGCCAGGAAGTTCTGGTTGGCCTTGAGGTCCGGATAGCGCTCGGACACCACCATCAGGCGGCTGAGGGCACCGCTCAGGCCTTCCTGGGCCTGCTGGAACTGCTTGAGTTTTTCCGGGTTGTCGAGGGTGCTGGCATCGACCTGGATCGAGGTCGCCTTGGCCCGCGCTTCGATCACCGCGGTGAGGGTGTCCTGTTCATGGGCTGCATAGCCCTTGACCACTTCCACCAGGTTGGGGATCAGGTCGGCACGCCGTTGATACTGGTTCTGCACCTGGGCCCAGGCCGCCTTGACCTGTTCGTCCAGGGTCGGGATCTTGTTGATGCCGCAACCGCTCAGCACGCTGCTGATCAGTAGCAGGGCCGCGGCTTTCCAGCCCCATCGAATAGTCTGTGCTGCTTGCATGGTGTGTCTCCTGACCAACCTTATGGAATTTGACGACTGACCCTATACATCACGCGCTTGGGGCATAATCCGCCACTACTGGATTACAGCGAGCCAATCAGCTAAAAGATGCCCTTCTTTATGGATAGTTCATAAAGAGCTGAGAAGTGTGCGGTATTTATCCACACAACACCCGAACAACAATAGTCGCTCCCCACATTTTGGCCGAGCCGTGTTTTTTACCTGAACACTGCGCAGTTCGCCGAAAAAGGATATTCATGAAAAAGCTGTGTTTGCTGGGCCTTGTTGCCACTCTGGCCAGTCACTCCGTCGTTGCCGAGACCAAGCCCGCTGCGCTTAAGGACAAGGACGCGTTCGTCAGCGACCTGCTCGGACAGATGACCCTGGATGAAAAGATCGGCCAGTTGCGCCTGATCAGCATCGGCCCGGAAATGCCGCGCGAGATGATCCGCAAGGAAATCGCCGCAGGGCGCATTGGTGGCACGTTCAACTCCATCACCCGCCCGGAAAACCGTCCGATGCAGGACGCGGCGATGCGCAGCCGCTTGAAGATCCCGATGTTCTTCGCCTATGACGTGATCCACGGCCACCGCACTATTTTCCCGATCAGCCTGGCCCTGGCCTCGAGCTGGGACATGGACGCCATCAGCCGCTCCGGGCGCATTGCCGCCAAGGAAGCCGCCGCCGACAGCCTCGACATCACCTTCGCGCCGATGGTCGATATTTCCCGCGACGCGCGCTGGGGTCGGACCTCCGAAGGGTTTGGCGAAGACACCTACCTGGTGTCGCGCATCAGCGAAGTGATGGTCAAGGCCTTCCAGGGCCCGAGCCCGGCCCAGGCCGACAGCATCATGGCCAGCGTCAAGCACTTCGCCCTGTACGGCGCAGTGGAAGGCGGGCGCGACTACAACGTGGTCGACATGAGCCCGGTCAAGATGTACCAGGACTACCTGCCGCCCTACCACGCGGCAATCAAGGCCGGCGCCGGCGGGGTGATGGTGGCGTTGAACTCGATCAACGGCGTGCCTGCGACCGCCAACACCTGGCTGATGAACGACCTGTTGCGCAAGGAGTGGGGCTTCAAGGGCCTGACGGTGAGCGACCACGGTGCGATCTTCGAGCTGATCAAGCACGGCGTGGCCAAGGACGGTCGCGAAGCGGCCAAGCTGGCAATCAAGGCCGGCATCGACATGAGCATGAACGACCAGCTCTACGGCAAGGAACTGCCAGGGCTGCTGAAATCCGGCGAGATCGAGCAAAGCGACATCGACAACGCGGTGCGTGAAGTGCTCGGTGCCAAGTACGACATGGGCCTGTTTGCCGACCCATACCTGCGTATCGGCAAGGCCGAGGATGATCCGGCCGACACCTATGCCGAAAGCCGCCTGCACCGCAGCGAAGCCCGCGACATCGCGCGGCGCAGCCTGGTGTTGCTGAAAAACCACAACGACACCCTGCCGCTGAAGAAATCCGCGACCATCGCCCTGGTCGGCCCGCTGGCCAAGGCCCCCATCGACATGATGGGCAGTTGGGCCGCCGCCGGTAAGCCCGCGCAATCGGTGACCCTGCTGGACGGCATGAACGCGGTGATCGGCGAAAAGGGCCAGGTGATCTACGCCCGTGGCGCCAACATCACCAGTGACAAGGCAGTGGTGGACTACCTGAACTTCCTCAACTTCGATGCCCCGGAAGTGGTGGATGACCCGCGCTCGGCCCAGGTGCTGATCGACGAAGCGGTCAAGGCCGCGAAAAGCGCCGATGTGGTGGTGGCCGCCGTGGGCGAGTCCCGTGGCATGTCCCACGAATCCTCGAGCCGTACCGACCTGAACATCCCGCAAAGCCAGCGCGACCTGATCAAGGCCCTGAAAGCCACGGGCAAGCCGCTGGTGCTGGTGTTGATGAACGGCCGGCCACTGTCGATCCTCGAAGAGCACCAGCAAGCCGACGCGATCCTGGAAACCTGGTTCGCCGGCACCGAAGGCGGCAACGCGATTGCCGATGTGCTGTTCGGTGACTACAACCCGTCGGGCAAGCTGCCGATCACCTTCCCACGCTCCGTGGGGCAGATTCCGACCTACTACAACCACCTGACCATTGGCCGGCCGTTCACCCCGGGCAAACCGGGCAACTACACCTCGCAGTACTTCGACGACACCACAGGTCCCCTGTATCCGTTCGGTTATGGCCTGAGCTACACCCGTTTCAGCCTGTCGGACATGGCGCTGTCGTCCACCACCCTGAACAAGACCGGCAAGCTCGACGCCAGCGTCACCCTGAAAAACACCGGCAAGCTCGACGGCGAGACCGTGGTGCAGCTGTACATCCAGGACGTGGCCGGCTCGATGATCCGCCCGATCAAGGAACTCAAGAACTTCCAGAAGATCCTGCTCAAGGCCGGTGAATCGAAGGTGGTGCACTTCAGCATTACCGAGGATGACTTGAAGTTCTACAACACCCAGCTCAAGTTCGCCGCCGAACCTGGCCAGTTCAATGTGCAGATCGGGCTGGACTCCCAGGATGTGCAGCAGCAGAGCTTTGAACTGCTCTGATTGAAGCTGTAAACACGGTCAATGTAGGAGCTGGCTTGCCTGCGATGCAGGCACCTCGGTCTATCAGTTACACCGAGGTGCTGCCATCGCTGGCAAGCCAGCTCCTACAGTTGATTGCGGTGTGTTCCCTACCCTCTTCGATCCAGCAGATTGACCACCAACCGATCGATCCACCCCCACACCCGCTGCTTGACCCGCCGCCACAACGGTCGGGCCTTCCACGCCTCCAGGCTGACCGCCTGGCTCTGGGCGAAATCACGCTCGAAACTGCCCGCCACCGCCAGCGTCAACTCAGGGTCCAGCGCTTCCAGGTTGGCCTCCAGGTTGAAACGCAGGTTCCAGTGATCGAAATTGCACGAGCCGACGCTCACCCAATCGTCCACCAGCACCATCTTCAGGTGCAGGAAACACGGCTGGTATTCAAAGATCTTCACCCCCGACTTGAGCAGGCGTGGGTAGTAGCGGTGGCCGGCGTAGCGCACCGAAGGATGGTCGGTGCGCGGCCCGGTGAGCAGCAGGCGCACGTCCACACCGCGCCCGGCCGCCCGGCGCAGGGCCCGGCGTACGCCCCAGGTGGGCAGGAAGTACGGCGTGGCTAGCCAGATACGGCGCTGGCCGCTGTTCAAGGCGCGGATCAGCGATTGCAAAATGTCCCGGTGTTGGCCGGCGTCGGCATACGCCACCCGCCCCAGGCCGGGGCCGGTCGCCGGCACTTTGGGCAGGCGCGGCAAGCCAAAATGCGTCGCCGGCTTCCAGGCACGACGGTGGTCGTTGACCCGCCATTGGCGGTCGAACAGGGCTTGCCAGTCCTGCACCAGCGGGCCGCTGATTTGCACCATGACCTCGTGCCACTCACAGGTGTCCTGCCCGGGGGTCCAGAACTCATCGGTGACCCCAGTGCCGCCCACCACGGCGATGCTCTGGTCGACCAACAACAGCTTGCGGTGGTCGCGGTAGAGGTTGCGCATCCAGCGGCGCCAGCGCAGGCGATTGTAAAAGCGCAACTGCACCCCGGCCTCGAGCAAGCGGCGCCGCAGGCTGAGGGTAAATGCCAGGCTGCCGTAGTCATCGAACAGGCAACGCACCTGCACCCCGCGCTCGGCCGCCTGCACCAGGGCCTTGACCATCTCTTCGGCGCAGGCGCCCGCCTCCACCAGATACAGCTCAAGCTCTACCTGGCGCTCGGCACGGGCGATCGCCACGAGCATCTGCGGGAAAAAATTCGGGCCGTCGATCAGCAATTCGAAGCGGTTGGCGCTGCGCCAGGGGAACACCGCGCCGCTCATGTCAGCGCGCCGTGAAAATCAGCACCGCACCCACCGGCACCGACAGGCTGATCGCGTCCAGGCCAGCGGCCTTGCGCAGAGTCTCGACACCGGTGAGCAAGTCAAAATCCTTGGCGTGCAGCACCAGTGGTTCCAGGGTCACCACCTGGAACCGCCGGTCGTCCAGGCGCGTTGCCAGCAGTTCGGCGTTGTAGGTCTGGGTCTTGCCATGCAGGGTGACCGACAGCGGCAGGCGCAACTCCAGTTGTGCGCCGGTAGCCAGGTCGTTGATCGGCTGCAGATTGATTTGCGCGTTGATCAGCGCGTCGGGGTAGGTCTTGATCTGGAACAGGTCGTTGCGCATGCGCTCATCGCGCAGCGGGATGCCGCTGTTGACCGACTCCAGTTCAACCTGCAACTGCGCCGCGCCGTTCTCTTCGACCTTGCCATGCAGCACCAAGAAGCGCTGGACTTCGGAGATATCGGTGTTTTTGGTGGTGACGAACGACAGCCGTGAGGATTCGTTATCCAGGTACCACGCAGCCTGCGCGGGCATGGCGGCAGCGGCCAGCAGCAAGAGGGCCAGGGGTTTGAGGATGGATGTGTTGAACATTAAACACTCGCGCGCAGAAAAACCTGCTCGAACATTAACTGGCCGGCCTGCTGCACGCAATGTAACGGTCCCGGCAATTTAACTGTGGGAGCGGGCTTGCTCGCGATAGCGGTGGGTCAGTTAATAGATATTTGACTGACCCACCGCTATCGCGAGCAAGCCCGCTCCCACACAAACCAGCTTGCACCTTAGGCCAGTGCCTGCTGCACGCCTTGCACGGTGGCCTCAAGGCTCGCCAGATGCAAACTCAGCACCCGCTCCACCGGCGCCTGGTGCATCGGCCAGTGCAACGCCATGCTCCCTACCAATCGGCCATTGGCCCGCACCGGCAGCGCCACCGCGCGGATCAGGAACGGCAGGCGCACCGGGTATTCCCAGTACCCTTCGGTACGCTGGCCAAATCCCTGGTGCTGGGATTGCTCGCAGGCGCGGTATTGATCATCGGCCGCCACATGCTCGCGGCTGGCCAGGCGCTGCACTTCTTCTGCGGCAAGTTCAGCCAGGCATGCCTTGCCCATGGCTGAATGAAACAGGCTGGCATGCTGGCCAACGATCTGGCAGTTGTTCGGGTACAGCTTGCGCAACACCGTGGGGATCGCGCTTTCCATGACTTCCAGGCGTTCACCGTCAAAGTTCGACAAGTCCGCCACCAGCCCGGTGCGTTCGCTGAGTTCCAGCAGCCAGGGCGCCGCGCACTCCACCAGGCGCCGCTTGAAGCGTTGCTGGGTATCGCCGAACAAGCGCTGGGCGCTGAGGCGGTAGCGCCGGTCGCTCAGGCCGCGATAGATCCAGCCCTGTTCTTGTAGGGTCAGCAGCATGCGCGAGACCGTGGCCTTGGGCAGGCGTGTCAGGTAATGCAGTTCCTCAAGCCCCAGGGCCTGGTGCTCACCGAGCAACTCGATGATGGCCAATGCCCGCTCCACGGAGCGCACAGTCCCTGTGTCGACGTTGCTGCCCATGGCTGACCTCCCGGTTGCTGATGGTTGAGCGAATTTCACAGCAAGATACAGGCCGTCACCCGCTCAAGCATTCCGGAGGGCGACGCTGCACCCAGTGCGTCAGTTGTTCGTGGGCGTACGCCAGTTGCAGCACCGCGCGATCCGCCTGGGCCGGGCCGATGATTTGCAGGCCCATGGGCAAGCCTTGCGGGTTGAAGCCCACCGGCACACTCATGCTCGGCAGGCCGGCCAATGTGGGGCCGATCACCACCTCCATCCAGCGGTGATAAGTGTCCATGGCCTGCCCCCCGACGACGCGTGGCCAGGGCTGTTGTGCATCGAAAGGGAACACTTGTGCCGTGGGCAGCAGCAGGAAATCGTAACGTTCGAACAACCTGGCCAGGGCGCGGTACCAGTCACTGCGCGCCAGCGACGCCTGATACACATCCGCCGCCCTCAGGCCCAGGCCGCCCTCGACTTCCCACTGCGCTTCAGGCTTGAGCAACGCACGTTTTTGCGGGTCGGCATACGCCGCCCCCAGCGTGCCCTGCACCAGCCAATGGCGATGGACCAGCCAGGTTTGCCACAGGCGCTCCATGGAGAAATCCGGCTGGCAGCTTTCCACCTCGCAACCCAACGCGCTGAAGTCGCCGAGGGCCGATTCACACAGCGCCAATACGCCGTCGTCCATCGGCAGATAGCCATTGTAGTCACCCAGCCAACCCAGACGCGCGCCCTTGAAATCACGGGCCAACGGCGCGCCGAATACGCCGGGGTCGTCCTTGAGCGACAACGGCACCCGCGGGTCATAACCGGCCTGGGTGCCCAACAGCCGCGCCACGTCCGCCACACTGCGCCCCATCGGGCCTTCGGTGGCCAGTTGCTGGACAAACACCTCCGGCGCCGGGCCATGGGGCACGCGGCCCTGGGACGGGCGCAGGCCGAATACGTTGTTGAACGCCGCCGGGTTGCGCAGCGAGCCCATCATGTCGCTGCCATCGGCCACCGGCAGCATGCGCAGCGCCAGGGCCACCGCCGCCCCGCCGCTGCTGCCGCCCGCGACCAGGGTCGGGTCGTAGGCATTGCCGGTGGTGCCGAACACCCGGTTGTAGGTCTGCGAGCCGAGGCCGAACTCCGGCACGTTGCTCTTGCCGATGATAATCGCGCCGCTGGCCCGCACCCGCGCCACGGCGATCGCGTCTTCAGTGGGAATCTGTTCGGCGAACAGTGGCGAACCCAGGGTGGTGCGCAGGCCCTTGGTCGCCGCCAGGTCCTTGATGGCCTGGGGCATGCCGTGCATCCAGCCGCGGGAACGGCCCTGCTTGAGCTCAAGATCACAGGCGCGGGCTTCGGCCAGCGCATCGGCTTCGTCGCGCAGCGACACCAGGGCATTGACCAATGGATTGAAGCGCGCGATCTGCGCCAGATAGGCCTGCATCACTTCGTGGCAGGACACCTGCCGGGCATGGATCGCCTGGGACAGCTCCACCGCATCCAGTTCAACGATGTTCAAGGTTTCACCCCCTTGGCAAACCGCGCCGGCGCTGCAGCCCTTGGCGCCTCATGCATGCAGTAAGTGCCCAGCAGCGTCAGGACGCAAGCGAACAGCACATAAAACGCCGGAGCTACCGGTGTCTCCAACACCTTGCTCAGCCACGTCACAATCAGCGGGGCAAAACCGCCGAACAGCATCACCGCCACGTTGTAGGCCACCGACACGCCGGTGGAGCGCACCTCGATGGGAAACTGCTCGGCCAGGGCCGTCGGCGCCGGGCCGAAGAAGCCGCCGATGGCGATGCACAGCATCACCTGCATCACCAGCAAGCGCTCGATGGACGGCGCCGCCGCGACCCATACATACAGCGGGTAGACCATCACGAAAAACGCCAGGGTGAAGGCCATCAGCACCGGCCGCCGGCCCAATCGGTCAGAGAGCAGGCCCGACAAAGGGATGACCACGGTCATCAGCGCCACGGCGAACATCTGCACCATCAACACCTGGTCCAGAGGCAGGCCGAGGTTCTTGTGGGCGAAGGTCGGCATATTCACCAGCACCACGTAGAACGACACCGTCGCACCACAGGCCAGGCCCATGCTCACCAGAATGCTGCGCCGATGCTCACGCAGCACTGTCATCAGGCTTGGCGCCGGGCCGGTGGCCTGTTTACGTGCTTCGATAAATTCCTCGGGGTCTTCCATGTGCCGGCGAATCCACAAGCCCACCGGGCCGATCAGCAGGCCGAACACAAACGGCAGGCGCCAGCCCCACAGGTCGAGGGTCTCAGGGGAGAAGAAATGGGTGACCAACGCCACCATCGCCGCGCCGCCAAACACAGCCAAACACTGCCCGACCAATTGCCAGGAGCCGTACAGGCCCTTGCGATGGGCCGGTGCGCTTTCCACCAGGAACGCCGTGGCGCTGGCATATTCGCCGCCGGTGGCAAAGCCCTGGAGCATCCGCGCCACCACGATCAACAGCGGCGCGCCCATGCCGATGGCGGCGTAGTTGGGCGCAAACACGATCAGCGCGATAGACACGGTCATCAAGCGGATAATCAACTGCATGGCGGCCTTGCGGCCTTTGCGGTCGGCATACATACCGAGCAGGATGCCGCCCACCGGGCGCATGAAAAAGCCCACGCCGAAGGTGGCCAGGGCCATCAGCAGCGACGCGTATTCATCGTCCGAGGGGAAAAACTGCCGGGCGATGATGCTGGCCAGAAAGCCGTAGACGATGAAGTCGTACCACTCCAGCGCGTTGCCGACCACCGCCGCTACCACTTGCCGGGTGCGGGACACGCCTTTTATTGAAGTCTGCATGAGAACACTCCATTCAACCTGTTGAGGAAAGGTCCAGCGGCAGGAAAAAGGCAGGTGGTCAGGCCGGCTTGAGCCAGCTCTCGGCCAGGGCGCCCCAGTAGGCGGCACCGGTCAGCAGGATCTCGTCGTTGAAGTCATAGGCGGGGTTGTGGACCATCGGCCGCGACACGCCGTTGCCGATAAACAGGTAGCTGCCGGGGCAGCGTTGGAGCATCCAGGCGAAGTCTTCGCTGCCCATCAGCTTGGGCGTGTTGGCGTCGACCGCCGCTTCACCGAGCAAGGCAACGCCGACCTGGCGGGCGAACTCGGTTTCATCGGCATGGTTGACCAGCACCGGATACGCCGGACGGTGTTCGATCTGCGCGGTGCAGCCAAAGCTGGCGGCCTGGGTCTGGATGATCGCCTTGACCCGCTCCAGCATCTGCTCGCGCACCGGCGCATTGAGGGCGCGCAGGCTCAGGCGCAGGATGGCCTGCTGGGGAATCACGTTGGCGGCCTGCCCTGCTTGCAGGGCGCCGACCGTGACTACCGCCGCTTCCTGGGCATTGATGTTGCGCGCGACCACCGTCTGCAAGGCCATCACCGTACTGGCGGCGGCCACCAGCGGGTCCACGGTCAGGTGCGGCATGGAACCGTGGCCGCCGACGCCTTCGAGGGTCACGGTGAGCAGGTCCTGGGAAGCCATCATCGGCCCGGTCCGCAGGCCCAGGTGGCCGGCGGGCAAGCCGGGCATGTTGTGCATGCCGAACAGGGCGTCACAGGGGAAGCGCTCCAGCAAGCCATCGGCGAGCATCGCTTCAGCGCCGCCCTGGCCTTCTTCGGCCGGCTGGAAAATCAGGTTGAGGGTGCCGTCGAACCGGCGCGTCGCCGCCAGGTAACGCGCGGCGCCCAGCAGCATAGCGGTGTGACCGTCGTGACCGCAGGCATGCATGCAGCCGGCGTGCTGGCTGCTGTAGGCGACGCCGGTGTTTTCAATAATCGGCAAGGCGTCCATGTCGGCACGAATCCCCAGGGTACGCGGGCTGCTGCCATTGCGCAGCACGCCCACCACGCCGGTGTGGCCGATGCCGGTATGTACTTCAAACCCCCAGTTCTTCAGGGATTGGGCGACCAGGGCCGAGGTGCGGTTTTCTTCGAACCCAAGTTCAGGGTGGGCGTGGATGTCCTGGCGTACGGCGTGCAGGTCGCTGGCGACATCGCTCAGCCAATCCAGGATGTGCTGGTGTGGGCGCATGGTGACTCTCCTCGCAGGCGGGTATTCCCGTTCTTTTTTGTGGCACCGCCACAGATAACCGCGATGGGCGGGCGAGGACAATCAAAGGTGGTTCCACCCTGTGGAACCTTGTGGCAATAGGTGAGCACGCTTGCTTGAACTGAAGTACGAAGTGCCCCCAACAGGCTTATCCCTCACAGCGGAATCGCCTATCAGAGTGATAAAGAGCCAGTTTATTCACGTAGCAACATCTACACCATGAGTTCTGGGCACCAAACAACCAGGAGCGATGGGCACGTGGAGGAAAGTTATCCAAATCTCTCAAGCAAAAAACTCTAAAGGCGCAAGAGAAAACAAAAAAACAATATAAAAAACTGTCACTTTTCACAGTATTCAAAATACGCACAAAAAAATAAAACTACCTTCGAGCCACAACATCACAACCCACACCTAGGAAAAATCATCATGAAAAACTTCAGCACAGAAAAATGCCTATTGGCTTGCTTCGTAGTTTTGACTGCAATCACAAACGCCAATGCAGCACTAGACCCGAAATGTTACGACAACATCCAGGTCGCCAAAGGTATCAGCGACACCCCGCTAAAAAACCCCGATGGCAGCGATAAGATGGTAGGTACCAAAAAACCCATCAGCATCGATATTGCGTTTCCAAATCCCTTACCCGCAGGCGGCACCGCCACTTTTGACCTTTCTAAATCAAAAGTACCTAGTGTGGAAATGGAAACCCCTGCCCCAGTGCTTCATCCAGAGTTCACACTAATCTCTTCCACCAAATACACCTACACTTACAAAATCCCCATCCGTGCAAGTGACTATCACGGAAAGTTTACGGTAATAGACACTTACTGCGGCTTTTCAAACTCACAAACCAAGTTGCTCATGCCTGTCAGGTAAATCACCACATCACATATTTGGAAGTGCGGGTTTATGACCGATATTGAGAACCTTCTATCGGACAATCACATCATCGATTTACGATCCTGTCCGCCAATCTGCTTCCCTTGGCTGTTGGTCAGCGCCGAGCCTGCAGTTCTTTACCTTGCGCAGTGGTGAGCTAAACATCACAACAATCGACACCCCTGCCGTTCCCCTATCCACCGCGCCGTATGCGTGCGCCCCAACCCACTCGCCGTCACTTCACTGCGTTCGGGCGTGTCGACCAACGCACTGGTCGGCACGTACTGCTTCACATACCCCAGGCAATAGTCAGCAGGATTGCCCGCCACATACCGACACGAGCAATACTCCTTGGCCGTATACGCCGCGATGATGTCGGGGAACGCTTGCAGGTTGACGCGCTCATGCCAGGCCCACCCCAGCAAGGCGAGCAACAGCAGGAGAAACAGGCTGATAAACGGACGGCGCCGGATCATGGTTGCACCGCCGCGAGCACGCGCTTGAGCAGTTCGTTGTGGTGATAGCTGGCGTCGCGGTCATCGCCATAGCGCACGATCACCAGCCTTGCCTCGGGCAACACATACAACGCCTGGCCCCAGTGACCCAGGGCCGCGAAGGTATCGTCGGGCGCATCCGGCCAGGGCCGGGCAGCGCCCTGCACTTGACGGTTGAGCCACCAGTGGCCGCCGGGCACCGCTTCGTCCTGACCCGCGATGTACTGCGCCAGGGGTTGGCGATTGAAGTCGACCCAGGCCTTGGGTAGCAACTGCCGCTCGCCCCAGCGCCCGTCCCGCGCCATCAACAAGCCAATTCGTGCCAGGTCGCGGGCGGTCATATAGGCATAGGACGAGGCAACAAAGGTTTCATTGGCGTCGCTTTCCCAGGTGGCGCTGCGAATGCCCAGGGGCGTGAACAGCGCGGTCCACGGGTAATCGACATAAGCCTTGTGGCCGAGCATGCCCTTGAGGGCGGCGGACGCCAGATTGCTGTCGCCGCTGGAGTAGCGAAACGCCTGGCCCGCAGCGCTGAAGGTGTGGGTGTCGGCGGCAAACTCTGCCATGTCGGCACGGCCACGGGTGTAGAGCATGGCCACCACCGAGGATTTCAGCGGCGCGTATTCGTAGTCTTCCTGCCAGTCCAGGCCCGAGGTCCAGTTCAGCAGGTGCGCCAGGGTGATGTTCGGGTGCTGTTTCATCGGCGGATAAAAGCGCGCGACCGGGTCGCTGAGCTTGAAGCGGTTTTCGCCGTAGGCAACGCCAAGCACCGTGGCCAGCAGGCTCTTGCTGATGGACCAGGTCAGGTGCGGCGTGCTTGCGCTAGTGGGTGCGGCGTAGCGTTCATAAATGACTTCGCCGTCGCGGATCACCAGCAGTGCGTCGGTGCGGATGCCTTCGCGGGTGATGTCATTGCGGGCCGGGAACGCATACTCCTCCAGCGCCTTCACGGCGGGACCGGCCAACTGCGGGCCCTGGGACCACTCCCGCGCCGGCCAGGCCTGGGCATGTGCGGTAGCGGTGAACAGCAGCAAGGCGACGCACAACAGGCCTTTGACCATGGACTAGCACTCGGGGGCATTCAGGCCCGCGAGCCTAATGCAGATAAATGACGGTTTGGCGACAGGCCTGGGAGCCACTATATAGCTCCTGTGGGAGCGGGCTTGCCCGCGATGACCATAGGTATCTACACAACTCTCTTCTCGGTCTGTGTACATATCCATTGCTGCGGTAACGGCCACTTGGGGTTCCGCCCTGACGGCGGCTCACTTTGGAGAAGCGCCAAAGTAAGCAAAACGCTCTTGCCCCACCACTCGGTGCCTCGCCTAGGCTCGGCATGCCCGCAGTCAGGCATTGCTCCGTGGGCCCGCCGCGATCGGCCATCCATGGCCGTGTCGCGGCTACCCCGGCATCCATGCCGGGGTGCCC
>NZ_JAAQWQ010000011.1:0-80624 GCF_012985565.1 Pseudomonas sp. WS 5010 | reverse complement strand
CAACCACTTGCGCTTTCGATCTCTCGTCAGCGGGAGGCGAATTCTACAGCGTTACACGCTGCTGTCAACACCTCTTTTTCAACTTCCTTTTGGCTTCGATGAACTGAAGCAACCTACTGCCGAAAACTACATAACTCTTTGTTTACCAAGGAGTTTTCCGTTTCGACTGCGCCGGAAGTGGGGCGAATTATAGACTTCCAGGATCTGCGGTCAAGCGTTAATTACGCTTTTGTTGCAGAAGGTGCTTTTTTGGCAATAAGGCGAGGGATACGGCGCATCACAGGCGGAATCCGCAAGAGCAAAAGCAGCACCCCTATAGAGGCATAGATAGCCCACTCCTTCAGATCGGCACGCACGATCCACAGCATATGCAGCAAACCAAGCCCCAAAATCACATACACCAGGCGATGCAGCTTCTTCCAACGGGCGCCCAGCCGACGCTGGCTATAGCGATTGGATGTCACCGCCAACACCAACAAGCACATAAAACCCAACGCCCCCACAATAATGTAGGGCCGCTTGCGCAGCTCAACGCCCAGTTGCGACCAGTCCAGCCCCAGGATAAATACGCAATAAGCGGCGAGGTGCAAAACCACATACGCAAAGCACCACAACCCCAACTGCCGGCGCACAGCGATCCACCCTGCCCAACCGCTCAATTTTTGCAGTGGCGTCATTCCCAACGTAACCAGCAACAGGATCAGCGTTCCCAGTCCCAACCGATCAACCAGCACTTTTCCGGGATCAGGCCCCAAGGTGAGACTCCACGCCTCATACAACCAGTACAACGGCCACACCGCCGCAGCTATAAAGACGCCAAGGCGCCAGATGGGGTAGCGCATCAGTAGTTCTTCCGCAGATCAAGGCCGGTATAAAGAGAAGCGACCTCATCCGAGTAGCCATTGAACATCTGCGTCTCGCGTACATTCGGGCTGAACAAGCCACTGGGCAGGCGCCGCTCCCGGGCCTGGGTCCAGCGCGGGTGATCGACGGTGGGGTTCACATTCGCATAAAACCCATACTCATCCGCCGCAATGCTCTGCCAGGTAGTTTTCGGTTGCTCGCTCACCAGGCTGATCCGCACGATAGATTTCACGCTCTTGAAGCCATACTTCCACGGCACCACCAAACGCAGCGGCGCGCCATTCTGGTTGGGCAATTCCCGCCCATACATGCCCACAGCCAGGATCGCCAAAGGATTCATCGCTTCATCCAGGCGCAGTCCTTCTATATAAGGCCAATCGATCAGGCCAAAACTTGAGCGCTGGCCCGGCATGCTCTTGGGATCCTGCAGGGTTTCAAAGCGGATGTATTTGGCCTTGGAAGTGGGCTCGACCTGTTTAAGCAAGGCCGATATGGGAAAGCCGATCCATGGAATGACCATCGACCACGCCTCGACACAGCGTAGACGGTAGATCCGCTCTTCCAACTGATAGGGCTTCATGAAGTCTTCCAGGGCGTAACGCCCTGGTTTTGCGACTTCACCATCAATCACGACACTCCATGGCTCGGTCTTGAGCGAGCCGGCATTCGCCGCCGGATCGCCCTTGTCCGTGCCGAACTCATAGAAGTTGTTGTAATGGGTCGCATCCTTGAACGGCGTGATGGCCTCGTCTTTGACCGCCACCGCCTGCCATTGCGTGCCAGGAAGTTTCTCGGCGAACCAGCCGGGAGCCTTGCCTGGCTCGACATCGGCATAACGCGCAGTGTCAGCCGCACTCACCCAACGCGGCAGGCTGCTGGCAGCAATACCGGCAAGCGCGCCACCGAGCAGACTGCGGCGGGAGAAATAGAGGGATTCTGGGGTGACGTCCGATTCGTGACAATCGGACGCTTTGGGCAACTTGATTAACATGGCAACTCCGCAGCATTGGAGAACTGATGCACCAATAGACTGCGGAGTATGGGGGAAATTACATTAAGGCAATGTTTTGTCCCGGCGCAGATGCAACAGGTACTGAACCGGACCCGAAGCCGCATATACCAGGAACGCCAGCAGCAGGATCCGCGGCGGATCACTGAAGACCACCGCGAACACCAGTACCACCACCAGAATCGCCACGAAAGGCACACGCCCCTTCAGGTCGAATTCCTTGAAGCTGTTGTACTTGATGTTGCTGACCATCAGCATACCGGCCGCCGCAACCATCAAGGCCACCAGGAACGACATCTTCGAACCCTGGATGCCATAGTCACTGAACGCCCAGACAATACCGGCCACCACACCCGCCGCCGCAGGACTGGCAAGACCGATGAAGTAACGCTTGTCGGCAGTGCCCACCTGGGTATTGAAGCGTGCCAGGCGCAACGCAGCGCCCGCGACATAGATGAAGGCCACCATCCAGCCAACCTTGCCCATGTCACCCAGGGCCCAGGCAAACGCCAGCAACGCAGGTGCGACACCAAAGGCCACCATGTCCGACAGCGAGTCGTACTCGGCACCGAAGGCGCTCTGGGTATTGGTCATGCGCGCCACGCGCCCATCAAGGCCATCGAGGACCATGGCCACGAAGATCGCGATGGCAGCAAAACCGAAGTACTTGCTGGCACTCGCCGCATCACCTGCTGCCAGCGCGCTCTGGGCACTCATGGAATTGATGATGGAGTAGAAACCGGCAAACAGGTTCGCCGTGGTGAACAGGTTGGGCAGAAGATAGATGCCACGATGCCGGACCTTGCGGCCTTCCGCGTCATGCCCTTCTTCGACATGCTCATCGATCGGTAGCAGGCTTTCGGCGTCAGAGGCCTGGTTTGGCTCTTCGGGACGTTCGCTCATGGACTTTACCTTGCAACGGTGTGAAAAAAATCGATAGACACTTGCGGCGAGTTTCGCCCGCAAACGATGCAGCTTTATACCAGAACCAGCCCTCAAACGAAAAAACGCGGCCTAGGCCGCGTTTTCCGTAGACACGTGCGACTTAGTTCTTGGCTTTGTCGACGATCTTGTTGGCACCGATCCACGGCATCATGGAGCGCAGTTGCTCGCCGATGACTTCGATACCGTGAGCGGCGTTGTTACGACGCTTGGCGGTCATCGAAGGGTAGCCGGTAGCACCTTCGCTGATGAACATTTTGGCGTATTCGCCGTCCTGAATACGTTTCAGGGCGTTGCGCATGGCCTGACGGGATTCGGCGTTGATGACTTCCGGGCCGGTCACGTACTCGCCGTACTCGGCGTTGTTGGAGATCGAGTAGTTCATGTTGGCGATACCGCCTTCGTACATGAGGTCAACGATCAGCTTCAGCTCGTGCAGGCACTCGAAGTAGGCCATTTCCGGCGCGTAGCCAGCTTCAACCAGGGTTTCGAAACCGGCTTTGACCAGTTCAACGGTACCGCCGCACAGAACGGCTTGTTCGCCGAACAGGTCGGTTTCGGTCTCGTCCTTGAAGGTGGTTTCGATGATGCCGGTACGACCGCCACCGACGCCAGCAGCGTAGGACAGTGCAACGTTCTTGGCGTTGCCCGAGGCGTCCTGGTAGATCGCGATCAGGTCAGGAATACCGCCGCCTTTGACGAACTCGGAACGCACGGTGTGGCCCGGTGCTTTCGGCGCGATCATGATCACGTCCAGGTCAGCACGTGGCACAACTTGGTTGTAGTGAATCGCGAAGCCGTGGGAGAAGGCCAGGGTGGCGCCTTTCTTGATGTTCGGCTCGATTTCGTTCTTGTACAGCGCGGATTGGAACTCGTCCGGGGTCAGGATCATGACCAGGTCGGCAGCCGCAACAGCGGAAGCAACGTCAGTCACTTTCAGGCCATGGGCTTCTGCCTTGGCAACAGTGGCCGAGCCTTTGCGCAGGCCAACGGTCACGTCAACGCCGGAATCTTTCAGGTTGCAAGCTTGTGCGTGACCCTGGGAGCCGTAGCCGATGATGGCGACTTTCTTGCCCTGGATGATCGACAGGTCACAATCTTTATCGTAATAAACTTTCATGAGGTTCCTCTATATATCCAGGCCTTAAGGCCATTCGCTAATTGGGTTAGATGCTGAGTACTTTGTCGCCACGGGCAATCCCGGTGACACCACTGCGTACGGTTTCCAGAATCGAGGCCGTCCCGATCGACTGGATGAAGCTGTCCAGTTTGTCGCTGGTACCGGTCAGTTGAACGGTATAAACGCTGGCGCTCACATCGACGATCTGCCCACGATAAATATCGGTAGTACGCTTGATCTCGGCACGTTGGGCACCCGTGGCCTTGACCTTGACCAGCATCAGCTCACGCTCGATGTGGGCGCTTTCCGACAAATCGACCAGCTTGACCACTTCGATCAGCTTGTTGAGGTTCTTGGTGATCTGCTCGATCACCTCATCATGGCCTACGGTGGTCAACGTCAGGCGCGACAGGGTCGGGTCTTCGGTCGGGGCCACGGTCAGGCTTTCGATGTTGTAGTTGCGCTGCGAAAACAGGCCGACCACACGAGACAGAGCGCCCGGTTCGTTCTCCAGAAGCAGGGAGATAATGTGCCGCATGATTAGGTTCGCTCCGTCTTGTTCAGCCACATATCGCGCATTGAGCCGTCTTTGATCTGCATCGGGTAGACGTGCTCGCTGGTGTCGACCTGAATGTCGATGAACACCAGGCGATCCTTCATGGCGAACGCCTCTTCCATCTTCGGCTTGAGATCCTTCAGATCGGTGATGCGCATGCCGACATGGCCATAGGCTTCAACCAACTTGACGAAGTCAGGCAACGATTCCATGTAGGAATGGGAGTGACGACTGTTGTAGCTCATGTCCTGCCATTGGCGAACCATGCCCAACACACCGTTGTTCAGGCAGACGATCTTCACCGGCAGGCCATATTGCAGGCAGGTCGACAGCTCCTGGATGTTCATCTGGATGCTGCCTTCACCGGTGACACAAGCCACGTCGACATCCGGGAAGCTCAGCTTCACACCCATGGCCGCAGGGAAACCAAAGCCCATCGTGCCCAGGCCACCGGAGTTGATCCAGCGGTTAGGCTTGTCGAACTTGTAGTACTGCGCGGCGAACATCTGGTGCTGGCCCACGTCGGAGGTCACAAAGGCGTCGCCCTTGGTCACTTCGCACAGGGTTTCGATCACGGTTTGTGGCTTGATGATGCTGCCGTCGCCTTTGTCGTAAGGGAACAGGCCGCGGTCACCGCGCCATTCGTCGATCTGCTTCCACCAACTGGCAACGGACTCCTTGTTCGGCGTCTCGCCAATGTCCTTGAGCGCAGCGACCATTTCGGTCAACACGCTCTCCACGGGACCTACAATCGGCACATCGGCCTTGATGGTCTTGGAGATGGACGCCGGGTCGATGTCGATGTGGATGATCTTGGCATTCGGGCAGAACTTGCTCGCGCCGTTGATCACCCGGTCATCGAACCGCGCGCCCACGGCCAGGATCACGTCGGCGTGGTGCATGGTCAGGTTGGCCGTGTAGCTGCCGTGCATGCCGAGCATGCCGACGAACTGACGGTCCGAACCCGGGAAGGCACCGAGGCCCATCAAGGTGTTGGTCACCGGCAGGTTGAGCATCTTGGCCAATTCGGTCAACGGTGCGGAACCGCCGCCCAGGATCACGCCGCCACCCGAGTAAAGCACTGGGCGCTTGGCCGCCAGGAGCATTTCTGCTGCCTTGCGGATTTGCCCCGAGTGCCCACGCACGGCCGGGCTGTAGGAACGCAGCTTGGCTTTCTTCGGGAAGATGTATTCGAACTTTTCCGCCGGGTTGGTCATGTCTTTCGGGATATCGACCACCACTGGACCCGGGCGACCGGATTGCGCGAGGTAGAACGCCTTCTTCATGACTTCCGGGATTTCCGAGGCATGCTTGATCATGAAGCTGTGTTTCACGATCGGCCGGGAGATACCGATCATGTCGGTTTCCTGGAATGCATCAGTGCCCACCATGGTGCTCGCCACCTGGCCGGAAATGATCACCATCGGAATAGAGTCCATATACGCAGTCGCGATGCCAGTAATGGCATTGGTTGCGCCAGGGCCTGACGTTACCAGCACCACGCCGGCTTTACCGGTGGCACGGGCATAACCGTCAGCCATATGGGTCGCGGCCTGTTCGTGGCGAACCAGGATGTGGTTGACAGCCGGTTCCTTGAACAGTGCGTCGTAGACATGCAGCAGAGCACCACCTGGGTACCCGTAGATATAGTCGACGCCTTCGTCACGCAAAAAGCGGACGAGCATCTCACCGCCAGATAAAAGCTCCACGTTGTTCACCTCTAAAACGCCAGAATACCGTCCGTTGAAAACCGACGGGTCTTAATAGGTTTACTTCTCAACAGAGCATGAGCGACGGTGGTCGCCGACTACGTCAGCACTGACTGAGCAAGTATTGGGATCGTCCCAAGTGTTGCGGGCTTTTCCCACCCAGCGCGAGGTAACGCGTTGCGGGTGTAACAGGTCGGCGCGGATGTGCGCCTCATGATCTGCTGAGCGGGCCTGCTTCTGGCAGTCCCGATACAGCGGACTTTGGATTCTTCTGTTTCAGCCCCTTCAAGTCAAGCAATAATTGCGCTTTTTTCCAACTAAGCGCATGAGAACGTAGAAGAAAGGGCTTTGAGGAGGGATAAAACTCGCCTGAATGTCGTCAAGCGGTAGAAATGTGCGCAAGACTGCCGGAAAACCCGGCAGTCAGGCAATTAACGAGCGCCGACGATCAGTTGGTCGAACTTTTTCAGCGCAGAGCGTAGGCCGAGGCTTTGTTGGGGACGGTCGGCGTAGACCATCTCGGCCATCTCCAGGATGCCCGACGCATTAGGTAACGGCAGGTTCTGTTCGAGGATCTGTTTCATCCGCGCCAGGAAGATCCACTGCAGCCACTGATGAAAATCCAGGGTATCCACAGAAAACGGCTCGACGCTGCTCAGCGCCTCTGCATCGGGAGACACCTCATCCCACCAGCCCGCCAGGCGCAATTCGCGCTCAATCAGCAACAGCTGTTCGGCAATCGCCGGAAAACGAGAATCCATCAGAGACTGACCTTGGCCTTTTGCCGAGCCTGGGCAGCACCGGCAGCATCACCTTGCGCAGCGCGCGCGTCGCCAATCAGGGCCCACAGACTGGCCTGCAGGTCAGGACGACCATTGGCCATGGTCAAGCCACGACGGGCGAACTGTTCAGCTTGTGGCGCATCCCCCTGGGCCATGCGCACTTGCGCCAGGCGGTAGAGCACCTGCGGTTCACGCGGCGCGACCCGCTGGGCGCGCTCAAGGCTGGACGATGCGCCGTTCAAGTCGCCACCGGCCTGCTGTTGCTGCGCAGTGGTGAGCAAGGCCAGGACCGGGCCGTCCAACTGCTCGTCGGCAGACAGGCCGCCGGCATTGGCCGAGGGAATCCCGCTCGGGGTCGACGGCATGTTGTAGGTGCCCTGGTTGATCGGCGCGGTATCAATCGGCGCCGAGTTCGACGGGCCAGGGGTGATCGGCCCCGGCGTCCATGGTGCGGAGCTGATGGGTGCAGATGTGGTGGCGCCCCCACCCGGGACCATCACCACTACGCCGGAATCCTGCGGTACCGCCTGGGTCGTGGCAGGGTTTGGACGGGTAGTCACGGTCTGGCGAAAGCCGCCATTGGCCGAGATCCGGTCATTGTTGGATACGGCCGTGCCGGAATCCACCACCGGGATGGAGCCGCGCTGCACGCTGGAGCAACCGCTGAGCAAAGCTAACGTTGTAATAGCCGGAATCAACCACTTGTTCACTTGAAATCCTCTTTGCTTAATTCATCCAGCCCTTGACCCAATCCATCACCGAATCCGCATCCGCATCCGTGGGCACACCTGTGCCACATGGAGCGCCGGCTGGCGGTTCACTGCCGCGAATATACGGCATCTGCACCGCGCCCGGACAGTTGGCATCGGAGCCCTGCCCGGTATGGGGGTCGATCCAGGCCTGCACGATATTGTCGGGTTGCGGCATGTTCAGTGGCAGCGGGTCGGCCTTGCGCATAAAGCTGGTCCAGACCTGCAAGGCGCCGGTCGCGCCGGTGAACGGTGTCTTGCCGTTGTCATCGCGCCCCAGCCACACCACCGCGAGCAGGTCCTGGCTGAAACCGGCGAACCAACTGTCACGGGAGTCGTTACTGGTACCGGTCTTGCCGGCCAGCGTCAGGTTACCCGGCAGCGAGCTGTACACCGAACGCCCGGTCCCTTCGCGCATGACCCGTTGCATGGCGTTCTGGATCAGGTAGATGGAGGCCGGATCAAAACGCTGCTCGATCTGGAACGGGTAGCGCTTGAGCGGCTCGCCTTCCGCCGTGAGGACACTGCGGATCCCGCGCATCGGCGTATTGAAACCACCGTTGGCCAGGGTCTGGTACATGGTCGCCACTTCCATCGGGCTCAAGCCACCTGCGCCCAGCAACATCGACGGGAACGCCGGGAACTCGCGGCTTACACCCAGTCGTGCAAGGGTCTTGAGCACATTCGGCACACCCAGCTCCAGGCCAAGCCGCGCCGTGGACAGGTTGTAGGAGTGCGCCAGGCCCTGGTACAGGAACACCGTGCCGTGGGAGCGACGATCATAGTTCTGCGGCTTCCACACCTGGCCATCGGCGCCCTTGACCGAAAACGCTTCGTCGGAGAGCCAGCTGGTCAGGGTGTACTTGCTCGGCTTTTCCAGTGCAGTGAGGTACACCGCCGGCTTGATCAGCGAGCCAATCGGCCGCACGGCATCCAGGGCACGGTTGAAGCCGGCGAAGCTGGCCTGGCGGCTGCCGATCATGGCCTGGACTTCACCGGTTTCCGGGTTGGTCACCACCATGGCCGCTTCGACTTCGTCCGAGCCCTTGCGCCCGGCCAGGCGCTTGAAGGTATCGCTGACCGAGGCTTCGGCCTTCATCTGCAGGATCGGGTCGAAACTGGTGAAGATCCGCAGACCTTCTTCGGTCAAGTCCTCGTCGCGATAGTCTTCGCGCAACTGGCGCTTGACCAGGTCGATAAAGCCGGGGAAGGAACTGTCGGCCAACTTGCCACGGGTGGTGACGCCCAAAGGCATCTTCTTCGCGGCCGCGACCTGTTCTGCGGTGGCTACGCCCTGCTGCTCCAGCACGTCGAGGACCAGGTTGCGGCGCTCCAGGGCCCGCTCCGGGTTGCGGCGCGGATTGTAATAGGACGGCCCCTTGACCATACCTACCAGCAACGCCACCTGGTGCAACTTGAGCTCGGACAACGGCTGGCCGAAGAAGAACTGGCTGGCCAGGCCAAAGCCGTGCACCGCGCGCTGGCCATCCTGGCCGACGAACACCTCGTTGAGGTAGGCCTCCAGGATCTCCGGCTTGCTGTAGTGCAGCTCCAGCAACATCGCCATCATGGCTTCGGTGAGTTTGCGGGTCAGGCTGCGCTCACTGGTCAGGTAGAAATTCTTGACCAATTGTTGCGTCAGCGTACTGCCGCCCTGAGTCATGCGGCCACCCGAGGTGTTGACCCAGATGGCGCGAGCGATGGACTTGGGCGAGACGCCCCAGTGGCTGTAGAAATCCCGGTCTTCGACCGCAACCAGGGTTTCCAGCAGATACGGCGGCACCTGATCAATTTTGATCAGGATGCGATCTTCAAGGTTCTTGGGGTAAATCCCGCCGATCAGCAACGGCTCAAGACGCACCACTGGCAACTTGCCGCCATTGAGTGCAGAAAGCTCGGCCACGTAATCCCCGGAGAAGCGCACGCGCACCGGTTGCGCCTTTTCCAGGCCTTCATAGAACTGGAAGCCCCGGGTATTCAGGTCCACGGTATTGCCGCTGACCGCCGCCGCACCCGGGCCGTTGGCCACGGCTTCGCGCCGATAGCCCAGCGCATCGAGTTCGGTAAGGAAATCTTCCTTGCTCAGTTTCTGGCCGGTAAACAGCTCCAGCGGGCGAGCGTAGACCTTCGCCGGGATGGTCCAGCGCTTGCCAGAGAACTTCTCCTGGACCACGGCATCGAGGTATACCGCGATGCCTGCGGTCACCACCAGGCCCACCAGGCCGAGCTTGAGCGCCCAGCCTAGCCAGGGGCGCAGGCTGCGGGGAGGAGGTTTTTTACGGGAACGGGGAGATCGGGTACGAGTCATGGCGGCGGATTATACGCATTTTATTGATGATCAACATGAACCGGACGGCGGTTTGCATGACCGACCTGAGCGGCCATAATGCGCTCCATTATTTTCCCAGACTCCGAAGGATCGCCTGTGAGCCAGCCCCTGATTGCCGCCCTGCAAAACCCGGCCCTGTTTCCTCATCCGGTCGAAGCGTTTCAAGTCATCGAAACCCATATTTCCTGGGTCCTGCTCACCGGTCCCTATGCCTACAAGATCAAGAAACCGGTGAACTTCGGCTTCCTCGACTTCACCCAACTGGACGCCCGCGCCCACTTCTGCAACGAGGAACTGCGCCTCAACCAACGCCTGACACAAGATTTGTATCTTGAAGTGTTGCCGATCACCGGCAGCGCTGAAGCACCGCAACTGGGCGGCGAAGGCCCGGCCATCGAATATGTGCTGAAAATGCGCCAGTTCCCGCAAAGCCAACTGCTGAGTACCTTGCAGGCCAATGGCGAGCTGACCAACGGCCACATCGATGAGATGGCCAGCCAGATTGCGCACTTCCACCTCAACGCCCCCAAGGTTCCCGAGGCCCATCCCGCCGGCACCCCCGACGAGGTGATGGCGCCGGTGCGGCAGAACTTCGAGCAGATCCGTCCGTTCCTTAGCGACAAAGCCGACCTGGCCCAACTGGACGCACTGCAAGCCTGGGCCGAGAGCAGCTTCGAACGCCTCAAGCCCCTGCTGGAGCAACGCAAGCTCAATGGCTTTACCCGCGAGTGCCACGGCGATATTCACCTGGGCAACGCAACCATGATCGACGATCACGTGGTGATCTTCGACTGCATCGAGTTCAACGAACCGTTCCGCTTCACCGACGTGTGCGCCGACACCGGCTTTCTGGCGATGGACCTGGAAGACCGTGGCCTCAAGACCCTGGCCAGGCGCTTTATCAGCCAATACCTGGAGCTGACCGGCGATTACCAGAGCCTGGAGCTGCTGAACTTCTATAAAGCCTACCGCGCGCTGGTGCGGGCAAAGATCGCGCTGTTCAGCATGCCGCCCGAGGCAACACCGGTCGAGCGCGCAACCACCCTGCGCCAGTACCGCAACTACGCCAACCTGGCCGAAAGTTACAGCACCATCCCCTCGCGCTTCCTGGCGATTACCCATGGCGTATCGGCGACCGGCAAAAGCCATGTGGCGATGCGCCTGGTGGACGCGCTCGGCGCCATTCGCCTGCGCTCCGATGTAGAACGCAAGCGCCTGTTTGGCGAGCAACAGGTCGAGAACACCCTCCAAGCCGGGATCTATGCCTCGGACGCCAGCGCGGCAACCTACGCCCGCCTGCATACCCTCGCCGAAACCGTACTGCGCGCAGGCTTCCCGGTAGTCCTGGACGCGACCTACCTCAAGCGCGAGCAACGAGAAGCTGCCGCCAAAGTCGCAGAAGCCACCGGCGCGCCCTTCCTGATCCTCGATTGCAATGCACCGCAGGCCGTTATCGCCAGTTGGCTGGCGAAACGTCAGGCAGATAAAAACGATCCGTCTGACGCTACCCTGGCAGTCATTGAGCAGCAACAAGCCAGCCGCGATCCCCTGAGCGCCGAAGAACTGCTACTGAGCAAGCGGGTCGAGACCAATGAAAGCGGGACGCTGGACGCGCTGGTTGCCCACGTCCGCCAGCGCCTGCCAGGGCTGTAGGAAATATTTCACGGCCGTGATGCGGTTAACAGCTCACGGCCGCAAATAGTGGCACTATAATGGCATTATAAGTCCAACAGGAGTTGCCGCCATGGGCCAGCCGAAGCTGCTTGATACACCGCTCTACGCGCTGCTGCATAAAGATGACATCCGGGGTTTCAATCAGGAACGCCCCAAGGATGGCCCGATTGATATGCGCGGCGGCGACTTCCGTGGTCTGGACCTGCGCCACCTGGACGCCGAGGGCGTGGACTTTACCGACGCCTACTTCCGCTCGGCCGACTTGCGTGGCCTGGACCTGCGGGGCTGCCCGCTGGAAGGCGCCAGCCTGGCCCATGCGCAGATCTCGGGCACTTACTTCCCAGCCGAACTGAGCGCTGACGAGATCCTAATGTCGGTCAATTTCGGCACGCGCCTGCGCTATCGCACCCGCTGACCGAACACCTTTATCCCCAGCTGAGCGCAACGCGAGCTGGGGGCCTGCGCCTGTCACCGTCAAGATTCCAGCGCCAGCCTTAGAAGCGTTTACGTCGTTTCTGAGCAAAGAACTACGCTTTTCCTACTGAGCGCTACACTCCTTTCAGGCTTGCCTGGTCACGATACCCACCGAACCATTCGGCCGTCGCAAGGAGGCTTGATGAATGATGAGCTGCAACACCTGAAAAACCTTGGCAAGACCTCGGCGCAATGGCTGCATGCGGTGGGCATCCATAGCGCTTCGGACCTGCGTCGCCTGGGCGCGGTGGACGCCTACCGGGCGGTACGCACCCGTGGTTTCCGGGCATCCAAAGTCCTGCTGTATGCCATCGAAGGCGCATTGATGGATGTGCATTGGAACGATATTCCAACCGAGCGCAAGGAGGCCTTGAATCGCCAACTGGAAGCGCTGTCGATACGGAACAAGAACTGAAACAGGTGATAACCCAATGTTTGCGGGGCTCCAAACAAACGTTTGAGAAAAATCCCCATGGGTGCAAAAACAAGTGTTGACTCTCAAATGAGAATCGTTATGATTATCACAACTGGTCGCGAGATCAGCCGATAACTGAAAGACCATTGGTTCGGACTCTCAGATTATCTCCTCATCAGGCTAATCACGGTTATTTGACCCGGCTCTTGCCGGGTCTTTTTTTGCCTGGGTTTTATATCACCCTGTAGCAGGCTTGCCGGCGAAGGTGCTGGGTCTTGATACACCGCTATCGCCGGCAAGCCGGCTCCTACACGGATAGGGTTCAGCGGGCGATGATCAAGGGATGACCCAGCTCAGGATGGGGCTGCACCAGTACATCCAGGCCGAACACCGCCTTGAGCAACTCCGGTCGTAACACCTGCGCCGGTGTGTCCAGGGCGTGGGGACGACCGTTCTCCAGCAGCAGGATGCGATCGCAGTAGCGCGCCGCCAGATTGAGGTCATGAAGAATCACCAGCACGGCCGCGCCACGGTCGGCAAAGCTGCGGATGGCCTGCAAGGTGGTGTGCTGGTGCAATGGGTCGAGCATCGAGGTCGGCTCGTCCAGCAATAGGGTCTGCCCCCCCTCGCCCGGCCAGAGTTGCGCCAGCACCCGCGCCAGGTGCACGCGCTGGCGCTCGCCGCCGGATAACGCCAGGTAGCTGCGTCCGCTCAGGTGGCCCACGTCGGCGGCCTGCAAGGCGGCTTCGATGATTTCATCGTCGCGCACCCGCCCGGTCTGATGGGGCAAGCGCCCCATGCCCACCACTTCCTCGACGCGAAACGCGAAATCCAGGGTCGACACCTGGGGCAGCACCGCCAGGCGCTGCGCCCGTTGCGCGCCCTGCCAATCCTTGAGCTCGCGGTCGTCCAGCCAAACCTGCCCTTCATCCGGATGCAATTGCGCACACAACGCGCCCAGCAACGTGCTTTTACCGGCGCCATTGGGGCCGAGCACACCCAGAACTTCACCGGGTTTCAAGTCCAGGGTCACGTCGGCCAACACGGTTTTGCGACCGCGACGGATCTGCAGGTTGTCCACTCGCAGCATCAGGCGCGTCCTCGCAACAGCAGGTATAGAAAAAACGGAGCACCGATAAAGGCAGTAACAATACCAATGGGCAACTCCGCCGGCGCCAGGGCCAGGCGGGCCACCAGGTCGGCGAATAACAACAGGCTCGCGCCCGCCAGCACCGAGGCCGGCAGGAGCACACGATGATCCGGCCCCGCCAGCAGCCGCACCAGATGTGGCACCACCAGCCCGACAAAACCGATCAGCCCCGCAGCGGCGACCGCCGCGCCAACCCCGAGCGCCGTGCAAAACACCAGCTCGCGCTTGAGCCCCTCGACATTGATCCCCAGGTGACTGGCTTCCGATTCTCCCAGTAGCAAGGCATTGAGCGCCTTGGCCCGGCGCGGCAGCCACAGCGCCACACCGGCACTGACCAGCAGCAATGGCCACAGTCGCGAGTAGCTGGCACCGTTCAGGCTGCCAAGGTTCCAGAACGTCAGGGTGCGCAAGGTAGCGTCATCGGCCAGGTAGGTGAACAGGCCCACCGCCGAGGCCGCCAGCGCGGTCAGGGCGATACCGGCCAACAACATGGTTGCGACATTGGTCTGCCCGTCGCGCCGCCCCAGACGATAGACCAGCGCGGTCACGCCCAAGCCACCCAGAAATGCACACAGCGACAGCAGATACGGCGCCACGGCGTCCGGCAGGCCACCAAAGGCCGCGCCGCCGACGATGGCCACCGCCGCCCCCAGCGCAGCGCCACTGGACACACCGACCAACCCAGGGTCGGCCAACGGGTTGCGAAACAGCCCCTGCATGGCCACCCCCGACAGCGCCAGCACCCCGCCAACCGCCAGCCCCAGCAAAGTGCGCGGCAAACGGATCTGCCCCAGAATCAGCTCAGCCTGCTCCAGGCCCTGGGCCTCGATAGGCACGCCAAGCAGGCGCAAGGCAGCGCGCAGAGTGTCGAGCAACGGCAGGCTGACCGGCCCCAGGGCCAGGGACAGCCAGGTCGCCAACACACACAACAGGCTCAAGCCGATAAACAGGGTGCGCGGTTTAACCAGAGTGGTCATGGGGCGGCTTGGGCTTTAACGGGATAGAACCCGGCGGACAGGATTTGCAGGCTGGCCGGCAAGCGTGGGCCCAGGCCGCCGACCAACAAGGTGGGATCCAACTCAAACACCCGGCCGGTCTTGGCCGCCGAGGTGTTCGCCAGAATCGGGTTTTCCTTGAACAAGGCCGCACGGGCCGCCTCGCCACTCAGGGCGCGGTCAGAGAACACCAGCACTTCAGGGCTCAACCCCGCCAGCGACTCAACCGAAAACGGCTTATAGCCGCTGTGCGTCGCCAGATTGTGCCCGCCGGCCTGTTGCAGCACCCAGTCGGCGGCGGTGTCCTTGCCGGCGATCAGCGGCTTGCCACCGGCATGCCCGAGCACCAGCAGCACGCCAGGGGCCTTTTGCCGGGCTTGCGCCTGGGTCACGGCCGCTTTTTGCAGGTTTAGTTGCTGTTGATAAGCATTGAACAGTGCCGCGGCCTTGTCTTCAGCTCCCAGCAGCTTGCCCAGGTGCTGCAGGTTGCCTTGCAGGGTCGGCAGGTCCGGCTGCGCGGAGAACAGTTCCACTTGCACCCCGGCATTGCGAATCTGCGCCAGCACCGGTGGTGGCCCCATTTCCTCGGTGCCCACCAGGATCTGCGGGCGCAGGCTCAAGATCCCTTCGGCGGACAGCTGGCGCTGGTAACCGATACTGGGCAGCGCCTTGAGCGACTGCGGATGCTGGCTGGTAGTATCGACGCCCACCAGCTTCGACTCTCCGCCCAGGGCCGTCACCCACTCCGACAACGCGCCCCCGGCGCTGACCCAGCGTTGAGGCAGCTCAGCAGCTTGCGCCACGTGGTTGACCAGCAGTCCGACAACAAGCGCAATAGCGCTGGCACTCAGGCGCATAAAAGGGTTTCCTTCCAAGGGTGAGGCCGTCTGGCATCGTACTGAGCACGCAGTCAGCTGACGGGCGAAGCCAGCATTTGATAATTGTTTGCATTTGAACGTCAAGCACCGGGCTCACCCGTAAACCCCGGATTGCGCCACAGCCCTTGACCCGCGCCACCTGAGAACACCTATGAAGTTTCTGTGCTCCTCCCACGAACTGGCCCCAGACAGCAGCCGCGGCTTCGATATCGATGGCCGCAAGTTATTGGCCGTGCGCCGCGAAGGCCGAGTGTATTTCTATATCAACCGCTGCCCCCATCGCGGCGTACCACTGGAATGGCAACCTGACCGGTTTCTCGACCCCAGCGCGAGCATGATCCAATGCGCCACCCACGGCGCGTTATTTCTGATAGAAAGCGGCGAATGCGTGGCCGGCCCCTGCGCAGGCCAAAGCCTGACGCCTCTGCCCGGCCGCGAAGACGCACAGGGGCTGTGGGTGCAACTCTAGTCGTTGAGCAGCACGGGCAAAGGGCGATCAATGCAGATTTCCTGTGCACTGACATTCACGCCATAGGCCAGGACCTGCACCCCAGCGGACTTGGCTTCACGCAGTGCAGCGGCATACCCGGGATCGATCTCCTCGGCCGGCCTTACGCCATCGATGCCGGACACATTCACACAGTACAACTGCACGGCTCGTACACCGTTACGGGCCAAGTGCGCCAACTCCCGTAAATGCTTGGCACCACGCTGGGTCACTGCATCGGGAAACGCCGCGATAGGCGTGCCGTCAAACCCCAGGGTGACACTTTTGACTTCGACATAGGCCGCGCCGTCGGAGTAGTCCAGGCGAAAGTCGATCCGGCTTTTCTCCTGGCCGTAGGGCACTTCACGCTTTAACGCGGTAAAGCCGTTGAGCTCAGTGATCACCCCGGCATTCAGCGCCTCTTCAACCAACGGGTTGGCTCGCGCAGTATTGACGCACGCCAGACGGCCCTGTGGGGTCTGCGCGATCTCCCAGGTGCCCGGCAGCTTGCGCTTGGGGTCGTTGGAGCGGCTGAACCAGACCGGCCCGCCCTCGATCATGCAGTTGAACATTGAGCCGGTGTTGGGGCAGTGAATGGTCAGCAACTCGCCGGTAACGGTTTCGATATCGGCCAGAAAACGCTTGTAGCGGCGAATCAGCCGACCTTCTTCGAGGGGAGGATGAAAGCGCATCAGCCTTGCCAGCTCCGCAAGCCACGGGCAATGCGTTCCACTGCTTCCTGTAGGCGATCGAGGTTTTGTGTGTAGGCAAAACGCACATGATGACCCGCCTTGAAGCGACCGAAATCCAACCCTGGCGTGAATGCCACGTGCTCGGTTTCAAGAAAGTGCCGGCAAAACGCGAAGGCATCGCCACCAAAGGCGCTGATATCGGCATACAGGTAAAACGCCCCCTCAGGCTCGACTGCGATACCGAACCCCAGCTCACGCAGGGCCGGCAGCAAAAAGTCACGCCGGCGCCCGAACTCGGCCCGTCGTTCTTCAAGGATCTCCAGGGTCTGCGGGGTAAAACAGGCCAATGCCGCATGCTGGGCCATGCTCGGTGCGCTGATGTACAGGTTTTGCGCCAGCTTCTCCAGCTCACCCACCGCAGCGGGGGGCGCCACCAGCCAGCCGAGGCGCCAACCGGTCATGCCGAAATACTTTGAAAAACTGTTTAGGACAAACGCCTCGTCATCCACTTCCAGGACGCTGGCCGCGTCAGTGCCATAGGTCAGGCCGTGATAGATCTCATCCACCACCAGATGGCCATTGCGGGCCTTGATCGCCCCGGACAAGCCGGCCAGTTCATCACGGGTCAGAATGGTCCCGGTCGGGTTGGCCGGCGAGGCGACCAACGCCCCCACGCTGTCCTGGTCCCAATAGCGCTCCACCAGGTCGGCGGTCAGTTGGTAACGCACCTCGGGGCCGACCGGCACCAGTTGCGCCGCACCCTCCACCAACCGTAGGAAATGCCGGTTACAGGGGTAGCCTGGGTCCGCGAGCAACCAATGTTTGCCGGGATCCACCAGCAGGCTGCTGGCCAGGAGCAAGGCCCCGGAGCCGCCCGGTGTGATCAGGATGCGTTCGGGGTCGATGCTCAAGCCATAACGCTGCTGGTAGAAACCACTGATGGCCTCGCGCAGTTCCGGCAGGCCACGGGCGGCGGTGTAGCGGGTCTTGCCGTTGGCCAGTGCGGCCTGGCCGGCCTGGATGATCGGCTCGGCGGTGGTGAAGTCCGGCTCGCCGATCTCCAGGTGAATCACATCATGGCCAGCGGCCTGCAGCTCATTGGCCCGCGCCAGCAACGCCATGACATGAAAAGGTTCGATAGCACGACTGCGAGCACTGTAGGGCTGAGCCATTAGCCTTCCTTAACAATGAGGACAAAATCGGGATTCTACCGAACCCGCGAGGTAAAACATGTTCTATTGCCTGCCCGGCTGGCGTGATGAGCCGGGCAAGCGCCTGCAAAAAGACTAAAATCATCATTCCAGACGGTGTATGCCCGGCCACGGCGGGTCGCAGCAGTTTGCAACCCCGGCGCGACGGGCCTCGACAACCGGGAGTGGCGCACCCCGAATCTATCTGGTAAGTTCGCCCGCTTGCAGCCGCAGGGCCGGCAGGTGTCGGTGATGTTGCAATCCTGCGCAATGGATTAGAAGAGTGAGAGGCGGTCTATTCATGTCCACCCAAGCAAAGCAACAGAGCATCAGCGGCTTCGAACCCTACATCGAGACGAAGGGTGAGGAGTACATGGGCGAGCCCATGCGCAAGCACTTCACCAAGATCCTGCAAAAATGGAAACAGGACTTGATGCAGGAGGTCGACCGTACCGTTGACCATATGAAGGACGAAGCAGCCAACTTCCCTGACCCGGCCGACCGTGCCAGCCAGGAAGAAGAGTTCAGCCTTGAACTGCGCGCCCGTGATCGCGAGCGCAAGCTGATCAAGAAAATCGACAAGACGTTGCAACTGATCGAAGACGAAGAATATGGCTGGTGCGAATCCTGCGGCGTCGAGATTGGTATTCGTCGCCTGGAAGCCCGTCCTACTGCAGACATGTGCGTAGACTGCAAGACCTTGGCCGAAATCAAGGAAAAACAGGTCGGCAAGTAATCCCTGCCGGGCTGGACGAATGGGGCGTGCAAACGCCCCATTTTTGTTTCTGGAGTTTGGCGGTTTTCCAGTAATATCCAGGCCATGACAGCCTCTCCCTATATCGGGCGTTTCGCCCCCACGCCCAGCGGCCATTTGCACTTCGGCTCCCTGGTTGCAGCCCTCGCTTCCTATCTCGACGCCCGCGCCAATCAAGGCCGCTGGCTGATGCGCATGGAAGACCTCGACCCACCCCGTGAAGAGCCGGGCGCCCAGGCGGCGATCCTGCATGCCCTGGAAAGCTATGGTTTTGAATGGGACGGCGAACTGGTCCGACAAAGCGAGCGGCATGATGCCTACGCCAAAGTCCTGAACGATATGTTCAATCACGGCCTGGCCTACGCCTGCACCTGTTCACGCAAGCAACTGGAACCGTATAACGGCATTTACCCTGGCCTCTGCCGCAACGCCGGCCACGACCAGCAGGATGCCGCCATTCGCCTACGGGTTCCCGAGTTGGAATACCATTTTACTGACCGTGTACAGGGCGAGTTCCGACAACACCTGGGCCGCGATGTCGGCGATTTCATCATCCGCCGTCGCGACGGCCTGTATGCCTACCAACTGGCCGTGGTGCTCGACGATGCCTGGCAAGGTGTCACCGATATCGTGCGCGGCGCCGACCTGCTGGACTCCACGCCACGCCAGCTGTACCTGCAAGAGCTGCTGGGCATGCGCCAGCCGCGCTATCTGCATGTGCCGCTGATCATCCAGCCGGACGGCAACAAGCTGGGCAAATCCTACCGCTCCCCACCGCTGATGCCCGACCAGGCCACACCTTTGCTCTTAAGGGCCCTGCGCGCCCTCGGCCAGATGCCGGGGGATGAACTGCTCTACGCCAGCCCACGGGAACTGCTCGATTGGGGCATCCAGTACTGGGATGCCAGCCGGATCCCGCGCACACTGACCCTGGCCGAAGCGCAATTGCGCTGAAGGCGCTTGCAGCCAGCCAGCCATCCGTTAACATCGCCGCAGTTTTTCAATCAGAGGCCAACATGTACATCTATCGATTGGTCCTGCTGCTGGTCGTCGGGATCTACCTGTTTTCTCCCGCCATCATGGACTGGTGGATCGACGCCACGGGCGCCTGGTATCGCCCCTATCTGCTGTGGCTGATCCTGATCGTCGTGACCTTCATCCTGCAGAGCCAAAAAGATGCCGATGAGCTTTAGCCTGACCCAGATGCTGCTGATCAGCGCCGCCTACCTGGCCGCGCTGTTCGGGGTGGCCTGGATCAGTGAGCGCGGGATGATCCCGCGGGCGATCATTCGCCACCCGTTGACCTACACTTTATCCTTGGGCGTCTATGCCAGCGCCTGGGCGTTCTATGGCACGGTGGGCCTGGCCTACCAATACGGTTATGGGTTTCTTTCCAGCTACCTCGGGGTGTCCGGGGCCTTCCTGCTGGCGCCGGTGCTGCTGTACCCGATCCTGAAAATCACCCGCACCTACCAACTGTCGTCGCTGGCCGACCTGTTTGCCTTCCGCTTTCGCAGCACCTGGGCCGGCGCGCTGACCACGATTTTCATGCTGATCGGCGTGCTGCCGCTACTGGCCCTGCAAATCCAGGCCGTGGCCGATTCCATCGGCATTCTCACCCATGAGCCGGTACAGCATCGGGTGGCCCTGAGCTTTTGTGCGCTGATCACTTTGTTCACGATTTTTTTCGGCTCGCGGCATATCGCCACCCGGGAAAAGCACGAAGGCCTGGTGTTTGCGATTGCCTTCGAGTCGGTGATCAAGCTGATCGCCATCGGTGGCGTCGGCCTGTATGCGCTGTACGGCGTGTTCGACGGTCCGCAACAACTGGAGCTGTGGCTGCTGCAAAACCAGACCGCCCTCGCCGCCCTGCACACTCCGCTGCAAGAAGGCCCATGGCGCACGCTGTTGCTGGTGTTCTTTGCCTCCGCCATCGTCATGCCGCACATGTACCACATGACCTTTACCGAAAACCTCAACCCGCGCTCGCTGGTCAGCGCCAGCTGGGGCCTGCCGCTGTTCCTGTTGCTGATGAGCCTGGCAGTGCCGCTGATCCTCTGGGCCGGCCTGAAACTGGGGGCCACCACCAACCCGGAATACTTCACCCTGGGTATCGGCATCGCTGCCAACAGTAAATCCCTGGCCTTGCTGGCCTATGTCGGCGGTTTGTCGGCGGCCAGCGGCTTGATCATTGTCACCACCCTGGCGCTGTCGGGCATGGCCCTCAACCACCTGGTGCTGCCGCTGTACCAGCCGCCCGCCGAAGGCAATATCTACCGCTGGCTGAAATGGACACGCCGGGCGCTGATCGTGGCGATCATCATGGCCGGCTATGGTTTCTACCTGTTGATGGCGGCCGAGCAAGACCTGGCCAACCTGGGCATTGTGGCCTTCGTCGCCACCTTGCAGTTCTTGCCGGGGGTTTTGTCGGTGCTGTACTGGCCGACTGCCAATCGGCGTGGGTTTATTGCCGGGTTGCTGGCGGGGATCCTGGTATGGCTGGTGACCATGCTGCTGCCGCTGGTCGGTAATCTGCAGGGTTTTTATATCCCGCTGCTGAACATGATCTACGTGCTCGACGACACCAGTTGGCACATGGCAGCGATCGCCTCGCTGGCGGCCAACGTGCTGATGTTCACCCTGATTTCCCTGTTCACCAACGCCAGCCCCGAAGAAACCAGCGCCGCCGAGGCGTGCGCGGTGGATAACGTGCGCCGTCCGCAACGCCGCGAACTGCATGCCGCCTCGCCCCAGGAGTTTGCCACGCAACTGGCCAAGCCCCTGGGTGCCAAGGCCGCGCAAAAGGAAGTGGAGCAGGCGCTGCGCGATCTGTACCTGCCGTTCGACGAGCGCCGTCCCTACGCCCTGCGCCGCCTGCGTGACCGCATCGAGGCCAACCTGTCCGGGCTGATGGGCCCCAGCGTATCCCAGGACATGGTCGAGACCTTCCTGCCGTACAAGGCCGGCGGCGAGAACTATGTCACCGAAGACATCCACTTTATCGAGAGCCGGCTGGAGGACTACCACTCGCGCCTCACCGGCCTTGCCGCCGAACTCGACGCCCTACGCCGCTACCACCGCCAGACCTTGCAGGAACTGCCCATGGGCGTGTGCTCCCTGGCCAAGGACCAGGAGATCCTGATGTGGAACAAGGCCATGGAGGAACTGACCGGCATCGCCGCCCAGCGCGTGGTGGGCTCGCGCCTGACCACCATCGCCGATCCGTGGAAAGAATTGTTGCAAGGGTTTATCAACCTACCTGACGAGCACTTGCACAAACAGCACCTGGCTCTCGACGGCCAGACCCGCTGGCTGAACCTGCACAAGGCGGCGATCGACGAGCCCCTGGCCCCCGGTAACAGCGGCCTGGTGTTGCTGGTCGAAGACCTGACCGAAACCCAGATGCTCGAAGACAAGCTGGTGCACTCCGAGCGCCTGGCCAGTATCGGCCGCCTGGCGGCCGGCGTGGCCCACGAGATCGGCAATCCGATCACCGGTATCGCGTGCCTGGCGCAGAACCTGCGCGAGGAGCGCGAGGAAGACGACGAAATCACCGAGATCAGCGGGCAGATCCTCGAGCAGACCAAGCGTGTCTCACGCATCGTGCAATCGCTGATGAGCTTTGCCCACGCCGGCGGCCACCAGAATCATGACGAAGCGGTGTGCCTGGCCGAAGTCGCCCAGGATGCCATTGGGCTGCTGGCCTTGAACCGGCGCAATTTCGAAGTACAGTTCTATAACTTGTGCGATCCGGAACACTGGGTGGTGGGCGACTCACAACGCCTGGCCCAGGTGCTGATCAACCTGCTGTCCAACGCCCGCGACGCGACCCCCGCCGGCAGTGCGGTAAGGGTCAAGAGCGAGGCTTTCGAGCACACGGTCGACCTGATCGTCGAAGACGAAGGCAGCGGTATTCCACAGAACATCATGGACCGATTGTTCGAACCCTTCTTCACCACCAAGGATCCGGGTGAAGGTACCGGTCTGGGCCTTGCACTGGTCTATTCCATCGTTGAAGAGCATTATGGACAAATCACCATCGACAGCCCGGCTGACACCGAAAGCCAACGCGGCACCCGTATTCGGGTGACCTTGCCGCGTCATGTCGAAGCGACGTCCGCTGTGAACTGAGACCGTCGAGAGAATTGAATCAATGCCGCACATTTTGATCGTCGAAGACGAAACCATTATCCGCTCTGCCTTGCGTCGCCTGCTTGAACGTAATCAGTACCAGGTCAGCGAAGCCGGCTCGGTGCAGGAAGCCCAGGAGCGTTTCAGCATTCCCACATTCGACCTGATCGTCAGTGACCTGCGCCTGCCCGGCGCACCGGGCACCGAGCTGATCAAGCTGGGCCAGGGCACGCCGGTGCTGATCATGACCAGCTATGCCAGCCTGCGCTCGGCCGTCGACTCGATGAAGATGGGCGCGGTGGACTACATCGCCAAGCCTTTCGACCACGACGAGATGCTGCAGGCGGTGGCGCGTATCCTGCGTGACCGCCAGTCGGCCAGCAGCGCACCGGCGGAACGGCCGGCCGGCAAGGCCGCCAGCGACAAACCCGGCGTCGACAACAGCAATGGCGAAATTGGCATCATCGGCTCCTGCCCACCCATGCAGGACCTGTACGTCAAGATCCGCAAGGTGGCGCCCACTGACTCCAATGTCCTGATCCAGGGCGAGTCCGGTACCGGCAAGGAACTGGTGGCCCGCGCCCTGCACAACCTGTCCAAGCGCGCCAAGGCCCCGATGATCTCGGTGAACTGTGCAGCGATCCCCGAATCCTTGATCGAATCCGAACTGTTCGGCCACGAAAAAGGGGCCTTTACCGGCGCCAGCGCCGGACGCGCAGGCTTGGTAGAAGCGGCGGACGGCGGCACGCTGTTCCTCGACGAAATCGGTGAACTGCCCCTGGAAGCCCAGGCCCGCCTGCTGCGTGTGCTGCAGGAAGGCGAGATTCGCCGGGTTGGCTCGGTACAGTCGCAAAAAGTCGACGTGCGCCTGATCGCCGCGACTCACCGTGACCTGAAAAGCCTGGCGAAAATCGGCCAGTTCCGTGAAGACCTCTATTACCGCCTGCACGTGATTGCCCTCAAGTTGCCGGCCCTGCGTGAACGCGGCGCCGACGTCAACGAGATCGCCAATGCGTTCCTGCTGCGCCAGAGCGCGCGGGTCAACCGTACCGACCTGACGTTTGCGGCCGACGCCGAACAGGCCATCCGCCACTATTCGTGGCCAGGTAACGTACGCGAGCTGGAAAACGCCGTGGAACGCGCAGTGATTCTCTCGGAGAGTCCGCAGATCTCCGCTGAGCTGCTGGGCATCGATATCGAACTAAGCGACCTGGACGATGACGACTTCATTGGCCTGGCACCACAACAGGGCGGCAATAACACCAGCCACGAGCCCACAGAAGACTTGTCCCTGGAGGACTACTTCCAGCACTTCGTCCTGGAGCACCAGGACCATATGACCGAGACCGAGCTGGCGCGCAAACTGGGCGTCAGCCGCAAGTGCCTGTGGGAGCGGCGCCAGCGCCTGGGCATTCCGCGGCGCAAGACCGGGGTTGCCAGTGAAAGCTGAGATCAACTCACATTGGGTAACACCCCAAACGTGAAAAAACTGTTACCTCAGATATTCACGTAACAAAAAGCCGGGGCTTACGGTAACGAAGCCCCGGCTTTTTTTCGCCCGCCAAACACCCATGAACCGGTCAAACCCCTGATTTTGCTGGGGCTCGCAAAAGTTGGCACGCACCCTGCTATATGCTTAGTACAAGAACAATAAAAAGCACCGTACACACACAATAAAAATAAGACGAATCGACTCACGCACAATAAAAACAACACGGCGGAGGCGCAGCTAACTGATTCTTTTGGAGAGGCGTTGCATTTGGGGCTTGCCCCGCAACCAGGCCGAGAACAACAAAAACTGCCCTAAGGCAGAGCCTGAACTGGTTGGATCATTGATCATAGCAACACAGCGACCAAAGCAATCCGTTTGCTCTTGACTCCCGATTGGGAGTGTCATGAAGGTGAAAATTCATGGCGAGGGCGATCAACAAAAACAAGAAGCCCGAAATTAATAATAAAAATAGAGCACGCAACTACTTTCTGGGGGAGCTTCGGCTCCCCTTGTAGTTTCTGCGATTTGAGCGCCACGCCGGCTTTTTAAGCATCTGGCTCAACGCTTGCAGCTAGTTCCTACACCATCCCCTGACTAAATGCTAGAATCCCGGCCCATCATGCGGTCATTCTTCGTTATGGCCGAACATTCCTTCAAACAGTGCATCCCATGCTGAAGAAGTTGTTCCAGTCATTCCGTTCCCCCTTGCGTCGTACGCAACACATTCGCAGCACGCCTGAAGTGCTCAACAGCAATCAACATTCGCTGCAGCGCGCCCAGTTCAGCCGTTATGCGGTGAACATCGTCGAACGCCTGCAGAACGCCGGCTACCAGGCCTACCTGGTCGGCGGTTGCGTGCGCGACATGTTGCTCAACATCACCCCCAAGGATTTCGACGTCGCCACCAGCGCCACGCCTGAACAAGTGCGTGCCGAGTTTCGCAACGCGCGGATCATCGGCCGGCGCTTCAAATTGGTGCATATCCACTTTGGTCGCGAAATCATCGAAGTTGCGACATTCCGCGCGGGCCACCCGCAAAACGATGAAGAGGAAGACAGCAACCAGTCTTCCCGCAACGAAAGCGGACGCATCCTACGGGACAATGTGTACGGCACCCTGGAAGAAGACGCGCAACGCCGCGACTTCACTATCAATGCCCTCTATTACGATCCAGTCAGCGAGCGCATCCTCGATTACGCCAACGGCGTGCACGATATTCGCAATCACCTGATTCGCCTGATCGGCGACCCCACGCAGCGCTATCAGGAAGACCCGGTGCGCATGCTGCGGGCCGTGCGTTTTGCCGCCAAGCTGAACTTCGGCATTGAGAAACACACAGCCGCGCCGATTCGCGAACTGGCACCGATGCTGCGGGAAATTCCCTCGGCGCGCCTGTTCGAGGAAGTGCTCAAGCTGTTCCTTTCCGGGCATGCCGCCGACACGTTCGAAATGCTGGTGGACCTGCAGTTGTTCGACCCACTGTTCCCGGCCAGCGCCGATGCACTGGAGCACAACCCGACGTACACCCACACGCTGATCAGTGAAGCGTTGATCAACACCGACCTGCGGATCAAACAGAACAAACCGGTGACCCCGGCGTTCCTGTTTGCCGCCCTGCTCTGGCCGGCGCTGCCCGCCCGGGTACTGCGCCTGCAGAACCGTGGCATGCCGCCGATTCCGGCAATGCAGGAAGCTGCGCACGAATTGATCGCCGAACAGTGCCAGCGCATCGCGATCCCCAAGCGCTTCACCATGCCGATCCGCGAGATCTGGGACATGCAGGAACGCCTGCCACGTCGCAGTGGCAAACGCGCCGACCTGCTGCTGGACAACCCGCGCTTCCGTGCTGGCTACGACTTCCTGCTGCTGCGCGAAAGCGCCGGCGAACAGACCGATGGCCTGGGCGAATGGTGGACCGACTATCAGGACGCCAATGACAGCGAACGTCGCGAGATGATTCGTGAACTGAGCAGCAAAGGCGAAACCACGGGCGAGGGGCCGAAAAAGCGCCGCCGCAGCAGTGGCAGCAAACGCAAGCGCAGTGCCGCCGATACCTCGGGCGAATAAGCACGGTGGAACGGATCTACATCGGCATGGGCAGCAACCTCGCAGCCCCGCAGCAGCAATTGCGCAACGCCATCGAGGCGTTGACGCAGTTGCCAAACACCACCTTCGTCGGTGTTTCTGCCTTCTATCAAAGTGATTCCCTGCTTCCTGGCCAGCCGCGCTACACCAACGCGGTGGCGGAGCTGGACAGCACCCTCACGCCACTGGAGCTGCTGGATGCGCTGCAAGCCATCGAGAACGACCAGGGCCGCGAACGCCTTGAACGCTGGGGCCCTCGCACGCTGGACCTGGATATCCTGCTGTTTGGCGATCGCCTGATTGATGAGCCGCGCCTCAAGGTGCCGCACTATCAAATGCATCTGAGAGCGTTTGTGCTGTATCCACTTACCGAACTGGCACCTGCCACTTTGCAACTGCCTGACGGCCGTCTACTCAGTGATCTGCTCGCCGGATGCCCGTTCGTCGGCCTGGAACGCCTGCCTCAATCCCTGTAGGAGCTGGCTTGCCTGCGATGGCATCACCGCAGTCTGCCTGACACTCCGCGGTGATGCCATCGCAGGCAAGCCAGCTCCTACATTGATCCTCAGCGCCAGCCAAAAAGCATTACAGCCTGCTGAATCGCATCAGTAACAGCGGTAACACCTACCTCGTAACAATGCGGTAACACATCCAATTGACTTCCAGAGTCCTCCTCACGACTATAGGCGTCCCGCTGCCGCCAACCCGGCGCTGAAGGGCGCAATCCAGGCCTTATAAGCACTGCTCTGAAGAAAGTGCGCCTGTATAAACGAAGACTCACGCGCGTTACTCGCTGTTTCCAAGCGCCTGAACGAGGACTCTTTTCATGCCAGACATTACCCTGACCACCTTGCAGAGCCTCAAACTCAAGGGTGAAAAAATCGCCATGCTGACCTGCTATGACGCCACCTTCGCCCAGGCCTGCTGCCAGGCCGGCGTCGAGGTGTTACTGGTGGGCGACTCCCTGGGCATGGTTCTTCAAGGGAATGACAGCACCCTCCCCGTCACCACCGATGAACTCGCCTACCACACCGCCAGCGTCAAGCGCGGCAACGAGGGCGCGTTCATCATCGCCGACCTGCCGTTCATGGCGTACGCAACGCTTGAGCAGACCTTCCAGAATGCCGGCAAGCTGATGCAGGCCGGGGCACATATGATCAAGGTGGAAGGTGCCGTATGGCTCGCCGAGTCGATCCGCCTGCTGGCCGAACGCGGCGTGCCGGTGTGTGCGCACATGGGCCTGACACCGCAGTCGGTGAATATCCTCGGTGGCTACAAGGTCCAGGGTCGCAATGAAGCCCAGGCGCGGCAGATGCGCGCCGATGCCATCGCCCTTGAGCAGGCCGGCGCGGCAATGATCCTGCTCGAATGCGTGCCAAGCGAACTGGCCGCAGAAATCACCCAGGCGGTGAAAATCCCGGTCATCGGTATTGGCGCCGGCAGCGCTACCGACGGCCAGGTCCTGGTGTTGCACGATATGCTCGGCCTGAACCTCACCGGCCGCGCACCTAAGTTCGTGAAGAACTTCATGGCGGGCCAGGACAGCATCCACGCCGCGCTGGGTGCCTATGTCGCCGAAGTCAAAGCCGTCACCTTCCCAGGCACCGAACACGGATTCTCTGCATGAACACCGTAAAAACCCTGCGCGAACTGCGGGCCGCGGTCACTCACGCGCGCAGCGCCGGTAAGCGCATCGGCTTCGTGCCAACCATGGGCAACCTGCATGCGGGCCACGCCACGTTGGTGACCCGCGCCGCCGAGCAAGCCGACTTCGTGGTGGCGAGCATTTTCGTCAACCCGCTGCAGTTTGGCGCCGGCGAAGACCTGGACAAGTACCCGCGCACCCTCGCCGCCGACCAGGAAAAGCTGCTGGTGGCGGGCTGCAACCTGCTGTTCGCACCCACGGTCGACGAAATGTACCCAGGCGGCATGACCGTGCAGACCCGGGTCAGCGTGCCACAACTGTCTGAAGGCCTGTGCGGCGCCAGCCGTCCGGGGCACTTCGAGGGTGTGGCGACGGTGGTGAGCAAGTTGTTCAACATGGTCCAGCCTGACCTGGCGGTGTTCGGGCAAAAGGACTACCAGCAACTGGCGGTGATCCGCGCCATGGTGCGCGACCTGAACATGCCGATCCAGATCATTGGCGAACCCACCGTGCGCGCCGAGGACGGCCTGGCGCTGTCCTCGCGCAACGGTTACCTGACGGAAGAACAGCGCGCCATCGCCCCGGTACTGTTCCGCAGCCTTAGTCATATCGCCACTGCCATTGAGAATGGCGACCGCGACTTCGCCAAGCTGCGTGCCGAGCAGGTCCAACACATCGAGGCCGCCGGCCTGCGCATGGATTACCTGGAAGTTCGCCAGGGCCAGCATCTGCGCCCGGCAACCGCCGAGGATCGTGATGTGGTGATCCTGGTCGCCGCGTACCTGGGCGCGACCCGGTTAATCGACAACCTGCACCTCAACCTCAGCGTTTAAGCCTGGCAATCTCCTCATGTGGGGGCGGGCTTGTCGGGTCGCCGCATCGCCGCGATGGCGGACTGTCAGTCGATGTATTTGTCGCTGACCCACCACCATCGCGGGCAAGCCCGCTCCCACATTCGGTTTGTAGCGCCTCCCAGGCCCCGGTATAAAAAAGTACCGGCCTGTGCGCAGACAAAGCCAAGACATATCGACACGCTAGGTTTAATGTAATCGCCCGACGCTAGTGTTGGCGTTGACGCATTCGACCGGAACCCGCCGTTTCTCAGTGCCTGCTTGATAAAAGTCGGACGTTCCGGACATTCAAGTGTCCCAAAAGTAGTCCCAGTAATAAAAAGGAAACCCGCAGCGATGGCGTATTACCGCACTCCTCATGACGTTACCGCTCTGCCCGCCTGGCAAGCGCTCAATCAACACCGCCAAGCCATGCAGGATTTCAGCATGCGCGAAGCGTTCAATGCCGATCCCCAGCGCTTTGGCCAGTTCACCTTGAGCAGCTGCGGACTGTTCCTCGACTACTCGAAAAACCTGATTACGTCTGAAACCCGCGACCTGCTGGTGGGCCTGGCCAACGAAGTCGACCTCAAGGGCGCAATCAAGGCGCTGTTCGACGGCGAGCCGGTCAACTCTTCGGAAGGGCGCCCGGCGCTGCATACCGCATTGCGCCGTCCGGTGGGCGACAAGCTGTCGGTCAACGGCACCAATATCATGCCCGACGTGCACAAGGTGCTGAACCAGATCACCGACCTGGTAGGCCGCATCCACGACGGCCTGTGGCGCGGCTACACCGAGAAGCCGATCACTGACGTGGTCAACATCGGCATCGGTGGTTCGTTCCTCGGCCCGGAGCTGGTCTCTGAAGCACTGTTGTCCTACGCCCATAAAGGCGTGCGCTGCCACTACCTGGCGAATATCGACGGCAGTGAGTTCCACGAACTGACCCAGAAGCTGCGCGCCGAGACCACGCTGTTTATTGTCTCGTCGAAGTCCTTCAACACCCTGGAAACCCTGAAAAACGCCCAGGCCGCCCGCGCCTGGTACCTGGCCCAGGGTGGCTCCGAAGCCGAGCTGTATCGCCACTTCATCGCCGTGTCGAGCAACAACGCGGCAGCCGTGGCCTTCGGTATCCGTGAAGAGAACATCTTCCCGATGTGGGACTGGGTCGGCGGCCGTTACTCGCTGTGGTCGGCCATCGGCTTGCCGATCGCCCTGGCCATTGGCATGTCCAACTTCAAGGAACTGCTGTCGGGTGCCTACACCATGGACCAGCACTTCCAGACCGCGCCGTTCGAGGCAAACATGCCGGTGCTGCTGGGCCTGCTGGGTGTGTGGTACGGCAACTTCTGGGGCGCACAGAGCCACGCGATCCTGCCGTACGACCACTACCTGCGTAACATCACCAAGCACTTGCAACAGTTGGACATGGAATCCAACGGCAAGAGCGTACGCCAGGACGGCACGCCGGTTTCCACCGATACCGGCCCGGTTATCTGGGGCGGCGTGGGTTGCAACGGCCAGCACGCGTACCACCAGTTGCTGCACCAGGGCACCCAGTTGATCCCGGCCGACTTCATTGTGCCGATCGTCAGCTTCAACCCGGTCTCCGACCATCACCAGTGGCTGTATGCCAACTGCCTGTCCCAGAGCCAGGCTTTGATGCTCGGCAAGACCCGCAGCGAAGCCGAAGCCGAGCTGCGTGACAAAGGCATGGCCGAAGACGAAGTGCAGAAACTGGCCCCGCACAAAGTGATCCCGGGCAACCGCCCGAGCAACACCCTGGTGGTCGAGCGGATCAGCCCGCGTCGCCTGGGCGCACTGGTGGCAATGTATGAACACAAGGTGTTCGTGCAGAGCGTTATCTGGGGCATCAACGCCTTTGACCAATGGGGCGTGGAGCTGGGCAAGGAACTGGGCAAGGGCGTCTACAACCGCCTGACAGGCGCCGAGGAAACCTTGGCCGACGATGCCTCGACCCAGGGCTTGATCAACTACTTCCGTGGTCGTCACCGCGGTTGATGTGATCGGCACTACAATCAGGGATTGAACCTGCACAAGCGCCCCCTGTGGGAGCTGGCTTGCCAGCCCCCACAGGGACCAGCCTTGAACTCTTGTATCTATAACAAGAAGAGGGATCCCTAATGTTCGATATCAGCCAGTTTCCCCATGCCGATGCCGTGCGCCGGGCTGCGCAACTCAGTCAAGAGGACTACCAGCGCCTCTATCGGCAGTCCATCGAACACCCCGATATTTTCTGGGCCGAACAGGCCAAGGCGCTGCTCGACTGGATCACGCCCTGGCAAACCGTCCAACACTGCGATATCCACACCGGCGCCGCACAGTGGTTTGCCGGCGGCCAGTTGAACGTCAGCTACAACTGCATTGACCGGCACCTGGCGCAGCGCGCCGACCAGCCGGCCTTTATCTGGGAAGGCGACGATCCTGCAAAATCGTCCAAAATCACCTACCGCCAACTTCATCAAAACGTCAGCCGCCTGGCCAATGTGCTGAAAAGCCGTGGCGTGAAGAAAGGCGACCGGGTGTGTATCTACATGCCGATGATTCCGCAGGCCGCCTACGCAATGCTGGCCTGCACGCGAATTGGCGCGGTGCACTCGGTGGTGTTTGGCGGGTTCTCACCGGATGCCCTACGCGATCGCATTCTGGATGCCGACTGCCGCACGGTGATCACTGCCGACGAAGGTGTACGCGGCGGTAAGCCGGTGGCGCTGAAACAGAATGTCGACAAGGCCCTGGCCAGTTGTCCGAATGTCACGACGGTGCTGGTGGTAGCGCGTACCGGCGCCGCTGTGGCCTGGACCGAGGGGCGCGACCTCAAGTATCAACAGGCGGTGGACGCGGCCAGCGGCGAATGCCCGCCCGAGCCGATGGGCGCCGAAGACCCGCTGTTTATTCTTTATACCTCCGGCAGTACCGGCAAGCCCAAGGGCGTGCTGCACACCACCGGTGGCTATCTGCTGCAAGCGGCAATGACCTTCAAGTACGTGCTCGACTACCGCGAGGGCGAAGTGTTCTGGTGCACTGCCGACGTCGGCTGGGTCACGGGCCATAGCTATATCGTGTACGGGCCACTGGCCAACGGTGCCACCTCCCTGATGTTCGAGGGCGTGCCGAGTTACCCGGACAGCTCGCGCTTCTGGCAAGTGATCGACAAACATCAGGTGAATATTTTCTACACCGCGCCCACCGCCCTGCGGGCCTTGATGCGTGAGGGCCATGGCCCACTGGAGAACACGTCCAGGGCCAGCCTGAGATTGCTCGGCAGTGTCGGCGAGCCGATCAACCCGGAAGCCTGGGAATGGTATTTCAATGCCGTCGGCGAGCAGCGCTGCCCGATTGTCGATACGTGGTGGCAGACCGAGACCGGCTCCATCATGCTCAGCCCGCTGGTCAGCGCCCAGCGCATCAAGCCTGGCTGCGCGACTCAGCCGATGTTTGGGGTGCAGCCGGTATTGCTCGACGAACAGGGCAAGGAAATCAGCGGCGCCGGCAGTGGCGTCCTGGCGATCAAAGCCAGCTGGCCGGGGCAGATCCGCAGTGTGTATGGCGACCCGCAGCGGATGATCGACACCTATTTCAAGCCTTACCCCGGCTACTACTTTACCGGCGACGGCGCGCGGCGCGATGAGGATGGCGACTACTGGATCACCGGGCGCATCGATGACGTGATCAACGTCTCCGGCCATCGCATCGGCACCGCCGAGGTGGAAAGCGCGCTGGTGCTGCACGACAAAGTGGCCGAAGCCGCCGTCGTCGGCTATCCCCATGACCTCAAGGGCCAGGGCATCTATGCGTTTGTCACGCCGATGAATGGCGTCGAGCCCAGCGACGAACTGAAAAAACACCTGCTGGACCTGGTCAGCAAGGAAATCGGGAGTTTCGCCAAGCCCGAGCTGATCCAATGGGCGCCAGCCTTGCCCAAAACCCGCTCAGGCAAGATCATGCGGCGTATCCTGCGCAAGATCGCCTGCAACGAGCTCGACAGCCTGGGCGATACCTCGACCCTGGCCGATCCGAGCGTGGTCGACGGCTTGATCGACAAGCGCCTGAACCGATAGGAACCCTCAAGCCACATGGAATTTCTGCGCAACCGTATCGAATCCCAGTTGATGAGCCTCACGGGCCTGTCCCTGGGCAACCTGGACCTGGAAAGCCCCAAGGGCGATCCGGGGCTGTTCGGGCCGGACTCGGTGAGTTGGAAGGTCCATGGTGACTTCAGCAGCATGCTGATCGGCGGCATCAGCGCCTTGATGCTGCAAGCGCTACACCCCTTGGCGCTAGCCGGCGTGTGGGACCATTCCAACTTTCGCCAGGACATGCTCGGGCGCTTGCGCCGTACGTCGCAGTTTATTTCCGGCACCACCTTTGGCTCGCGCCGCGATGCCGAGTGGCTGATCGAAAAAGTGCGCACCATCCACCTGCAGGTGGTCGGGCACGCGCCGGATGGGCGTCCCTATGCCGCCAGTGATCCGCAATTGCTGACCTGGGTCCACGTCGCCGAAGTCAGCAGCTTTCTGGCGGCGCACCTGCGCTACAAAAACCCGGGGTTATCACTTCGGGACCAGGACCGCTACTACAGCGAGATAGCCCTGGTCGCCGAACAACTGGGGGCTCGGCATGTGCCGCGTTCAAGGCAGGAAATATCTGATTATCTGCAACGTATTCGCCCACAACTGTTGTGTGACGAACGCAGCCGCGAAGTACTGCGCCTGTTGCTCGATGCCCCGGCTCCCAGCGCGTTGGCCAAGCCGTTCGGGGCGCTGATGATGCAAGCCGGCATCGACCTGCTGCCGGACTGGGCGGGTGACATGCTGGGGCAGCAGCAAAGCCCGCTGCAACGCCAGTTGATCCGCGCCGGGGTCAGGCGTAGCGCGCCGCTGCTACGCTGGGCGATGCGCAATGGCTCGGTGCAACGCGCCCACAGGCGGATGGGCCTGCTGTAACGACACACCCTGTGGGAGCTGGCTTGCCAGCGATAGCGATTCCTGCTCCACCGCCATCGCTGGCAAGCCGGCGCCCACAGGAGCTGTTAAACTTGCGCGCTTCAATTCCCCAGCAAGGCGCGCTCCATGTCGTCCCTGAATCAGGCGCTGCGCGCCGCCCTCGATCACCGCCAAGACCTGCTCGCCGAGCTGCATGCCCAAGGCACCGATTGCTATCGGTTGTTCCATGGCAGCCAGGAAGGTGCCGGTGGCTTGACCATCGACCGCTACGGCCCGCAATTGATGGTGCAGAGCTTTCACCAATCGCTAGATAGCGATGCGCTGCTGCAGTTGCACCTGATGATCAACCAGTACCTGGGGCTGGAACTGCTGCTGGTCTATAACGACCGCTCCCGAGGCAACTCGCGTATCGACCGCGAAGACACGGTGTACCGCGCCGAACCCGCAGCCCTGGAAGATCTGGTCGGCCATGAATGGGGCCTGAACTATCGCGTGCGCGGTCGCCACTCCGGGCAGGATCCGCTGCTGTTCCTGGACCTGCGCAACACCCGCGGCTGGGTCAAGGCGCACAGTGCCGGCAAAAGCGTGTTGAACCTATTTGCCTACACCTGCGGCGTCGGCCTCAGCGCAGCGGCCGGTGGGGCCCGCGAGGTGTGCAACCTGGACTTTGCCGAGGGCAACCTGGCGGTCGGTCGCGAAAACGGCGAGTTGAACCCGCAACTGCCAGCCATGACGTTTGTACAGTCCGATTACTTCCCGGCAATCCGCCAGTTGGCCGGGCTGCCGATCACCCAGCGTCGCGGGCAAAAACTGCCAAGCTACCCACGCCTGGAGCAACGGCAATATGACCTGGTGCTGCTCGACCCACCGGCGTGGGCCAAGAGCGCCTTTGGCACCGTGGACCTGCTGCGCGACTACCAAAGCCTGCTCAAGCCCGCACTGCTGGCCACCGCAGACAATGGCGTGCTGATCTGCTGCAACAACCTGGCAAAAGTCAGCATGGATGATTGGCGCGAGCAGGTCTTGCGTTGCGCTGAAAAGGCCGGCAGGCCGGTACTCGACTGGAAAGTGATGACGCCCGGCGCTGACTTTCCCTCACAAGACCAGCAGCCTCCTCTGAAGACCCTGATCCTGCAGCTGTAGGATTGCCCTGAAAGGCCTGGACTGGCGTAATAAAGGCTCGGTTCTTCGGAACCGTAAACCCGTGCCATACTCCAAGGCACTCTTGATCGACATAGATGGCGTCACCCATGCCCAAAGGATTGATTCGCGCCGCAGGCGCCTTGCTGACCGCCCTTGCACTCTACAGCTTGCTGGGCTTTTTGATTTTGCCCGGTATTGCGCTTCGCGTGGCCAACCAACAGTTGGCCAACTACGCCACCGTGCCGGCCCGTATCGAGCGTATCGAACTCAACCCGTTCAGCCTGGAGCTAACCCTCTGGGGCCTGAAAATCGGTGAGCCGGGCAAGGAACAGGTGGGCTTTGATCGCCTCTACGCCAACCTGCAGATCGACAGCCTCTGGACTCGCGCCCTGCACTTGGCCGATGTGCAGTTGGACAAGCCGAAGACCGAAATCCTCTTCGACAAAGCCGGTACGCTCAACCTGGCGCAACTGTTCAAGTTGCCGCCTAGCGAACCGACGCCCGATGACCCCGAGAGCAAACCGTTCCCGCTGCGTATCGAGCGCATCAAGCTGGCGGGTGGCTACGTGCACTTCGAAGACGTGCGCCCCAGCGAACCTATCGAGTTTCTCTACGACAAACTCGACTTCGAACTGAAAAACCTCAGCACCCTGCCCGAAGACAACGCCGACATGACCCTGGTCGCCGCCGGCCCCGAGGGCGGGCAGATCGACTGGACCGGTAATTTCAGCCTGGTGCCGATCGCCTCCGAGGGTAAGCTCAAGGTCACGGATGGCAAGATGAAAGTCTGGTGGCCCTATGTACGGGACGCCGTGCCCCTGGTCCTGGAAGACGGCATCCTCAACTTCAGCACCGACTACAAGCTGAACCTGGCCAAAGAAACCGAACTGAACCTGACCAACGTCTCCGCGAGCATCGCGCCCTTTGCGATCAAGGCCCCGGATGGCCGGCCACTGGCGCGCCTGGAGCGCCTGGATGTCAGCGAAACCTCGATCGACCTGGCCAAGCAGCAAGTGATCGTGGGCAAGATCCGCAGTAACAAGCTCGAAACCTGGGCCGCCCGCGAAGCCGACGGCCAACTGGACTGGCAGAAACTGTTCGCCAGCCAGCCGAGCAAGCCGGCCACCCAGCCTGAGCCAGCAAGCGCTCCCGCCACGGCCGACTCGCCAAAACCCGAACCGACAGCACCGAGCAAGCCTTGGCAAGTGCTGCTCAAGGATGTGCAACTGCGCAACTACCAGGTGCATCTGGCTGATCGCCAGGTAAAACCTGCGGTAGCACTGGAGCTGGGCCCGCTGAATGTCGATGTACAAGATTTCGACAGCCTCAATCAAAGCCCCTTCACGCTGAAGATCGACAGTGGCCTGGGCAAGCAGGGCAAGATCCAGGCGAGCGGCCAGGTCAACCTGAACCCGGTCAGCGCCAAGCTGAAGGTCGACACCAAGGATATCGACCTGCGGGTTGCCCAGTCCTATATCAGCCCCTTTATCCGCCTGGAACTGCGTAGCGGCATGCTCGGCAGCAACCTGGACGTGAACCTCAAGAGTACCGAGCCCCTTGCGCTGCAGATCACCGGCCGCGCGCAAGTGGACCAACTGCACACCCTCGATACTCTCAAGACCCGTGACTTCCTCAAGTGGCAGCGCCTGGTGGTCGAGGGCTTGAACTACCAGCACGGCAATAGCCTGTCGATCGACAAGATCAACCTGCTGCAACCCTATGCGCGTTTTATGATCAACGATGACCGCACCACCAACGTCGATGACCTGCTGATCCCACAGCCGGCCGACAGCGGTGCCAAATCGACGGCCAAGTCCAGCGCGAGCAACGAGAAGCCCCTGGGCATCCGTATCGGCCAGATCGCGATCAATGATGGCTCGGCCAACTTTGCCGACTTCAGCCTGACACCGAACTTCGCCACGGCGATCCAGCAACTCAATGGCCAGATCGGCACCATCGACAGCCGCCAGGCCAAGCCGGCCAGCGTCGATATCAAGGGCAAGGTCGATCGCTATGCGCCGGTAACCATCAAGGGCAGCGTGAACCCGTTTGACCCGATGGCCGCACTGGATATCGCCACCAGCTTCAAACGCGTCGAACTGACCACCCTGACACCTTACTCGGGCAAGTTTGCCGGGTTCCGTATCCGCAAGGGCCGGCTCAACCTGGACCTGCACTACGTGATCACCAAAGGCCAGCTGAAGGCCGAGAACAAGGTAGTGGTGGAGCAACTGCAACTGGGCGAGAAAGTCGACAGTGCGGACGCGGTGGACCTGCCGATTCGCCTGGCGATTGCCCTGCTCAAGGACACCGACGGCAAGATTTCCATCGAATTGCCGGTGACCGGCGACTTGAACAACCCGCAATTCAGCGTGATGCCGATTGTCTGGCAAACCCTGCGCAACCTGGTGGTACGCGCGGCGACGGCGCCGTTCAAGTTCATTGGCGGGCTGGTGACGGGTGGCGGTTCGCAAGACCTGGGCAATGTGTCGTTCGCCGCAGGCTCCAGCGCCCTGAACAAGGACGCCGAGTCGGCCCTAGACAGCCTCGCCAAGGCCCTCAAGGAGCGCCCTGCCCTGCGCCTGGAGATCGAAGGCACCGCGGCAGCCAGCAGCGACGGCCCGTTCTTGGCTGCCGAGCGGCTTGAGCGCGAGTATCAGTACAACTACTACAAGATACTCCAGCGCCGTGGCGATAAAGTCCCGGCCCAGGCGTCGTTGCTCGAAGTACCGGAAAAGGAAAAAGCCCCGCTGCTCGAAGGCATCTACCGCACTCGCTTGAAGCAACAGCCACCGGCCGAGTGGAAAAACCTGGGTAGCGATGAGCGCTCGTCGAAGCTGCGTGACGGCGTGATCAAGTTCTGGAGCGCCAGTGACGTGCTGCTACGCCAACTGGGCCAGGACCGCGCCAGCACGATCAAAGACTATCTGGTCGACAAGGGCCAGCTGGAAGATGACCGGGTGTACTTCATTGATGCCAACCTTGGGCAGGCAGAGAAAGATGGCCGGGTTGTTACGCCAATGCACCTGGATGCCGAGTAACTACCGGGCACCATAAGTGCAAAGTGTGGGGGCTGGCTTGCCTGCGATGGCGGTGGGTCAGCCAGCCTGCTTACTACTGATACGCCGTCATCGCAGGCAAGCCAGCTCCCACATTTGATCTCCAAAATCGGCAAATATGTATTCCCCGCCACAATAAAACGGGCCCCGACACAAGTGCCGGGGCCCGTAGTGACCACATCCCTGTGGTCGGTCGCATGAACCTGTAAGGTGCATTGAGCGGATATCTGCCTCGCTCGTGGCCGCCTGGGTCCAGTCGAATGGTTACACGTTACTCTGCTTTCAGGCCGTCGGCCGATACAGCTTTAACGCCTTTGATTTTCTTGGTGATATTCACCGCAGTAGTTTTCTGCGCTTCAGTCACAGCGACCGAAGAGGACAGGGAAACCACGCCCTTGTTGGTTTCGACTTTAATGTCGGTACCAGGAATGCCTTTCTCGGTTACCAGGTCAGCTTTCACTTTGGTAGTGATCCAGGTATCCGAAGTGGACTCTTTGGCGCCTGCTGCTGCGCTTTTGGTTTTGTCGATGTTGTCTGCCTTGGTGGCGCCGCCAGCCAGCAGGCCGTCAGCAGAAACCGCGGTTACACCTTTGATTTTCTTGGTGATCGCTACAGCGGTTGCTTTCTGCGAATCCGAAATGGCTACAGTCGACGACAGGGAAACCACACCTTTGTTGGTTTCAACCTTGATGTCCGAACCAGGAATACCTTTTTCAGTCAGCAGATCAGATTTAACTTTGGTGGTGATCCAAGTATCCGAAACGCTTTCTTTCGCTTTGGTGGCTTCACCAGCCGCCAGAGTCATTGGAGCTTGGGAAGTTTGGGCAAAGGCCACGTTAGCACCCATGGCCAGGGTCAGAGCGGTAGCAGTAGCGAGAGCGAACTTCTTCATACGAGTAACTCCTGTTTTATTGAAAGTCTGCAGCGTGTGAACCTTCATACTGCAGCGTTAACAGGAATAGTGCAGACAGTGTGCCAAGTCCAAAAATTTAAATAAACCCTTATAAATCAATAGCTTATATAAATGCTGTTTTTTCGAAATCGTGCAACTTGCATGAAGCCCGTCGTGCCTGCATGCAAGTTGCGGCTTTTGTCCTGGGCTAAACGGCTGATTTACCTTCACTTTCCCGCAGTCCAAAAAAAAGGACTCCGAAGAGTCCTCTTTTTCAGCGTGAAGCCTGGGAGTGATTAAACGCCCGAAGCCTTGGCTGCTGCTACGTCCTTGATGGACAGTTTGATACGGCCGCGGTTGTCCACGTCCAGTACCAGCACTTCCACTTCCTGGCCTTCTTTGAGGATGTCGGTCACTTTCTCAACGCGAGCATCGCTCAGCATGGAGATGTGAACCAGACCGTCCTTGCCAGGCAGGATGTTGACGAATGCGCCGAAGTCGACGATGCGCTCGACCTTACCGACGTAGATCTTGCCGATCTCGGCTTCTGCGGTGATACCCAGGACGCGCTGACGTGCAGCTTCAGCCGCTTCCTTGGTTTCGCCGAAGATCTTGATCGAACCGTCGTCTTCGATATCGATCGAGGCCTTGGTTTCTTCACAGATCGCACGGATGGTCGCGCCGCCTTTACCGATGACATCACGGATTTTGTCGGTGTCGATTTTCATCGCGATCATGGTCGGAGCATTTTCCGACAGTTCGGTGCGGGACTGGCCAATGATCTGGTTCATCTGGCCGAGGATGTTCAGGCGCGCTTCCAGGGCTTGGCCCAGAGCGATTTCCATGATTTCTTCGGTGATGCCCTTGATCTTGATGTCCATCTGCAGCGCGGTAACACCTTTGGCGGTACCGGCTACTTTGAAGTCCATGTCGCCCAGGTGGTCTTCGTCACCCAGGATGTCGGTCAGGATGGCGAACTTCTCGCCTTCTTTAACCAGGCCCATGGCGATACCGGCAACCGGTGCCTTCATCGGAACGCCGGCGTCCATCAGAGCCAGGGAAGCACCGCAGACCGAAGCCATGGAGCTGGAACCGTTGGACTCGGTGATTTCCGACACAACACGAATGGTGTACGGGAACACGTCGGCGGCAGGCAGCATGGCTGCAATCGAACGACGGGCCAGGCGGCCGTGACCGATTTCGCGGCGACCAGCACCACCCATGCGACCACACTCACCTACCGAGAACGGAGGGAAGTTGTAGTGCAGCATGAACGGGTCTTTTTTCTCGCCTTCCAGGGTGTCCAGCAGCTGTGCGTCACGGGCAGTACCCAGAGTCGCGACTACCAGGGCCTGGGTTTCACCACGGGTGAACAGGGCCGAACCGTGGGTCTTCGGCAGAACGCCGACTTCGATGTTCAGCGGACGTACGGTGCGGGTGTCGCGACCGTCAATACGTGGCTTGCCGTTAACGATATTTTCGCGAACGGTGCGGTATTCGATTTCGCCGAAGGCTGCTTTGACTTCGCTGGAAGAAGGCTGGCCTTCTTCACCGGACAGCTTGGCAACAACCTGGTCCTTCAGTTCACCCAGGCGAGCGTAACGGTCGGCCTTGATGGTGATGGTGTAGGCGTCGGAGATCGCAGCACCGAACTCGGAGCGAATAGTGCCCAGCAGTGCGGTGGCTTCAGGCGCAGGAGCCCAGGTCCAGGTTGGCTTGGCAGCTTCAGCAGCCAGTTCTTTAACAGCGTTGATCACAACCTGGAACTCGTCGTGAGCAAACAGTACAGCGCCCAGCATCTGGTCTTCGGTCAGCTCTTTGGCTTCCGATTCAACCATCAACACGGCTTCCGAAGTACCGGCAACGACCATGTCCAGGCTCGAAGCTTTCTGTTGTTCGTAAGTCGGGTTCAGCAGGTAGCCGGTGCTTTCGTGGAACGCAACACGGGCTGCGCCGATCGGGCCATCGAAAGGAATACCGGAGATGGCCAGGGCAGCCGAGGTGCCGATCATCGCAGCGATGTCCGGATCGGTCTTCTTGCTGGTGGAAACGACGGTGCAGACAACCTGCACTTCGTTCATGAAGCCTTCTGGGAACAGCGGACGGATCGGACGGTCGATCAGTCGGGAAGTCAGGGTTTCTTTCTCGGAAGGACGGCCTTCACGCTTGAAGAAACCACCAGGGATCTTACCGGCAGCGTAAGTCTTTTCCTGGTAGTGAACGGAAAGAGGGAAGAAGCCTTTGCTTGGGTCAGCGGTCTTTGCGCCTACAACGGTCACCAGTACGGTAACGTCGTCGTCAACGGTGACCAGCACTGCGCCGGAGGCTTGACGGGCAATACGGCCTGTCTCGAGGGTAACGGTCGACTGACCGAACTGGAATTTTTTGATAACCGGGTTCACGGTGTCCTACCTTCTTTGTGGCTCTTGGGGAACTTGTCTTCTTGCGAAATTCTTGGGCAACGTCGGGAGTCGGCCCAACGCCTGTCCAGGGTAAAACGTGTATCCAGATAAAACTTGAGGCTGGAAGCCTGCCATGGGCCAGCGGGAAACCCACTGACACACGACAGCCAACCAACCTCTAGCGCAATCGCTGATTAGCGACGCAGACCCAGGCGACCGATCAGAGTCTGATAACGACCCAGATCCTTGCCTTTCAGGTAGTCCAGCAGCTTACGACGCTGGTTTACCATGCGGATCAGACCACGACGGGAGTGGTGATCTTTACCGTTGGCCTTGAAGTGACCTTGCAGCTTGTTGATGTTGTGGGTCAGCAGTGCAACTTGCACTTCTGGCGAACCAGTGTCACCAACAGCTTGCTGATAGTCAGCTACGATTTGTGCTTTTTCTTGAACGTCGAGAGCCATGAGGCAATCCTTTTTTCAGGAAACCACCCAAAGGGCAGTTTCAACAGGCCAGGGACAAATCCCTGTATCTAAAAATGAGTAGTGACCGTGCCTGTTAACAGCCACCCTCGTTCCAGCTTGCGTAAAAACTACTGCGCTTTTACCACAAACTGGTTCCGGTCATTCTGACCGAATCAGTCGACGCGGCGCGATGCGCCCGTCTTCGCTCACTTCACCGATACCGATAAAGCGACCGTTGTGATCTTGTACCCGCACCATGCCGAACTTCGGGGCATCCGGTGCACGTACTGGCTGGCCATTGAGCCAGTAGAACGCGCTGTGCTCCGAAAAGTGCAGCAATGGCCAATCCAGCAAGCCGCTGTCCGATGGCATCAGGAAGCGATCAACTGCTTCATTGCCGCCTTCGGCATGCACGGCTTCCAACTCTTCCAGCGTGACCGTCTGGGCCAGGGTAAAAGGGCCAGCCTGGGTACGTCGCAGTTCTGCAACGTACGCGCCGCAACCGAGCTTTTCACCGATATCTTCCACCAGGGTACGGATATAGGTGCCTTTGCTGCAGTCCACGGCCAAGCGGGCAGTCTCGCCTTCACAGGCAAGCAATTCCAAGCGCGCAATAGTAACAGAACGCGGTTCGCGCTCCACTACTTCGCCCGCACGTGCCAGCTTGTAAAGAGGCTGGCCATCACGCTTGAGAGCCGAGTACATCGGCGGTATCTGACTGATTTGCCCACGAAAAGCGGGTAAAGCGGCCTCGATATCTGCACGACCAACGGTCACGTCGCGAACCTGCAGAACATCACCTTCGGCGTCAGCCGTGGTGGTGGTCTTGCCCAGTTGCATCAGGGTTTCATAACCCTTGTCTGAATCGAGCAGGTATTGCGAGAACTTGGTGGCCTCGCCAAAGCATAATGGCAATACGCCAGTAGCCAAGGGGTCGAGGCTGCCGGTGTGCCCGGCCTTCTCGGCATTGAGCAGCCAGCGGACCTTCTGCAAAGCGGCATTGGAGGTAAAGCCAATGGGCTTGTCGAGCAGGATGATGCCACTGACGTTACGACGGATACGCTTGACCTGAGCCACCGCTTACTCCTTGGCGTCTTCAGGTGTGGACGGATGCTGATTGTCTTCAGCCACGGCACGCTCGATCAGGGCCGACAGGTGCGCACCACGCACGACACTTTCGTCGTAGTGGAAGTGCAACTGGGGCACGCTGCGCAGCTTCATCTCACGGGCCAACTGCATGCGCAGGAAGCCTGCGGCAGAGTTGAGCACCTTGATGCTTTGCGCGATCTCTTCGCTGTTGTCCTGGCCCATCACGGTGATGAAGATCTTCGCGTGACCAACGTCACGGCTCACTTCAACAGCGGTAATGGTGACCAGGCCAACGCGCGGGTCTTTGACTTCGCGACGGATCAGTTGGGCCAGCTCGCGCTGCATCTGATCGCCGATACGTTGGGTACGGCTGTATTCTTTTGCCATGTCTTGTTACCTGTTACTGCCACACGGTGAAACCCGTGGGGTCTGAAAGCGGCAAACGCCCGGCCTGACAAAAGCCAGACCGGGCGTTGCGTTTAGAGTCCGGACACTGCGCGGGACATTTGCATGCCCACACGCGGCGTGGCTCCTGAAGTGCGCGAGTTAGAGGCTGCGAGCAACCTGGACCTTCTCGTAGACTTCGATCTTGTCGCCAGGCTTGACGTCGTTGTAGCTCTTGACGCCGATACCGCATTCCATGCCGGCACGTACTTCGGAAGCGTCATCCTTGAAGCGGCGCAGGGATTCCAGCTCGCCTTCGAAGATAACGATGTCTTCACGCAGTACACGGATTGGACGGTTACGGTGCACAGTACCTTCGATAACCATGCAACCGGCGATCGCGCCGAACTTCGGCGAACGGAACACGTCACGCACTTCGGCAACACCCAGGATATTTTCCCGCACGTCACTGCCAAGCATGCCGGTAAGGGCTTTCTTGACGTCTTCGATGATGTCGTAGATGACGTTGTAGTAACGCATGTCCAGGCCTTCCTGCTCGACGATCTTCCGTGCGCCAGCATCGGCACGCACGTTGAAGCCGAACAGTACAGCGTTGGAGGCCAGTGCCAGGTTGGCATCGGATTCGGTGATACCACCGACACCGCCACCGACAACACGCACTTGCACTTCGTCGTTACCCAGGCCGTTCAAGGCGCCGTTCAACGCTTCGAGGGAACCACGGACGTCAGATTTGAGGACGATGTTAAGCGTCTTCTTCTCTTCCTGGCCCATGTTCTCGAAGATGTTTTCCAGCTTGCCGGCGTGAGCACGGGCCAGCTTGACTTCGCGGAACTTGCCTTGACGGAACAGAGCCACTTCACGGGCTTTCTTCTCGTCGGCAACTACGCTCATCTCGTCGCCAGCGTCCGGGGTACCGTCCAGGCCGAGAATCTCGACCGGGATAGCAGGACCTGCTTCCTTGATTGGCTTGCCGTTCTCGTCGAGCATGGCACGTACACGGCCGTAGTTCGAACCGACCAGGACCATGTCGCCTTGGCGCAGGGTACCGTCTTGAACCAGCACGGTCGCAACCGGGCCACGACCCTTGTCGAGGCGCGATTCAACCACGACACCACGGCCAGGAGCCGATGGCGTAGCGGTCAGTTCCAGGACTTCGGCTTGCAACAGGACTGCTTCGAGCAGTTCGTCAACGCCGGTACCCATCTTCGCCGAGACCGGTACGAATGGAGTGTCGCCACCCCACTCTTCGGATGTCACGCCGTGAACCGACAGTTCGCTACGGATGCGATCGAGATCGGCGCCCGGCTTGTCGATTTTGTTCACTGCAACCACCAGCGGCACACCAGCAGCCTTGGCATGCTGAACGGCTTCGATGGTTTGTGGCATTACGCCGTCGTCCGCTGCAACCACCAGGATCACGATGTCGGTCGCCTTGGCACCACGGGCACGCATTGCGGTAAACGCGGCGTGACCTGGGGTATCGAGGAACGTCACCATGCCACGGTCGGTTTCAACGTGGTAGGCACCGATGTGCTGGGTGATGCCGCCGGCTTCGCCCGCTGCAACCTTGGCACGACGGATGTAGTCGAGCAGGGAAGTCTTACCATGGTCAACGTGGCCCATTACGGTCACGACTGGCGCACGGGAAACTGCCTCACCTTCAAACTTCAGGGACTCGGCCAGGGAATCTTCCAGGGCGGTGTCGCTGACCAGGGTCACTTTGTGGCCCAGCTCCTCAGCAACCAGTTGGGCAGTTTCCTGGTCCAGTACCTGGTTGATGGTGGCCGGAGTACCCAGCTTGAACATAAACTTGATGATTTCAGCAGCCTTGACCGACATCTGCTGGGCCAGATCGCCCACAGTGATGGTCTCGCCGATCTTCACTTCACGCACGACAGGGCCGGTTGGGCTCTGGAAACCGTGGGCGTTGCGTTTCTTCAGCTTGGCCTTGCCGCGACCACCACGACGGAAGCCATCGCTTTCTTCGTCGGTAGTACGTGGCGCAACGCGTGGAGCAGGCGCTTTCTCTTTGACCGAAGCACGATGTGGAGCGTTTTTGCGCTCACCATCACCACTGCCGCGACGATTGTTATCGTCTGCGCGTGGCTTGTCCGGACGACGAGGTTCGTCGCGCTTGCGAGCGTCGGCTGCAGGAGCAGGTGCGGCGGCAACAGGAGCGGCCTCACGCACAGCTTCAACAGGCGCGGCAGGAGCGGCGACTGCATCAGTAGCGGATTGCGCAGCAGCAGGCTGGCGACGCGCTTCTTCTTCGGCGCGACGCTTGGCTTCTTCTTCAGCCTTCTGACGTGCAGCATTTTCTACTGCGCGACGTTCGTCCATCTCGCGTTTGCGCTCGGCTTCGATTTCTTCCGGGCTGCGCTGTACGAAGACTTTCTTCTTACGCACTTCAACGCTGATGCTTTTGCTACCAGCCACCCGCAGGGTGCTGGTTGTTTTGCGCTGCAATGTAATCTTGCGCGGTTCTTCCACTTTCGCCTTGTGGCTGCTTTTCAAGTGAGTCAGCAACGATTGCTTCTCACTGTCGCTCACATGTTCCTCGGCGGCGGTGTGCGGCAGACCTGCCTCACGCATCTGCTGCAACAGGCGCTCTACCGGTGTTTTGACCTCATCGGCCAGTTGTTTCACCGTGACTTGCGTCATGCACTTCTCTCCTCAGGCCGCGCCTAATTACTCGAACCAATGGGCTCGGGCGGCCATGATCAACTTGCCGGCACGATCATCGTCAATGCCGTCGATGTCGAGCAGGTCGTCAATAGACTGCTCGGCCAGGTCTTCGCGGGTAATTACGCCGCGCACCGCCAGTTCCATCGCCAAATCCTTGTCCATACCCTCAAGCGAGAGCAGGTCTTCGGCCGGATGGGCGTCTGCCAGCTTTTCCTCAGTAGCGATGGCTTTAGTCAACAAGCGATCCTTGGCCCGAGCGCGAAGCTCGTTGACGGTGTCTTCGTCAAAGCCGTCGATGTTGAGCATTTCCTCCACCGGTACGTAGGCAATCTCTTCCAGGCTGGTAAAGCCTTCATCTACCAGCACCTGTGCCAGGTCTTCGTCGACTTCCAGCTCGTCGATGAAGTTGCGCAGGATGTCGCCGGTTTCTGCTTGCTGCTTAGCCTGGATGTCCGATTCGGTCATGACGTTCAGGGTCCAGCCAGTCAACTGGCTGGCCAGACGCACGTTCTGACCACCGCGACCGATGGCCTGGGCCAGATTGTCTGCGCCAACGGCGATGTCCATTGCATGGGCATCTTCGTCAACAATAATTGCCGCGACTTCGGCCGGGGACATGGCGTTGATCACGAACTGCGCCGGGTTATCGTCCCACAGCACGATATCCACACGCTCACCGCCCAATTCGCCCGACACTGCCTGGACGCGCGAACCGCGCATACCAATGCAAGCGCCCTGCGGGTCGATGCGTTTGTCCTTGGAGCGGACCGCGATCTTGGCGCGCGAACCCGGGTCGCGGGACGCAGCCATCACTTCGATCAGGCCTTCGGCAATTTCCGGCACTTCGATACGGAACAGCTCGATCAACATTTCCGGCGCAGTACGCGACAGGATCAGTTGAGGGCCACGGTTCTCGGTGCGGATTTCCTTGAGCAGCGCACGCAAGCGCACGCCAACACGGAAGGTTTCGCGAGAAATGATGTCTTCACGGGCCAGCAACGCTTCAGCGTTGTTACCCAGGTCGACGATCACGTTGTCGCGGGTCACTTTCTTCACGGTGCCGGAGATGATTTCCCCCAGGCGCTCGCGATAGGCGTCAACGACTTGAGCGCGCTCGGCTTCGCGGACCTTTTGCACGATGACTTGCTTGGCAGTCTGTGCAGCGATGCGGCCGAACTCGATGGACTCGATCTTTTCCTCGACGACGTCACCCACCTGGGCACCAGGATGCGTTTGCGCAACCTTGCTTGGCCAGGTTTCGATGGCCGGATCATCAAGATCGGCTTCTTCGACGACTGTCCAGCGACGGAAAGTCTCATAGGCTCCGGTGTGGCGGTTGATTTCCACACGCAGATCAACTTCGTCTTCAAAACGCTTTTTGGTAGCAGTGGCCAGGGCCAACTCCAGCGCTTCAAAAATCACGTTAGCCGGTACGCCCTTTTCATTGGATACCGACTCAACAACCAGCAGTACTTCTTTGCTCATCGTACGCCTCGCCTTTCGCAAGCCATTGGATCCGCGGGATCCGCAGTTTCTGGCACGTCTCAGTCAAAACTGGGAATAATGTTGGCCTTGTCGATCATATCGATCGGCAACAGGAACTCGTGGTCTTCTACCTGCACCACTACATCCTGTTCTTCTACACCGCGCAGAAGGCCCTGAAAGTTGCGTCGCCCTTCAAAAGGAGATCGCAGCTTGATCTTCACTTGTTCACCGGCATATTTAGCAAACTGCTCAATAGTGAACAGTGGGCGTTCCATGCCTGGCGAGGAAACTTCGAGGGTGTATTCAACGGCGATCGGATCTTCAACATCCAGGACACCGCTGATCTGACGGCTGACGATGGCACAATCGTCCACCAGCACGCCGCCCTCTTTATCGATATAAACGCGCAACATTGAGTGGCGACCTTGAGCCGAAAACTCAATACCCCAGCATTCATAGCCTAGGGCCACGACCACCGGGGCCAGCAAGGCCTGCAACTCTTCTAGCTTGCTCGACACCTGAACCCCCTCGTGCATGTATGTGCATGCTGTGCAAAATAAAAAAATGGGCGAAACGCCCATCCTTGAAACGCCGTCGAACAGCGGCGTTGAAAGTGTCCAGCTAACAAAAAGCCCCTTAAAAGGGGCTCCGCTAAAACTGGTTGCGGGGGCCGGATTTGAACCGACGACCTTCGGGTTATGAGCCCGACGAGCTACCAGACTGCTCCACCCCGCGACAAAGCTGGGGCGGAAGTATACGACCGATCCCTTACAGGGTCAATGTAACCTTCCACCTACAAGAAAGCCCGCAACAGCGGGCTCTCCTGATAATTGGTACCGAGAAGGGGACTCGAACCCCTACACCCTATGGGCACAACCACCTCAAGGTTGCGTGTCTACCAATTCCACCACCTCGGCAATACAGCGTTTACAACCTTATTACTTCTGCTCTTGAGCTGGAGGCACGTCAGTCGCTGGAGTAGCCGACTTTTGCTCTTGAAGCACCGGGACATCATCAGAAGCCGGTTTTGCTTTTGGTACTTCCAACACTGCTGGATCTGGCAAACCTGCTTGAGTCAGCACATGAGCTTTCTCTTTAGCAAAGTAACCTAACCCCAGGCTGGTTATGAAGAAACCGGCGGCAAGTATAGCAGTAAACTTACTAAGAAAGGTAGAGGAACCTTGGCTTCCGAACACAGTATTTGAAGCACCTGCCCCGAAAGACGCACCAGCGTCCGCACCTTTACCCTGTTGCAGCAATACCAGGGCAACAACGCCCAGCGCACCCAACAGATGAAAAACGACTACGACTGTTTCCAGCATTTTCTCAGTTTCCCGCGGCGCGACAAATCGCACCGAACTCATCTGCATTCAGGGAAGCTCCACCAATGAGCCCCCCATCGATATCCGGCATGCCGAACAGTTCGACCGCATTGGCCGCCTTCACGCTGCCGCCGTATAGAAGCCGCACACCTTGTGCGACCTCAGAATTCTCTGCCGCCAACTGCGCGCGGATGGCTGCATGCACATCCTGCGCCTGTTGCGGTGTAGCAGTCAGCCCGGTGCCAATGGCCCAGACCGGCTCGTAAGCAATCACTGCCTTTGCAAATGCACCAACACCCAGCTCCTCGATGATGCTGCCCAGCTGACGCGAGACAACTTCAAGAGTCTTGCCCGATTCACGCTGCTCCAGGGTTTCCCCTATGCACAACACTGGAATCAAGCCACAAGCCTGTGCCGCTGCGAACTTGCGGTTGAGCGTCCCATCCCGCTCGCCCATCATCTGACGGCGCTCGGAGTGCCCAACAAGCACATAGGAACAACCCGCATCAACCAACTGACTCGGTGCAATCTCACCGGTCAACGCACCCTGCATGGCTTCTACTGCGGAATTCTGCGCGCCGACCTGGATCGACTTGCCTTTCAAGCCATCAACCACTTGGTTGATATGCAAGCAAGGCGGGAATACCGCAATATCGACACCGCTTGGCAAAGCCAGGTGACGAAGGCCATTGACCAGCTCAGCGACACTGGCGCGGGTACCGTGCATCTTCCAGTTACCAGCTACCATAGTGCGACGCATGCTGTACCTCGTCGGTCAAAGTGGGCGCAGATGTTACCCAACCACATCATCACTGGCAAGCCGAATTCAGGCGCAAACTTCAGTTACCAGTTTTGCCAGCTCTTCGGCGTAGCCACGAACCTGTGTTTCGTCATCGCCTTCAACCATCACACGCACCAAAGGCTCGGTCCCCGACTTGCGCAACAAGACCCGGCCACGCCCCGCCATGGCGACGGTAACGCGCTCACAGGCTTCCTTGATCGCCGAGTGCTCGATAGGGTTTTCACCACCCGAGAAACGCACATTGAGCAATACTTGAGGGCACTTGCGTAGCGCCTGGCGCGCCTGGGCCAGGCTTTCTTCGCGGCGACGCAGGGCCAATAGTACCTGCAGCGCCGCGATAATCGCATCACCGGTGGTGGTGTGCTGGAAGCACACGACATGGCCCGAATTCTCGCCACCCACCACCCAGTTGCGCTCCAGCAGCTCGGCAATCACGTAGCGGTCGCCAACATTGGCGCGCACGAACGGGATCCCCAGGTCGGCCAGGGCCAACTCCAGCCCCAGGTTACTCATCAAGGTACCGACGACGCCGCCTTGGAGCTTGTTACGCTCATGCAGGTCGCGGGCAATGATGAACAGCAGGTCGTCACCGTCGACGATGGCACCGGTATGATCGACCATCAGCACGCGATCACCGTCACCATCAAAGGCGATACCCAGGTCCGCGTGCTCGGCCAATACCGCTGCCTGCAATTGCCCCATGTGGGTCGAACCGCAGTTGTCGTTGATGTTCAGGCCGTTAGGCTGAGCCGACAGCACGGTGACCTCGGCGCCCAACTCCTTGAATACGCTGGGAGCGACCTTGTAGGTGGCACCGTGGGCACAGTCGATGACCACCTTGAGTCCGGCAAAATTGGTGCTGGTAGGCACGCTGCTTTTGCAAAACTCGATATAACGACCCGACGCGTCGTTGATCCGCGATACCTTGCCCAGCTTGCTCGACTCGACGACGGTCATCGGCGCATCCAGCAGCTCTTCAATCATGTGTTCGATCTCGTCCGGCAGCTTGGTGCCCTGGCCCGAGAAAAACTTGATGCCATTGTCGTCATGGGGATTGTGCGAAGCGCTGATCACAATCCCGGCTTCAGCGTGAAAGGTACGCGTCAGATAAGCGATCGCCGGCGTAGGCATCGGCCCCAGCAACATCACATCAGCCCCGGCAGCGGACAGGCCCGCCTCCAGCGCAGACTCGAACATGTAACCAGAGATCCGCGTGTCCTTGCCGACCAGGATGCGGCATGCGCCCATGCTGCGAAAGGCCATCCCGGCCGCCCAGCCCAGCTTGAGCATGAAATCCGGAGTGATCGGGAATTCGCCGACCCGACCACGAATACCGTCGGTGCCAAAATATTTCTTTGTCATAAGTGCTCCATCATTCTTATTCGGCTGATTCTACCGCTTCGATCATCCGCACTACGTCAACTGTCTCGGCCACATCATGCACCCGCAGAATGCGCGCGCCCTTGGCCACGGCCAGTGCCGCGAGGGCCAGGCCGCCATACAGGCGCTCGCCCACGGGACGATTCAAGGCCATGCCTATCATGCTCTTGCGTGACACCCCAACCAACAGGGGGCGACCAAGGGCATGCAGCGACTCCATATGTTTGAACAGGCTCAAGTTGTGCTGCAGGGTTTTGGCAAAACCAAACCCCGGGTCGAGAATGATCCGCTCAGGTGCAATTCCTGCAACGGCGCATTGGGCAATGCGACTCACCAGAAATTCCGTCACTTCTTCAACCAGGTTGTCGTAGTGCGGGGCGTCCTGCATCGTCCCGGGCTCGCCAAGCATATGCATCAGGCACACAGGCAACCCGGTGGCAGCAGCAGCATCCAGCGCACCATCGCGCTGCAATGAGCGCACATCGTTGATCAGCCCCGCGCCGAGTCGCGCGGTCTCACGCATGACGGCGGGCGTCGAGGTATCTACCGAGATGATGACATCCAGCTCACGATGGATTCGCTCGACAATCGGCGCAACACGCTCCATCTCCTCCAGCGGGGAAACAGCACGTGCTCCAGGCCGAGTCGATTCACCACCGACATCGATAATGGTCGCACCCGCAGCCACCATTGCCTCTGCATGACGCAAAGCCGCGTCCAGCTGGCTGAAGCGACCACCGTCGGAAAAGGAATCAGGGGTTACGTTGAGAATGCCCATAACGTGGGTACGGGCCAAATCAAGAACCCGGTTGCCGCAAGGCAACCGGGTGGAGGACAACACAGAAGTCATTTCAAGCCTTAAAGGTCGGCAGCCGGGCCGCCGATTGGGTTTTCCGGGCGCTCATTCTGTACCACTGGCGGTGTGCCAGAAGTACCCGAACCACCTTCCCAATCACGAGGCTCACGAGGAGTACGGCCAGCCATGATGTCGTCGATCTGCTCGGCATCAATGGTCTCGTACTTCATCAGGGCATCAGCCATGGCGTCGAGCTTGTCACGGTTATCGGTAAGGATCTGCTTGGCCGTGCCGTAGCACTGATCAATGATGCTGCGCACTTCAGAGTCGATCAGCTTGGCAGTCTCGCCGGAGAAGCTGGCACTTTGACCGCCGCCACCACGACCCAGGAATACTTCGCCTTCTTCCTCGGCATACATCAGCGGGCCGAGTTTTTCCGAAAGACCCCACTTGGTGACCATGTTCCGCGCAATCTGGCTGGCACGCATGATGTCGTTGGACGCGCCGGTGGTTACACCGTCGAAGCCCAGAGTCATCTCTTCAGCGATACGGCCGCCGTACAGCGAGCAGATCTGGCTGATCAGGGCACGCTTGGAGAGGCTGTAACGATCCTCTTCCGGCAGGAACATGGTGACACCCAACGCCCGACCACGAGGAATGATCGACACCTTGTAGACCGGGTCATGCTCAGGCACAACGCGACCGACAATGGCATGACCGGCTTCGTGATAAGCGGTGTTCTGTTTCTCTTTTTCGGACATGACCATGGATTTGCGCTCAGCGCCCATCATGATCTTGTCCTTGGCCAGCTCGAACTCTTTCATCTCGACGATGCGCTTGCCGGTACGGGCAGCGAACAACGAGGCCTCGTTCACCAGGTTGGCCAGGTCGGCACCGGAGAAACCAGGAGTACCACGGGCAATCACGCCCGGCGCCACGTCATCGCCCATTGGCACTTTGCGCATATGGACCTTGAGAATCTGCTCGCGGCCACGGATATCCGGCAAGCCAACCACCACCTGGCGGTCGAAACGGCCCGGACGCAGCAGCGCCGGGTCAAGTACGTCAGGACGGTTGGTGGCGGCAATCACGATGATGCCGTCGTTCATTTCAAAGCCGTCCATCTCCACCAGCAACTGGTTGAGGGTCTGCTCACGCTCATCATGACCACCGCCCATGCCAGCACCACGATGGCGACCGACAGCGTCGATTTCATCGATGAAGATAATGCATGGCGCGTGCTTCTTGGCCTGCTCGAACATGTCACGCACACGGCTGGCGCCTACACCGACGAACATCTCGACGAAGTCGGAACCGGAAATGGTGAAGAACGGCACCTTGGCTTCGCCGGCAATCGCCTTGGCGAGCAGGGTTTTACCGGTACCCGGAGGACCAACCATCAGTACGCCGCGAGGAATACGGCCACCCAAGCGCTGGAACTTGCCTGGGTCGCGCAGGAACTCGACCAACTCGCCGACTTCTTCCTTGGCTTCGTCGCAACCGGCAACGTCAGCCAGGGTGGTTTTTACCTGGTCTTCGGAAAGCAGGCGTGCCTTGCTCTTGCCGAAGCTCATCGGCCCGCCCTTGCCCCCTGCACCACCTTGCATCTGGCGCATGAAGAACATGAACACGGCAATAATCACCAGGATCGGGAAGCTGGCTACCAGCAACTGGGTCCAGATGCTCTGCTGCTCAGGCTGCTTGCCCTCGACGACCACCTTGTTGTCCACCAGGTCGCCGATCAGGCCATTGTCCTGGATCGCCGGACGGATGGTCTTGAAGCTGTCGCCATCGTTGCGCTTGCCGGTGATCACGTAGCCATCAACCGCTACGCGCTCGACCTTGCCATCCTTAACTTGCTGGATGAAGTCGGAATAGTTGAGGGTCTGCGGCTCGTTAGGGCTGGAGAAGTTGTTCATCACCGTCACCAGGACAGCCGCGATGATCAACCACAGGATCAGATTCTTTGCCATATCGTTCAATTAACTACCCTCTGAAGCAAGCTCCGCTACTGGCGCGCGCTTCGCATGATATTCACCGGCCTAACTTACTACATTACCTACAACTCTGGCAGGCGCCGTCTGTAACCCTTTGTGAAACTTTGACTACACAATATTCGTAAAGCTTCGTGACGAAAGCGATATAAAAAAACCTATCGACTCCCTTAAAACCTTTAAAGACGCTCATCACTGACAGCGCCTTCGACACCGCGGTAACCGCGGCCCAGCAAATACTGCTCGCGAGACCTGTCCCTCGATGAGTCAGGCTTGCGGGTCTGCACCTTGTCGAACAGCTTGCGCATGTTCTTGTGGTACTCGTCAAAACCTTCCCCAAGGAAGACCTTGACCAGAAAATCACCACCCGGACGCAGAACCCTTCCTGCCAGATCCAGTGCCAATTCGCACAGGAACATGGCGCGTGGCATATCCACGGCTGGTAATCCACTCATATTGGGGGCCATATCCGAAATCACAAGGTCTACCTGCGAATTTCCGACAGCCTCGAGGATCTGTGCCAACACGTCATCGCGGGTAAAGTCGCCATGGACGAAGGTCACATCAGGGATGCTGTCCATCTCCAGGATATCGGAAGCGATCAACCGGCCTTGCCCACCAATCAGACGACTGGTCACCTGGGACCAGCCACCTGGGGCTGCGCCAAGATCGATTACGCTCATGCCTGGACGGATCAACCGGTCCTTTTCCTGGATCTCCAGCAGCTTGTAGCTGGCCCGGGAACGGTAGCCATCCTTTTGCGCCTTTTTGACGTAAGGATCGTTGAAATGCTCTTTAAGCCAGTTAAGGCTAGTTTTGGAACGGGCCACGGGCCACCTCGAAAATAAAACGGGTCGTGATTAACTGGGCGGTCCCGGACTCGCTCGGGTAAACTGGCCGCCGCTTTTTACAAGATCAGACGCAGGGGTCAGATTATGCCGCTCACTCAAGAGCAGAAGAAACAGTACAAATCCATTGGCCACCATCTGAAACCAGTTTTGATCGTGGCTGACAACGGTTTGACTGAAGGTGTGTTAGCCGAACTTGAACGCGCATTAGGCGATCACGAGCTGATCAAGATCAAGGTCAATATCCTCGATCGCGAAGCGCGCCTGGCCGCCATTGCAGAACTGTGCAAGGTGGGCAAGGCGGACCTGGTTCAGGTCATCGGCAAGATGGCGCTGCTGTATCGCAAGAATTTCAGCGCCAACAAGCAATTGTCGAACGTTCACCGCTTCAAATGATACAAGGGTCACGGGCGTGCTTCGCGCGCCCTGCCACTCCATCCCGGCGCAGGTTGTACCACCAGCACCAAGCCAGAAAACCCTAGCACAAGATAGCTGAACAGCTGCCAGCGCAAGGCTTCCGGCAGCAATATGCGCACCACGCAATACATTGCGCACGCATACAGCGCCATCAACAGCAGTTGCCCGCGCATATCCCGCCACAAACTCCCCAAGCCCTCGGCCTTGACCAGCACCAATGCCTGGAGAGTCACGCACGCCGCCGCAAATCCCACCAGCAGCGCACTCAATAATCCGCCGATCTCATCGATCAGCAACGGCGCCAGGCCAATCATGCCCAGAACCGGCAATACACCCAGGTGTAACAGCCACAGGCCGCCAACCCAGAGCATCTGGGCCAACTGCCAAAGCATGGCGCCCGCTGGAAGCGGGCGCCGTCCTTCAGATGTGACGAACTTCGACAATCTCGTACTCGATCACGCCACCAGGCGTCTTGACGGCGACCACGTCACCCTCTTCCTTGGCGATCAAGGCACGGGCCAGCGGCGAACCGACGGAAATCTTGCCGAGTTTGAAGTCAGCCTCGTCCTCACCCACGATATGGTAAGTCACGCTTTCATCCGTCTCGACGTTGGCGATTTCCACAGTCGTGCCAAAAATCACCTTGCCGGTCTTCGGAATGGTCGTGACATCGATGATGACCGCATTCTGCATGCGCCCTTCGATATCACGGATCCGCGCCTCGACCATACCTTGCTGCTCACGAGCAGCGTGGTATTCGGCGTTTTCCTTCAAGTCACCCAACTCACGGGCCGTACCGATGTCCTGGCTCAGCTTTGGACGTACGACCTTGGTCAGATGGGCGTGCTCCTCTTCCAGGGCCTTGGCGCCCTGGACAGTCATAGGGTATTTGATCATGCCTTCAATCCTGCGTGTAGATCCTGCAAGCGACGCACGGTCTTTTCCGGACCGAACTTGAGCGCTTCACAGATAGCTTCGCCAGCAGCAATGGTGGTGGTGCAGTAAATCTTGTGCTGCAAGGCGTTACGACGAATGGAGTAGGAGTCCGCGATCGACTGGCGACCCTCGGTGGTGTTGATGATCAGGGTGACTTCGTCATTCTTGATCATGTCGACCACGTGCGGACGACCTTCCGTTACCTTGTTCACGCGACGTACTTTCAGGCCAGCGGCTTCAATCAGCTTGGCGGTCCCGGCAGTGGCCACGACTTCGAAGCCCAAGTTGATCAGATCACGGGCCACGCCTGCAACCAGTGGTTTGTCATCATCACGCACGCTGATAAACGCAGTACCGCCGGTCGGCAGCACTTCACTGGCGCCCATCTGGGCCTTGGCGAATGCTTCGCCGAAGGTATCGCCCACGCCCATCACTTCACCGGTGGACTTCATCTCTGGGCCCAGGATCGGGTCCACGCCAGGGAATTTGGCGAATGGGAATACCGCCTCTTTCACGCTGTAGAAGTTCGGAATGATTTCCTTGGTGAAGCCGATTTCCTTCAAGGTCTTACCGGCCATCACACGGGCGGCAATCATTGCCAGGGATACGCCAATGCACTTGGAAACAAACGGTACGGTACGCGAGGCACGTGGGTTGACCTCGATGACATAGATGTCTTCGCCCTGCAGCGCCAACTGTACGTTCATCAGGCCGACCACACCCAATTCCAAGGCCATTTTCTTGACCTGTTCGCGCATCTCGTCCTGAATGTGCAGCGGCAGCGAGTACGGCGGCAGGGAGCAGGCGGAGTCACCGGAGTGAACGCCCGCCTGCTCGATGTGCTGCATGATCGCGCCGATCACTACGTCGGTACCGTCGCAGACCGCATCCACGTCCATCTCGATGGCGCAGTTGAGGAAGTGGTCCAGCAGCACCGGGCTGTCATTGGACACTTTCACCGCATCACGCAGGTAGCGCTTGAGTTCGTCTTCTTCGTAGACGATTTCCATCGCCCGGCCGCCCAGCACGTAGGACGGACGCACCACCAGCGGGTAGCCGATCTTGCTGGCGGCGCGGATGGCTTCATCTTCGCTGCGCACAGTAGCGTTTGGCGGCTGACGCAGGTTCAGGCGCTCGACCATTTGCTGGAAGCGCTCACGGTCTTCGGCACGGTCGATGGCGTCTGGGCTGGTACCGATGATCGGCACGCCGGCCGCTTCCAGGGCCCGCGCCAGTTTCAGCGGGGTTTGCCCGCCGTACTGCACGATCACGCCTTTTGGTTTCTCGACGCGACAGATTTCCAGCACGTCTTCCAGCGTTACCGGCTCGAAGTACAGGCGGTCAGAAGTGTCGTAGTCAGTGGAAACAGTTTCCGGGTTGCAGTTGACCATGATGGTCTCGTACCCGTCTTCGCGCAGGGCGAGGGCGGCGTGTACGCAGCAGTAGTCGAACTCGATGCCCTGGCCGATACGGTTTGGACCGCCGCCCAGGATGATGATCTTGTCGCGACCCGACGGCGCGGCTTCGCACTCTTCCTCGTAAGTGGAGTACAGGTACGCGGTGTCGGTGGCGAACTCTGCGGCGCAGGTGTCAACACGCTTGTAGACCGGGAAGATATCCAGCTTGTGGCGGTGGGTGCGCAGGTTTTTCTCGGTCACACCCAGCAGCTTGGCCAGACGCTGGTCGGAGAAGCCTTTGCGCTTGAGGCGGAACATCAGGTCGCGGTCGATAGAGGAAAGACCCAGGGTCTTGACCTTCTCTTCTTCCTTGATCAGATCTTCGATCTGCACCAGGAACCACGGGTCAATCATGTTCATGCCGAAGATGTCTTCGACGGTCATGCCCGCGCGGAAGGCGTCAGCCACGTACCAGATACGCTCGGCGCCCGGGACGGTCAGCTCGCGCTTGAGGATGCTCATGCTTTCCGGGTTGCTCAGGTCGAGCTTCTCGTCCAGACCGCAAACGCCCACTTCCAGGCCACGCAGGGCTTTCTGCAGGGACTCCTGGAATGTCCGGCCAATGGCCATGACTTCACCGACCGACTTCATCTGAGTGGTCAGGCGGGCGTCGGCTTTCGGGAACTTCTCGAAAGCGAAGCGCGGCAGCTTAGTGACGACGTAGTCGATCGACGGCTCGAAGGACGCCGGCGTAGCACCGCCAGTGATTTCGTTTTGCAGCTCGTCCAAGGTGTAACCGATCGCCAGCTTGGCAGCGATGCGTGCAATCGGGAAGCCGGTAGCTTTTGATGCCAGCGCCGAAGAACGCGAAACACGCGGATTCATCTCGATCACGACCATGCGGCCTGTGTCCGGGCAGATACCGAACTGAACGTTGGAACCGCCGGTTTCAACGCCGATCTCACGCAGTACCGCCAACGAGGCGTTACGCATGATCTGGTATTCCTTGTCCGTCAGGGTTTGCGCAGGTGCAACGGTGATCGAGTCACCGGTGTGCACGCCCATCGGGTCGAAGTTTTCGATCGAGCAGACGATGATGCAGTTGTCCTTTTTATCGCGGACAACTTCCATCTCGTACTCTTTCCAGCCGATCAGGGATTCGTCGATCAACAGCTCTTTGGTCGGCGACAGATCCAGGCCGCGGGCGCAGATTTCTTCGAACTCTTCACGGTTGTAAGCGATACCGCCGCCGGTGCCGCCCATAGTGAAGGACGGACGAATAATGCACGGGAAGCCCAGCTTTTCGAGAACCGCGTTGGCCTCTTCCATACTGTGGGCGATACCCGAGCGCGGGCAATCAAGACCGATAGACTTCATGGCCTTGTCGAAACGCGAACGGTCTTCAGCCTTGTCGATGGTGTCGGCATTGGCGCCGATCATTTCTACGCCGAACTTTTCCAGGACGCCTTCGCGCTCCAGGTCCAGGGCACAGTTCAGTGCAGTCTGGCCACCCATGGTCGGCAGCAGTGCGTCCGGACGCTCTTTCTCGATGATCTTGGCAACGGTCTGCCATTTGATCGGTTCGATGTAGGTGGCGTCGGCCATGTCCGGGTCGGTCATGATGGTGGCCGGGTTGGAGTTCACCAGGATGACGCGGTAACCCTCTTCGCGCAGGGCCTTGCAGGCCTGGGCGCCGGAGTAGTCGAATTCACAGGCCTGGCCGATAACGATCGGGCCAGCGCCGAGAATCAGGATGCTTTTTATGTCTGTACGTTTTGGCATGGGTTTGTCACTCAAATCCGCAGGTCAGTCGGCAAGCCGTCTTGAACAATCTTTGAAGAGCCTGCGGAGGCCACCGAAATTCGGGGCCGCCCGCAAGCCACTCAGTCAGCGTCGCTTGGCCATCTCATTGATGAAACGGTCGAACAGCGGCGCTACGTCGTTCGGGCCCGGGCTCGCTTCAGGGTGGCCCTGGAAGCTGAACGCGCTCTTGTCGGTGCGCTCGATACCCTGCAGGGAACCGTCGAACAGCGACTTGTGAATGGCACGCACATTGGCCGGCAAGGTGGCTTCATCCACCGCAAAACCGTGGTTCTGGCTGGTGATCATCACCACGCCCGTATCCAGGTCTTGTACCGGGTGGTTGGCACCGTGATGGCCATGGCCCATTTTCAGGGTCTTGGCGCCGGAGGCCAGGGCCAGCAGTTGGTGACCGAGGCAGATACCGAATACCGGGATCTCGGTGTCCAGCACTTGCTTGATGGCCTTGATGGCGTAGTCGCATGGCTCCGGGTCACCCGGGCCGTTGGACAGGAACACGCCATCCGGTTGCAGGGCCAGTACGTCGGCGGCCGGGGTTTGCGCCGGCACCACGGTTACGCGGCAACCGCGCTCGACCAGCATGCGCAGGATGTTGTACTTGATGCCGTAGTCGTAGGCCACGACGTGGTACGGCAGCTCGCTGGCTTCGATAGTCGCGTGGCTGTCGGTCTTCAAGTCCCAGACAGTGGAGCGCCACTCGTACTTCTCTTTGGTGCTGACAACTTTCGCCAGGTCCATGCCTTTCAGGCCAGGGAAGCCCTGCGCTGCAGCAATCGCAGCTTCTTCGGAAATATTGTCACCGGCCATGATGCAGCCGTTTTGCGAACCTTTTTCACGCAGGATGCGCGTGAGTCGGCGCGTGTCGATACCAGCGATTGCCACCACGTTGTTGGCTTTCAGGTAATCGGACAGAGACATCGTGTTACGCCAGTTGCTCGCAACCAGTGGCAGATCACGAATCACCAGACCGGCCGACCAGACACGATCAGACTCGACGTCTTCCGGTGTGGTACCGGTGTTGCCGATGTGCGGATAGGTCAGGGTAACGATCTGTTGGGCGTAGGAAGGATCGGTAAGGATTTCCTGATAGCCGGTCATGGCGGTGTTGAACACCACCTCTCCAACGGTCTGACCGTCGGCTCCAATGGCTTCGCCGCGAAAAATGCTGCCATCAGCAAGGGCGAGTATGGCTGGCTTAGTCAAGAAGACCTCCCGTAAATAAAGCCTGAAAGGGCGATCGCAGGTTGTAAAAAAGCGGAGTGACGTATGGACACGTCACCCCGCTTCTTCACCGAATTATTCTGCGCGCTTTTAGTGGACACACTAAAGCTGTAGCTTACAGAAAAAGGCTTTTTTGGTCCACCGCTAATGAGCCGAAAAGGCAGGAGAATGCGACAGGACGTCGCTTAGCGGGTAAAAACGGGGCCCTAGAGTAATACCCGGGGCCCGTTTTTGCTACTGATTAACGCAGATCCAGCACATCTTGCATGTCATAGAGGCCCGCTTCGCGCCCCTCCAGCCACAATGCCGCACGCACTGCGCCCTTGGCGAAAGTCATGCGGCTGGAGGCCTTGTGGGTGATTTCCAGGCGCTCACCTTCGGCAGCAAACAGCACCGTGTGATCACCGACCACGTCACCGCCGCGCACAGTGGCAAAGCCAATGGTCTCGCGCTCGCGAACACCGGTATGCCCCTCGCGACCATACACCGCGACTTTCGACAGATCGCGCCCCAACGCATCGGCAATCACTTCACCCATGCGCATGGCGGTCCCCGATGGCGCATCGACCTTGTGCCGGTGATGGGCCTCAATGATCTCGATATCCGCATCATCACCCAGCACCCGTGCAGCCATGTCGAGCAACTTCAGCGACAGGTTGACGCCCACACTGAAGTTGGCGGCAAACACGATAGGAATGTCCTTGCCCGCCGCGACGAGCAACTGCTTCTGCTCGGCATTCAGGCCAGTGGTGCCAATGACCATGGCCTTGCCCGCCTTGCGGCAGAACGCCAGGTTTTTCAGCATCACTTCGGGCAGGGTGAAATCGATCAACACATCGAATTCATCAGCCACTTGCTCCAGGCTGCCGGACAGCGCCACACCGATCCGCCCCAACGCAGCCAACTCGCCAGCATCGGCGCCGATCAGCGTACTGCCGGGGCGTACGATTGCCGCAGTCAGCCCCGACAGAGGCGAGCGCTGCTGCACCGCCTCCACCAGGTTCTTGCCCATGCGCCCGGCGGCGCCCATCACTGCTATACGTCGCATATCCACGTCCTTACAGGTCGCCGAAGAAGCGCTTCACGCCTTCGAACCAGCCAGCAGTCTTGGGCGAATGGGAGCCATCACCGGCCAGCGAGCCGCGCAGCTCTTCGAGCAACTCACGCTGGCGACGATCCAGGTTGACCGGCGTCTCGACAGCCACACGGCACATCAAGTCGCCCGCACCACCGCCGCGCACCGGCGCCACACCCTTGCCACGGATCCGGAACTGCTTGCCGGTCTGCGTCCCCTCGGGGATCTTCAGCTTGACCCGACCTTCGAGGGTCGGAATCTCCAGCTCGCCACCCAGGGCCGCATCGACAAAGCTGATCGGCACTTCGCAGAACAGGTGCTTGCCGTCACGCTGGAAGATCGCGTGCTCGCGCACATTGATCACCACATACAGGTCGCCCGTCGGACCACCCTGTGTACCCGCCTCGCCTTCACCGGACAAGCGGATGCGGTCACCGGTATCAACACCCGCAGGCACTTTCACCGACAGGGTCTTGTACTCTTCGACACGCCCTTCGCCGTGGCAGGAATCGCACGGATCGGAAATGATTTTGCCCTGACCATGGCAGCGCGGGCAGGTTTGCTGCACAGAGAAGAAACCCTGCTGCATGCGCACCTGACCAATACCGCCACAGGTTGGGCAAGTGATCGGCGAAGAGCCCTTCTTGGCGCCCGAACCATCGCACGGCTTGCAGTTGACCAGCGTCGGTACACGGATGTTGACGCTGGTGCCGCGCACGGCTTCTTCCAGGTTCAGCTCCAGGGTGTAGCGCAAGTCGCTGCCGCGCTGAGCACCGCCGCGCTGACCGCCGCGACCGCCACCAAAGAAGTCGCTGAAAACATCACCAAAGATGTCGGAGAAGTTCTGCCCGCCAAAACCGGCACCGCCGCCACCCATGCTTGGATCGACACCAGCATGGCCGTACTGGTCGTAGGCGGCACGCTTGTTCGGATCACACAGGCATTCGTAGGCCTCATTGGCCTCTTTGAACATTTCTTCGGATTCTTTGCTATCCGGATTACGGTCAGGGTGATGCTTCATCGCCAGGCGACGATAGGCCTTCTTCAGGTCCGCCTCGCTGGAGCCGCGCTCCACACCCAACACTTCGTAATAGTCACGCTTTGCCATAAGTCTTTGCACTCTTAAGGACGTTCGGCAAAACCCTCCTGAGCCTGCCAAACTCGTTGAGCCCCAATACAGGCCCGGACCCAACTCACGTCAAATTCAACGATCCTGGTCTTTACTGCTCTCAGCCGAGACCCAGCTAAAAACGCGGTGACTGTTGATCGCAAAGCAGGAGCATTCCCGATCACACCGCCAGCATCCGAACCTTGTCGCATGCTGTAAAAATTCCCGTACCCCAGACACGCCAACGCGGGAGCAAGCTCCCGCGCGGCGACATCCTACCAGTCACCGCTTGATAGCGGTCAACCGGGCGACCAAGTTACTTCTTCTGGTCGTCAACTTCTTCGAAGTCAGCATCGACAATGTCGTCGTGCTTGGCTTCAGGCTCTGCCTGTTGCGCCGCAGCGTCACCTTGCGGGTCCTGCTCGGCGTACATCTTCTGAGCGACCGGCGCGGAGACTTTCGACAGTTCCTCAACCTTGGCGTCGATGGTGGCCTTGTCGTCGCCTTTAACAGCGGCTTCCAGGGCAACCACGGCGGCTTCGATTGCGGTCTTCTCTTCAGCAGTCACTTTTTCGCCAGCATCAGCGATCATTTTGCGAGTCGAGTGAACCAGCGCATCACCCTGGTTACGGGCAGCGGCCAGCTCTTCGAACTTGCGATCTTCCTCGGCGTTCTTTTCAGCATCGTTGATCATCTGCTGAATTTCTTCCTCGGACAGGCCGGAGTTGGCCTTGATCACGATCGACTGAGTCTTGCCAGTAGCCTTGTCCTTGGCGCCTACGTGCAGAATGCCGTTGGCGTCGATGTCGAAGGTCACTTCAATCTGTGGCACGCCACGTGGAGCTGGTGGAATCTCGGCCAGGTCGAACTTGCCCAGGGACTTGTTCTGCGCGGCCTGCTTACGCTCACCTTGCAGCACGTGAATGGTCACTGCGCCCTGGTTGTCATCGGCAGTCGAGAACACTTGCGATTTCTTGGTAGGAATCGTGGTGTTTTTCTCGATCAGCGCGGTCATCACGCCACCCATGGTTTCGATACCCAGGGTCAGCGGGCTGACGTCCAGCAGCAGCACGTCCTTCACGTCACCGGCCAGTACCGCACCTTGGATGGCAGCACCCATGGCAACTGCTTCGTCCGGGTTGACGTCTTTACGCGCTTCTTTACCGAAGAACTCTGTGACCTTCTGCTGCACCAGCGGCATACGGGTCTGACCACCGACCAGGATCACGTCGTTGATCGAGCCTACATCGATACCCGAATCTTTCAGGGCGATGCGGCAAGGCTCGATGGTGCGTTGAACCAGGTCTTCAACCAGCGATTCAAGCTTGGCGCGCGAAATCTTCACGTTCAAGTGCTTAGGACCGGTGGCGTCTGCAGTAATGTACGGCAGGTTCACGTCGGTCGAATTGCTCGAAGACAGTTCGATCTTGGCTTTTTCAGCGGCTTCTTTCAAACGCTGCATCGCCAGCGGGTCACCCTTGAGGTTCATGCCGCTTTCTTTCTTGAATTCGTCAACGAGGTAGTCGATCAGACGAATGTCAAAGTCTTCACCGCCCAGGAACGTGTCACCGTTGGTCGCCAACACTTCGAACTGGTGCTCGCCATCAACTTCAGCGATTTCGATCACGGAAACGTCGAAAGTACCGCCACCCAGGTCATAAACGATCACAGTGTGGTCGCCCTTGGCCTTGTCCATACCGTAGGCCAGAGCGGCCGCGGTAGGTTCGTTGATGATACGTTTTACGTCCAGGCCCGCGATGCGGCCGGCGTCTTTGGTCGCCTGGCGCTGGCTGTCGTTGAAGTAGGCAGGAACGGTGATCACCGCTTCAGTCACTGCTTCACCCAGGTAGTCTTCGGCGGTCTTCTTCATCTTTTTCAAGATTTCAGCCGAGATTTGCGGTGGCGACATTTTCTGGCCGTTCACTTCAACCCAGGCGTCACCGTTGTCGGCCTTGGCGATTTTGTACGGCACCATCTTGATGTCTTTCTGTACGACTTCTTCGTCGAACTTACGACCGATCAAACGCTTTACCGCGTACAGGGTGTTATGCGGATTGGTCACAGCCTGACGCTTGGCGGACTGGCCTACCAGGATCTCGCCGTCGTTGGCATAAGCCACGATGGACGGAGTGGTACGCGCGCCTTCTGCGTTCTCAATAACCTTGGATACGCCGTTTTCCAGCACGGAGACGCAGGAGTTGGTAGTCCCCAGGTCGATACCGATAATTTTGCCCATGATTCACTCTCCCGAAACTTTGGATTTGGTTGCCGCAGCAGTGGTGGCTAACTGCGGTAGCACTTAAACGCTTGACTTATAAATGGGGTCGTTACGAACGATTTCAAGCCTGCTCGTCAATCGATGGCGAAACCGGTGCGGGAGCCTTGCTCACCACCACCATCGCCGGACGCAACAGGCGACCGTTGAGCTGGTAGCCCTTCTGGAACACCTTCAACACGCTATTGGGCTCAAGGTCAGCATTTTCCTGCATGGCCATGGCCTGGTGATGCTCCGCGTTGAACGGCTCGCCGCCTTGTGGATCGATGGCTTCCAACTGATAACGCTTCAGGGTGTCCTGGAACATTTTCAGGGTCAGTTCGATCCCTTCGCGCATGGCTCGGATGTTTTCGTCGTCCGGGCTGGACAGCTCCAGGCCGCGCTCCAGGCTGTCGATGATCGGCAACAGATCACCGGCAAACTTTTCCAGCGCGAACTTGTGGGCTTTCTCTACATCCTGCTCGGCGCGGCGGCGGACGTTCTGCAGATCGGCAGCAACACGCAAAGCCTGATCCTGAGCGCCTGCCAGTTGCTCTTCGAGCACCTGCACACGAGCCACCAGGTCTTCACCCGCTGCCTGCGAGGCCTGGTTGGCGTCTGGGTTTTGCGTATCCAGCGTCTGTTCGTCAGCCATAGTTTTCTCCTTTCAAAATCCTGCGCGAACTCAACTCGCGCTTCTGTTCCGGTATATGGGGCCACAATTTCCAGGTTCAAGGGCCGACATGTCCTGACCGACACTTTCCCGCACATTCCACATCGCGCTAAAAAACATCGCCATCCAAGCAAATTGAGCTAAGCCGCAGGATTGTCAGCGCCAAACAAAACACTGTATAAATAACCAGACCTAAAGCCTGGGAGCAGCCATTATGCTGGTTCACCTGTCCGTACATAACTACGCCATCGTTGAGCATCTGGATCTTGAACTGGATCGCGGGATGAGCGTAATCACAGGCGAAACCGGCGCCGGCAAGTCGATCATGCTCGACGCCCTGGGCCTGACCCTGGGCGATCGCGCCGACAGTGGCGTGGTTCGCCCGGGTGCAGACAAGGCCGATATCCTGGCGACCTTTGACCTGGCAGATATCCCGGAAGCCAGCGCCTGGCTCGCCGAACGTGACCTGGACAACGACGGCCCATGCATCCTGCGCCGCGTGATCACCGCCGAAGGCCGCTCCCGAGGCTACATCAATGGCACGCCCTGCCCCCTCGGCGACCTGAAGGCCCTCGGCGAGTTGTTGATCGACATCCACAGCCAGCACGAGCATCAATCCCTGCTGAAAACCGACACCCACCGCCGCCTGCTGGATGAGTACGCCGGCGCCACCGACCTGGCTCGCCAAGTGCAGTTGGCCGCGCAGCGCTGGCGCCAGACCCGCCTGGAACTGGAGCGCCTGTCCAATTCCGGCGACGAACAACGGGCCCGCCACCAACTCCTCAGCTATCAACTGGAAGAGCTGGAAAGCCTGGGCCTGGGCGAAACCGAACTGGAACAGTTGGAGCAGGAACACAAGAACCTGACCAATGCCGAAACCCTGCTGGGCATCTGCCGCCAGGTTGTCGAGCAATGCAGCGAAAGTGACTCCGGCAATGTGCTGAACGCACTGACGGCAAGCCTTAACCGCCTGTCGAGCGTAAACAGCGGCTCCGGCTCACTAAATGAAGCCACCACACTGCTGACCAGTGCGCAGATCCAGGTAGAAGAGGCGGTTGGCGAGTTGAACCGCTTCCTTGACCACTTCGATGCCGACCCGGCTCGCCTGCAAGAGATCGAAGAACGCCTCGACACTATTTATACCTTGGCGCGCAAACACCGGATCCAACCAACAGAAGTCGCAGCCATGCAGCAAAAACTGCTGGATGAGATCGAAACCCTGAACGCCAACGATGAATCCATTGAGCGCCTGGGTGATGAACTGGCCTCTTTCGCCCGCCACTACCAGGAAAAAGCGCGGGAGCTGAGCGACCTGCGACACCAGGCCGCAACTGCACTGGCCTGCGCGGTGGAACAGGAAATCCAGCGTTTGGGCATGCCCGGCGGGCGCTTCACCATCGAGCTACACGCCAATAGCGGCAATGAACTGCAGCCCAACGGCCTTGAGCAAGTCGAACTGCTGGTCAGCGCCAACCCGGGCCAACCCCTCAAGGCACTGGCCAAGGTGGCGTCTGGTGGCGAGTTGTCACGGATCAGCCTGGCGATCCAAGTCATCACTGCCCAGACCTCTCGCGTACCGACCTTGGTCTTCGACGAAGTGGACGTAGGGATCGGCGGGCCAACCGCGGAAATTGTCGGCCAACTGCTGCGTCGCCTCGGTGAGCGCGGGCAGGTATTGACCGTTACCCACTTGCCCCAGGTGGCAGCCCAGGGGCATCAGCATCTGTTTGTGCATAAGGTGCGGGGCAGTGATGCCACACACACCGCTGTGTCCAAGTTGAACAAGACCGAACGCGTGGAAGAAGTCGCGCGCATGCTCGGCGGCATCGATCTGACCAAGGAGTCCCTGGCCCATGCGAAGAAAATGGTGGTGACGGCGAAGGCCTGATCGCGAGTTTTCCCTCGCTAGAAAGCACGAAGGCGACCCTAAGGTCGCCTTCGATCGTTTCGCAGAGCGAATCTGCGTAGCTTTCTTACTTTTTCTTACGTATGTACAGGACCAGATTATGGTCCACCAAATCGAATCCGTGCTGCTCAGCGATCTCATGCTGGAGCTTCTCGATTGCAGGACTGGTGAACTCGATTACCTCATTGGTATCCAGGTCAACCATATGGTCGTGATGACCACCGTCAGCCAGTTCAAACACTGCATGACCGCCGTCGAAATTATGACGAACCACCAGCCCTGCGGCTTCAAACTGGGTCAGTACACGGTAAACCGTGGCCAGGCCGACGTCCTCGTTAGACTCCATCAGTGCCTTGTAGACATCCTCGGCACTCATGTGGCGCTGCTCGGCGGAATCGAGCATTTGTAGAATCTTGACTCGTGGCAGAGTCACTTTAAGACCGGCTTTGCGTAGTTCGCTATTTTCAACCATGGTTAGCTTTCTCGCGGATGCTGCTTCGCAGCTTCTCTTAATACGGGTATGATCGGCGTTTACGTTGTCCCAGCCAAGATAGTGGAAGTCGCCCACCGATGCAAAACACCAAGCTCTTGCTAACCAGTTTCACCCTTGTGGGACTGCTCGCACTCGCCGGTTGTTCATTCCCCGGGGTTTACAAAATCGACATCCAGCAGGGCAATGTCGTCACGCAGGACATGATAGACCAGTTACGCCCGGGAATGACCCGACGGCAAGTACGGTTTATCATGGGCAATCCCCTGCTGACCGACACATTCCATGCCGATCGCTGGGATTATCTCTATAGCCTGCAGCCTGGAGGCGGGGAACGCCAACAGGAGCGCGTCAGTGTCATCTTTAATGGCAATGACCAACTCGTCAGCCTTTCCGGCGACTTCATGCCTGGCGTAAGCCGCGATGAAGCCCTGTTGGGCAAGGACAGCGGGACCAGCGTCACTGCGCCAGCGCAGAATGCTGAAAAACCCAAGTCCGAAGTGCCGGCCAAGCCTGGCTCCTTGCTGGACACCATCCAGAAAGATATCGACAGCGTCGAAACCGTTCCGGTGCCAACACCAGAACCTCTGGATACAGGCCCGCAATAATTTGCATCGCTCAACAAAAAGCCCGGCATGCCGGGCTTTTTGTTGCCTGCTATTTCGCAGGTTATGGATTTTGCCGTCGCGCTTCGGCTGCTTTAGCCGCTCGCAAGCGCCTTACCTCTTTGGGATCCGCCAACAAAGGGCGATAAATCTCGATGCGATCGCCGAGCTGCACGCTACGCGTTTCAGCATCCGCCACAACCTTGCCGAAAATTCCCAAGGGGCAACTGGCAACATCCAGTTCAGGAAACTGAGCCGCAATACCTGAAACCAGCACCGCCGCCCGCAGGCTCGTCCCCGGCGCAACCGCCAGATTCAACAACAATTGGCGATCCACTGCCGCACAGACCACCTCAATCTCAATCATGGACTCAGCCATGCAGTTGCTTGGCGCGCTGGCAAAACGCATCCACCAGGGTGTTCGCCGCCTGATTGAACAGCGGCCCCAAGGTCGCCCGCACGATGGAGCCTGCGTAATCAAACGTCAGGTCCAGGCTGATCTTGCACGCCTTCTCCCCCAATGGCTTGAATACCCAGACACCATGCAGTTGAGTGAACGGCCCCTCTTCCAGATTCATCTCGATGGATCGACCAGGCACCAGGACGTTGCTCGTCACAAACTTCTGACCAAGCCCGCCCTTGGACACCTCCAGACTCGCACGCATATGCTCATCGCTGCTCTCCAATACCGTGGATGAGGAGCACCAGGGCAGGAAATCCGGGTAGCTCGCCACGTCGTTGACCAGGTCATAGAGCGCTTGCGCCGGATAAGGCAGCAGGGCCGAGCGTTGAATATGCGTCGTCATGGGAACGTTATTTCCGAAGCTGAGCGGCAAACATCGCGAAAAGACTGCCCGATTCGCGAGAGAAAAAAACCAGAAACCTGGCGGTATTGTCCGGGATTCGTCCAACACGCTCAAGCACGCAGGTTGACCGTAGCCGACACGCTCGCAACTCCCTATAATGCCGCCCCTATGGCTAAACAAAAGAAACACCCAACAGGGACCATCGCGCAGAACAAAAAGGCGCGACACGATTACTTCATCGAACATCGGTTCGAGGCTGGTCTGGTCCTGGCCGGCTGGGAAGTAAAAAGTCTGCGCGCCAGCAAGTTGCAGCTGGTCGACAGTTACGTGCTGCTCAAGGATGGCGAGGCCTGGCTGCTCGGCAGTCATATCACGCCGTTGATGACCGCCAGCACCCATGTGATTGCCGACCCGGTGCGTACGCGCAAGCTGCTGCTCAATGCCCGCGAACTGGAAAAGCTCGCCGCTGCCGTACAACAGAAGGGCTACGCCTGCGTCTGCCTGTCGTGGTACTGGAGCAAGCACCTGGTCAAGTGCGAGATCGCACTGGGCAAGGGCAAGAAGGAATACGACAAGCGTGATACCGAGCGCGAGCGCGACTCCAATCGGGAATTGCAGCGCGCCGTACGCAACAAGGGCAAGGAAGACTGATCTTCCCCGGCCCTTGATGCGAGCCCGTGTGGCCAGGGAGCCTGCTCCCTGCGCCGCAACTGCCGGTCACATCCCCTTGCGCCGCTCCGCCCGCGCCATGCGCTGGACTTCCTGACGCACTTCTTCCAACACTTCCTGCACGTACAGCAGGTGACGTGTTGAAACTTCCCGCGCCTGTTCCGCCCGCCCTTCGATAATCGCCAGGTACAAGTCGCGATGCTGATTGATCAGCATGTCGCGGGTTTCGCTGCGTTGCTGGTACATGCCACCGATATTGGTCACCACGTTACGCTTGAGCAGATCAAACAAACCGCGAATAGTGTGCAGCAATACCGCATTGTGGCTCGCTTCGGCGATAGCCAAGTGAAACCTGGCATCGGCCGCGCCCTCTTCAATACGGCTCACCTCATCGTCACGCGTGTAGCAATCCTGCAAGGCATCAAAGGCTGCCGTCAGCCGCTCACGGTCCACTTCCGTGGCGCGCAACGCCGCGTAATAGGCGCAAGACGCCTCGAGCGTCTGACGAAACTCCAACAGATCACGCTGGGCTTCGGGGTTGTTTTCCAGCAGATGCAGCAATGGGTCGCTGAAGGTTGAACCCAGCGTCTCCACCACATAGTTGCCGCCGCCCTGGCGACTGACCAGCAACCCCTTGGCCGCCAGCTTCTGGATCGCCTCGCGCAACGACGGCCGCGACACACCAAACTGTTCAGCCAGTGCGCGCTCGGCTGGCAATCGCTCGCCCGACTTCAACGTGCCCTCAAGGATCATGCCCTCAAGCTGCTCGACAATATCGTCGGACAAACGGCGCTGACGCACCTGATCAAACGCCATAACTGACTCTCCACGATCCCGGCCACTCGCCGGGCCCTCTATTCTGGCCTATTGCCGCGCTGTCGGCACCTATCAGAGCCCCTTTGATTACACCGATCAGACCCCGCGCCCGCCGACATGCGACCAAAGTTTCTCAGGCGGCAAATTGACACATCACCCCGAAGGCTCTTAACCTAGCCATCAGCGATTGTAAATTGGTCTTACCAATTACCCAAATCAGCTGAGCATGCATGACCAACAACAATTAGGGGCCACCCCATATGCAAACCTGGCAACAGCTTTACAGCCCACTCGGCAGCCTTGGCCTGTCCGCACTGGCCGCCGTTATTCCCATCGTATTTTTCTTCCTGGCCCTGGCGGTGTTTCGCCTCAAAGGCCATGTTGCGGGGAGCATCACCCTGGCGTTGTCGATCCTGGTGGCGATCTTCGCTTTCCAGATGCCGGTCGACATGGCATTCGCCGCTGCCGGCTACGGCTTTGCCTACGGCCTGTGGCCAATCGCCTGGATCATCGTCGCCGCAGTGTTCCTCTACAAACTGACGGTAAAGAGCGGCCAGTTCGAAGTGATCCGCAGCTCCGTGCTGTCGATTACCGATGACCAGCGCCTGCAAGTGCTGCTGATCGGCTTCTGCTTCGGTGCATTCCTCGAAGGCGCCGCCGGTTTCGGCGCACCCGTGGCGATTACTGCCGCACTGCTGGTAGGACTGGGCTTCAACCCACTGTACGCCGCCGGCCTGTGCCTGATTGCCAACACCGCGCCAGTGGCGTTCGGCGCCCTGGGGATCCCGATCATCGTGGCTGGCCAGGTCACCGGCATCGACGCCTTCAAGATCGGCGCCATGACCGGCCGCCAACTGCCACTGCTGTCGCTGTTCGTACCGTTCTGGCTGGTGTTCATGATGGACGGTGTGCGCGGCGTCAAGGAAACCTGGCCTGCGGCACTGGTGGCCGGCTTGAGCTTTGCCATTACCCAGTACTTCACCTCCAACTTTATCGGCCCGGAACTGCCGGACATCACCTCGGCCCTGGCCAGCCTGATTTCCCTGACCCTGTTCCTGAAAGTCTGGCAGCCCAAGCGCACTGCGGGCGCACAGATTGCTGGCGCCACCTCCAGCGTTTCGATCACCGGCAGCGTCGGCGGTTTCGGCCAGCCGCGCACTTCCGTGGCATCGCCCTACAGCCTGATGGAAATTTTCAAGGCCTGGTCGCCGTTCCTGATCCTGACCGTGCTGGTGACCATCTGGACCCTCAAGCCGTTCAAGGCGATGTTCGCCGCCGGCGGCTCGATGTACAGCTGGGTGTTCAACTTTGCGATTCCGCACCTGGACCAGATGGTGATCAAGGTTGCGCCGATCGTCACCAACCCGACCGCCATCCCCGCGGTGTTCAAGCTGGATCCGATTTCCGCCACCGGCACGGCGATTTTCTTCTCCGCACTGATCTCCATGCTGGTGCTGAAGATCAATTTCAAAACTGGTCTGACCACTTTGAAAGAGACCTTCTACGAGCTGCGCTGGCCGATCCTGTCCATCGGCATGGTGTTGGCGTTCGCGTTCGTGACCAACTACTCCGGCATGTCTTCGACCATGGCCCTGGTACTGGCCGGCACCGGTGCGGCATTCCCGTTCTTCTCGCCGTTCCTTGGCTGGCTGGGCGTGTTCCTCACCGGTTCCGATACCTCGTCCAACGCCCTGTTCAGCTCCCTGCAAGCCACCACCGCCCACCAGATCGGCGTCAACGACACCCTACTGGTAGCGGCGAATACCAGTGGCGGCGTGACCGGCAAGATGATTTCCCCGCAATCGATCGCCGTGGCCTGCGCCGCGACCGGCCTTGTGGGCAAGGAGTCCGACCTGTTCCGCTTCACCCTCAAGCACAGTCTGTTTTTCGCCACGATTGTCGGCCTGATTACCTACGCCCAGGCGTACTGGTTCACCGGCATGCTGGTGCATTAAGACCACAGGCAATACCGTAAGAACCGACGCCGCAGCCGCCTTGCGGCGTCAGCTATTCACAACCCAGTCTGCTGGACCGTGGCGTCCAGGCTCCCCAGACTGGGTGCTGCTGATCCTGGAGGACCCATGAGTCTGCCCATCGCGTTCCTTGATGCTGTCGCACGACTGATCCCGAAAGATCGGCGCTTCGACGATCCTCTTTCCACCCTGGCTTTCGGCACCGACGCCAGTTTTTACCGACTGATCCCACAGCTGGTGATCCGCGTCGAATCGGAAGATGAGGTGGTCGAACTCCTGCAACTGGCGCAACGCGACCGCGTGCCAGTGACCTTTCGTGCAGCCGGCACCAGCCTCTCCGGCCAGGCCATCAGCGATTCGGTGCTGATCGTACTCGGCGATAACTGGAACGGCCGCGAGATTCGGGGCCAAGGTACGCAAATCCGCCTGCAACCGGGAGTGATCGGGGCCCAGGCCAACGCCTGGCTTGCGCCGTTCGGGCGTAAGATCGGCCCGGATCCGGCGTCGATCAATGCCTGCAAGATCGGCGGAATTGTCGCCAACAATGCCAGCGGCATGTGCTGCGGCACTGCCCAGAACACCTACCACACCCTGGCCGGGATTCGACTGGTGCTGGCCGACGGCAGCCGTCTCGACACCGAGGATGCCGCCAGCGTCGCGGCCTTCCGCGAGCAACACAGCCAGTTGCTTGAGCGCCTGGCCACCCTGGGCCGCGAGACCCGGGCCAATTCTGAATTGGCGGCAAAAATCCGCCATAAATACCGTCTGAAAAATACCACCGGCCTGTCACTCAATGCCCTGGTGGATTTCGACGAGCCGCTGGATATCCTCAGCCATTTGCTGGTGGGCTCCGAAGGCACCCTAGGCTTTATCAGCGCAGTGACCTACGACACGGTGATCGATCACCCCCACAAGGCATCGGCCCTGATCGTGTTCCCCGATGTAGAAACCTGCTGCAACGCCGTGACCGTGCTGAAAACCCAGCCCGTGTCGGCGGTCGAGTTGCTGGACCGACGCAGCATGCGCTCGGTGCAGGACAAACCCGGCATGCCCGCTTTCGTACAACAGCTATCGGAAGGTGCCTGCGCGCTATTGATCGAATCCCGTGCAGCCTCGTCCACATTGCTGCATGAGCAACTGGCGCTGATCATGGCCTCGCTGGCCGACTTCCCGGTCGAGAAGCAAGTCGACTTCACCGAAGACCCGCTGGAAAACGCACGCCTGTGGGCAATCCGCAAGGACACCTTCCCTGCCGTCGGCGCCGTACGCAAGACGGGCACCACGGTGATCATCGAAGATGTGACCTTCCCGGTAGAGCAATTGGCCATTGGCGTGAATCGCTTGATCGAGTTGTTCGACAAGCATCACTACGATGAAGCCATCCTTTTCGGACACGCCCTGGAAGGCAATCTGCACTTTGTGTTCACCCAAGGCTTCAACAGCGCGGAAGAAGTCACACGCTACCAGGCGTTCATGGATGACGTGGCGCAACTGGTGGCCGTGGAGTTCGGCGGTTCGCTGAAAGCCGAGCACGGCACCGGGCGCAATATGGCGCCCTTCGTCGAACTGGAATGGGGCAGCGATGCCTACCAATTGATGTGGCAGCTCAAGCGCCTGCTCGACCCCAACGGCATTCTCAACCCGGACGTGGTGCTCAGCGAAGACCCGCAAATCCACCTCAAAAACCTCAAGCCGCTGCCGGCCGCCGACGAGATTGTGGATAAGTGCATCGAGTGCGGTTTCTGCGAGCCAGTATGCCCCTCCAAGGGCCTGACCCTGAGCCCGCGCCAGCGCATTGTGATCTGGCGCGATATCCAGGCACGCAAACGCGCGGGCATCGACACCACCGAACTGGAAGCGGCGTATCACTATCAAGGCATCGACACGTGTGCCGCCACCGGCTTGTGCGCCCAGCGCTGCCCGGTAGGCATCAATACCGGCGACCTGGTGAAAAAACTGCGCAGCCGTGAAGCAGGCAGTACGAAAACCGCCGAGTGGCTGGCCAGCCATTTCTCCACCGCGCTGCAAGGTGCACGCTTCACCCTGCATGTGGCCAACGGCGCACGCATGCTGCTCGGCGCACCCCGCCTGGCGAAACTCTCAGCCTCCGTGACCAAGCTGTCCAAGGGGCAAATCCCGCAGTGGACCAGCGCTATGCCGCAGCCAGAAAAAGCCATCCGCTTCAGCCCCGCCGTCAACGATGAACGCCCACGGGTGGTCTACCTCGCAGCCTGTGTATCGCGGGCAATGGGCCCGGCAGCCGGCGACAAAGAGCAAATGTCGCTGTACGACAAAACCCGCGGCCTGCTGGAAAAAGCCGGCTACCAGGTAGTCATTCCGGACAATCCCGACAGCCTATGCTGCGGCCAGCCCTTTGCCTCCAAAGGCTACGCCGAACAGGCCGAGCACAAGCGCCAGGAACTGATCGGCGCCCTGCTCCACGCCAGCCGTGGCGGCCTCGACCCGATCTACTGCGACACCAGCCCCTGCACCCTGCGCCTGGTCCAGGACCTGGGGCAAACACGCCTGGACCTCTACGACCCGGTCCGTTTTATCCGCACCCACCTGATGGACCGCCTGGACTTCACCCCCCAGGACGCGCCGATTGCCGTGCATGTCACCTGCAGCACCCAGCACCTGGGCGAAAGCCAGGCCCTGATCGACCTCGCCCGGCGTTGCAGCAACAACGTGGTAATCCCCGAAGGCATCCACTGCTGCGGGTTCGCCGGCGATAAAGGCTTCACCACGCCGGAACTCAACGCCCACTCCCTGCGTTCCCTCAAGGACGCCGTGCAGTACTGCAGCGAAGGCATCTCCACCAGCCGCACCTGTGAGATCGGTCTGACCCAGCACGGTGGGATCGATTACCACGGCCTGGTCTACCTGGTTGACCGGGTGACCCAGGCCCGCGCAATAAAAACGAACCCCTGCGCACTGGCGTAGTCACTTGCTTAAGCCCCGGGCAACCGGGGCCGACCCATGACCTCGCCGGCTGCCCGCACGTACCGCGCAGCATCGAGACCTCTTTGCACAAGGAGATACCCATGAAGCGTTCCGTACTGGCTGGTGTATTCGTTACCGCTGCGATGCTGGCCTCACCCGTGTTTGCCGCAAGTAACGAGGCAGATCTGTGCCAGATCAACCTGGATAAAATCAACAACAGCAAGGCCTTGCTCGCCACTGACAGCACAGGCAAAAGCGGCGAGATCGACACTGCCGTCTCCCAAGCCAAGGCAGCCCACACGGCCGGTGATGAGAAGAAGTGTATCGAGATCACCTCCAAGGCCCTGCAAGACCTGCAGAACCTGGACAAAGGCGGCAACCCATAACCCGCCAACCGCTCAAGGCCAACCTTTCGGGTTGGCCTTCTGTGACCGTTTGACGTACACTGCGCAGGCTTGTCGCTCACGATCACATCGAGCAACAAGCACGGGGCCGTTTAGGATTCGACGCCGGTTGCGAACCTTTAGGTGCATGCCGAGTTGGTAACAGAACTCGTAAATCCACTGTTGCAACTTTCTATAGTTGCCAATGACGAAACCTACGGGGAATACGCTCTCGCTGCGTAAGCAGCCTTAGCCCTTCCCTCCTGGTACCTTCGGGTCCAGCAATCATCAGGGGATGTCTGTAAACCCAAAGTGATTGTCATATAGAACAGAATCGCCGTGCAGTACGTTGTGGACGAAGCGGCTAAAACTTACACAACTCGCCCAAAGCACCCTGCCCTTCGGGTCGCTGAGGGTTAACTTAATAGAAACGGCTACGCATGTAGTACCGACAGCAGAGTACTGGCGGACGGGGGTTCAAATCCCCCCGGCTCCACCAATTGAAACACCAGAGAAGCCCGCCCAGTGCGGGCTTCGCTGTATCTGGAGTACCGAATATTGCTGAAAATCGCTGTGGACCAATGCCGATATTGGCGCGTCTCAGCAGCTTTTCACCAACACCTCCCCCGGCGTCCTGCCGACCGAACACCAATGGGACAGCGTCAGCCCCCTCTGAAAAGTGCTGCTGCTCTATCTGCAAACAAACGAACAGGGTGAAGAAAAGGAAGCTGGTCGGTGGGCATGAGGGTCGCCGCGTCCAACTGAGCTACGCCCGCCGACAAGCACTGGAAGACCTGTTTGTAGCCGGCCCACTTTGCCACGCTCAAAGGACATAGCGAACGCTGGCAAGCAATTCGGCCAGCACACAGCATATGAGAGAAAAACACAAAAAAAACCCGCGCAAACAACAAAAACTCCTACAATCCAAGGTCGATTTTCCTACACATTTTTTGCCCCCACTGATACCCAAGAGATAGCCCCGTGAGTGACTCAGACAGCTCATCCGCGCCATTGGTTGACGTAGTGAAACTTGCCGCATCCCTTCAGCTTTTCGCAGATGATCGTGACTGGCAGCAGTTCCATTCCCCAAAAAATCTCATCCTGGCGCTCACTGGCGAGGTAGGAGAGCTGTGCGAGATTTTCCAATGGATGAGCGATGCCGATTCGCTCTCCGTAGCTAAAGATCCCGAAATCGGTCTAGCCGTGAAAGACGAATTGGCGGACGTACTGATGTATCTGGTTCGCCTGAGCAGCGTGCTCGGCATCGACCTCAATGAGGCGGTGACACGGAAACTTGCCTCGAACGGCCAGAAGTACCCCGTGGATAAAGCCAAAAGCAGCAGCAAAAAGTACGACCGACTCTGAACAACTCGAATCTAAGGACAGCCCGTGATCGTTTACGCTGCGACCAAACAGCAATTTCTAAAAGATAACGATAACGATGACATTGAGGAGGTGATCCTCAGGCATTTCAAGGAAGCCACCGGCAAGACCGTTGGCAGGTCGGAAATCAGGTCGTGGCAAGGATCTCTAACGTATATGGCCAAGGTCCTTAGGGATGAAGGCCTGCCGAGCGACGCGGGCCTGGCCATTGAGCTGCACATTCCGCAGTCGTCGAAGCGCATCGATTTTCTGCTCACCGGTCGCGACGAAAATCAGGCAAAAAAAGCCGTCTTGATCGAATTAAAGCAATGGAGCAAGGCCAGCGCCACTACCAAGGATGCCATCGTCAAAACAGCATTGGGTGGTGGCCTCGTTGAGACCATTCACCCGTCCTATCAAGTATGGTCATACGCCGCGCTGCTGGAGGGCTTCAACGAGGCGGTGTATGACAAAAGCATCGAGATCCGTCCGTGTGCCTACCTTCATAACTACGTCAGCGACGGCATCATCGACTCAGCTCACTACGAGCCCCACATCAGCAAAGCCCCACTGTTCCTGAAAGGGCCGGAGGAGCTCACCAAACTCAGAAGCTTCCTGAAAAAGCATATTGCTCACGGCGACAACAAAGAGGTTCTCTACGAACTGTCCGATGGGAAAATCCGTCCGTCCAAAGCGCTAGCCGAGGCCCTCGAAGGGCTGATGACAGGCAAGCCAGAGTTCGTATTGATTGACGATCAAAAAGCAGTTTTTGAATCAGCGCTTGCGGCAGCAAGCGAAGCCTCGGACCAGGCACCAAAGGTGCTGATCATTGAGGGGGGCCCGGGCACCGGGAAAACTGTTCTGGCTATCAATTTACTGGTGAGGCTCACAGATTTGAGGCTGTTAAGCAAATATGTCTCGAAGAATGCCGCCCCACGCAAGGTCTACGAAAGCAAACTGGTTGGCACCATCAAACGCAGCCATTTCTCGAATTTCTTTTCAGGCTCTGGGGCGTTCATCGACACTCAGCCCAACACATTCGATGCGCTTATCGTGGACGAAGCCCACCGGCTGAATGAGAAAAGCGGGCTTTATGGGAACCTTGGCGAAAACCAGATCAAGGAGCTGATTGAATCAGCGAAATGCTCAATTTTCTTCATCGATGAAGATCAGCGTGTGACCCTGAGCGACATAGGCAGCAAGCAGGCAATACGCGCCTTTGCCAAAGCCAAGGGTGCTGTGGTCGAGGAATATGTGCTGTCTTCACAGTTTCGCTGCAGTGGTTCTGACGGTTACATGGCATGGCTGGATGACGTGCTTGGCATTCGCTCGACAGCAAATCCGACGCTCAACATCTCGGAGTACGAGTTCAAGGTATTCGACTCACCTCAGGCGCTGCATGACGCCATTGACGAGAAAAACCATGGAAACAAGGCTCGTGTGGTCGCGGGCTATTGCTGGCCTTGGCTCAGCAAGAAAGACTCCAAGGCCACTGACATCGTTATCGGCAATGACTACGCACGCCAATGGAATCTGGATCAGGATGGCAGCTTGTGGATCATCGCTGAGAACTCCATTGAACAGGTCGGTTGTATCCACACCTGCCAAGGGCTGGAAGTTGATTATATTGGAGTGATCATCGGACCAGATCTGGTCGTGCGTGATGGGCAGGTGGTAACGTCGCCGCATGAGCGAGATAAGAACGACAAATCGATTCGTGGCTGGAAGAAGTTGATGAAGGAGCAACCTGCTCTGGCGCAGCAAGATACAGACCTGATCATCAAAAACACGTATCGAACATTGATGACTCGTGGGATGAAAGGCTGCTACCTATACTGTACTGATCAGGAGACCGCGCAATACTTTGAGAGCCGACTTGCCAGGCACAGTAACGGCTGATGGGCCCGCCGGTAGGATGTCACTATCCAGGATTCAGCCTCACAAAAAAACGTAGGTTGAACACAGTAGAAAACTAAGGCTCGATTACCCATCGCCCGCGCAACATTCCTTTCAGCTCATCAACGCTCAGAGTCATATGCCGCTTGCGATGGACCATCGCGTGACAGTTCGCGCACAACGTAACGAGGTCAGTCTCAGGATTCACGGCTTTCTCACTACCAAAGTCCGAAATCGGCACTATATGGTGAACGTGAATGAACCCCTTCGCGTGCTCGCCGTACGCCTGTTCGAAATCAAAGCCACATGCCTTGCAGTCAAGGCCGTGGATAGAAATGGCCTTCACCCTCAGATCTTTCCGGCGCTCGTAGCGGGTTCCAAAGTAACTTAATTTGCTGCCTTCATTGGCCGATTCAAAGGTCAATGGATCGCCTTCGAAATTTGGTGCGACCTGGTCAGCCTGGGAAGACAGGAGCTTCGCATGACTTAGGATTGCATCGTAATCCAGTTGGGAAATGGACCGAACCCCGTCACGCCAATAGTTGTTCACTCGAGTAGCGGGAATCGTCTCTAGGTACACTCCGTTAATTTTCGAGGGGATAGCGCCTTCAAACGGAGTGAAGTTTTCGATCAAAGCAAAAAGGTCACCCTTATCACTCCTCCGGTCTGCGTAGACCTTGCCGATGCGTGCCATACCAAAATAATGCGGATCGGCGCTGAGGCGGACAGAAGCAAAGGTTTTGTCCTTGATGCGTCCTTTGTAATAGATCACTTCGGTTCCTTCAGCAAGCCAGGCTTGGTACCGCTTGGGGAAGTGATAGACAGCACCGGTTTCGTCTTGCCATTGCGATGTGTCGTTTTCAACGATGACTGCGGGCATTCCATTTCCTCTAGACTGATGGCAAAAGCCTACCAAAAATGAGGAAGTTTCTTACAAGATATTTAAGATTTACATCCTTGCTTAACGTCAGCTCCGCTCTGGTGAACTCATACCACCGATCGTGATGAGTATCGCCCGGTAGAGCGGTATTCCAATTGGTATTCCAGCAAAAATTTAAGATTTGTAGTGGTCTAATGAAACCGGACACCCATTTAGGCGAGAATGCTCGCCAGTTAGAGGTGTCTGATGACAAAACAACGTCGTTCCTTTTCCGCTGAATTCAAACGCGAGGCCGCAGGCCTCGTGCT
>NZ_JAAQWQ010000010.1:0-170905 GCF_012985565.1 Pseudomonas sp. WS 5010 | reverse complement strand
AGCACGAGGCCTGCGGCCTCGCGTTTGAATTCAGCGGAAAAGGAACGACGTTGTTTTGTCATCAGACACCTCTAACTGGCGAGCATTCTCGCCTAAATGGGTGTCCGGTTTCATTAGACCACTACAACCATGCATAGGGTTGACTCGAATGCTAGTGATTCTCATATGAGAGTAAACGCAATTTACAACTTATACACTTTGAGTCGCAGATGCAGGCACAGCCCGGGCGTGGTGTTCTGTGCCCACAGCTGGCCACCTTGCAACTGCACGATGCTGCGGGCAATCGACAAGCCCAGGCCATAACCGTCACCACCCGGGCGGGCGGCATTGAGGCGGGTGAAGGGCAGGAAGATCTGTTCCAGCTTGTCGGGCTCGATCCCCGGGCCCTGGTCCTGGATGCACAGGTGCCAGAAATCACCCTCAAGCGCACCGGTCAAGCGCACCACACCGTGTTCGGGGGAATGGCGGATGGCATTGCGCAGGATATTTTCCAGGGCCTGGGCCAGGCCATTGAGGTTGCCCAGCACCCAGACGCCTGCGGGCAGTTCGCAGGGCAGGCGTTCGCTGGGCCAGCCGCTTTCAAAGCAGGCGTCTTCGCGCAGCAGGTCCCACAAAGGCTCCATCTCGACCGCTTCCACGGGCATGGATGGGCGTTCGGTATCCAGCCAGACCAGCTCCAGGGTGCTGCCGATCAAGCGTTCCATACCTTGCACTTCGCGCTCCAGGCGCTGGCGCAGGGCGCCTGGATCAGGCTCGCGCTCACCGGCCACCCGCAGCCGGCTCAAGGGCGTGCGCAGTTCGTGGGACAAGTCCCGCAGCAAGCGCCGTTGCAGCACCACCGTGCTTTCCAGGCGCTCGGCCATATGATCGAAGGCCCGGGCCAACTCACCCAATTCATCGCGGCGCCGCGTCACCTGCGGCCCGACCCGCGAGGCCAGGTCACCGGCGCTCAGGGCATTGGCCTGGCGCCGCAGGATCACCAGCGGTGAAATCAGCACCCGGTACAACAGCACGCCAAACAACAACGCCAGGCCTGTCGGCAGCACCTGGCGCAGCAAAATGTCCCAAAGGCCACGGCCCTGGCGCGGGTCCAGGTGCAGCGGCAACTCCATGACCAGGCGGGCTGCGCCGTCGCTGAACGGCATGTAAAACGTTGGCCGGCCACCAGGGCGGCCCACGGGCCAGTCGATCTGGCGCACAAAGTCCAGCTTGCGCCGTTCGACCGTGGTCAAGGCCTGGGAGGACAGCGAATGGTGGTCGTCTACCACCACCGCCCACACCTGCTCCTGGGCACGCAGGCTTTTGAGGAACTCATCGACCCCTGCCGCACCGCGCTCGCGCCAGGCCATTTCGGCCTGGCGCGCGTATTCGCCGAGGATGTAGCGGGTGGGAGCGGGCAGGCGCGCGGTGGCTTCATAGATACGCTGGCTCACATCCACTTGCAGGCTGACCACCAACAGGCACAGTACCGCCAGCAAACCGATCAGTTTCCACAACAGCGAATGGCGGTTGGGCAGCCTCATGCTTGCAGCCGGGTCAGCATGTAGCCGGTGCTCCTGACCGTCTCCACGCGCCCGGCGGTGTAGCCGATGGCCTGCAACTTGCGCCGGATGCGGCTGACATGCATGTCCAGGCTGCGATCATGCCTGGAATAGGCACGATGCATGACCTGTTGGTACAGAAACGCCTTGGTCAGCACCTCATCGACATGGGCCACCAGGGTTTCCAGCACCCGATACTCGGTGGTGGTCAGGTCGGCCCACTGCTCATTGAGGCTGACATCGGTGCGTTGTTCGTCGAATGTCAGTTGCGGGTCCTCATTGCGCGCCGTGCCGGGCACCTCATGTTCATAGGCCACCCGGCGCAGGATCGCGTCGATGCGCACATCCATCTCCAGCATGCTGAACGGCTTGGGCAGGTAATCGTCGGCGCCCTGGCTGAACCCGGTGATGCGGTCCTGCTCGGCACCGAGGGCCGACATCAGGATCACCGGCACCCGTTGATGCCGGCGCAGTTGCGCGAGCACCTCCAGGCCGCTGCTGCCCGGCAGCATGATATCCATCAGGATCAGGTCGAAAGGTTGGGCGCGCACCAACTCGACGATCTCGCCACCGTCCTGGCGCAACGTGACATCGAAGCCACGTTGGCCCAGGTGGCTGTCCAGGTGGGCGGCGAGCACCGGGTCATCCTCGACGGCGAGGATGCGACGCGCAGCGGGGAGCGAAGGGTGGGCGTGCATGGGAATTTCCTGCGAATGCGAATGTTTCTAAGTCGCGCATTCTGGCAAATCTCCCGCCACATTCCTATCGATTGCGGATTATTGCTGCATTTGGAGAAAACGGCCGTATGCAGGTCAATGGCGCCGCCTAACGCTGACAAGGGTCTGTCTTGTTCAACAGATTGCCCGTCGAATACCACACGCGCTGCGCTGCCGGTCCCAGATCCAGGGCCACCGGCGCATCCGCACGCCCCTCCAGCAACGTTGGGTAAACCCCGGGCTTGAGCGGCGACTGGCATACGATCGGCAACGATTGCACGGTGGTGAAATTCAAATCCACCGTAGACACCAACTGCGCCGCCGAAAACGGTGCTGGTGGCCCAGGCAGGGTAATGATTTCCTGGAAGTCCGGATCCTGGGCGATGTAGTGCGTCAAGTGCGCCTCATTGCCCCGGCCAAACAAGGTGTAGACCAGCTGTTTGGGGCGGTCGATGCCCAGGTTGAACGGCCGGTAGATCACCACCGCTTCGACCGTCACCGGCACGTTGTCAAACAACACCGGCCCCGGTGTACCGCCGCCATCATTGGAGTAGCCGTCAAAGATCGTTGCCTTGAACGTGGTCACCTCACCGGCCTTGAGCTGGGGCAGGGTGAAGGTGTCGTTATCGACATTGATCAGGTTATACGGCTTGCTCGGGTTGGCCGCGCGCAGCGCCTGGTATTTGGCCATCACGTCGGCGGGCAGGCTGGCCTGCAGGACGATCTGGTACATGTGCTTTTCTGTGGTGAACATCGGCATGTGCACCAAAAACAGGGTCTGCGAGCCGACCATGAACATGCCGTGGTTGCCCGGCGCATCGGCATCGGCGCCGTTGCTGACTGCGTGCAGTTCATGGGGTGAATGGGCCAGGGCCAGGGGGGCCAGGGCCATCGATAATGCGAGCAGGAGAGTGGCGAGGGAGCGTTTCATGGTTGACCGTCCTTGAGGGTTTCGAAGGCATGCACGCGCTTGATCAGGCTTTTTTGCCTGGCCGAATCGGCGTTGTTGAACAGGAACGAAAAGTCCGAGGCCAGGCTCGGGTCGCCGGCAATCGTTGCCTTCTGATGGCAGTCATTGCAGTTCAGGCCCTGGACGTAGGTCTCCATGGTGGTATTGGCCACCGGTACGTTGCTATCGCTGATAAAGGGTCCATAGGACAGGGGCACCTTTGCGCCGGCGCCCGGCTCGGGGTCCGGCGGTGTCGGGGCGGTGATCCACAGCACATTGACCAGCTTGTAGTACTGGAACACCGACTGGCCGCTGGTCTGCTGGGCGAAGCTGGCCTGCACCGCGCCGTTGAGCGCTTGCATGTCCGAAGGCAAGGGGTGTACGCGGGTGGTCTGCACCGGTTGGTCGCGGGGATAGGGCTCGGTGCATTCGCGATCAGGGTGGTGCTGCTTGCACTGGATACGGGCTACGTTCGGCGTGCACACGTCAGGGCCACCGGTGCAAGCGGGGTTGTAGAAGATATAGCCGTCGGGCGGTGTCTGTTGCGCCGGGGTTTGCACCGGTTCCTGTACGTTGTCCACTTGCTCGAAGGTGGTCCAGATGAAGTTCGGTGAACTCTGGGTCTTGTTGATGATATGCAGGCCCACCAGGCCTACCACCTGTTGGGTGCATTGCAGGGTGGCGGGGTTCTTGAGCCAGGCCACGGTGGTCAGGTAGCGCCCGTAGAGCTGGGGCTTGCCGGTGAGGATGCGCCAGGCGGCCTTGAGTTCCAGGGCGCCCAGTTTTTCCTGGGGCAGCGGCTTGGCCGGCATCGAACGCATCAACTCGCCGGCCGGCAGCGACAGGCCTGCAGGGTGCTTGCCATCGCTGTTCTGTGCCACGGCCAGTTGATTGGCCGCATCGTACAACCCGTTATCGACGATGTAGTCAAACTCGGCCTTGCCCACCTTGCGTTCGAAATACACCAGGTTGCCGGTCTGGTCCGTCAGCCAGCCACCGGCGGCCTCCATGATCGGGTCGGGAATCGACGCCAGGGTGCCGCTGGACAAGTGGAAGCGATGCTTGGCGTTGGTCGCGCTTTCCGAGGTGGCGTTCATGAATTTGCGCGCGCCTACCGACAGCGCTTTGAGGCTGCCCTCGCTGCTGCAATTGGACGGCACCAATGTCTGCACGCCCCAGCCTGTGGGCGGTCGGGCGCCGGGCAGGAATATATCGTTAGCGTCTTTAAAGCTTGCCCACACCGGCGCGGTGGTCATGGGTTGCCCGGCGACCTGGGGCACGCCAAATTGCGCCATGCTGATCTTGCGGTTCGGCTCGCCCGCGAGGGCTGCATTGGCTGGCCATCCGGGATCCACGGGCCAGTTCAGGGCAATAAACAGCTGCCAGCCAAAACAGTTCATGAAGCTCTGGCCAGTGGTGTTGAAATTGTTGACGGGTAGAAAACCGCCGCTGTTGGGGTCGAACACCAACTGCTGCTGGACGCAGGTATCGGCATCCGATGCCTGGGCCGTGGGCAGGAGAAACAGCGACAGCAGCGTGCTGACCAGCAGCAGACCACGTAAGCGAAATCTGTACATCATCGCGCTCCTTGCATGAAGGTGAAGCTTCTAGCCGTTCTGTAGGAGCCGGCTTGCCGGCGAAAAACCTGAGAGCACCGCTGGGCATCAGATACCCCGCGTTATCGTTGAGGATTCTCACTGGCAAGCCAGCTCCCACAGGGGGGTGTTTGCCCTTAAAGGGATGGCACCAGCGCCAGCCCGGATTCCCATGGGTGGTCCGCCGCGCTGACGTTATCCGCTTCGCCCGGGTTGAGCGCACGGACCGTCACCAGCCCCGGCGCCGCGTTTTTCGCGACGCTGATGGTCATGATGTAACCCTGGGTACCGCCCGCATTGGTCTGGCCGGGAATGGCCGAGGCATCGGGCAAAAACTTCGTGACCTGCGCGGTCACCCCGGGGTTGCTGAACTGGATCCGTGCAGTGGCGGCGGTGGTCTTGAGGTCGGCGCCTTGCACCACCAGCGCGAACTGCCCGCTGCTGCCTGGGGCCAGCCAGGCCGGCAGGTCGGTGGGCGACTGGCCGTAGAACAGGTCCAGCGGCAACAGCTGCACCGGCCAGGGTTGCAGGCCATTGACCCGGTCCTGCACGCAAGGGGACGGCGGCGCCGTGGTGCTTGGGGTGGCGGTCACACTCAGGCCCACCAGCAGTTGCTGGGCAATCACCCACACATAGTCCACGGCCTGGCCGTTGATGGTGATGTCATTGATCGAGAACCCCGCGCTTTGCGGGACCTCGAACACCGCCTGGAGGATCTGGTCGGAGCCGTTGATCGCCGATTTGGCGGTACCACGGGTGATGCGCCAGTACTGGCTCACATCCTGCCCCTGCGGGCCTTTCCAGGCACTGAAGTTGGTGGGCTGTTGCAGGTACAGGGCGATGGGGTTGGTCAGGGAAATACGGCTGCTGATGGCCGCCTCATTGGCCGCAAAGCCGATATGCGGGTCGGAGTTGCGATAGTTCTGCCCATACTGCGCGCAGCAGATCAGTGACTGGGGGTTCTGGCTGCTTTTCAGGGGCCGCATGATCGTGGCCGCCGCCGCCAGGTACACCTCGGCGCTGAGGGTGTTGGGGCCGGAGGTCAGGTGCATTGCGCCGCCGAACTGGCCGGGGGTACAGGCGGTGCCGGCGTTCCATTTGTTGACGGTGTCGTAGGCCGGCAGGCCCGTGGTCGGGTCGATCACCGGGTCACCGGCATTGCCGGTCGGGCAGTTGGCGGTGTAGCGCAGGTACAGGTCTTGCAGTTGCACGTTCGGGTCGATGTAGTCGCGATACAGCCCCAGCACTGCATTCGGATCGATGCGCCACATGGCCAGGAAGTACGCCGGGTTTTCGCTGGTGAAGGTGATCTTGCGCATCTTGCCGTTGGTATCGCGCACAATTGACCACTCGCAGTATTCGTCCAGCCAGCCCCGTGGGCCGGAGGGCGAGAAATCCTTGTACTTGCCGTTCCAGTCGATACTCGGGCAACGGGTCACCGGCAGTTGCAGCAGCGTGCCTTTCTTGTCCGGGTCGTACAGGGTGTAGAGGGTGTTGTTGAGGGTGATCTGGCCGTTGTCGGTCAGTTCCATGACCTGTTGCAGGGTCATGGCCTTGCCGCCCAGTTGCGGAATCACGGCCGTGCCGTTGTTGTAGAAAAACGTCCACAGCCGGTTAGGGAAGGGTTGCCAGGTGATTGCCGGCGGGGTGACGTCGCCATAGCCCTCGACCAGCGGGTTATAATAGCCCGAGCGCGGCGCGTCATTGAGGCCCGACCACGGGTTGCCGATGATCGCCGCTTCGGTCCAGCCGGTGACGTCGTTGTTCCAGTCGGTTTCAAATTGCGGCAACTGGTTTTCCAGGCCCAGCTTGTTGTAGTCCTTTGGCGCTTGCCCAGCGGGGGAGGTGAATTGCTTGAACGGCGTGCTCATGACAGATCTCCATGGGGTGTGGGGGTAGAAGCTGCGCAGCAACCGGCACTCGGGGGAGGGTCGGCAACGGTCTGGCGCGGGTCGTCCCACACCAGTTGGGCGATAAAGCCAGGCAGCGGCGCGTACTCTTGCGGCGCCAATACCCGGCCACTATCGAGATGGGTGACCAGCAGGCTCAACTGCACGGCGTCCGTGGGGCCCAGGTGCAACGCCGTGGCACTGCGCGCCGCATTCAGTGCGCGGCAGACGCCGTGGGTGATGCAGCGCCCCTTGTCGTCCACCAGCCCCATGCCGATGCGGCTGAAGCGCCCGACGTAGTGCGGGTTATCCGCGTTGACCTGCTGGGGCGTGGCGTCGGGCTGATTGACGAACACGTCGATCAAATAGGTGTCATGGGTGCAGCGCACATGGTCGAACACCACCCATGGGCCGCTGGCCTGGGCCTGCTCCTGGACCGGCGCGGCACTGTGGGGGCAGCACGCACTGGCGCTGGCGCGGCGGGCGCCGAACGGCGGCGCCACCGGGGTGGCATAGTCGTAGCCGATGTGCCGGCTGTCCTGGGCCATATCGCCCAGGGTGGTGTAGCGCCAGGCATCGGCACTGGTGAACGTGACCGCGTCGGCCTGGCTGCCGGCAAACGGCTGGAGCAGGCATTGGGTGGTGTATTGCGCCGCCGGGTTGGCGCGGATCCAGATCTCCAGCACGCGGTCGATATTGGCGTGATAGGAGCAGAACAGCGGGTCAAACGCGGTGTAGGCGTTGTCGGCCATATCGCCGCCGATCCAGCCGTGATAGTTGTCGTGGGGCTGTTCGTACAGGCCATCGAAATTCAGCGTGCGGTTGGGGTACAGCGCGTCCTTTTGCGGTGGATCAAACACGGTGATATTGGCCCAGGGATACCCCGGCACGCCCTGGGGCTGGCTGAAGGTCTTGAATTTCAAGGCGTCCACCACCTGCTGCTGGAAAATCCGGCTCATGCCGTACAGCTGGGTACGTTTGAACCGCTGTTGGTCGCCCTGGGTGTAGAACAGCGGGTTGCGTTGCACGAAGCCGCAGTCCACCCCCTCGACATTGCCCGAGGCGCAGACTTTCGAGCGGCCATCCTTGGCCGCCGCATACCGCAACGGGTTGCGCCGCACCTCGCCGCTGTGCGGGTGCACATAGGTCTCATCGAGAAAGGCCTGGGGCAGGCCGGCCTGGGGGCTGCCGTCGACACTGGCGTCCTCGGCCATCCAGTCCCAGTAGGGGATCGGATAGTCAATCAAGGCTTCCAGGTACAGCAGGTAAGCGCGATGCCACAGGGCAAAGGCTTCCTGGTAATGCAGGCACCAGTTGGTGTGGATATAGGCATAGCGCTGCCAGGGTGAGCCACTGTCCGGATTGCCGATCTGCATCACGTCGTCGAGCCGTGCGCGGTACAGGTCCAGCTGTTCCTGGCTCAATGCGCGGATGTCCTGGCGCACGCGCTTGACCGGGTGCGGCAGGTCTGGAGGGGGGATGCGCTCGGCGATGTCGAACGGCGAAAAGCTGTTCAGGCGCCAGCCCTGGTTGACCCACAACCGGAAGGTTTCCAGGGCGTCGATAGGCCAGAACTGCCGGTCATCCAGGGTCAGCGGCATATTGCGCGACGCCAGGTGCTGGTAGATGGTTTCGGACCAGGTCTTGACCGAATCGGGGTCTTGCAGGAACACATCGTAGGCATTCATGCAGCGCACCCACGAGCCTGCGACGTTGGCGCGATCTGCCGCCGGGATCCAGTAAGGCGCGGTGAAAAGCCCTTGGATATCAGCGGTCCATGTCGGTTTCGCGACTATCATAAGATCCCTCTCATGCAGCCCCCATGCTGGATCTGCCGGGGCTGCTAAGCTGGATTTGATAGTAACGGGCCACTGTGCAGAGAATTGTGCAAATTGGCCCGCTTTTACGGCGGATTCATTGCAGTTTTCTCAAGGAAGAAGTGGAAATAATGACAGACGCCATGGATTTGAAAATTCTCGGCAAGTTGCAGAAAGACTGCACCCAAAGCCTGGACCTGCTCAGCGACAGCGTGGGGCTGTCCTCGACCAGTTGTTACCGGCGCATCCGGCGCCTGGAGAGCGTGGGCATCATCAAGGCGAAAGTCGCGGTGCTGGATGAAAAAAAGCTGGGGATCCAGGTCACCGCGTTCTTTTTGATCAAGCTCGACAAAGACAGCAACGACATTGATCGCAAGATGCAGCACATCCTGGCCAATCACCCGGAGATCCAGGACTGCTACCTGATGACCGGAGAGTTTGATTTTGTGATGGTGGCCAAGTTTCGTGATGCCACGGAGTACACCGAATACATCTATCGGTTTCTCGACACTTACCGGGATATTCCGATTCGTACGTATTCTTCGACGTTGGTGGTGCGCACCGTGAAGAAGTCTTATGAGTTGCCGTTGCAGGGCGTGCAACATCTGTAGACGCCCATGAGACGCAGCTCATTGAAAATGTGGGAGCGGGCTTGCTCCCACAGGGTGATGCATTCGCTGTAATGATCCGGTTGTCTATCAGGCCGCCACAGCCTGAAGCTGCAACCCACCCTCGACATCCTTGACCAACCCACTGGCCAGCAACAGTGGCAGCAAGCGCTTGTGCAACTGCGGCTCGACGAACTCCTTGACCGTCTCCAGCGCCAAGTCGCCACTGCCAGGCAGCTCGGCCTTGGTGTACGACAGCCAGGCCTTTTTCAGCATCTGCAGCACATCGCTGCCAGCGGTCAACGCAAAGCGCCGGTGGGCCACCTGGCCCAGGAAGTTGAAGCTGTGCTGATACTCGTAACCTTTCTCGTCACCCGCACTGGCAACACAGCGCACACAGGTGCAAGGGCCATCGCCGAAGGCCGCCTGCAGGTAGCTATTGAAATCCACCACAGGCTTGAGCGACAGGCGCTTGTCTATTTCGAACAGGTCGCCGGTCATTTTTGCGTCGTTACTCAAGGTGCGTTTCCTCGCAGGTCTACAGCTGGTTCTTCAAAGCGCGGCATCATACCCCATCTGTAGGAGCCGGCTTGCCGGCCAAAACCCTGAGAGGGCACCCCGCGGCATCGTTAACCACTGTTCCTACACGGGGCTGTGGCCCAGGCGGCCCTTGATCCAGTCGTACAGGTTGTTGCCTTCGCTCGACAACTCGCTGTTGGCCCGGCGGCACAGGTAGTACTGGCGCCCGTCATCTGCCTGCACGTCAAACAGTTGCACCAGTTCCCCCCTGGCCACCAGCGGCGCCACCAACGGCGCACGCAACAGCGAGCAGCCCAGGCCGGTGAGAGTGGCGACCAGGGTCAACTGGCCATCCTCCAGCAGCAGGCCATTGTGCGAGTGGGTGTGCGGCACCTGGGCTGCGTCGAACCATTGGCCCCAGGTACCGCGCTCTTCGTCGTGCAGCAGTGGCAGTTCGCTGAGGGCTTGCGGCGTGGCGATGGGGCCGTGGCGCTGGAGGAACTCGCGGCTGCAGAACGGCGTGACCGCGCCGCTGATCAGTGGCTCGCTGTGATACCCCGGCCAGTGCCCGGTGCCGAAGCGGATCGACAGGTCGGCGGCATCGCTGGGGTAGCTGCGGTGGTTGGCGTAGGTGATGTTGATATCCAGCGCCGGGTTGGCGCTCAAAAACTGCGGCAGGCGCGGGATGAACAGGTGGGTCGCGAACATCGGGATCAGGCTGATGGTGACCTGGCGCGTCGCGCTTTTTTCCCGCACGTGCTCGGTGGCACTGCGCAGCACCGCGAATGCCGAGCGAATCGCCCGGTAGTACTCGCGGCCTTCGTCGGTCAACCCCAGATTGCGGCCCTGGCGCAGGGTCAGGGGTTGTTGCAGGAAGCTTTCGAGCAAGTGCAACTGATGGCTGACAGCCGAGGGCGACACCCCCAGTTCGCGGGCGGCGGCATTCACCCCACCATGGCGGGCAAAGGCTTCGAACGTGCGCACGGCACGCAAGGGTGGATCGTTGGCTAACTGTTCTAAATTATTCATGTGTTGAATTAAATACCAAGTAAAAAGATAAATAAAGCGGCATCAGTGGGGAAAATGTGCCGCATATAGGGCGTTTGGTATTGGGTATAAACATATTCCTTTCAGATATTTGATAAAAACAGAATAAATAACTAGTGTTCCGCGCTCGGACTTTTAGTCGGTGCGCCCTGGCACCGATGTTTTCTGTGTATGGAGTTGATGGTTCTCATGGATGCGTTTATCCAGCAACTGCTCAACGGCTTGCTGTCGGGCAGTCTCTACGCCTTAGTGGCCTTGGGTTACACCATGGTCTACGGCATTTTGCGGATCATCAACTTCGCCCACGGCGATGTGTTGATGATCGGCGCGCTGGTGGGCCTGTCGGTGATCCGGGTGTTGCAGGCGGCCTGGCCGTATATGCCGCCGGTGCTGTTGCTGCTGGTGGCGGCAATGATCGCCATGGCCTTCTGTGCGGTGCTGGCGGTGGTGATCGAGCGCGTGGCCTACCGGCGCTTGCGTAACGCCCCGCGCCTGGCGCCATTGATCAGTGGTATCGGCGTGTCGCTGTTGTTGCAGACCGTGGCGATGCTGGTCTGGACCCGTAACCCGCAGATGTTCCCGCAATTGCTGCCCCTGGAGCCCATCGAAGTGCTGGCCGGCGATGCCACCCACGCCGCCGTGACCAATGCCACCGCCCTGACCACCATTGGCGTGGCCTTGAGCCTGATGGTCGGGCTGTTGCTGCTGGTCGAGCGCACGCGTTTTGGCCGGGCCATGCGCGCCGTGGCCGAGAACCCGCAAGTGGCGAGCCTGATGGGCATCAACCCCAACCGCATCATCGTCATGACCTTCGCCATCGGCGGCGCCCTGGCCGCGCTGGCGGGCATCATGATGGCCAGCAACTATGGCAGCGCGCATTTCTATATGGGCTTTTTGCCCGGCATCAAGGCGTTTACCGCGGCGGTGCTGGGCGGCATCGGCAACCTCAAGGGCGCGATGCTCGGCGGCCTGCTGCTGGGGCTGATCGAAGCCCTTGGCACCGGGTACCTGGGGGCCGCCACCAACGGCGTGTTCGGCAGCAACTACCAGGACGTGTTCGCCTTCATCGTGTTGATCGCGGTGCTGGTGTTCCGGCCCCAGGGGTTGTTGGGCGAACGACTGGCGACCCGCGCATGAGCCTGGCAACCGCTGTGAGCCCTTCGAGCAAACGCGCCAGCCTTGGGCTGTTGCTGTTCGCCCTGGCCCTGGTATTGGCCCCGTGGATTGTCGGGCATGCCGGCGGCAATACCTGGGTGCGCACCCTGGACTTTGCCCTGCTGTACATCATGTTGGCCCTGGGCCTGAACATCGTGGTGGGCTATGCCGGCCTGCTGGACATGGGCTTTATCGCGTTCTACGCGGTGGGCGCCTACCTGGCGGCCTTGCTGTCATCGCCCCATTTGTTGCAACAGTTCCCGGCCTTGCTGGCGCTGATGCCGCAGGGCATGCACACCTCGATCTGGCTGATTTTGCCGCTGGCGGCGCTGCTGGCGGCGGGGTTCGGGGTGATTCTGGGGGCGCCGACCCTGCGCCTGCGCGGCGACTACCTGGCCATCGTCACCCTGGGCTTTGGCGAAATCATCCGCATCCTGCTGCGCAACCTCGACCGCCCGGTGAACCTCACCAACGGCCCCAAGGGCATCGCCCAGGTCGATCCGGTGACGCTGCTGGGGGTCAACCTGGGGCGTACCCAGGAACTGTTCGGCCTGCGCTTGCCCTCGGTCTACCTCTATTACTACCTGTTCGCCGCACTGGTGGTGCTGATCCTGTTTGCCTGCATCCGCCTTCAGCGCTCGCGTATCGGCCGCGCCTGGATGGCGATCCGCGAGGACGAAGAGGCGGCCCAGGCCATGGGCCTGAACACCCTGCGCCTGAAGCTGCTGGCATTTGCCATCGGCGCGGCGTTCGGCGGGATCAGCGGGGCGCTGTTTGCCTCATTCCAGGGCTTTGTTTCACCCGAATCCTTCACCCTCAATGAGTCCATCGCCGTGCTGGCCATGGTGGTGCTCGGCGGCATGGGGCATATCCCCGGGGTGATTCTGGGCTGCGTGTTGCTCGCCGCCCTGCCCGAAGCGTTGCGCGCCAGTATGGGGCCCTTGCAGCAGGCGCTGTTTGGCCAAGTGCTGGTGGACCCGGAGATTATCCGCCAGCTGTTCTACGGCCTGGCGCTGATTCTGGCGATGCTGTATCGACCCGCCGGCCTCTGGCCGAGCCGCACAGGAGGTGCACCTTGAACCATCCGTTATTGCAGATCGAGAAGGTCAATAAACAGTTTGGCGGCGTGGCTGCGCTCGATGACGTGAGCTTGAGTATCGAGGCCGGGGAAATCTACGGCCTGATCGGGCCCAATGGCGCCGGCAAGACCACCTTCTTCAATGTGATGACGGGGCTGTACACCCCGGATTCCGGGCGCTTCCAGCTCGACGGCGAGGAGTACCAGCCCACGGCGGTGCACCAGGTGGCCCGTGCCGGCATTGCGCGCACGTTCCAGAACATCCGCCTGTTCAACGCCATGAGCGCCCTGGAAAACGTCATGGTCGGGCGCCACGTGCGCACCCATAACGGCGTGTGGGCGGCCTTGAGCGGGCACTCGCGCGGGCGTGAGGAAGAAGCGCAGACCCGCGCCCACGCCCACCGCCTGCTGGCCTATGTCGGCCTCGCCGGGTTTGCCCACTACCGTGCCGACAGCCTGTCCTACGGCCACCAGCGGCGCCTGGAAATTGCCCGCGCCCTGGCCACCGAACCGCGCCTGCTGGCCCTCGACGAGCCGGCTGCCGGGATGAATGCCAGCGAGAAAGTGCAACTGCGCAGCCTGCTGGAAAAAATCCGCGACGACGGCCACACCCTGTTGCTGATCGAACACGACGTGAAGCTGGTGATGGGCGTGTGCGACCGCATCAGCGTGCTGGACTACGGCCGCGTGATCGCCGTGGGCGCGCCGGCCGAAGTGCGCCGCCACCCGCAAGTGATCCAGGCCTACCTGGGAGCCGGCGCCCATGTCTGAAGCGTTGTTGCAGATTGACGGCCTGAAGGTGCGCTACGGCGCCATCGAGGCGGTCAAGTCCCTGGACCTGCATATTAATGAAGGCGAACGGGTGACGCTGATCGGCGCCAATGGCGCCGGCAAGAGCTCCAGCCTCAAGGCCCTGACCGGGTTGCTGCCGGCCGCTGCGGGGCAGATCCGCTTTGCCGGCCGCTCGATCCTCAGCCTGGCGCCCCATGAGCGCCTGACCCTGGGCATCGCCATGGTGCCCGAAGGGCGCGGCATTTTTGCGCGCATGAGCGTGCTGGAAAACCTCCAGGCCGGGGCGTTCCTGCGCCGCGACCCGCACCAGGTGAGCCTGGAAATCCGCCAGTTGTTCGAGCACTTCCCACGCCTGGAAGAACGCTTGCAGCAATCGGCCGGCCTGCTCTCCGGCGGCGAGCAGCAGATGCTCGCCCTGGCCCGTGCGCTGCTGTCCAAGCCGCGGTTGCTGGTGCTTGATGAGCCCTCCATGGGCCTGGCGCCGATCATGGTCGAAAAGCTGTTCCAGGTGATTGATGATGTGTGCCGCCAGGGCATGACCCTGCTGCTGGTGGAGCAGAATGCGCGCCTTGCGCTGCAAGTGACTGACCGCGCCTACGTGATGGACACCGGGCGCATCAGCCTCAGCGGCGCCAGCGCGCAATTGCTCGACCACCCCGAGGTGCGCAGTGCCTACCTCGGTGAATAACCCATGACAAACGCCACCGGACGCCCGGCGTGTTTCGCCCACCCCACAGGCCATGAGGGCCTGATGAGAAACAGGAAAAACTGATGAACAAGACTGCCCCCTTCAAACGCGTACTGTTGTTGAGCCTGGCCCTGAGCGGTGTGGCCCAGGCCGACCAGACGGTCCTGATCGGCCTGGCCGGGCCCCTGACCGGCCCGTCGGCGCGGATCGGCAAAGACCTGGAAAACGGTGCGCAACTGGCCATTGACCAGGCCAACGCCAAGCACCTGAAAATCAACGGCCAGGCCGTGACGTTCAAGCTGGTTTCCGAGGATGACCAGTCCGACCCACGCACCGCCGTCACCGTGGCCCAGCGCCTGGTGGACGAAGGCGTGGTCGGCGTGGTCGGCCACTGGAACACCGGCACCAGCATCCCGGCCGCGCGGGTCTACCATGACGCCGGGATTGCCCAGGTCGCACCGGTCGCCACCGGTCACGCCTACACCCAGCAAGGTTTCGACACCAGCTTCCGGATCATGGGCCATGACGATGACGGCGGCCAGGTCGCCGGCGACTACGCGCTCAAGACCCTCAAGGCGCAGCGCATCGCCGTGATCGACGACCGCACCGCGTTCGGCCAGGGCCTGGCGGACCAGTTCGTCAAATCCATCGAGGCCGGTGGCGCCAAGGTGGTTGCCCGCGAATACGTGGACGACAAGACCATCGATTTCAGTGCGGTGCTGACCAATATTCGCGGGCAGAACCCGGACCTGATCTTCTTCGGTGGCGTCGACTCCCAGGCTGCACCGCTGGCCCGACGCATCAAGCAGTTGGGGATCAAGGCGCCGTTGATGGGCGCGGGCGGCTTTGTCAGCCAGACCTTCCTGCAACTGGCACAGAACGAAGGCGAGGGCGTGATCGCCCTGGAGCCGGGCCTGGCCGTGGCGCAGATGCCGGGTGGCAAGGCCTTCGAAGAGGCCTACAAGGCGCGCTTCAAGAGCAACATCGAGCTGCACGCACCCTTCGCCTATGACGGCGTGGGCGTGCTGATCGCCGCTATCGAGCAGGCCAACTCCACCGATCCGCAGAAGTACCTGCCCGTGCTGCGCGCCATCAGCTATCCAGGCGTGACCGGGACCATAGCGTTCGATGCCCAGGGCAATCTGCAGAACCCGTCGTTCACCGTTTACCAGGTCAAGGCCAATCAATGGCAACCGGTGAGCGTGGCTGGCGGTAAAAAGTAACGCGTCAGCTCCCCATGTAGGAGCTGGCTTGCCAGCGATGGTATCGCCTCGGTAGACCTGAAACACCGAGTGCACCGGATCGCTGGCAAGCCAGCTCCTACAGGGGGCTTCGCAGCCATTTGAATGAGGCACGCAATGAGCAAACTCGAAGGTGAACTGGGCATCCTGGCCCGCCGGCGTATCGAAGCCGAGATCATCAAGCCGATCTACGAAATCCTCGTGCGCGAGCAGGGCAAGGCCTTTGCCGCCGCGGTGATTGGCGAGGCGGTGGGCAATGCCGCGATCCAGGCCGGCAAGCATTTTGCTGCCCAGGAAGAGCAGGGCGCCGACCTCAAGAGCTTCGTTGAGCTGCAAGTGCTGTGGGAAAAAGACGACGCGCTGAAAGTCGAGATCATCGCCAGCGACGCCGAGCATTACGACTATGACGTCAAGCGTTGCCGCTACGCCGAGATGTACCACGAGATGGGCCTGGGCGAGATCGGCCACCTGTTGTCGTGCAACCGCGACGAACTGTTTATCGTCGGCTACAACCCCAATATTGAATTGACGCGCACCCAGACCATCATGGGCGGCGCGCCAAGCTGTGACTTCCGCTACCACGCCAAGCCCCGGGAGCCGCGCTCGTGAGCGCCCTGGCGCGGGTCAACGGCGAGCGCCTGTGGGACTCGCTGATGGAAATGGCGCAGATCGGCGGCACGCCCAAGGGCGGCGTGTCGCGCCTGGCCCTGACCGACGAAGACCGGCGCGGGCGCGATCTGTTCGTGGCCTGGTGCACGGCGGCCGGGTGCAGCATCCGCGTGGACGCCATGGGCAACATCTTCGCCCGCCGCGCCGGCCGCCATGACCACCTGGCCCCGGTGCTGACCGGCTCCCACGGTGACTCGCAGCCAGCAGGCGGCAAGTTCGATGGCATCTACGGCGTACTCGCCGGCCTGGAAGTGCTGCGCACCTTGAACGACCTGGGCATCGAGACCGACCGGCCGATCGAGGTGGTCAACTGGACCAACGAAGAAGGCTCGCGTTTTGCCCCGGCGATGATTTCCTCGGGGGTGTACGCCGGGGTGTTCGACCTGGAATACGGCTTGTCCCGCGAAGACAAGGCCGGCGTGACCATTGGCCAGGCGCTGCAACAGATTGGCTACGCCGGCCCGCATCCGGTGGGTGGCCAGGCGGTGCATGCGGCGTATGAGCTGCATATCGAGCAGGGCCCGATCCTTGAGGCCCAGGACCTGACCATCGGCGTGGTCACCGGCGCCCAGGGCCAGCGCTGGTATGAAGTCGAGCTTTGCGGGCGCAGCGCCCATGCCGGCACCACGCCCATGGATCACCGCCTGGATGCACTGCTGGGCTTTGCCCGGGTGGTGGAGGCGGTCAACCAGATCGGCCTGGCCCAAGGCGCCGAAGGGCGGGCGACGGTGGGCATGGCCAATATCTTCCCCAACTCGCGCAATGTGGTGCCGGGACGGGTGTTTTTCAGCGTCGAGTTCCGCCATCCCGATGAAGCGGTGCTGGCCGTGCAGGACCAGCAACTGCACGAAGCGGTGGCACGGATCGCCGAGGGTATTGGCTTGCAGGCCAGCGTCAAGCAGATCTTCCAGTACGCACCGATTGCCTTCGACAAAGACTGCGTGGACGTGGTGCAGGCTGCGGCGCAGGCCCTGGGTTATAGCCATCGGCGCATGATTTCCGGGGCAGGGCATGATGCCTGCTACCTGAACCAGGTCGCGCCGACGGCGATGATCTTTGTGCCGTGCGTGGATGGCTTGAGCCATAACGAGGCGGAAGAAATCCACCCGCACTGGTCCACAGCGGGGGCGGATGTGTTGTTGCAGGCGATTCTGGCTTCGTCGCGTGAGTGATGGGTGGGAGCGGGCTTGCCCGCGAAAGCGGTGGTTCAGCCAGCCCCTCTGTAGGCTGATACACCGCTATCGCAGGCAAGCCAGCTCCCACCTTCGTTGCGCAGCGTAAGCAAAATTCCCCGCCACACCAAGCCCCCCTGTGGGAGCGGGCTTGCCCGCGAAAGCGGTAGTTCAGTCACCACCTGTAATCGGCACAAACAGCTGGCTCATCACCTGCAACAAGTGATCATCCGCGCCAGCCGCGCCTATCACTTGCAACCCCACCGGCATGCCCCTCACGTGCCCCACCGGCAGGCTGATCGCGGGGAGGCCGGTGAGGTTCCAGGCACTGGTATGGCTGAGCACGGCGGCGCGTACGTCAATCTCCTGTTCGCCCACCCGCACTTCGCGCGCATTCACCTCGGTGGCGGTAATCGGCACGCTGGGCGACACCAGCAAGTCATAGTGTTCGAACAAACGCGCCATCGCCGCTTGGTACTGCGCCTGGCTTGCCTGTGCGCGAATGTATTGCCAGCCTTTGACGTCCCTCGACACCTCGAGGCGCTCGCGTACCTCCTGGTCAAACTTGTGCGGCGCATCCTGCATGCGCTCGGCATGTACCGCAAAGGCCTCGGCACGTTGCAGGGTCAGCAGGGTGTCCTTCATGCCCGGCGCCATTTTTTGCAGCGCGTCGGTGTGCTCAAGCGTGTCGCCAAACAGCTGCTGCGCCGCCTGGTACACCTGCTGATTCACGTCGGCATCCACCGGGCCGAAGCTGCCACAGGTGAGCCAGCCAACCCGCAGCGGCTGCGCAGTGGCCGCAGGCGCACACGGGCGGGCGGCGAGCACCTCGAACAGCAAGCGCGCATCTTCGACGTGATTGGCGATGGGGCCGACATGGTCGAGGCTTGAGGCCAGCGGGAACACGCCGTCCACCGGCACGCAGGCAAACGAAGGCTTGAAGCCGACCGCGCCGCACAAGGCCGAAGGGATGCGGATCGAGCCGCCGGTGTCGGTACCCAGGGCCAGCGGTACCATGCCGCTGGCTACCGCCGCCGCACTGCCTGCGCTGGAGCCGCCCGTGATGCAACGGGCATCCCACGGGTTGCGTGCGGCGCCCTGCAACGAGCGGTCGCCGGTCGGGCCGTAGGCGAATTCGTGGGTCAAGGTCTTGCCGACAATCACCGCCCCGGCCTCGCGCACACGCTGCACGCACAACGCATCGCGCTCCGGCAGGCAACCGTCGAAATGCGCGGAGCCGTAGGTGGTGATGTAGTCAAACGTGTCGATGTTGTCTTTGACCGCGACCGGTATGCCGTGCAGCGGGCCCAGGTCCAGGCCCTGGGCCAACAGCGCGTCGGCCTTGCGCGCCTGGGCCAGGGCGACGCAGGCATCGACTTGCACGAACGCATTCAATAGCGGATTCAAACGCTCGATGCTGTCCAGGGCCGCTTGCGTCAACTCGACACTGGTCACGCTGCCGGCACGCAGGCGCGCGGCCAGCGTGACGATCGACAGGCCAAAGAAATATCCAGCGTGGGCAGGCTTCACCAGGCTCATGTAAACAACTCCATCAAACAGCGGCGGGTATAGAGGGCGCGGCGACCTGGCGACCGCCTGGGCGCACCATCAGCATGGCGCTCATGCCCAGCGCCGTGGCCACTGCGGCAGCCACGAACATCGACGAGTAGCCGTAACGAACGGTCAGGTAGCCGGTGAGCATCGGGGCGATGAACGACGCGGTGTTGGCAATAAAGTGCGTCATGCCGCTGTAGGCACCCACCCGATTGGACGGCGCAGTGTCGATCACCACGGCCCAGTACACGGAGTTGGGCAGGGCGTTGAGCGCGTTGGCCAGCGTCATCAGGGCTATCACGCCCCACACGGTCTGGGCCTGGGACACCATGATGAAGCACAAGGTGGTCAGCAGCAGGCAGGTTGCGGCGAGCCAACTGCGGGCGACTTTCAGGTTGCCGGTGCGGCGCAGCAGCAGGTCCGATATTTTGCCGCCCAGCAGTACGGTGAAACAGGCGCCGGTCCACGGGATCATGCCCATGTACCACAGTGACGACAGGTTGTAGTGGAACTCATCCTGCAGGTACTTGGGGGTCCAGGTCAGCAGCAGGAAGGTCACGTACACAAACGAGAAGTAACCGACGGCGTTGAGCAACAGGTCCTTGTTCTTGAAGAAGTGCCAGACCGGCGCAACGCTGGTGGTGGGGGTCGATGCGTTAGCGGCTTCGGCGCGCTCTTTACGCAAAAAGTCGAGTTCGGCCTTGGACACGCGCGGGTTTTCATCCGGGGTGTTGGTGAAGCGGGTCATGAAATAGATCAGCAGCGCCAGGCTGGCCACGCCCAGCACCACGAACATGCTGCGCCAGCTGCCGGTCAGGGTTTGCAGGCCCACGGCCACCGGTGCGGTCAGCAGTGCACCCAGTGGGGTGCTCAGCAGGCCCACCGACACCACAAAACCGCGCTCCTTGGGCGTGGCCCAGTTGGCCACGCTTTTGTTGATCACGGAGTACGCCGGACCTTCGGCAAACCCGAACATCACACGGATGGTGGCGAAGCCGGCCATGGCCGAGCCACCGAGGAACGCCAGCCCGAAATCGCCGGCAAATGCCGTGGCAATCTCGAAGATCGACCACGTGGCACCGGCGATCAGCCAGATGCGCCTGGCACCAAAACGGTCGGCCAGAATGCCGCCGACCAGTGCCCCCAGGATGTAGCCGTAACCGAAGTAACCCAGCACGTTGCCCCAGTCGGCCTTGTCGAAACCGTACTCGGGAAGAATGCTCGCCGAGGCATAGGCAATCGCGCCTCGGTCGATGTAGTTGAGCAATGCCATCAGCATGATCAGGAAGAAAATCTGGTAGCGGAAAGACGGGATAGCGGGGCTATTCATAGGGATCTGACTCTTCAAAATGATGGCAGAAGTCAAAAAGTCGGCCGCGTCCGGCGTATTTTTATTGTTTGCCCAAACGTTTGGGTTGGCGAAATGTAAGGCGCGGAAAATTTTTAGTCAAACGTTTGGGTAAAGATTTATCTGCGGCTGCGACACGCCCGTTCGGGTAGACTCTGCGCGCTAAATATCAGACAGTCGGAAGCCCCACCACCATGCCGAGCCCCTCTCGCCCAGCCACCTTGAAGTCCATGGCGACTGCACTTGGCGTGCATGTTTCCACGGTGTCCCGGGTACTCAATGGCGACCCGGCCGGGGTCGAGCGAGCGGCGTCGGCCGAAGTGGTGGCGCGCATTCGTGCATTGGCCAAAGAGCTCGATTACCGGCCAAACACCCAGGCATCGAGCCTGAAGCTGCGCAAAAGCCAGGAAATCTGTGTGCTCATGCCAAGGCTCACTGACCTGGTGATGGCAACCATTTATGACAGCATCGACAGTGCGGCCGAGCAGGCCGGCTACCTGACGTTCGTTTCCAATACCGACGACCAGCAACCTCGCCAGATGGCGCGGGCCGAGCACGCCCTGCGCCGTTCGGTGGCGGGGTTGATCGTCGGCGACTCCCATGTGGGCGAAAGCCAGCCGCTACTCGACCTGTTGACGCGCAAGCACATCCCCTACGTGCTGGTCAGCCGGCAGATTGCCGGGCATCTGGCGGCGTGCAGCGACGATGAACTGGGCGGCTGGCTGGCGGCAGAGCACTTGTACCAGTTGGGCTGTCGCGATGTGGCGATCCTGGCGGGTGAACGGCATGCCTCCACCGGTGCGGATCGCACCCGTGGGTTTACCCGTTACTACCGTGAGCAGGGCATCACCCTGCGCCCGGAGTGGACGCTCAATGGTCCTTTTGACAGCCTCACCGGGCACCGCCAGGGCGAATACCTGTTGGGGCTCAACCCACGGCCCCAGGCGTTTTTCGCGGTCAATGACTTCCTGGCCATCGGCCTGATGGGCGCCGCACGGGACAAGGGCTTGATGCCGGGCAAGGACATTGCGGTGGTGGGCTTCAACGACATACCGCTGGCCAATGAGTTGATGGTCCCCCTGACCAGCGTGCGCCTGCCGCTGGCAGAGATGGGCCGCCATGCGGTTGAGCTGTTGCTCAAACGCATCGAGGGCGAGGCTGTCGAGTCGATCATGGTGGCGCCGCAGTTGCAGGTGCGGGCGAGTTCGTCTTTGTTGCGCTGACTGAGGGCGGGTCAGTGGCGGTCGAACATGTGGGAGCTGGCTTGCCCGCGATCGCGGCATAGGTATCTACACAGCTCTCGTCTGGGGTTGTGTACATATCCGTTGCTGCGGTAATGGCCACTTAGGGTTCCGCCCTTACGGCGGGTCACTTTCGAAAAGCGCGAAAGTAACCAAAGCGCTTTTGCCCCACCACTCGGTGCCTCGCCTAGGCTCGGCATGCCCGCAGTCAGGCATTGCTCCGTGGGCCCGCCGCGATCGGCCATCCATGGCCGTGTCGCGGCTACCCCGGCATCCATGCCGGGGTGCCCACTGCGCAATACCTGCCTGCGGCTATCGTGGTTTAACGGGGCGCCTAAGATCAAAAGCAGAGCAACAGCAACAGCAGAACCAGAGCGCGAAGCTGCATTCCCCTGTAGGAGCTGGCTTGCCTGCGATGACGCCCGAAAGAACACATCAGAGTATCTGGTATTCATTCGTCATCGTTAACGACCATCGCGGGCAAGCCCGCTCCTACAAGGGTACGCGTACGCCTTGACGATCAGGTCGGCTGTCAGGCCGCCTCGCTTTGCTTGTGATTTTGATCTTAGGCGCCCCGTTAAACCACGCTGGCCGTCATCCGACATTGATTTGGGGGGTAACCCGGCAGGACGCCGGGTTAGCCACGCTGTGCCATGGATGGCCCATCGCGGCGGCCCCCCAAATCAATGTCGGATGACGGGCACACCGAGCCTAGGCGAGGTGCCGAGTGGTGGGCAGGAGCCCTTTTGGTTACTTTTGGCTGGGCCGGCACTCCGGGCTCTTTTCCAAAAGTGACCCGCCGTAAGGGCGGAACCAATAGCCGCCGTGACCGCAGCAGCGGATATGTACACAACCCCAGACGAGAGTTGTGTAGATACCTATGCCGCAATTGCGGGGTGTCAGTCACGGGATTTATCGCCTGACACACCGCTATCGCGGGCAAGCCCGCTCCCACAGGGCCGGGTCAATTCAGTCAGCGAAAAAACTCCCCCGGCGTCGTATCAAACTGCTGGCGAAACGCTGCGATAAACGCCGAAACCGACTCATAGCCACAGCCCAGCGCCACATCCGTCACCCGTTCCCCGCGTTCCAGGTCGGGCAGGGCGCCGAGCAGTCGCAGCCGCTGGCGCCAGGCGCGGTAGGTCAGGCCGGTATCGCTCAAGAACAACCGGCTCAAGGTTTTTTCACTGACCCCCAGTTTCTGGCTCCACTGCCCCAGCGTGGTCGCCTGTTCCGGGTGCAGGCGCAAGCTGCGGTAGATCTGCCGCAGACGGCTGTCCACCGGCAGCGGCAGCATCAGGTCGACCTGGGGCGCGGCGGCCAATTGGTCGAGCAGCACCTGGGCCAGGCGCCCATCCGGGCCATCTTCGGCATATTCCACCGGCAGTTCGCTGAAACGGCGGATCAACTCGCGCAACAGGTCGCTAACCGCAAGTACCTGGCAGTGTCCCGGCGCCCAGGTCGTTACGCTGCAGTCCAGGTACAGGCTACGCATTTCGGTGTGTGGCGAACTGAACACCCGATGAGGCATTCCCGCCGGGATCCATACCGCCCGTTGCGGCGGCGCGACGAAGCGTCCGGCGCTGGTCTGGATTTCCAGCACCCCGCAAATCGCATACGACAACTGCACCCACGGATGGCTATGGCGGCGGGTCAGGGCGCGGTTGGGCAGGGATTCGGTGCGGCCATACACCGGGCGCGGCAGGCTGGCGAGCCCGGGGATGCTGCGGCGAACAGCCTTTTCATGTCCTTTAGGCGGCATTTACTGGCTCATTGGCGTTAGTCGGTAACCGGTTGTTACGTTAGAGTCGCCACGACGCCCTGGCAACCCCTGGAAGAACAGCTGATGAAACGCCCACGGTTTTTACCCGACAACTTCACCCTGATCCTGATTGCCACGGTGGCCCTGGCCTCCTTGCTGCCCGTCAGCGGCCAGGCCGCCGTGGCCTTTGGCTGGGTGACCAACCTGGCCATCGCGCTATTGTTTTTCCTGCATGGCGCCAAGCTGTCGCGCCAGGCCATCGTCGCCGGTGCCGGGCACTGGCGCTTGCACCTGCTGGTGTTCAGCCTGACCTTCGTGCTGTTCCCGCTGCTGGGCCTGGCGCTCAAGCCGCTGCTGTCGCCGATGATCGGCAAAGACCTGTACATGGGCATGCTCTACCTGTGCGCGTTGCCGGCCACGGTGCAGTCGGCGATTGCCTTTACCTCCCTGGCGCGGGGCAATATTCCGGCGGCGATTTGCAGTGCGGCGGCGTCCAGCCTGTTCGGCATCTTCCTCACGCCGTTGCTGGTGACCTTGTTGCTCAACGTGCATGGTGACGGCGGCTCGACTGTGGATGCGATCCTCAAGATCAGCGTGCAGTTGCTGCTGCCGTTCATTGCCGGGCAGATCGCCCGGCGCTGGATTGGCGCGTGGGTGGGGCGCAATAAAAACTGGCTGAAGTTCGTCGATCAGGGGTCGATCCTGCTGGTGGTCTATGGCGCTTTCAGTGAGGCCGTCAACGAAGGCATCTGGCATCAGATCCCCTTGTGGGAACTGGGCGGCCTGGTGGTGGCCTGCTGTATCTTGCTGGCGCTGGTGCTGGTGGCTTCCGCGCTCTTGGGCAAGGCGTTCGGTTTCAACCAGGAAGACCGCATCACCATCCTGTTCTGCGGCTCGAAGAAAAGCCTGGCCACCGGCGTGCCCATGGCCCAGGTGTTGTTCGCCGGCAGCACCATGGGCGTGTTGATCCTGCCGTTGATGCTGTTCCACCAGATCCAGTTGATGGTCTGCGCGGTACTGGCCCAGCGCTATGCCAATCGCCCGGAGTCGATTCCCGAGATCATGGCGCAGGTCGATCCCTGAACCATCGTGTTACTATTTTTGCGCGCCGCTCCAGGGCAGGCATCGGGCCGTCAGGATCGGCGCGCAACCGAGTAAAACGACCTGTCGATGAGTACTTCCACCGCAACCCCCGCCGCCAATTGGCAACCGGTCATCGCCCTGGCGCTGGCCGCCTTTGTGTTCAACACCACCGAATTTGTCCCGGTCGGCCTGCTCAGTGCCATCGGCGCCAGCTTCGACATGCCAATCGCCCAGGTCGGCCTGATGCTCACCATCTACGCCTGGGTGGTGTCATTGACCTCGCTGCCGGTGATGTTGCTGACCCGTAACGTCGAGCGGCGCAAGTTGCTGATTGTGTTGTTCGGCATGTTTATCGCCAGCCATATCCTCTCCAGCGTGGCCAACAGTTTTGGCCTGTTGATGGTCAGTCGTATCGGCATTGCCTTGTCCCACGCGCTGTTCTGGTCGATCACTGCCTCCCTGGCGGTACGGCTGGCGCCGCCGGGCAAGCAGGTGCAGGCGCTGGGCTTGCTGGCCACTGGCACTTCGCTGGCGATGGTCTTGGGCATTCCCCTCGGGCGCCTGCTGGGTGAAGCCATGGGCTGGCGCACCACGTTTATCGTGATCGCCGGGTTTGCCGCCGCACTGGTGTTCTGGCTGGCGCGCACCTTGCCGTTGTTGCCGAGCCAGAACTCCGGCTCGCTGCGCAGCCTGCCGATGCTGTTCAAGCGCCCGGCGCTGGTGGCGCTGTATGTGTTGACGGCCATGGTGGTCACCGCCCAGTTCACGGCCTACAGCTATATCGAACCTTTTGTCGAACGCGTCGCGGGCCTGGGTGGCAATGCGGTAACCCTGGTGCTGCTGGTGTTTGGCGGGGCGGGGATCATCGGTTCGTTGCTGTTCAGCCTGTTGCACCGTTTCAGTCCCTATCGCTTTTTGCTGGTGGCCGTGTCGGTGCTGGCGCTGTGCCTGGGGCTGCTGTTGCCCCTGAGTGGTGACGTGTCGTACCTGGTGGTGCTGAGCGTGTTCTGGGGCATGGCGATCATGGCCTTTGGCTTGGCATTGCAATCCAAGGTCCTGGTCCTGGCACCGGACGCAACGGATGTGGCGATGGCGATGTTTTCCGGGATCTACAACATCGGCATCGGCGGCGGCGCGCTGCTGGGCAGTTGGGTCGGCGGGCACTTTGGCTTCGCCTGGATCGGCGGGGCGGGGGGCTTGCTGGCGGTAGCGGCGCTGGGGTTGTATTGCCTGTCGATTTATCGGTTTGGCCAGGGTTAAGTCGCAAACCTCCCGTTATAAACCGCTTTGTGCGTGTGCGTAAGCTGTCAGATCTGACAGTTGTCTAATCGGTCTTCCAGGCTTTTACTCCTTCTCAGACGCAGCGCCCAGCCGGTGGTTAGGCGCTGAACTTGAAGGCGCAAACTTCCAGGGACGGACTGATCATGCAGACCCTATCCAAATACGTGATTCTCGGCGGCGCATTGCTTTTGGGCTATGGCGCCACAGCGACGGCGGCGACCTTTGTCGATCTGGGCAATGCGGCGGGCAAGCAATGTGTCGCAGTCTCGGTCAATGACAGCGGCCAGACCGTGGGCAGTTGCAGCACGGCGACCCCCAGCGCCAATGACAACCCCTGGTATGCGGCCTCTAGCGCGGGGCCCCAGCAAGTGTTGCCGCCGCTGGTGGCCAACCAACCCTGCTCAGTGGGGAGCATTGGCAATAGCGGGGTGATGGTGGGGCGTTGTACGGATGCGAGCAATTTCAATTTTGCTGTGACCTGGAGCGCCGCTGCACCGGCGGCGGCCCCGATCAAGCTCACCCCCCTTCCGGCGACTTTGTTGTTTCCCTTGTTGCGTCCCGCCGATGTCCATACCTATGCGACCGCCCAGAACCAGCAAGGAGCGGTGCTCGGCTTGAGTATCAGTGGCAGCGGCAAATCTACCGTTGTGTTGTATCGGCCAGGCATGACAGCGCCCGAGCGCATCTCTGACTGGGACAGCATGTGTCTCGGTACGGTGGTGAACAATACCCTGATCAGCGGATACCCCAGCATCCTGATGAACTGCCCGGTCAACGGCAAGATTGTGGCAAGGGTTGTCCGGCGCGGAGGGGGTGGCTACACCACCACTGACTTGCCTGTGCCAGCCGGGGCAAGTTACTGCATAGCGGTGGATATGAACGATCAGAACCAGGCGGTGGGCAGTTGCCTATACCCCCACTCTGCCACCAACAGCAGCAAAACCGCATTCTGGCCCACCCCCACCAGCGCACCGTTGCTGCTCACATTGCCGTTGAATGCCATGAACTCGGGGGTTGCGGTGAACAATGCCGGGCATGTGCTGGCGCGAGGCACTGCGCCTTCGGGCTTTACCACGGATTTCTACTGGGCGGACACCAGCTCCAGCTTCGGCGTGCAGCCCATCCCGTTTTTGCCGGGCAGCGTCAGTACCAAGGCGTTTGGCCTGACTGAAAATGGCACGGTCGCGATGGACTGCACCGACAGCGCCGAGTACGCCACCGCCTGCACCTGGGATCCGGACAATGGAACCCAGGCCATTGCCCCCATTGGCGGTGGGCACCAGAGCATGCTGAACAGCATTTCGTTTAGTGGCACCTTCATTGCGGGCGCGTCCACTGACACGTCGCAAGACGTCAGTGCCGTGGTGGCGCCCTTGCCCTGAGAGGTTGGACGTCCCCCTGTAGCGTTGGATCCAGGATTGAGGAGGTGGGTATGAAAAGGACAGCAGCATTGCTGGCAGCGGGGATGATCCTTCAGTTACTGGCGGGTGCACCGAGTTACGCAGGGGGGCTTAAATCCGGGGTGCACTTCCCACCAGAGCAACTGCATCAAATGAGCTTTGTGCCGATCTTGCCATTTGATCTCACAGCCGATGCGTTTACGCCCCCCAGTCCGGTCATCAAGGCCCCGGATGTAAGCCCGATCGGCGGCAACCAATCCAATGCGCCCAGTTGGTTTGTGTGCACAAGCAAAGGCATCAAGCTGGTGCGGGACGGCTCGATAGTGAAAACCCATTATTGTGATTGAGTAGACGGTACCCAGACTTTTAATCCCTGGAGCGGTCGATGGGGGGGGGTGGATCTACGGTTGAGGAGGTGTGTATGAAAAGGACGACGGCATTGCTGGCAATAGGGACAACCCTTGTGTTTTTAGTGTCTGCACCGACTTATGCGGGGGGGCATAAAGATGAGGTGTACTACCCTGGTGGAGGTCCCATCATTGATGCGACACACCAGATCGTCACGCGAGTCTTTGGTATTATCCAGTCATTTATTCCATCCGCCCCAGTCATCAAGGCCCCGACTGTAAGCCCGATCGGCGTCAACCAATCCAATGCGCCCAATTCGTTTGTGTGCACAAGCAAAGGCATCAAGCTGGTGCGGGATGGCTCGATAGTGAAAACCCATTACTGTGATTGAAGCGCCGGCATGCCGCTGCAGGCACCGGCATGCCGGCCCCACAGCGGCCTAGCTCAGAACTGCGGCGTGTACTTCACACTGAACATTACATTGCGCGGGTCACCGTAGAAGTTGTTGCCATTCAACTGGTTGTACCCGGAGGCGTAATAGGTCTTGTCAAACAGGTTGTTGGCATTGACCGCCAACCCCACTTCCGGCGTCAGCTGATACGCCACCCGCGCATTCCACACGGTGTAGCCCGCCACGTCGTAGTTGTACTCATACCCCAGGGTATGGCTCTGGGTGGTAAAGCCCAACCCGGTGCTGACCTTGCTCCAGTCGCCACTGAACTGGTAGTCGCCCCACACCCGCAACATATGCTTGGGCGTCCACTGGCTGAATACCCGGCCCTTGTTATCCCGGTCCTCAAGGTATTTGGTGGTGTTGTAGGTATAGCCGGCAAACAGTTGCAGGCCGCTCAACACTTCACCGCTGATCTCGGCTTCCAGGCCCTGGCTGCGCACTTTGCCCGAGCCTGTGGCGCAGTAGGTGCCGCCGCAGATTTCACCCAGGGAGTAGTCGGTGATCGCACGGTTTTCCTGGTCGTAGCGGAACAGCGCCAGGGAGGTATTGACCCGCCCGTCGAGCAATTCGCCCTTGAGGCCGACTTCGTAGTTGCTGCCTATCACCGGCTTGACCACCGCCCCGCTGAGGTCGCGCTGGGTCTGGGGCTCGAACACGTCGGTGTAGCTGGCATACACCGCCCACTCGCGGCTCAGGTCGTAGACGATCCCGGCGTAGGGCGTGACTTCGCCGGTTTCGTTGGTGGTGCTGGGCTTGTTGACGGTGGTGGCGTGGGTCACCGCCGTGATGCCCGAGGAGGTATAGCTGTAGTCATACCAACTGACACGGGCGCCGAGTACCAGGGTCAACGGGTCGATGGGCTTGACGCGCCAGCTGCCATACAGGCCTTTTTGGCGGATGTCGTATTTGCTCGGTGTTGCACGGCCGCCGGGGGTGTTCATCAGACCCTCGTAGCTGATTTCGGGGCGGTGGTTATCGATGTCGAAGATGTTGTCGGTGCTTTGGTTAAAGGTCCGGGCAATGACGTCGTTGGTGGTGTATTTGGAATAGTTGCCGCCCAGGGTGATTTCCTGGGCCATCGACAGCGCCTCGAAACGCCCGGTGAGGTGGCTGTCCAGGCCGATCTTGGTGCCGTCGAAATCGGTGTACCAATCGGCATAGGTCAACCCGCTGCCGTCGGCGTTAATGCCTTCGCCGGTACTCTGCACGCGTTGGTGGGTGGAGGTGTTTTCTTCGCGCATGCGCACCGCGCCGAGCTTGAACTTCCAGTCATCGTTGAAGCGGTGTTCCAGGTCGGCATACAGGGTGGTGACGTCGATCTGCGAGTGGTTCCAGCGCGAGCCGCTGAAGGTCGAGCGGGGCAGGTCAATCGATTTACCCGTGCTGTAGCGCGGCAGGCCCCGCAGCATCGGCCGGGACTCGGCATTGGTGCGGCTGACGGCCAGGCCCAGGGTGGTGTCTTCCTGTAGGTCGAAGTCCAGGGCGCCGTACAGCGAGTGGGTCTTGCTCCATTCATAGTCGATGAACGAATCGCTCTGGTCTTCATCCGCCACCATCCGCCCACGGATCGTGCCGCTCTGGTTCAGCGGGCCGCCGGCGTCCAGTTGCAGGCCGTAGTGGTCCCAACTGCCGGCCTTGGCAGTAAGGGCCACGGTGGGTGCCGTCTGCCCGCGCTTGCGCACCAGGTTGATTGCGCCACCGGGGCTGCCGGTGCCCTGCAGCAGGCCGGAGGCGCCGCGCAGTACCTCCAGGCGGTCGAAGAAAATCATGTCCTGGGTGGCCCAGTTGCCCAGGGCATAGGTATTGCGCGGGATCGGCACGCCGTCGTACTGCCAGTCATCGATCTGGAAGCCGCGGGAGGTGATGATCATGCCTTTGCCCACGCCTTGCACGCCCACCAGGCCGGTGGTGTGGTTGACGGCGTCCTTGAGGTCGACCAGATCCTGGTCGTCCATTTGCTTGCGGGTCATCACCGTGATCGACTGGGGGATTTCCTTGAGGGTGTGGGTGCCCTTGCCGATCGTCACCGCCCGTGCGGCGTAGGAACCGCTGCCTTCGGTGGTGGTGGGGTCGATGCTGCGCTCGACAATCGAGGTCACGCCCAATTGCAGCGCGCTGCCCGTGTCGGTGGCAGGCTCGACGCTGAAATTACCTTGCTCGGTGATACGCAACTGCAAGCCGCTGCCCGACAACGCACGGTCCATGGCCTGTTCGGCCGGCATCTGGCCGATCACCGCCTGGGCCTGTTTACCCTGCACCAACACCGGGTCCAGGGACACAATCCGTCCGCTCTGGCTGGCAATGGCGTTCAGCGTTTGTGCCAGCGGGCCGGCTGGCAGGTTGAAAGACAGGCTTTGCGCCTGTACCAAGGCAGGGCTCGCCAGGGTTGCCAGGGCAACGGCGACAGAAAGGGCGTGGGGCCAAGGGTTGAGCACAGCATTCTCCTGAAGGTGTGGACGTGTCAGGAGATAGGTGGGTCGAGAATTGAAAACCGGACACAAATAAGAGTGATTTGCATAAAAAAGTCTGGCCCGGGTTATTTGGTGCCAATCACGGTCAGCCACGGGCTGTAGTGATCCACCCGGATCGGCAGGGTTTCGGCCAGGGCCGCGAAGGCGCGGCGGGGGTCGTTGAGGGGGAATACGCCTTGCACGCGCAAGTTGCGCACCTGCGGGTCGACGCGTACAAATCCCCGGCTGTACGGGCGCAGGGCGTTGACCACCTGCTCCAGGGAATCGTCCAGCACGCTGAGGTGGCCGGCGAGCCAGTCGGCCCGGTAGCCCTGGTTGCCGGCCAACGCTTCGATGCGCTCGGCATGCAGCATCACCGATTGGCCTTGCAGCACCGTGTGCTGGATGCCGTTGTGCAGCGTCGCCTGGACCGAATGCTCCAGCACCACCACCCGCGTGGCGTCTGGCTCCTGGGACACGAGGAAGCGCGTGCCCAACGCTTGCACACTGCCCTGGGCGCTGCGCACACGCAGTGGCCGCTGGGGGTCGGCTACCACCTGAATCACCAGTTCACCGTGGCGCAGGATGATCAAGCGCTGGTGCTGATCGAACTGCACATCCACTGCGCTCTGTGCATTGAGGCTCAGGCGGCTGCCATCGGCCAGGGTGAAGGTCTGGCGTTGGCCGCGCCCGGTGTGCAGGTCGGCCAGCAGGTCGTCGCCGAGCGGGCTGCGCGCTGCCAACCACAGGCCGCCACCCAGCAGGCCCAGGCCGCCGATGGCGCGCAGTATGTCCCGGCGCGAACCTTGGGGCTGCAACAGCACTTGCCGCGCTTCGCCGGGCAGGCGTTTGTCGAGGGTGCGCAGGGTGTTCCACGAGCCGCCCAGGCGTTCCTGCAAACGGGACCAGGCTTGGACGTGGGCCGGGTCGAGGGCCAGCCAGGCATTGAAGCGCTCCTGCAACCGCGCATCCGGTGTGCCGGCGCGCAGGCGCACCATCCAGTCGATGGCCTGCTCGCTGACCGGGTCCAGCCGGGCCTTGCTCACGGGGCCAGCTCGGCCAGGTAGCACTGGCGCAGGGCCTGTTTCATATAGCGGCTGACGGTGCGCTCGGACAACTGCAACTTGCGCGCAATCGCCACGTAGCTCATGCCGTCCAACTGGCTATAAAGGAACGTGGCCTTGACGATCAGCGGCAAGCCATCGAGGGCGCGGTCAATGGCGACCAGGGCCTGGATCAGTTGCAGTTGGTCTTCAGGGGAGGGCGCCAAGGCTTCGGGGGTGGCGGCCAGGCGTTCCAGGTAGGCGGTTTCCAGGCGACTGCGCCGGTAGCGATCAAAGATCAGCCGGCGGGCAATGGTCGAGAGATAAGCCCGGGGTTGCTCGATGCTGTCGGGGTCGACCCGGGCGGCGAGCATCTGGCAGAAGGTATCGGCGGCGGTGTCTTCGGCATCGGCATGGTTACGCACGCGATGCTGGATATGTTGCAGCAGCCAACGGTGATGGTCATTGAAAAAGAAGCCCAGCTTGCGGATTGGAGGTGACTGCACGGGTCGACTTTCTCAAGGGTGGTATTGTGAATCGTTCTCAATACTACCTTTTGTGCGAGGGGGGGTGCAATAACCGGTAGTTGCAGGAGCAACCTCGCGCCTACATAAAACGGCATTCCAGCGTTATAGGGCCGGTTGTACGCAGCCATCCAGCGCCTGGTCTTGCGAGGCATTGACCAAAATAGTGTGCTCGCTCCAGAGCCCCAGCGTTCAAAAACGCAGATCCCGCAAACACCGACAAACCCTGTAGGAGTTGTCGAGCTTTAGCGAGGCTGCGATAGCGGCGGTTCAGCCAACATCAATGCCAGCAGTACCGCCGCCATCGCAGCCTCGCTGGAGCTCGACAGCTCCTACATTGTTTGTGCCCGCTCCAGAGCCCCGGCGTTCACAGACGCAGATCCCGCAAACACCAATAAACCCTGGTAGGAGTTGTCGAGCTTTAGCGAGGCTACGATAGCGGTGGTTCAGCCAACATCAATACCAGCAATCCCGCCGCCATCGCAGCCTCGCTGGGGCTCGACAGCTCCTACATTGTTTGTGCCCGCTCCAGAGCCCCGGCGTTCAGAGACGCAGATCCCGCAAACACCAATAAACCCTGGTAGGAGTTGTCGAGCTTTAGCGAGGCTACGATAGCGGCGGTTCAGCCAACATCAATGCCAGCAATCCCGCCGCCATCGCAGCCTCGCAGGGGCTCGACAGCTCCTACATTGTTTGTGCTCGCTCCAGCGCCCCAGCGTTCAAAAACGCAGATCCCGCAAACACCAATAAACCCTGTAGGAGTTGTCGAGCTTTAGCGAGGCTACGATGGCGGTGGTTCAGCCAACATCAATGCCAGCAATCCCGCCGCCATCGCAGCCTCGCTGGGGCTCGACAGCTCCTACATTGTTTGTGCTCGCTCCAGAACCCCGGCGTTCAAAGACGCAGATCCCGCAAACACCGACAAACCCTGTAGGAGTTGTCGAGCTTTAGCGAGGCTACGATAGCGGTGGTTCAGCCAACATCAATGCCAGCAGTACCGCCGTCATCGCAGCCTCGCTGGGGCTCGACAGCTCCTACATTGTTTTGGGGCGGCTTTAATATTGTGCTCGCGCCAGAGCCCCGGCGTTCAAAGACGCAGGTCCCGCAAACACCGACAGCTCCCACCTCGATTTTCATTGTTTGGGGGATTGCATTTGAGATGCAGTAGACGCGTGCAACAGGGAATTCAGACCCCTGAATCTCCAAGGTGGGAGCTGTAGGCACTGGCAACATTGATATCCGCCCTCGCAACGATCCGGGCAATGTTTTTGATCGCTCCCACAGGACGTGGGAGCGATCCGTCAATCAAGACGCTATCAGGCGATAGCATCCCAGGCGCGGTCGCCTTTTTCGTCCTTGATGCGGGTCGGCAGGCCCATTACGTCCAGCGCCTTGAGGAACGGCTCGGCTGGCAGTTCTTCAACGTTGGCCATGCGTTGCACGTCCCACTCGCCACGGGCTACCAGCAGCGCAGCGGCTACCGGTGGAACGCCTGCGGTGTAGGAGATGCCCTGGCTGTCGGTCTCGGCATAGGCTTCTTCGTGGCAGGCCACGTTGTAGATGAACAGCTCGCGTGGCTGGCCATCCTTGGTGCCCTTGACCAGGTCGCCGATGCAGGTCTTGCCGGTGTAGCCCGGTGCCAGGGAAGACGGGTCAGGCAGCACGGCCTTGACCAGTTTCAATGGCACCACTTGCAAGCCTTCGGCGGTGGTGACCGGTTTCTCGGAGAGCAGGCCGAGGTTGTTCAGCACGGTGAACACATTGATGTAGTGTTCGCCGAAGCTCATCCAGAACCGCACGTTGGGCACGTCGAGGTTTTTCGACAACGAGTGCACTTCATCGTGGCCGGTCAGGTACAGGTTCTGTGAACCCACTACCGGCAGGTCGTCGGTACGTTTTACTTCGAACATGGTGTTGCTGGTCCACTGGCTGTCCTGCCAGCTCCACACCTGTCCGGTGAATTCGCGGAAGTTGATTTCCGGGTCGAAATTGGTGGCGAAATATTTGCCGTGGCTGCCGGCATTGACGTCGAGAATGTCGATCGAATCAATGCGGTCAAAATGCTGTTGTTGCGCCAGCGCCGCATAGGCGTTGACCACACCTGGGTCAAAACCCACACCGAGGATCGCAGTGATGTTCTTCTGCTTGCATTCCTCCAGGTGGTTCCACTCGTAGTTGCCGTACCACGGCGGGGTCTCGCAGACCTTGCCCGGCTCTTCGTGGATGGCGGTGTCGAGGTAAGCCACGCCCGTGTCGATGCAGGCACGCAGTACCGACATGTTGAGGAAGGCGGAGCCGACGTTGATGACGATCTGCGATTGGGTTTCGCGGATCAGTGCCTTGGTCGCTTCCACGTCCAGGGCGTCCAGTGCAAAGGCCTGGATCTGGGCGGGTACCTTGAGGCTACCCTTGGCCTTGACGCTGTCGATGATGGCCTGGCATTTGGAGATGTTGCGCGACGCGATAGCAATACGACCGAGTTCGTCGTTGTGCTGCGCGCACTTGTGGGCCACCACCTTGGCGACACCTCCTGCACCAATGATAAGAACGTTCTTTTTCAATTGCTTTATCTCTCCTTTATCTGTCCGCTTTACGAAAGGCTGGACAGGTAGTCGTCGTAACCAAATTCACGAACCACTTCGACTGTACCGTCGAGTTGTTTCACTACGATGGACGGCATTTTCAGGCCGTTGAACCAGTTTTTCTTGACCATGGTGTAGCCTGCCGTGTCGATGAACGACAGTCGATCGCCGATGGCCAGCGGCTGATCAAATTGGTATTCGCCGAAGATGTCCCCGGCCAGGCACGACTTGCCGCACACCATGTAGGTGTGTTCGCCGGTGCTCGGCGCCAGCTTGGCGTTGAGGCGATAGATCAGCAGGTCCAGCAAATGGGCTTCGATGGAGCTGTCGACCACGGCGAGGTTTTTGCCGTTGTACAGGGTGTCGAGCACGGTCACTTCCAGGGAGGCGCTGTTGGTGATCGCCGCTTCGCCGGGTTCCAGGTACACCTGCACGTCGTACTTTTGCGAGAACGCCTTGAGGCGCTGGCAGAACGCGTCGATGGCGTAGCCTTCACCGGTAAAGTGGATGCCGCCGCCGAGGCTGACCCAGTTGACCTTGTGCAGCAGCGCGCCGAAGCGTTCTTCGATGGTGCCGAGCATCTTGTCGAACAGCTCGAAATCACCGTTCTCACAGTTGTTGTGGAACATGAAGCCGGAGATTTGCTCGATCACGCCTTCGATTTTCACCGGGTCCCACTCGCCCAGGCGGCTGAACGGGCGCGCCGGGTCGGCCAACAGGTAGTCGGAGCTGCTCACTTGCGGGTTGACGCGCAGGCCGCGAGTCTTGCCTTCGCTGCGCTCGGCAAAGCGCTGCAGCTGGCTGATGGAGTTGAAGATGATCTTGTCGCAGTTGTCGAGCATCTCCTCGATTTCATCGTCGGCCCAGGCCACGCTATAGGCGTGGGCCTCGCCTTCGAACTTCTGGCGACCGAGCTTGAGCTCATACAGCGACGAGGACGTGGTGCCGTCCATGTATTCCTGCATCAGGTCGAACACCGACCAGGTGGCAAAGCACTTGAGCGCCAGCAGCGCCTTGGCGCCGGACTGTTCGCGCACGTAGGCGATCTTCTGCATGTTGACCAGAAGCTTCTGTTTGTCGATGAGGTAATACGGGGTTTTGATCATTTTTCAGAGCCTGCGGCGGAGCCTGCCAAAAAAGGACAGGCATTGTGCCCGCACTTGCTCAGGATCGAAAGGTTAGTCAGCGGAATTTGCAGGCTTTGGTCTGCGCGATACTCAGGTATTGGTCTTTAACTTGGTCCACAACCGTGTGGCCAGGCGGGCGATGGCTGGTGGCAGGTCTTCGACGGTGAACAGGCTGTCCAGCACAGCCCCGGAGGGGTAGATCGCCGGATCTTGCTTGACCTCGGGATCAACGAACGGGTCCGCCGCACGGTTGGGGTTGGCGTAGTGAATGTGGTTGCTGATGTTGGCAATCACCTTGGGCTCCAACAGGTAGTTCATGTAGGCATAGGCATTCGCCTCATGGGGCGCGGCCTTGGGCATCACCACCATGTCGAGCCACAGGGTGGAGCCTTCCTTGGGGATCGAGTAGCCAATCTCGATGCCGTTCTTCGCCTCCCTGGCACTCGCTGCTGCCTGCACCACGTCGCCGTTGAAGCCGATGACCGCGCAGATATTGCCGTTGGCCAGGTCGCTGATGTACTTGGAGGCATGGAAGTACTGCACGTATGGCCGGATCTTCAGCAGCGCCTGCTCGGCCTTTTTGTAGTCCTCGGGGGCGTGGCTGTGGTGCGGCAGGCCCAGGTAGTTGAGGGTGATCGGCAGCACCTGTGTCGGGTTGTCGATAATCGCCACGCCACACGCGCTGAGCTTCCTGATGTTGTCTTCAGCAAAGAACAGGCTCCAGGAGCGGGTGACGTCGGTGGTGCCGAAGATCGCCTTGATCTTTGCGACGTTGTAGCCGATCCCCGCCGAACCCCACATATAGGGAAAGCCGTACTGATTGCCGGGGTCGTTGACTTCGAGCTTTTTCAGCAGCGCCGGATCGAGGTTGTGCCAGTTGGGCAGGCGGTTCTGGTCCAGCTTCTGGATGGCCCCGGCCTTGATCAGGCGTGAGAGGAAGTGGTTGGACGGGCTGACCACGTCATACCCGGTGTTGCCGGTCATCAGCTTGGACTCCAGGACCTCGTTGCTGTCATGGATGTCGTAGGTGGCCTGGATGCCGGTGGCCTGGGTGAAGGCGGGCAGGGTGTCGTCGGCGATGTAGCCGTTCCAGTTGGAGATGTTGACGGTTTCACCCGCCAGCGCGGCGGATGAACACAGCGCGAGCAAGGTGGCCATGGAGCGTTTGCGAATAAGCATGATCAAGCACCTGTGTGAAGGTTTGTTGTTCTTGTGTGATCAGATTTCGCTGCGCGCCCGTACGGCTTCCACGCGCATGCGCAGCAGGGCCCCGAGGTCGAACAGCGGGCGCGGCGGTAGCCAGCCGGGCTGGGCGCGCTGGATGACCGATTGCAGCAGCGGCGAGGTGTGCCCCGAGGCCCATTCCGCCAGCAGGCGCCCCCACAGGCTGCCCCGGGCCACGCCGGCACCGTTGCAGCCCGCGACCGCATACAGGCCATCGCGCACCTTGGCGAAGTACGGCTGCCCGGAGCGCGTGGCGCTCAAGTGGCCAGTCCAGGAGTAGTGGATGTCTTGCTCGTCCAGCCACGGAAAGCGCCGTTGCAAACCCTGTACATGGTGCCGGCGGCGCTGCAGCAGTTCACGGTTGGACAGGTCGCGGGTCCGGTATTCGGCGGTGTTGCGGATCATCACCCGGCGATCCGGAGTCAGGCGCACCGTAGCCCCCAGCGGGCGGGTGGAGAGCACGCCCCAGGGGTCGACTGTGCCCATCTGGCGGTACTCTTCGTCGGTGAGCGGGCGGGTCAGGCTGGCACTGAGCTCCATGGGGAAGCTGGCGCTGTGGTCCAGGCCAACCCGGGGAATAAAGGCGTTCAGGCACACCAGCACCTGGCGGGCCTCGACGCTGCCATTGACGGCGTTGGCGCGGATGGCGCCATGGGCCATGGGCTCCAGGCCCGTCACGGGGCTGTTCTCAAAGAGCGTTACGTTGGCGGGCAAGGCCTGCAGCAGGCCGGTGACGTACTTGGCCGGTTGCAGCAAGGCGTTGCCGTTGCCGCACCAGATCGCGGCCTGGTAGTGGGCGGTGCCGAGCGTGTGGCGCAGGGCTTCGCCTTGCACGAAATGGGCAGCGGCACCCGCCGCGTGCAAGGTCGCCAGCCTGGCTTCGACCTGCTCCAGTTTGTCGCGGTCGTGGACGGCAAAGTAATAGCCGCTGTCGCGAAAGTCGCAGTCGATGTGATGGGTGGCGACGCGCTTGCGCACTTCCTGGGTGGCGGCCTGGGAGATAGTGCAGTCCACCTCATACCCGGCGAACCCGCCACGCCCCATCAACTCGTCGGCGCCGGGATACTCATGGGCCACCACAAATCCTGAATTGCGGGCCGAGGCGCCCTGGGCCGCCCGTTGTCGATCCAGCAGCACAATGCGCGCCTGCGGATGCAGTTGCGCCAGGCTATGGGCGGCACACAAGCCGGTGATGCCGGCGCCGATCACCAGCCAGTCGGCTTGGTGCGTGCCACTTAAGAGCGCACGGGCGGGCAGGCTTTGGGTTTGGGCAATCCAGCCACAGCTATTTTCCACAGGGCACCTCGGTTGAATGCATCACCGGCATGGGTGAGTCGCGCAGGATTTATTGTCAGCTGGAATCTATAGGGGCTTGGGTGATACAACCAACGTTATAAAATCATCCATCTATTCGGAAAGCGCATGGATAACCGCCATCACCTGCCTTCGCTGCAAGCCCTGCAAGCCTTGGTCGAGGTTGCCGAGCGTGGCAGCTTCACTGCCGCGGCGGGGCGCTTGTGCCTGACCCAAAGTGCGGTCAGCCGCCAGATCCAGCAATTGGAAGGCCACTACGGTGTGCCGCTGCTGGTGCGCAACAGCCGCAACCTGCGGCTGACCCTTGAGGGCGAATGGGTACTCGACAGCGCGCGTAGCGTGCTGGCGCAGTTGCAGCGCCTGGAGGATCGGCTGTCGCCGCACCAGCGCCCGTTCCGGATCCGCATGCATGTGTCATTGGCGGTGCGCTGGCTGCTGCCCAAGTTGAGTGATTTCTACCGCAGCCACCCGGATATCTCACTGGCCATCGAGACCGTGGCCACCGAGGTGGTCGAACCGGCCAGCGACAGTGACGCCTACATCCTCTACCTGCCCAAGCCCACCCACGATGGGGATTGCCTGGTGCTGTTCGAGGAAGCGCTGGTGCCGGTCTGCGCCCCTGGGCTTGGGCCGTTGGCGTCGGCGCAGGACCTGGCGCGCTTTGCCTTGCTGCACCGCTCGGCCGACCGCCAGGACTGGGCCACCTGGCTGGCGGCGCATGGCGGGCGGTCGCTGGCGGACTATCGCCATATTCCCTTCAACCTCGATGAACTGGCGCTGGATGCCGCTGCGCGCGGGCTTGGGGTGGCGATGACTGACCGCACACTGGCGGCCGAATCGGTGGAGCGCGGTGTGCTGGTAGTGCCCTTTGGCCAGGCCCTGGCCACGGGCGGGTGCTATGCGTTGTGCCTGCAACCGTCGGCCGCTGCCCATCCGGCGTTGGGGGTGGTGAGGCAGTGGTTTGGTAGCCAGGCGCACAATTCGTAAACTCTTGTCATGGCCCCAGTGGAACCTACAGCGGCGCAATGCGACGCAATAGGAAATTACATCGCTGCGGGGATACAACGTTGACTGTCAATCTGAACGCTCACTTAACTGCCCATACACCGAACCCGTCGCTGCTTGATAGCGCCGAGGTCGCGGCCCCATCCAGACCAAAGCGCGGGGTGGCGACAACTTCGGCGTTATGGCCACAACAGTCGGTCATAAAAATTTCCCTGCTGGGCATGACCCCCGAGCAAGAGGAGTTTACAAAAACCAACATCAATAAATGGGCACCCCACGTCAACCTGACTTTTGAGTTTACGGATGACTCCGACGGGGATATCCGGATTGCCGCAGACAATGATCTGTCGGGTGGCCATTCGTACCTGGGGATCCGATCGCTCAATGTACCGGCCTACAAGCCTACGACGGTCATTGGCTTCCAGGGAGGGCTCAATGCGTATAACGCCGGTACGATCCAGCATGAGTTCGGTCATGTTTTGGGGCTGCAACATGAACACCAGCACGAACACAATAATCTAGATATTAATTGGTCCGAAGTTAATAAAGCCTACATAGGTAAAGGTGGGGCGAAAGAGGTAAAGCACAACTTCAAGCCATTGGTTTCCAATGTGGTTTCGTCTGAGTACGATCGCAAATCCATCATGCATTATGGTTTTGCTTCATCCTGGCTCAATGATGGAAAAGCCATCAAGGACAACAACGAGCTATCTGAAGGCGACATCAACTTTGTCCGCTCGCTCTACCCACCTGTGGTCAAGAAAAAAACCGCCACGTCCAGTTGGTGGGACTATCGGCACCTGCACAGGGGTGCTTGAGAAGGCCTGGGGTGTTTTGATCATGAGTAGATTTCGTGATTGCCTAGAATAAAATGAGTTTGTCTCACTATCGCGCGCTGCCGACAATGGCTCCCATACCAACACATTGGAGTTTATTGTCATGGCAGTCGCTCATTCCCTTGGATTTCCGCGCATTGGACGCGATCGTGAACTGAAAAAAGCGCAGGAAGCGTTTTGGAAGGGCGAACTGGACGAAGCCGGCCTGCGTGCGGTCGGCCGTGAGTTGCGCAAGACCCACTGGGATTTGCAGAAACAGGCTGGCATCGAGCTGTTGCCGGCGGGGGATTTTGCCTGGTACGACCAGGTGCTGACCCACTCGCTGATGTTCGGCGTGATCCCCGAGCGGTTCCGCCCGGCCGACGGCAAAGCCACGTTGCAGACCCTGTTCGGCATGGCCCGTGGCGTCAGCGACAGCTGCTGCGGCGGCGCCCACGCCCAGGAAATGACCAAGTGGTTCGACACCAACTACCACTACCTGGTGCCAGAATTGAGCGCTGACCAGCAGTTCCACCTGGGCTGGGATCAGTTGTTCGAAGAAGTCCAGGAAGCCCGCGACCTGGGGCACACCGTCAAGCCGGTGGTGATCGGGCCGTTGACTTACCTGTGGCTGGGCAAGGCCAAGGGCAGCGATTTCGACAAGCTTGACCTGCTCGACCGTCTGCTGCCGCTGTACGGCCAGATCTTCCAGCGCCTGGCGGACCTGGGCGTTGAATGGGTGCAGATCGACGAGCCGATCCTGGTACTGGATTTGCCCCAGGACTGGAAAAACGCGTTTGAGCGCGCCTACAACCTGATCCAGCGTGACCCCCTGAAAAAACTGGTGGCCACCTATTTTGGCGGCCTGGAAGAAAACCTCGGCCTGGCCGCCAACTTGCCGGTTGATGGCCTGCACATTGACCTGGTGCGTGCGCCGGAACAATACCCGACCATTCTCGACCGCCTGCCGGCCTATAAAGTGTTGTCGTTGGGGGTGGTCAATGGGCGCAACGTCTGGCGCTGCGACCTGGAAAATGCCCTGGCCACCTTGCAGCACGCCCATGAACGCCTGGGTGAGCGCTTGTGGGTTGCGCCGTCTTGCTCGCTGCTGCACAGCCCGGTGGATCTGGGGCGTGAAGACAAGCTCGACGCCGAATTGAAAAACTGGCTGGCTTTCGCCGTGCAAAAATGTGCAGAAGTGGCCGTGCTGACCCAGGCCATCAACCAGCCAGAAGCGGCGAAGGTGGTTGCGGCCCTGGCCGAAAGCCGTGCCGTGCAGGCCGCCCGGGCGGCCTCGCCGAGGATCCACAAGCCGGCGGTCCAGGCCCGTGTTGCGGCCATCACTGCCAAGGACAGCCAGCGCCAGTCGCTGTTTACCCAGCGCATCGCCAAGCAGCGCGCCGGCCTCGACCTGCCGCTATTGCCGACCACCACCATTGGCTCGTTCCCGCAGACCGCGTCGATCCGCCTGGCGCGCCAGTCGTTCAAGGCCGGCAAGTTGAGCGAAGCCGAATACGTCGAGACCATGCACAGCGAGATCAAGCACGCCGTAGAAGTGCAGGAGAACCTTGGCCTGGACGTGCTGGTGCACGGTGAGGCCGAGCGTAACGACATGGTCGAGTACTTTGCCGAACAGTTGGATGGCTATGTGTTCACCCGCTTTGGCTGGGTGCAGAGCTATGGTTCGCGCTGCGTGAAACCTGCGGTGATCTTCGGCGACCTGAGCCGCCCGAAAGCCATGACGGTGGAGTGGATCCGCTACGCCCAAGGCCTGACCGACAAGGTCATGAAGGGCATGCTGACCGGCCCGGTGACCATGTTGATGTGGTCCTTCCCCCGCGAAGACGTGAGCCGCGAAGTGCAGGCCCGGCAACTGGCCCTGGCGATCCGCGATGAAGTGCTGGACCTGGAAGCGGCGGGCATCAAGATCGTGCAGATCGATGAAGCGGCCTTTCGCGAAGGCTTGCCCCTGCGCCGGGCCCAGTGGCAACACTACCTGGACTGGGCCACCGAAGCCTTCCGCCTGTGTGCCTGCGGCGTGCGTGACGAAACCCAGATCCATACCCATATGTGCTACAGCGAATTCAACGATGTGATCGAGTCCATCGCGGCGATGGATGCCGACGTGATCACCATCGAGACCTCGCGTTCGGATATGGAACTGCTGGACGCGTTCGAAGCCTTCGCCTACCCCAATGACATTGGCCCGGGCGTCTATGACATCCACTCGCCACGGGTGCCCGACGCCTCGGAAATGGCCAACCTGCTGCGCAAGGCCGCCCGGCGCATCCCGGCCGAACGGCTGTGGGTCAACCCCGACTGTGGCCTGAAGACCCGCGGCTGGCCGGAAACGGAAGCGGCGTTGATCCATATGGTGGCGGCCGCCCGGCAATTGCGGGCTGAACTGGCGTAACTGCTGCTGACACAAATCCCATTGTGCAAGCGGGCTTATGTGGCGCGGCGCCGATCTTGTGCCCAGCCAACATCCCCTGTAGGAGCGGGCTTGCCCGCGATAGCGCCAGCCCAGCCAACATTTCTGACGGCTGATACACCGCCATCGCCGGCAAGCCAGCTCCCACCTTTGTTTTGTGCCCAGCCAACATCCCCTGTAGGAGCTGGCTTGCCCGCGATAGCGCCAGCCCAGTCAGCATTGCTGACAGCTGATACACCGCCATCGCCGGCAAGCCAGCTCCCACCTTTGTTTTGTGCCCAGCCAACATCCCCTGTAGGAGCGGGCTTGCCCGCGATAGCGCCAGCCCAGTCAGCATTGCTGGCGGCTGACACACCGCCATCGCCGGCAAGCCAGCTCCCACCTTTGGTTTGTGCCCAGCCAACATCCCCTGTAGGAGCGGGCTTGCCCGCGATAGCGCCAGCCCAGCCAACATTGCTGACAGCTGATACACCGCCATCGCCGGCAAGCCAGCTCCCACCTTTGTTTTGTGCCCAGCCAACATCCCCTGTAGGCGCGGGCTTGCCCGCGATAGCGCCAGCCCAGCCAGCACTGCTGGCGGCTGATACACCGCCATCGCCGGCAAGCCAGCTCCCACCTTTGTTTTGTGCCTAGCCAACATCCCCTGTAGGAGCGGGCTTGCCCGCGATAGCGCCAGCCCAGCCAACATTGCTGACAGCTGATACACCGCCATCGCCAGCAACCCCGAGCCCACCTGATCAGAGGTATTTAAGCCAGGCAATATCCCGCCGCCGCGCCTTCAGCCGGGCAAACCAGCGCACGGGCAGGTACAACGCCAGCGGCAGCAGCAACGCCACCAGCCACACCGCCCCCACGCTGTCGAACCCCAAATGCGTGCCCTGGTTCAAGCCAAACAGCGCCACGCCCAGCACGTACATCACCTTCAACACATACAAATGCAGCAAATAAAAGAACATCGGCGCCGCGCCGAACACCGACAGGGTGGCGATCCAGCGCCGTTGCCCGGCGCGTTCGAACGCCAGCAGCAACAGCAGCCCCACACCCAATGTGAGCGCGAGGAATAGCAGGGAAGGCGGATATTTGGTGATGTTGAAGAAACTCATCAGCGTCTGCACGTGGCTGTCGTACACCTGCCAAGGCGCCTCACCGTAGCCATTGAGCGTGCGCAACGCCACAAAGCCCACCAGCGCGGCCACGCCTGTCAGTAACAGGTACCGCTGACGCCGCGCCGCTGTCATCGAGCCGGCAAACCACGGGCCGATGCCGTAACCCAGGGCAATCACCCCGATCCACGGCAACACCGGGTACGTCGTGCGCAGGCGCAGGGAGTCGCCGACCTCGATCCAGCTACGCTCATGCAGGATCGTCCAGGGAGCGTGCCACGCCGACCCCGCTGCGACGTGCAGGCCATCGAGCAGGTTATGCCCGCCGATGATCAGCAGCGCCAGGCCGATCAGCAGCGGGCGCGGCAGCCACACCAGTGCGGCGAGGGCGATCATGCTCACGCCGATGGCCCAGATCACCTGCATGTAGATCACGCTGGGCGGCAGTTGGAAGGTCCAGGCGAAGTTCACCAGGGTAAATTCCAGCACCACCAGGAACAGCCCGCGCTTGAACAGAAACGCCGAGACATCGCCACGGCCCTGGTATTTCTCGCCGTACAGGAACGCCGACAAGCCCGTCAGCAACACAAACACCGGCGCACACAAGTGGGCCAGGGTGCGGCTGAAAAACAGCGCAGGTTCCGTGCTGTCGATGTTCATCGGGTCGCTGACCTGGCGGTGCAGCAGGAACGTCTCGCGCACGTGGTCGAGCAACATGAACAGGATCACCAGGCCGCGCAGGGCGTCGATGGACAGCAGGCGTTGGCGTGAGCGAGGAACAGCGTCAGTCATGGGGCGAGGTCGTCAGCAGAAGAGGAGGGTGGTTATCTTATAACATTGGGCGGCAAGCGTGGATTTCCGAGTCGGAATCGGCTCATTCAGATGCTAGGGTAGGCCACAGACCTAACGACCCTGGAGTCACTTATGAGCGCCCCGATTGATTTCAAAACCGTCGTGCAATTCTGGACGGCGGCGGGCCCATCACGCTGGTTCAAGAAAGATCCACAGTTCGATGCCGAATTCGGTGCACGCTTCCATGAGGCCCACTTCCAGGCGGCCAGGGGTGAGCTGGAACACTGGCTGAGCGAACCCGAAGGCGCGCTGGCGCTGCTGATCCTGCTCGATCAATACCCGCGCAATACCTTTCGCGGCACTGCCCATATGTTCGCGACCGATCCACTGGCCAGGGCCTACGCCGGGCGTATGGTCGACGCGGGACTGGACCGCCAGATCGACCCGGCATTGCGCGCGTTCTGCTACTTGCCCTTTGAGCATTCCGAGCAACCTGAGGACCAGCAGCGCTCCCTGGCGCTGAACAAACAATTGGATGCCGACACCTATCACTGGGCCAAGGAGCATGCCGAGATCATCCAGCGATTCGGCCGCTTTCCCCATCGCAATGGGGCGTTGGGCCGGGTGACGACCGAGGAGGAGCAGGCGTTCCTGACGGGCGGTGGGTTTTCCGGCTAGGTGGTGGGAGCCTGCCGTATTCCGTCAAGGAATGCCCCTATAAAAAGGCTGCATTGTATTTATCGCCACACATCTCGTAGCGTGGCTGCTCACCCAAGGAGATGCCGCCGTGACGAACCTGCCGATGCGCTTGTATGTCGATGCCCAGTTCACCAGCCCGTATGCGATGTCGGTGTTTGTAACCCTGCGGGAAAAAGGCCTGCCGTTTGAAGTGCGCACCCTCGACCTGGACGCGTTGGAGCAGCAGGCGCCGGTGTTTGCCGGGCTGTCCGTGACGCAGCGTGTGCCGACCCTGGAGCAGGGCGGGTTTGCGTTGTCCGAGTCGTCGGCGATTACCGAGTACCTGGAGGATGTATTTGCACAGGTGCCGGTGTATCCGAGGGAACCGCGCCAACGCGCGCGGGCGCGGCAGATCCAGGCGTGGTTGCGCAGTGACTTGCTGCCGATCCGCCAGGAGCGCTCCACGCTGGTGGTGTTTTGCGCGGTCAAATATGGCCCGCTATCAACCCAGGCCCAGGTGGCGGCCGACAAACTGATTGCGGCGGCGCAGCAGTGGTTGGCCGAGGGCGATGACTATCTGTTTGGCCAATGGTCGATTGCCGATGTGGACCTGGCCGTGATGCTCAACCGGCTGATCCTCAACGGCGACCCGGTGCCCGCGCGGCTGGTGGCGTATGCCCAGCGGCAGTGGCAGCGGCCATCGGTGCAGGCCTGGGTCAACCAGGCACGTCCGTCGTTGTAGCGCCCAGCGGCCACTCCTGCGTGACCCGGCGGTCGAGGTCTTCCCAGTCCTCCATGCCGAGCACCCGGGTGGTGTTCAGGCCGCGCAGGTAACCGCGTAGTTGCTGGGCGGCGGCGCAGGCTTGGTCGGTAGCGGCAGCGGGGTCCTGCAGGACGTTTTCGTACTCGACCAAATAGTCGGCGACGCGCTCGCGAAACTCCGGCAGCACGGCGTTGCGGATGCGATCAAAAGTCTTCTGGTGGGGTTTCATGAATAGGTCCTTCTTATAGATTTTATTGGTGTCTGTGTCGCAACCGTCAGTTTGGCATGGCTTCGCGGCTGAAATTCTCCACCGCAGACACCAACCCCTTGGCAGCCAGCGCCACCAGTTCAGCGCCTTTCTCCGGGGTTGCCAGGGCCGGGTCGGAACCCATCCGGCCATCCGGGTGGCGGGCGCGGAAGTCCTGGGCCTCGCGGATCGGGCCGGAGGACGCGATCTGCGGTGAATAGTCGGCGGTCTTGATTGAGTCCGGATAAGCCCACTGGGTAATCGCGATCTCGGAAGGGGTGGCATGGGTGCCATGCCCCGTCGGGAATTGCGCGCGCGCCAGTTCGCCAACGCCTTCCAGGTCCCACCAGTTGCACAGCTTCAAGGCGAAGCCGGCGGGGCGACGGGCGAAGCTGGCCTCGGCGTACAACTCGGAAAAGGCCGCTTCAATGGTGGCGATATTGCCGCCATGGCCATTGAGAAACAGGATCTTCTCAAAGCCATGGGCCGCCAGGGAACGGGTCCAGTCGCCAATCGCGGCGATAAACGTCGATGGGCGCAGGGAGATGGTGCCGGGGAACCCGAGGTGATGCTGGGCCATGCCGATATTGAAGGTCGGGCCGACCAGGATATCAGCGTCTTTTTGCGCCTGATGGGCAATGATTTCCGGGCACATCCAATCGGTGCCCAACAGGCCGGTGGGGCCATGTTGTTCGTTGGAACCGATGGGAATCACAACGGTACGGCTGCGGTCGAGAAATTGGCCAATCTCGATCCACGTTGACTGGTGCAAAAGCATTTGAGGTTCTCTCTCTGGTCAGGCTCGGCCCTCCAGATACTACCTCAACCGGCGCTGGCGATCTGGCGCGGCTTGCAATTGAGGTAGGCCGAGGATTTCAACCAGCGCTGGTCGGGATACCAGGAGAACATGAACTGCCCATCCTTGAGCTTGTCCACCACCTGGCGCGCCACTTGCGGGCGCACGGCGGGGCAGCCCTGGCTGCGGCCGATGCGGCCTTCACGCTTGCTCCACAGGGGGCTGACGTAGTCGGCGGCATGGATCACGATGGCGCGGTCGCGGGCCTGGTCATTGAAGCCGGGCTCCAGGCCGTCCATGCGCAACGAATAGCCGTGGGTGCCCTGGTAGCTTTCCTGGGTGCGGAACAGGCCCAGGCTGGATTGATGGCTGCCTTCGCTGTTGGAGAACTGTGTGGCGAAGTTTTCCCCGGATTTTTGCCCATGGGCCACCAGGTCGCGCAGCACCAGCTTTTTTTGCCGCAGATCGAAAATCCACAGGCGACGGGCGGTCGAAGGCTGCGAATAGTCAATCACGGCCAGGCGTTCGGAGCGTTCCTGGCCATTGTTGACAGCACACTGCATGGCGCTGAGGGCGCTTTTGAGGACTGCGGGATTGAGTTCTGGAGCCGAGCGCGCCAGGCTGCTATACAAGGTATGAGGTTTGGCATTCTCTGCGAAGGCACCCGTACAGAACGCGGCCAGGGCGACGGCGATCAGGCCGAGTCGGCAGTCAATATTGAGCATGTATATCGCATCCCCGCCGTAGATTGGAGCTAAGCCATTGTTCAAAAAACACGCATGTTACTTGAGCCTTTGCTTGCTCGTAGCACCATTGGTCGCCACGGCTGATGAAGTGCTGGTCGAGCCGTCAAACCCAGTACAGCTGGCACTTGGGCAGTTGTCGAGCGTTTGCCCCGGTTTGGCTGCGCAACTGGATGTACCCGCCGAGGCGCGGTTGCAGGCTTTTTACCAGCAACAAGGCAATGTCGCCCTCTGGCCGGAGGACGGACGCCGAAAGGCGTTGCAGGATCAATTACTGTTGCTGGCCGACGACGGCCTCGACCCGGCGCACTACCGGCTGGCCGACGTGGCGGCCACCAGCAACGTATTGTGCAGCGACTTCGAAACCAGCCAGCACTACCTACAAGCCTTGCATGACTTGCACTATGGCCGTTTGCAGCAGGCCCATTACGAACCGTTGTGGCATTCCCAGCCGCCGAGCGAAGACCCAGCCGTCGCCGTGCTGGCCCTGGCCACTGCCGGGCTCACCGACATGCCAGCCGCCTTCGACCAGGCCAGGCCCAGCGCAAAGCTGTACCGCAGCCTGCGCACAGCCTACGCCACACAGCGCCTGCAACCCTTGGCGCAATGGGGTGTGATTGCCGACGGCCCATTGCTGCGTCCCGGCGGCGAAGACTCACGGGTGCCGGCCCTCGCCCGACGCCTGGCCAGTGGTGGCTACCTGGCGAGCGCGCCCAAGGGCAATCAATACGGCAATGAACTGGTGGAGGCGGTGAAGCGCTTCCAGGCCAGCCACTCGCTGCAAGCCGACGGGGTAATCGGCCCGGGCACGGTGGCCGAGCTCAACGTCAGCCCAGCGCTGCGCCGCGAGCAGTTGCGGGTCAATCTCGAACGCTTTCGCTGGCTGGCCCAGGACCTGGAGCCGGACGGCATCCTGGTCAACGTCGCAGCCGCGCAGTTGAGCGTCTACCAAGGCGGCGTGCCCGTGTGGCAGACCCGCTTGCAGGTAGGCCGCGCCGAGCGGCAGACGCCGTTGCTCAAGTCACGCATCACGCGCCTGACCCTCAACCCCACCTGGACGATCCCGCCGACCATCATGCGCGAGGACAAGTTGCCGGCAATTCGCCTGAACCCGGAGTACTTGCGCCAACAGAACCTCAAGGTGCTCGACAGTGAAGGCCGTGCGTTGTCGCCGGAGCAGGTGGACTGGTCGCACCCTGGCAACATCCTCCTGCGCCAGGACGCCGGCCCGCGCAACCCGCTGGGCAAGATCGTCATGCGCTTCCCCAACCCGTTCTCGGTGTACCTGCACGACACGCCCAGCCAGCCGCTGTTCAGCAAGGGACCACGGGCGTTCAGCTCGGGGTGTGTGCGGGTAGAGCAGCCGATGTTGCTGCGTGATTTGTTGGTGAACCCGGCGGAAAAGGCGCGGACCGAAGAGTTGCTGGCAACCGGGCTGACCCATGAGTTCCGCCTGGCGACGCCGGTGCCGGTGTTGCTGGGTTATTGGACAGTGCAGGTGGATAGCCAGGGCGCGTTGCTGTACGCGCCGGATATTTATGGCCGTGATGGCGTGCTGTTGAAGGCGTTGGGTGCTGTCCTGTAGGCGCTCCCACCTGAACGGGGATCTGTTCAATATGAGACCCCGTTGGCATCCTTGAAAAAATAACCATCAGGTAGTTCTTAAACCCTCAAGAAACTGACCAGACTTGCCGACGTGATGGGTATATACCCAGGAGCGTTCAATATGAGCAGTCAACGTTTGGCAGTCGGTATCAGCCTGTTTTTCGCGCTCGTCAGCGCCAGTGGCCAAGCAGCAACCACCGTGGCCCATGGCGTTATCCAGTTTCGCGGCAGTATCGTGGAGGCCACCTGCACCGCAGGGAGCGGGGCAGGGTCGACGTTGGCGCTGCGCGGTTGCCCGATGTTTGCACCCGGGGGCGACATCAGCGCCTCTGGCGTCGAGCCGGTGCGCACGGTCAGTGCGCTGGACCACTCAACCGTCAAGGTCAAGCTGGTGACCGAAACCAGCGGCGATGGTCGTTACTTCGATCGGCAATACAGCCTGAACGATGGGGCGGGCAAGCCGTTGCGCTCAGGGGCTTACCTGGTGACGCTGAATTACCCCTGACAGCACCTTCACAGGTGGGTCAGCGGCAAGCAAACGGTGAACGTGGTACCGCTGCCCACCTGTGAGCTGACGCCCACATCCCCACCATGGGCCTTGGCGATTTCCCGCACGATAAACAACCCCAGCCCCACGCTGCGTATGTCGCAGTCCTGGTCGGTGCCTCGGGTCATGGGCTCAAACAGCACCTGCATCAGCGCGTCGGCAATCACCGGCCCATGGTTGTGCACCGAGAGGCTGGCCCCGTCGTGGCCCAGTCGCGAGGTAATAGTGATCGGTTGTTGCAGGTCGCCATAGGCCACGCTGTTGGCCACCAGGTTGCCGATGATTTGCTGCACACGGTCGCCATCCAGGCAGGTATCGGCAGCGCCCACGGTGTGATGCACCAGGCACGCGCGGGGGAAGGCCACCCGCAGCTCATCCACTGCGCGCCGGGTCACGTCGTGCAGGTCCAGCGGGTTGGGGCTTACGCCGATGCCAACGCCGACCCGGGCCTGAGTGAAGTCCAACAGGTCGGCGATCATCCGCTGGGCGCGTTCCGATGACTGGCCGATATGGCCAATCAACTGGGTTTCCTTGGCGGTGCGCTCGCCCCGGGCGAGGAAGTCGGATGCCATCTTGATCGCGGTTAGCGGGTTTTTCAGGTCATGGCTGACGATGGCGACCATTTGCTCGGCAAACAGCGCCCGCCGCTGCGCCTTGATATAGGCCTGGTTGAGCTCGGCCTGGGCGTGCTGGAGGGCGGTTTCGGCAGCAGTCTTCTCCAGCAGCAGGGCTTCGGCCAACTTGCGGGCGTTGAGCAGCTCGCGTTCGTACTTGTCGCGGTCGGTGGTACCGAACAGCGCCAGTTCATGCTGCACACCGTTGGCGTATTCGCGCTTGATGGCGTTGAGCAAAATGGTCACGGTGTGGCCATCGCGATGGCGCAGGTCCAGTTTTACCTCGGTGATGCGGCCTTCCACCTGCATAAGCGGGGCAAGGTGGGTCTGGTAAAAAATCCGCCCGCCCATGGTCAGCAGGTCCTGGAAACGCCGGCCCTGCAGCTCGGTCGCCGGCATGCCCAGCCAGTCGCTGAAACACTGGTTTACCCGCAGCAGCGTGCCGTCTTCTGCGGTGACCGCCAGTGCACAGGCCGCACCGTCGAACAGCGCCTGGGGATCGGGCAACTGTTCACTCGCCATGGGCAACGGTCCATGGCAGCAGGAAGTGCTCCATCGCCGCCGCGCAAGCCGGTGCCGCGCTCATATGCGGGCAATGGCCCACATTGTCGATCAGGCGATAGGTGCTGTGGGGCAATACGCGGTGCAGGTACTCGCCCACGCAGACCGGGGCGATCAGGTCATCGCTCGATTGCAGGATCAATGTGGGGGTGGTGAGGCCGCCGATATCGGCGCGGTTGTCCGACAGGAACGTCACCCGCGCAAACTGCTTGGCAATCTCGGGCTCGGTGCGGCAAAAGCTGTTGGTCAGCTCTTCACTGAGTGCCGGTTGCCCCGGCGCGCCCATGATCACCGGGGCCATGGCGCTGGACCAACCCAGGTAGTTGCTGTCGAGGGTGTCAAGCAGCGACTGGATGTCTTCGGGCTTGAACCCGCCCACGTAGTCGTCGGTGTCGATATAGCAGGGCGAGGGGCCGATCATCACATGGGCGGCAATGCGCCCGGGCGCTGCGCGGTCGGCCAGGGTACCGATCATTGCGCTGACCGAATGGCCAACCAGAATCACCGGGCCACTGGCGAACGCATCGATAATCTCGTTCAGATCTGCGGCGTAACCGTCCAGGGCCGCATATTTTTCCTTGTGGTAGGCCGCCGGGTCAGACAGGCCGGCCCCTACCAGGTCATACACCACCACGCGAAAACGCTCGACGAAATGGGGCAGCAGGTAATTCCACATGGCTTGGTTGCAGCCAAAACCATGGGAAAACACCAGCGTCGAGGAACCATTGCCCATTATGTTGACGTTGTTGCGATGGCGAAGGTCCATGGGCGTGCTCGTAGTGGCGTGTTGCTATGAGGTTTTCGCGTCAGTTTAGAGAGTCCACCGCATGGGGTCACTAGATATAGCGCTGATAGGGTAAAGTCGGCGCTTTCAGGACGAAACGTCAGGTAACAAAGTATGGGGCGGTTTTTATGGCAATCGGCCTGGGGCCTGGTGCTCCTGCTGTTCAGCGCACTGGCCTTGGCGCAAACGGTGCCGCCGGCCTTGGTGAATGTGGCGCTGAACCAGCGCGTGATCGATCTGACCCACACCCTCGATACCGCGACGCAGCAGCGCCTGACCGCGCAGCTTGCTGATCTCGAACAGCGCAAGGGTGCGCAGATCGCCGTGATGCTGCTGCCCAGTACGGGCGACGTCGATATCCAGACGTTCAGCACCCAACTGTTGCGCGCCTGGAAATTGGGACGCAAGGGTATCGACGACGGCATCTTGCTGCTGGTGGCCAAGGACGATCGCAAGGCGCGGATCGAGGTCGGTTACGGCCTGGAAGGGCTGGTCACGGACCTGTTGAGCCATCGGATTATCGAGGAGCAATTGACCCCGGCGTTTCGCCAGGGCGATTACGCTGGCGGTGTGCAGCGCGCCGTGGACGCCCTGAGCGTGCTGGTCGAGGGCGGCGACTTGCCGGCAGTGGACCAGCCCCTTGAAACAGTGGATGAAACTGCGGTGTTGCTGGCGCTGATTCTGGGGGCCATCGGCGGGGTGCTGCTGGCCTCGGGCAAGCTGCATTGGCGCCGTGGCCTGATTGCTGGCCTGGTGCTGACCGTGCTGCTGACGGCACTGGCCGCAATCAATGGCAAGGCCTGGCCGATCTATGTGCTGGCGCTGCCGTTTTGCATGTCGATCGGCGCAGCGATATTCGGCGCGTTGTGGCAGGCCAAGGCGGTGTTTTATTGCGTGTTGGCGCTGATGGCCTACAGCGTCGGCCTGGGGTTGGTGGATCACTACCTGACTGAAGTGTCCTTTATGAACTGGCTGGCATGGCCGCTGGCCGCGCTGGTGGTGCTGGGCCTGTACCTGGTCCTGCTAGCAGTGATGAGAGCCGCCTGGAACCACAGCCGCCTGGGGTTTTGCGTGCAGACGCTGATGGTGCTGGGGGTGTATGGCGCGGCGGGGTACTTGCTGGAGATGGGCCTTGATGGCTGGTTGTTCGCCTTGCCCATCAGCTCGTTCGCGGCGCTGTTCATTTACGGTCAGGGCACGGGCGGGTCGAGCTCCGGTTCCAGCGACCGTTCAAGCTCCAGCTCCAGTTCCAGCTCCGGTGGCGGGTTTTCCGGTGGCGGCGGCTCCAGCGGCGGCGGCGGGGCCTCGGGGAGTTGGTGAAGCCCGCTGCCGGGTCAGAGCGTCATCACCATCTCATGCCAGGCCATCCCGCCGTGGTCTGACGCCGAGGGCTGCACATACTGGTAACCCATGCGCGTGTACAACGGCACATGCTGCTCCTTGCACATCAGGTGGATGGTCTGCTTGCCCATCCCGCGCATGCGCTGCACAAAGGCCTGCATCAGCTGCGTGGAATACCCCTTGCCCTGGTGCGCCGGGTCGATCACCACCGACATGATCACGACATTCGGCGCATCCGCCGAGTGCCCCACCAACTCCTTGAAGGCCTCATCCGACATCACCACATCATAGGCGCACCCGCCGTTGATAAAGCCCACTACTTGACCGTCCACTTCCAGAGTGAGGAAGCCCTGCGGGTACAGGGCGATACGCGTGGCGATCTTCTCCAGGGTCGCGGCTTCATCACCTTCGTAGGCGCCGATTTCGATCTCGTAGCAGCGGGCGGCGTCTGCCGGGGTGGCGTTGCGTAGGGTGAGGGCGGGCATGGCGGTTCCTGGGTTGGGCGAAGGGCTGCATGATAGCGGGGTCGGTGCGCTGGCGAAAATCCCACTGGCAGGGTTATTCCCGGAGCTTCTCCATCCGAATATCCCCCTGTGGCAATTGCTCCACCACCACCCACCCCAGGCGCTGGTAAAACCCGTTGGCGCGGCTCGCTTCGGCGGTTTCCAGCCAGATCTGTTGATGGTGCTGGAACAACAAGGCTTCGGCCTGCTCCATCAGCCTGCGGCCCAGTCCGTGGCCTTCGAATTCGGGGCGGATGAAGGCGGCAAATACGCAGCCTTCTTCTATGTCGGCCATGGAAAAACCGGCCGCCACACCCTCCACCTCGGCGATCCATACGCAGGGCGCTAGTTGCATGGCTTGCTGGATGGCGTGCGGGGTGATGCCCATTTGCGCCAATTGGTCATGGGACAGGTGGTTTTCCCTGACGCTGGTGCGAATGTCGAAGATGGCGTTGATGTCTGCCGGGGTAGCGACTCTGATCTGACTGTTCATACAGTTCTCGCGGTTTTCCATGAATTCAACCTCGTAGATCCCCCGTGCCGCCAGGGCGCTAAAGGGGCGTGCGAGCGGCCGTACGTCAGTCAGTTCCCAGGCGAACCAGCCTTCTTCGAAATAGCTGGCGCAGGCTGCTGGCACGTCCTCTGGGGCAAACGCACGCACTGCCTTTACGCGTACGATGGCGACGGCCACACCGGCTTCGTCTTCATCGCCATCGGTATGCAGGAAGCGCCCGTTCTCGACAATCAGCAGGTCCTGGGACGGCTCCAGCTGTGGCTGCCAGCGGCGGATTTCCAGGGTTTTTTCGCCTGCGGCGATCCGGCTGCCGCTGGGGCGCACGATGGAGAGAGCTTTGATGGTGCTGCTCCTACAGGGGTGGGCTGTATTTAACGGCCGCCGCTGCCCGCGATGGCACGTTCAGGCTTCTCAACAACCCCGACACATGGATGCGCACAGTAAACGGCGAAATATCCAGGGCCTTGGCGATTTCCTTGTTGGTCTTGCCTTGGGCGATCAGCCGCAACACCTCCTGCTGGCGTGCAGTCAGGGTGTTGGTGTCCAGGGGCAACAGCCCGGAGGGGGCGAATTTGACCAGCACCTCGCCCTGGCGGATGGCGAGCAGGGCCTGGCCGATTTCTTCGGGGGCGATGTTTTTGCCGATAAAACCGTCGGCCCCCAGCGCCATCACCTGTTCGATCAACAACGGGTCATCGACCATCGACACCACGATCAATGTGGTGCGCCGCAGTTGCTGGCGCAGTTCGCCCAACTGGCTGATGCAGGTCAGGCCGGGGAAGCGCAAATCGAGGATCAGGGTGTCGACTTCGCTGCCGCTCTTGAGCATCTGCAGCACGGTGTCCAGGTCGCCGGCCTGTTCCACGCAGGCCTCGGGCAGCAGGCGTTGCACGGTGCGCAGCATGCCTTCGCGAAACATTGGATGGTCGTCGGCGATGATGATCCGGCATGTCATGGGGTGCTCCTCCCTGGGGCCAGGTTGTCCTGTGGCGTGCTACTTTACCACTCTGTTCACCGCCTGCCTGCCGGGTACACAGATAAGACGATGACCGTACAAGGACGTTGCCCATGAAGTTCGTGAAAGACGCCGAACTGGACCAAGCCAACCTGCGTATTGTGGTGGCCGCCTGCGCCATTGTGTACATCGGCCTGCTGGGCTTTTTGCCGGGGCAGTCGATGGAGCGCTATGTGCCGGTGATTATCTACATCTGCGGGTTCCTGCTGGTCTCGATTGCGCTGCGCCAGGTGATTGCACGCTGGCCCGGGCATTATCCGGCGCGGCGGGTCTTCGGGATGATCCACGACTACACCGGCACCTCGTTCGGCCTGGTGGTGGGCGGTGAGGCGGCGTTGCCGCTGTATGCGGTGATGGTCTGGGTCAACCTCGGCAACGGCATGCGCTACGGTTCGCGCTACCTGGCGATTGCCACGGGCCTGGCGTTGCTGGCGCTGCTGATTGTGTATCGGCTGACCCCACTGTGGCAGGCGCAGCCCTTTATGGTGCTGATGCTGATGATCACCAGCACGGTGATCCCGGTCTACGCCCACCTGCTGCTGGAGCGCACGCGCAAGGCGTCCGAAGAAGCCATCGCCGCCAACCTGGAAAAATCGCGCTTCCTCGCCCAGGCCAGCCATGATCTGCGCCAGCCCATCCACTCCATCGGCCTGTTTACCGCCTGCCTGCGTGAAGCGCGCTTGGGCGATGAAGAACGGCGGCTGGTGGACAATATCGACCGTTCGCTGCTGAACGTGTCGCAATTGTTCCGCTCCATTCTCGACCTCTACACCCTGGACAACGGCCGGCTGCTGCCCAAATACCAGGTGGTGCACCTGGGTGAGTGGCTGGCCGACCTGCTGCGGCAAAACGCTGAAGCCGCCCGCTGGGCCGGGGTAGAACTGCGCCTGCGCCCCTGCGCCCACTGGGTGCGGGTGGATCCTGCGCTGTTGGCAACCATGGTGCAGAACGTGCTCTCCAACTGTTTCAAATACGGCGGCCAGCGCCCGGTGCTGATCGGCGTGCGCCAGCGTGGCGGCGAGGTGATGGTGGAAATTCACGACCAGGGGCGGGGGATTGCCGAGGAACATCTGCCCCGGGTGTTCGAGGAGTTCTATCGCGTGCGCCAGTTGCGCGACAAAGACGTTGAAGGCGTCGGCCTGGGCTTGTCCATCGTCAAGCGCCTGGGGCTGTTGATGGGCATGGACGTGGCGCTGCGCTCACGGGTGGGCCGGGGCACCTCGGTCAGCTTGCGCGGCTTGCCCCTGGCGACCGCGACCCATCAACCGGTGGTGCGTGACGATGCGCGCCAGGCAGGGCTGCTGACCGGGTTGAAGGTGTGCCTGGTGGAAGATGACCACAACGTGCTGCTGGCCACCCAGGCGTTGCTGGAGCGTTGGGGCTGTGAGGTGCAGGCCGAATCGAGCGGGCATGGCCTGGTCAGCGATTGCGACATCATCGTCGCCGACTATGACCTGGGCAACCACGCCACCGGCATCGAGTGCATCGACCACCTGCGCGCGCAGCGCGGGGTGGCGGTGCCGGCGCTGATTCTGACCGGGCATGACGTGGAGAAGATCCAGGCGGCGCTGCACGACCGGCAGATCGCCATTTTGTCCAAGCCAGTGCGCCCCGCTGAACTACGGGGCACCCTGCGCGACCTCAGCCAGGGTTAGTTAAACGGCGTCAACGCGTTACCCCGGGCACCCTTGGGTTGGCAGTAGGCAGCGGGTTTCATCAGGCCGAAGCTGGCCACGGCAAACATCCCGCCACTGGCACCGCTGGGCACGGAGCAGTTGTAGTCACCGGAAGCGGTGCTGGCGATGTAATAGGTGGTCATGGAGTCGCTGCGTACATTGGAAACACGCTTGACCGGCTCGCCGAGGTTGGTTTCCGAGAGGGTCTTGAGATGATCTTCGGTGGGTTTGATATTGCTGCAACCGGCAACACCGATCATCAGGGCGCCCAGCAGCGCCAGGCGGGTAACAGGGGAGTGCAGTTTCATGGTGTGTCTTCCTTGGGGTTGTTTTGGTGTTTTCAACGCACAACGATCCCTTGCACGGCGGGTTCGACGTGCTGGCGGGGAGCGTTGGGGGTGCCGGCGAATATAGCGCCGGGTGCCTGCGGGGTCGATTAGCACAAGTGTGCTAATGGCACCTTGAGGTCACGGCAAACACAGTTAATTCAGGAAGATTCGAATGCTGCAAATCAGACGTGCCACCCACGACGACGGCCCCATCGCCTTCGACATCCGCCTGCAGGCGATCCGCAGCCAATGCATCGGCGCCTACACCGCCGAGCAGATGCTGACCTGGACCCGTGGCGCCGCCGAGGACGGTTACACCGCGCTGATGGCCAAGCCGTTCTACCTGGGTTGCGTCGATGGCGAGCCGGTCGCCACCGGCATGCTCGACCCGGATCATCGAGAAGTCGGCGCGCTGTTTGTGCTGCCCGGTTTTATCGGGCGCGGGTTTGGCGGGCAGATGCTCGAGCACCTGGAGCAGGTGGCGCTGGAGCTGGGGATTGAGGAGGTGGTGCTGGACGCGACGTTGAATGCTGCAGATTTCTATCGTAGCCGCGGATACGAAGGCGGCGAGCAGTCGATCTATCATTCGCCTACGGGGCTGGAGCTGGCGTGTGTGCCGATGGTCAAGCGTCTGACTGTTTGAACGCGGCGCGCAGGCGCTCGATCACGCCCGGCACCGTGAGCCCGGCCGTCGCGGGTGGCGTCGGGTTCTCACCGAACTCGCGCCAGATAAACAGGGTGAGTTCGGCCCCATCCGTCGCCGCTTGCCCGTTGCTGCCAGCGCCGAAGTCTTGCAGCACCCGGTAGCGCTCATCCTCCCAGAACAGCGTTTCGACCCAGTCATAGACCGGGATCAAATGAAAGTGCAGCGGGAAGCCGGGCATATGCCCAAAGCGGCTGATGTATAGCCACTTGGGTTGGAGCTGTACTTCCATCACCTTCTGGGTTTTCGCCAGTAGGCCACCCATTTGCGCCAGGGCCGCGTCGGGTAGGTCAGCCAACGAGCTGATTGGCGTCTTGGCCCCCAGCATCAAATAACCGGGCAGGGCCGAGGCCAGGTGATGGTTGAGCAGCCAGTGTTCGGTTTCGTGGAGGATATGGGACGGAGCAATGTGCATGGCCGGGCACCTAGGTCGGGCCGGCAGGATACCAAAGGCAACTCCCTGTATGGCGGAATACAGCCCTGGCTACCTGGCTGACCACGGGTGTTGGCGCGGGCATGTGTTGTTGTGCCTGGAGTGGGAGTTGCAGACCGAACTGGAGGATGGCCGTCAGTTCACCCTGACGGCGGGGATGAGTTATCAGGTGGGCAATGACAGGGACGGGCACCGGTCGAGCACAGCAACCGGGGCCAGGCTGTTTATTGTGGATTGATTTGTCGTCCATCGGCCGAGACGGATCCATCGTGGGGTTTTCAGAGTTCGGTGCCCCAGCAAAACTCCCGCATTTGATGGGCGGTGCGGCACAAAACTCTGCACCCGGCAAAGATCCCCTGTGGGAGTTGGATTGCTCGCGGTGGCCATAGGTATCCTCATCTGGGTATGTGTACATATCCATTGCTGCGGTCACGGCCACTTAGGGTTCCGCCCTTACGGCGGGTCACTTTCGAAGAGCGCGAAAGTAACCAAAGCGCTTTTGCCCCACCACTCGGTGCCTCGCCTAGGCTCGGCATGCCCGCAGTCAGGCATTGCTCCGTGGGCCCGCCGCGATCGGCCATCCATGGCCGTGTCGCGGCTACCCCGGCATCCATGCCGGGGTGCCCACTGCGCAATACCTGCCTGCGGCCATCGTGGTTTAACGGGGCGCCTAAGATCAAAAGCAGAGCAACAGCAACAGCAGAACCAGAGCGCGAAGCTGCATTCCCCTGTAGGAGCTGGCTTGCCTGCGATGACGCCCGAAAGAACACATCAGAGTATCTGGTATTCATTCGTCATCGTTAACGACCATCGCGGGCAAGCCCGCTCCTACAAGGGTACGCGTACGCTTCGATGATCAGGTCGGCTGTCAGGCCGCCTCGCTTTGCTTGTGATTTTGATCTTAGGCGCCCCGTTAAACCACGCTGGCCGTCATCCGATATTGATTTGGGGGGTAACCCGGCAGGACGCCGGGTTAGCCGCGCTGGGCCATGGATGGCCCATCGCGGCGGCCCCCCAAATTAATGTCGGATGACGGGCACACCGAGCCTAGGCGAGGTGCCGAGTGGTGGGGCAAGAGCCCTTTTGGTTACTTTTGGCTGGGCCGGCACTCCGGGCTCTTTTCCAAAAGTGAGCCGCCGTAAGGGCGGAACCCTAAGTGGCCGTTACCGCAGCAATGGATATGTACACAAACCCAGAAGAGAGTTGTGTAAATACCTATGGCCACCGCGAGCAAGCCAGCTCCTACCCTCAGGATCAATGGTTCATATGATGGCCGTCAGCACTGCCCAGGCTGCGGGCCGGCGCCTGGATTTCTAGGGTCTGCTTGTCACCCTTGGCATCTTCCACCGTCAGGGTCAGCGGCACTTGGTCGCCTTCCTTGATCTGGCCCGTCAGGCCCATCAGCATCACGTGATAGCCCTCGGGATCGAGCTTCACCGCCTGGCCGGCCGGGAGTGCCACCGCATCCACCGGGCCCATGCGCATGACGTCGTCTTTCATGCTCATCTCATGAATCTGCACATCCTTGGCCACCGGCGACTTGACGCTCAGTAGTTTGCTGTCGCTGTCGGCGGTGAGGGTCATGAAGGCCCCGCTCGAATGCTGCCCCGGCACGGTGGCGCGGGCCCAGGCGTCGCTGACCTGCACCTGGGCGCTGGCGTGGGCGGCCAGACCCAGCAGGGAAAGACCGAGGGCGATGCGCTTGAGGGTATGGACAGCAGTCATTAGCAGACCTCCATGACGGTGAGCAGGTCTTCTGCGCACTCTTTGGCGTTAAGGGATGCCGACAGGCCCAGGCGCAGGTTGCCGCGGGTGTCGAACACAAAACTGGTGGCGGTGTGGGACAGGGTGTAGGTGTCGCCGGCGGGGATCTTTTCATAAAAGATCCCGAATTCCTTGGCGGCCACGGCGATTTCTTCCGGCGTGCCGTAGAGCGCTTCGAAGCTGGGGTCGAAGGCCTTGACGTAGGCGTCGAGTACCTGGGGCGTGTCGCGTTCCGGGTCCAGGGTGATAAAGATCACCTGCATGATTTCGCCGTCGCGGCCCATCATCTTCTTGGCCTGCGCCATGCGCGCAAGCGTGGTGGGGCACACGGCCGGGCACTGGGTGAAACCGAAGAACACCACCGGCATCAGGCCGCGGAACGAACTCAGGGTGACGGTCTCGCCGTCGGTGTTCTTGAGCTTGAACGTGCGGCCCATGATCTTGTCGCTCAGGTCCTTGCCGTACTTGAAGTTCAGCTTGGGGCCGGTGTCACAGCCGCTCAACAGGCCCAGGCCCAGCAGGCCCATACCGGTGAGGACCTTGCGACGGGTGAATAACGTACTCATGAAATGGGCGTCCCGTGAAGCGCCTGACGGCTGCGCATAACAGGTCAGTCAGGCTTTGAAAAGCGGTGAACAGTAAGGCTGGGTAGTCTACCGGCCTTGATCACGCTTGATAATCTGCGACGTTCTGCCACAGGGGCGGTGGCCACCTTACCAGCCAGGGCGCTGATTGAGTCTGTGGCACACTGTCGCAGAGACCGCCAAAGGCCCACCGCACAAGGCGTTGGGCAAATGTTTCAACGATTATCAGGGCCCTTGACCGGCATCAAGGCGCCGCTCGTCCGCACTGGGGCACAGTCACGGTACAAGGACCGGCCACCGTGAGGCTCTGATGCTCTATCTCCTGTTCCTGCTGGCCCACCTGTTCGCGGCGCTGATGTTTATCGGCACGGTGTTCTTTGAAGTGTTGATCCTTGCCAGTGTGCACAAGCAACTGCCGGCCCGCGTGATGTTGCTGGTGGAGCAGGGCATCGGCCGCCGCGCCAGGGCCTTGATGCCGTGGGTGCTGCTGGTGTTGTTTGGCGCCGGGATCGGCATGGTCTGGTTGCGCTATCTGCCAGTGCTGGCGGCGCCATCGAGCTCGGCATTCGGTGCCTTGCTGACCCTCAAGCTGATCCTCGCCGCCAGCGTGTTGATGCATTTTTTGCTGACGGTGTGGTTGATGCGCCGTGGGCGGGTCAGCGCGGCCTATTTGCGCTTCGTCCATCTGAGCCTGTTCTGCCATATGGTTGCCATTGTGTTGCTGGCCAAGAGCATGTTCTACATCACCTGGTAAACGTCGGCGCTTGATGCATATCAAGGTGCGCTGCCCGGTCGCACCGCACAATGACCCACCGTAGCCAGACCCGGAGGCCGTCATGCTCACTGTCATTCATCCCGCCCGCGAGTGGCGCCTGCGCCGTGACCAAAGCGTGTTGGACCAGGGCCAGGTCGACATCGGCAAATTCCATCCGGGCATCGGCTCCCTCGACCTGCTGCGCGCCTTGCGCAGCAGCCGTCAGCGCCAACGCCCGCTGGCGCTGAACCTGCAGTGGCCGGCAGGCCTGGTGGCGGATGACTACCTGGGCGCGCTGGAGCAGGAAATCCACCTGGTCGGTTGCCACGTGGGCGGCCGGCAACCGGTGGACCAATTCCATCTGGGCGGCGCCACCCCGGCGATCGCCGACCTGCAACGCTTGATGGCGCACCTGCGCAGCCGCCTGCATTTTCTTGAGCATGACCAGGGTGACTACAGCCTCGACCTCGACCCGCTGCACACCGACTGGGCAACCATGGGCCTGTTGCGCGACCTGGGGTTCAACCACATCAATATCGGCGTGCCGGATGCCAGTGCCGAGGCCACGCCGTCGGTGGCCGGCTATCAGGACCCGGCGCCGATCCAGTCGCTGATCGACGCGGCGCGCACCTTCGGCTTTCGTTCGGTGAATGTCGACCTCGGCTACGGCCACGCCTGGCAGACCTGCGACAGCTTTGCCGCCAAGCTGGCCAGCCTGATCGCCCTGGAGCCGGACCGCCTGCAAGTGTTCGACTATGCCCAGGCGCCACGGCGTTACCAGCAGCAGCCACGGCGTGCGCTGTCGTCGAATGTCGACAAGTGTGGCATGCGTCGCATCGCCTTCCAGCGCCTGGAGGCCGCCGGTTATCACTACATCGGGCTGGGCCAGTTCGTACGCCCCGACGACGACCTGGCACTGGCCCAGGAGCGTGGGCACCTGAGCCGCAATTGCCAGGGTTTTACCCGGCACGGCTACTGTGACCATATCGGCTTTGGCCTGGGCGCCATCAGCCAGCTCGACACCCTGTATGCGCAAAACACCGAAGACCTGGCGCGCTATCGCCAGCAACTGGACAGCGACCTGCTGCCCACCGCCCGCGGTTGGCGCTGCGAGGCCGGCGACCAGATCCGCCAGCATGTGATGGAGCGCCTGGCCTGTGACCTGGAGTTGGATATCCAGGCCCTGGAGCGCCGCTATGGGGTGATTTTTTCCCGCTATTTCTCGGCGATCTGGCCGCTGCTGGAGCATCTGCACCAGGACGGCCTGATCGACCTGTCCGAGCGCTTCCTCTGTGTGCTGCCAGCGGGCCGGCAGCGGGTCGAAGCTCTATGCGCACTGTTTGACCGGGCAGGCAGCGCGGTTCCCCCTTGCTCCAACGATGAGACCATCGATCATGAAAGCGTTTGAGTTCAACCGCGCCCTGGTGCAGAAATACGACCGCCCGGGGCCGCGCTACACCTCGTACCCGACCGCGCCGCAGTTTCACTCAGCCTTTGCCCTGGACGATTACCAGCAGGCGGTAGCGGCCAGCAACCAGGCGTTGGCACCCAAGGCGCTGTCGGTGTACATCCATATCCCGTTCTGCCAGAGCCTTTGCTACTACTGCGGTTGCCACAAGATCATCACGCGCAAGACCCATCGCGCCGTGGAGTACCTGGGCTACCTCAAGCGCGAAATCCAGATGCAGGCCGCGCTGTTCGACCGCGCGCGGCCCCTGACCCAGTTGCACCTGGGCGGCGGTACGCCGACCTACCTCGACGATGGGCAACTGGCCGAATTGATGGACTGCCTGGCCCAAGGCTTCAGCCTGGATACCAGTGACAATCATGAGTTTTCCATTGAAGTGGACCCGCGCACCATCAGCGTCGAACGGATCCACAACCTACGCGGGCTGGGCTTCAATCGCCTGAGCTTCGGCGTGCAGGACTTTGATGCCGATGTGCAGGCGGCGGTCAATCGCGTGCAGAGCGAAGAGCAGATTGTGCAATTGGTCTTGGCAGCCCGGCAGGCAAGGTTCAAGTCGATCAGTGTGGATTTGATCTACGGCCTGCCGTTGCAGACCGTGGCCAGCTTCGACGTGACCCTGGGCAAGCTGATTGCCCTGCGCCCGGACCGCGTGGCGGCCTACAGCTACGCGCATTTGCCCACGCAAATCCGTGCCCAGCGCATGATCCGCCCCGAAGACATGCCACCGCCGGAGCGCAAGCTGGAACTGCTGGAATTGACCATTCGCCGGCTGACCGAGGCGGGCTATGTGTATATCGGCATGGACCACTTTGCCTTGCCCGACGACGAACTGGCCCTGGCCCGGGCCAATGGCACCTTGCAGCGCAACTTCCAGGGCTACTCGACCCATGCCGATTGCGACCTGATCGGCCTGGGCGTGTCGGCCATCGGCAAGGTGGGCGACAGCTACAGCCAGAGCGTCAAGGAGTTGTCCCAGTACTACGCGCGGATCGACGCCGGGCTGTTGCCGGTGCAGCGCGGCTACCGCCTGAACGCCGATGACGTGCTGCGCCGCGACGTGATCAACGGCCTGATGTGCCACGGGCGCATCGACTTTGCCGGGGTCGAGGCCGGGCATGCGATCCGTTTTACCGAATACTTTGCCCACGCGTTGTCGCGGTTGGATGAGCAAGTGGCGGATGGCTTGCTGCACATCGAGGACGATGCCGTGCAGCTGTTGCCCCAGGGGCAATTGATGGTGCGCAGCGTGGCGATGGCCTTTGATGCGTACCTGGGCGGGCAGCAAAAGGGCCAGTTTTCGCGCACGGTCTGAGCCGTTGGCGTGCTGCAGGAGCCGGCCAGCCGGCTCCTGCAAGGCTACATTCCGGCAACCGAGTTGGTGCGCTCCACTTCTTCCACCAGCTTATCGATCCCTTCCAGTCGCACCCGGTTATCGTGATCCCACGGATGAAACCCCGGCTTGAAGTAATGCAGCCACGGCCGCGCCATGCGCGGGAACACGCCCTTGGGGCCGTAGAGAAACTTCAGCATCCGCCAGAACCCCTTCAGATGCCCGCCCGCGCGGCGATCGGCGATCAACAGGCGCAGGTGGAAATCAAACACCACCAGCCAGAAAAACACCGTGGTGAACAGCATGGTCCCGGTGCGCAGCAAGTAACGCTTGGGCCCCGGCTTGATCACGCTGTTCCACACATCGAAGGCCACGGCCTTGTGCTCGGTTTCTTCAAGGGCGTGCCAGTACCACATTTGCTGGTAGCCCTTGAGCGAATCACCAAAACGCGTGGGGTCGCTGAGCAGGATCTCCGCGAGCATCGCCGTGTAGTGTTCCAGGGCGATGGTCACCGCCAGGTTGAAGGACGGCGGCAAGTGCTTCTTTTGCAGGTCGAGCATAAATTTCAAGCGCCGGTCGAGCAGATGGGCCGGCAGGCCGGCGGCTTGCAGCAGGTCGTTGTAGGCCACGTGTTCGCGGCTGTGCATGGCCTCCTGGCCGATAAAACCCTGGATCTCCTTTTTCAACGCCGGGTCGTCGATGCGCTGGCGATAGTGGCGCACGCTGTCCATGAAGAACAGTTCGCCCTGGGGAAACAGCAGCGACAGGGCATTGAAAAAATGCGTGATGAACGGGCCTTGCTCATGCCAGTCCTTGATGCGTTCGGCGGGCAGGACGAAATGCAGGTCGCGGCGAATGGGCAGCATCATGGCGACTCCTGTTCAGTGATGGGGTTGGGCAGCGGTGGCTTGCGTTTTTTTGGTGCCATGCGTCGGCTGGCAAACACCACCAGTGCCTGGTAGGCCGCTGGCAGGCAGCGCGCGAGCAGGTCCAGGGCGTAGGCGTCGCGGCCGATCAGCACGCGGCGTTTGTTCTTGCGCACGCCTTGCAGGATCACCTTGGCGGCCTGGTCGGCGTCGGTGATAAACAGTTTTTCGAAGTCGGCGCGGGCCTGTTGTTCGCTATGGATCAGGAACCCGGTCATGTTCGCGTCGATCCGGCTGCTGCGGCAGATGTCGGTACGGATCCCGCCGGGATGCACGCAGGTGGCCGAGACGCCGCTGCGTTGCAAATCGAGCTCCTGGCGCAGGGCTTCGGTGAAGCCGCGCACCGCGAACTTGGTGGCGTTGTAGCCGCTCATGCCGGGCTGGGCGAACAGGCCGAACACGCTGGAGGTGTTGACCACATGCCCGTCGCCACTGGCCTTGAGGTACGGCAGGAAGGCCTTGGTGCCGTACACCACACCCCAGAAGTTAATGCCGACGATCCACTCCAGGTCGGCGTAGTCCACGCCTTCCACGGTGCTCGACAGGGCCACCCCGGCATTGTTGAAAATCAAATTGACCTGGCCGTGTTCTGCCGCGCAACTGGCGGCCCAATCCTCCATGGCCTGGCGGTCGGCAACATCCACCTCCCGCGAGGTCACGCGGATCGGCGCCAGGGTGCTGCGCTGGATCAGCTCCACGGTTTGTTGCAGCCCAGCCTGGTTCTTGTCTGCCAGGGCCAGGTGGCAACCCTCGCGGGCCAGGGCCAGGGCCAAGGCGCGGCCCATGCCGGACGCGGCACCGGTGATGGCCGCCACACGGCCATTGAATGACTTCATGGCAGGCTTCCTTCTGCGGTGGCATGGGGTGGCGCGACGGGGCGCGACGGCGCGCCGGTCACTAATGGCGTGACTTGATAATCGCGCAGGGCGAACTGGCGGGTGACCTGCTTGAAACGCCAGGTCGAACCGGGCCACAACGTCGTATTTTTGCCGGTGCGCGGGTCGAGGTACCAACTGCGGCAGCCGCCGGTGTTCCAGATGGTGCGCTGGAGCTTTGCCTGGATTTGCTGGTTGTAGGCGCTTTCTACCGCCGGCTTGACCTCGACCGTGGCAATTTGCTGGCGGCGCATCTGTTGCAGGGCATCGAGGATGTAGGTGACTTGCGCCTCGATCATCAGAATCATCGAGTTGTGGCCCAGCCCGGTGTTGGGCCCGACGATCAGGAACAGGTTCGGATAGCCCGGTACGGTGGTGCCCTTGTATGCGTGGGCGCCATCGCGCCAGGCCTCCATCAGGTCGACGCCACCGCGCCCGATGATGCAGTCGCGGGGCAGGGGATCGATGGCCTGGAACCCGGTGCCGAAGATCAGGCAGTCAGCCGGGTGCTTGATGCCATCGGCGGTGATGACCCCGTCGGCTTCGATCCGCAGCACCGTCTCGGTGACCACTTCGACATTGCTGCGTGACAGCGCCGGATAGTAGTCGTTGGAGATCAGCACGCGCTTGCAGCCGATGGTGTAGTCCGGCCGCAGGACCTTGCGCAGGGAAGGGCGCGCCACCTGTTTGTGCAGGTGACGCAGGGCGATTTTCTGCACCACTTTCATCAGGCGCGGGTGCAGCGCAAACCCCACCACCCGACCTTCCAGGGCCCAGTAGAAGGCCCCGCGCACCAGGCGCTGGGTGAACGGCAGATGCTTGAACAGCCAGCGCTCAAAGCGTGAGATGGGGCGGTCCGGCTTGGGCATGATCCACGGCGCGGTGCGCTGGAACAGGTCCAGGTGCGCCACCTGCGGGGCAATACGCGGCACGAACTGGATGGCACTGGCGCCGGTGCCAATCACCGCCACGCGCTTGCCCTTGAGTGAATAGTCGTGGTCCCAGTGCTGGGAGTGAAAGCGTTTGCCCTTGAAGCTGTCCAACCCCGCAATATCCGGCAGCGCCGGGCGGGACAGGCCGCCCATGCCCGATACCAACACCCGCGCACTGACACGGCGGCCATTGCTGAACTGCAGTTGCCAGCGTTGCAACTGCTCATCGAACACCGCCCGTTGCAGGCCCATGCCAAAACGCAGGTACGGCGCCAGTTCAAAGCGCTGCGCGCAGTGCTCCAGGTAGGCACGGATTTCCGCCTGGGGGGCAAACTGCCGGGTCCAGTCGGGGTTGGGCGCAAAGGAAAACGAATAGACGTGGGATTGCACGTCACAGGCGCAGCCCGGGTAGTGGTTGTCGCGCCAGGTGCCGCCCAGGGAGTCGGCCTGTTCGGCAATGAAGAAGTCGTCGAGCCCGGCTTGCTTGAGTTTGATCGCCATGCACAGGCCGGCAAAGCCTGAGCCAATGATGGCGATATCAACGCAATCTGCCGGGCCGCTCGGCGGGGTAGAGGCATTCATAGGGTGTCCCTCGTGGGCTGTGGGCGCCTTACGGGTTTTGACATCGGATGTGCTCCTTTTTTGTTTTTGGCTTTTTAGATAGAACACCATTGCAAAGAAAGATTGTATTTATTATTTTAAAAAAGATTTTAAATAATCTACCTGAAAATATCGCCTACGCTACAACCTTGTCCTTTATGTGCGATTTGTCCGACGGACGAACCTTTACGCACGCAGTTGAAGTCCAGGGTGTGGACGATGGCTGAGGTCTTGACCAATACCGGTCGGATCGCCAGCAGCAGGGAAGCAGAGGACCGAGCTATGGCTGTCGAATGGGTTGTCGCTGCGGGTGTGTTTATGGCTGCCAGTGCGGCGTTATGGGGCTTGAGTGCCTGGATGACGCGCCGTATCGAAGCGGCTGTTCCAAGCAACGGGCGCTTTGTGGAGATCGATGGCGAGCGCTTTCATTATGTAGACGAGGGCAAGGGCCCGCCGCTGGTGATGATCCACGGCCTGATGGGCAGCAGTCGCAACCTGACCTATGCCTTGTCCGCGCAATTGCGCGAGCACTTTCGGGTGATCACCCTGGACCGCCCCGGCTCAGGCTATTCCACCCGGCACAAAGGCACCGGCGCCGACCTGCCAAGCCAGGCCCGGCAAGTGGCGACCTTTATCCAGACCCTGGACCTGGGCCAGCCCCTGGTGCTGGGGCATTCCCTGGGCGGGGCGATTTCCCTGGCCCTGGCCCTGGACCATCCCCATGCGGTGTCCGGGCTGGTGCTGGTGGCCCCGCTGACCCATCCCCAGCGCATGATCCCCCTGGTATTTCTATCGCTGGCGGTGCGCCCGGGCTGGCTGCGGCGCTGGGTGTCGCGCACGCTGACCGTGCCCATCGGCATGCTCACCAGTGGCGCGGTGGTCAAGGGCGTATTTGCTCCCGACCCGGCACCGGCCGACTTCGCCACCCGTGGCGGCGGCCTGCTGGGGATGCGTCCCGATAACTTCTATGCCGCCTCCACCGAAATCGGCCTGGTCAACGATTACCTGCCCGATATGGTCAAGCGCTACGCCCAGTTGCGCCTGCCCATCGGCCTGATCTATGGCGCGCGGGACAAGGTGCTGGACTTTCGCATGCACGGCCAGGCCCTGGCGGACAAGGTGCCAGGGCTCAAGCTGCAGCTGGTCGAAGGCCGTGGCCATATGTTGCCCATCACCGCTACCGAGCGGGTGGCGGCATTGGTCGAGCAGGTGGCCAAGCGCAGCAGGCCGCTGGAAACAGCCACAGCCCTGCACCCGCCCTTTGCGTTGGCGAGCAAATAATCATGAACCCCACGGTGCGGTCGAAAGTCGCTAACGCTTGCCCTAGACACCTGACCGAACGGCTGAAAAAGGGACTGCCCGGTCACGTAAAAAAGGCCTCGAAAAAGTAGTTGACGACCTATCGGTTCCGCGCTATTTATTTAAAAAAATATTTCAATATTTATTTTGAAATGATTTTTGAAATGCCTAAGAGCGAATAAAATAATGAAAAAAACGCCTTTTATCGCATGGTTGATTTCAAGTGGCCTTCAGTGCCGCCTGAACCTGTTTCCTGTCTCTTTTGCTTCGCTCTCCCTCCCTGCCGCGCAGTGCGTCCGGAGGTTGCCATGAATCAGACCCTGGCTGCCCCGCACGTTTGGACCGACGGCAAGCGCCACCTGTGGTGGCTGGGCATCATGCCTCTGGCGACCCCGCTGCTGTCTGGCGCCCTGGCTATTACTACGGGTGTACAAGAGCTGTGGTGGGTCGGTGTGCTGGTGATTTTCGGGCTGATCCCGTTGATCGACGGCCTGCTTGGGGAAGACGTCAGCAACCCGCCAGAATCCGCTGTCAGCGGCCTTGAGTCGCAGAAGTACTACCGCTGGATCGTCTACACCGGGGTGTTGTTGGTTATTTCATCCCTGGTGATGACCGGTTGGCTGGCGGTCAGCGGCATCGACTGGATGATCAACGGCGGCCTGCTGCAACTCACGGCGTCCATGGACCCATCGAGCTGGATGGCACAAACCGCCAGCTTCCTGACCGCCCGGGTGCAACTGCATGGCGAGGTGAGTTGGTTCACCTACCTGGGCATGGCCATGTCCACCGGCGCCGCCACTGGCATCGCGATCAACACCGCCCATGAACTGGGGCACAAGCCGCGCCTGCTGGAGATTGTGCTGGCGAAGATCACCCTGGCGCCGACCTTCTACGGGCACTTCTACACCGAACACAACCGTGGCCATCACGTGCGCGTCGCCACTCCGGAAGATCCGGCCAGCTCGCGGCTGGGGGAGAGCTTCTGGGCCTTCCTGCCGCGCTCGGTGTGGTTCAGTGCGCGCTCGGCCTGGAACCTGGAACGCGAACGCCTGCGCAAGCTCGGCCTGCCAGCCTGGCACTGGAAGAACGGCGTACTCAGCGCCTGGATGTACAGCGTGGTGTTGTGGGGCGCGATGATCGCCTGGCTGGGTGCGGCGGTGATTCCCTTCCTGTTGATCCAGGGCATCTACGGCTTCTCGTTGCTGGAAGTAGTGAACTATGTCGAGCACTACGGGCTTAAACGCCAGAAGTTGCCCAATGGCCGTTATGAGCGGTGTTCGCCGCGCCACTCGTGGAACAGTAACCGTATTGTCACCAATATCTTTCTGTTCCAGTTGCAGCGCCACTCCGATCATCACGCCAACCCGACTCGCAGTTATCAGTCGTTGCGCCACTTTGATGAATCGCCGCAACTGCCGTATGGCTACGCCAGCATGATTGTCTGGGCCTATATCCCTTACTTGTGGCGCCGGCGTATGGATCACCGGGTACTACGGCATTATTCGGGGGATGTCACCCTGGCCAATATCCAGCCATCCAAACGCTTGAAGATACTGGAGAAGTACGGCAAGACCAGCACTTTCTAATGTGAATCAACTGTTGTAGGGCGCACTCGGGGTCTGTGTATCGCGCAGGTTTTCATCGCCCACGGTTTGCCGGATTCGAGTGCTGCTTAAGTTGCAAGAAAGTTGTTTGACCCTAACAAAAATAAAATCAAGGGAAGGACGTACACCATGCAAACACCTGCCAAGTTCACCACCCATATCGTGCTCGCTGCGCTGGGCCTTATCGCCTATCACCAGGCCCAGGCCGCACGCATCGAACCTGCCGGCAGCGCCTTCACTGCCCAGGGCCCCATCAGCTTTTCCAAGGGCGCGCTGATCAGCGCCGACTGCACCATCAAGGTGGCCGGCAAGGTCGCGGCCGATGGTTCGCAAGTCAATGTCGACAAGGTCGAGTTCGACGGTGGCCTCAAGTGCAGCCGCGTCGAAGCCATCAACCTGCCGTGGATTTTAGTGGCCAAGGATGCTAGGAGCGGCTCCATGTCGAAGATCAGCGTCGATGTGCACGCCTTTGGCCTGGGCGGCAAGTGCGGCCCATCCACTGCCGAAGGCACCTGGGATAACGCCACCGGCAAGTTGGAGGCGGCCAATGTGCCGATTGGCGAAGACTGCAAGATCAAGACGGTGTCGATCAAGATGCCGCCGACGTTCAAAGTCGTCGAGTAAACCCCCGAATTTGTAGCGGTAATTGCATTGAAATTTGGCTGGAAAGGGAAGTTCTGCTGTTTCTCCGTGACCTCTCGATCATGGCCATTACCCCGGCGAAATGACTCGCCATACATGTGAGGAAAAATAATGAAAAGTTTGAAAACCCTCGTTTGTGTAAGTTCGTTTGCTCTGTGCTTTGGCGCGGCTTCGATGGCCAGTGCGGCGTCTTTTAGTCCAATTGGAGCGACGTTTGTTACAGGGGCGACTGGGAGCATTGAGGTTAAGTCGCCTTCTTCGTTCCAGAGCTCGGTGACCTGTAAGGCTGTTTTTGAAGGCACGGTCCGTTCAGATGGCAAGGCGGATATCACCAAGGTCACCATCTCTCAAGGCACCAGCTCTCTGTGCGACCTGCCTCAGATCACTGGATTGCCTTGGTTGCTGGAGCCTCTCACTGCAACGACTGGCAAGGCTCACAACGTTGGCTACAAGATCGTCACTCCAGGCTTCCCACCGCCAACCAACTGCGGCCCTTCCTCCATTGACGTGCTGTTGTCATCGACACCAGCACCGTCTCCAAGTATCGCATTGACTGCGAACAATCAGCCGCTTTCTGGCAATTGCACCGTTGTGAAACTGAATGTTGGCGCTCTTGGGGTCACTATTATTCCTTAATGTAGGAACTGCTCCAAAAGGGCTGATCACCCAGTAAAGACAGGCGCCTCGTAAGAGGCGCCTGTTGAAGAAAGTCTGATCGGTTTTATCGATTGAGACGAAAAAAAACAATAAGGAGTGGGGCATGAATAATAAGAAACAACAGGCACAAGTGTTCCTCAGCCTGGCATTGTTGAGTGGGCTGATGGTGACTGCAGGCTCGGTCCAGGCAGGCGGCTTCATGACTCCTACTGCTAACACTGCTGGCTGGGGTCGGGCGTTCGGTGGTGGTTCGATGTTCAAAAACGATCCGTCAGCGGCCTACAACAACCCAGCTGCCATGGCTTTCATTGACAAGACTATTTCGCAGTTCACCATCAACTACGCAAATATCGATATCAAATACAAAGGCTCGGCGTATGACTACGCTGGTAATCCGACGTCTACCACTGTCATGGATCCTACGACCGGGGAACTTGTCTCGTCGACCCCGCGCACCGGTGACGGCGGCCAAGGCGGATTCGAAGCCTGGGTACCCACCGGTTTTATGGTGATCCCGATCAACGACCGTTTTGCCTTTGGCCTGAGCCAGGTGGTGCCCATGGGCGCCCGCACAACCTGGGATGAGGACTGGAAAGGCCGCGATTTTGCAGTGGATACCCGCATCGAAACCGTTGGCTTGACCGGCTCCCTGTCGTTCAAGGTCAATGATGAGTTTTCCATCGGTGGTGGTGCGATTCTTCAGCACACCAAAGGCTTTGTGAGCCAGAACGTCGACCTGTATGCCGCTGCTGCGCAGTCGCCGGATTTCGGTTTCGTTCCGTTTCCCGCCGGCCAGGGCTTCGCCTTGATGCGCGTCAAGGTCGACAACAACTCTCTGGGCTGGTTTGCAGGGATGACCTGGAAGCCTACGGCGCAAGACACCCTGGGCTTGAACTACCACGCCAAGATCAAGAACAAGCTGGAAGGCAAGTACAACATGTACGCCGATCCGGGCTCGGAAGCACTGATGACCATTCCTGTGATCGACGGTAAAACCCTGGTCGAGTTGGCTTACCCTGGGCTGAAGCTGTATCCGGGTGGTGCCAATGCCTCCACGCAACTGGATATCCCTGCCAACGCGTCCCTGGACTGGGTACACGACTTCTCTGACCGCCTGACCCTGGGCGCCAGTGTGACCTGGACCCAATGGTCCTCCTTCGAGGCGCTGACCTTGAAGTCCAATGGCAGCACCATCGTGTCGATCCCGTACAAGTACAAGAACACCTGGATGTATTCGTTCGGTGGCGACTACAAACTCACGGATGACTTTACCGTGCGTGCCGGTGTGGCCTTCGACCAGACCCCAACCCGCAACTCCACCCGTGACCCACGTATCCCGGATGGTGACCGCACTTTTGCCTCCCTGGGCTTTGGCTACAACATCCGCGCCATTCCTGGCCTGAGCATCGACGGCGCGTATTCCCGCCAGTTCGTGGAAACCGTCAAGCTCAAGACCAAGAACGTTGATCGTCTGGGCGCGGCGTCGCTGGATGGCAAATCCGAGGCCAAGGGCGAAGTGGTCAGCCTCTCGGCTACCTACGCCTTCTGACCTGAGGTTGTATCTGCGTAGTGCCTGGGTAAACGCGTAGTCAGCGCATCTTTCTACTGCGTTTACCCGGTGCTGCACCCATGGGTCGCCCACGCGACCCTTGGTGATTTCTTTCTCCCTTCAACACTTCGGCTGACACGTTCGGCCGAGAATTATTTCGCAAACAGATTAAATAAAAATTTCAAAACAAAATTTGAATTTGTCTTTTCAAGTTTGTAGTGTGGTGATCAGTCGCAGGCCATACCGACCTGCTGACATGCGTGCCGTGCCCTGAATAGTTGCCCTGATCAAGTAGAGGTATCTCCATGGTTATCTGGTTATTGGCGGGACTCGCTGCGGCGACTGCCCTGGCGTATCGACAAGCGGCAGCCACCCTGTGGCTGGGGGCTGGCCTGGCCTGGCTGGCGGGCGGCTACCTGTTCAATGTGGTCGCTGGGTTTGGCCTGAGCGTTGCGGCGTTGCTGGTGGTGGTACCGGCGCTGCTGCTGAGCATCAAGCCGCTGCGCCGCGCACTGTTGACCAGCAAGGCCCTGGGCCTGTTTCGCACGATCATGCCGGCCATGTCCGACACTGAGCGCGCGGCTATCGAGTCCGGCACCGTGTGGTGGGACGCCGAGTTGTTCAGCGGCAAACCCAATTGGCAGCGCTTGCTGCAAGCCGCTCCGGCACGCTTGAGCGCCGAAGAGCAGGCGTTCCTCGACAACGAAGTGGAAACCCTCTGCGACATGGCCAATGACTGGGAAACCACCCAGGTCTGGCAGGACCTGTCGCCCGAAGGATGGCAGTACACCAAGGACGCCGGCTTCCTCGGCATGATCATTCCCAAGCAATATGGCGGCAAAGGCTTCTCCCACTATGCCCATTCGCAAGTGGTGATGAAGCTGTCGACCCGTTGCTCGGCGGCGGCGATTTCGGTGATGGTCCCCAACTCCCTGGGACCTGCCGAACTGCTGCTGCATTACGGCACCGACGCCCAGCGCAATTACTACCTGCCGCGCCTGGCCCGGGGCGAAGACATCCCGTGCTTTGCCCTGACCAGCCCCTATGCCGGCTCCGACGCCGGGGCGATTCCCGACCTGGGCATCGTCTGCAAGGGCATGCATGAAGGCCAGCAAGTGCTGGGTTTCAGCGTGACCTGGGACAAGCGCTATATCACCCTCGGCCCCATCGCCACGGTGCTGGGCCTGGCCTTTCGCGCCGAAGACCCGGACGGCCTGCTGGGCCAGCCTGGTTCGCTGGGCATCACCTGCGCGTTGATCCCCACGTCCCATCCCGGGGTGAACAGTGGTCGCCGTCATTGGCCCCTCAATGCGGTGTTCCAGAACGGCCCGACCACCGGCAAGGACGTGTTTATCCCCCTGGAGTGGGTGATCGGCGGCCGCGAGCAAGTGGGCAACGGCTGGCGCATGTTGATGGAATGCCTGGCCGCCGGGCGCGCGATTTCCCTGCCGTCGGCCAACGTTGGCCTGGGCAAGGTGGCGGTACGCGGTACCACGGCCTATGCGGCGATGCGCAAGCAGTTCGGCCTGCCGATTGGCAAGTTTGAAGGGGTGCAGGCGCCGTTGGCGCGCATGGCCGGGCACCTGTATGCCTGCGATGCGGTGCGCAAGGTGTCGGTGGCGTCGTTGGATGCCGGTGAGAAACCCTCGGTTATCTCGGCAATTGCCAAATACCACGTCACCGAGCGTGCGCGGATCATCGTCAACGATGGCATGGACATCGTCGCCGGCAAGGGCATCTGCATGGGGCCCAACAACTTCCTGGCCCGTGCCTATCAACAAAGCCCCATCGCGATCACGGTGGAAGGCGCGAACATCATGACCCGCTGCCTGATCATCTACGGCCAGGGCCTGATCCGGTGCCATCCTTATGTGTTTCGCGAGATGGAAGCGGCGCGCAACACCGATAGTCGCCAGGCGTTGCTGGCGTTCGACAGTGCCATGTTCGGTCACCTGAGCTTTGTGCTGGCCAACACCGTACGTGCGGCGGTGCATTCTCTTACCGGCGGGCGGCTGATTGCCGTGCCGGCCAAGACCGACCCTTCGCTTGCGTCCTACTACCGCCAGGCCAATCGGCTGTCGGTGGTGCTGGCATTGATTTCCGATATTTCCATGGGCGTGCTGGGCGGGGCGCTCAAGCGCAAGGAAAGCATCACCGGGCGCCTGGGCGATATGCTGTCCCAGCTCTACATCTTGTCCTGCGTGCTCAAGCGTTTTGAAGACGATGGCCGGCCCCAGGCGGATCTGCCGCTGGTGCATTGGTCGGCCCAGGACGCCCTGTTGCGGGCCCATGAAGCCCTGGCCGAGGTGCTCGACAATTATCCTTCGAAGCCGGCTGCGGCAGTGATTCGTGGCTTGAGCTTCCCGTTCGGCATTCCCCAGCGCAAGCCGTCAGACCGCTTGCTGGCCCAGGTGGCCGAACTGGTGCAGACCCCGGGCGAAAGCCGCGACCGTTTGCTGGCCAACTCCTACATCCCGCGTCCGGAAGTCGACAAGTTGGCCTACGGCGAGTTGGCGTTCCGCCTGCTGCCCCAGGTGGAGTTGATCGAAGGGCGACTCAAGGCGGCCGTCAAGCAAGGCACCCTCGACCCGATGCCGATCAGCACCTCCGCCTTCACCGCCTGGCGCATCAAGGCCCGGGCCCTGGATTTGATCAGCGCCGACGAAGATACCCTGCTGGCGCGCTACGTGGAGTACGCCGACCACGGTATCCAGGTGGACGACTTCCCGCAGGACTTCGGGTTGCTGGAGGCACTGCAAAAGCGTCAACAGGCGTTGGAGCAAGTGGCCAAACCCAGCAGCAAAAAACGTGAAAACGCCCCGGTGAACTAAACACCAACACGCGCCCTGTAGGAGCTGGCTTGCCTGCGATAGCGGTGTGTCTGTGCCAAAGATGCAATCTGACACACCGCCATCGCAGGCAAGCCAGCTCCCACAGGAGATTGGGTTTGCAGGTCAGGAAAACGGATCGATTTATGAGCGACAGCTATCTCTCTTTTGTGAACTCTGCCTGGGGCCGTCGCCTGGCCCAGACTATCGGCTTGCCACAACCCTTGCCCCTGCAACGTCATCGCAGCGGCCAGCAAGGCTTGGCCAACCCGGTGATCATCGCCGGGGCAGGGGGCCTGGCGGACGAGGTGCGGCGCATCTTCAAGGCCACCGACACCGTGCCGGCCCAGGCCGCCACGCTCAAGGCGCCGTCTACGGTCAAGGTCCAGGGCGCGGTGTTCGATGCCAGTGCCGTGCTCGACCTCAAGCAACTGGACGAACTCTACGAATTCTTCCACGCCAACGCCCGGCGCCTGGGGCAGCACGCCCGCGTGGTGGTGCTGGGCACCGCGCCCGAACACTGCCAGGACTTGCCCCAGGCCATCGCCCAGCGTGCCCTGGAAGGCCTGGTGCGGTCCCTGGCCAAGGAGCTGCGGCGGGCGATAACAGTGCAACTGATCTATGTCGCGCCGGGTGCCGAACAGGCTCTGGAAAGCAGCCTACGCTTTTTCCTGTCGCGGCGTTCGGCCTATGTCTCGGGGCAGGTGGTGCGCCTGGAACAACCGGTCGATGCCGCCCCCGCCATCAACTGGGACAAGCCCTTCAGCGGCCGCCGCGCCTTGGTCACCGGCGCCTCCCGTGGCATCGGCCTGGCTATCGCCCAGGTCCTGGCCCGTGACGGCGCGCACGTGGTGTGCGTGGATGTGCCGCAAGCGTTGGCCTCCCTGGAACAGGCGGCCAGCAGCGTCGGCGGCCACGCCTGGGCGCTGGACATCACCGCCGCCGATGCGGTGCGGCAGTTGCAGGCTTATGTGGCCGAGCACGGCGCGTTTGATGTGGTGGTGCATAACGCCGGGATCACGCGCGACAAGACCATCGCGAAAATGACCGAAACCGCCTGGCGCAGTGTGCTGGCGGTCAACCTCGAAGCGCCGTTGCACTTGAGTCAAGCCTTGCTGCAGGGGCAGGGGCTCAATGCCGGTGGGCGGGTAGTCTGTGTGTCGTCGATCTCCGGGATCGCCGGCAACCTGGGGCAGAGCAACTACGCCACCTCCAAGGCCGGGGTGATTGGCCTGGTGCAGGGCCTGGCGCCCGTGGCGGCGGCGCGGCAGGTCACGGTCAATGGCGTGGCGCCGGGGTTTATCGAGACCCAGATGACCGCGAAAATCCCGCTGATGATTCGCGAAGCGGGGCGGCGCATGAACTCCCTGTCCCAGGGCGGGCAACCCATCGACGTCGCCGAAACCATCGCCTGGCTGGCGCATCCGGCCTCGGGCGGGGTCAACGGCCAGGTGGTGCGCGTGTGCGGCCAAAGCCTGTTGGGAGCCTGAGCATGGACTACGTGACGCAGATTATCGATCCGCCGCCATCGCGCAATCGCCTGTTGCTCGATGGCCTGTTGGCGCTGCGCAAACCCAAGCTTGAGGGGGCGCCGGCCTTGCCCAGGGAGCGCCTGGTGCGCTCGGCGGTGGAGTTGAGTGCCAGGGATATTGCCGCCTATGGCCGGGCCTGTGGTTTCCGGCGTGAGCAAGGGGTGCCGCTGTCCTATCCCCATGTGCTGGCGTTCCCTTTGCACTTGATGCTGCTGACGCGCCCGAGTTTTCCGTACCCCGCCAGTGGCATGGTGCATCTGGCCAACCGCATCCGCCAGCATCGGCGCCTGCAGGAAGGCCAGGCCCTGCGCCTGGAAGTGTTTGCCGAGCGCTGGGTGGGCCATGCCAAGGGCCAGGCCTTGAGCATCGCCACCCATGCCTACAGCGCCGGCGAGTTGGTGTGGCAAAGCGAAAGCCTGTACCTGCGCCGGGATGTCGCCAACCCGCTGGGCGAACCCTGGGGGCACAGCCTGCAATTACCCGAAGAGGACCTGCGGCGGACCCAGCGCTGGGTGCTGCCGGCGGATCTGGGGCGGCGTTTTGCCAAGGTGTCGGGGGATTTCAACCCGATCCATACCTCGCTGATCGGCGCGCGCCTGTTCGGTTTTCGCCGGGCCATTGCCCATGGCATGTGGACCCTGGGCCGCGCCCTGGCCGCCCAGCAACCCCCGGGCGGGCTGGACGTGGCCGAGGCCCATTGCGAGTTCAAGTTGCCGATCTTCCTGCCCGGCCAGGTCGCCCTGTGGAATGCCCCGGCAGACGGCCCGCGCCGCGCGTTCGAGGTGCGCAACCCGGCCGGCGACAAACCCCATATGCGCGGCCTGTTTATCTGGCACCCACGTTTTGATGAGAGTCGTCCATGAGTGACTACAGCTTCAACCCCGCCCCGACGCGCCGTGTGGCGATTGTCGGTGGCAACCGCATTCCGTTTGCCCGCTCCAACACGGTGTACGCCCACGACAGCAACCAGGATTTGCTGGTGGCTGCGCTGCAAGGCCTGGTGGACCGCTACAACCTCCACGGCCTGCGCCTGGGCGAGTTTGCCGCTGGCGCGGTGATCAAGCATTCACGGGATTTCAACCTGGCCCGAGAATCGTTGCTGTCCACCACCCTGTCTGCCGAGACCCCGGCCTACGACCTGCAACAAGCCTGCGGCACGGGCCTGGAGGCGGCGTTACTGGTGGCCAATAAAATCGCGCTTGGGCAGATTGAAGTGGGGATTGCCGGGGGCGCCGATACCACCTCCGACGCGCCCATCGGCATCAACGAGTCCCTGCGCCGCACACTGCTGGCGGCCAACCGCGCCAAGGGTGCCGGCAACAAGTTGCGCAGCCTGTTGCAGGTGCGTCCCTCGATGTTTTTCAAGCCTTTGCTGCCACGCAATGGCGAGCCGCGTACCGGCTTGTCCATGGGCGAACACTGTGAAGAAATGGCCAAGCGCTGGCAGATCAAGCGCCTGGCCCAGGACGAACTGACCCTGACCAGCCACCAGCGCCTCGACGCGGCCTATAACAACGGCTTCTTCGACGACCTGATCAGCCCCTATCGCGGCCTGTCCCGCGACAACAACCTGCGCGCCGACGCCAGCCTGGAGAAGCTCGCCAGCCTGTCCCCGGCCTACGACCGGCAGAACGGCACCCTCACGGCCGGCAACTCCACGCCCCTGACCGACGGCGCTTCGGTGGTGCTGCTGGCCAGCGAGGAGTGGGCCGCCGCCCGCGGCCTGCCGGTGCTGGCCTACCTGCGTACCGGCGAGACCGCGGCGGTGAACTTCGTCGATGGCAGTGAAGGGCTGCTGATGGCACCGGCCTACGCCGTGCCACGCATGCTTGCGCGCGAAGGCCTGGGTTTTGCCGACTTTGATTTGTTCGAGATCCACGAAGCCTTTGCCGCCCAGGTGCTGTGCACCCTCAAGGCCTGGGAAGACGCCGATTACTGCCGTGAGCGCCTGGGGCTGGAGGCGCCGCTGGGGCCTATCGACCGCGCCAAGATGAACGTCAACGGCGGCTCGCTCGGTTGCGGTCATCCCTTTGCCGCCACCGGTGGCCGTCAGTTGGCGGCGCTGGCCAAGGCCATCCACCAGCGTGGTGGCGGGCGCGGCTTGATTTCCATCTGTGCCGCCGGCGGCCTGGGCATTACCGCCATCGTTGAAAAGTAGCCCTACAACAATAAGGAGACTGCGATGAATGCTGTAAGCCTGGACCAAACCGAACGTATCTGGCTGAACGCCTATCTGCCCGGCGTGCCCAGCGACATCGATGCCGGCATCGAGGACTACCCGTCGTTGCGCGAGGTGTTTCTTGAGCATTTGCACAAATACCGCGACCGCGTGGCCTACGTCAGCATCGGCACCGAAATGACCTACGCCACTTGGCAGGCCCAGGGCATCGCCTTTGCCGCCTGGCTGCAAGCCCAGGGCGTGCGCAAGGGCGATCGCGTGGCATTGATGATGCCCAACTGCCTGCAGTACCCGATCTGCCTGCTGGGCACCATCCTCGCCGGTGCGGTGGTGGTCAACGTCAACCCGTTGTACACCTCCCACGAACTCAAGCACCTGCTCAAGGACAGCGGCGCCGAGACCGTGGTGATCTTCGAGAACTTCGCGCACACCCTGGAAAAAGTCGTGGCCGGCAGCACGATCAAACGCGTGGTCATCGCGGCCATTGGCGACCTGCTCGGCACCTTCAAGGGCGCGGCGATGAACTTCATCCTGCGCCGTGTGCAAAAACAGGTGCCCGCTTTCAATCTGCCGGGTGCGCTGCGTTTCAACCAGACGCTCAAACAGGGCCGGGGCCTGACCCACACCCCGGTGCCGCTGGCGCGTGAAGAACTGGCGTTCCTGCAATACACCGGCGGCACCACCGGCGATGCCAAGGGCGTGATGCTCAGCCACCGCAATATCATCGCCAACCTGTTGCAGGCCAAGGCCTGGGTGGGCGATCAACTGGACCAGAACCAGCAGGAAACCAACGTCACCCTGTTGCCGCTTTATCACATCTTTTCCCTGACCGTGAATTGCCTGATGTTCATGTGCCTGGGCGGGCGCAATATCCTGATCGCCAACCCACGGGACGTGAAGCGGGTGCAGATGATCCTGCGCAAGGAGCGTTTCAACGGCATTGCCGGGGTCAACACGTTGTTCAACGGCTTGCTGGAGAACGCAGAGTTCCGCGCCCGGGACTTTTCCGACCTGCGCCTGGTCATCGCTGGCGGCATGGCCACGCACACCGCGGTGGCCAAGCGCTGGAAAGAAGTCACCGGGCTGCCGATCATCGAGGGTTACGGCCTGACGGAGTGCTCGCCGGTGGTGAGCATCAGCCCCATCGATATCTCACGCATGCGCGACATGGAATTTACCGGCAGCATCGGCGTGCCATTGCCGTCGACCTGGGTGCGCTTCATCCGCGAGGACGGTGAAGTGGCTGACATCGGCGAGCAGGGCGAATTGCAGGTACGCGGCCCACAGGTAATGCAGGGCTACTGGCAGCGCCCCAAGGAAACCGCCGAGGTACTGGACGCCGAGGGCTGGCTGTCGACCGGGGATATCGGGGTGATGAACGAACAGGGCTTCATCCGCCTGGTGGATCGCAAGAAGGACATGATCCTGGTGTCGGGTTTCAACGTGTACCCCAATGAAATCGAAGACGTGGTGGCGTTGCATCCGGGGGTTGCGGAAGTGGCGGCGATTGGCGTGGAGGATGGGGTGACCGGGGAGAAGGTAAAGATTGTCGTGGTGCGCCGCGACCCCAGCCTGACTCAGGAGCAGCTGTTGGCCCATTGCCGGGAATATCTGACGGGTTACAAGGTGCCCAAGTTTGTCGAGTTCCGCGTCGAAGAGTTGCCCAAGACCACGGTGGGCAAGGTCCTGCGCCGCGCATTGCGCTGACTTGATACGGTCTAATGTGGGAGCGGGCTTGCCCGCGATGACAGAGTGTCAGTCAATAAATGTGCTGACTGACAGCCCGCCATCGCGGGCGAGCCCACTGCCACATTGATCGGTGCGGGTCTTTAAATTTCGCTCACGTTGACCCACCGCTCTTCCCGCACCGCCAGCCGAAGCGCTGTCGCCAACCGCTCCACCTCCCATGCCGCGTCAAAATCAGTACCCGCTGCACCTTGCCCGGCCAGTGCCATGATCAACTCCTGTACCTCCAGGGTCTTCAGTTCGTTGTACCCCAACTGATGGCCCGCCGCCGGGCTGAACGCGGCATAGCCGGGCAGGGCGGGGCCTGCCAGTAGGCGCTGGAAACCCTGGTCACCGGCGCGAAACAGGCGCAGCTCATTCAACCGCTCCTGATCGAACGCCAGGGTGCCGCGTGTGCCGCTGATCTCGAAACTCAGGTGATTCTTGTAGCCGTGCTTGAGCCAACTGCTGCTGACAGTGCCGTGTGCGCCATTGGCAAAACGCAGCAGGGCATGTACCTGGTCGTCCACCGCAATTGAGCGCAATTGGGTGCTGCCAGGGCTGGCCGGGCGTTGGGCGTGGACGGTCTGGCTGTCGGCGCACACCTTGCTCACATCGCCCACCAGGTAACGCGCCATGGCCAGCAGATGACTGCCCAGGTCCGCCAGGGCGCCGCCGGCATGCTCTACCTCACAGCGCCAGGACCAGGGCGACACCGGGTCGGCCATGAAGTCTTCACTGAACTCGCCCTGGAAACTGATGATCTGCCCCAGCTCGCCCGCCTCGATCATCTGCCGCGCCAGGACGATCATCGGGTTGTGCTGGTAGTTGTAGCCGACTCGCGTCACCACCCCGGCGTCGCGGGCGGCGCGGCGCATGGCGTCGGCTTGCTGCAGGCTGGTCGCCAGGGGTTTTTCGCAATACACCGCCTTGCCCGCCGCCAGTGCCGCCATGGCCATGGGGTAGTGCAGGTGGTTGGGGGTGGTGATGGCCACCAGGTCCACTTGCGGATCCTCGATCAGTTGTTGCCAGTCGCCGTGTGCCTGGGCAAAACCCCAGGCACTGGCACAGCGCTGCGCACGCTCGGTGTCGGCATCGGCCAGGGCCGCCAGTGTCAGGTTGAAGGGCAAGTCAAACACCGCACGGGCGTTATTGAACGCCAGTGCGTGGGCACGGCCCATGAAGCCTGTACCGATCAGGCCGATTCCAAGTGCGCGCATGGCGGTGGTCCTTTTGATTATTGTTTTCAGGAGGGCAATTAATAGAATAAAAATTCCCTACAATCAATATGTGGAATAAAAATACCGCCAGCTGGCTGCGGGCAAGTCATCATTCCAGCGAATGCGGCTATATTCAGCGCGAAGGCAAAAGGCCTCTAGTTAACAAAAGATAACGTAGCGCCGATTGTCAGACGATTCCAAAGCCCGATAGGATGGCCCCTGCTTCCTCAAGGGGCTCTAGATTGCAGGTTTGCGCACTGCGAACACCCTGCAAGGTGTTACGACCTAACAATAATAAATGGGAGAAAGGTCTATGAGTGAGCCTGTCATGGGTGTGGGTTTTTGCCGCCCGCTCGCGTCGCGCAAGGTCGCGGTGCTGGCTACAGCGCTCTCGCTGCTGGGGGTTGTCGCGTTGTCGACGGCTGCCCAGGCTGCAACCGACGCCGCAGAACCTGCGGCATTTGCCATTGAATCGCCGAAGGCCGAAAAAGGCCTGATGATCGACGTCGTGCACGCCGGCAAGCGCCTGGTGGCGGTCGGTGATCGCGGGCATATCCTCTATTCCGATGATCAGGGCGCGACCTGGGTGCAGGCCAAGGTGCCGACCCGGCAGTTGCTCACGGCGGTGTTTTTCATCGACGAGCAGCATGGTTGGGCGGTGGGGCATGACGCCAAGATCCTCGCCAGCAGCGATGCCGGGGCTACCTGGACCGAGCAGTTCAAGGACCTCAGCCGTGAAGCGCCGCTGCTGGACGTGCTGTTCAACGACCCCAACCACGGCTTTGCGGTGGGCGCCTACGGTGCGCTGATCGAGACCACCGACGCGGGCCAGACCTGGGAGGACGTCAGCGACCGCCTGGACAACGAAGACCAGTACCACCTCAACGCCATCGCCCAGGTCAAGGACGCCGGCCTGTTTATCGTTGGCGAGCAGGGCAGCATGTTCCGCTCCAGCGACGAGGGCCAGACCTGGGAAAAACTCGAAGGCCCCTACGAGGGCTCGCTGTTTGGCGTGATCGGCACCGCCCAGCCCAAGACCCTGTTGGCCTATGGCTTGCGTGGCAACCTGTTCCGCTCCACTGATTTTGGCGACACCTGGATGCCGGTAGAGCTCAAGGCCGCCCGTGGCGCCCTGGAGTTTGGCCTGTCGGGTGCGACCCTGCTCGACGACGGCACCCTGGTGGTGGTTGGCAACGGCGGCAGCGTGGTGGTCAGCCACGACGATGGCCTGACGTTCAGCGTATTCAACCGCCCGGACCGCATTTCACTCTCGGCGGTGACGGCGGCGGGCAATGGCGACTTGATTCTGGTGGGGCAGGGTGGCGTGCGCGTCGCCGAGCCAACCGGCGCCGAACGCAAAAAACAATAAGAAGGCGGGGATAGAATGAGCAGTCATCACAACGATAAAGCGACCTTTCTTGAGCGCCTGATCTTCAATAACCGCCCGGCAGTGATCGTGATCTGCCTGCTGGTGAGCATCTTCCTGTTCTGGCAGGCGACGTTGATTCGCCCGTCCACCAGCTTCGAAAAAATGATCCCCCTGCAACACCCCTTCATCGAAAAGATGATGGAGCACCGCAACGACCTGGCAAACCTGGGCAACACCGTGCGTATCTCGGTGGAGGCCAAGGACGGTGACATCTTCTCCAAGGAGTACATGGAGACCCTGCGCCAGATCAACGACGAAGTGTTCTACATTTCCGGCGTCGACCGCTCCGGCCTCAAGTCCCTGTGGAGCCCCAGCGTGCGCTGGACCGAAGTGACCGAGGAGGGCTTCGCCGGCGGCGAAGTGATCCCGCAGAGCTACAACGGCTCGCCGGAAAGCCTCGACCAGTTGCGCAACAACGTGCTCAAGTCCGGGCAGGTGGGGCGCCTGGTGGCCAACGACTTCAAGTCGAGCATCGTCGATATCCCGCTGCTGGAGTCCTACCCGGACCCGCAGGACCAGGGAAAATTGCTGGCCCTGGACTACCAGAAGTTCTCCCACGAACTGGAAGACAAGATCCGCACCAAGTTCCAGGAGCAGAACCCCAACGTCCAGATCCATATCGTCGGGTTCGCCAAGAAAGTGGGCGACCTGATCGACGGCCTGATCATGGTGGTGCTGTTCTTCGGCGTTGCGTTCGTGATCACCCTGGTGCTGCTGCTGTGGTTCACCAACTGCGTGCGCAGCACCATCGCGGTGTTGAGTACCACGCTGGTGGCGGTGGTCTGGCAACTGGGCCTGATGCACTTTTTCGGGTTCGGCCTGGATCCGTACTCGATGCTGGTACCGTTCCTGATCTTTGCCATCGGCATCTCCCACGGTGTGCAGAAAATCAACGGCATCGCCCTGCAATCCAGTGAGGCCGACAACGCCCTGACGGCGGCCCGCCGTACGTTCCGGCAACTGTTCCTGCCAGGGATGATCGCGATTCTTGCGGACGCGGTGGGCTTTATCACCCTGCTGATCATCGATATTGGCGTGATCCGCGAACTGGCCATCGGCGCCTCCATCGGCGTGGCGGTGATCGTGTTCACCAACCTGATCCTGCTGCCGGTCGCGATCTCCTATGTGGGTATCAGCAAACGTGCGATTGCCAAGAGCAAAAAGGACGCCAACCGCGATCATCCGTTCTGGCGCCTGCTGTCGAACTTTGCCAGCCCGAAAGTCGCGCCCATCTCCATTGCCCTGGCCCTGGTCGCCTTCGGTGGCGGCCTGTGGTACAGCCAGAACCTGAAGATCGGCGACCTCGACCAGGGTGCCCCGGAGCTGCGCCCGGACTCGCGCTACAACAAAGACAACAACTTCATCATCAACAACTACTCCACCAGCTCCGATGTGCTGGTAGTGATGGTCAAAACCCCCGCAGAAGGCTGCTCGCGCTACGAAGCCATGGCGCCCATCGACCAGTTGATGTGGAAAATGCAGAACACCGAGGGCGTGCAGTCGGCGATCTCCCTGGTGACCGTGTCCAAGCAGATGATCAAGGGCATGAACGAGGGCAACCTGAAATGGGAAACCCTGTCCCGTAACCCGGATGTGTTGAACAACTCCATCGCCCGTGCCGATGGCCTGTACAACAACAATTGCTCCCTGGCGCCGGTGCTGGTGTTCCTCAACGACCACAAGGCCGAGACCCTCGACCGTGCGGTGCATGCGGTGCAGGACTTCGCCAAGGAAAACAACAAGGAAGGCCTGGAGTTCATCCTCGCCGCGGGCAACGCCGGGATCGAAGCGGCTACCAACGAGGTGATCAAGGAAGCCGAGCTGACCATCCTGATCCTGGTCTACCTGTGCGTGGCGACCATGTGCATGATCACCTTCCGTTCCTGGGCCGCGACCCTGTGCATCGTATTGCCGCTGGTGCTGACCTCGGTGCTGGGCAACGCGCTGATGGCATTCATGGGCATCGGCGTCAAGGTCGCGACCTTGCCGGTGGTGGCACTGGGCGTGGGGATTGGCGTGGACTACGGCATCTACATCTACAGCCGCCTGGAAAGCTTCCTGCGCGCCGGTTTGCCGTTGCAGGAAGCCTATTACCAGACCCTCAAATCCACCGGTAAAGCCGTACTGTTCACCGGCCTGTGCCTGGCGATCGGCGTGTGCACCTGGATCTTCTCGGCCATCAAGTTCCAGGCCGACATGGGCCTGATGCTGACCTTCATGCTGCTGTGGAACATGTTCGGTGCACTGTGGCTGCTGCCGGCCCTGGCGCGGTTCCTGATCAAACCGGAGAAACTGGCGGGGCAGAAGGGCAATTCGCTGTTTGCCCACTGAGCCTTACCGCAGGCAAGGCCCTTGTCCCCAAGGGCCTGTTGTCACCCGCGAGCGTGTGTGCCCTGTCAGGTGGCCAATGGCAGGAACCACCGCTCGGCCAACGCCTTGCCAATCAAACACACGGTGTACATCCACGACCGCCTGGGGGCTTTGTGCCCTGGCCAGTTGCGAGTAGTAGCCGACCCGGCGTTGCTCGCGTGTCTTGAGGTGGGCGGCGGTGTAGTGTTCCTTGGGCGTATCGGCTGCCGGGTAGTGGAAGTGGGCGTACCACAACGGGTAACCGTGCGGGTCGTTGACGGCATACTCCTGGACGAAGTCCCGGCGCTCGCCGCTTAACTGGATACGCTCGCCCAGCAACGCCATATTGGCGTGTTTCTGCTCGATCAGGTATTCCAGGTTGCCGTGGGTTGGCGGCAGTTCCAGGCACAGTTGGATGCGTAGCGCCTGGCCACGCTCACTCAGGCGGGCCGCGGCCTGGCGCATGTCATTTTCCAGGGTCTGGTCAGCCGGTGTGCGGGCTTCGACGGGCTGGGCCTGGATCGCCTGGTGCAGCTCGGTGGCCAGCTTGTCATAGCGCGTCGACTCATACTGCAGCACCTCCTGGACCTCTTCCGGGTGCCGGGAAATCTTCTTGTATTGCTCGCCACGCTTGAGGTGCTCTTCAAGCATGGCCAGCAGTTTGCGGGCCTCACCCTTGACCAGGTTCAGCGCGCGCGGTGCCGCCGGAGAGCGCGGGGGCGATGCTTCTTTGTATGCGATCCATTGCTCGCCCCGCTGTGAATACAGGCCCAGCAGCTCGTCATTGACCTGGGAGCGTACTTCGACGGTTTCCACGCTGCCCACGGGTTTGACCTCACCGATAAACGTGCCTTTTTTCGGGGTGCGGATGACTTTTTTCAGCGGCTTGCCGGCCACCGCCGGGTTGCGCCGGCTCGGGCGCCTGGGTGGCTGGGCGACGGGTTTGATTTCGCTGGCCAGTTGCTGGGCCGCGTCCTGGTACAGCCCCTCCACCAGCTTGAGCAATTTGGCAAAATGCTCGCTGTCCAGCTCATCGGCTTTGACGATGCCGACCCCCTGCAACGAATCCAGGCCCCGGCCATAGTGCTCCACCAGGCTTTCCAGCACGCTGACGCGGTCCTCGGCCGTCAGTTCCAGATCGTTCAGCTCACTGTGGGTACGCAAGTGTTCCTGCAGGGGTTCAAGGATGTCGATCAGTACATTGACCAGTGGATGATCCGGGTGGTTGTGGGTCATCAGTGCGTAGTTGCGTATCAGCAAGTCCTTGACGGCCAGGGCGCTGATTTCCTGGGGACGGTCCCAGGTCAGGCGGCGGTAGTGTTCGCTGCCGGCGTTGCCCAGGTTGAACAGTTGGTCCAGGTAACGATCACGCTGCTCCAGCCAGTGGATCGAACGCTCATTGATGACAATCATTTCCCGGATGAACCGCCGGTAAGCTGCAAAGTTACCGAACACAGCCTCGGCCAGGCGTTCTCCTCGGAACGTGAAGTGTCTGTTGTTGCGGTACAGCGCGTCGCGATCTTTCTTGGCCACCACCACATGCTTGCGCGTGTTGTTGACGATATTTTCCAGCAAGCTCGCCACCGACTCGGGTGGCAAGGCAATCCCCAGCTCGCTGCGTTCTTTGAGGCTGTCCAACTGCTGCTGGTATTCCAATGTCTGTTCCTGCAGGGCCGTATCGAAGCGTTGGCGACTGTCAGCCTGTTGCGCTTCGCCAAAGCGTGGGTCTTCGGCGGTGCTGGTCATCACTCCCAGGATAATCTCGATCCGTTTTTGCCGGACCACCTGCCCCTGGATGAACTGTTCGTAAGAACGCGTCAGTTGGCTGATCCGCTCAGCCCGTCGCTGACGTTCGGCGGCGATCCGCCTGGGGGGCATGCCACCTCGCAGGCGCAGGCGGGTATCTACCGACCACACGCCGTTGGCATCGCTGCGCAGGTAAGGGCCGCTGCGGGTGGTATCGCCAGGGGCGACGACCCTGATGTCGCCCTCCGGCCCCAGGGTCACTTGCAACCATTCGCCATTCGCCTCGGCGTGCCAAATGTTTTCAACCAGGTACAGCCCCTTGCGTGGCCCATTCAGCACGGGGCGCGGCAGGGGCGTCGGCCGGATGGCCTTGAAACTGCTCAGCCGCACGCGCTGGGCAGGCGTCAGGCGTTGACGGGTCTGCGCGAAACTGAAGTCCAACACATTGCGGCTGGTGTCCGGCAACATGCCCGGCAGGGTCACGGCTCCCTCGCGAATCGTCGGTGCCAGGGGCATCGGCCATTGTTCGGCAATACGCGGGGCGAGCGCCGAAGGCAGTGCACGCGCCTTGAGCCCGGCAGCCAGGGGCGGGTAAGACGCCGTCACCTCGGGAGCCGCCTCGAACAGCAGCAGGCCGAGATTGAGCAGCAGATCAACTGCTGCCAGCTCGCGCTGCTGCTGATCCTCGGCGGCCAGTGCCGCAATGTCCTGGCCCAGGCTGGCCATCAGGCCCAGCAGCCAGCCAGTGAGCATCGCCGGCCCGCGCAACAATGGCAGCAACAGATTGCCGAACAACAGGCTGCTACCCTCCAGCAGTACCTGCCAGCGGCTCTCGCTGTTGGACACCGACTCGCGGTTGGCCTGTTGCACCAGGGCGCGGGCATGGTCGCTGAACAGGTAGCTCATCAGGCGCCCGGTGGCCAGGCATTGTTGCAATTCCTCGTTGATGCCATCGCGGGACAGGGTCGCCGGCACCGGCTTGCTCAAGGGCGCAAATTCATCGCCCTGGCCGAAGCGCAGGTAGTGCGGCTCACGGAACCCGCCGTGGGCATAAATCGGCCGGGCGCTGTCACTTAGCCAGGTCAGCACACTGTCCTGTAGCTCGCCGGGCTGGGCGATGGCCTCGAACAGCGTCTGGCGGCTGGCGAATTCCTGAAGCGCTTGGGCATACAACGGGCGATACAGCAGATGAGGGCCGACATCGGCGTTCAACGCTTCGATCAGGTACATGTTGCAGACGCTGTCGGCAGGGGCGCCAGGGGCCCGTACCAACGCCAAATGGCGGATCACCACCTGGCGGTTGTCGACCTGCTGCTCGGCAACATTGCCCTGCATCAGCGCGGCCACCAGGCGTGCGCCCTGGCGGCTCACGCCGGCCTGTTGTTTGAGGCACAACTCCAGCGCCAGCAACGGCAATTGCGCGGCCTGCTGATCGGCAAACAACGTTTCACGCTGCTGCGCCCCGGGGCTGTCGCCCAACAGGTGCTGCTCCAGCAGGCGCGGGTAGTGCTGACCGATATCGACCTTTTCAATAAGGCCACCGGCGCCCATCAAATAGTCGGCGGTCAGCCAGGACGGCAGCGCCAGGCCATGGCGATTGCTCAAGGTCACGGTGCCGCTGGGGCGGCTGGCCAGGTTGTCGATGGCCATGTCCGTAAGGCTCATGCGCTCGTGGCGGATAATTCCGACGGCGCCCGGATAGCCCGAGGTGACAGTGAAGGTCAGTTGCAGGTCGTCGGGGTGCAGGGCGGCGACAGACGGTGGCGTAGGCAACAGGGAGTCGAAGGTCACCGCGTCGTGTTGCAGGGCTTGCAGCAGGGCCTTGACGGTGAAGGTGCGGATATCGTCCAGATCACTGAAAAAGTGGCGCCCGCCGCCGCGCTGTTTGGCGCTGGCCAGTGCCAGGGCATACCGCCGGTAAGTCGCGCGGTCGTCGACGCTGGCCTGTAGCAGCCAGCTCGGCAGGTGTTGGCGCAGGGTATCCAGGGCCTGGAGTGGGGCGGCCGGTGAGTCGCGCAAAAACCGCCCGGGATCGGTGAGTTCAGCATACAGCGCCTGCCAGGCGCTGAAGGGCTGGGCCGTGGGCAGGCGCAGGTTGCCCAGGTCTGCCAGTTGGCGATTGAGGATCATTGCTGCCTGGTGCTCGAAGATATCGCCGTCGGGCTCGTAGCGCTGGATGAGGATATCGTCGACCTGATATTGACTACCCAGGCGCTGGCCGTAGGCCTGGACCAACGCATCCATGGAGGCAAACGCTTCAATGCCACCGCCGGGGCTGCACAGCAGCGCCGGCGTCTTGCCTTGCACGGTACGGATCAACACCAGTTCCGGGCTCAGCAGGTGGCTGCTCTGTTCCGCGCTTTTGAGGGTGACTTCCAGGCCATAGGCGAACACCACACCTTGGCCATGGCGGGCGATCCGCGCTTCACGGTCGGGGAGGGTGACCAGTTGGTCGACCGCCTCCTGCGCCTGTGCATCCAGGCTTGTGTGACGCAGGGCGCAAACGCGCAAGGTGTCCATCAGTACGTGCGCAAGCCAGCGCCAATGACCGGCGTCCCAATAGTCGGCCAAGGCATTTTGCAGGGCGATGGGCAGGGTCTGGGGCAGTTCGCCAATCAGGCTGGCGATGACCTGCATATCGAGGTTTTCCCGGCTCAAACCGGGCAGTTTCAGGCGTTTTGGCGGCTCGTCCGAGAGGTACCAGGGCACGTTGTCCACGTCGCTGAAGTCCAGCGCGATGCCACTGGCCAGCGCATCCTGAACCACTGCCATAAATGGCTGTAACAGCCAACTGCGGCGTTGCGGCCGGGCCAGGCGAGTGCGGCTCAGGTCTATCGTCAACGTGGGGTATTTGGCGCCGATGGCCGACGCGAGTTGTTGGCGGATTACCGTTTCCAGCGTCGGGCGATCAGCAAATTGAGCGCTCACGGCATGGGCGATAGAGGAGGGGGTGAGGGTTTGCATAAACATCCTTTTTTATTGGCAGTCGTTGCCCTTCATGGCCGGGTTCTAGGCGGGCACCAGGCTGAGGAACAGGCGTTTGTCAAGCGGCGCGGTGATCGGGTGGTACAGGTCTCGCACGATGGCCTGGCTGTCTGCACCAGCCTGGGCGATCAGGTCCCGCAGGGTCACAAAGCGCTGTTCGGGGCGCTTGAGGTGCGCGGCGGTGTAGGCGCCTGGCACGCTGTCGGCCTGGGGGTAGTGAAAGTGGGCATACCACAGCACCGTAAGGCGGTTCTTCTCGCGCACGGCGAACTCCGACACGTAGTCCTTGGCCGCGGTGCGTTGCGGGCCGTGGACCAGGCCGATGTCGATCGCGGCGTGGGCGCGCAGGAATTCGATATTTTCCTGGCGCGGGCGTTGCGCCTTGTAGCCCTCGATGCAGTGTTGTGTGCCTTGTGCGCGCAGTTCGACGGCCCGCAGGCGCAGGCGCTCTACGGTCTGGAGCATGTCGGGCTTGCCCCCGTGGTGCTGGGCCAGCCCGGCCGCCACCGTTTCCAGGCGTTCGGCCTGGTGCACGAGCATGTCGCGCCAGTCCTGGGGGTTGAGTTCATCGCGGCGCGAAGGGTCGCTGAGTTTCTTTTTCTGGAACTCGATGGAGCGCTCGATAGCCGGCACTTCCTCCAGCAGCCGTTGCGCCTGGCTGCGCAAGGTCGCCAGCGCCGGCACCTGGGTGGGCTTGGCGGGTGGGGTGGGCTTGGCCTCGATGATCTCCACCCAGCCTTCCTGGGGCTGCTCCATGAAACGCCCACTGATCTGCTGGGTGATGGGATTGCGGGTCACGATGGTGGGGAAGGGTAGGTCGCGCTGGGCCGGTTCCAGATCGCCCACCAGGGCCCCCTTGTCCCGTGACTTGAACACGCGCTTGGTCCTTGACGGTGCCCGTACCGGCTTGAAGGCGCCCGGTTGGGGCGGGAGGAACTCATCTTCACGCAACAACGCAGCCAGATCAGCCTCGGCGCTATCACGCACGGTGTACAACCGCTCGATCAACAGCGGCATATACCGTGGGTGGGCCAGGGGCGAGTCGAGCTCCAGCAGGCTCTGATAAATCTGCAGGCGCCGGTTGTAGTGCTGGATCAGGTTGGTCAACACCTCCTTGCGCTCGGTGGAGGTGAACCCCTCGGTGGTCAGCAGGTCCAGGTGCGAGTCTTCCAGGGACGACAACGAGGATTGCAAGTGGTCATGGCGCTCCAGGAAGTACTGTTCCTGGGGCGTGGTGGCCGCAACCGTCTGGTCAATGCTCAAATCGGTCAGCACATCCAGGGATTCGAGGGTGGCGTTGAGGCGGTTGTAGAAGCGGCGCTTGGGATGACCATTGAGGTATTTGAGGCGCTGCGCAGGGCCGGTCTTCAAGCGCGCGGCCATCTCCTCCAGGGTGTTCTCGATGGCAAGCATTGCCTGGGCATGACGCTCGGAAACCGCAAAATTAGTCTCCAGCAGGTCTTTGACATAGTGCACCGCCGCCGTATCGTGCGCCGTGCCTTGCAGTTCGATCAGCGATTCGCCGTGCTCGGAGACAAAGCTTGCCAGATACAGGGAGGCCAGTTGGCTGACGCGTATCTCATCGGTGGCCAGCATCGACTGGTATTGCTCCACGCACTGGCCCTCATAGTCGAAGTGGCTGTCAACGGCCTTCATCTGCCCGTAGGCCTCGATCAGCAGGCGTCGTTGTTGCAGCAACTGGGCGGCGGCCTGGTCAAAGCGCTCCTGAAAGGCCTGGAACCCGGTCCTGGCCCAGGAGCGTTGTGCCACGCTGTTGCGGTGTTCGGCCACCCGCGCCGGGTCGTCAGGGGCACTGCGCAAGCGGTTGCGGGCCTCGCCCAGGGCATTGTGGGCGGTCTCGAACTTCAGTCGGGCAGCCTCCAGCACCCGGTCGATGGGTTGCAGGCGTTTGATCAGGGCGCTGACCTCGTCACTGATGCGATTGATCTCATCCGAGGCCTGGGTGCGTTGCTGAGCGATTTGCGCCAGCTTGGCCTTGAACCGGTTCTTCGGCCCACCACCGCGCAGTTTCAGGCCCAGATCCAGGACCCAGTGGCCTTGGGCATTACGCGTGAGCGCGAACCCAGGATGTTGCGGTTTTTGCGGATGAATCAGGGACACTTCGCCCAGGTCCGGCACGATATTCACCCGAAACAGCAGGCCGGCCACCGAGGCGTGCCACTGTTGACCGATGCGGTACAACCCTTTGAAATCACCGATCTCCAGGGGCAACGGGGTCGGCACCGGCCAGGGTACATGCAGCTCGCGCAAGGCATCGAGCAGGCGGCGGCGGCTGCTGTCGCGCGCGTTGGAGTGGACAAAATCCACCAGGGTCTGGTCGCCGGCCGGTGGTTCGGCGGGCAGGCCCACCGGGCCCAGCTCGATCGTGATGGCCGGCTGGGTCGCGCCCGCCGGGCGGCGTAGCGCTGCGAGAGTCAGCGGCAAGGGCGGCTCGCTGTCGTGCGCCAGCCATTCAGGGGGGCGGGAGGCTACATGCAACAGAATCAGGCCGATATTGAGCAGCACATCGACCCAGGCCAGCTCCCTCGCGGCGTCATCCTCGCCTTGCAGGGCCGCAATATCGTGCCGCAGGCTGACCGCCAGTTGCACCATCCAGCCTGCGACCATCGCCGGCCCGCGCAGCAGCGGCAACAGCAAGGCGTTGAACAGCAGCCAGCCACCTTCGAGCAGCACCGCCCAGCGACTTTCGGTATTGGATACCGCGTCCCGGTCGGCCAGGTCCACCAGTGCCCGGGCATTGCTGCCGTACAGGTACTGGGTCAGGTTGCCGGTGGCCAGGGACTGGGCCAGGGACCCGGGGATTTGCCCACCGTTGGTGTCCTGCGCCAACTGTGCCGGGGGCGGCGCGGGCCACTGCACGGTGTCGTCGCCCTGGCCGAAACGCAGGATATGCGGGCTATGGAAACCGCCGTGGCTGTAGATCGGCCGGGCCTGGTCCGACATCCAGGCCAGCACGCTGTCTTGCAAGGCCCCGGGCGCGGCGATGGCATCGAACAGGGCCGCGCGCTGGCTGAATTGCTGCAACGCGTCCTGGTACAGCGGGCGGTAGAGAATCGCTGGCCCGGCGTCGATATCCCGGGGCTCGATGATAAATATATTGCTGACGATATCCGGCAGCGCCCCGGGTTTGCGGGCGAAGGCCAGCGGGCGGATCACGATGTCCTGGGCATCCACCTCCCGCTGCGGCGCGCTGCGGTGCAGCACGGCCTTGACGTAGCGATAACCGAGGAAGGTGAACCCCTGTTGCCCGCGTATTGCCAGTTCCAGGGCCTGGCGTGGCAGTTGCACGGCCAGTTCGTCGCCGAACAGCACCTCGCGCCGGCGTATCCCGGGGCTGTCCCCCAGCAGCAGCTCGCGGATTTTCTGCGGATAGTGTTGGCCAACGTCCACCTGGCGGATCAGCCCGGGGGTGCTATGGAACAGGCCTTTTTCCCCGAGTATGTAGTCCTCGGTCAGCCAGTCCGGGACGGCCGCCCCCGATGTGTCCCGAAGGGTTAGCCGGCCCTGTGGCGCCGCAGCCAGGTTGTTGATGGCCAGTGCCGTCAGGCTCATGCGCACCGGGGCCAGGTAGCCGCTGTGGATGTCACCGACCGGGACATGGAAGGTCAGTTCCAGGTTGTCCGGTTCCACGCTGGACTCGGGGTGGTCACGGCGCATCTGCTCGCGCAGGATGCGGGTGGTAAAGGCCTGCAGGTTTTCGACGCCGTCCAGAAAGGACGCACCTTCGGTTTTGCGTTGCAGGCGCGCCTGTTCCAGCAGCTCTTGGCGATAGGCAAAGCGCTGTTCGGCGCTGGCCGCCTGCAGCCAGGACGGCAACGCTGCCTGGAGGGCGGGTTGATGCGTCGGGTCTGGCGCGGGGGCGGCGCGCAAGGCGAGTGCCGGGTCGGTGGCCTCGGCGAACTGCTGCTCCAGGGCGCGTACGCCCTCGGCGGCCGGCAGTTGGATGGCTTGGAGGTCGTCCAATTGCTGGTTGAGCAGCAGGGCCGCCTGGGTATCGAAGAGATTGCCATCGGGTTCGTAGCGCTTGACCACGACTTTGTCGACCTGCAAGCGGCTGGCCAGGCGTTGGCCCCAGGCCTGGGTGAACGCCTCCAATGAAGCATACGGCTCCACATTGCCCGAGGCCTGGCACAGCAGGATCCGAGGGCCTTGTACCAACAGCAGGTCGGTGCTCAACAGGCGGGCATCGCTGCCCGGGCTGACGACGCAAGCCTCCAGGCAGTAGGCGTACACGATGCCCGCAGGCCCGGCCAGGCGCTCGCGCCGGTCAGGTTGGCGGGTCAGGTCAAACAGCATGTCCCGGGTTGGGCCTGCCGGCAGCAGGCTTGCGGTGCTTTTCAGGTTATCGGCCAACAGGTCGCCGAGCCATTGCCAGCGGCTGGCGCGGGTGTCTGCGCTGAGGTTCCAGTAGTTCGTCAGGGCCTGCTGGAAAGCGATCGGCAGGGTAAAGGGCAGGTCCACGATCAACCGTTCAATGACCGTCATGTCCGGTTCGCGCGGGCCATTGGCTTCATAGGTCAGGCGTGAGGGTGGCTGCTGGGAGAGAAAGCAGCGGCGTTCGTCGATGACCTGGGTCAGGTTCAGGGGCGTGCCATTGCCCAGGTGGTCGAGGACCACATCGCTCAGGCGCCTGAGGTCCCAGCCGCGTTTTTGGTTGGGGGTCGCCAGCTTGACGGTGGACAGGTCCAGGGCCAGCGCCGGGAACTGTTCCAGCAGGCGTTCCTGCAGGTGGTGTTCGACCACCTGACGCAAGGTCGGGCGATCGGCGAATTGGCGGGCGACGGCCAGGGCCGGGGTGTTGCTGCGGTGAGTGAACAGCAATGGGCCAGGGGGTGGGGCGGGTAAAGTGTCGGGCATAAGAGGTTCCGTTCTGCGCGATGGGGTTCTCCGGCAGAATGGCAAGCCGCTGGGGCCGCAGTGTGGTAGCCGGTTATCGCGACACGACGGCGACCACGGTTTGGCCTATCATCAACGTTTTTCCACTGATGAATGATCCTGATGACTGCTGCTACCCTGGCCACTGAACTTGCAACCAGCGACATGCTCGTAATCGATGGGCTGCATGCCTTTGATTTCACCTTCGATGATCGGCAGTTACTGATCAAGAGCATGGACGGTCGGGCCGAGAAACGCTGGACGTTCAGCATCGCCCAGGTGCAGGCCGCGACGTTCGATGAAACCTTGCAAAGCTGGACCCTCAGCGGTGACTCGGGCGAGCACCGCCTGGTGTGCCTGAGCGCCATCACTGGCAGCAACGAAGACGAGGACGACGAACATGCTGATGCGTAAATTCTGGCCCCTGCTGATGGCCGGCAGTGTCGGCGCGATGTCGGCCCAGGCCGCGCCGCTCGAGACCTTTGCACTGCTGGTGGGCAGCTACACGGCAGGTACCAGCGAAGGTATCTACCGCCTGCAGTTCGACAGCCGTACCGGCCAGCTCAGCGGCGCGCCGGTGCTGGCGGCCAAGGCGCAGAACCCGTCCTGGCTGACCCTGTCCCAGGACCAGCAACACCTGTTCGTGGTCAATGAAAACGGCCCCGGCCAACAAGACCCGGTGGGGCGCGTGAGCAGCTACCGCATTGACCCGGCCAACCAGCAACTGACCCTGGTCAATCAGGTGCAGAGCCTGGGCAACGAACCCACCCATTCCAGTCTGGCCGCCGATGGGCGCTACCTGTTTGTCGCCAACTATTCGGTGTTGGAAGATCCGGGCGGCAGCCTGGCCGTCCTGCCGGTGGATGCCGCAGGCAAGCTGTCGCCGCCGGTGCAACTGAGCGCGCACCCGGCCAGCCGGGTCAACCCTGAGCGCCAGGCGTCCAACCACGTGCATTCAGTGGTGTCGTCACCCGATGGCAAGTACGTGTTTGTGCAGGACCTGGGGGCGGACAAGGTCTTTGCCTACCGCTACGACCCCAAGGCCAACCACGAACAGCCGCTGACCCCGGCTGATCCGGCTTTCGTGCAGTTACCGCCGGGCAGTGGCCCGCGCCACCTGTTGTTCAGCGCCGATGGCAAGCATGCCTGGCTGACCACCGAGATGAGCGCGCAGGTGGCGGTGTACGACTACCAGGACGGCAGGCTGACCCAGCGCCAACTGGTGGACTTTGCCGCCGGGCAGCCGCTGTCGGACAAGGCTGGCGCTGCGCTGCACGCTTCCAGCGATGGCAGGTTCCTCTACGTCAGCAATCGTGGCACCGCCAACCAGATCGTGGTGTTTGCCATTGATCCTGCCACCGCGCAGCTCACAGAGATCCAGCGCCGCACGGTGGAAGGCGACCATCCCCGTGAGTTCAGCCTCGACCCGAGCGGCAAGTTCTTGCTGATTGCCAACCAGAAGAGCAACCAGATTGTGGTGATCGCGCGTGACACCCAGACCGGTCAACTGGGCAAAACCGTACAAAAACTGCCGATTGATGCCCCCAGCGACCTCAAGTTCCTGGTGCGTCAATAAGCCACAGGCCCCGCCGTGCGGGGCCTGACTCCTTGTATCAATCCCAGTGATAACGGCTACTGTTTCAAAGCATTTCAGCCAGCCGGAACCCAGGCGTAAGTTTGCTCCAAGGCCTTCACAAGCCATCCAGCCAACTGAACACAAGGGTTACCGCCATGAACTTCAATCTCTTCTCGATCATCGCCGCCTCCGCTGTTTCCGCCACCGTGGCCTTGCCAGCCAGCGCCAGCGTGGAGATCAGCAGCAAAAAATCCAGCACCAGCGCCTACACCCAGAAATACCTGCAACAGAGCGCCAACTTCTATGCCGCCCTGGATCACAAGACCCAAGGCTGACACGCCAAGGCTGCACCGTGGCTACGGGTTTTTGGCCATGGATTGGACAAACAGCGGCGACGCCAAAAACCGCTCCAGCCACTGCTGCAAGTGCACATAAGGCGTCGTTGCAAACCACTCCCGGTCCACATGGGCAAACTGGCGCACAAACGGCGCCAGCGCCACATCCGCCAGGCTCAGGTGATCGGCCAGCAGGTAGTCGCGCTGCGTCAGCAATCCTTCAAGCTTGCGCAAAAACACCTCGCCCTCGGCCCGATAGTGTTCCATCGGCTGCTCCGGGTAGCGCTCGGCGTATTTGTAGCGATTCAAATGCTCCTTGAAGGCCTGGTCATTCTCTGCAATCAACGCTGCCATCAGCCCCTGCGCCGCCGGATCCTCCTTGAGCAGCCAATCTTCGGGATCATGCTGCGCCAATGCCCAGCCCATGATCGCCAGGCTCTCGTCGAGCACCTGGCCGCCCACACTCAACACCGGCACCGTGCCCTTGGGCGAAAGCGCTAACATCTGCGCCGGCTTGGCCTTGAGGCTGACTTCGACCACCTGCACCGCCACCGCGCAATAGCGCAAGGCCATCCGCGCGCGCATGGCGTAGGGGCAGCGGCGAAACGAATACAACACCCCTTCGCTCATTTCACCTCCAGGGTGCTCAACCCATTGCCCTGGCGCTTGACCTGGATCTGCACCGGAATTCGTTCGTGCATTTCCTGTACGTGGGAAATCACCGCCACCTTGCGCCCCTGGGCCTGCAAGCCGTCGAGGGCGTCCATGGCCAATTGCAGGGATTCGGGGTCCAGGCTGCCGAAGCCTTCATCGATAAACAACGACTCGATCTTCAGCGTGCTGGAGGCCATCGACGCCAGCCCCAGGGCCAGTGCCAGGGAGACGAGGAACGTCTCGCCGCCGGACAGCGAATGCACCGAGCGCAGTTCATCGCCCATTTCCGTGTCCAGTACCAGCAGGCCCAGCATGCTGCCGCCGCGCTTGAGGCGGTAGCGGCGCACCAGTTGGCGCAGTTGCACGTTGGCGTGGTGTACCAGCAGGTCGAGGTTGTAGGCCTGGGCGAACTTGCGGAACTTGTCGCCGGTGGCCGAGCCGATCAGTGCATCGAGCCGCGCCCAGCGCTGCCACTCCTCATACGCCTTGGCGGTGGTGAGCGCCAGGCTCTGGTTGGCGTCCTGGCGCCGCTGGTCTTCGGCTTGTTGCGCGCGCAGTTCGGCGCAGTGTTTTTCGCCGCCAAGCAGTTGCTGGTTCAGCTCGGCCAGGGCGCTGTCCAGCTGTTCGGCGTCAAGGTTGCCGTTGTGCAGGGCCTGGTGGTCCTTGAGGCGTTGCTCGCGTTCTTGCAGCAGGACCTTGGCCTGTTCGATGGCTTTTTCGCTGTGCTGTACCTGCTGGCGCAGTTCGCTGACCCCAGCCTCGTCGAAGGCCAGCAGATGTGCCAGGCCTGCGTCGTCGAGCTGCGGATGCTGGGCGCGCCACTCGCTGATACGGCTGTGCAACGCCTGGAGTTCGCTGTCCAGGGCTTGCTGGCGCTCCTGGCGGGCCTTGAGGTCGGCGGCCAGTTGGATCAGTTCGCTGCGGGTGTCCTGCAACTGTTGATTGGCCTGGGTCTCGCTGTGACGGGCCTGTTCCACGGCCTGTTCGAGCTGCTGCTGCCAGTGCTCGGCGCTGGCATGTGTGCCCAGCAGGGCGCTGAGTTTTTCCTGGGTGGCCTGCTGTTGCTGGGTCAACTCGGCCAACTGCTGGTGCTGCACGGCCAATTGTTGCTGGCGATGCTGCTGGCGGTCCTGTTCTTTTTCGATGGCTTGCTGGCGCAGTTGCTGCTCGGCCAGTTCATCCTTCTGGTAGCCAAGCTGCTCCAGGCGCTGGCTGATCTGCTGGTCCAGCAGCATGAACGTCGCCGCCGGCTGCGTGCGCAGGCCTTCGAGGGTCTCGGCCGGGAGCAGGCTGGCGAAAGCATTGAGCTCTTCGTCCAGGCGCTCGCGATCGCTGGCCAGTTCCCGTTGCTGGTCGATCAACTGCTGGCGGGCTTGCTGGCTGGCATCCTGGGCGGCTTGCAGCTGTTGCTGCAGGCGCCCGGCATTTTGTTGCAGGTTGAGCAGGGCGCCCTGGCGCTGTTCGTCCTGGGTGATGCTCTGGCTGAGCTGGCCCAACTGCTGCGCCAGCCAGGCGCTGCGTTTGCCGCTGTCCTGGTTGAACAGCGCGGCGCTCAGCGGGTGGGCCTCGAGGCTCGGCGCCAGGCCCTGGAGCTGGGTCGCCAATTGCTCTTGCTGTTGCAGGAATTCTTTTTGCTGGGCGATCAAGCCGCCGACTGCAGCGCGCAGTTCGGTGAGCGTTTCCTTGAGGGTGTCGACCGCTTTCTGCGCATTGGCTTCTTCGCTTTCATCATGGCGCGTGAGGCTGTGCAACAGGGCTTCGGGCTGGTGATACGGATGCTCGACACTGCCGCACACCGGGCAGGGTTGCTCATCCTGCAATTGCCCACGCAGCTCCTCGACACTGGCGCTGCGTGCCAGCCGCTGGCGTTCCAGTAACTGCTTGGTCACGCTCAGGGTCTGCTCGGCCACTGTCAGCTCGGCCTTGGCTTGCAGGCCGGTCTGGTTCAGTTGCTCGCGCTGTTGCTGGGCGCTGGCCTGTCTTTGGGCCAGCTCCTGTTGCTGTTGGTCCAATTGCTGCTGGCTGTCCCACAGCCGCGTCAGGTCCTCGAAGGCCCGTTGCTGCTTGCGATTGTCCTTGAGCAGGCTATCGAGCAACTGGATCTGCTCGGCCACCGCATGGGGCTCGGCCCCGGCTTCCTGATACAGCAACTCCAGGGCCGTGCGTTGCTGGGTCCATTGCTCGCTGGCGCGGTTGGCGCGTTCTTCCAGTTGCGGCAGTTCGGCCTGGCCCTTGTTCAGGCGATTGCCGATCAGCATCAGTTGTTGCAGACGGTCGCGGTAGGCGTTCCAGGCGTCGCTCAAGGGCGCGAGGGTGGCGCTGCGTTCCAGTTGCGCCGCCAGTTGTTGCAGGCGGCTGGCAACCTGTTGCTGCTGAGTGTGCAACGTGTCGAGCGCGGCCTGGCCTTCGGTGCAGGCGGCTTGCCCCAGTTGTTGCTGTTCACTGCTTTGGGCCAGCTCGCGGGTCAGGCGGGCGAGGCTGCTTTGTTCCTCGAAGGCCTGGCGCAGCAACGGCACGGCTTCGGTCTGCTGTTGCAACGCGGCGGCCAAGGCGCTGTGTGCGCTGGCTTGCTGCTGTTGCAGTTGCTCCTGGCGTGCGTGCAGGGCGGTTTGTTGCTCAAGGTGCTGGCGGATCTGCGCGGCCAGGGGCTCCAATTGGCCGTTCAGTTCGCTATGCCGCGCAAAATGATGACGCTGCGGCGCCAGTTGCTCCAGGCGGCTCAAGTCCAGGCGTTGCGGGCCCTGGGTGTGCCATGCCTGCTCGGCCTGTTGCAATTGTTCGACTGCACTGTGTTGGCGCTCCTGCCACTCGTGCAGTTCCTTGAGCCAGGTGTGTTGCAGTTCCAGTTGCTTGAGCTGGGCCTGCTGGGTCTTGAGTTGCTGCTGGGCTGCGCTCAATTGTTGATCCAGCTCGGCGCGGGCCTCGGCCGGCAACGGCGTGACGCCAGTGGCCTGGTCTTGCAGCAGCTTGTGGGCTTCCTTGGCCTCCCGCGCCTTGATGAACGCGCGCTGGCCCAACTGGGTGTAGAGCGCGGTGTCGGTGAGCTTTTCCAGCAGTTCGCTGCGCTCGTTATCGTTGGCCTTGAGAAAGGCGCTGAACTCACTTTGCGCCAGCAGCACCGCACGGGTGAACTGTTCAAAGTTCAAGCCCAGGGCCAGCTCCAGTTGCGTCTTGTATTCGGTCTTCTGGCTGGCCAGCAGTTGCTCGCTGTCCAGGTCGATCAGGCTTTGCCGACTGTTCTGCAACTTGCCGCTGGCCTTGTCGCGGGCACGATTGGCCTCCCAGCGCGCGCGGTAGCGCCGGCCGCTGACGCCGACAAAGTCCACTTCGGCATACCCGCCGCCGGTACCGCGGCGGATCAGGGTGCGCGGGTCGCCGATGGAGATATCGGTATCGGCATCGGGCATTTTTGCCTGGCCGGTGTCGCCCAGGCGTGGCACGGCGCCAAACAGCGCTAGGCACAAGGCATCGAGCAAGGTACTTTTGCCGGCGCCGGTGGGCCCGGTGATCGCAAACAACCCGGCGCTGGCCAGGGGCTCGGCGGTAAAGTCGATTTCGAACGGCCCGGCCAGGGACGCGAGATTTTTCAGGCGGATGGCGAGGATCTTCATGGCTGTTGCTCCTCGTGTTGCACGTCCTGGAGCAGCACGGCGAAATCCTTGAGGGTCTGTTCGTCCACGTCACTGCCATAGCTTTCCTGCCAGGCGCGGCTGAACAATTCCTGGGGCGTGAGCTGGTCGAGTTCGATCAACGGCTCATCGCCTTGGTCCTGACGCGCGCCGCTGCCGGCGTACTCGGCGGCGATGCGCACCAGGCGCACGGCCTTGCCCAGCAGGGCGTTTTCCACTTGCTGGCGCAGGTCAGGCTGGGGTTCGTCGAGGCGCACGCGCACCTCCAGCCAGGGCTGGCGCTGGGTGTCGGCCAGCAGATCGACGTCGGGCAACTGCGCCAGTTGCTTGAGGATCTCGGCCAGGGGCGCGGCGTCCAGGCGTTGCAGATGCACGGCGCGGGGGATCAGGCGCGGTTCGACGCTGACCAGGGTTGCACCGTCCAGTTGCACGTCGAGGATCTGGTGTTGATAGCCGATTTCGGAAAACGACAGCGGGATCGGCGAGCCGCAATAACGGATGCGTTCCTCGCCATTGACCCGCTGGGGCTTGTGCAAGTGGCCGAGGGCGACATAGCTGACACTGGCATCGAACAGACTGGCCGGCAGCGCTTCGGCATTGCCGATGATCAGGCTGCGCTCGGAGTCTTCCGACACCGAGCCACCGGCCATATGTGCGTGGCTGATGGCAACCAGCGCCTGGCCCGGCTGGCGCTTGGCGTTGGCTGCGGCGATCAGGCGCTCATGCACCTGGCCGATGCCCTTGAGGTAATCGTCGCCCAACAGCGCACCGGTGACTTCGGCCGGGCGCAGGAACGGCAGCGCCAGGCACCAGCCGGCCACGGCGCCGGTTTTGTCCGGCAGGGCAATCAGCAAGCGCTCCACATCCAGTTGCCCGTCATCCAGCCACAGCACCCGGCCCAGGGCATGGGTACGCAAACGCCGCATCAATGGCGCCGGCAGCTCAATGCGCGAGCCGGAGTCGTGGTTGCCGGCGATCATCACAACGGTCAGGTCGGGGTTCTGTTCATGGGCGTTGATGATGAAGTCATACAGACGCTCCTGGGCCTTGAGGGGCGGGTTGACCGTATCGAAGATATCGCCAGCGATCAGCAGCACATCGGGGCCGTGCAGCTTGATCTGGCCCAGCAGCCAGTCGAGGAAACAAGCGTGCTCGAAGTCGCGTTCCTGGCCGTGGAGGTTTTGGCCCAGGTGCCAGTCGGAGGTGTGAAACAGACGCAAGGCGAACTCCGTGGGGAATAGGTAAAGGAGCGGAGTTTACCTGTAAATGGTAACGAGGCGCCCAAGATCAAGAACCGAGCGCGAAGCTGCATCCTTTGTAGGAGCTGGCTTGCCGGCGATGGCGATGGGTCAGCCAAGACATTTATTGGCTGATACACCGCCATCGCTGGCAAGCCAGCTCCTACAGCTGAGTTCACCGTCGGTACAGCGTGGGCGGTTACTTGGGATACAGCGGCGGCAAGCTGGTGCTGTCGGCCACCGGGGCCTGTTCGCGTTCGGCCATGGGAATGGCCTTGACTGCCCGCCACAACTCTTCGCCCTGCCAATACTGGCCGCTTTCGCTATAGAGCGCGCCGTTCAACCCATCCAGGGCATCGGACAGCGGCACAAACCGCGCCGCCATCTCTGCCAGGGTTTCCGGTTGCTGGCGTGCCCAGGCGTCCAGCGCCTGGCGCGTGGCCTGGGGGTCGTTGGCTTGGCTCGCACGCCGCAGGTCGTCGAGCAAGGTGCGGGGGCTGGGCCCGGTCTGGGCGGCGCGTTGGATCGCCGGGCGCGAGCGGGCGCGCCACCACAGGCCGAAGCCGAGCAGGGTGGTGCAGGCGAGGAACAGGCTGGTGAGCTGCCAGATCCACAGGCGGCCATCGTCCGGTGCGGTGATCACGGTGGGGGTGGCCGGGGTGTCGACCACCAGGCTCGGGTTGACCGCCACCTGCAGGGTGCGGGCCGGCAGGCTGGTGCGCTCCAGGTGGTCTTCGTGGGTGTTCCACCACACCACTTCCACGGCGGGCAATTCCAGGGCGCCGGCGCGGTTGGGTACCAGGGCTTCGCGGTCTTCACGGCTGCCGATCACCCCGCGCTCGCTGTTCTGGTTGCTCAGCACCGGCTGGTCGGGGTAGCGCCGCAGGCCGGCGATTTCGGTGCTGGGCAGCGCGGGCAACTGGGCGCTGGCCAGGCCTTCGGCCTTGAGGGTAAGGATGCGGGTCAGGGAGTCGGCGACCTGCACGTTTGTAGGTTCCGGGTTCCAGCTTTCGCCCAGGCTCAGGCTGCGCGCCGGCAGCCAGGGGGCGTCCGCTGGATAGAGCGCAGGCTTGGGCTTGACCGTCAGGGGGATCTCGGTGGAATTGACATGCAACAGCTTGCCGGGCCTGGGCGCCTGGGGCGCGGTGCCCTGGGCCGGGCGTGGTTCGACCATGGTGGCGCTGAACATTTGCGCGGGGATCAGCAGTTGCCCGCTGTGCTGCGGGTAGATCCCATAACGCATTTCGATCACGCCATGGCGCACGCCGTTGATGACTTTTTCATAGGTGCGCGAATCACCCACTGGCTCGACGCGCGCGTCAGACAACTGCAAGGGCGTAAGGACGCTGTCGTCATACAGCGCCACCGAATGGTAGATACGCACGGTCAGCAGGGCCTGGGCCTGCACATATACGCTGTCCTCATCGAGGCTGGCTTCGATGAATACTGGTTCGAGCTGGTTGTCGCTGTCCTGGCCGAGGGTTTCGTCCACTTGCAGGCTGATCGGCTGGGTCTTGAATTCGCCCAGTTGCAGCGCTGGGACCACCACAGTGCCGGTGGTCTTGGGCTGCAAGGTGATGATCCAGCGGGTGGTGGCGTGGTTGCTGCCGTCGAGGGTGGTGAGCTGGTTGATCTGGCGGGTGCCGCGTACGTCGAACAGCGGGTCGAGGGGCGACAGGTCCGGCTTGCCGAACTGGGTAACGTCATCGGATTCGATTGTCAGCTCCACCGTTTCCCCGGAATTGACGCGGCTGCGGTCGATACTGGCGGCCAGGTCGGCCGCCTGGGCGTGACCGGCCCACAGCGCTAGCGATAAGACAAATGGGGTGCAGCGGCTCATCGAGTCTTGTCCTGATGTTGTTGCTGTTCGTACCAGAATTTGCGTCGCAACAACTCTCCGGGGTTGTCCGGGATCTGTCGCAGCCATTGTTCCAGGGCCTGGCGGTGCTCCTCGTCGAGGTTGGCATCCGCCGGGCGCAAGGGCGGCGTGGTGGTCTGTTCGTCGCCCAGTTCGCTGCCGGGTACTTCGTTGTTGCCCGCGGTGGGCGGGGTGCCGGTTTGTGTCTCGCCGGTGCCCGCCTGGCCTGCGCCCTGGGGCGATTGCTCGCCGCCGTTGGTTTGCTGGCTGTTGTCGCCTGGTTGCGCAGTTTGGCCGGGTTGGGGGGATTCGTCATCCTCGTTTTTTTCGGGTGCTGGCGGCTCGGGCTCCGGTTCTTCAAGGAGCAGGCGTTCCACCAGGGCTTTGTTTTTCAGGGCCGGCTGCAGGTCGGGCTGGGCTTCCAGGGCCTGTTCATAGGCGTCTATCGCGGCTTCCAGCTCGCCGGCGCGGGCCAGGGCGTTGCCTCGATTGTAGTGGGAGTAGGCGTCACTGCCCTCGGCAAAGCGCCGGGCCGCCTCGGCGTAGTTGCCCGCTTCATACAGGGCCACACCTTGCCATTGCGGGTTCTCAAAGTGTGCGGCGGCTTCGGCCGGGCGTTTGTGCTTGAGCAGGTACTGGCCCTGTTGGTCGGGGCGCAGCCACAGGTCATCAAAGCTGAACGCATAGCTTGGTTGCGGCGCCGCCAGCAGTAGCAGCGGCAGGCAGAATAGCCAGCCACGGCGCCCGGCGCAGGCGGCGAGCAGCAGCAGGGGCAGCAAAAACCAGTAACCCTGGTCGGCCCAGGTGTCCAGTTGCAGGCGCTGGCCGTCGTCGCGCAGGTTTTGCGGGCCGTCCAGCAGGCCCAGGCTGCGCAGGTCTTTGTCGTCCAGGCGGGCCTGGCGATAGCGGCCGCCCATTTCACTGGCGAAGGCCTTGAGCGTCGGGCTGTCCAGGCGCGGGATGAGGATCGCGCCTTGTTCGTCCTTGAGGAACTCGCCGCTTTCCTGAGTCACCGGCGTGCCTTCACGGCTGCCAATGCCCAGGATCGACAGGCTCGGTGCCTGCCCTTGCAGCAGCAGGCGAATGCCCTGGCGCTCCTGCTTGGACAGCGACGAGCCAATCAACAACAGGCGACCCTGGCCCAGGCCGCCGTGCTTGAGCAGGCCCAGGGCTTTTTCCACCGCGAGGTCAGCGCGATGGCCGGCCTCGGGCATGATCGACGGGCGCAGGGCTTCCAGAAGGTTGCGGCTGGTGGCCAGGTCGTCGGACAGCGGCACCAGTGTGTGGGCGCTACCGGCATACACGACGATGGCGGTCTGCGCGTCACTGCGCGCCTGCAGCAGGTCCACCAGCTTGCGCCGTGCCTGCTCCAGGCGGTTGGGCGGGCTGTCGGTGGCGAGCATCTCGGGGGTCAGTTCCAGCAACACCACCAGCGGGTCGGCGGGTTTCTGGCTGATCTGCTCGACCCGTTGCCAGCCTGGGCCGAGCAAGGCCAGCAGGGCCAGCAGCCAGGCCAGGCCCAGCAGCAGCCACGGCGATTTGCTCTCCCGGCCATTGCCGCCACTGAGCAGGGCCGCGTGGAAGGCCGGCGGCAGGATCATCTGCCAGCGCCCAGCGCGTTTTTGCCGATGCCACAGTTGCCACAGCAACCAGCCGAGCACGGGCAGTAGCAACAACCACCAGGGACGGAACCAGTGCGGCCATAAAGCGATCATCGACGCCTCCGCAAACGCAGGCGTTGAAGGCGTTGGCGCCATTGTGGGTGCTGTTGCAGGAAATGGCCCTTGGTCGAGAGTTTATTGAGCAGCCGTTGCAAGGCGTTATCCGGCCAGCGTTCCTGGATCACCAACAGCAGGCTGAGAAACAGCGCCAGCGCCAGGGGCCCGCTATACAACGCCTGGGCCGGGCGGGCCTGGGTCGGCTGTTGCGCCACCGGCTCCAACTGGTCGAGGGTTTGCTTGATCGCTTGCAGCTCGGCACCGTCATGGGCGCGGAAATATTGCCCGCCGGTCGCCGCGGCGATGGCCTTGAGCGCCGGCTCGTCCAGATCCAGGCTGGGATTGAGGCCGAGCATGCCCAGGGTCCCGGTCTGTTCGGGGTTGGCGCCAATGCCGATGGGGTAGATCTTCACGCCTTCTTCGGCGGCCAGGCGGGCGGCGGTCAGTGGGTCGATTTCGCCGCCGTTGTTGGCGCCGTCGGTGACCAGGATCAACACCCGGCTTTGTGCCGGGCGTTGCCGCAGGCGCTTGAGGGCCAGGCCGATGGCGTCGCCAATCGCGGTATTTTTTCCGGCAATGCCGATGCGCGCCTCGTCCAGCCAGGTGCGCACGGTACGCCGGTCGAAGGTCAGCGGCGCTTGCAGGTAGGCCTGGCTGCCAAACAGGATCAGGCCCACGCGATCGCCTTCGCGGCTTTCGAGAAAGTCCCCCAGCAGGTGCTTGACCAGGCTCAGGCGGCTGACGTCTTCGTCCTGCCATTGCATATCGGGGAAGTCCATGGAGCCCGACACATCCACCGCCACCAGCAGGTCGCGGCCGCTGGCGGCAATCGGCAGCGGCTCGCCGAGCCATTCCGGGCGGGCGGCGGCGGTCAGCAACAACAGCCATAGCACCACGAACGGCGCTTGTTGGCGCCAACCCGGCAGATTGATGCGCGCACGGCGCCGGGCCAGGCCTTCGAGGTCGCCGAGGAAACTGACCTTCAACGCCGGCTCGCCGCTGTCGGCCACTGGCAGGATCAGGCGCATCACCCACGGCAAGGGCAACAGGGCAAAGACCCACGGCCAGGCGAACTCAAACATGTTTGCGAATCCAGGTGTCGACCGCTTGCGTGAGGCCGGCGATGGCCTTGTCGTCGAGTTTGCATTCGGGTTTGTAGGCGCCTTCCACCAGGACCATCCAGCGCGTCAGGCCGGCCGCCGGGCAGCGGTTGTCAAGAAAGGCCAGCCATTTGCGCCCGTTGAGGGTGTGGCTCTGGCTGTAGGGGTAGTCGTTGCGGCACAGGCGTTTGAGCAGGCCATTGAGCTGCTGCAGCCAGGCGCCGGCCGGTGCGCCATCGTAGGGTTTGGGCATCAGCGCCAGCTCCGCGAGGGCGGCGATGCGCAGAGGGTCCAGCGGTTGCTCGGCCCGGGCCAGCGGGCGTTTGCCGGGCAGAAAGCGCCGCAGCCACCACACGCCCCAGCCCGCCAGGGGGATCAGCACCAGCAACAGCCACCAGCCCGGCGCCGGTGGCCAGAAACCAATGGCCGGCGGGGCGATCAGCGGTTGCAACGAGTCCAGGCTGCTCATGGCTTTTTCACCGGGCGCTGCGGGTTGAGGTATTCACGTAGCTGCTCGACCATTTCGCTCTGGGTACTCAATGGCATCAGCAGCACCCGCAGCTTCTGCGCGAGCAGTTCCCAACGGGCGATGCGTGCTTCGGCCTGGGCCTTGTAGGCCTGGCGCAGCTCGAAGTTCAAGGTGTCGATTTCCAGTTGTGCGCCGCGCTCGGCAAAACGCAGCAGGCCGGCGGCGGGGAGGGCGTGGTCCAGCGGGTCTGAGACCGGCAGCAGCAGCAGGTCGCAATGGCGCGACAGCAGGCTCAGTTGCTGCTCGGCGCCTTCGGTCAGGGCGCGTTCATCGCAGATCACGATAACCAGGCTGCCGGGGCGCAGTACCTCGCGGCCACGGCGCAGGGCCATGCCCAGGGCATCGGCTTCGGGGCGGCTCTCGGTGTTCAGGCTCTGGTTGACCCGCACCAGGCGGTTGAGCAGTTGCAGCAGGCTTTGTTTGCTGCGCCGGGGCTTGATCTCGTAGTGCTCGTTATCCCCGAACACCAGGCCGCCGACCCGGTCGTTGTGCCCCAGCGCGGCCCAGCCGATCAGGCTCGCGGCCTGGGCGGCGAGGACTGACTTGAACATCAGCCCGGAGCCGAAAAACAGCCGGCAGCTTTGCTCGACCATGATAAAGATCGGCCGCTCCCGCTCTTCATGGAACAGCTTGGTGTGCGGCTCCTGGGTGCGGGCGGTGACGCGCCAGTCGATGGTGCGCACATCGTCGCCGGCCTGGTACACCCGCACCTGGTCGAAGTCGACGCCGCGCCCGCGCAATTTGGAATGGTGCAGGCCGATCAGCGGGCTGCGTTGGCTCGGCGTGGAAAACAGTTGCACCTCCCGCACGCGATGCCGCATCTCGATCAATTCGCTGAGGGAAACACGGATTCCATCGCCGGCGTTCATGGGGATCAAGCGACGGCAACGACGTCGAGAATGCGTTGCACCACGCGGTCCTGGTCGATGCCGGCCGCTTCGGCTTCAAAGGACAGGATGATGCGGTGGCGCAGCACGTCGAACAGCACCGCCTGGATATCTTCCGGGCTGACAAAGTCGCGCCCGGCCAGCCAGGCGTGGGCGCGGGCGCAGCGGTCGAGGGCGATCGAGCCCCGGGGGCTGGCGCCGTAGGCAATCCACTCGGCCATTTCCGGGTCGAACTTGGCTGGTGTGCGCGTGGCCATGACCAGTTGCACCAGGTATTCCTCCACGGCATCGGCCATGTACAGGCCGAGGATTTCCTTGCGCGCGGCGAAGATCGCCTGCTGGCTGACCCGCCGTTCGGGCTTGGTCTCGCCGTTGAGCGCTTCGCCACGGGCCTGTTGCAGGATGCGCCGCTCCACGGCGGCATCGGGGAAGCCGATCTTGACGTGCATCAGGAAGCGATCGAGCTGGGCTTCGGGCAGGGGATAGGTGCCTTCCTGCTCGATGGGGTTTTGCGTGGCCATCACCAAGAACAGCGGCGACAGCTCGTAGGTACTGCGCCCGACACTGACCTGGCGCTCGGCCATGGCTTCAAGCAGCGCCGACTGCACCTTGGCCGGGGCGCGGTTGATTTCGTCCGCCAGCACCAGGTTGTGGAAGATCGGGCCTTGCTGGAACACGAAGCTGCCGGTTTCCGGGCGATAGATCTCGGTGCCGGTGATATCGGCGGGCAACAGGTCGGGGGTGAACTGGATACGATGGAACTGTGCTTCGATCCCTTCGGCAAGCTCCTTGATGGCCTTGGTCTTGGCCAGGCCGGGAGCGCCTTCTACCAGCATATGGCCGTCGGCGAGCAGGGCAATGAGCAAGCGCTCGATGAGTTTTTCCTGGCCGAGAATCTGCGTAGAAAGAAAGGTTCGCAGCGCGAGCAGCGCTTCACGATGTTCCATCGATGACGGTTCCTGGAAAGATGAGCCTGGGGATTGTGAAAAACGCCAAGGCCTGGGGCGCTTACTTTAATGCATTGGAGGGGCTGGCGACTAACGAACCGGGGGGTATTTTTTGCGGCTTACAGCAAAGGCCTGAGGTTTTTGGCGTTGATGAGGGCACCATCGCGGGCAAGCCCGGCTCCCACAGGTGGGAGCGGGCTTGTCAGGTCGCCCCATCGCTGCGATGGCGATTTAGCCGCCGCCAGTCAAAGCGTGCGGATGTAGGTGCCAGTGCCCTTGAGAATGTTCTGCAAGGTTTCTTCTACCTCGGCCAGGTCCGACTCGGCGGTGGCGTGGTTAATCAGCAGGTGATCATTGCCGCCCAGCGCATCCTTGTCCGCCGCACCGATCTCCACCAGCAGGGTGGTCGCGCTCAAGGTGATCTTCAAGCCATCCAGGGTCGAAGGCTCGTAGTCCCAGGTCAGCTCCACCTCGTCCTCATCCGGATAACGGGACAGCATGAACATCTCGCCCTGGGTGCCGTGGCAGCACAGCATGGCCATGTTGTCTTCTTCGTCATCGCAAGGGGTGGCGAGCAGGTGGGCGGTGGTCAGTTGCATGTGGAGTCCTGTGTGGAAAGGCGGCGACAAGGCCGGCAGGCTGTAATTCTGCCATTACCTCGGGCTTTGTGTCGGCTTTTGTGTCAAACGGGCATCAGGGATTGAAGGCCCAGGCGCTGATTGTGCTGCTGATCGGTTTAAAGGCATTGCCCAGGCCACTGGTAAACAGCGGGACAAAGGTTTTCGCCGTGCCTTCGCTGATGAGCTTGTCTGCCTCGGGGCGCTTATTGATATAGCTGTCAATGCCAACGCCGAGCTCTGCTGCACCCACTGAGACGCTCGCTACTGTCAGTGCAGCGCCCAGCGGTGGGAAAGCGATACCTAGTGGAGCTAAAAGCAGCAGCCCATATTTGGCCCAATTCAAATACTTGAAGGCCGTCTTTGCCGTGACGTCGCGATTGAGTACGAATTGAAAGCGAGTGGCGTTCTTCAGGTCTTGCTCGGTGCGTTGCTGCAGTTCCTCAAACGGGTTCCCTTGGACTACCTGGCCATCGAATAGGCCGCCCTCGTCAAAGTACCCGAGCTTTTCTTGCGTAGCGACAGGAAGGTCACTGTTAAGCACATTACGGGTGTTGTCTATGAGCGCATCAATGCCTTTGGACAGGAATTCATCGGGACGGTCCTGGGGGCGGAAGTACAGTTTGAAACTGTCGACTTGTTGCGGGTCCTTCAATTGTTCGGCCAGCCACTTATTCATGTGTTTCTTGGAGTCGAAGCCTTTCAACATGGACCCATGGCCAGGCAGGTACAACAAGACCCGGCCTGTGGACTTATCCAAAGTGTAAAAGGCGCGCATGTTAAAACCTTTGAACGTGAGGAATTTGGTTTGCAGATTTGGATCAGCCTTGTAGGGCTGTATCAGGTCATTGTGACTAAGGGACTGGTAACTTTGGTCGGCCGGTAGTCCTGCGGCACCCATGGCGATCTGTCGATCGTTTTCGCTCAGGGACCAGTGCGACGCCTGCAAGAAGGCGCCTCTGGAGGCTTGGGCATAGGCATGGCGGGAATTGCTGTTCCAGTAACTGTTCAGGTACTGGTCATAGGGGGACTTATAACTGTTATCCCATACCATCTGTTTGAAGTCGGTGGCGCTGATATCGACTCTATTGCTTGCATCATAGAGATGGGCAGTCGCTTGCGACGGCTCAGTGTAAATACCTTGAAAGTGGCTGGTGAACCCCGATTCATTTGGGCGCGCGAACCTGCCAAAGCCGTCAGGGTCGTGGGTATGTCTTGAGCTTTGTCTTATTTCAAAGGGCCCGTCTTCTTTTGAACGTAGCGCCCCGTGGAACTCAGGTTCGTCCTGCTGGTTGAGCCTTGCTGCCTGGGTCAGTGATATTTTTTGAACAATGACCCCGCTATAAGGTGGGGCGTTAGTGCGGTGATCATATTGAATGCTCACTAAGTAAGTTTTATCGGGGTCAATATCTTTACCGAACGTTTGCTTGATCTGGCGCCTGACGTGGAGCGAAGTGACTTCGTCCGGTGTCTTGGGGTAGGTGTAGTCGGTGATGAGTTGTTGCACGGCCTTATTGGTGGCTACGGGCGCTTTGAAACAGGCCGCCGTAAGGTCTTGCCCTGCAGTGGCTGCACTACCCGGACGTGATGGTGCAGGGGGCTGCATGCAAGGGGGCTGGTGCCCTGGCAGCGGGGTGCGGAGGGCGGGGGAATATACGTTCAATAGCGCCTCGTTGAGTGGTAATAGAGCCTGTGTCGAAGGAAATACCTGCTCAAACTAAGTGACTCAATATTGAAATACGGTTCCTGCGCGGAGTTAGGAATTAGATTTTACGGATGTATGAAGTTTTACCGGGCGGCAGGTTGATCATGCCTGCTTGGCGGCTGCGCTTTTAATCCTCAACCTACACCTGAGCGGTAGGAAGGGTTGCTCTTGGTGCAACCGCGCAATGCCGTGTGTTGACCGAATATGTCGCAGTGCAGCAAGCAGCCAGCTTGCCGCACTCGTTAAGCTGCGCAACGGATGTGCCTTTTGCGTGACTCTGACCTGCCCGCCGTACCGTCATGCGCAGGGGGGCATCCAGTGGACGTCGAATGTGACCTCATTGACTTGTCCAGCTTCACCCACCTGTCACCCTGATTCGTTTATGGTGTTTATCATCATCACCTGCGAACAGAAATGACGGTCTCCCCACCAGGGGATAACACGCGACGCTTCCATCAATAACAAGCCCAAGCGGAGTACCACAGATGGCGTTCTTCACCGCAGCCAGCAAAGCCGACTTCCAGCATCAACTGCAAGCGGCACTGGCGCAGCACATCAGTGAACAGGCACTGCCACAAGTGGCGCTGTTCGCTGAACAATTCTTCGGCATTATTTCCCTGGACGAGCTGACCCAGCGTCGCATGTCCGACCTGGCCGGTTGCACCCTGTCTGCCTGGCGCCTGCTTGAGCGCTTTGATCACACCCAGCCGCAAGTGCGAGTGTACAACCCCGATTACGAACGCCACGGCTGGCAGTCGACCCACACGGCGGTCGAGGTCTTGCACCACGACCTACCGTTTCTCGTCGACTCGGTGCGCACCGAACTGAACCGCCGCGGCTACAGCATCCATACCCTGCAAACCACGGTACTGAGCGTGCGCCGTGGCAAGAAGGGGGAGTTGCTGGAAATCCTGCCCAAGGGCACCCAGGGCGAAGACGTCCTGCAAGAATCGCTGATGTACCTGGAGATCGACCGCTGCGCCAATGCCGCCGAGCTGAATGTCCTGAGCACGGAACTTGAGCAGGTGTTGGGCGAGGTGCGCGTGGCCGTGGCTGATTTCGAGCCGATGAAGGCCAAGGTCCAGGAACTGCTGGCCGGTATCGACAACAGCCAGTTCGCCATCGAAGGCGAAGAAAAGGCCGAGATCAAGAGCTTCCTGGAATGGCTGGTGGGCAACCACTTCACCTTCCTGGGCTACGAAGAGTTTGTGGTGCATGACGAGCAGGACGGCGGTCATCTGGAATATGACGCCACTTCCTTCCTCGGCCTGACCAAACTGCTGCGCGCCGGCCTCACCGCTGAAGACCTGCGCATCGAAGATTACGCCGTGGCCTATCTGCGCGAGCCGGCTGTATTGTCGTTCGCCAAGGCTGCGCACCCAAGCCGTGTGCACCGTCCGGCTTACCCGGACTACGTGTCGATCCGCCAGATCGATGCCGATGGCAAGGTCATCAAGGAATGCCGCTTCATGGGCCTCTACACCTCCTCGGTGTACGGCGAAAGCGTGCGGGTGATTCCTTATATCCGCCGCAAGGTCGCGGAAATCGAGCGCCGCTCGGGCTTCCAGGCCAAGGCGCACCTGGGCAAGGAACTGGCTCAGGTGGTTGAAGTACTGCCTCGCGACGACCTGTTCCAGACCCCGGTGGACGAGCTGTTCAGCACCGTGATGTCGATCGTGCAGATCCAGGAACGCAACAAGATCCGCGTGTTCCTGCGCAAAGACCCGTACGGTCGTTTCTGCTACTGCCTGGCCTACGTGCCGCGTGATATCTACTCCACCGAAGTGCGCCAGAAGATCCAGCAAGTGCTGATGGATCGCCTCAAGGCCTCGGATTGCGAGTTCTGGACCTTCTTCTCCGAGTCCGTGCTGGCCCGTGTCCAACTGATTCTGCGGGTTGACCCGAAGAACCGCCTGGATATCGACCCCCTGCTTTTGGAAAAAGAAGTGGTGCAGGCCTGCCGCAGCTGGCAGGACGACTACGCGAGCCTGGTGGTCGAGAGCTTCGGCGAAGCCCACGGCACCAACGTGCTGGCAGACTTCCCCAAAGGCTTCCCCGCAGGCTATCGCGAGCGTTTCGCCGCGCATTCAGCCGTGGTCGACATGCAGCATCTGTTGAACCTGACGGAAGCCAAGCCACTGGTGATGAGCTTCTACCAGCCTTTGGGCCACGTGACCGGCCAGCAGGAATTGCACTGCAAGCTGTATCACGCCGATACCCCGCTGGCGCTGTCCGACGTGTTGCCGATCCTTGAAAACCTCGGCCTGCGCGTGCTCGGTGAGTTCCCGTACCGCCTGCGTCACGCCAATGGCCGCGAGTTCTGGATCCACGACTTTGCGTTCACCGCCGCCGAAGGCCTGAACCTCGATATCCAGCAGCTCAACGACACCCTGCAGGACGCGTTCGTGCATATCGTCAACGGCGACGCCGAGAACGATGCGTTCAACCGCCTGGTACTGACCGCCGGCCTGCCATGGCGTGACGTTGCACTGCTGCGTGCCTACGCCCGTTACCTGAAGCAGATCCGCCTGGGCTTCGACCTGGGTTATATCGCCAGCACCCTGAACAACCACACCGACATCGCCCGCGAGTTGACCCGGTTGTTCAAGACCCGCTTCTACCTGGCGCGCAAGCTCACCGCCGACGACCTGGAAGACAAGCAGCAACGCCTGGAGCAAGCGATCCTCACTGCCCTGGACGACGTGCAGGTGCTCAACGAGGACCGGATCCTGCGACGCTACCTGGACCTGATCAAGGCCACCCTGCGCACCAACTTCTACCAGACTGATGCCAACGGCCAGAACAAGTCTTACTTCAGCTTCAAGTTCAACCCCCACGCCATTCCCGAGCTGCCCAAGCCAGTGCCGAAGTTCGAGATCTTCGTCTACTCGCCGCGCGTCGAAGGCGTGCACCTGCGCTTTGGCAACGTCGCTCGCGGCGGCCTGCGCTGGTCCGACCGTGAAGAAGACTTCCGTACCGAAGTGCTGGGCCTGGTCAAAGCCCAGCAGGTGAAGAACTCGGTGATCGTGCCGGTCGGCGCCAAAGGCGGCTTCCTGCCGCGTCGCCTGCCATTGGGCGGCAGCCGCGACGAGATCGCGGCCGAGGGCATCGCCTGCTATCGCATCTTCATTTCCGGCCTGTTGGACATTACCGACAACCTGAAAGACGGCGCCCTGGTGCCTCCGTTGAACGTGGTGCGCCACGACAACGATGACCCGTACCTGGTAGTGGCGGCCGACAAAGGCACCGCGACCTTCTCCGACATCGCCAACGGTATCGCCATCGACTACGGCTTCTGGCTGGGGGATGCGTTTGCCTCCGGTGGCTCGGCCGGTTATGACCACAAGAAAATGGGCATCACCGCCAAGGGCGCGTGGGTCGGGGTGCAGCGTCACTTCCGTGAGCGCGGCATCAACGTGCAGCAAGACAGCATCACGGTGGTCGGCGTCGGCGACATGGCCGGTGACGTGTTCGGTAACGGCTTGCTCATGTCCGACAAGCTGCAATTGGTCGCCGCCTTCAACCACCTGCATATCTTCATCGATCCAAACCCGAACCCGGCCACCAGCTTCATCGAGCGCCAGCGCATGTTCGAGCTGCCGCGTTCGGCCTGGTCGGACTACGACACCAGCATCATGTCCGAAGGCGGCGGTATCTTCTCGCGTAGCGCCAAAAGCATTGCCATCTCGCCACAGATGAAAGAACGCTTCGACATCCAGGCCGACAAGCTGACCCCGACCGAGCTGCTGAATGCCTTGCTCAAGGCACCGGTGGACCTGTTGTGGAACGGCGGTATCGGCACCTACGTCAAAGCCAGCACGGAAAGCCACGCCGATGTGGGCGACAAGGCCAACGACGCGCTGCGCGTCAACGGCAACGAGCTGCGCTGCAAGGTAGTGGGTGAGGGCGGTAACCTGGGCATGACCCAGCTGGGTCGTGTGGAATTCGGCCTCAATGGCGGCGGTTCCAACACCGACTTTATCGATAACGCCGGTGGCGTGGACTGCTCCGACCACGAAGTGAACATCAAGATCCTGCTCAACGAAGTGGTGCAGGCTGGCGACATGACCGACAAGCAACGCAACCAGTTGCTGGCGAGCATGACCGACGAAGTCGGCAGCCTGGTGTTGGGCAACAACTACAAGCAGACCCAGGCCCTGTCCCTGGCCGCTCGCAAAGCCTACGAGCGTGCGGCGGAGTACAAGCGCCTGATGAGCGACCTGGAGGGCCGTGGCAAGCTGGACCGCGCCATCGAGTACCTGCCGACCGAGGAGCAGCTCGTCGAGCGCGCCGCGACTGGCAAGGGCCTGACGCGCCCGGAACTGTCGGTGCTGATTTCCTACAGCAAGATCGACCTCAAGGAAGCGCTGCTCAAGTCCCTGGTGCCGGATGACGACTACCTGACCCGCGACATGGAGACCGCGTTCCCACCGAGCCTGGTGGCCAAGTTCTCCGAGGCCATGCGTCGCCACCGCCTCAAGCGCGAGATCGTCAGCACCCAGATCGCCAACGACCTGGTCAACCACATGGGCATCACCTTCGTGCAACGCCTCAAAGAGTCGACCGGCATGAGCCCGGCGAACGTGGCGGGCGCCTATGTGATCGTGCGTGACATCTTCCACCTCCCGCATTGGTTCCGGCAGATCGAAGCCCTGGATCACCAGGTCTCCGCCGAGGTGCAACTGGCGCTGATGGACGAGCTGATGCGCCTGGGCCGTCGGGCTACCCGCTGGTTCCTGCGCAGCCGTCGCAACGAGCAGGACGCCGCGCGCGATGTGGCGCACTTCGGTCCGCACCTGGCAGCGTTGGGCCTCAAGCTCGACGAACTGCTGGAAGGCCCGACCCGCGAAGGCTGGCAGAACCGTTACCAGGCCTATGTCGAAGCCGGTGTACCGGAGCTGTTGGCGCGCATGGTTGCTGGCACCACGCACCTGTACACCTTGCTGCCGATCATCGAAGCCGCTGACGTTACCGGCCAGAGCGCTGCCGATGTGGCCAAGGCCTACTTCGCCGTGGGCAGCGCCCTGGACTTGCCGTGGTACCTGCAGCAGATCAGCGATCTGCCGGTGGGCAACAACTGGCAGGCCCAGGCCCGCGAAGCCTTCCGCGATGACGTGGACTGGCAGCAACGGGCGATCACCATCAAGGTTCTGCAAATGGCCGATGCGCCAGAAGACATGGAAGCCCGCGTGGCCCTGTGGCTGGAGCAGAACGCGAGCATGGTCGAGCGCTGGCGCGCGATGATGGTGGAAATCCGTGCTGCGGTCGGTACGGACTACGCCATGTACGCGGTGGCCAATCGGGAACTGTTGGACCTGGCAATGAGTGGTCAAGCGGTGCTGTAATCGGCTGCTGGAGCGTTAAAGCAAAGCCCCGTCTCGCGAGAGACGGGGCTTTTTTGTGGGTTCGGCACAAGGTGGGGCGTATGCAAAATTTGCTGCCCCGACCGCCCCCTGTGGGGTCGCTGTTGCTCGCGGCTGACTCACCGCAATCGCAGGCAAGCCAGCTCCCACACTTGATCTGTGGTTGGGGCCAAAATTCTCTGCCCCAGTGAGATCCCCTGTGGGAGCGGGCTTGCCCGCGATAGCGGAAATCCAGTCACTGTCGCTGGCGGCTGACCCAGCGCCATCGCTGGCAAGCCAGCTCCCACATTTAATCTGTGGTGGAGCCAAAGTTCTCTGCCCCAGTGAGATCCCTTGTAGGAGCTGGCTTGCCCGCGATAGCGGCAGTCCAGTCACTGTTGCTGGCGGCTGACCCACAGTCATCGCAGGCAAGCCAGCTCCCACATTTAATCTGTGATGGGGCCAAAATTCTCTGCCCCAGTGAGATCCCTTGTAGGAGCGGGCTTGCCCGCGATAGCGGCAGTCCAGTCACTGTTGCTGGCGGCTGACCCAACGCCATCGCAGGCAAGCCAGCTCCCACATTTGATCTGTGGTGGGGCCAAAATTCTCTGCCCCAGTGAGATCCCTTGTAGGAGCGGGCTTGCCCGCGATAGCGGCAGTCCAGTCACTGTTGCTGGCGGCTGACCCACCGCCATCGCAGGCAAGCCAGCTCCTACATTTGATCTGTGGTAGGGCCAAAACTCTCTGTCCCAGTGAGATCCCTTGTAGGAGCGGGCTTGCCCGCGATAGCGGCAATTCCGTCACTGTTGCTCGCGGCTGACCCAGCGCCATCGCAGGCAAGCCAGCTCCCACATTTGATCTGTGGTGGAGCCAAAATTCTCTGTCCCAGTGAGATCCCTTGTAGGAGCTGGCTTGCCCGCGATAGCGGCAGTCCAGTCACTGTTGCTGGCGGCTGACCCACCGCCATCGCAGGCAAGCCAGCTTCCACATTTGAATCTCTATGGGCTTACGCGAGTTTTGCTTGCAGATGATCCAGATGGCGGGTCATCAAGCATGCTGCCGTACCCGCATCCCGTCGCTCCACCGCTTCGACAATCTCTGCCTGCTCAAGCCAGGCGCCGGTGAACGCCCCTTGCCGGGCAATGACCAGCGAGGTCAACGGCACCAGGCTGTTGAGAAACTGCACCAATGGCCGGTTGCCCGCAATGGCCGCCAGCAACAGGTGAAACTCGCCGTACAGGCGGATGGCCGGGCCTTGCTGGCCCTGCTCGACGCACGCCCGCTGGCGGGCCACCAGTTCGCGCAGGCGCCGCACCTGCCCAGGGCTGGCCTGTACGCACGCCAACTGGACCACGGTCACTTCCATCAAGCGCCGCGCCTCAAGCATATGTTGCACCTGCTCGGCATCCGGCGCCGCCACCTGGGCGCGCAGGTTGGGACGCAGGATGATCACTTGCTGCTCGGCCAGGCGCGCGAGGACCCGGCGCAGCACGCTGCGGCTGACGCCAAATTGCTGGGCCAGGCCTTCTTCGGTAAAGCGGCTGGTGGGCACGATGCGCTGTTCGAGGATGGCATCGAACAGTCGTGGGTAGAGGTCATCCACCGATGGCCGTTTATCGGGCACCAGGCGCATGGCGGGTGGGGCGGTGACAGCAAAAGTGCGTTGCAGGGCGTGAGCGCTCATGGCCAGCCTCCAGAGTCAGTTGCCGAGATGGTCGTCGGGAATATTCAGGGCGGTGCCCATGCGCTGGCCCTCGTTGAGGATATGGCGGCGCATTTCGGCGCTGGCCAGGGCGCTGTTCTTGTTGCGGATTGCGCGCACCACGGCTTCGTTTTCCTGCAGGCGCTCGGCCAGGTGTTCGGGGGAATTGCGCAACACCTGAGCGCTTTGCTTGAGGGCGTTGCTGGTCTGCTGCACCACGTTCTGGAAAATCGGGTTGGAGGTCAGGGCGAACAGCTCCTCATGGAAGGCAATGTAGGCGTTCATCCCGGCTTCACTGTCGTTGGCTTCCAGGGCTTCGCGCATGTCCATCAGGGTCAGGCGCAGTTGGCCGATTTCCTTGCTGGTGATGGACTGGGCCACCAGGCCGACGATAAACGGCTCCAGGGTGTAGCGCAGTTGCAGGATATCGGCGAGGCTGGCGTCGGCCACGGCGTCATGGGCTTGTGGCTCGCTGACGCTGGTTTCCAGCACGACCACGCCTTTGCCGGGCATCGAGCGCACCAGGCCGAGGGTTTCCAGGACGATCACCGCTTCACGCAGGCTGGGGCGGCTGATGCCCAGTTGTTCGGCCAGTTCGCGCTGGCCGGGGAGCATTTCGCCACGCCGCCATTGGCCCCGTGCCAGGGCGGCGCGCAGTTTTTCTACGACTGAATTGACGACGGTTGAAGTGCTGATCACGCCGGGCTCCTTATGTTGCAAACACAAACGGTAAAAATGGCGACGATTAACGGTGGGAGCGGGCTTGCTCGCGATAGCAGTGGATCAGTCAGCACATGTAGGGGCTGACACACCGCTATCGCGAGCAAGCCCGCTCCCACATTCGATCTGCGCTAGAACTCCTGGTGCGCCGGCAGTACCGGCTTCTTGGCCTGGAACGCATACCCTTGCTGCCCCTCCAGTACCTTGTTGGCCCGTTGCAGATCAATGTCCTTTTCCCAGCGGGCAATGGCCACGGTCGCGACGCAGTTGCCGATCAGGTTGGTCAGCGCACGACCAATCCCCATGAACCAATCCACCGCCAACACCAGCACCAGGCCCACCACCGGGATGGCAGGAATAGCCGTCAGGGTGGCCGCCAGAATCACCAGGGCCGAGCCCGGTATGCCGTGGGCGCCCTTGGAGGTGATCAGCGACACCAGCAGGATGGTCAGCAGGTCGGTCATCGACAACGGTGTCCCAGTGGCATTGGCGATAAACACAATGGCCAGGGTCAGGTAGATCGAGAAACCATCGAGGTTGAACGAGTACCCGGTGGGGATCACCAGGCCAACGGTGGAACTGCCAATGCCCAGGTGTTCCAGTTTACGCATGATCTGTGGCAACACCGCATCGGACGACGCGGTGCCCATCACGATCAGCAACTCTTCGCGAAGGTATTTGAGCAGCGGCAGCATACGCAGGCCCGACAGGCGCATCACCGCGCCCAGGATCAGCGCGACAAAGGCCATGCAGGTCAGGTAGAACAGGCCCACCAGGCTGCCCAGGTGCTGCAGCGAATCCAGGCCATAGGTGCTGGTGGTAAAGGCGATGGCGCCGAAAACCCCAATGGGCGCCAGGCGCACGATCATGCCCATGATCCGGAAGATCACATAGCTCAGTTCGTTGATCAGCCGTGAAATGCCCGAAGCCGCTTCGCCCACCAGGTTCAGCGCACTGCCAAACAGCACCGAGAACAACAGCACCTGCAACACGTTGTTGTCGGCGAAGGCCCCGATCACGGAGTTGGGGATCAGGTCCATCAAGAATTGGCTGGTGCCCTTGATATGCTGGCCGCGATCCGCCAATTCATTGAGGCCTGCGGAAGACAGCTGTTCAAGGTGGATATTGGCGCCGCTGCCAATTCCGGTACTGAAGGCCAGTACCAGGCCGAGCACCAGGGCGATGGTGGTGAGGATCTCAAAATAGATCACCGACTTGAGGCCGATGCGCCCGACTTTTTTCAGGTCGCCCGCGCCGGAAATACCGCTGACCACCACGCAGAACACGATCAGGCCGATCAGCATCTTGATCAGCTTGATAAAGCCGTCACCCAGGGGTTTGAGTTGTGAGGAGAATTCGGGAAGGGCCAAGCCGCACGCGATGCCGAGCATCAGGCCTATGACGACTTGCAGGAAAATCGAACGCGAGCACCATCTGAGCATGGGAGGGATCTCTATTCGGTGCCCTGGTGGGTCCAGGGCTTAATTGTTGTGGTCTTACCGGTAAGTCCAGTGCGCGGCCAGTCTACGCTCGGTTTTTTGCAAACTACAAGGGGATGAAGGGGTGTTTGTGTGCTCCGGTCTTACCAGTTGCTCGGTAACCGTGATGCTTGAGCGGTTGGCGGCCTGGAAAATTTTTCGCTTATCATCCCGGGCTTGGCCGCTGAGGTGATGTATGGATAAGCCGGGACTGACAACCGATGAAGCGGGACTGACCCGCTGTACATGGCGGACGGCCGCCGCCGAATACCCCGATTACCACGATCATGAATGGGGGGTGCCGGTGGCCGAGGATAGGGCGCTGTACGAGAAGATCTGCCTGGAAGGCTTCCAGGCCGGCCTGGCGTGGATCACCATCCTGCGCAAGCGCGAGCATTTTCGGCGGGCCTTCGCCGGTTTTGATTTTCGCCGGGTGGCGCAGTACACCGAGGAGGATGTCCAGCGCCTGATGGCTGATCCTTGCATCGTGCGCAATCGCGCAAAGATCGTCTCGACCATCAACAATGCGCGCCGGGCGTGCGAGCTGGTGGATGAGCACGGCTCGCTGGCGGCGTGGCTGTGGGCGTTTGAACCGACGGCGGCCGAGCGCCCGGCGGTGGTGGACATGGCCTATTGGACGGGCAACCCGACGTCGCCGGCTTCGGTACGTTTGTCCAAGGCCTTGAAGAAACGCGGCTGGACGTTCGTCGGGCCGACGACGATGTATGCGTTTATGCAGGCAATGGGCATGGTCAACGATCACTTGGAGGGCTGCGCCTGTCGGCAACCGATCGAAGACCTGCGGCGTCAGTTCAAGCGTCCCTGAATGGTAGGAGCTGGCAAGCCTCCTACCGTTCAGTTTTGCGGTGGCAGGGGCGTCAGCACCTCGGCCTTGTCATCCAGCACCATCACCACCAGCAGCCTGGCCGGCTGGGTCTGGCTGGCATTGCTTGATTCGAAGTGGCGCGAACCGGCCGGTTCGTAGAACGATTGCCCGGCCTTGTAGGTAATGGCCTGTTCATCATTGACGCGCGAGGTGATTTGCCCCTCAAGTACGTAGGCCACTGCCGTGCCAGTATGGCTATGGGGCACGGTGGCCTGGCCCGGCGCGTAATCCACGGTGAGCATGAGGGTTTTCTTGCCGGGTACGTTGCTCAAGGCGTGCTCTTGCAGGACCTTGATCGATTCCTGGTTGTACACCGGCTCGTGGGCAAAGGCGCTAAGCGAAGCCAGCAGGAGGGTGGTGCCGAGCAGTGTTTTCATGGTGCGGGGTTCCCATCGTTTCAGATCCCCTCACCCTACGCCCGGGCGCGCGGCGTACCTATAACCAATCTGCTGGAAAACCCCTCAGCCAATCTGCTGCAGGATATCGCGCACCTTGTCCAGGGACGGGTCGATGTCCAGGGTCTCGATGGCGCCAAAACCGATGATCAGGCCGCTACGCACCGGCGCCTGATGGAAAAACACATCCAGCGGATACAGCCCGACTTCCACCTGCCGCGCCAGTTCGATCAGCAGGGGGATGTTGATCGGCACTTTGCACAGTGCCGCCAGGTGGAACCCGGCCACGCTGGGCACGGCCTCGAACCAGGGTGACAGGTCGCCGGCCAGGCGGCTGAGAATGCGTTCGCGGCGGCTACTGTAGACGGTGTGACAACGCCGGATGTGCTTGAGCAGGTAGCCTTCGCTGATGAACTTGGCCAGGGCCCATTGCGGCAGGGTCGAGCTGTGCTGGTCGCTCAGTTGCTTGGCCTTGAGCACCGCGCCGCGAATGGCCGGGGGCAGCACCGTATAGCCCAGGCGCAGCTCCGGCAGCAGGGTTTTGGAGAAGGTCCCGACGTAGGCGACGATGCCCCGTGTATCCATACTCTGCAGGGCGTCGGTGGGGCGGCCTTCGTAGCGGAACTCACTGTCGTAGTCGTCCTCGATGACAATCGCGCCCAGGGCCAGCGCCCGCGCCAGCAGCGCTTCGCGGCGTGGCTGGCTCATGGGGATGCCCAATGGAAACTGGTGGGACGGGGTGACGTAGATCAGCCGGGTGCCCTCGGGAATCAACTCGACCTGGATCCCCTGCGCGTCCAGCGGCACGCCGGCCACGGTGGCACCCATGGCTTCGAACAGCAGGCGCGCCGGGGTGTAGCCGGGGTCTTCCATGGCGACAATGCTGCCCGGTTCGAGGACCACGCGGGCGATCAGGTCCAATGCCTGCTGCGCACCGTTGCACACCACAATGTCGTCATCCCGGCAGTTGACCCCTCGGGAAAACGCGATGTGCCCGGCAATCGCATTGCGCAAGGCCGGCAAGCCCTCGGGCTGGCCGTAGAAACCACTGTTCTGGGCGATGCGCCGCAAGGCGTCCTGGGTGCAGCGCCGCCATTCGTCCTGGGGGAACAGGCTGCGGGTGGTGGCACCGCCGATGAACTCGCAGCGCAACGTGCTCTCGCGCGTCGGGTGGCGCATGGGCGAGGGCAGGGCTTGCCACTTGGCGAGGTTGGCGGCGCAGGCCAGGTCGGCCGCACTTTGCAGGCCCTTCGGCCGCAGCGCATGGGCGCTGACGAAGGTGCCACGGCCGATCTTGCCGATCAGCAGGCCTTCGTAGGTCAGGGTGGTGTAGGTGTCGGACACGGTCTTGCGCGAGATCCCCAACTGCTCGGCCAGCAAGCGGCTGGGGGGCAACTGCGCGCCAGCGGCCAGGCGTCCTGACTCAATGGCGTCGCGCAGTTGCTGGTAAAGCTGTTCGGCCAGGTCCTTGCGGCCCTGGATGACGACGTGCAGTTCCATGTTTCATTCCGAGGCGGTCAATCCTGCCAAGGTTACTCGTATGCAAGGGCAACGCCGATCAAAAATGTGGGATCAGGAGAGGAACCCACCGTCCACATTCAGCGAAACGCCGGTGGTGTAGGTTGACGCATCGCTGGCCAGGTACAGCACCGCGCCGGCCATTTCGCTGGGGTCGGCTACGCGCTTTAGGGGGATCTGGGCCAGGGCCATGTTCAGGATCGATTCGTTTTTCACCAGCGCCGAGGCGAACTTGGTATCGGTCAGGCCTGGCAGCAGGGCGTTGCAGCGGATGCCGAACGGCGCGCATTCCTTGGCAAACACCTTGGTCATATTGATCACGGCGGCCTTGGTCACCGAGTAGATGCCCTGGAAGTGCCCTGGGGAGATGCCGTTGATCGAGGCCACGTTGATGATGCTGCCGCCGCCGTTCTCACGCATCAGCTTGCCGGCTTCCACCGACATGAAGAAGTAGCCACGGATGTTCACGTCGACGGTTTTCTGGAACGCGCCGAGGTCCGTGTCCAGCACGTTGCAGAACTGCGGGTTGGTCGCGGCGTTGTTGACAAGGATGTCCAGGCGCCCGAACTGCTGGCGAATGCCGGCAAACACCTCGCTGATCTGCTCCATCTCGCCGATATGGCAGGCGATGGCCGTGGCCTTGCCGCCGGCGGCGATGATCGCATCGGCCACATGCTGGCAGCCGTCGATCTTGCGGCTCGAGACAATCACGTGGGCGCCTTGCTGGGCCAGCAGCTTGGCAATGGCTTCACCGATGCCACGGCTGGCGCCGGAGACAAAAGCGATCTTGCCGTCGAGGTCGAACAGGTTGGTCTTGGACATGGTGGTTCCTTGTCGGGTCAGAGCGTGGATTTGTGGATGACGTTCAGGCTCATCTGCTCCAGCAGCTTGTTCATGTGAATGAACTGCGCGAAGCGTTTGTCCTGGGTCTGGCCATGGAAGAAGCGGTAGTAGATCTGCTGCACGATGCCGGCCAGGCGGAACAGGCCGTAGGTGTAGTAGAAGTCGAAATTGTCGATCTGGATGCCTGAGCGCTCGGCGTAGTAGTCGACAAACTGGCGGCGGGTGAGCATACCGGGAGCGTTGCTCGGTTGGCGGCGCATCAGTTGCACGGGCGCGGGGTCAGCGGCTTCGATCCAGTAGGCGAGGCTGTTGCCCAGGTCCATCAGCGGGTCGCCCAGGGTGGTCAGTTCCCAATCCAGCACGCCGATGATTTGCATCGGGTTGTCGGGGTCGAGGATCACATTGTCGAAGCGATAGTCGTTGTGCACGATGCTTGAGGTGGGGTGGTCGGCGGGCATCTTGTCGTTGAGCCAGGCGCGCACGGCTTCCCATTTCGGGGCGTCGGGGGTCAGGGCTTTCTCGTAGCGATCGCTCCAGCCGCTGATCTGGCGTGCCACGTAACCTTCGGGCTTGCCCAGGTCGGCCAGGCCGCAGGCGTGGTAGTCCACCTGGTGCAGTTCGACGAACTTGTCGATAAAGCTCTTGCACAGGGCTTCGGTGCGTTCTGCGTCCAGGCCCAGCTCCGGCGGCAGGTCCGAGCGCAGGATGATGCCCTTGACCCGCTCCATTACATAGAATTCGGCGCCGATCACCGATTCGTCGGTGCAGTGCACGTAGGCCTTGGGGCAGTAGGGGAAGCCATCCTTGAGCTGGTTGAGAATGCGGAACTCTCGGCCCATGTCGTGGGCTGACTTGGCCTTGTGCCCGAAGGGCGGGCGCCGCAGCACGAATTCCTGTTCGGGGTATTCCAGCAGATAGGTCAGGTTGGAGGCGCCGCCCGGAAACTGGCTGATTCTGGCGCTGCCACTCAGGCCCGGGATATGGGCCTTGAGGTAGGGGTCGATGAGGCTGGCATCCAGTTCTTCGCCGGGGCGAATCTGGGTGGATTGGTCATTGAGCGCCATGCTTATCCCTTCTGCTTATTCTTGAGGCCTTGGACTATTGGCTAATCTAATGCGCACAGCCGACCCGCCACAAGGCGGCGACGGCTTAATAGGCTAGCGTGTTGGACGGCAATCAGCGTGCCTGATCGGTCACTTTTCGGGCGCAGGCAAGGCGACCGGTGTAAGGACCGGGCGCCCGGCGAAGTATTCGAGCAGGTTGTCTGCCACCCGTTGCACGGTGTCGTGGGCCGCTTCAGGCGACAGCCCGGCCACATGCGGGGTGAGTACGGTGTTGCTGAGCCGCTTGAGGGCGTCGGGCACGTTGGGTTCATCATCGAACACGTCCAGCGCTGCCCCGCCGATGCGCCGTTGTTCAAGGGCGCTGATCAGGTCGGCAGTGACGATCACGCTGCCCCGCGCGATGTTCACCACAAAACCGTTGGGGCCCAGGGCATCCAGGGCCTGGCGGTCGATCAGGTGGCGGGTGCCAGGGCCGCCGGGGGTGGCGATGACCAGGAAGTCGGAGTTGCGGGCCAGTTCCACTGGCGTGGCGCAGTAGGTGTAGTCCACATCGTTGCGGGGCTGGCGGCTGTGGTAGCTGACCTGCATGTCAAACCCCAGGGCCGCGCGCCGGGCAATCGCCAGGCCCACCGCGCCCAGGCCGAGGATGCCCAATTGCTTGCCGGCGAGGGACGGGCGCATGACCTTGGGCCATTCGCTGCGGCGAACCGCAGCATCGGCCCGGGGAATATCGCGCACCATCGACAGCAGCAGCGCCATGGCGTGGTCCGCCACCGACGGTGCATTCACGCCGGCACCGTTGGTCACCACGATCCCGCGATTGCTGGCGGCCTGCAGGTCCACCTGCTCATAGCCCGCGCCGATCACGCAGATGATTTGCAGCAAGGGCAGGGCGGCGATCTCATCGGCATGCAAGCCCAGCGGGCCACGGGTCAGCACGGCCTGGATCTGTGCGCCATGGCTCTTGATGGCCTGGCTGCGTTCGGCCGGTGTCGGGGCCAGGATCACATGAAAGCCATTGCTCTCGATGATGGGCAGGTAGTCATTGATGGTTTCAACCAGGACCAGAACAGTGGCGGGCATGGGGCGGCTCTTGTTGTGGGGTTTGAGTCCTGGATTATGCGGCATTTTTTGCAGTGCGAAATGCTTGCGGGTGAAAGATCTTCCCTGGATGCAAGGCTTTGGCGCGCGGGGATGCCAGCGTCTGCATAGGCTGAAGACGCTGGCATCGAGTGGGGCGTTACTGGGCCTGGCGTACCTTGTTTTGTTCGGCCTGGGCGATTTCCTTGAAATCATAGGTCGGGAAGAACTCGGTCCTGTAGGTCCCCCATGCGGTGTTTTCCAATGCCAGGTTGACCGCCGACAGGCGAGAGGCGGGCAGGCGTAGGACGATGACCTGTCCGATACCCATGGTGATGTTCCAGCTGACGACTTCTACACCCGCCGGTGGAAACACCTTATAGAACTCCTGTTTGGCCAGTTGTGCCCTTAGTTCGCTTAGTGGGCGTGATTGGTCATGTTTTAGAAATACCGTCAGCATGACTGCGTTGTCGGGAGTGGCAACAGGTTCTTTGGCTATCGGTTGTGCATTGGCACCGCTCGAAATAAGGGCGGATAACCAAACGGTAGATATCAGTAAGGACTTGAGTTGGGTTTTCATAGGTAGTGTCTTTTTGTTGGTTTTATGGATATTGCGTGGGGTATTAATATGAAGTTAGTGGGAGGTGGACGTTTTGATCGGCCCTTTGTAAGGTGCGTGAACAACATAGATGCGCACGGTTTCATTAGTTTCGAGCATGTCGCGCGGGACTTCCCGAGAGTAGGTGAACTCCTGGTTGTTCAAGACTTCCAGCCGGCGCACCACGCTTCTGATCGGGCCTTTGTCGGGCACCAGGATGTGGTTTTTCTTGTCGCCCGTGACCAGGAAGTAACCGCCGCCGCCATGCTCATACTTTGACAGCCCCGTGTCGGCGTAGAAGAACTCATAACGATTGCGCTCCGGGTCCCACATGGAGATGCCAACCACCCCCGGGTACTTGTCCTTGACGTCTACGTGCGGTGCGCCCTCGATGTAGACCTTGGTGGTCAGCCACTGAGGCGAGGCGGCCAGTGCGCGAATATCGGACGTTGCCCATTGTGCCTGGCTGGTGAGCGGGGTAAGCAGCCCAGCGAGAAACAGGCCTGCAAAAATAGCATTGTATTTACGCATTAAATAACTCCGGGAGGGGATTTGATAAGTTGTTTTTTTGTTGTTGTCTATATTGGGGCGGGGGAAATATAGGGCTGATAGGGAGCGCTATCAATGCCTGGGTATATGTTTGTAACAATTCCATTGGTAATTAAGTTAAAAGATAATTTGAATGTTAAATATGAAGTGGGATAGGTAAGTAGGTCTATTCCTACAAATAAGTCGGCGTAACTTGCAGGTTTTAAGTATGTATAAACTTTGTGTTTGGGTGGCGCTTATAGGGTTCTTGGCTGATTGAGCGCAGTTGCACTGCTCACCCATTCCTCATCGACACCTGTGCATGTTCAAGCGTGTCCCGGGCCGTTGCATCCCAGCCACGGGGCGACGGCGGGGCGGATAGAGGGCGACGAATCTATTGCGCAATAGATCCGTGCCTTGGGCAGGTCGCGAACGTTTAGCCGATTCGAGGTGTGGGGATCAGGGTGTTGCGAGGCTTGGGCGCGGCGGTGTATTCAACGCCACCAAACGAGAAGGTTTGATTCTGGGGTTGCTTGAGCTTTTCCCGTGCCTCGATGTGATCGGCAACGCAAGACGTTACGCTATCGACCAATTGGCCGGCATTGAACAAATTCAGTCCTAATGTAGTCATGCTTGAGTCTCCAGGGTTTGGTAAAGAGCGCTTTTTGAGTGGCCCGCACCGGCGTAACGTTCCGGGTTCAAACAAATTGTCGTCAATCTGATTTATCTGCTACGCACAACCATTCCTCAGCTAAGTCTTTGCTTATTCAAGCGAATCCCGGACAATCGCGCCCCTGTTGCGGTTGTGGCGCTGCCTGTCAGGTTTTTCTGACTCGTCGCGATCGTATGAAAGCGGAGAACCGAGCGGATGAATGATCAGGCCAATAGCGTCGATGAACGCTACGCAACGACACCTGTAACCCTCACGGGCTGGAGCCGCCAGGACACGACCTGGATGCTTGGCCTGTTCGGCACGGCGATTGGTGCCGGTACTTTGTTTTTGCCCATCAACGCAGGTTTGGGCGGCTTCTGGCCGTTGCTGATCCTCGCGTTGCTGGCGTTCCCCATGACCTACTACGCACACCGTGGCTTGACCCGGTTTGTGCTGTCGGGGCGTGCGGGCTCGGACATCACCGAGGTGGTTGAAGAGCATTTCGGCATCAAGGCCGGTGCGCTGATCACCCTGCTGTACTTCTTTGCCATCTTCCCGATCCTGCTGATCTACAGCGTGGCGCTGACCAACACGGTCGGCAGTTTCATGTCGCACCAGTTGCACATCGAGCCACCGCCACGGGCGCTGCTGTCGTTCGTGCTGATCCTGGGCCTGCTGGCCGTGGTGCGTTGCGGCGAGCAGGTGATCGTCAAGGCCATGAGCCTGATGGTCTATCCGTTTATCGTCGCCTTGCTGTTTCTGGCGGTGTACCTGGTGCCGCACTGGAACGGCGGCATTCTCAGCACTGCCAGCACTGTGCCGGCACCGTCGGCGTTGCTGCACACGCTGTGGTTGGCGATTCCGGTGATGGTGTTCTCGTTCAACCACTCGCCGATCATCTCGGCCTTTGCCGTTGACCAAAAGCGCCAGTACGGCGCCCACGCCGAAGAGCGCAGCTCGCAGATCCTGTCCCGCGCGCACCTGTTGATGGTGGCGATGGTGATGTTCTTCGTGTTCAGCTGCGTGCTGACCCTGTCGCCAGGCCAACTGGCCGAGGCCAAGGCGCAGAACCTGTCGATCCTGTCTTACCTGGCCAACCACTTCGATAACCCGACCATCGCCTTTGCTGCGCCGTTGATTGCGTTCGTGGCGATTGCCAAGTCGTTCCTGGGCCACTACATCGGTGCCAGCGAAGGCCTCAAGGGCCTGATCGTGAAGAGCGGCCGTCGGCCGGGCGCCAAGGCCCTGGACCGCATGACCGCAGGCTTCATGCTGGTGGTGTGCTGGATCGTGGCCACGCTCAACCCGAGCATCCTGGGGATGATCGAGACATTGGGTGGGCCGATCATCGCCTCGATCCTGTTCCTGATGCCGATGTACGCGATCCGCAAGGTGCCGGCCATGGCCAAGTACCGCGGGCAGATGTCCAATGTGTTCGTGACCCTGGTCGGCCTGGTGGCCATCTCCTCGCTGATTTACTCGCTGATCCCTTGACGTGACCAGAGCCGGCTACCTCGGCTTTATTCGTACATTCAGCTAGGCAACGGCCGACTGCGCCTGTAACGCGAGTCGGCCGTTTTTCTGCCAGGCAGGAAAACTCAGCGCTACCACATGGTCTTTGTTCACCCGTTGCGGGGAGCCGAGGCGACTCAGCTGCACGCCATTTTTCAGGAAGTAACGCTCCAGCGCCGGCGTGGTCACCGCCACCACCCGGTTGGCGCCTTGGCTCCAGGCATGGTGCAGGCTGTTCCACCAGACGCGCATCGGCAGGCGGCCTTTTTCCAGGGCGCGGGCGGCAAAGCGCGACACTTCCCAGGTGTCACTGCTGCGTGGGCTCGGCTGGTCGCACAGAAAGCCGAAGACTTCCGACAGCAGATAAGGTTGTGTGGTTGGCAGCAGCCGCGCGCAACCGCAGACCTGGCCTTTTGGGTCCAGGGCGAGGATGTGGCGCGTGTCGGCCTGGTCGAACTGGTCGAATTCGCGTTGGGGCAGGGCGTAGGTGGAGTCCAGTTGCCAGCCCAGTTGCTGGATGAACACTTCGTGCCGGTAGCGACCCAGATCGTCCTCAAGGGCTGCAGACAGTTCATGGTGATGGCGGGTGATGATGCTGATCATTGGATGTCCTTATCGTGATCGGCGGGCCCTAGATCAGGCCCAGTGCGGCGGCATAGGCTGCCGCCAGTGTCTTGTTGGCCGCCCCGAATTTCTTCTGGATGGCCTTGAGGTGAAAATTCACCGTGTTGATGGAGATGGTCAGGATCAGCGCGATCTCGCCTGAACTCTTGCCATCGGCGGTCCACTGCAAAATCTCCCGCTCCCGCTGGCTGAGGCATACCGACTGATGGCAGCGTTCGCTATGGCCAAGGTCTGTCAGGCGCTGTGTCACCTGTTCGAGGATGCAGCGCAGGCGCAATTGAATCTCGTTGCTTTCGGCCTGGGAAATCTGGTCCTGGCGCCGGGCCACCGACAGTACCCGCAGCGAATGATCGTGGCTGCGAATCGGCAGTGTGGCGCCGATGCACAAGCCCCAATCCCGGGCTTCCAGCCATAGCTTGCGGCTGTTATCAAACAGTGCGTCGTTCCACAGCACCATCTCGGTGGAACGCAAGCCACTGAGAATCGACGGATCGACCGCCGCGTAGTTTTGCTCCTTGTAATGCTCCAGCCATGTTTCGGGGTAGGAGCCGTAAATCTTGGTTTTAGGGCGGGTAAACGGGGTCAGGTGGCGTACGCCATAGGCGTAGTACTCGAACCCCAGTTGCAACACTTCCCGCTCCAGCAGTGCGAACACTTGTGCCCCTTCCTGTTGCGTGAGCATCTCTATCCGCAAGCGATTCCACCAGCGGATGAGGTCGTTCTCCTTCTCCATGGACAGTCGCCTCGATTCCTGGAACCTTTGGCAATCTAGCCCACGAGATATTTCTGTCAAACTTTTCCGGCGCTGTGCCGACGGCTCTGGCACGGTACTTTTGCCGTGGAGGCCGTGTTTATGACGCTCGGCACAGGCGAGGCAGGGAATGGCGCGCGTGGCACTGCTCAATGGCCATGACCGCTGTTTCACAGGACGCAGCATCCGTGGGCATCAGGTTGCTCGCACGAAGGCAGGCCCCTTGCAACCGGGTGTCATGCAAGAGCGCTGAGATCGCACCTTGCAGGTCATGCCTGTCCAATGGCAGGGCAAGACGTATCCCACACCCCATGCGCACCAGTCGTTCGGCGTTATCGAACTGGTCATGGGCAATCGGCAGGACAATCTGTGGAATGCCGGCCGCCAGGGCCAGGCTCATGGCGCCAATGCCGCCGGGGTGGACCAGGCCGGCGGCGCGGGGCAACAGCGAACTCATCGGCAGAAACGGACACTGCAGCACAGTGGGTGGCAGGTCGTTGAGGAGTGGCCGATCACCGGTCAGAAAAATGCCACGTGCGCCGACCCTGTGCAGCGCTTCCAGGGCGAAGCGGTAAAACTGCTGGTCGAAGTGCTCAGTGGAACCTTGGGTGAAGACAATGGGGGCCGATCCTGCATCCAGGAAGGCCCGGGTCTGTTCATCGAGCCCCAGGGTGCCACCGTCGAACAGCGGGAAACCGGCCATGTGCAAGGGTTGTGGCCAGTCTTGCTGTACGGGGGCGAACCATTCGGGGAACAGGCAAATCACCCCGTGGGGCGCATGCATCCATTGGCTGAAGATGTTCTTCGCCACGCCTGGCAAACCACGCTTGCGACGTAACGCATTGATTTGTGGGGCACAGGTTCGGTCCAGGCTCAGGTATTCGATCCCGCGCCAGAGCAATTTGCGCACCGTCAATGGCAAGCGGGGCGACACATTGAACGTGGGGTGTACGGGCGGCAAGTGGGCCGACAGCAGCGTTGAGGGAGACACCTGGACGGAAAGGTAAGGGAAGCCATATTTTTCATGGGCGATTCGAGCGCCCAGGGCCCACAGCGAGCCCACCACCACCGTATCGTCGGTGTTATGGGCGGTTACATAATCGTAGACCGGTTCTAAAAGGCCGGCGATGGCTTGCCACAGCACGGCGAAGGAGGTTTTCGGATCCCACAGCCGAGGATCGCCCATGGCGGCGTTGTAGGTCGCTTCATCGCACAACGGCACGAACGCCAGGCCCCGTGCCTCGATGGTGCGCTGAAACGCCGGCATGCTGCACAGCGTCACCTGGTGGCCGCGCAGGGTCAGGGCTGCGCCCAGGCCGATGAAGGGAAAAACGTCACCGGCCGATCCGATGGCAATCATGATTACTCGCATCATCTACATCCTTGCTCAAAAGTGTTCAGGCGAAGCTCAACTGCGCTTGCTGAGGGGGCGGCATGCAGAACGCCTCTGGCCGGGCGTCATGCTGCGTCAGTAGATGGCCGAGCAGCGCGCGGTGCACGCCGTTGGCCGCGGCCCTGGACTCCAGATCGAGAAAATGCCCGCTGCACTCGGCCGTGGAGAAGCTGCAGTCGCGGATGTACTGTTTGAAGCGCTGCACGTCCATGGCGCTGGTGTACTCGTCCCAGGCACCGTTCAAGAAGTGCACATGGCTATCGATGTTCGACAACTGCGGCAGGTAAGCCCCTTCATTGAGCTTGAGGGCCTGGTCGATATGGAATCGCGCTTGATGTTGTTCGGCGTTGATCAACTGCGCCATGTGCTGTTGATTGGCGGTCTTGAGCCGGGGCGGCAGGTGCTTGCCCAGCGTCTGGTTGAGCAAGTGGCCGATACCTGCATTGTCATCCCGGGCCATGAGGGCCTGGGCACCGCTGACGTAGTCGAGCATCGGGCCGTTGAGTCCGGGGGCAAATGACATCACCACCGAGCTTTCGATGTTGTCCGGCTTTTGCGCGAGGGCCAGCAGGGTCGACAGGCCGCCCCAGGAGGCGGAGACCAGATGGTGAATGTTGAAGCCTTCGATCAGCGCCAGCAGGATCTGTACTTCGTCGTCCTTGGTCACCAGGCAGCGGCTCGGGTTGTGAGCCCGGGAGTTTCCGGCGAACGGTAAGTCGAACAGCACCACGTTGAAGTGTTCGGCCAGGCATTTGCTGGTGCGGGCAAAGGCCGATGTGGTGGCCATGGCGCCATTGACCAGCAGTACGTTCTTTTTATCGGGGGCATCGCCGATTTGTTCTACCGACACCGCATAGTCCTTGAAGACGTTCTTGATCACGTATTGGTTGCGCCACATAACACACCTCCATTAATCACTTAAAAACGGGTGAGAGCGCCCCTGCCACCGGGTTCGGGCATCGAGGACAAGGTTTGGCTGTTTTTATTAGAAGTAGTACGGCATACAGCGCGAGTACATCCAAAGCAGGCAGATCCCATGACGCGGGCATCAGGGTGTAGAGAGTTTCGGTCTTCAAGGTGTGGCGGGACAACTACCTGATCTGGTAGGTCGTGGGAGAAAGGTCGTCGACAGCCAGTGCCTGGCAGGTTTTTCCGGGCATAAAAAAACGCCGCGTACCTTGCGATACGCGGCGTTCTTCACATCAACACACCCTTAGGCTTGAACCACCGGGATGTTGGCGCTTGCTGCGATTTTGCGGAACTCGGCGATCTGGTCGAAGTTCAGGTAGCGGTAGACGTCACTGGCCATGGTGTCCAGTTTCGCCGCGTAGCCCATGTACTCTTCGACGGTCGGCAAGCGACCCAGGGTGGAAGCGACTGCCGCCAACTCGGCCGAAGCCAGGTAGACGTTCGCGCCATCACCCAGACGGTTCGGGAAGTTACGGGTCGAAGTCGACACTACAGTGGAGTTCGGCTCAACACGAGCCTGGTTACCCATGCACAGCGAGCAGCCCGGCATTTCCATGCGCGCGCCAGCCTTGCCGTAGATGCCGTAGTAGCCTTCTTCGGTCAGTTGGTGAGCATCCATCTTGGTCGGCGGCGACAGCCACAGACGGGTTGGCAGCTGACCCTTGACCTGCTCCAGCAACTTACCGGCAGCGCGGAAGTGACCGATGTTGGTCATGCACGAACCGATAAACACTTCGTCGATCTTCTCGCCAGCAACGCTGGACAGCAGACGGGCGTCGTCCGGGTCGTTTGGCGCGCAGAGGATTGGCTCGTTGATTTCAGCCAGGTCGATCTCGATGACTTCGGCGTATTCGGCGTCGGCATCGGCTTCCATCAGCTCAGGGTTGGCAACCCAGGCTTCCATCGCTTGGGCACGGCGTTCCAGGGTACGTGCATCACCGTAGCCTTCACCGATCATCCAGCGCAGCAGGGTGATGTTGGAGTTCAGGTACTCGGTGACGGAGTCTTTGGACAGCTTGATGGTGCAACCGGCAGCCGAACGTTCGGCCGAGGCGTCGGACAGCTCGAAAGCCTGCTCCAGCGTCAGGTCGTTCAGGCCTTCGATTTCCAGGATGCGGCCGGAGAAGGCGTTTTTCTTGCCTTTCTTCTCAACGGTCAGCAGGCCGGACTGGATCGCGTAGTAAGGGATGGCATGCACCAGGTCACGCAGGGTGATGCCAGGTTTCATTTTGCCTTTGAAGCGCACCAGGATCGATTCCGGCATGTCCAGTGGCATTACGCCAGTGGCTGCGGCGAACGCTACCAGGCCAGAACCGGCCGGGAACGAAATGCCCATCGGGAAACGGGTGTGGGAGTCACCACCGGTACCCACGGTGTCCGGCAGCAGCATGCGGTTCAGCCAGCTGTGGATGATGCCGTCGCCCGGACGCAGCGATACACCGCCACGGGTCATGATGAAGTCAGGCAGGGTGTGGTGGGTGGTCACGTCGATCGGCTTTGGATAGGCCGCGGTGTGGCAGAAGGACTGCATCACCAGATCGGTCGAGAAGCCCAGGCATGCCAGGTCCTTGAGTTCGTCACGGGTCATGGGGCCAGTAGTGTCCTGGGAACCCACGGTGGTCATCTTCGGTTCGCAGTAGGTGCCTGGACGAACGCCTTTGCCTTCTGGCAGACCGCAAGCCTTGCCGACCATTTTCTGGGCCAGGGTGAAACCCTTGCCGGTGTCGACAGGGGCTTCAGGCAGCTTGAACAGGTCGGTAGGACCAAGACCCAGCTCGGCGCGAGCCTTCTCGGTCAGGCCACGGCCGATGATCAGCGGGATACGGCCGCCGGCACGAACTTCGTCCAACAGGACCGGAGTCTTCATTTCGAAGGTGGTCAGGACTTCATCGGTGCCGTGCTTGCAGACTTTGCCAGCATGCGGGTACAGGTCGATCACGTCGCCCATGTGCATGTTGGTGACGTCGAATTCGATTGGCAGTGCGCCAGCATCTTCCATGGTGTTGTAGAAGATGGGAGCGATCTTGCTGCCGAAGCAGAAGCCGCCAGCGCGCTTGTTAGGCACATAAGGTACGTCGTCGCCGAAGAACCACAGTACCGAGTTGGTCGCCGACTTACGGGACGAACCGGTACCGACCACGTCACCGACGTAGGCGATCGGGAAGCCCTGGCCGCGCATTTCTTCGATCTGCTTCATCGGGCCGGTCTTGCCTTGCTCGTCCGGCACGATGCCTTCACGGGCCATTTTCAGCATGGCCAGGGCGTGCAGCGGGATGTCAGGACGGGACCAGGCATCGGGAGCAGGGGACAGGTCGTCGGTGTTGGTTTCGCCGGTGACCTTGAACACGCGCAGGCTGATCTTGTCGGCCAGGGTCGGGCGGTTCTTGAACCACTCGCCGTCGGCCCAGGACTGGATCACTTCCTTGGCGTGCTGGTTGCCGTTCTTGGCTTTTTCCGCGACGTCGTGGAACGCATCGAACATCAGCAGGGTGTGCTTGAGCTGGGCAGCTGCAACGGCCGCCAGTTCGGCGTCGTCCAACAGCTCGACCAGGGTCACGATGTTGTAGCCGCCTTGCATGGTGCCGAGCAGTTCAACAGCGCGTTTTTTGTCGATCAGGGGAGAAGAAACTTCGCCCTTGGCCAGGGCAGACAGGAAACCGGCCTTGACGTAGGCAGCTTCGTCAACGCCTGGTGGAATGCGGTTGGTGATCAGGTCAACGAGGAACTCTTCTTCGCCAGCCGGGGGATTTTTCAGCAGCTCGACCAGGCCTGCGGTTTGTTCGGCGTTTAGCGGCTGGGGAACGATACCCAGGGCTGCACGCTCTTCGATATGTTTGCGGTAGGCTTCAAGCACAGTTATTACCCTCATCAGTGGTCCCACGGGACGCTCATCCAGACATGCACGGCACGCATGCGCTCGAGGGCTTTTTGGGCCGTAGAGCCAGCGCTGCCGGCATTTCTCACAGAAGCTGCTTTCAAAGTTTTACGCCTGCAGAACGGAGCTGATGAGGGTTGGTGCTGGTTATTTGGAGGGTAAATAACCAGCGCCAACACCGTTCTGAAGGAACGACTGTGCTCGTGACGCTTTGAAAACAGCTTCCAACGGATTATTTGGCGCCTTACAAGGCCGGATGATTCTACGGCAAAAAATTTCTAAAGGTAAGTTGCCGCAGCAAGTTTGCAGGGTGATGAACCTTAGACAAAGGGCTAACATGGGCCACTGTTTCGCTGATTTGTGCGCTGCCACCCATGTCCAATCACACCATCAAGACCCCCTGCATCGGCCTGTGCTCCACGGTTTACGGCGATCTCGTGTGCCGGGGCTGCAAGCGTTTCCACCACGAAGTGATTCAGTGGAACGGCTATGGCGAGGAAGAAAAGCGCGCAGTATGGCTGCGGCTTGAGCAACTGCTGGTGCAGGTGATGGCGGGCAAACTGGAGGTGTTCGACCCCAAACGGCTGCGCTGGCAGTTGGAGCAGCGCAAAATTCGCTTTGTGCCGCACCAGTCCGAATACTGCTGGGCCTACCAGTTGATCGCCCGGGGCGCCCGGGTGATCAACAACCTGGACGCCTATGGCATGGTGCTGATGCCCGAGTTTCGCGAGTGGAACCTGCCGGAACTGCGCGATGCCATTGATCGGGAGTTTTTTATCCTGTCCGAGGCACATTACCAGCGCTACATCGCGCCAGGCTTCCTCAAGGATGCACTAGGCCACTGACTGTCGCTGATCAACCTGTGGGAGCTGGCTCGCCCGCGATGGCGCCAGTTCAGTCAGGGATATATCAACTGACCTACCGCTATCGCAGGCAAGCCAGCTCCCACAATTGCTCTGCGGTGTGGCCAAAATATCCTGCACCGCCAAGATCCCCTGTAGGAGCGGGCTTGCCCGCGATGGCGCCAGTTCAGTCAGGTATATATCAACTGACCCACCGCCATCGCAGGCAAGCCAGCTCCTACAATTGTTCTGTGGTGTGGCCAAAATATCTTGCCCTGCCAAGATCCCCTGTAGGAGCGGGCTCGCCCGCGATGGCGCCAGTTCAGTCAGGGATACATCAACTGACCCACCGCCATCGCAGGCAAGCCAGCTCCCACAATTGTTCTGTGGTGTGGCCAAAACATCCTGCCCTGCCAAGATCCCCTGTAGGAGCGGGCTTGCCCGCGATGGCGTCAGTTCAGTCAGAGATGTATCAGCTGACCTACCGCTATCGCAGGCAAGCCAGCTCCTACAATTGTTCTGTGGTGTGGCCAAAATATCTTGCCTTGCCAAGATCCCCTGTAGGAGCGGGCTTGCCCGCGATGGCGCCAGTTCAGTCAGGGATGTATCAACTGACCCGCCGCCATCGCGAGCAAGCCCGCTCGCACATGTTTGATCTTCATTTTGCCTTGCTGGCCAGTTCCTCCAGGTGATCGATGATGCTCTGGGGCTTGAGCACCAGCACGTCGCTCTCCAGTGCATCGAGCACCACTTCCGCTGTATTGCCGATCAGCGCCCCGGAAATCCCGGTGCGTGCCACGGTGCCTATGATCGTGACCGCCGCGCGCAGTTTATGGGCGGCATGGGGGATCAGCACATCGGCCGGACCTTCTTCGATGTGCAGCCGGCTGTCGTCAATGTCGAACTCGGCCTGGAACGCCTTGCACTGCTCGCGATAGCGGGCCTCGATGGTTTCCTTGAGTTGGAACACCGGGTCAGCTGCCGACAGCATGGGCGACGGATGGGCGCTGATCACATGTAACTGGCCCTTGGCCAGGCTGGCGATGTCAAAACCATGATCGACGATGGCGGCGTGCAGGGCTTTATGCTCGTTATCGAGGTTGCCCACGTCGATGGCCGCCAGGATCACCCCGTCGGTCCATGGGGTCGCTGTCTTGACCAGCAGCACGGCGGCCGGGCACAAGCGCAGCAGTTTCCAGTCTTCGTGTGTCAGCAGGGCCTTTTTCAGCGGGCTGTCGGGGTAGTGCTGCTTGATCACCAGCTTGCAGCTCTCGCTCTGCTGCACCCTGATGATGGTTTTATGTATGTTGTCGTGCCAGGCCTGTTCGGTGCTGACGCTATAGCCATCCTCTTGCAAGCCGGCCTTGAGCAAGCTCAACAAGGCCGAATGCTCATGCTTTTCATCGCACACCAGCAAATGCAAGTGAGCGTCGGTCACCCCGGCGATCAGCTTGGCGCGCTTGAGCGCCAGGCTTTCCGAGTGTTCGGGCTCGATGATCACCAGGATTTTGCCAATTTCGTTCATGAGCGGGATCTCCAAGGGTGGGAAGGACAAGGCTTCGAACAACTATAGTTGTTGCCCGCCGTACGTCATGTTGATGCACATCAAGGCCCGTGACTGGTGGTCTGCGGCGGGGTCGGTATAATCGGCGGCCTTTTGTGATCCTTTGCCCGTGAGCCCGATGAACCTGCCCGAAATCCATGAATTCCTCGGTTGCCGCACCCCTGACGCCTGGGTCCAGGCCGCACTGGCCGACCAGGAAACCCTGCTGATCGACCACAAGAATTGCGAGTTCAAGGCCGCCAGCACCGCCTTGAGCCTGATTGCCAAGTACCACTCCCATGTTGACCTGATCAACATGATGTCGCGCCTGGCCCGCGAAGAACTGGTCCACCACGAGCAAGTCATGCGCTTGATGAAAAAGCGCAAGATCGAACTGCGCCAACTGCACGCCAGCCGCTATGCCTCGGGCTTGCGCAAGGTGGTGCGCAGCCACGAGCCGGTGAAACTGGTGGACACCCTGGTGGTGGGCGCCTTTATCGAAGCGCGCAGTTGCGAGCGTTTCGAAGCACTGGTGCCGCATTTGGACGAAGAACTCGGCAAGTTCTACTTTGGCCTGCTGAAAAGCGAGGCGCGACACTTTCAGGGCTATCTGAAGCTGGCCTATCAATACGGCGATGCCAAGGATGTTGCCCAAGTGATCGAGCGGGTCCGCGCCGCTGAGCAGGAACTGATCGAATCACCGGACGTCGAGTTCCGTTTCCACAGCGGCGTGCCGGCCTGATCTCAAACGCCCGTGAAAGACTGCGGGCTATTTGTAAAAAACTCTTAAAAACATGAAGTTTGCGTCAAAGCCCTGCTGTATGGGGCCCTGCGTGCGCTTGTGGATCGCTGTTGCCCACTATAATGCGCGCACTTCAATCGGCGCTGGCACAGTGGAAACTTATGGAAAACTTGGGTCTGGGCAAGGTCCTGCTCGTTGAGGACGATGAGAAGCTGGCAGGGCTGATCGCGCATTTTCTGTCACAGCATGGCTTTGAAGTGCGCGTGGTGCACCGGGGCGATGAGGCGTTGGCGGTGTTCCTGGCGTTCAAACCGAAGATCGTCGTGCTCGACCTGATGCTGCCGGGCCAGAGCGGCCTGCATGTGTGCCGCGAGATCCGCAATGTGTCCGACACCCCCATCGTGATCCTCACCGCCAAGGAAGACGACCTGGACCATATCCTCGGCCTGGAGTCCGGCGCCGATGACTATGTGATCAAGCCAATCAAGCCGCCGGTGTTGCTGGCACGCTTGCGGGCCTTGCAGCGCCGCCATCTGCCGGAGCCGACGGTGCGCGGCTCCCTGGCGTTCGGCCAGTTGGCGATTGACCGCAGTTGCCGAGGGGTGAGCCTGGGTGACGAAAAGATCGACCTGACCACCATGGAATTCGAGCTGCTGTGGTTGCTGGCCAGCAGTGCGGGCAAGATCCTCTCGCGCGACGATATCCTCAACCGCATGCGCGGGATCGCCTTTGACGGGCTCAACCGCAGTGTCGATGTGTATATCAGCAAGCTGCGCAACAAACTCAATGACAACCCCCGTGAGCCGGTGTGCATCAAGACCATCTGGGGCAAGGGCTACCTGTTCAACCCGTTTGCCTGGGAGGTCTAGCCCGATGTTGCGCCTGTTCCTGCGTCTGTACATCATCCTGGCCCTGGGCCTGGCCGGGGCGATCTGGCTGGTGAACTACACCTTCGATGAATTGCTGCCCGAAGCCAACGAGACCTACAACCGCGAAGCCATGCGCGGCCCGGCCTACGGCCTGGTGGAGCAATTACGCCCGTTGCCGGCGGGCGCAGCTCGCGAGGCGCGCCTGGCCGAGCTGCAAAAGCACTATGGATTGCGCCTGGGTTTTATCGACCGCAAGGCGGCGGGATTCGACCCTCGCGAGCAACAAATACTGGCTGACGGCAAGTTGGTGGTGCGCGGCGACTTCATGGAGTTCATCACCGAAATCGACGGCGGCGCGCAGTTGCTCCAGGTCAAACTCCCGGTGGAACCGCGCTGGCTGTACCTGTGGGCCTATAGCCTGTTGGGCCTGTGCCTGGCCATCGTCCTGTATTTCTGGGTGCGCCCGCATTGGCGCGACCTGGAGCATATCCGCGTGGCGGCCCAGGGTTTTGGTAACAATGACCTGGGCTCGCGCATCTTGCTGCCACGGCGCTCGAGCGTGCGCGAGCTGGCCGGGCACTTCAACCAGATGGCCGAGCGCATCGAGCACCTGATCGCCAACCAGCGTGAGCTGACCAACGCGGTGTCCCATGAGTTGCGCACCCCGATTGCGCGCTTGTCGTTTGAGCTCGATCAGCTCAAGCAGGAAGCCGACCCGCGCCAGAGCCGCGCGCTGATTGGCGACATGTACGCCGACCTCGGCGAGCTGGAGGATATGGTTTCTGAGCTGTTGACCTACGCCAGTCTTGAGCGTGGCGCGACGCAGGTCACCCGCGAGAATATCGAGGCGCAAAGCTGGCTCGACAGTGTGATCGGCAGCGTGGCCCTGGAAGCCGAGGCCGAAGGCGTCCAGTTGTCGCTGCGCACCTGTGAAGTTGATTTCATCCAGATCGAACCACGGTTTATGGCGCGCGCGGTGATCAACCTGCTGCGCAATGCCATTCGTTACGCGGAGCAGCGGGTAGAGGTATCGCTGGTCAAATTTGGCAGTGGCTACGAGGTACGGGTGTGCGACGACGGCCCCGGCGTACCCGAAGACGGCCGGGAGAAAATCTTCCAGCCGTTTATGCGCCTGGACGCCAGCCGCGACCGCCGCACCGGCGGCTTTGGCCTGGGCCTGGCGCTGGTGCAGCGGGTCAGCCAGTGGCATGGCGGACAGGTGCAGGTGCTGGATTCGCAGTGGGGCGGGGCGTCGTTCCGCATGACCTGGGCCTACGCCGACTAACCTTTTGCAAACTCATGAAGGTTGTAAATGTGGGGCTGGCTAGTCGGGTCGCCGCCTCGCTGCGATGGTCGTAAACGATGACGTTGGGTACCTGACACTCTGTGGCGATCTATTGGGCCGCCATCGCAGGCAAGCCAGCTCCCACAGGCGAATGCAGCTTCGCGCTCTGGCTTTGCTGTTGCTCTGCTTTTGATCTGGCTTTTGATCTTAGGCGCCCCGTTAAACCACGATGGCCGCAGGCAGGTATTGCGCAGTGGGCACCCCGGCATGGATGCCGGGGTAGCCGCGACACGGCCATGGATGGCCGATCGCGGCGGGCCCACGGAGCAATGCCTGACTGCGGGCATGCCGAGCCTAGGCGAGGCACCGAGTGGTGGGGCAAAAGCGCTTTGGTTACTTTCGCGCTCTTCGAAAGTGACCCGCCGTAAGGGCGGAACCCTAAGTGGCCGTAACCGCAGCAATGGATATATACACCCCCCCAACAACCCAAAAAGAGCGAATGATCATCGCAGCAATGCGGCGACCGGCAAGCCAGCCCCCCCTGTCTGATTGGGTTTGCAAATCAAAAGCTGTAGTTCAACACACCCATCACCGACGTCTGCATCCTGCGTTCCACAATCGGGCTTTTGCCCGCATCACCGGACAAATACTGCACATCCAGCAAGGTCGAGAAGGTTGTGTGGTCGCCCAACGGCACGCTCCAATCGAGGTTCAAGCCCCGGCTGACCATCCCACCCTTGGCGTCATACGCGCGAAAGCGGCTGCTTTGGGCTTGGCCGGTGGTCACGCCATACCAGGTCTGCACATAGTTGCCATCGCCAAAGCGGCTGTTGAGGCTGGCGTCCACGGTGCCGTAGTCACCGTCATACAGGTTGGTGCCAATGCTCAGTTCCAGGGAGGTAAACGCCTTGCCGCTGTCTTTTTTATCGTCTTGCTCCAGCGCATGTTCCAGGGTTGCGCCGAGGATTGCGGTGCCCAGGGTATAGCTGGCACTCACGCCGAACTGCGGCCGCGATTTGATTTGACCCATGCCCTTGAGCCGGTCAGAGCCCAGGTGGGTGCTTTTCTTCTGGTCCTTGCGCGCAGTGCTGGCGCCGACATAGGCATTGAAACTGAGGTTGTCATCTTCATAACCCCAACCCAGCCCCTTGTTGGTATCGAGAAAAATCCCCCACGGGCTGACGACATTTGCGCCGAGCATGGGCGCGGTCATGCGCTCATTGCTGCCGCTGTAGCGCGGCAGGTTGGCTGCCCCGGCTTGCAGGCTGTATTGCCAGTCGGCGGCGGCTGACAGTTGGGTGCAGCTGATCAGGCACACAGAAGTGGCAGCGAGGTAGATCGTTTTTGAACGCATGATGGCCTTCGTCGTTCCAAGGGAGGCTCAAATCCTAGGGACGGCGGGGGCAGGGGTCTTTGACAGCTTTGTCGGGAAACTGTCAAAGACTGTTAAACGGCTGGCCTCAGGGTCGCAATCAGCGCGCGGATCGCGCCCGGCAGGGCATCCAGTTCGCGTACCAGGATGCTGCGTTCGCGCACCGCCCAGCTTTCATCAAGCTTGATGCTCACCAGTTGCATGGTCCGACTGTGCCGCACGGCGGCGGACTCGGGGATGATGCCGATGCCGACTCCGGCCTCGACCATGCGGCAGATGGCTTCGAAACTCGACATCTGGATGCGCAAGGACAGTTGCTTGCCCAGGTGCTCGACGTGTTCACGCAAGAAGCTGAGCAAGGTGCTGCCTTCGTGCAGGCCAATATGCTGATAGGCCAGGGTCTGTTCCAGGGTCACTGACGGCTGCTTGGCCAGGGGATGGCCCACCGGCACCGTCAGCACTAGGTGGTCAGTGCTGAAGTGCAAGACCTGCAAGCCCGGCGCCTGCACGGGGCCGGCGATGATGCCCATGTCACTGGTGCCGTCGAGCACCCCGCGCACGATGTCACGGGACAGGCGCTCCTGCAGGTCGACCGTCACGCCGGGGCGCTGGGAGAGGAAACCAGCGAGGATTTCCGGGAGAAACTCGGTGACTGCCGTGGTATTGGCAAAGATACGGATATGCCCGGCGGAGTCGGCGCCATATTGGGTGAATTCGCTTTTCAGGTAATCGACCTGGCGCATGATCAGCCGCGCGTGGTGCAGCAGCCGTTCACCGGCCGGGGTGACTTCCACGCCGCGACTGTCGCGGTACAGCAGGCGCGTATCCAACTGGCCCTCCAGGGCCTTGATCCGTGCACTGGCGGCTGCCGGCGAGAGGAACGCACGCTTGGCACCCTGGGTCAGGCTGGGGGATTCGGCGATATGGATAAACAGGCGCAGGTCGGCCAGGTCGAAGTGCATGCAAGGCTCCCAGGTGAAGATAGCGGCGTTCAGCATAGCCGAACGCTGGCTTATTGAAATGCAAATTCTCAGAACGGCCAGGCGCTTGCATGATCCGGGGCAGACACTCACTGCCCGAGGACCTGCCCCCGATGAGCGCCACTGATTGGATTGGCCGAAGCGAAACCGCCCACGACCATTTGAGCCGTAACCTACTCAAGCGTATTGCCGCCACCTTCGGCGAGGCGGTGCCGGACGACGGAGCAGATTTACCACCGCTATGGCAGTGGTGCTTCTTCCAGGACCCGCTGGCGGAAACCGCCCTGGGCGCCGACGGCCACCCGGCCCGTGGCGGCTTCCTGCCGCCGGCCGATAACCGCAACCGCATGTGGGCCGGTGGGCGTATCGAGTTCCTGCACGCCTTGCGTGCCGGTGAGGCGGCGACCCGCGTGTCGACCATCACCCAGGTCGAGGAAAAGACCGGGCGCAGCGGTTCGTTGCTGTTTGTCACCGTGCGCCACGACTACTCCCAGGAGGGCCGCCTGGCAATCCGAGAGGAACAGGATATCGTCTACCGCGAGCCCACACCGCCCAAGGCCGGCAGCGGCGATGCCCTGGCCCGGGGCGACTGGTACGAGGCGATCGAGCCCACGCCGACCTTGCTGTTTCGCTACAGCGCCGTGACCTTCAACGGTCACCGCATTCACTACGACTACCCCTACGTGACCGGCACCGAAGGCTATGCGGGGCTGGTGGTGCATGGGCCGCTGATCGCCACCTTGAGCCTGCGCGCCTTTTGCCGGGCACATCCCGAAGCCACCTTGCGCCGTTTTGCCTATCGCGGCGTGCGTCCGTTGATTGCGCCACAGGCGTTTGAGGTGGGCGGGCGAGTGACGGCGGCCGGTGTCGCCCAGCTGTGGGCCGGTAACGCTGCTGGCCTGGCGCAGCAGGCTGAAGCGCATTTCGAATAATCCAAGAACAACAGGCGGAGAGCCGTTAATGAACCCCCATGACAACGAAGAACTCAACGCTATTCGCGAAGGCGTGCGCGCCTTGTGCGCTGAATTCGACGCCGCTTACTGGCGCAAAATCGATGAAGAAAAGGGTTTCCCCGAAGCCTTCGTCAAGGCCCTGACGGACGCCGGCTGGCTGTCGGCGATGATTCCTGAGCAATACGGCGGCTCCGGCCTGGGCCTGGCCGAAGCCTCGGTGATCCTCGAGGAGGTCAACCGCTGCGGCGGCAACTCCGGCACCGTCCATGGCCAGATGTACAACATGTTCACCCTGTTGCGTCATGGCAGCGAGGCGCAAAAGCGCTTCTACCTGCCCAAGCTGGCCAGCGGTGAATTGCGCCTGCAGTCCATGGGCGTTACCGAGCCCACCACCGGCACCGACACCACCAAGATCAAGACCACCGCGATTCGGCGCGGCGACAACTACGTGATCAACGGGCAAAAGGTGTGGATCTCGCGGGTGCAGCATTCCGACCTGATGATCCTGCTGGCGCGTACCACGCCGCTGGCCGAGGTGAAGAAAAAGTCCGAGGGTATGTCGATCTTCCTGGTGGACCTGCGCGCGGCCATCGGCAACGGCCTGACCGTGCAGCCCATCGCCAATATGGTCAACCACGAGACCAACGAGTTGTTCTTCGACAACCTCGAGCTGCCCCTCGACAGCTTGATCGGCGAGGAGGGCAAGGGCTTCAAATACATCCTTGACGGCCTCAACGCCGAACGCACGCTGATCGCCGCCGAATGCATCGGCGATGGCCGCTGGTTTATCGAAAAGGCCAGTGCCTATGCCCGCGACCGCGTGGTGTTTGGCCGGCCAATCGGGCAGAACCAGGGGGTGCAGTTCCCGATTGCCGAAGCCCATATCGAAATCGAGGCGGCGGACCTGATGCGCTGGCGTGCCTGCGAGGAATACGACCGCGGCGTCAATGCTGGGGCCAGCGCCAATATGGCCAAGTACCTGGCGGCCAAGGCGTCCTGGGAAGCGGCCAACGCCTGCCTGCAAACCCACGGCGGCTTCGGATTTGCCTGCGAGTACGACGTGGAGCGCAAATTCCGCGAGACGCGCCTGTACCAGGTGGCGCCGATCTCCACCAACCTGATCCTGTCGTACGTGGCCGAGCATCTGCTCGAGCTGCCACGCAGCTTCTGAGGGCCTGAGCATGAGCCATACCCAAGACTTGTGCCGGTTCCTCGCCGAGTTGAATGACGCGCAATTGCCCGACGCGGTGCTGGCGCGTATCGAAGAACTGTATCTGGATTGGCTGGCCTCGGCGCTGGCCAGCCAAGGTTCGCACCCGATTCCCTTGTTCGAGCGCTATGCACAAAAGATGGGCCCGGCCACCGGGCCTTCGCAGATAATCGTCAACGGTGGCAGCAGCAGCGCGTATTTTGCCGCGCTGGTCAACGCGGCCTCATCGCACCTGGTGGAGCAGGACGACCTGCACAACAGCTCGGTGCTGCACCCCGCGACGGTGGTGTTTCCCGCTGCCCTGGCGGCCGCGCAAGACCTCGGCAAATCCGGTCGCGAGTTGTTGTTGGCCGCGGTGGCCGGTTATGAGGCCGGGATTCGCATCGGCGAGTTCATGGGTCGTTCCCACTACCGGATCTTCCACACCACGGCCACAGTCGGCACCCTGGCGGCGGCGGTGGCCGTGGGCAAGTTGCTGGACTTCAACGAAGAACAATTCATCAACCTGCTCGGCAGCGCCGGCACCCAGGCCGCCGGGCTCTGGGAGTTCCTGCGCGATGCCGCTGACTCCAAGCAGTTGCACACCGCCAAGGCCGCAGCGGATGGCTTGCTGGCCGCGTATCTGACGGCGGATGGCCTGAGCGGTGCGCGCAATATCCTCGAAGGCGAGCAGGGTTTGGCGGCGGGTATGTCCACTGACGCCGAGCCGGGCAAATTGTCCGCAGGCCTCGGTAGCCGCTGGGCGCTGCTGGAAACCTCGTTCAAGTTCCACGCTTCGTGCCGCCATACCCACCCGGCCGCCGATGCGTTGCTGGACTTGATGCAGCGCGAAGGCCTGGCCGCTGCGGATATCGCCAGGGTCGAGACCCGCGTGTACCAAGGCGCTATTGATGTGCTCGGCCGCGTGACCGTACCGGCCACCGTGCACCAGGCCAAGTTCTCCATGGGCACCGTGCTCGGCCTGATTGCTGTGCACGGCAAAGCCGGGCTTACCGAGTTTCATCAGTGGGCCCTGAGCGATCCCGCCGTCGCTGCGTTCCGCGACAAGGTCAGCATGATCTTCGACCGCGCAGTCGACGACGCCTATCCGCAGCGCTGGCTGGGCCGCGTCACCGTGACCTGCGTCGATGGCCGCACGTTGCATGGTGCGATTGACGAGCCCAAGGGCGACCCGGGCAACACCCTGGACCGAGTGCAGTTGGCGGACAAGTTCCAACGCCTCTGCCAGTTCAGCGGCGCCCGCACGCCGGCCCAGGCCAGCGCCTTGATCGAAAAAGTCTGGAACCTGCGCAACGTCGCATCCATGGCCCATTGGCTTTGAGGAATTGTCATGACTGCTAATCAACGACCGCTGGACGGCATCACCGTGGTCAGCCTGGAACACGCGATTGCTGCGCCGTTCTGTACCCGCCAACTGGCCGACCTGGGGGCGCGGGTGATCAAGATCGAACGCCCGGGCAGCGGTGATTTTGCCCGTGGCTACGACGAGCGCGTGCGCGGCCTGGCCTCGCATTTTGTGTGGACCAACCGTTCCAAGGAAAGCCTGACCCTGGACCTCAAGCAGGCGGAGGCCGGCGCTATCCTCGACACCTTGCTGGCCGATGCCGACGTGCTGGTGCAGAACCTTGCACCCGGTGCGGCGGCGCGTATGGGGCTCGCGTTCGAGGCGCTGCAGGCGCGCTTTCCACGACTGATTGTGTGTGATATTTCCGGCTACGGTGAAGGCGGGCCCTACGAGAAAAAGAAAGCCTATGACCTGCTGATCCAGAGCGAGGGCGGTTTTCTTTCGGTGACCGGTGGCCCCGGTGAAGAGCAGATGGCCAAGGCCGGTTGTTCCATCGCGGATATCTCCGCCGGCATGTACGCCTACAGCGGCATCCTGTCGGCACTGCTATTGCGCGGCAAGACGGGCAAGGGCAGCCGCATTGACGTGAGCATGCTGGAAAGCCTGGTGGAGTGGATGGGCTACCCGATGTACTACGCCTTCGACGGTGCCCCGCAGCCACCGCGGGCCGGCGCGGCGCATTCGACGATCTACCCCTACGGGCCGTTCCCCACCGGCGATGGAGGCACGGTGATGCTCGGTTTGCAGAACGAACGCGAATGGGCGGCGTTCTGCGACAAGGTACTGCTCACCCCGACGCTGGCGACGGATGAACGCTTCTCGGCCAACTTCAAGCGTTCAGCCAACCGCGAAGTGCTGCGCCAGATCATTGTCGACAGCTTTGCCCAACTCGACACCGAGGCCGTGATCCAGCGCCTGGAACACGCGCAGATCGCCAGTGCACGGGTCAACGATATGCAAGGCGTGTGGGACCACCCGCAACTCAAGGCCCGCGACAGCTGGCGTGAAATCGACAGCCCGGCCGGGCCGTTACCGTCGTTATTGCCACCGGCGCGTAACGCCGCGTTTAGCCCGCGTATGGACGGCGTACCGGGACTGGGGCAGCACAGCCAGGCAATTCTCCAGGCGCTGGGCTACTCGGGTGAGGCCATCGACAGCCTGCGCGCGCGCGGCGTTATCTAATCAGGAGTTCTGTGATGCCTTTGATTCGTTCTGCCTTGTTCGTGCCGGGCAGCCGCCCGGAGCGCTTTGCCAAAGCACTGGCCAGTGGTGCCGATGCGGTGATCGTGGATTTTGAAGACGCGGTGGAAGAACCGCTCAAGCGCCAGGCCCGGGACAACCTCGGCGGGTTTTTAACGGTCAACCCCGATGCCTGTGTGTGGGTGCGCATCAATGCCCCAGAACACGCCGAGCACTTTGCCGATGTGGCGTTCTGCAAAGCCCACGGCAACGTGGCCGGGGTGTTGCTGCCCAAGGTGGAAAGTGCCGCCCAGGTGGCGGTGGTCGCCGCTGCCGGCAAAGTCATCTGGCCGATTATCGAAAGTGCACGAGGCCTGCTGGCGGTGGCCGAAATCGCCCATGCGCCGCAAGTGCAGCGCCTGTCGTTCGGTGGCCTGGACCTGGCGCTGGACCTGAACCTGAGCAGCCACTCGGCGGCGGCGAATTTTGCCCTGGATCAGGCGCGCCTGGCGCTGATCGTGCATTCGCGCGCCGCCGGCCTGGTGGCACCGCTGGACGGTGTACACCCGGCGATCGACGACCCGGAGGGCCTGCGCCACTCGATCCGGCATGCCTATGAAATGGGCTTTGCCGGGGCCCTGTGTATCCATCCCAAGCAGGTGCCGGTGATCCATGAGGCCCTGGCGCCGAGTGCGGCGGACCTGGCCTGGGCGCAACGGGTGGTGGAGGCCGGTGCCCATGGGGCAGGGGCCTACCAGATTGATGGGCAGATGGTGGATGCGCCGGTGTTGCTGCGGGCCCAAAGGCTGCTGGCAGCACAGAACTCCCACGCGGGATAGGCATTGCTCCCCAGGTTGGTGTTCGGCTTGGCCGAACGCAGTGTTTAAAAATTTCAAATTCACTACACGCATCACATCAGGCACCTTGCCTGACACCACCACAACAATAAAAAGGTGATACCCATGCTCAAGCTTTCTCGGGCGCTGTTGTGCGCCGCCACGTTGTTTGCCGCAGGCCTGGCCCAGGCGGCTGATCCGATCATCATCAAGTTCGCCCACGTGGTAGCGGAAAACACCCCCAAAGGCCAGGGCGCGCTGCTGTTCAAGAAACTTGCCGAAGAGCGCCTGGCGGGCAAGGTCAAGGTCGAGGTGTACCCCAACTCGTCGCTGTTTGGCGACGGCAAGGAGATGGAAGCGCTGCTGCTGGGCGATGTGCAGATGCTGGCGCCGTCCCTGGCCAAGTTCGAGCAGTACACCAAGCAAGTGCAGATCTACGACCTGCCGTTTTTGTTCAACGACCTGGCCGCCGTCGACCGTTTCCAGGCCGCTGAAGGCAAGCAACTGCTGACGTCGATGCAGGACAAGAACATCCTCGGCCTGGCCTATTGGCACAATGGCCTCAAGCAACTGTCGGCCAACAAGGCCCTGCACGAGCCCAAGGATGCCCGGGGCCTGAAGTTCCGCGTGCAGGCCTCCAGTGTGCTGGAAGAGCAGTTCAAGGCGATCCGTGCCAACCCGCGCAAGATGAGTTTTGCCGAGGTCTACCAAGGCTTGCAGACCGGCACTGTCAACGGCACCGAAAACACCTGGTCGAACTATGAAAGCCAGAAGGTCAACGAGGTGCAGAAGTACTTCACCGAGTCCAACCACGGCCTGATCGACTACATGGTGATCACCAACGCCAAGTTCTGGAACGGCCTGGCGCCGGACATCCGCAGCAGCCTGGAACAGATCATGGTCGAAGTCACCGTCGAGGTGAACAAGCAGGCCGAAGCGCTGAACCAGTCGGCCAAGCAGAAGATTATCGACGCCAAGACCAGCGAAATCATCGAGCTGACCCCCGAGCAACGCCAGCTATGGCGCGAAGCCATGCGTCCGGTGTGGCAGAAGTTCGAGGGGCCGATTGGCGCTGACCTGATCAAGGCCGCAGACGCGTCCAACCACTGATCGCCTGCGCAACCCCGACCCAAGGTGGGAGCGGGCTTGCCCGCGATGGCGGCGTCTGAGCCAGCCGAGAGGCCGTTGATGCCCCATCGCGGGCAAGCCCGCTCCCACATGTTGCGACCCCTTTCCCTGTAAGCGAGGTTTTGCCATGCAATCCCTAAGGCGCGTCTGGGAGCACCTGGAGGAAGGTTTTATCGCCTTCCTGCTGGCCGCCATGACCCTGGTGACGTTTGTCTACGTCATGCTCAACAACATCTACACCCTGTTTTTTGCCTTGGCCGACAAGTGGGCCTGGAGCAGCAGTTTTTTCAACGCCCTGGGCGACGGCACCATGACCTGGGCCCAGGACATGACCTGGAGCGTTGCGCTGACCAAGGCGATGTTCGGCTGGCTGATTTTCTTCGGGATTTCCTATGGCGTGCGCACCGCCGGCCACCTGGGGGTCGATGCCCTGGTGCGCCTGACGCCACGCCGGGTCCAGCGCCTGCTGGGAATGCTCGCGTGCCTGTGCTGCCTGGCCTACGCCGGGTTGTTCATGGTGGCCAGCTACAAGTGGGTGAGTGCCGTGCTGGCGGCCGGGATCGGGGCCGAGGACCTCGATCATTTCGGCCTGGAAGTGGGGCATATCGCGCTGATCGTGCCGATCGGCTTTGCCCTGGTGTTGATCCGCTACCTGGAAATTTTCTACCGCCTGTTTACCCACCGTCAGGTCGGGTTGGGGCTGGCCGACGAAGCCGGTGAAGCCAGCAAGTTGGCCGGTAGCCATGAGGAGCGTGACTGATGGCCGTTCTCTGTCTGTTTTTACTGCTGTTGGTGTTCATGTTTCTCGGCGTGCCCATCGCGATTTCCCTGGGGTTGTCGGGGGCGATGTCGATCCTGATGTTCAGCCAGGACTCGTTAAGCTCCCTGGCGATCAAGCTGTTTGAAACCAGCGATGCCTACACCTTCCTGGCGATTCCGTTCTTCCTGCTGTCGGGGGCGTTCATGACCACCGGCGGCGTGGCGCAACGCTTGATCGATTTTGCCAACGCCTGTGTCGGCCATATCCGTGGCGGCCTGGCGATTGCGGCGGTGCTGGCGTGCATGCTGTTCGCCGCGCTGTCCGGTTCATCGCCGGCGACGGTGGCGGCGGTGGGGTCGATTGCCGTGGCCGGTATGGTGCGCTCCGGTTACCCCAAGGAGTTTGGCGCCGGGATCATCTGCAATGCCGGGACCCTGGGCATCCTGATTCCGCCTTCCATCGTGATGGTGGTGTACTCGGCGGCGACGGAAACTTCGGTGGGCAAGCTGTTTATGGCGGGGGTGATCCCCGGCTTGCTGCTGGGCCTGATGCTGATGATCGCGATCTACATCGTGGCGCGTATCAAAAAGCTGCCGGCACAACCCCGGGCGACCTTTGCCCAGTGGCTGGGCTGCGCGCGCCGCGCGTTCTGGGGCCTGTTGCTGCTGGTGATCATCCTCGGCGGTATCTACAGCGGCATGTTCACCCCCACTGAAGCTGCAGCCGTGGCGGCGGTGTACTCGGCGTTTGTCGCGCTGTTTGTGTACAAGGACATGCGCTTGAGGGATTGCCCCAAGGTGCTGCTGGAGTCTGGGCGCCTGTCGATCATGCTGATGTTCATCATCGCCAACGCCATGCTGTTTGCCCATGTGCTGACCACCGAACAGATCCCGCAGGAAATCACGGCCTGGGTCATCTCCGAAGGGCTGACGCCGATCGGTTTCCTGCTGATGGTCAACGTGGTGCTGTTGATCGCCGGCAGCTTTATGGAGCCCTCGGCCATTGTGCTGATCCTGGCGCCGATCTTCTTCCCGATTGCGATGAAGCTGGGCATCGACCCGATTCACCTGGGGATTGTGATGGTGGTGAACATGGAGATCGGCCTGGTGCATCCGCCCGTTGGGCTGAACCTGTTCGTGACCTCGGCGGTGACCGGCCTGACTCTGGGCCAGACGGTCCGCGCAGCGATGCCATGGCTGATGATCCTCCTGGCGTTCCTGGTCCTGGTGACGTACGTGCCGTTTATCTCACTGGCGCTGCCGCAGTGGTTGGGCATGTAGCCAGCGCCCAAACGCCGCACCACCCCCAGACTTGATTTCAATCAAGGGCTCACTGGCCACGTGCCACCTACCATCGGCTGCATATCCCGGCCGTTGAAGTCAGTGAGCCCATGAACCGCCCCAAGCCCTCGACCCTCGCTACCCTGGCTGCAAGTCCCGTTACCTGGCTGGTTGTCCTGGTGCTGCTGTTCAGCCTGGCCGGCCCGGCCCAGGCCAAGTCCTACGGCGCGATTGAACAGCAGCGCATCGACAAGATTTTCCCGCAGGCCGACGCCATTTCCGCCGCCCAAGGCCCGTTCAAGGTGCGCACGCTGTCGGCCAAAGGCGCGGTCATCGGCTATGTGTTCCAGAGCCTGGACGTGGTGGACATCCCGGCGTACTCCGGCAAACCGATCAACACCCAGGTGATTCTCGACCCGGCCGGGGTGATCCGTGATGCCTATGTGCTGGAGCACCACGAGCCGATTCTGTTGATCGGCATTCCCGAGGCCAAGCTGCATGACTTCACCGCCCGCTACAGCGGGATCAACGTCAAGCAGCGGGTGGTGGTGGGGCATTCCAGTGACAGCCAGGCGGTGACCGTGGATGCGGTGGCCGGTGCCACGGTCACGGCGATGGTGGTCAATGAGGTGATCATGCGCGCCGCCCACGAAGTGGCGGTGTCGCTCAAGCTGATCGAGGACAAGGCCAGCACCGCGCAGAAAGTCGCGCTGGTGCGCGCTGACCTGTTCGAGCCGGCCAACTGGGCGCAGTTGACCGGCAATGGCGCGGTGCGCCGCTTGCACCTGACGCGCGGCCAGGTGGATGCCGCCTTCAAGGGCACCGAGGCCGAAGGCGTGGACGTGGCGGGGGCGGGGCAGGTCGACGAGACGTTTATCGACTTGTATGTGGCCGATCTCAACGCGCCGACCATCGGCCGCAACCTGTTGGGTGACGCGCAGTACCGGGTGTTGATGCAGGGCCTCAAGCCCGGCGAGCAGGCCATCGCGGTGCTGGGACGCGGGATTTTTTCGTTCAAGGGCTCGGGCTATGTGCGCGGCGGGATTTTTGATCGGGTGCAGTTGCGCCAGTTCGGCAATGTCATCAGCTTCCGCGATATGGACCACCAGCGCCTGTACGACGTGTTCGCCGAGGGCATGCCCGAGTTCGATGAAATGTCGGTGTTTATCGTGCGCCCCCAGGCTGCGTTCGATCCAGGCTCAGCGTGGACCCTGGAGCTGCTGGTACGGCGCCAGACCGGCCCGGTCAGTGGCACCTTCAGCAGTTTTGAATTGCCCTACCAGATGCCCGAGGCGTATCTGGAGCGCCCGTTGCCCACCGCCGCCGAACAGGCCGCCATCGACGAAGCCAACCGGCCGATGTGGCTGACGATCTGGTACCAGAAACACGTGCAGATCCTGATCCTGGGCGCCGCCCTGGTGCTGCTGACGGTGATTCTGTTTTTGCAGGACAGCCTGGCCCGGCGCCCGCGTCTGCTGCACTGGGTGCGCCGTGGCTATCTGCTGTTTACCGTGGTGTTTATCGGCTGGTACGCCCTGGGGCAACTGTCGGTGGTCAATGTGCTGACCTTTGTGCATGCGCTGTTCCAGCAGTTCCGCTGGGAGCTGTTCCTCACCGACCCGCTGATCTTCATGCTCTGGGTATTCACCGCCGCCAGCATCCTGCTGTGGGGCCGGGGGGTGTTCTGTGGCTGGTTGTGCCCGTTCGGGGCGCTGCAGGAGTTGCTCAACGAGGCGGCGCGCAGGCTCAAGGTGCGCCAGTTCGAGCTGCCGTTTGCCGTGCATGAGCGGCTGTGGGCGATCAAGTATTTGATCCTGCTGGGGCTGTTTGGCCTGTCTCTGGAGTCGATGGCCACCGCCGAGCGTTTTGCCGAAGTGGAACCGTTCAAGACCGCCATCACCCTGCATTTCGACCGCCAATGGTGGTTCGTGCTGTACGCCGTGGCGCTGCTGGTGATCAACCTGTTCACGCGCAAAGTCTACTGCCGCTACCTCTGCCCACTGGGCGCGGCGCTGGCGATCCCCAGCAAATTCAGGTTGTTCGACTGGCTCAAGCGGCGCAAGGAGTGTGGCGATCCGTGCCAGTTGTGCGCCAGGGAATGCGAGATCCAGGCGATCCACCCCGACGGCCATATCAACGCCAATGAATGCCACTACTGCCTCGATTGCCAGATGACCTGGCACAACGACCACAAATGCCCGCCCCTGATCAACAAGCGCAAGAAACGCAACAAGGCCGCACCCGCCACTGGGCAATTGATCCCGCTGGTGCAGGTGGCGGTGCCTGAATGACGGCCTTGGGCACCCACTTTTCATATCTGGAGCACATCATGAACGACAGCGAATCGAACAAAACCGGGACCACCCCGGAACCCGAAGGCATGAGCCGGCGTGGCTTCCTTGGCACTGGCGCCGTCACCGGCGCGGTGCTGGCAGGGGCCTCGGCCCTCGGCGGTACGGTGTTTACCCGCGAGTCCTTTGCGGCGGCGGCCAAGGAAGCGAAGTCGAAAATCCATGTGGGCCCAGGGGAGCTGGATCAGTACTACGGGTTCTGGAGCGGCGGCCACCAGGGCGAAGTGCGGGTGTTGGGCGTGCCGTCAATGCGCGAGCTGATGCGCATCCCGGTGTTTAACGTTGATTCGGCTACCGGCTGGGGCCTGACCAACGAGAGCAAGCGCATCCTGGGGGAGGGCGCCAAGTACCAGAACGGCGATTGCCATCACCCGCACTTGTCTACCACCGATGGCCGTTACGACGGCAAATACCTGTTTATCAACGACAAGGCCAACACCCGCGTGGCGCGGATCCGCCTGGACATCATGAAGTGCGACAAGATCGTCACCGTGCCCAACGCCCAGGCGATCCACGGCCTGCGCCTGCAAAAGGTGCCGTACACCAAGTACGTGTTCTGCAACGCCGAGTTCATCATCCCGCACCCCAATGACGGCCACACCTTCGACCTGCAGGACAAGAACAGCTTCACCCTGTTCAACGCCATCGACGCCGAGAAGATGGAAATGGCCTTCCAGGTCATCGTCGACGGTAACCTTGACAACGCCGACATGGACTACACCGGCAAATACGCGGCGGCCACCTGCTACAACTCGGAAAAGGCCTCCGACCTGGGCGGCATGATGCGCAACGAACGCGACTGGGTGGTGGTATTCAACATCCCGCGCATCGAGGCGGCGATCAAGGCCGGCAAGTTCATCAACCTTGACGGGGTCAAGGTGCCGGTGGTGGACGGGCGCAAGGGCGACGACGGCAAGGACAGCGAATTCACCCGCTATATCCCGGTGCCGAAGAACCCCCACGGTTGCAACACCTCGCCGGACGGCAAGTACTTTATCGCCAACGGCAAGCTGTCGCCGACCTGCACCATCATTGCCATCGACAAGCTCGACGACCTGTTCAGCGACAAGATCAAAGACCCGCGCGGCGTGGTAGTCGGCGAGCCGGAGCTGGGCCTGGGCCCGTTGCACACCACCTACGATGGCCGGGGTTTTGCCTACACCACGCTGTTTATCGACAGCCAGGTGGTCAAGTGGAACATCGCCGAAGCCATCCGCGCCTACGGCGGTGAGAAGGTCAACTACATCAAGCAGAAGCTCGATGTGCACTACCAGCCTGGCCACAACCACGCCTCGCTCACCGAAACCCGGGATGCCGACGGCCAATGGCTGGTGGTACTGAGCAAGTTCTCCAAGGACCGCTTCCTGCCCACCGGCCCGTTGCACCCGGAAAACGACCAGTTGATCGATATCTCCGGCGATGAAATGAAACTGGTCCACGACGGCCCGACCTTCGCCGAACCCCACGACTGCGTGATGGCGCGGCGCGACCAGATCAAGACCAAGAAAATCTGGGAGCGCAACGACCCGTTCTTTGCCGAAACCGTGGCCATTGCGGCCAAGGACGGGATCAAGCTGGAGACCGATAACAAGGTGATCCGCGACGGCAAGAAAGTGCGGGTGTACATGACCTCCATGGCGCCGACCTACGGCCTGACGGAATTCACCGTCAAGCACGGCGATGAGGTCACCGTGACCATCACCAACATCGACCAGATCGAGGACGTGACCCATGGCTTTGTCATGACCAACCATGGCGTGAGCATGGAAATCAGCCCGCAGCAAACCTCTTCCATCACCTTCATCGCCGACAAACCGGGGCTGCATTGGTACTACTGCAGCTGGTTCTGCCATGCGCTGCATATGGAGATGGTGGGGCGGATGCTGGTGGAGCGCACTTAACGGCGAGCACCAACCAATGTGGGAGCGGGCTTGCTCGCGAAGGCGGTGTGTCAGCCAGGCATTACTTGACTGATCCACCGCCTTCGCGAGCAAGCCCGCTCCCACACCAGATCTGTGTCGCTCCACAGATTGGGCTTTGATCAAAAGGAATACTCCGTGGCTCGACCCCGCACGTTATGGACCGGGTGTGTGTGGCTGCTATTTTCGGCCACCGCCAGTGCCGCTGTACTGCCCATCACCGACCTGCCGTTGGTAGCCGCAGGCCCGCACCGCTGGCAATTGCCCGCCGGTGACTACCAGGGCTCCTTCAGCATCGACCAGCCCCTGCAACTGATTTGCGAACCCGGTGCGGTGATCCACAGCCAGGGCCAGGGCAATGGTCTGCTGATCAACGCTGCCGACGTCACCGTCGAGGGCTGCACCTTCCTCGACTGGGGCCATGACCTCACCGCGATGAACGCGGCCATTTTCATCCAGCCCAAGGCCCACGGCGCCTTGATCAAGAACAACCGCCTGCGCGGCCAGGGGTTTGGCGTGTGGGTCGATGGCACGGCGGATGTGAGCGTGATCGACAACCAGATCCAGGGCGACCCGACCATGCGTTCCCAGGACCGGGGCAATGGCATCCATTTGTACGCGGTCAAGGGCGCGCGGGTGATCGGCAACCTGGTGCGCGATGCCCGCGATGGCATCTACATCGACACCTCCAACGGCAACCTGCTGCAAGGCAACACCCTGGAAGACCTGCGCTACGGCATTCACTACATGTTCGCCAACGACAACCAGGTGCTCGGCAACATCACCCGCCGCACCCGCACCGGCTATGCGCTGATGCAAAGCCGCAAGCTGACGGTGATCGGCAATCGCTCCGAGCAGGACCAGAACTACGGGATCCTGATGAACTACATCACCTATTCCACCCTGCGCGACAACGTGGTCAACGACGTGCGCGACGGCACCACCGGCGACACCATGATCACCGGTGCCGAAGGCAAGGCGCTGTTTATCTACAACTCGCTGTTCAACAGCATCGAACACAACCACTTTGGGCGCAGCGCGGTGGGCATCCACCTCACGGCCGGCTCCGAAGACAACCGGATTGCCGGTAACGCGTTTGTCGGCAACCAGCGCCAGGTCAAGTACGTGGCCACCCGCTTGCAGGAATGGTCGGCAGATGGTCGCGGCAATTACTGGAGCGATTACCTGGGCTGGGACCGCAATAACGACGGCCTGGGGGATGTGGCCTACGAGCCCAACGATAACGTCGACCGCCTGCTGTGGCTGTATCCCCAGGTGCGCCTGCTGATGAACAGCCCCGGCATCGAGTTGCTGCGCTGGGTGCAACGGGCGTTTCCGGTGATCAAGTCGCCGGGGGTGATGGACAGCCATCCGCTGATGAAAGACCCCACGCTTTCCCTGCTCAAGGAGCCCGCATGATGCCTGTCGTCGAAATCGAAGGCGTGACCCAGCGTTATGGGCCCGCCACTGTGCTGCATGACTTGAGCCTGAGCCTGGCGCCCGGGGAGGTTCTGGGCCTGTTCGGCCATAACGGCGCGGGCAAGACCACCAGTATGAAACTGATCCTCGGTTTATTGCAGGCAAGCAGCGGCCAGGTACGGGTGTTTGGCCGCGCGCCCAGTGATCCCCAGGTGCGCCGGATGCTCGGCTATCTGCCGGAAAACGTCACGTTCTACCCGCAACTCAGCGGCCTGGAGACCTTGCAGCATTTTGCCCGGCTCAAGGGCGCGCCGATGAGCCAGGTCTCGACGTTGCTGGAAGACGTCGGCCTGACAGCGGCGGCGCGGCGGCGGGTCAAGACCTATTCCAAGGGCATGCGCCAGCGCCTCGGCCTGGCCCAGGCCTTGCTTGGCGAGCCGCGCCTGTTGCTGCTCGACGAACCCACCGTGGGCCTGGACCCGATCGCCACCCAGGATTTGTATTGCTTGCTCGACCGCCTGCGCGGGCAGGGCACCAGCATCATCCTCTGCTCCCATGTGCTGCCGGGCGTGGAGGCCCATATCAACCGTGCCGCGATCCTCACCCAGGGCCGCCTGCTGGCCCTCGGCACCCTGGCGGCCTTGCGCGAAGAAGCGGGGCTGCCGACCCTGATCCGCAGCAGCGGCCTGCAACGTGCGGCGCTCTTGCAAAAACGCTGGAGCGAGGCCGGCCACGTGACCCAGCGCTGGGGCGCGCAAGGGCTGCAAGTGGCGGCGTTCAATGGCAACAAGCTGGACCTGCTGCGCCAGTTGCTCGACCAGGACAGCCCCACTGACGTGGAAATTGTCGTGCCGTCCCTGGAAGACCTGTACCGCCATTACATGGACAGCCCTGTGGAGCGTGCCCAATGACGCCGATCTGGAACATGGCCCGCAAAGAATTCAGCGATGGCCTACGCAACCGTTGGTTATTGGCCATCAGCCTGTTGTTCGCGGTGCTGGCCATCGGTATTGGGTGGCTCGGTGCGGCGGCGTCCGGGCAACTGGGTTTTACCTCGATCCCGGCAACCATCGCCAGCCTGGCTAGCCTGGCGACCTTCCTGATGCCATTGATTGCGCTGCTGCTGGCCTATGACGCGATTGTCGGCGAGGACGAAAGCGGCACCTTGCTGCTGTTGCTCACCTATCCCCTGGGGCGCGGGCAGATCCTGCTCGGCAAGTTTGTCGGGCATGGGCTGATCCTGGCGCTGGCGACCTTTATCGGATTCGGCTGCGCCATGCTCGCCATCGCGCTGCTGGTGGATGACGTCGAGTTCAGCCTGCTGCTCTGGGCCTTTGGCCGCTTCATGCTGACCTCGACCTTGCTCGGCTGGGGCTTTTTGGGGATGGCGTATGTGTTGAGCAGCGTCTCGGCGGAGAAATCCACGGCGGCCGGGTTGGCCCTGGGGGTGTGGTTCTTTTTTGTGCTGGTCTTTGACCTGGCATTGCTGGCGCTGCTGGTGCTCAGCGAGGGGCAGTTCAGCCCGACGCTGCTGCCCTGGCTGTTGCTGTTCAACCCGGCGGATGTGTACCGGCTGATCAACCTGTCGGGCTTCGATGCCGGCCCCGCGTCGGTAGGCGTGATGGCCCTGGGCGGTGACTTGGCAGTGCCGGAGGCGGCGTTGTGGCTGTGCCTGGCGGCGTGGGTCGCCGGGCCGCTGGCCTGGGCCTATTGGCTGTTCGCGCGGCGCGCGGCATGAATTTTTTATCGGTGGAGTAGCTGAGCATGAAAATCGGATGGGTGTTGCTGTTGAGCCTGCTGTTGGTGGGGTGTGACAAGCCGGTGGCGGCGGGGGCAGGTGATGGGCCGGTGGCGTTCCATCCGGCGGATGAGTGCCATGTGTGTGGCATGGTGATCAGCGAATTCCCGGGGCCCAAGGGCGAGGTGGTGGAGCAGGGCGCGGCGAAGAAGTTCTGCTCGACCGCAGAAATGCTCGGCTGGTGGTTGCAGCCGGAAAATCATCATGCCCAGTCAAAGCTGTATGTGCATGACATGGGGCGCAGCCATTGGAATACCCCGGACGATGCCCACCTGATCGACGCCAAGACCGCCTACTACGTGCTCGGCACCGGGCTCAAGGGCGCCATGGGCGTGGTGCTGGCCTCGTTTGCCGAGCAGGCGGTGGCGCAGAAAGTCGCGGCAGATACCGGCGGGCGGGTGCTGCGTTTCGAGGAGATAGACCTGGCACTGTTGCAGCAGCCGAGTGGCATGGCCCATAGCGGTCATTGAGCCTGCCTCCCCCCTGTGGGAGCGGGCTTGCCCGCGATGACGGCAGTTCAGTCAGCATTTCTGGCGGCTGACACACCGCTATCGCAGGCAAGCCAGCTCCCACAGCCTAGCGGTTGACCAATTTCGCCGGCAACGCAATCACCAGCAAACAACTGAGCAGCAGGCTGGCGGCAAAGAACCACATGGCCCCAGCGCTGCTGCCGGTGATATCTATCGCCAGGCCCATCAACGAGTTGCTGACCAGCCCGGCGATATTCGCCAGGGAGCACGCCAGGGCAAAACCGGTGGCCGCCGCAGTGCCGGTAAGGAAGGTCGCCGGCAGGCTGAAAAACACCGGCACCGCACCGAGGATCGCTGCCGAAGCCACGGCAAACAGGGCCACGGTGGCGATCACGTTATGGGTGAAGAACGTGCTGCTGGCCATGGCCGCGGCGCCCACCAAAAACGGCACGATAATGTGCCAGCGGCGTTCACGGTATTTGTCGGAACTGGCGCCGATCAGCAGCATGCCCGCCAGCGCGGCGACGCTGGGCAGGGCGGTGAGCAGGCCGATATGGAACGTGTCGCTGACCCCCGCGTTGCGGATCAGGGTCGGCATCCAGAAGCCCATGGCGTAGGCACTGAGCAGGATCGAAAAATCAATCCCGCCAAGCATCCACACCTTGAGGTTGAAGAACCCCTCGCGAAAGCGCCGTGGGCTTTGGCTGGCCTGGCTGTCATCGGCCTGCAACTGCTGTTGCAGCAGGGTCTTTTCGGCGGCTGACAACCATTTGGCCTGGTGATAGGTATTGGGCAGGGCCCAGAACGCCAATACCCCCAACAGCACGCTGGGCAGCGCTTCGAGCAGGAACAGCCATTGCCAGCCACGCAGGCCACCCACCTGGTCGAAGTGACCCATGATCCAGCCGGACAACGGCCCGCCAATCACACTGGACAGCGGCAGGCCGATCATGAACAGCGCAATCACCCGCCCCCGGCGATGGGTGGGGAACCAGGTGGTCAGGTAATACAACACCCCCGGCAGGAATCCCGCTTCGGCGACGCCGAGCAAAAACCGCAGCACATAGAACTGGGTGGTGGAGGTGACCAGCAACGTGCAGGCCGAGAGCAGGCCCCAGGTGATCATGATGCGCGCGATCCAGATCCGTGCGCCGACGCGCTCGAGGATCAGGTTGCTCGGCACTTCAAACAGGATATAGCCGACAAAAAACAGGCCGGCGCCCAGGCCGAACGCGGTTTCGCTGAACTGCAACTGGTCTTGCATCTGCAACTTGGCAAAACCGATGTTGATGCGGTCCAGGTAGGCCGCCAGGTAGCAGAAGCACAGGAACGGAATCAGCTTCCAGGTGATCTTGTGGTACAGCGCGTGGATTGGGTCGGCGACCGTGGGCATTGGTGTGTCTCATGGGCAATGAGGAGGGCGGGGCGAATATAGCATTCCGTCACCGACAAGCTCTGTCTGAAAAGCGCCACTTGGCTGGGGTTGCTGTGCGAAAGAAGCTACGTTTAACGCTTCTAATAAACAGAGTATCCACGGATGAGCTACCAACCCTTTACCCGAACCTTGATCGCGACGGCCCTGGTCCTGACATTCAGCGGTGTGCAGGCGGCCTCCCAGGCCCCGGTGGCCGGTGAAAACGGCATGGTGGTGACGGCCCAGCATTTGGCGACCCACGTGGGTGTCGATGTGTTGAAGGCTGGCGGCAACGCCGTGGATGCGGCAGTGGCCGTGGGATACGCCCTGGCGGTGGTCTACCCGGCAGCGGGCAATCTCGGCGGCGGTGGTTTCATGACCGTGCAGCTGGCGGACGGGCGCAAGACTTTCCTCGACTTCCGCGAAAAAGCCCCCTTGGCGGCCACCGCCGACATGTACCTGGATAAAGACGGCAATGTCGTCCCTGGCCTCAGCGCCAAGGGCCACCTGGCGGTCGGCGTGCCCGGCACCGTCTCCGGCATGGAGCTGGCCCTGAGTAAATACGGGACCCTCAAGCGCGCCCAGGTGATCGCACCGGCTATCAAGCTTGCAGAAAACGGCTTTGCCCTCGACCAGGGCGATATCGACATGCTGCACAGCGCCACCGAAGAATTCAAAAAAGACCAGGACCTGCGTGGCATCTTCCTCAACAAAGGCGAGCCGCTGCAGGTTGGGCAGAAACTGGTGCAAAAAGACCTCGCGCGGACCCTGCGGGAAATCTCCGCCAAGGGCGCCGATGGCTTCTACAAAGGCTGGGTGGCCAAGGCCATCGTCGACTCCAGCCAGGCCGGCAAGGGCATCATCGCCCAGGCCGACCTGGACAAATACCAGACCCGCGAGCTGGCCCCCATCGAATGCGACTACCGCGGCTACCACGTAGTTTCGGCGCCGCCACCGAGCTCGGGCGGCCTGGTGATCTGCCAGATCATGAACATCCTCGAAGGCTACCCCATGGCCGAACTGGGCTACGGCTCGGCCCAGGGCACCCATTACCAGATCGAAGCCATGCGCCACGCCTACGTCGACCGCAACAGCTACCTGGGCGACCCGGACTTCGTGCAGAACCCCGTGGAGCATCTGCTGGACAAGAACTACGCGGCCAAACTGCGCGCCGCCATCGAACCGCAAAAGGCCGGCGACTCCATGGCCATCAAGCCCGGCGTTGCGCCCCATGAAGGCAGCAACACCACCCATTACTCCATCGTCGACAAATGGGGCAACGCGGTGTCGGTGACCTACACCCTCAACGACTGGTTCGGTGCCGGCGTCATGGCCAGCAAGACCGGGGTGATCCTCAACGACGAAATGGACGACTTCACCGTCAAGGTCGGCGTGCCAAACATGTACGGGCTGGTCCAGGGCGAAGCCAACGCCATCGCCCCGGGCAAGGCGCCCCTGTCGTCCATGAGCCCGACCATCGTGACCAAGGACGGCAAGGCCGTGATGGTCATCGGCACACCGGGGGGCAGCCGCATCATCACCGCCACCTTGTTCACCATCCTCAACGTCATCGACTACAAGATGAACATCCAGGAGGCCGTCAACGCTCCACGTTTCCACCAACAGTGGATGCCCGACACCACCAACCTCGAAACCTTCGCCTTGAGCCCCGACACCCAGAAAATCCTCGAAAGCTGGGGCCACAAATTCGCCGGCCCCCAAGACGCCAATCACCTGGCCGCGATCCTCGTCGGCGCCCCGTCCCTGGACGGCAAGCCCGTGGGCAACAACCGCTTCTACGGCGCCAACGACCCACGGCGCAATACCGGGTTGTCACTGGGCTACTAAGCATAGGCAGGGCAGGGGCGTGTTCTCCCAGACCGCCCCGGCTCTGCCCTACAGAAGAATATTTTTTGAAATCAAGGGGTTGCCAGCCCCGGCAAATGAGTACATAATTGCCGCCATTGAACGCGCTGAGACATAAAAAACTTCAATGTTTTCAATGAGATAGAGTAGAGGCAAGCTTCACATAGCCCACTCAAGTTTATATGCGGTGAATGTCAGTGGTTTTGGCATTGATCGTTTGAGGCCGAGTAGCAAAATGGTTATGCAGCGGATTGCAAATCCGCCTACGCCGGTTCGATTCCGACCTCGGCCTCCACTCTTGAAAGCCCCGTAGATCAATGGTCTACGGGGTTTTTTATTGCCTGGGATTTCAGATCGTTTCCGCAACCTCTACAGTTTTGACGTTCGCAAACCTTGTGAAATATCACACATTGACCTTGATGTAGGTGCTAAATTTCCCCTAACCACTCGGTACTATCACGCCAGTGGGCAGACAAGGAACGCGATTATGGCAATGAATCCTGCAACAGCTGTTTCACTAAGTACTGTCCGAATTGAATCTTATTCAGAGGCTGGGAAAAGTGTTGGCACTGGTTATTTTTATAATATAGAAACCCCTGCTGCAGAGTCGGGATTTGTTAATGTAACTCCTTTGATTGTCACTAATAAGCACGTGGTGTGTGGGTCTAAGTTAATTAAAGTTACTTTGGATGTTGCAAAAAGCGGCTCGCATATAAATGAAGATGGTAGTGTTGATTGGCAGGAAAGGCATACCTTTGAGTTGGATCCGCTTGGTGGATCTATTTTGATGCATCCTGATGATGAAGTAGATTTGTGTGTGATACGGATGGGGCAAATATTAGGTCGAATTGCTGAGGGTTACACTCCGAAAAATCATTTCTTGGATAAACGATGGCGACTTGGTGTGGATGATTTTCCGCACATAAGACCAATCGAGTCAGTGGTAATGGTTGGATATCCAAATGGAATGTGGGATAAACATAATAATAAGCCTATTGTGCGGAAGGGAATGACCGCAACCCATTGCTTAACTAGGTGGGATAACAACAGATATTTTGTAATAGACTGCGCTTGTTTTCCAGGCTCAAGTGGATCGCCTGTATTTCTTTACGAAGATGGAATTTATCGAGTGGGTGGAGACAAATATGCCCCCGGCACGGGTGCTAAGCTCATAGGTACGCTATGGGGGGGGCCGACGTATTCAAATAAAGGTAAGCTCATTCCAAAGCCGGTTCCATCTCTTTTGGCTGCTGACGCAGACGCTATCCCTGTTATAGAAGTAATGATGAATTTGGGGTTTGTAATTCATGCTGATGCGTTGGATGATTTTATTCCCATAATTAGTCGTCTGATTGAAAATAACCAGTGATGGTAATACCCATCTTTATTTTATATCCCTTTAGATGTCTTTGATGCGGCGGAATACGCCGCACACTTTTTATATTTTATTTTAAGAGAAGAGATGGTTTTATTTTGTTGGCTTCACTATCTCACCTATTCTTCTATACACTTTTTTGGTCATTTCTTCTGTGGAATGGCCGAGAAGCCGACTGGCATGAGTTAACTCGATTTCACTAGCAGCTTTTGGGCGAATGTCTTTGAACTGGAACTGACGGATCAGCACGGCTAGGGCCGTGTCACCGTCGGCACCGGCCTTAATGGCGGCTTTTTCTCGGGCTTCGTCCCAGCGGTTGCGTAACATTTGCGCGCTCATGCGAAGACCGGATGTGTTGGTGATCAGTCTCGACGTTTTGATCCCTGCGAGGGTCCGGCGCTCCTGTAGATTGCTGATAAAAGCACTGAGCCCGGATTGCACTCCGTCGTCCTCCAGTAGAAGGCGCAGCTTTTTTTCGGTTTTTCCCTGTTTGACCATCAAGAACCCTGCGTTCAAGTCGGTGACGGCCACTTTGAGCACATCGGCAGGACGCTGGCCAGTGAGATAGGCCAGGTCCATCGCGTCCTTTAGTTCCTGCACGGCCTCGGTGTACACCGCATTCCACACCATATCGCCGGCGTAGTAGTCCCGGGGCTTTTCTTTGTTGCGTCGTACACCGAAACAAGGGTTAGCATTGCTGGTCAGCCCCCACTCGCGGGCGATTGTGAAAATGTGCGACAGCAGCGCGATTTCCCGGTTGGCCCTGACCTTTGCGGTCCTGGCGTCCCTGTACTGCGCGACTACCTGGGGTGTGATCGAGTCAATGGGCGCCTTCTCAAATGCTTTCCTGAGCTGTTTAAGTTCCTTCATGTTGTCTGGTCGAAGTCGCCCAGGTCAACGGACAACAACCACGCGTACAGCGCGGCAACACCACCGTTCTCCAGCTCTCGACCCACCGCCTTCTGCCGTTCCACCGGTAGCGTCTCCATCGGCCAAAGCACCAGCATTCGCCGATCACTGGGCGCGATCGGCCAGGGCATAATCTCGTTACTGAGGAACGCGGCGTTCATGTGGTTGGCTTCCTCCCAGGTGAGTACACCGATGATTTATTTGCTATATCACAGCGGGCTGAGACGAGCCGGGTGATGGTGGTGCTGGACCAGATAAACGAACGATGGGCCAGGGGCACGCTGCGTTCGGCCAGTGTGCCGGTTGATCCTGACTGGGGTATGCGTCGTGAAATGATGAGTCAAAGCTATACAACTAAATTAGACCAGCTTTGGAGAGTAAGTTGTATTTGACTAGTGATGACTGAATTTTTTATTCAAGCTCGAGATAATTATTTAGTGTCAGGAAACTTTTTCCTAAATTGTTGAGATGTAAGCGTACTCTATAGGAGGCAACCTCGCCTGCTGAGTCGCTGTACGGATAGATATCATTAGGGTTAGGTACATACGGATCAAATCCGTTGTCAATATCTGTTGCTCTCATTAACCTTTCGTGATCGGACTCTTCATGCTCAACGTTATCGTCGTAAAACTCTTCGTCGACTCTGGCAATGGCCCAAGGAAAGATCAATTTCATGAGCTTCTTCGGGTCGGAGCAGACATAGTATTGAAACCACTCCCTTGAAAGGGTTTCTGTTCCATATTTGTCATGTGCAAATATTTCAATTTCAGAGCGCCCAAGACTTTTATTGTACCAGTGATCAAATCCGACAGAAACCTTGAGGCCCGACTTTATGAGTTTCATAAGTTCTAGGTCTAATGTGAGTCGTCTAAGTTTTTGCTCGTGTGGTGGGCCATCAATGATTTCTGATAGGTGGCGGAGAGATTTTCGGTCAAGTATTTTTGTTTTTGGAATTTTTATGGACCAGGCCTTTGGAGTTCTGCGAATGTTATTTTTGCATACGTGTTGCCAAAGCGTTGTATTGGTGTCAGGTAAATGAGCCACCAAAATAACGGGGAGAGAGTGGTTTATCCAGTAATCAAGGTGTACCAGATCGCCGCGATAGGTGAATGAATCTTTTGACTCAGAAAAGTTTCCTCTGCCAGACTTTATCTGGACTGCGATTAGTTTTCCAGTTGGATCGCCATCCATAGCCGATTCTATCTGTGCATCAATGCCCATGTCGACAATGGGCTGCTCTCTAAATATCCACTCAAGCTCACTGGTGATGACAGTTGAAACTGCATTTATACCTAGGCGTTCGGTCTTGTTGTATCGACTCATCGACGGCAATGGTCCTTAAGTTTATGTGTGTGCCTCTATGTCGGGGCGGACTGTTTTCGACCCTGAGCGGCCTTTCACGTATGGGCACTGAAAACCCACAGTGCTGGCTAGCATCGGACCGTCTGTCCGTCCATGAACTGAGCGGTCGGATGTTGGCTGCCAGAGTGCTTAAGCTAAGGGGCTGTCATTCTGAATGTCATGCTTCGGCTTCATCAGAAATATGGTCCTCGTCTCTGATACCTGCTGTTTCTAGAGAGGCTCCGACCAAATCATCAAGCCCTCTTTCAATAATTCTAGCTGCTCGGGGATCCGAAACTTCGTATAAAAAGGAGGGTTTTCCTCCGGAGTCGCCGGGCACGGAGCCGCTCTGACGGACTAAGCCAACATCGCTCCATTTTGTGATTTTGTTGCGTGCGCCTTGATCACCGATCCGAAATGTTGTTTGAACGTCCTTGTTTATGAAGGTCGTTTTTCCAAGACGATAAAGCTGAAGTAGAGTGTCTTTTTTGTACCAGGTTTGAATGGTGTCTCTTGCGTATTTGTCTTGGGCAAGTTCGATAGAGATTGAGTCAATTTTTGGAGGGGCTTCACTTCCGCGAGCATCATGCTCCCTGAAGACAGTATCCATTAGTCTGATCAACTCTCGTGGAGAACGTAACGTTAGTGCGCAAAACTGATTAAAGATGACGTCTGAGTTTAAGTCATCAGAAAACATATTGGAAAAATTAGTGGAGCCTTCAGAGTAGAACTGAATTCTGCGATCCAACATCTGTTGGAGTTGTTCGGCTGTCCATACGATTTTGGCGTTGGCAATTTTGTCGAGTCGAATTTTTAATTTGTTGTTGAAATGGTCCTCCACATTGCCCCAGACGAAAAACATCCACGAGAATCCGTCCACTTCAAGGAGCTGAATATTTGCAAGTAAAGGATGGATTAGGCGGGCAGTGGCCTCTACAGAATTGTCTGTTTCATTGGTTTCATCAAGCTTGTCGACAAGAACACACACGCCTGTAAACCCAAACATTCGACTTAGTTCGACTAGCTTAGAAAGAATGGCCCTTGGGGTATTGGCGGAGTCACTAATCAGGCTAGTCAATATGCGCTCAGCAGAATCTTTAATGTCTAGACTCTCATCCACTTTGTTTTTGACAAAAGCGTGAAGAAGTCCTGCGAATATGTTGCTTACAGATCCCCATCGTCTAGTAAGCCAGATCTTGCTTTTAGTGGTCCATGCGCTGCCGAGTAGTTTGAATGCTTCTGATGTGGACGTATCCCTATCCATTTCTGGAATTGTTAAATACAAGCCTTCGAGTAACGCTAGAATTAATGCTTTGTCGTGTTCGTCCAGTTCGCTCAAATGCTTTTCGCGATCTTTGTCTTCTAAAGAAGAAAGCCAGGCAAACATCTGTTCTATTACAAAAAATGCAGCAAGTGCGCAGATGTCTTTGTCTGTTAGGTGGCCGCGTTTGAACTTATCAAGAATTTGTCCGAAGTCTGTAAGGTTTACAATAAAAGGCTGAGCGATAGTAGGGTCGCTGGCGGCAGCTTCCCAAGCCTCTTTATATACAGTCAGTCTCGTGGCGCTTTTTCCGGCGCCACGATCTCCAAATAATATAAACGAACTAAGTCCTATTGAGCGTTGCGCAATGGTTTCTAGGTAAGGAGGTCGAACTGCGTAAGCAGCAATGTCGGGTTCTTTTTCAGCATTATAATGCTCAAAAGGATTTCCCTTGAGACCTAGGCTCTGCGCGATGTTCATTCTGCTCCCTTCCTTCGGAGTTTTTTAGGAATGTCAAAATACCATTTGTAGTGGTCAACTAATCCCGGACACGACGTTAAGTTTTTTCTCGGCCTGAGCCGGGGCCAGCCCATTATTGAACTGATGCGGTCTAATCCAGTTGTACCGATGCATCAGGTAATAGCTGATGTCGC